>NZ_JBIYEB010000028.1:0-129874 GCF_044909315.1 Caballeronia udeis
AAGGCGGCCCTAAACCGCTTCACTATCCAGTTCGAAGACCGGATGTCGCCGCGTTAAACGAAAACCCGTTTACACAAAATCCGGGACACCCTCATTAACGCCGGCTGTTAAGCCCGATACCAGCATCCCAAGCTTTGTCCCTGCTGCATCCTCGCCCTACCCACGTCCCCAAAAAACCGCCACCGGTGCGAACGAGCACATAGGCCGCTTATCGGCCCGGCTAAAATATTACAAACCTGGCGATGCCCAAAAGAGCAAAAACACCGCAAACAGCCAATAAAAGACTTCGTTCCATCTCAAGGAGTTTTACCCATGCCTCTCGTATCAATGCGTCAACTGCTGGACCACGCGGCTGAAAACGGCTATGCGCTCCCAGCATTCAACGTCAACAACCTGGAGCAAGTACAAGCCATCATGTCCGCTGCCGACCAGGTCAATGCACCGGTCATCATGCAGGCCTCCGCCGGCGCGCGGAAATACGCAGGCGAAGCGTTCCTGCGTCACCTGATTGAAGCAGCGGTCGAGTCATATCCCCATATCCCGGTCGTGATGCACCAGGACCACGGACAGTCCCCCGCAGTCTGCATGGCCGCCATCCGCAGCGGTTTCACCAGCGTCATGATGGACGGCTCGCTTGAAGCCGACGGCAAGAGCGTCGCATCGTATGAATACAACGTCGACGTCTCACGCAAGGTGGTCGAAGCAGCCCATTCCATTGGCGTGACGGTGGAAGCCGAACTCGGCGTGCTCGGCTCGCTCGAAACCATGAAGGGCGACAAGGAAGACGGTCACGGCGCCGAAGGCACGATGACCCGCGAGCAGTTGCTCACCGACGTTGAACAAGCCGCCGACTTCGTGAAGAAAACCCAGTGCGACGCGTTAGCTATCGCTATTGGCACGTCGCATGGTGCGTACAAGTTCACCAAGAAGCCAACGGGCGATATCCTCGCCATCCAGCGCATCAAGGAAATCCACCAACGCATCCCGAACACCCATCTGGTGATGCACGGATCGTCGTCGGTGCCGCAAGACCTGCTGGCCGAAATCCGCGAATTCGGCGGCGACATGAAGGAAACCTATGGCGTGCCGGTCGAGGAAATCCAGGAAGGCATCCGTCACGGCGTTCGCAAGGTGAACATCGATACCGACCTGCGTCTGGCAATAACGGGTGCAATTCGGCGCTATTTCGGCGAAAATCCGTCGAAATTCGATCCGCGCGACTATTTGAAACCCGCCCGCGAGGCGGCGAAGAAGATTTGCCTCGAACGCTACATGCAATTCGGCTGCGAGGGCCAGGCGAGCAAGATCAAACCGGTCCCGCTCGATAAAATCGCCGAGAAGTACAAGTCCGGCGAACTGGCTCAAATCGTCCGCTAAGCAAGTCGAGACAAGCGCTTTGGCCCGGTCTGACCGGGCTTGCAGCGCCAGCCTGCCTTGGGTCAAAAGTTGATTGATAAGCCCGGGGCAGGCGTTTGAACGGCCCGCTGGACGGCCTTTTTTGAGATGGCCATCCTCGACGGCGTAGCGGGCGGTTTCGTCTGCGGCCTCGCCGTCGATGAACCAAAATCGAGTCGTCCGCCCGACCCGTTTACAATAGAGGTGAGTCGCGCTTGTCGCCCGGTTTTGCGCCGGGCATCAAACCGCAGAATGAATGCAAAGGCTGACCCCGGGCGCCTGACAGGGCCAGCCGACACGAACCGCCGTTCCCGCAATTCCGGGGAACGGCGTGTTGGTTTTTTCTCTCAGCCTGATTTGCGGCACTTTTCCGGTAGATGACGATGTCCACCCCACATTCCCCGCTGTACGAATCCACGCTGAAATCGTTGCCCCTGCTTGGCCGCGGCAAAGTCCGCGACAACTACGCAGTCGGCAAGGACAAACTCCTGATCGTGACCACCGACCGCCTCTCGGCGTTCGATGTGATCATGGGCGAGCCCATTCCGAACAAGGGCCGCGTCCTGAACCAGATGGCCGATTTCTGGTTCGCGAAGCTTTCGCACATCGTGCCGAACCACAATACGGGCATCGATCCGGCAACCGTCGTTGCCGCCGATGAAGCCGATCAGGTCAAAGGCCGCGCCGTCGTCGTGAAGCGCCTGGAGCCGATCCTCGTGGAAGCGGTCGTGCGCGGTTATCTGGCCGGTAGCGGCTGGAAGGACTATCAGGCCACGGGTTCGGTCTGCGGCGTGGCATTGCCGCCGGGCCTGAAGAACGCGGAAAAGCTGCCCGAGCCGATTTTCACGCCGGCAGCGAAGGCGGAAATGGGCCATCACGACGAAAACATCACCTACGATGAGATGGAACGCCGGATTGGCACGGAACTCTCGGCCACCATCCGCGAAATTTCGATCAAGCTGTACAAGGAAGCGGCCGAGTACGCGGCAACGCGCGGCATCATCATCGCGGATACGAAGTTCGAATTCGGGCTGGACACGCGCGGCGAACTGTTCCTGATGGACGAAGTGCTGACGGCGGATTCATCGCGTTTCTGGCCGGCGGACGGTTATCAGGTGGGCACGAACCCGCCGTCGTTCGACAAGCAATTCGTGCGCGACTGGCTCGAAACGCAAGCGTGGGGCAAGACGCCCCCGGCGCCGAAGCTGCCCGACGATGTGGTCGCGAAAACGGCCGAAAAGTATGAAGAAGCGCTGCAACGGTTGACCGGGCAGTCGCTGGCGTAAGGTTTCAGGCGGCCAGGATGGCGCTCGCTGCGGCGGGCGTTTCCTGTGGCCTGGCCGCCGTAACGGCCGGGAAAAAGCCGCGGGCGCTCAACGCACCCAAGTTTGCATCGCCGAGCCCGGAAAGCCGTTCCACGATGACCGGCAAGCTATCAATCCGCATCACCCGAAAAAGGCCGCCGAAGGCCTGTCCACCCCAAAGGAATGCAGCACGATGAGCGAAGTCCAGACCGCCGCCGCGGCCCACACGCACGACGCACCGTTGATCGGCGTGTTGATGGGTTCCAGTTCCGACTGGGACGTGATGAAAAACGCGGTCGCGATCCTGCAGGAATTCGGCGTGCCTTACGAAGCGAAGGTTGTATCGGCGCACCGCATGCCCGACGAAATGTTCGCCTACGCCGAAAGCGCGCGGGCGCGTGGCCTTGCGGCGATCATCGCGGGGGCGGGCGGCGCGGCGCATTTACCGGGCATGCTCGCCGCCAAGACCACGGTGCCGGTGCTGGGCGTGCCGGTATCGAGTAAATATTTGAAGGGCGTGGATTCGCTGCATTCGATCGTGCAGATGCCCAAGGGCGTGCCCGTGGCGACGTTTGCTATCGGCGAGGCGGGGGCGGCGAACGCGGCGTTGTTCGCGGTCTCCATACTCGCTGTCACCCAAACGGCCTACGCTGACAAGCTCGCGGCATTCCGCGCGCGCCAGAACGACGCAGCGCACGCCATGGTCCTCCCGCCGCTGTAATCGTAGCCGTTTCACGTAACACCTCCGGCAATATTTCCGGCCGAGACTGATTGACCGACCCCACAAGATGAACGCACACACCCAACCCAGTTCTCCCATCCAGCCGGGCGCATGGCTCGGCATGGTCGGCGGCGGCCAGCTTGGCCGCATGTTCTGTTTCGCCGCGCAGTCCATGGGCTATCGCGTGGCGGTCCTCGATCCGGACGAGGCGAGTCCCGCCGGTTCCGTCGCCGATAAACACCTGCGCGCGGCCTACGACGACCCCGCCGCGCTGACCGAACTCGCGCGCTTGTGTGCGGCGGTATCGACGGAATTCGAGAACGTGCCGTCCGCCAGCCTCGATTTCATCGCGAAAACCACCTTCGTGAGCCCCGCCGGCCGGTGTGTCGCCATTGCGCAGGATCGTGTGGCGGAGAAACGGTTTATCGCGAGCGCGGGCGTGCCGGTGGCGCCGCATGTGGTGATCGAGTCGCCCGAGGCGCTGGCCGCCTTGAGCGACGAACAGATCGCCGCCGTATTGCCGGGCATTCTGAAGACGGCGCGCCTGGGCTACGACGGTAAAGGCCAAACAAGCGTGCGCAATGTGGATGAAGTGCGCACGGCTTACGGGTCGCTCGCGGGCGTGCCGTGCGTGCTCGAAAAGCGCATGCCGCTGAAGTTCGAGGTGTCGGTGCTGATCGCGCGCGCGGGCGACGGGAAGTCGGCCGTCTTTCCGCTCGCGCAGAACCAGCACGTTGGCGGAATTCTGGCGAAGACCGTCGTGCCGGCGCCGGATGCGTCGCCTGCTCTCGTGGCCCAGGCGCAGGACGCCGCGCTGACTATCGCCGCGAAGCTGGATTACGTCGGCGTGCTGTGCGTGGAGTTTTTCATCCTCGAAGACGGGACGCTGATCGCGAACGAAATGGCGCCACGCCCGCACAATTCCGGCCACTACACCGTAGATGCCTGCGCGACCAGCCAGTTCGAGCAGCAAGTCCGCGCGATGACCGGCATGCCGCTCGGCGACACACGCCAGCATTCGCCGGCCGCCATGCTGAACATTCTCGGCGACATCTGGTTCGAAGGCGCGAAAGCGCGCACGCCGCCGTGGCATGACGTGATGGCGTTGCCGACTGCGCGCCTGCATCTGTACGGCAAGGAAGAGGCGCGGCCCGGCCGCAAGATGGGCCATGTGAATTTCACTGGGGCCACGCTGGAAGAAGTGCGCACAGCGGCGCGCGATTGCGCCCGCATGCTGCACATTGCGCTGGACTGACCTCGATGACTTTCGACACCCCCACCGTCGCGCAGATCCGGGAGGCGGCCACGTTGCTCGACGCCGGCCAGCTCGTCGCGTTTCCGACGGAAACCGTCTACGGACTGGGCGGCGATGCCGAGAATCCCGAGGCCATCGCGCGGATCTATGCGGCAAAGGGGCGGCCGTCGAATCATCCTGTGATCGTGCATCTCGCGCCCGGCAGCGATCCGGCGTACTGGGTCCAGACGCTTTCAGCCGACGCGCAGAAACTGATCGATGCTTTCTGGCCCGGCCCGCTCACGCTGATCCTCAAGCGCGCGGCGCACGTGCCGGCGGCGGTCAGCGGCGGGCAGGATTCCGTCGCTATCCGCTGCCCGTCACATCCGGTCGCGCAGGCGCTGCTCACCACCTTCAGCACCCTGCGCGATGGTCATGGCGGCGTGGCGGGGCCATCGGCGAACCGGTTCGGGCATGTCAGCCCGACCACGGCGCAGCATGTCCGCGACGAATTCGGCTCAAGCGTGCATGTGCTCGATGGCGGGGTGGCGAATGTGGGCATCGAATCTACAATTCTTGACTTATCACGGGGCTTTCCCGCGTTGCTCCGGCCGGGGCATGTGAGTCCGCTGGAGATTGCGGACGTGCTTGGCGTGATGCCGCGTCTGCCCGATGGCAGCGACGCCAGCGCGCCACGCGCCTCCGGCACGCTGAAGGCGCACTACGCGCCGCGCACGCCGCTCAGTTTGCTGCCGTTCGCGGCGCTGGAACGGATGCTCGCCGCGCATCCGGCGAGTGGCGGCAAGAAGCTGGCGCTGGTCGCGCGGGCATCGAGCGCGGGTAAATGGGCCCACGCGCCAAATGTCCATTTCGTTGCTGCGCCTGATGACCCGCAGAGCTATGCACGCGAACTGTACGGTCTGCTGCGCGCGCTCGATTGCGCGAATGTCGAGCGGATTTTGATCGAGACGCTGCCGGATTCGACGGAATGGAGCGCGGTGAACGACCGGTTGGGACGCGCGGCGGCGGCGTTTGAAGAGCAGGGGTTAGACGGGCGGCCGGCTGGCGCCACGTGAGGCAAGATCACCTAAAAAAGCCTTTCGAATCATGGGTCAAGGCGATTTGAATAGTTAAGATACAAATAAGTTTCTAAACCCGCCTGCGAAAATGCGGGGCAATAAATTCCCAGTCTGACGGCGACGGGAAGCGCCCCCAAAATGCAAAATGCCCGGTCAGAAGAAGACCGGGCATTTTCTATTTCACGCTCCTCCAGCCGGGATTATTTCCCCAGCCCGCTTGCAGCAATCTGCTGCTCCACGAACGTGGAGAACAGTGCGTGCAGATGCGTCGTCGGGTGGACCGTGTCGGCGTACATGTACGACTGGTCCGCGCCGGCCACCGTATAGGTTTGCGGCGAGCAGAACAGCGACGTAGCGAATGCCGACGGATCCGGCTCGCCCAGCTTGGTCGCGGCAGCGGTCATCGCGGCGAGATTGCAGGCCGTGCCCGTATTCGACACCGTGAAGCCGTTCGCCTGAAAGTTCGCCTGGATACCGTCCACCCAGCTGTAGGCGTCGACGTAGACCACCTTCGACAACAGCCCGGCCTGCTGCAGCGCGCCTTTCAACGTGCCGTTGAACAACTGCGTCACTTGCGAGAAGGTCACGCCTTGATCGGCGCTGGCCAAGCCCAGCGGCGCTCCGCCAATATCAGGAACGGTCGATACCACCACGTGCGTTGCACCGGCTTGCAGCACTCGGCCAACCACCGTCGCCAGGTCGATTGCGGCCTGGCTGATGGCGCTCGTCGCGGCAGTCTGCGCAGCGGCGCCCGCTGCCTGCGCTTGCGCCGGCGTGATGGTTCCCGCGGCAAGCTGGGCCTGGATGCCGGCGGCAGTCGCTTGCTCGACGGTCAGGTTGTAGAAGATGTCGTTGGCGCCGCCGTTCACCAGCACGAGCTGGTTGGCGTTGAACGAGCCATGCGACGTGATGAACTGGGTCACCTGGTCGTTGATCGGGATCGTCGTGGCCTGTGAGTAGTCGGCGTTCGGCGTGCCCGGCGTGGCATGGCCAACGCCCGGCTGCAGCGTCACGCGTGCGCCGCCTTGTGCATAACCCAAACCGCTGGCCGCCGAAAGCGGGATGCCGAAGCCGCCGGTATTCGCCGCGGTCAGCGTGCCGCCGTAATACTGCGCGACGTTCTGGGTCCAGACTTGGCCGGGATTGGTCGTGAAGCGGCCGCCGCCGAAGTTCGCTGCTGCGACCGGCGCATACGTGCCCACGTCCGAGAGACTGTCGCCAAACGACACCACTTGCAGCGTCACACCGCCCGGGGGCGTGCTGTTGTTATTGCTGCTGCCGCCGCAAGCGGCCAGCAATGCAAACGCGGCGCATGCCGTGGCCGTCTGGACGGCGAGCAGCCAGCGCGTTTGACGCGCAGCGGGTTTCGTCAGGGCAGGTTTCATTGACTTCATCTCCTCGGTCCTCGTTTATCTGGTCATGTGGTCTGCACGCCGTTTCGAGTTTTCTGTCGGCTGGCTTTCCGCTTGGGCGCTGGCTTCAAACGACACGCACTGCGGACAATGCGTGTCGTCGGCTTGGCGTGGCGATAGCTTACCGAATCTTTAAGAGGATTTGAGATTGTTTCCTACGAGGGTTTGCCTGTGCTTGCAGACTGGGCTTCCTCGGGTTCTAAGCGGGTCAGGAAGCGCCTCATTCAGCCGATGCCGTGCGGCGCGCGCCTTCATAAACCCACTCGAGCAGCGCGTCATGCGCCGCCCGCGCCGCTTCGGCGCGCGGATCGTTGATAAAACTCACGACCACGTAGCTCTCGCCGTTCTCCGCGCCCACATAGCCGGCGATGGCCCGCACGTCGCGCAGCGTGCCCGTCTTGATGTGGGCGTTACCGCCCGCGCCCGCGTTGGTTAGCCGGTTGCGCATGGTGCCGTCCACGCCCGCAATGGGCAACGACTCGATGAAGACCTGTGCCACCGGACTCGAATTCGCTGCCGTGAGCAGGTCGGCGAGCGATTGCGCCGTGATGTGTTCTTCGCGCGACAGGCCCGAGCCGTTATCGAGGTAGAGGCCGGTCATGGGCAGCGCGCTCCGGTGCAGGAACGCCTGGATCGCCGCCGATGACTTCTGGGTTGTTGCGGGCGGTTTGCCCATCGCGGCGCCAATGGTCAGGAACAGGTTGCGCGCCATCACGTTGTTGCTGAACTTGTTGATGTCGCGAACGATATCCGACAACACCGGGCTGCGGTGCGTGCCGACCAGCCTCGCGCTGACCGGCGTCGGGCCTTCGCGCGTGGTGCCGTTGAAGGTCCCGCCCGCCTGTTTCCACAGCGCCAGGAAGCCGCCGGCGAAGAAGGTGGAGTGGTCGAGTGCGGCGACGTTGATGGTGCGTGGGCCGCAGCGCAGCGGATAGTCGCCGATAAACGACGCCTGCACGAAACCGCCCGTGGTTTGCGCCACGCTCGGCGACGCCGCCGGCAGGGAGCCCGCGCAAGCGCCGCGCGTGACGTGCAGTTCGTTGTCGATCTGCAACTGCGCGAGTTGCGGCAGCACGTCGATCGCTACCTGGCCGTCCGGGCTCGGCGTCAGCGTGAACGACAGCGATTTGAACGCATACAGCAGCGGATCCGGGCCGACGTTGTAGGGCGCGCTTTCGTCGGCGTCGAAGGCGGGGAGGTCGCGCGTGGACGTATCGAAGTAGCGTTTGTCCAGCACCAGCGCACCATCAATGCCCGTGATGCCGTTGCGGCGGATCTGGTCCACCAAGTCGATGAGTTCTTCCGGCACGAGTTTCGGATCGCCCGTGCCCTGGATATACAGGTTGCCGTGAAGGACGCCATTTGCATCGACTTCACCGTCGGCGTAGGCGGTGGTTTTCCAGCGGTAATCCGGGCCCAGCAGCGACAAGCCCGAGTACGTGGTGACCAGCTTCATGGTGGAGGCGGGCATCATCGGCTCGTTGGCATTGATCGCGACGAGCGGCACGCCGTTGCCGCCAATCCGCTCGACCACTACGCTCATCGATGAAAGCGGCACGTGGGCGCGTGCCAGCGCCGCCATGACGGTGGCCGGCAGCGGGCCGGCCGGGACGACGACGCGCTTGTTGAACTTCGACTTCTTCGCCGCGGCGCGTTTCGCCGTTTGCTGCTGCGCTTCCGCTTTGGGACCGCCACTGCCGCGGGCCTCGACCGGCGTGTTCATCGCGAAGGTGAAAGTGGCTGCGCTTATGACCAGGGTCGCGGCTGCACGCCAACGTTTGACAAGTGGATTTTTCCTGTTCAAAAAGGGGGCTCTATACATGTGGTCGGATCGTGATGTCGTGCGGTTTTGCGGATTGCAGGGCGAGGGGCACCCGAGCGGTGCGGCTATTGTATGGGGGTTCTGCTTACGGTTTAAGGTTTGCCGGCTTTCATCCGGCGTCGGGTGCGAAGCCCTGGCGCCCCGCAGTCCACCCAGGACTCAGCGCGGGGCCAGCCGCTCGGGTAGTGAATAACGTTGCATCGTGCGCTCCATGCCATCGAGAAACGCCTGCTCCGCCGCGTTCATCTTGCGTCCGCGATGCCACAACAGATCGACGTCGACATCGACCAGACCTTCCTCCGGCGGCAAACGCCAGAGGCGCTGTTGCGTGAGGTCGTCGCGGACAATGTGCTCGGGCAGGCAACCAATGCCGTATCCCGCGAAGATCAGCCGCCGCACTTCGTCCAGGCTGGGCGATGCCGCCACGATCCGTCCCGTGAACCCGCGCTGGTCGCGAAAGACGGTCAGCGGCGACAAGCTGTCGCCAATCTGGTCGCTCGTGAACGACACGAAATTCTCCGCGAGCAGGTCTTCCATGGACAGCCCGTGCCGTCCAAACAGGCGATGGTACCGGCCGCAAAAAATGGCGTATCGCTGGCGCAGGAAACACCGCTGCTCGAGTTTATCGATAGGTGTACGGCACAGGCTGAGCCCCGCCGTCGCGGTCTTTTGCAGCAGCGACGAAATGATGTCCGACGAACGCATCACTTCGATATGCAAGTCGATGCGCGGATAAGTCCGGTGAAATTCGCCGAGAAACTCGTCGTACACGCCGGAGTCGATGCGACTCACCGTCAAGAGCCGGATCGAACCGGTGATGTCCTCGCTGCGGTCATCGAGTTCGGTCTCTAGCCGCGACATGTGGCCATAGATATCGCTTGCGATCCGGTACACCTCGTCGCCCGCGCGCGTGGGTTCAAAGTGCGGACCGCGGCGCTGGATCAGGCTGCGCCCGAGCGTGTCTTCCAGGCGCTTGAGCGCCTGGCTCACCGCCGGCTGGGTGAGATGCAGGCGCGCGGCGGCGCGGCTCACGCTGCGCTCCTGCATGATCACCAGGAAGGTCCGCAGCAGGTTCCAGTCGAGCCGGTCATTCAGGAATCGCGTGATATCCACACGCCGTTGAGTCATGAAGAGGTCCGTTGTACAGGCAGAGGTATTAGCCAAATTTATACGGTGAATAATAAATCGAAATTGGACTAATGTTTTATGGCTGGCGATAAAACAGCCTGACAACATGTTGATGTGTTGTATCCGCAGCGCTTCAGGAGCCACCGTGACCCCAGCACCCATTTCAACCCGCCAGCCCGTGCGCGCGGCGACCGCCGCTTTTATCGGCACGATGATCGAGTGGTACGACTTCTACATCTACGCCACCGCCGCCGCGCTGGTGTTCGGCGAACTGTATTTCCCGTCGCATGATCCGTTCATCAGCACCATGGCGTCGTTCGCCACCTTTGCCGTTGGTTTCTTCGCACGGCCCCTGGGCGGTCTGATCTTCGGGCACCTTGGCGACAAGATCGGCCGCAAGAAAGCGCTGATGACCACGCTGATGATGATGGGCGTGGCGACCGTATGCGTCGGTTTGCTGCCGGCTTATGCGAAGGTCGGTGTGCTCGCGCCGGTCCTGCTCGTGCTGCTGCGTGTGGTGCAGGGCATCGCGGTCGGCGGCGAATGGGGCGGAGCGGTGTTGATGGCAGCCGAACATGCACCCAAGGGGCGGCGGACATTCTTCGCGTCGTTCGCGCAATTGGGCAGCCCGGCCGGACTGATCCTTTCGCTGATCGCGTTCCGCGCGGTGACATCCATGCCGCATGAGGAGTTCATCGCGTGGGGCTGGCGTCTGCCGTTCTTGATAAGCGCGGTGTTGCTCGTGGTCGGCATCATGATTCGAATGGGTGTGAACGAGTCGCCGGAATTCGAGCGCGAGAAGTTGTCCAAGCGCACGGTTGAATTGCCGATAGCCGAAGTGTTCCGCTCATCGGGCGCGCTGGTCGCGTTCTGCATTGGCGCAAATACGATCGGCATTGCGGGCGTGTATTTCACCAACACCTTCATGATTTCGTACACCACGCAGTATGTGGGCGTGACGAAATCGCTGATCCTCGATTGCCTGTTTGCGGTTGCAATCATCCAGTTCCTCACGCAGCCGCTCGCCGCTTGGCTGGCCGAAAAGATCGGCGGTGCGCGCTTTCTCAAGCTCACGGCGCTGTGCGCGATGATCTCGCCGTATCCCATGTTCATCCTCGTACAGAGCGGCAACATGGTGTCGATGATTATCGGCATCGCGATTGCGGTGGTCTGCATGGCGAGCTTCTATTCGGTGATCGCGGGTTTTGTCAGCGGCGTGTTCCCGGTGCGTGTGCGCTACTCGGCAATCTCGATTTCTTATCAGGTCTGCGGCGCGATTGCGGGCGGTTTGACGCCGCTCGTGGGCACCTGGCTTGCACATAAATTCACCGGTCAATGGTGGCCGCTCGCGGTGTTTTATACGTGTCTCGCCGGGATTTCACTGCTCTCTATCGTCGCACTCGATGCGCTGAAACATCGCCGTGCCGACGCTCCGGAAGCACTGGCGACTCGCTGAATCTGGAGGCTACCGAATCATGTTGAAAATCGACGGTCCGCGTTTGTGGGCGACCCTGATGGAGATGGCGAAAATCGGCGCGACCTTGAAAGGCGGAGTGCGTCGCCTTGCATTGACGGAAGAAGACCGGCGCGGGCGCGAGTTGTTCGCCACGTGGTGCAGCGAAGCAGGAATGACGGTGCGTACCGATGAAGTGGGCAACTTGTTCGCGCGTCGCGAAGGCACGGACGCGAACGCGAAACCGGTCTTGATCGGCAGTCACCTGGATACACAACCGGAAGGCGGTCGCTTCGATGGCGTCTACGGTGTTCTGGCCGCGCTCGAGGTGGTGCGCACGTTGAATGATCACGATGTGGTGACCGGGAAGGCCATCGAGATCGTCTCGTGGACAAACGAAGAGGGCGCGCGTTTCACGCCGGCCATGCTCGGCTCGGCAGTGTTTGTCGGCGCGACGCCGCTGGACACTGCGCTGCAGACCAAGGACGCTGAAGGCGTGACGTTGTGCGAGGCGTTAAACGAAATCGGTTGTGCGGGAACACGCGGACTCGGTGTTCAACACGTCGATTCGTATTTCGAAGCGCATATCGAACAAGGGCCGATTCTGGAGAGTCACGGCAATCCTATCGGCGTTGTCACCGGCGGGCAGGCAATCCGCTGGCTCGATGTCGAAGTCACGGGCGTTGCCGCGCACGCCGGCACGATGCCGATGCCGTATCGGAAGGACGCGTTGTTTGCGAGTGCGGCGATGGCGCTTGAACTTGAAGCTATTGCGCAAGGTTTCGCGCCGCTTGGACTGGTCACGATCGGCCAGGTGGACGTGCCGAATTCATCGCGTAACACCATTGCGGGGCGCGTTGTGTTCACCGTCGATTTGCGTCACGCCGACGACACGAAAATCGACGCGATGGAAAACGAAGTGCGTGCGGCTTTCGGCAAAATCGCCGCGGACCGAGGGCTTGAAGCCGACATCGCAACGTACTGGAAAAGCCCCGCGACACCGTTTGATTCCACGTGCGTCGATCTCGTGGAAGACGCCGCGAAAGGCTTCGGCTACGCCTACGAGCGCATTGTCAGCGGCGCGGGTCATGACGCCATCCACCTCGCGCGGCATGTGCCCACGGCCATGGTCTTCATCCCCTGCGTGGATGGGCTGTCGCACAATGAAGCGGAGGACGCGCTTCCCGAAGACGTTACCTGCGGCGCGAACGTTTTGATCAATGCGGTACTGGCGCGTGCGGTAATTGGCGCGACGATCACCGCGTAACAAGGACCCGGCAATGCTGACTTACTTCCATCCTTTGCAACTCAAGCATCATCCGCGCACGTATCTTTCGCGTGGCCAGATGCGCACACCGCAGGAGATTCCGGAGCGCGCGTTGCGGCTGGTCGAGGCGTCGAAGGCGCTGGGTTTCGATGTCCGCGAACCCGCAGACTTTGGCGCGGCGCCGCTCGCCGCAGTGCACGGCATGAACTACTTGCGCTTCCTTGAGGAGGCGCATCGCGAGTGGAAAAAGGTGTCCGCCGAATGGGGCGACGAAGTGATGTCGAATGTGTATATCCGCGAGAACAATCCGCTGCGTGGGGTGCTCGGGCAAGCAGCGCGTTATCTCGCCGACGGCAGTTGCCCGATCGGCACCGATACTTACGAATCCGCGTACTGGTCAGCGCAAAGCGCGCTGGCGGGGGCAAACGCCATTCTTGACGGTGCGCGTGAGGCGTATGCATTGTGCCGGCCGCCGGGGCATCATGCGCGCGCTGAAGCAGCTGGCGGTTTCTGCTACCTGAACAACGCGGCCATCGCGGCGCAGGCGCTGCGTGCAAAGGTTGGCCGCGTAGCCATTCTCGATACCGACATGCACCACGGCCAGGGCGTGCAGGAGATTTTCTACGACCGCAGCGACGTGCTGTATGTCTCCATTCACGGCGACCCGACGAACTTCTATCCGGTCGTTGCCGGCTTTGACGACGAGCACGGCCACGCGGCCGGCGACGGTTACAACGTGAATTTGCCGATGCCGCATGGTTCGCCGGAGGACGTGTTCTTCGATCGTCTCGATACCGCCGCGCGTGTGCTCGAGCGCTTCCAGCCGGACGTACTGGTGCTGGCGCTTGGCTTTGATATCTACAAGGACGATCCTCAGTCGCAGGTCGCGGTAAGCACCGAGGGTTTCGGCAAGCTCGGACGTCAGGTCGGCGCGCTGAACTTGCCGACTCTGATCGTGCAGGAGGGCGGGTATCACATTGATACGCTGGAGGTGAATGCGCGCGCGTTCTTCGACGGGTTTGGCGCCGGGCGTTGACGCAACGCGAAGCCGTGATGGGCGCGGTGCAATCGTCAAGCTGCAGGGGTGAGAAATCGGTGCTCGATTTCGTGCCGCACGCACGCACGCACGCACGCACGCATGCATGCATGCACGGCGCGCGCTCGCGCCCCGACTCAACCATTTCCACTCAATGGACCGTTGCCGCGCATGCCAAGACCAAGCAACCGCTGAATCTGGCTCTTGTTGTGCATTTCCAGCTTTTTATAGGTGCAGCGCAAGTAGTGGCGCACGGTCGTCGGCGCGATTGCCCGAGCGCTGCGCAACCTCCTTGTGTGACAGCCCTTCGCCAAAGAGCCGGATAGCGATCAACTCGCGCTGACTCAGACGATCGAGCGGCGAGCGAGGCTGCGCGTCGAGCTGAAACAACCCGGGTACGGGCATACAACGGATTACTATCGACTTCCCCGCATAGGCACACCGGATTGGCTGCCAGCCTGTGGAGCAATGACCTCAAGGCGGTGATGAACCTGATCCCTCGACTGGAAGCGGGCACGGTATGGGTGAATTGCCACGTTCCGCTGGATCCGGGCATGCCGTTTGGCGGATACAAGCAGTCGGGGATAGGCCGTGAATTCGGCAAATATGCGATTGAGGGTTTCACGGAAACGAAATCGGTATGCATCGCTCATTAGCGCCGGCGGCGGGGTCTCTAAAAATAAGCGAACCCAAGGGCGTGCAGGGTGGCCGGCGACGAAAACCCGTCTTAAGGCCCTTTTAAGCCCGCCTTAACTCGGCCCGGCTAGAATGATCGTCCGGGCTGCAAAGCCAAGACAAGCCGTGACCTGAACCGATGCGAATCCTACTGGTAGAAGACGACAGAATGATTGCGGAAGGCGTCCGCAAGGCGCTGCGCAGCGACGGTTTCGCGGTGGACTGGGTGCAGGACGGTGAAGCCGCCCTGACGGCGGTAGGTGGGGAACCTTACGATCTCATGCTGCTGGACCTGGGCCTGCCGAAACGCGATGGCCTCGACGTCCTCAAAAGCCTGAGAGCAAAAGGGAACGCATTGCCCGTGCTGATCGTCACCGCCCGGGATGCCATTGCCGACCGTGTAAAAGGCCTGGACGCCGGCGCCGACGACTATCTCGTCAAACCCTTTGACCTCGACGAACTGGGCGCGCGCATGCGTGCCCTGATCCGCCGTCATGCGGGCCGCGGCGACTCGCTGATCCGCCACGGCGCACTGACGCTGGACCCGGTGGGCCACCAGGTCACACTGGAAGGCAATCCCATCGCTCTTTCGGCCCGCGAATTCGCGCTGCTCGAAGCCCTGATGGCTCGCCCGGGCGCGGTTTTATCGAAGAGCCAGCTCGAAGAAAAAATCTACGGCTGGGGTGAGGAAATCGGCAGTAACACGGTCGAGGTCTACATCCATTCGCTGCGTAAAAAGCTGGGGCCCGACCTTATCCGCAATGTCCGTGGACTTGGTTATATGGTGTCGAAGGAAGCCTGATGCATTCCATTCGCCGCCAACTGCTGGTCTGGCTGCTGGCGCTGGTGATCGTCGGCGTGGGGTTTGCGGGCTGGCTGATCTACCGTCAGGCGCTGGCCGAAGCGAACGAACTCTTCGATTACCAGTTGGAACAGATCGCGGCCGCGTTGCCGTCGGAGCCGTTTTCGTCCGTGCTGCAATCGCGCAGCGACAGCGACGAAGGCGTTGTCATTCAGATCTGGAACCGCAACGGCGTGCTCATGTATTACTCGCATCCGCGCGTGCCGCTGGCGCCGCATGCGGAACTGGGCTTTTCCACGGAAGCCACGCCCCGTGGTGTATGGCGCGTCTACAGCGCTATTGTTGGCGATAACGTCGTCCAGCTCGCGCAGCCGTTGTCCATCCGCAACCGGCTGGCGGCGGGTGTTGCGTGGCGAACCTTGTGGCCGCTGGTGGTGTTGTTACCGCTGCTCGGCATGGCGATATGGATCATCGTCGGACGGGGTTTGATGCCGTTGCAACGTGTCACGCGTGCGCTCGACACCCGTCATCCTGAAGCGCTGGAGCCTTTACCCGACAACCGCTTGCCCGAAGAAGTCGTCCCCGTCGTGCGCGCGTTGAACGCGTTGCTCGCACGTCTCGCGACCGCGCTGGATACGCAAAAGGCGTTTGTTGCCGATGCCGCGCACGAGCTTCGCACGCCGCTGGCCGCCGTGCAGATCCAGTCGCAACTGGTGGCGCGAGCGAAGGACGACGAGTCACGCAAGGAAGCGCTGGACGACTTGCAAGCGGGTATCACGCGCGCCACGCGGCTGGCCGAGCAACTGCTGGCACTCGCGCGCTCGGAACCCGACGGCAAGAGCGAGACCAAGCCGGTGGACCTGCACGCACTGCTGGACGAATGCGTGGGCGCGTCCGTGCTGGTGGCGCAACAGCGTGGTGTCGACCTGGGCATTGAAGCGAGCGAACCGGCGACCATTACCGGCGACGCCAATGCGTTGCGCGTGATGTTCAACAATCTCATCGATAACGCCACGAAATACACACCGAGCGGCGGTCGCGTGGATGTCTGCCTGCAGCTTGACGACGGCAAGCCCACCGTGGAGATCGCCGATACCGGTCCGGGTATTCCCGCCGATGAGCGCGAGCGGGTGTTCGACCGGTTTTATCGCGTGGGACCGGGCTCCAGCCGGGCGCGCACGGACGTGGCGGGCAGCGGGCTGGGCCTTGCAATCGTGCGCCGGATCGCGATGCAGCACGACGCGAAAGTTTCGCTCGCCGAATCGAAAAACGGCGGTTTGCTGGTCTCGATTCAATTCAGATCGGCTTGAAGCGGCCTAAGTCGCCGGCTTTAAGTGCCCTTTAAGCGGGGCCTCTTACTCTTCGTTTCATCCTGAAGCGCATTCCCGAGGAGCACACGATGAAAGCGAAGATCATTTCCCGCAGCGCCGTTGCGGTTGCAGTTGCCGTTGCCTTGTCGGCGGGTTATGTGGCCGGAAACCGGAACGTCCCGGCACCGCAGGTCATCACGCCGGCACAAGCCGCGATGATGCCGGCCGAAGCCGCCGCGAAGACCGGTATTCCCGATTTCTCCGGGCTGGTCGAAACCTACGGCCCGGCGGTCGTCAACATCAGCGCGAAACACGTGGTGAAGACCGCGTCGCGCCGCAATGGCATGAATGGCGGCATGAATGGGGGCAACCCGCAATTGCCGATCGATCCGAGCGATCCGTTCTACCAGTTCTTCAAGCACTTCTACGGTAATGGCGTCCCGGGCATGGGCGGCAACGACGGCCAGAATGCCGCCGATACCCCCAGCGAAAGCCTGGGTTCGGGTTTCATCGTGAGCAGCGACGGCTACATCCTGACCAATGCCCATGTGGTCGATGGCGCGAACGTGGTCACGGTCAAGACCACCGACAAGCGTGAGTACCGCGCGAAGGTGATCGGTTCGGACAAGCAGTCGGATGTCGCCGTGCTGAAGATCGATGCGAAGAACCTTCCGACCGTCAAGATTGGCGATCCGAACGGCAGCAAGGTCGGCCAGTGGGTGGTTGCGATCGGCTCACCTTACGGTTTCGACAACACCGTGACGTCCGGCATCATCAGCGCGAAATCGCGCTCGTTGCCTAACGAGAATTACACCCCGTTTATCCAGACCGACGTGCCGGTGAATCCGGGTAACTCGGGCGGCCCGCTCTTCAACCTGCAAGGCGAAGTGATCGGCATCAACTCGATGATCTATTCGCAGACCGGCGGCTTCCAGGGACTGTCGTTCGCAATCCCGATCAATGAAGCCATGAAGGTGAAAGATGCGCTGGTGAAGACCGGGCATGTGGATCGCGGCCGTCTTGGCGTGACCGTGCAGGGTATGGACCAGACGCTCGCGAAGTCGTTCGGCCTGCAAAGTCCGAATGGCGCACTGGTGAGTTCGGTTGAAGCGGGTGGTCCGGCGGCGAAGGCGGGTCTCCAGCCCGGCGACGTGATCCTCTCGGTCGATGGCCAGCCGGTTGCGGACTCGAACGCGTTGCCGTCGCAGGTGGCGGCGCTCGCGCCGGGAACCACGGCGAAGGTGCAGGTCTGGCGCGACAAGGCCACGAAGGACCTGACGGTGACCGTGGGCACGTTGTCCGATACCAAGACCGCCAGCACGGGCCAGGGTGCGGACAAGGGCGATTCGGCATCGCAGGATGCCCGCCTGGGCGTCGCCGTTCGGCCGCTGACGCCTGAAGAGAAGCAGAGCGCGTCGCTGTCTCGCGGTTTGCTGGTGCAACAGTCGGGTGGCGCCGCGGAAAGCGCCGGGATCCAGGCCGGCGACGTGATCCTGGCGGTCAACGGCCAGCCCGTCACGACCGTGCAGCAATTGAAGACGATGGTGGCTCACGCTGGCGACAGCATCGCGTTGCTGATCCAGCGCGACGATGCCCAGATCTTCGTGCCGGTGGATCTGGGTTGATTGCCGGGGGATGCATCAGGTCATGTGTCAGATGATGTAAGCGCCGGCTGAACTCCATCCGATGCGGGAACAGGGCGGCACGTGCCGCGTGCCGCCCTGGAAAATGGGGTGGGATGCAGGCACGAAGCGTGCTGATAGCTTCTCTCCCGAACCGCTTGGCCCGATTGCCCAAAATGTTGCGTGCTGGACACGGCGGGGGAAAAGCGGAACGCCGATAAAGGCGTCTGAAGTCCATAAGGAGCAGATCACGATGACCAAGACGACTAAAACAGCGATTGAAGCAAATACCGAAGCAAACGCTGCTGCATTGACTAAACACAACCGGCCCGCCGTGACGAAAGCGTCCATTGCGGTGCTCGCGGCCGTGATGACGTTCGGTATGGCTGGAGGCGCGTTCGCCCAGACCGTGGGCGGGGGAACGAGCGACATGAGCAGCGCCGGCAACACGAATGGCGGTGGCTTGCCGCAGATCCAGACGCAGGGTGATGTGTCGTTCACTTCCGGCGGCGTAGGGCTCGACGAATCGCACGCGCTGATTCGCGCGCAGGCGCATTGGCCGCTGTCGCTGCGCTTCACGGGGCCGACGTCGGACTATCTGGCTGACGTCCACGTGCGTATTGCCGATGCAAAGAATACCGAGGTGCTGAAGGCCGACGCCCAAGGCCCGTACATGCTGGTGAAGTTGCCGCCGGGCCATTACACGGTTTACGCCCGCTACAAGGATTCGGAAAAGAAGCAGGGTGTGACGGTGGCCGGCGATGGCAAGGCGAAGGCCGATTTCCACTGGTCCATGCAGTAAGTCTTCGAGCGCCAACAGAACCAGCATGCGCCGTGATGGACCACCGTACGTAAAACCGCATATGAAACAAAGGATTGCGGCGGAGCGTCAAGTGTGGCGCAGGTACCAAAAGACGTTCGCGGAGCTTGTACAAGCACCCTGAACTTGTCTCATAATGAAAGCCACGGGTCCCGGAAACCCGTGGCTTTTTTATGTCGTTGCTGCAAACCGCGCGGCGGCCGTTTCGTTTCCTGGTACCGGGAGCGTGCCATGAGTACCGACACCCATCACATCGAAATCTCGCTGAATACGCGGCGCCATCGCGTGATTCACCAAGGCGTAACGTTTGCGGACACCCATGCAGCCCTGACGCTGAGCGAAACGGGCCACGATCCGGTGCATTATTTCCCGCGTGCCGATGTCAACATGGCGCGCCTCTCGAAATCCACGCATACCTCATATTGCCCTTTCAAGGGCGATGCTACGTACTACCATCTGCTGACTGAGGACGGCCCGATCGAGAACGCCGTCTGGAGCTACGAGCAGCCGAAAGAAGGCGTCGCACAAATTAAAAGCTATCTGGCGTTTTATCCGTCGCGAGTCGATCGTATCGACGAGACGGCCGGTACCTGAAACGCCGGGTCAATATCATTGCAGTGGGCGCCATGCTTGGGAGAGTCTGATGGAAGTCGCCGATGCCTTACGCATCCCGCTCGAGCCTGCTCAGGTGCGCGAGGCCTTGGGAGATCTTGCGCTGGTGCGCGCGAGTATCGATAACTGCGAATCCCTGGTGCGCCTCGCCGGCGGCGAATACACGTTGAGATTGACGGTGCCGCTCGGCGCGCTGCGGGCGCACTACGCGATCCGGGCGCACGTCGCCGACGCCACCCGTTTGCCACGCCATGACGGCCGGCCCGGCGAGGTCGAGGCGCAAACCCTCAGTTTCAAGGCGCGCGGCGAAGGCGTGGGATCGTTGCGCGGACAAATCGCGGTGGCACTGATTCCGGACGAGGACGGGGCATCCACATGGATCGAATACACGGTCTGGGCAACGCTCACCGGGCCGCTGGCAGGTTTGCCCGCGCGCCAGATCGAAAACTCGCTGCGCGAAGTCGCCGACGATTTTTTTATCGAATTCTGCGAAGTCGTGCGGGCGAAGCATGGCCACCCACCGGCGATCACGCCCGAACCGGGGGTCTCGCGACGCCATGTGTTCTTGCGGCCGATCAGCATGTCGGCGGCGTTCGCCCGTCACGGTGCCCCTGCGACGCAAAAATCCCGCGCGGCGGCGACGGCTGATGCCCTTGGCGGCGTCTTGCGCCACCGGCTGCCCGGTCACGCGCCTCGCCATTCGCATCCGCACAGCCTGCCCGCCTGGGCGTGGGCCGCGATGCTCTGCTGTGTCGCCATCTTCCTGTTTCTCGCGCAGCGCTACGGTCTGCGATAGCACCGCAGGCAGACCCGGCTACAAGGATTCGCCGGGACGCAGCAGCATGCTGGGGCTATAGCGCATGACGTCGAAACAGGAATCGATCATGCGTTCGGCATCATTCTTGAGATCGATGCTCTCGGGCCACATCAGTGAGTCGTAGAGAATGCCAGTGAAGAGCGCGTGCAGGATGGTGGTGGCGTGGCGCGTGTCGAGCAAGGCCGGCAACTGGCCCTTATCAACCGCATTGCGCAGTCCGCGCTCGATCTTCTCCTTCCCCTCGCGCATGTTCGTCTGATGCCGTTCGCGCACCGGCCCCATGTCTTCCACGAACTCACATTTCAGAAACAGGATGTCGAATACGCGGCGGCGCTGCTCGTCGAGCGCGATATTGCGCATGCACCAGATGAAGATGTCGCGGATCCGGCCAAGCGGGTCCGCCTCTTTGGTGTCGAGCGTTGCTTCGACGAGTTCGTCCAGCGGTAACAGGCTGCGGTCGAACATGGCGGTGAACAGGTCGCCCTTGTTCGCAAAGTGCCAATAGATTGCGCCGCGCGTAACACCGGCTTCCAGCGCGATGTCGGCCAGCGTGGTGCGTGAAACGCCTTTCTCGAAAAAAACCCGTTCTGCCGCGTCGAGAATACTATTGCGCGTTTCTGCCGCTTCTTCCTTGGTTCGTCTGACCATTATTTCGTGGGTTCCAGCTTACTTGCCCGGCGCCAAACATTAACACCGCCTTACATTGCATTGCAGCGACGTCATGCATTTGTTTATCGCTCATCAGCCCTTCGAGACGATTCCCCTCGCACTGCTCTTGTTCACATATGATCGTCACTTTTACGTTCATTCGTGAATGTATATACAATACCATCCGTCCAACGATAGCCCAAGTAGCACTGACCGGTTAATATCCGACACAGCTTTCAATCCGCCGTCCATCCGCGTGGCCCATCCCAAGGTCGTTGTCAGCGGCAGCCGTAAACATTGACGGCTTCCGGCGCGGAGGACGACTGCTGGTCGGGGCACTGGTTTTTGCGCCCACTGGCTACTGGTAAGCGTCTCCAGACGCTCGTAGCGGCCCGCCCGTAGAAGGCGGCCGCGCACTTATTTCAATCTCAGTCTTTGACAGAGGTCGCTCCATGCGCGTCGAACGGGTTCCATTCCGCTTAATCAGTGCCGCGACGGCTGCCGTGATTCTTGCAGCCTGCGGACAAAAACCAGCAGCACCGCCGCCCCAGACACCCGAAGTCGGGGTCATTACCGTTCAACCCACCACCGTTCCTGTCGTAAGCGAACTGCCGGGCCGCACGAGCGCATTTCTCGTCGCCCAGGTTCGCGCGCGGGTCGACGGCATCGTGCTGCGTCGTGAATTCACGGAAGGCGCAGACGTGAAGGCAGGCGAGCGGCTTTACAAGATCGATCCGGCACCGTATATCGCGGCCCTGAATACCGCCAAGGCAACGCTCGCCAAGGCGCAGGCCAACGTGGTCACGCAGAACGCCCTGGCGGCACGCTACAAGATCCTCGTCGCGGCAAACGCGGTCAGCAAGCAGGACTACGACAACGCCGTGGCAACCCAGGGCCAGGCTGTGGCCGACGTGGCGTCGGGCAAGGCGGCTGTCGACACCGCGCAGATCAACCTTGGTTATACGGACGTCGTGTCGCCTATCACGGGCCGTACGGGCTTGTCGCAGGTCACGCCGGGCGCTTACGTGCAGGCTAGCGCCGCTACGCTGCTCACCACGGTTCAACAACTCGATCCGGTCTATGTCGACCTGACGCAATCGAGCGTGGACGGCTTGAAGCTTCGCCGCGATATCCAGGAAGGCCGGCTGCAGACCAGCGGCGCCAACGCCGCCAAGGTCACGCTGATCCTGGAAGACGGCCGCCAGTATCAGGAGGCGGGCAAGTTGCAGTTCTCCGACGTGAGCGTGGACCAGGGCACCGGTTCGGTCACGGTGCGCGCGATTTTCCCGAACAAGGACCGCGTGCTGCTGCCGGGCATGTTCGTGCGTGCGCGTATTGACGAAGGTGTGAACGACAAGGCGCTGGTGGTCCCGCAAGTCGGCGTGACGCATGACCAGAAGGGCCAGCCAACGGCTCTGGTGGTCGGTCCGGACAATAAGGTGGCGTTGCGCCAACTGGTGACGTCGGGTACGTACGGCGACCAGTGGGTCGTGGAAAGCGGCCTGAACCCGGGCGATCGCGTGATCGTGCAGGGGACGGAAAAAGCGCGGCCAGGTTCGACCGTGAAGGCTGTCGACGCACAGCTTCCGGCCCAGGCGGCTCAACCGGCATCGGGTGCCGCTCCGGGCGCGGCTCCGGCGGCGGCGGGCGCCGGCGCGAGCGGCGTGGCGGCTTCGAGCAATCCGGCACCCGCATCCGCGGCATCAGGCGCGTAATCAGGCGCAATAAAAGGGAGCCTGTTTCATGGCAAAGTTCTTTATCGATCGCCCGATTTTTGCGTGGGTGATCGCCATTATTCTGATGCTGGCGGGGATCGCTTCGATCTTCACCTTGCCGGTCGCGCAGTATCCGACCATCGCGCCGCCGGCCATTCAGATCAGTGCGACGTATCCGGGTGCGTCCGCCAGCACGGTGGAAAACACGGTAACGCAGGTGATCGAGCAGCAGATGAGCGGTCTCGATCACTTGCTGTACCTGTCTTCCACCAGTGACGACTCCGGTACGGCCACCATTACGCTGACGTTCGCTGCCGGCACGAATCCGGACATCGCGCAGGTGCAGGTGCAGAACAAGCTGCAACTTGCCACGCCGCTCTTGCCGCAAGCCGTTCAGCAGCTTGGCTCCAAGGTGACGAAGTCGAGCAGCAGCTTCTTGATGGTGATGGCGTTCGTCTCCACAGACGGCTCCATGGGCCGTTACGACCTCGCCAACTACGTGGCCTCGAAGGTGGAAGATCCGGTCAGCCGTATCGACGGGGTGGGGACGGTGACGTTGTTCGGCTCGCAATTCGCCATGCGGATCTGGCTTGATGCAACCAAGCTGAACAACTATGCGTTGACGCCGCTCGATGTGACGAACGCCGTCGCTGCGCAGAACGTGCAGGTGGCGGGTGGCGGCCTGGGCGGTACGCCGGCAGTGCCGGGCCAGATGCTGCAGGCAACCATTACGGAAGCCACGTTGCTGCAAACGCCTGAGCAGTTCGGCAACATCCTGCTGAAGGTGAATCAGGATGGTTCGCAAGTGCGGCTGAAGGACGTGTCGCGCATCGAACTGGGCGGTGAGAACTACAACTTCGACACGAAGTACAACGGTCAGCCGACCGCTGGTTTCGGTATCCAGCTTGCCACGGGCGCCAACGCGCTGAATACGGCGAAGGCGGTGCGCGCGAAGATCGACGACCTGTCGAAGTACTTCCCGCCGGGTCTCGTCGTGAAGTATCCGTACGACACCACACCGTTCGTGAAGCTGTCTATTGAAGAAGTGGTCAAGACGCTGATCGAAGGGATCGTGCTGGTGTTCCTGGTGATGTACCTGTTCCTGCAGAACCTGCGGGCCACGCTGATCCCGACCATCGCCGTGCCGGTCGTGCTCTTGGGTACCTTCGCGGTCATGGGGCTGGTGGGTTTCTCCATCAATACGCTCTCCATGTTCGGGCTGGTGCTCGCCATCGGCTTGCTGGTGGACGATGCGATCGTGGTGGTGGAAAACGTCGAGCGGGTGATGGCCGAGGAGGGACTCTCTCCAAGGGATGCCACCCGCAAGGCAATGGACCAGATTACCGGCGCGCTGGTCGGCGTGGCGCTCGTGCTGTCGGCCGTGTTCGTGCCGGTGGCGTTCTCGGGCGGTTCGGTGGGCGCGATCTACCGGCAGTTTTCGCTGACGATTGTCGCGGCCATGATCTTGTCCGTGCTGACTGCGTTGATCTTGACGCCGGCATTGTGTGCGACCCTCCTGAAGCCAATCGAGAAGGGTCATCACGAGGAGAAGAAGGGCTTCTTCGGCTGGTTCAACCGCACTTTCGCCAAGAGCCAGGACAAGTATCACAGCGGTGTGGAGCACGTGATCAAGCGCTCGGGCCGCTGGCTGATCATCTATCTGGTGGTGATCGTCGCGGTGGGCTTCCTGTTTGTCCGCTTGCCGAAGTCGTTCTTGCCTGACGAAGACCAGGGCACGATGTTCGTGCTCGTCCAGGCGCCGGCAGGTTCGACGCAGGAGCGCACGGCCAAGGTGCTTGCCGACGTAACCAACTGGCTGCTGACGGACCAGAAAGACATCGTTGAAGCGGTCTTTACGGTGAACGGCTTCAGCTTCGCGGGCCGCGGCCAGAACTCGGGCCTCGTGTTCGTGCGGATGAAGGACTACGGGCTGCGGCAGCGGGCGGACCAGAAGGTGGGTGCGCTGGTCGGACGCATGTTCGGGCACTTCGCCGGCTATAAGGACGCGATGATCTTCCCGGTCAATCCACCGTCCATTCCGGAACTGGGCACGGCGTCAGGCTTCGACTTCGAGTTGCAGGATCGCTCGGGTCTCGGTCACGCGAAGCTGATGGAAGCGCGCAACATGCTGCTCGGCATGGCCGCGAAGGACCCGACGCTCGCACAGGTTCGTCCTAACGGCCTGAACGACACGCCGCAGTTCAAGGTGAACGTGGATCGCGAGAAGGCGAATGCGCTGGGCCTGTCGCCTGCGACCATCGACCAGGTGTTCTCGATCGCTTGGGCTTCGTCGTACGTGAACAACTTCCTGGACGTCGATAACCGGATCAAGAAGGTCTATGTACAGGGCGACGCGCAGTTCCGCATGAACCCGGAAGACCTGAACAAGTGGTACGTGCGCAATAGCGCCGGCGCGATGGTTCCGTTCGGCGCATTCGGTACTGGCGAATGGATCTACGGTTCGCCGAAGCTGGAACGCTACAACGGTATTTCCGCGGTGGAAATCCAGGGTGCGGCAGCGCCGGGCAAGTCGACGGGGCAGGCCATGCAAGCTATCGAGGCGATCGCGGCGAAGTTGCCGGCGGGTATCGGCTACGAGTGGACGGGCTTGTCGCTGCAGGAACGCCAGTCGGGTTCGCAGGCGCCAATCTTGTACGGCATCTCGATTCTCGTCGTGTTCTTGTGTCTCGCGGCACTGTATGAAAGCTGGTCGATTCCGTTCTCGGTGATCATGGTCGTGCCGCTCGGGATCTTGGGCGCGTTGCTCGCGGCTACTTTGCGCGGCCTCGAAAACGACGTGTTCTTCCAGGTCGGCTTGCTGACCACGGTGGGTCTGTCGGCGAAGAACGCAATTCTGATCGTGGAATTCGCACGCGATCTGCGCACTCAGGGCAGGACTACGGTGGAAGCGGCAATGGAAGCGGCGCGTCAGCGGTTGCGCCCGATCCTGATGACGTCGCTGGCGTTCATTCTTGGCGTGTTGCCGCTCGCAGTCAGTAACGGCGCGGGTTCAGCCAGCCAGCACGCCATTGGTACGGGCGTGATCGGCGGGATGTTGACCGCAACCTTCCTGGCCATTTTCATGATCCCGATGTTCTTCGTCGTGATCAGCAAGATCAGCCACGACAAGGGTACGCCGGTACATAACCACGACGGCGACAATGGTGGCCAAGGCGGCACGTCTGCTCCGGCCAAGGAAGGACATTGAGATGCTAAAACACTCCTTGATAGCAGCAGCGGTCGCGCTTTTTGCGGCTGGCTGCACGATGGCGCCGAAGTATGAGCGCCCGGCGGCGCCCGTCGACCAGACGTTCCCGACGGGCGGCATTTATGACCGGCAGCCGGACGCAGCGTCGCCGGCTTCGGCAGGCGCTTCGGCGCAGGCAAAGCCGGCGGTGGACATCGGCTGGCGCGATTTCTTCGCCGACGCGCGCTTGCAGCAGATCGTTGCAATCGCGCTGAAGAACAACCGCGACCTGCGCGTGTCCATGCTCAACGTGGCAGCGGCGCGTGCGCAGTATCAGATCACGCGTGCCGAGTTGATGCCCACGCTCGACGCGGTCGGGTCGCAGACGAAGCAGCGCACGCCGGCGAATCTGACGTCGACCGGGCAGACCCTCTCGACCACCTATTCGGTCGGGGTGAATGCCTCCTGGGAAATCGACTTCTTCGGGCGGATCCAGAGCTTGAAGGACCAGGCGCTCGAGCAGTATTTCGCGCTCGCGGAAACACGCAAGGCGGCGGAAATCTCGCTGGTGTCGCAGGTCGCGGACCAGTACCTGACCATGCTGTCTGACGACGACCAGCTCACCGTCACGCGCAATACGCTGAAGACCGCGGACGAGTCGTACCGGATCACGAAGCTGCAGTTCGATAACGGCGTGGGCACCGAACTCGACGTGCGTCAGGCGCAGGGCATTCAGCAACAAGCCGCCGCCAACCTGCAGTCGCAATTGCGTCTGCGGGCGCAGGCCGAGAATGCGCTGGTGTTGTTGATTGGTGAGCCGTTGCCGGCAGATTTGCCGACGGGCCTGCCGCTTGACAGCCAGAACCTGCTCACCGATATCCCCGCCGGGCTGCCTTCGGACCTGCTTGCGCGGCGTCCGGATATTGCGTCGGCGGAGCATTCGCTGCTCGCGGCGAACGCGAACATCGGTGCGGCGCGTGCTGCGTTTTTCCCGAAGATTTCGCTGACGGGTAGCTTCGGGACCTTGTCGCCGACGCTTGGCTCGTTGTTCAAGCCGGGTTCGGCAGCGTGGTCGTTCGCACCGCAGATCTCGATTCCGATTTTCGAAGGCGGGACGAATCTGGCCAACCTCGATCTGGCTCAGATCCAGAAGCGCATCGAGATCGCGAACTACGAGAAAGCGATCCAGACGGCGTTCCGCGAAGTGGCGGACGGGCTGGCCGCGCGCGGGACTTACGACGAGCAGATCAAGTCGCTCGAGTTGTATGTGAAGTCACAGGCGCGCAGCCTGGAGCTGTCGGATATGCGGTACCGCAACGGTGTGGACAGCTATCTGGCCGTGCTGACGGCCCAGACGAACCTGTACACCGCGCAGCAGTTGCTGATCACCGCGCGGCTGAACCGGGCGACGAATCTCGTCGATTTGTATCGTGAGCTGGGTGGCGGCTGGATCGAGCATGCTGGCGATCAACAGCGTCCTTCGGATGCCATGCCGAATTATCGCGATATCGGCACGCCGACGGCGGCTGTTGCGCCTGCGGCGTCCGCTACGACGGTCAGCTCGGCTTCAACGGGTCCCGCGAAGCTGGTGCCGGTGCAGCGTCTGGTGCCGGCGGCAAAGCCCCAGGTTGATGCCGAGGGGAAAGCAGCGGGATCGGCTGGATAAAATTACAGGTGGTTCAGATGTTAAAAAACCGCAGCCCTTTGGGGCTGCGGTTTTTTTATAGTCTCTCAGGTCTGCACCAACCGCGTTTTGACGTTCCCCTCAGTGCTTCACTTTCGCCGTCCCGTCAAAATCCCTTCCGGCGCGATGGATCGCACACGTCGCCTCGCGTTCCTTCCTCACCCCGTTGAACACAATGTTCAGCAGCACCGCCGACACCGCCGCCAGCAGGATCCCACTATGCAGAATCGGTTCCAGCGCATGCGGTAACTGCGAGAAGAACTTCGGCGCGACCACCGGCACGAGTCCCAGTCCGATACTCACCGCGACGATAAACAGGTTGTGGTGATTCTTGACGAAATCGACCTTCGACAGCACCTTGATCCCGTTCGCCGCGACCATGCCGAACATGACAATGCCCGCTCCGCCGAGCACGAACGGCGGCACGGAAGCCACCACCTGCGCCATCTTCGGAAACAGCCCGAGCGCCACGAGGATCACGCCGCCCGTCGCGCAGACGAACCGGCTCTTCACGCCCGTGACGCCGATCAACCCGACGTTCTGCGAAAACGATGTATGCGGAAACGAGTTGAAGATGCCGCCAATCAGTGTCCCCAATCCATCAACTCTCAATCCGCGCACCAGCGCATCCTGATCGACGGGACGCTCGACCATGTCGCCGACGGCCAGGAACATGCCCGTCGATTCAATGAACGTGACGAACATGACGATGACCATGGTTGCAATGGACAGCGGGTCGAAGTGCGGCAGGCCGAAGTGAAAAGGCAGCACGATGCCCACCCAAGGCGCGCTCGTCACGCCGTTGAGATCAACACGCCCAAGCGCCGCCGCAATCCCGAACCCCGCCACGATCCCCAGGAGTACCGAAATATTCGCGATAAACCCGCGTGCGAACTTGTTGATCATCAGGATCAGCGTGAGCACGACAAGCGCCAGCAGCAGATAAACCGGATTGCCATACTCGGGGTTCCCGACACCCCCGGCCGCCCAGTTGATGCCCACGCCCATCAGCGACAAACCGATCACCGCGATCACGGTGCCGACCACCACGGGCGGGAAAAAACGCAGCAACTTTCCGATCATTGGCGCGAGGAAAATTCCCACCACGCCCGCCGCGATCGTCGCGCCGAACACATCGAGAAGGCCGAGCCCCGGATTCGTGCCGATGGCAACCATCGGGCCGACGGCGGCAAACGTGCAGCCCATGATGACCGGCAAGCGGATGCCGAAAATCCAAAGGCCTAGCGTCTGGATAAGCGTTGCGACGCCGCACGAGAACAGATCGGCGCTGATGAGGAACGCGATCTGGTCTTTCGGCAGTTTGAGCGCGGCGCCAAGAATCAGCGGGACCGCGACGGCGCCCGCATACATGACGAGTACATGCTGAATGCCTAGCGTAAGCAACTGGGCGGCGGGTAACCGTTCGTCGCACGGATGAACCGGGGTCGATGCCATGTTGTCTCTGTCTCCGTTGTGTCGTGTCGACAGGAGTTGGCGCGTTAGCGCTTACTCCTGTCCCATGAAATTTGTTTGCTCTTCAAGCGTGTCGAATTAGCGGTTCAAGGTAAGCGGCGCAAAAAGCGAGAACAAGTCGACGTTGGCGTATGGCCCCCTTAGCCGGGCTGATATGCCGCGAGTGCCTTAATATCGCGTCTGGCGTAGTGAAGCCACGGCTGGCGGGCGAAGGACGATTTGCGTCGCGCCTGACAGGGCATCCGGATACCAGGCGTGGTTATGATGGTTATCTGCCGCGTCGCATAGTCGGTTTTCCGGAGGCTCGGTGCAGGCAGCGGGTAAACCCGTCGCAACCCGTTTTTACCGCTTATTTTTTTCTACGAATCTCCATGCGATTTCTTGGCATCGATCTGGGCACGGCATCGCTGAAACTCGCTATCGTCGATGAAGACGGTCACGAACGCGCCTTCGCGAGCGTCGCGTACGCAGTCACGACGCCGTTTCCCGGCTGGGCGGAAACGCCCGTGGAATCCTGGTGGAATGCGCTGCGCGATGCAGCCGCGCGTTTGCCCGCGCGTGAGCGCGAGCAGGTGAATGCGATTGGTTTCTCGGGGCAGATGCATGGCGTTGTTGTCACCGATGAGAACAACCACGCGCTGCGTCCCGCGATGTTATGGCCGGATACCCGCGCGCTTGATTTGCTCGACGCGTGGCCGGCACCGCAACCGAATCCCGTCGCACCCGGCATGGCGGGGCCGTTGCTGCGCTGGCTTGCGGTGAACGAGCCCGCAGTGATGAACAAGACACGCTGGGCCTTGCAGCCGAAAGACTGGTTGCGCACGGCGCTGGGCGGCGAAGTCTGCACCGATCCTTCGGACGCTTGCGCCACCGCGCTTGCCGCGCCTTCGGGCGTATGGGACGACGCGTTGATTGCGGAAATCGGGCTGCGACGCGAATGGTTTGCGCCGCTTGCGCCATCGTACGCAGCGGCCGGTACGTTGAATGCTGAAGGCGCGAAATTGCTCGGCCTGCGCGCGGGCATTGCGCTGGCCGTGGGCGCCGGTGACACCGCCTGTGCCGCGCTCGGCAGCGGTCTTTTTGCTGATGGCGATGCGTTGCTGACCACCGGCAGCGGCGGCCAGATCGTGGTGGTGTCTGCCGATGCGCCCGCTTCCGTCGCCGGCCTGCACGCGTATCGCGCGGCGACTGACCAGTGGTATCGAATGGCTGCGATGCAGAACGTGGGTGTGGCGCTCGAAGCGGTGCGGGGCTGGCTCGGCTACACGGACTGGCCGAGCGCTTATGAAGACGCGTTCAGTGCGCCGGCGTCTACGCACCTGACGTTCTTGCCTTATGTCAGCGGTGAGCGTTCGCCGTGGATGAACCCGGCGGCGAGGGGCGGGTGGCTCGGCCTCGGTCTGGGCGACACACGCGCCACGATGATGCGTGCGGCCTTCGAGGGTGTAGCGTTCGCCCTGCGCGCCGGCCTCGATGCCATTCGTCTGAACAGCGGACCTTCTGCCGTGGTACGAACCCTGCGGCTTGCTGGCGGCGGCTCAATCGATTCGCGCTGGCGCCAGCTTCTGGCCGACGCGCTCGACGCCGACCTGCAAGCCGTCGATTGCCCGAATGCGGCCACGCGCGGTGCGGCAATGCTGGGCGGTATCGCGCTCGGGTCCTGGCACGCGGCTGATCTGGCGGTGCTGGCGCCATCGGCGACGCTCGTGGCATCGCCGGGTGACGACGAGGATCTGGCGCTCCGTCATACGCGTTTCATCGATTTATACCAGCGTAACGCGAGCTGGTTTTAACGCATGTTTTCGACCTCCGCTTAAACTAACGCCGGCAGCGAATCCAAGAGACAGTACGACAAGCCCGATACGACATATGTCCGATACAACCACGTCCCCGATTTCAGATCCCGACCACCCCGACCATCCGGACTTTCGCTCGCGGGAGTTCCTGCTTGATCACGCGTTGCGGACGATGACCTTTTATCATCCGCACTGCATGGATCCGGCGGGCGGCTTTTATCATTTCTACCAGGACGACGGCACTATTTATGACCGCAAGTCGCGGCATCTGGTGTCGAGCACGCGCTTCGTCTTCAACTACGCCATGGCGTACAAGCACTTCGGGCTCGATGAGTACCGCGGCGGTGTCCTGCATGGCATTGAGTACTTGCGCGAGTTTCATCGCAATCCGCAGACCGGCGGTTATGCGTGGACGCTCAACGGTCGCGACGTCACCGACGCCACCAATCATTGCTACGGCCTCGCGTTCGTCGTGCTGGCTTATGCGAAGGCGCTGGAAGCGGGCTTCGAAGAAGCGCGCGAGTACCTGGAAGAAACCTGGAACCTGATGGAGACGCACTTCTGGGACGCGGCCCACGGACTGTACAAGGACGAGGCGAGTGCGGACTGGGTGGTGTCGGACTATCGCGGACAAAACGCCAACATGCATGCCTGCGAAGCGATGCTCGCTGCGTTCGAAGCATCGCAGGACATGCGTTATCTGGACCGCGCCGCGCTGCTCGCCGACAACGTGGTGAACCGCCAGGCCGCGCTTGCCGGCGGGCTGGTCTGGGAACACTACAAGCCGGACTGGTCGGTCGACTGGGAATACAACAAGGGCGACAAGAGCAACATCTTCCGGCCGTGGGGATTCCAGCCGGGCCATCAGACCGAATGGGCGAAGCTGCTGCTGATTCTCGACCGGCATCGTCCGGACCCTTGGCACGTCACGCGCGCACGGGAACTGTTTGACCGTGCGCTGGAATTTTCTTGGGACCACGAGCACGGCGGGATGGTGTACGGCTTCGATATCAAGGGTGAGTTCTACGACGAGGACAAGTATTTCTGGGTCCAGGCAGAGTCCCTGGCCGCCGCCGCGTTGCTCGCCGACCAAGCCGCGCAGGTCGGTGACACGGCTACGACGGCGCGTTACTGGAACGATTACGATCGACTGTGGGTCTATAGCTGGGACCACTTCGTCGATCACAAATGGGGCGCGTGGTACCGGATACTCGCTCGCGACAACACGAAATACAGCAACGAAAAAAGCCCGGCCGGCAAGGTCGACTATCACACCATGGGCGCATGCTACGACGTACTAAACGTCGTGTCCTGACACAGCGCGACGTGCTGCCCGCCAGCCCACTCTGAATCAACGATCAAGGAAAGGAGTCGAACACATGAAGACGAAAGCCGCCATTGCGTGGGAAGCCGGAAAACCGCTCACCATCGAGGAGGTGGATCTCGAAGGGCCGCGCGCCGGTGAAGTGCTGATTGAAGTGAAGGCGACGGGCATCTGCCACACCGACTACTACACGCTCTCGGGCGCTGATCCGGAAGGTATCTTCCCGGCAATTCTTGGGCATGAAGGCGCTGGCGTGATCGTCGACGTCGGTCCGGGCGTGGGCACGTTGAGGAAGGGCGATCACGTCATTCCGCTGTACACGCCCGAATGCCGGCAATGCAAGTTCTGCCTGTCGCGCAAGACCAACCTGTGCCAGGCGATTCGTTCGACGCAAGGCCGCGGTCTGATGCCGGATGCCACGTCGCGTTTCTCCATCGACGGAAAGCCGCTGTTTCATTACATGGGCACGTCCACGTTTTCGAACTACATCGTCGTGCCGGAGATCGCGGTCGCGAAGGTTCGTGAAGATGCGCCTTTCGACAAGATCTGCTACATCGGCTGCGGCGTAACCACGGGCGTGGGCGCGGTCGTGTATTCGGCGAAGGTCGAGGCCGGCGCGAACGTGGTGGTGTTTGGGTTGGGCGGTATCGGCTTGAACGTGATTCAAGGCGCGAAGATGGTTGGGGCCGACAAGATCATTGGCGTTGACCTGAACCCGGGTCGTGTCGAGCTTGCGAAGAAATTCGGCATGACTCACTTCATCAACCCGAACGAAGTGCCCAACGTGGTAGATCACATCGTGCAACTGACCGATGGCGGCGCGGACTATTCATTCGAATGTATCGGCAACACGAAGGTGATGCGCCAGGCGCTTGAGTGCACGCATAAGGGCTGGGGCCAGTCGTTCATCATCGGCGTGGCGGCGGCGGGCGAGGAGATCAGCACGCGGCCGTTCCAGTTGGTGACGGGACGTCAGTGGAAGGGTTCCGCGTTCGGCGGTGCACGCGGACGCACCGACGTACCGAAGATCGTCGACTGGTACATGGAAGGCAAGATCAATATCGACGACCTGATCACGCACACGCTGCCGCTCGAGCGTATCAACGAAGGCTTCGACCTGATGAAGAGGGGCGAATCGATCCGCTCGGTGGTGTTGTATTAAGCGCATTAAGCGAAGCACGAGCCGGCGCGGCGCGCTGCCTCGGCAAAATAGCGAAGGGATGAAGCAATGCTAGAACTTGTGGAAGAACATAAGTGCTGCGGCGGCGTGCAGCGAACCTATAAACACGACTCGGAATCTATCGGCTTGCCCATGCGCTTCTCGGTGTTTTTGCCGGACGAGGCATCCAGGGGAAAAGTGCCGGCATTGTTTTATCTGGCAGGTCTCACTTGCACCGAAGAGACCTTTCCGATCAAAGCCGGCGCGCAGCGTTATGCGGCCGAGCATGGCATTGCGTTAATCGCACCGGATACGAGTCCTCGCGGTGCGGGTGTACCGAACGAAAGTGCTGCGTGGGATTTCGGCGTGGGGGCGGGGTTTTACGTCGATGCCACGCAGGAACCGTGGGCGCGCAACTACCGGATGTACTCGTATGTCACGCAGGATCTGCTCGCGACAGCGCTTGCTGAACTGCCGCTGCGTGAGGATCGGCTGGGTATTTTCGGGCACTCGATGGGCGGCCACGGTGCGCTGGTTCTCGCGCTGAAGAATCCGGGCATTTACAAGTCGGTATCGGCATTCGCGCCGATCGCCGCGCCTTCGCAAAGCCCTTGGGGTGTGAAGGCGTTTTCAGGCTATCTCGGCGAGGATCGGGAAACGTGGAAGCAGTATGACGCGAGCGAACTGGTGAAGACGGCGGGGTCGAAATTTGAAGCGGGCATCCTGATAGACCAGGGTCTCGCCGATAACTTCCTCGCGGCGCAGTTGCATCCGGAGCTATTCGAGGCGGCGGCTAAGGCGACAGGGCAGGCGGTGACCGTGCGCAGGCATGAAGGGTATGACCACGGGTACTACTTCATCTCGACGTTTATCGGTGAGCATATTGCGTTTCACGCACGGACGTTGTGTGCTTGAGAGTGGGTCAAGTGGAAGCGCGTGGTGCGCTTTCGCTTTCGATTCCGTCGCCCATGTCTAACTTCATCTTCGTCCCAACAAACTCAACCCATACACCCCCGCCGCCAGGATCGTGATCCAGAAGCTTGTCGGCCAGTCGGTGTAATACGCCAGCGTCAATCCCAACCATGCCTGTGCGAGCGCGAAAACCGCCGCCAGCAGCACGCCGGTGGACAGCCGCGGTGCTACGTTCTGGGCCGCCGCGGCCGGTCCCACCATCAACGCGAAGACCAGCAAGACGCCCACTATCTGCGTCGATGCCGCCACCGCCAGCGCCGTGATCGCCAGGAACAGGATGGACACGAGGCGCAGCGACACCCCTTTGGCTTCGGCCAGTTCCGGTTGCAGCGAAGCGAACAACAACGGCCGCATGATGATCGCGAGCGCGCCAAGGCTGACCACCGCGAGCCCGAGGAGCACCACCAGCGTTTCATGGCTCACACCGAGCACGTTGCCGAACAGCAGCGCGGTCGCCTGGCTGGCGTACGCGGTGAAGAAGTGCAGGAACAGCAAGCCGAAGCCCAGCGACAACGTCAGGATCACGCCGATAGCGACATCGCGTCCGGTCAGTTTCTCGCCGAGCGCGCCCATGCCGATACCCGCCGCGAGCGTGAAGCCGATCATGCCCCAGAGCGGCGACATGCCGACCAGCACCGCGCCGGTAGCACCGGTGAAGCCCACGTGCGATAACGCGTGACCCGCGAAGGTCTGGCCGCGCAACACAAGGAAGTAGCCGACCACGCCCGCCAGCACCGCGACAATCCCCGACGCCACGAAGGCGTTTTGCATGAACTCGTATTCAAACATCGTGGGAATGCGTTCCAGTGTGGTGATGAGCGTGACCGTGCGTGTGGCCGTGGTCGTGATCGTGGGAATGAGAATGGCCTTCGGGACCGTCTTCGTGCGCGTGATCGAGCTTGTCGACTTCCACGTCGCCCGCCATCACGAAGATGCGGCCGTTCACGCGCATCACGTCGATGGGCGATCCATATAGCTGCGATAAAACCGGCTTCGTGATGACTTCATCGATCGTACCGAGCGCCGCACTTCCATTGCCGAGATACAGCACACGGTCGATAGAGTTGAGCAGCGGATTGAGTTCGTGCGCGGAGAACAGCACGGTAATGCCGAGTTCGCGCTGCACGCTGCGCACGAGATCGACTACGCCGGTTTGATGACGCGGATCGAGACTGATCAGGGGTTCGTCGAGGAGCAGGAGCTTTGGGTCACCCAGCAGACATTGTGCAAGCAGCAAACGCTGCCGTTCGCCGCCCGACAACTCGGACAACGGCCGCATGGCGAGCGTCCGGGCGCCGACCAGATCGAGCACACGGTCGACATCAGCCCGTGCCGCGGCGTTCGCAAGCGGCAGGCCCCAGCGGTGCCCATTAGCGGCCATTGCGACAAAGTCGCGGCCGCGCACATGCCGGCCGGCAAGACCGGTGCGTGTTTGCGGCATGTAGCCAATCGACGGATTGCCGCGTACAACCGGCGCTCCGTTCACGCGAATCGCGCCCTTCGATAACGGCAACAGCCCCAGCATTGCGCGCATCAGCGTGGTCTTGCCGGCGCCGTTCGGACCCAGCACGCCGATAAACTCGCCCGCCGCGACGGTAAAGCTGGCGTCCTTCAGGATCGGCCGTCCGCCGAGTTCGAGCGCAACGTGTTCGACTTCCAGCGCGCCCGCCTTACCTCGCACTGAACCCGTGTCCGGAGCCGTCATTGCAACGCGCCCGAAAGCGCGATTCCGTTACTGCCACATCGCGTCATTGTGTTTTTCCCTGCAGCGCAACCGACAACGCGTCGAGCTGCGACGTCATCCATGTCTGGAAGGTCTTGCCGGCGGGCAGCGTCTCGGTGACGCTGATGCTCGGCACGTGTGAATCGTGGGCCACTTTCAACATGCGCTTCGTGAGTGCTTCCGTAGCCTGGCTGTTATAGATCAGCACGTGCACGCGGCGCTCGCGCAGATCTTTTTCGAACGCGGCAATATCCGTCGCGCTCGGTTCCGTGTCGTTCATCGCGGCGAGCTGGAAGCTGTTGTTACGCATGTCGAGGCCGATCGCATCCGACATATAACCGAACACCGGCTCCGTCGCCGTCACGGGTACGCCCTTGTAATGGCTCTTGAGCGCGGCGACCTTGTCGTCGATAGGTTTCACCGACGCCAGGAACGTCGCGAGGCGCGCATCGTAGTCAGCCTTGTGCGCCGGGTCCGCCTGGACCAGATACTGGCTCACTGCTTTCGCCACCGTCGGCATGGTCGCCGGGTCATACCAGAGATGCGGATTATCGCCGGATTTCTTGCCCATCAGTTGTGCCGCGACGATAGTCGTGCGCCCCTTGCCCTTCGATGCCGACAGCAGCTTGTCCATCCACGGATCGTAATCGGCGCCGTTATACACGACAAGCACCGCATTCTGCAACGCGCGAGCGGTCTTCGGGCTGGCTTCGAACAGATGCGGATCTTCGTCGGGGTTGCTCAGGATGCTCGTCACCTGGACATGATTGCCGCCGAGCTGGCGCACGACATCGCCGTAGAAATTCTCGGCCGCGACCACCGGCACCACACCCGCGGTCGCCGTCTGCGCCGTGGCTGTGCCGCAAAAGCTGGCAGATAAGAGGGCGGCACAGGTCAGGATGGCGGCGGCAAGTTTGCTCATTGGTGTTTCCTGGAATGAGGGTGGAAAGAGGCCGACGGATGGGTAGTGTTCGCGTTTCGCGTGCACGGCTACGACCGTCCGAATCGATCGCGATGATATAACGTATCACTTCATTTTGCATCCACAGGCACATGACGAAAGCCTTTCCGGGTCTCGTCCGATAACCCGCAAACCCACGCTGGTTGGGGTTTTCCCGCAGTTTTGAGGTGCTTTGCGCGTCGCAGCATCGAAACATGGCGGCGTGCCTTGACACCGCCTCACGTGTCACCGATCATTCGACCACGCAGAGAGCAATTGATCGCGCAAAGAGCGTTCGCTCACCATGCCGCGTTTCAACCGAGCGTTTTTTTCAGCAAGTCGAATCAGGGACGAACCGGAGACAGCCGTGAGATTGCAGGACAAAGTAGCTATCGTTACGGGTGCGGCCAGCGGGATTGGCGAAGCGGTAACGAAACGATTTCTGGACGAGGGCGCGAAAGTCGTCGTCGTCGATCTGAAAGATGAAACCGAGTTGGCGCAGCGTTTCCCGGAAAGCGCCGGGCGCGTGCTGGCTTTGAAGGCCGACGTCACGAAACGCGAAGACCTGGAGCGCATTGTCTCGATCACCGTCGAGAAGTTTGGCGGCATCGACATCCTGTTCAATAACGCGGCGCTCTTCGACATGCGCCCGATCCTCGACGAATCCTGGGATATCTTCGACCGCCTCTTCTCGGTCAACGTGAAGGGCATGTTCTTCCTGATGCAACTCGTCGCGCAACGCATGGTGGAGCAGGGCCGTGGCGGCAAGATCGTGAACATGTCGTCGCAGGCCGGACGTCGCGGCGAGGCGCTAGTTTCCCACTATTGCGCGACCAAAGCCGCCGTGATCAGCTATACGCAATCAGCTGCACTGGGACTCGCCAAGCATGGCATCAACGTGAACAGCATTGCACCGGGCGTGGTCGACACCCCCATGTGGGAGACGGTCGACGCGCTCTTCGCGAAATACGAAAACCGCCCGCTCGGAGAGAAGAAACGGCTGGTTGGCGAGGCTGTGCCCCTCGGCCGCATGGGCCTGCCGAACGACCTGACGGGCGCGGCACTGTTCCTCGTTTCAGCGGATTCGGACTACATCACGGCACAGACACTGAACGTGGACGGCGGCAACTGGATGAGCTGACGGCTCGCCTTGCATACGTGCAAACGCACGAAAGCATCCCAAGCCGCCGCAGTGAAGATCATTCGCGAAGTTAGTTAAAGCAGCACCTGTATTACCCGAGTATCGACTGCTTCAAGCAACGCAACGCAAGACCAGCGCCCGTGCTAACGATAAAGGAGACGAAACAACATGAAACGCGCCAACTTCACCCTCAAGACCCTGCCGATACGCTCGCTCGCATTCGCTGCATTCGCTCTTGCAGCAATTGCGCCAATCGCCGCCAAGGCCGCGACCGTGACAATTGCCACGCTCAACAACCCGGACATGATCGAGTTGAAGAAGCTGTCGCCGGCATTCGAAAAAGCGAACCCGGACATTCAGCTGAAGTGGGTCATTCTTGAAGAAAACGTGCTGCGTCAGCGTGCCACCACCGACATCACCACGAACAGCGGCCAGTTCGACGTGATGGCAATCGGCACGTATGAAGCGCCGCAGTGGGGCAAGCGCGGCTGGCTCGCACCCATGACCAACCTGCCGGCCAGCTACGATCTCGACGACGTGGTGAAGACGGCGCGCGACGGCCTCTCGTATAACGGCCAGTTGTATGCGTTGCCGTTCTATGTTGAAAGCTCGATGACGTTTTACCGCAAGGACCTGTTCGATGCCGCCGGCCTGAAGATGCCCGATCAGCCGACCTACGACCAGATCAGGCAGTTCGCCGACAAGCTCACCGACAAATCCAAGGAACAGTACGGCATTTGCCTGCGCGGCAAAGCGGGTTGGGGCGAGAACATGGCGTTCTTCTCGACGGTCGTGAATACGTTCGGCGGCCGCTGGTTCGACGAGAAGTGGCAGGCCCAACTCGATACCCCGGAATGGCACAAGGCTCTCACGTTCTACTCGGACCTGCTGAAGAAAGACGGGCCGCCGGGAGCCAGCTCGAATGGCTTCAACGAGAACCTGACGCTGATGTCCTCGGGCAAGTGCGCGATGTGGATCGACGCCACGGTCGCGGCCGGCATGTTGTACAACAAGGCTCAGTCGCAAGTGGCTGACAAGATTGGCTTCGCGGCAGCGCCGGTCGAGGTTACGCCGAAGGGCTCGCACTGGTTGTGGTCGTGGTCGCTCGCGATTCCGAAGACCTCGAAGTCGCAAGATGCTGCGAAGAAGTTCGCAATGTGGGCTACATCGAAGGAGTACATCGAACTGGCTGCCAAGGACGAAGGCTGGGCCTCGGTTCCCCCGGGCACGCGCAAGTCGACCTACGCCAATCCGGAATACAAGAAAGCGGCGCCGTTCGGCGACTTCGTGCTGAGCGCAATCGAATCGGCAAGCCCGACCGATGCAACGCTGAAAAAGGTGCCGTACACCGGTGTCCAGTTCGTCGGGATTCCTGAATTCCAGTCGTTCGGTACCGTGGTTGGCCAGTCGATTGCCGGTGTGGTCGCCGGACAGACGACTGTTGATGCCGCATTGACCGCGGGCAACGCCGCAGCCAATCGTGCCGTGAAGCAGGCCGGGTACCAGAAGTAAGGACCCGAAGCAGCAGTAACTTGTTGCGCCTAATGTAGGACAGCGGGCCGCGCCGCTTCTGTGAAGAAGCCCCAAGCGCGCGGTCTGCGCATCATCATCGAGAGGTGACACGATCATGAGTCAACTTAATCCCCCCCTCACAGACGGTTACGCGGAATCCGCCGCAGCGCGCGACAAGAAACGCGCGAAGTCGGTCCGCTGGCTCATCATGCCGTCGACCGCCGTATTGTTCCTGTGGATGGCCATCCCGCTTGCGATGACCATCTGGTATTCGTTTTCCCGATACAACTTGCTCAACCCCGATGTCAAAGGGTTTGCCGGCATCGATAACTATGAATTCCTGGCCACCGATCCGGCCTTCCTGCCGTCGATTGTTCACACGCTGACCCTGATCGGATCGGTGTTGCTGATTACCGTGATCGGCGGCGTGCTGCTTGCGGTGCTGTTCGACCGCAAGTTCTACGGCCAGGGTATTGCGCGGCTGCTGGTGATCGCGCCGTTCTTCGTCATGCCTACAGTCAGCGCGCTGATCTGGAAGAACATGATCCTGCATCCGGTGTATGGGCTGATAGCGCAGTTGATGCGAGCGTTGGGGCTCCAGCCGATTGACTGGTTCGGCAACTATCCGCTCTTCGCGGTGATCGTGATCGTTGCGTGGCAGTGGCTGCCGTTCGCATTCCTGATTCTCTTCACGGCAATCCAGTCGCTGGACCAGGAGCAGAAGGAAGCGGCGCGTATTGACGGCGCGGGGGCGATTTCCATGTTCTTCTACATCACGCTGCCGCACTTGAAGCGCGCGATTGCCGTGGTGGTGATGATGGAAACGATTTTCCTGCTCTCCATCTTCGCTGAAATCTATACGACAACCGGTGGCGGCCCAGGCACCGCGACCACCATCCTGTCGTACTTGATCTACGCGCTTGGCCTGCAGCAATTCGACGTCGGCCTGGCTTCTGCCGGCGGCATTCTGGCGGTCGTGCTGGCGAACGTCGTTGCGTTCTTCCTGGTGCGCATGCTCGCGAAGAACCTGAAAGGGGAGTACGAATCATGAGCCATCCCGTTACCGCAACAACGTCCGTGCCGATCCTCGACACGCTCAAGCGTGGCGTGCTGGGTGTGATCGCGTGGCTGTTCGCGCTGCTGCTGTTTTTCCCGATCTTCTGGATGACCATCACGGCGTTCAAGACCGAGCAGCAGGCGTATTCGTCGTCACTGATCTTTACACCCACGCTCGACAGTTTCCGCGAGGTGTTCGCGCGCAGTAACTACTTTGCGTTCGCGTGGAACTCCATCCTGATCTCGGTCGGCGTCACGGTGATCTGCTTGTTGTTCGCCGTGCCGTGCGCCTATGCAATGGCGTTCTTCCCGACCAAGAAGACGCAGAAAGTGCTGCTGTGGATGCTCTCGACGAAGATGATGCCGTCGGTGGGTGTGCTCGTGCCTATCTATCTGCTGTGGAAAAACACCGGCATGCTCGACACGGTGTGGGGTTTGATCATTGTCTACACGCTGATCAACTTGCCGATCGCCGTCTGGATGTCCTACACGTACTTCAACGAAATCCCGCGCGACATCCTGGAAGCGGGGCGTATTGACGGCGCGGCGACGTGGCAGGAAATCATCTACCTGCTCATGCCGATGTCGCTGCCCGGACTCGCCTCCACCGCGTTGCTGCTCGTGATCCTGTCGTGGAACGAGGCGTTCTGGAGCATCAACCTCTCGAGTTCGAACGCGGCGCCGCTGACGGTGTTCATTGCGTCGTATTCGAGCCCGGAGGGCCTGTTCTGGGCGAAGCTTTCGGCAGCTTCACTGCTGGCCGTGGCGCCGATCCTGATTGTCGGCTGGTTGTCGCAGAAGCAGCTGGTGCGCGGCCTGACCTTCGGCGCGGTGAAATGAGCTGTAACCCGACATGGAACCCGAGGTGGAACGCGAGGCCGATCCAGTGAACCTGAACTTGTCCCAAGCCGGCGTACCGGACGTGCTTGCTCCAGCCAATGCCTTCGACGGGCGTCTGCTGATCTGCGACTGCGACGGCGTATTGATCGACAGCGAAGCGATCGCGGGACGCGTGCTCGTGCAGGAAATGGAGGCACTTTGGCCTGGCGTGGATGCCGAGCCGATCGTCACGCCGCTGCTCGGGCTGCGGATCGAAACGGTGCTGCAGCGCACGGCTGAAGTGCTCGGCCGGACGCTGGATGCAGCCCAGATCGATGCAATTCGGGTGGTCGTTGAAGCCGCGGCCGTGGAAGGGCCGGCGGTCGACGGAATCGAGGCCGCGCTGGCTGCGATTCCGTTGCGCAAGGCCTGCGCGAGCAACAGCTTTACGTCGTATGTGCAAACCGTGCTGGACCGCACGGGCCTCGTGCGGTTTTTCGGCGAGCGTCTGTTTTGCGCCGATAAAGTGCCGAACCCGAAACCCGCGCCCGACGTGTACCTCGCGGCGGCGCGGACCATGCGGGTTGCACCCGAACGCTGCGTGGTGGTCGAAGACAGCGTGACCGGCGTCACCGCGGCGGCGGCGGCGGGCATGACCGTGCTCGGTTTCCTGGGCGGCGGTCATGCAACTGAAGGACAGATTGATGCGCTGAAACGTGCTGGCGCAAGTGTCGTGTTCGACGAGATGGGGCATCTGCCCACGCTCGTCGGGCAGTGGCTGCAAAACGCAAGCTTCGAACTGCCGTGAGCCTCTTGCTCGCAGAAAACGAAGCCAAGTTAAAGACGGAGACTCCATCATGGCAAGCCTGAATCTGCGCAACATCAACAAGCGCTACGAAGAAACCGAAGTGATTCGCAGCGTGAACCTCGATATCGCCGACGGCGAGTTCGTCGTGTTCGTGGGCCCAAGCGGTTGCGGCAAATCCACGCTGATGCGAATGATCGCCGGTCTGGAAGATATCACCGGCGGCGACCTGACCATTGACGGCGTGCGCGTGAACGACGTGCAGCCGGCCAAGCGCGGGATTGCGATGGTATTCCAGTCGTACGCGTTGTATCCGCACATGACGCTGTACGACAACATGGCTTTTGGCCTGAAGCTGGCCGGTACGAAAAAGCCGGAAATCGATGCAGCCGTCAAGCAGGCTGCGAAGATCCTGCACATCGATCATTTGCTCGACAGGAAACCTAAGCAATTGTCGGGGGGGCAGCGTCAACGCGTGGCGATCGGCCGTGCGATTACGCGCAAGCCGAAGGTGTTCCTCTTCGACGAACCGTTGTCCAACCTCGACGCCGCGTTGCGCGTGAAGATGCGCCTGGAGTTCGCGCGGTTGCACGACGAGCTCAAGACCACGATGATTTACGTGACGCACGATCAGGTGGAGGCCATGACGCTGGCGGACAAGATTGTGGTGTTGTCGGCGGGGAATGTGGAGCAGGTCGGTTCGCCGAATCAGCTTTATCATGCGCCGCAGAACAAGTTCGTGGCGGGTTTTATCGGATCGCCGAAGATGAATTTCCTGAACGGCGAGGTGACGCAGGTTTTGAGCGACGGGATCCTGGTGAAGTACGCGACGGGTGAGACGCAACTCGCCGCTGTCGAACCGGGCAACGCCAAGGTGGGCGATGCGGTAACGGTCGGGATTCGCCCGGAGCATTTGCATGCGGGCACGGCGGCAACGCTTGAGCACGGCGTTTCATCGAAGACGATGGCCGTGGAGTCGCTCGGCGATGCCGCTTATCTGTACGCGGAGTCTTCCGTGGCGCCGGAGGGGATAATTGCGCGCATCCCGCCGCTGGAGCGCCATTCACGCGGCGAAGTGCTGAAGCTCGGCGCGAAACCTGAACATTGCCATTTGTTCAACGCAGACGGGATTGCGTATCAGCGGAAGATTGTCGAGGTGCTGTCGGCAGCCTGAAGGGGATGTTCGCTCGCGCCGGTGGACGGGTTTTCGGCTCTGGCGCGGGTTTCCGGATGGCGATTGGGGTTGAGGCCGGGTTGGGCTTTCCTGGGTTGGCGGGCGAGGTCAGTGGTGGGTTGCCAGGTTCTGGCGTTAGCGGTCGGGGTCTATGCCGGGTTGGTGCTTTCGGCGTTAGTGGTCTGCAAGAGTCGGATTTTCTCTTTATCACTATTAGCCACTGCGCGTGGCGGCACGCGTCATTTCTTTGTTCAAAGCGACAAAGAAACGAAGCAAAGAAAACGCTTTCAAACCGCTCTACCCTAAGTGTCCACAGCGTGCAGTTTCTATTCATAGGTGCCCCAAAAGCACGGTGCTCGCCAGAGCGAAGGATGTTTGAACCCCTCTTTCTCGCGAATCCTGACATGAACACGCTTCGCCACTAGTGCTCTCGGGCAAGCACCAGCACCCCACGGTCAGCACGGCCTCACACGTTTTGGGGACCTTGTTTCTCCGTGGGTTGGCTGCGTGGTTCGACGTGCGTACAAATTCGGTGGAAGGTTGTTCGCGGATAGCGCGGGGTGAACCTTGGGCAGGTTCAATCACTGGTGGCGAAGCGTGTGGGTATCCGTGTTCGGAGAAGGAGGGTTTCACACGTCCTTCGCTCTGGCGAGCACCGTGCTTTTGGGGCACCTATGAATGAAAACTGCACGCTGTGGACACTTAGGGTAGCGTGGTTTGAAAGCGTTTTCTTTGCTTCGTTTTTTTGTCGCTTGGACAAAGAAATGACGTGCCGCCACGCACAGTGGCTAATAGTGATAAAGAGAAAATCCGACTCTTGCAGACCGGTAACGCCGAAAGCAGCAACCCGGCACTGACCCCGACCACTAACCCCAGAACCTGGCGACTCAACCCCAACCCCAACCGCTCACCCCCAGCCCGCCAAAACCCAAAAACCCGTCCACCGGCGCGAGCGAACATCCCCATCCAAAATGCCCTCAGGCGTCCAGCGCCGCCTGCGCGCACAGCTCATCGGTCACCAGCCCCGACAGCCATTTACCCTGCAACGCGGCAATCACCGCTTCACGTTTTCTCAAGCCGCCCGCGAACCCGATAGTCGGCCGTTTCGGCGGCGCATCCAGCCGCAAGCTGGTCACACGCTCACCGGTCGCTGACCGCACCCGCGCGCCTTGCGCGTCAATGGGCAAGCCGAGCAGCTCAGCCACAGCACCGGCCTGCATCATCTCTTCCACTTCGGCAGTCGTGATAAAGCCGTCCTCATGCAGCGGGCAATTGATCCCGATATTTCCGATCCCGATAAACGCGACATCGGCGTTTGCAGACAGCGCATCGACAATCCGGTACAGCCGGTGATTGCACCATTGCTCGCGCTCAGCCCGGCTGTCGGCCATCAACGGCGCAGGCAACATGAAATGCTTGCCGCCGGTCTTCTCGGAGAGGTGCTGTGCGACGTCGTAGCGGTTCGAGGAGCCGTCCTGGGCAATAGCCCCTACCATCGACACCAAGCGGTGCTGCGGACGCTCCAGTTGCCCGATTTGCGCGACCACGGCTTTCAGGGTCCGGCCGGTGCTGATGGAAATCACCAGCGGCTTTTCATCGGTGAGATAGCGTTCCATCACCTGCGCGCCCGCGACCGCCAGCTTGCGGTCCACTTGCTCGGGAGAATCACCGTCGACCGGGACGACTTCGCACATCGACAAGCCGTATCGCTTCGATAACTTCGCAGCCAGTGCGAGGCAATCGGCAATCCGGTGATCCACGCGCACGCGGATCAGGTTCTTTTCGACCGCGAACGCGACCAGCCGCTGCGCGACGGGCCGCGAGATTTGCAGCTTCTCCGCAATTTCATTCTGCGTGTTGCCCGCGACGTAGTACAGCCACGCGGCGCGGGTGGCGAGATCGAGTTTTTCGTTGGACTTGGGCACGGTGGCTCGATGTCTGGGTCGTTCGTGTCGAATACAAAGAGAATCGCGCGCCGTAGAGGCACGCGAAAGATCGACATTGTGCACGCTCGGTGCCTGCGGACAAAAACTCCCCCGGTGTCTTTTAAACCATCACGCGAGCCGTGGACGCGCCGGATCGAACAACGGCCGCACGTGCTGATACAACTCGCGAAAACCCTTCAGCCGTTGCCGCAGGATGGCGTGACGTTCCGCGTCGGGGATGAACTCGTCCTTCACCGGCGGTTTGGCCAGCACCACGGCCGGATCACCGCCCGCAGCCAGCCAGCCGAGCCGTGCCGCGCCAAGCGCCGCGCCGGTCTCGCCGCCGCCATGCGTGCGCGTGCGCGTATTGAGGGCGTCGGCTAATAACTGACCCCAGTATTTGCTGCGCGCACCGCCGCCCAGGAGCGACAGCGCATGCACTTCGGTGCCGGCGGCCTGCAACGCATCGAGGCCATCGGTCAGCGCAAGCGTCACGCCTTCGAGCACCGCGTAACCGAGCAATGCGCGGTCCGTTGCGTGGGTCATGCCGAAGAACACGCCTTGCGCGTACGGGTCGTTATGCGGCGTACGTTCGCCGCTGAGATACGGCAGGAAGAGCGGCGCGATCTCTAGCGCGGCAGGATCAAGCGCGGCGATTTCAGCGAGTAGCGTGGGTTCGTCGGTGGAAGTGAGCTTGCAGACCCAGCGCAGGCAGCTCGCAGCCGATAACACCACGCTCATCTGATGCCAGCGGTCGGGAATGGCGTGACAGAACGCATGCACTGCCGACGATGGATTCGGCCGGAAGCGGTCGCCGACCACGCACAGCACACCCGATGTCCCGAGCGAGAGGAAACCATCGCCCGGTTCCGTTGCGCCGATACCCACCGCACTGGCCGCGTTGTCGCCGCCGCCGGCCGCGACGACCACGCCATCGCGCAATCCGAGTTCGCGGGCGAGCGCGGGCAGCAGCGTGCCCGACGGCTCGCTGCCTTCGGCCAGCGCCGGCATCTGGGCACGTGTCATGTTGCAGGCGGCAAGCAGTTCATCCGACCAGTCGCGGCGCGCGACGTCGAGCCACAAGGTACCGGCGGCGTCCGACGGATCGGATACTTTCGTGCCGGTCAGATGCAGCCGGAGATAGTCCTTCGGCAGCAACACGCACGCGGTCCGGTTGAAAATCTCCGGCTCGTTGTGTTGCACCCATAGCAGCTTCGGTGCGGTGAAACCGGGCATCGCGAGATTGCCGGCGATCTCGTGCAACCCCGACGCGCGCGCGGTCAGCTCGTCACATTCCTTGTCGCTGCGCATGTCGTTCCAGAGGATCGCCGGCCGCAGCACTTGATCCTCGGAATCGAGCAGCACCGCGCCGTGCATCTGTCCCGACAAACCGATACCGCGCACCTGTGCGAATTCCCGCGGGAATTTATCGCGTAAAGCGAACAGCGCGGCGCGTGTGCCGTTCCACCAGTCGAGCGGATTTTGCTCGGACCAGCGGGGTTTGGGACGCGAAACGGTGAAGGGGGTGCCCGCCGTGCCGACGACGCTGCCGTCGCTCGCGAGTAGGAGAACTTTGACTTCGGAGGTGCCGAGATCGATGCCTAAATACATGGACGAACCCTTGATGAAGGCTGAAAGCCGCGAGAAACCGGAGACGCTAATGTAGCGCCGCTGCCGGTGTTACGCCATTGGCAATAACACCGGACGGGCACGAAGAGGGGTGAAACGAAGCGTGAGATGCTCAGGCCCGCTTGGCGAGCCACGCATCGACACGGCCAAGCGCCGCGCGCAGCACACGTTCGAGATCGGCGCTTTGCGCGAGGCTGCCCCAGAGCAGTTTATCGGCGACGAAAGCCTTCACCGGGTCGTCCGCTTCGAAGAAAGCGTGCGCGGTGGCGGGGTCCATCACGCCGTCCTGGTACGCGTACGGCAGCTTGTCTTCATGCCAGCGTTCGAGGAAGCGGAAGAACAGGGCGGGCAACATCGCGGTGGCGTTCGGATCGACGTGGCGCGCAAAACATTCACGCAAAGTCGGCGCGATAAAGCCAGGGATCTTCGAGAAGCCATCGGCGGCCACGCGTTGATTCGTGTCCTGGATATATGGATTGACGAAGCGGTCGAGCACCACGTCACGGTATTTCGCGAGGTCGATCGGACTCGGCGACAGGCACGGAATCACGTCTTCGGTGACGTAGGCCTCGGCGAGCGCGCGGACATCGGCGTCTTGCGTACCTTCGTGAATGTATTGATGGCCGAGGAGCGTCCCCGCCCAGGCAATACAGCTATGCGTCGCGTTGAGAATGCGGATCTTGGCTTCTTCGTAGGGCAGCACCGAGTGGACCATTTCCGCACCGACGTTCTCCCATGCCGGCCGCCCTGCAATGAATTCGTCCTCGATCACCCACTGAATAAACGCTTCGCCCATGACGGGGGCTTTATCGTCGAAACCGGTTGCAGCCAGCACGCGCTCGCGGACATCGGGCGTGGGCCGCGGCGTGATGCGGTCGACCATCGCGTTCGGGCATGACGTATTCGCGATCATCCAGTCACGCAACGCAGTCTCGCCGCGCAATTGCAGGAATTCGAGCATGCCGGCTTTGAAGCGATCGCCATTGCTGCGCAGGTTGTCACAGTTTTGCAGCGTCACCTTGCCCGCGTTCTGCTTCACCCGGGCGTCGAGAATAGCGGCCAGCGCGCCATAGATCGTCGTGCGGGCGCCTTTCAGGTCGGCGGCCAGATCCGGATTCGCCGTATCCAGCTTATGGTGTTCATCGAGGTAATAACCGCCTTCGGTCACCGTGAACGATACGATCTTGCACTCCGGCGCCGACCCCGCCGCGACCAACGCGTTCAGGTCCGCTGCCCACGGCACGACCTTCGTGATTGAGCGAATGGTTTCGTACGCGCGCTCGCCGTGCGGCGTGACGGTTTCCAGCGTATACGTGCCGTTCTGTGCGGCCAGCGCTTCCAGCACCGCATTCATGTCGCCGCGAATATTGCCGACCGTCAGCGACCAGCGCGTGTCGCCGGATTCAATCAGCTTGTGCAGGTACCACGCCTGATGCGCACGATGAAAAGAACCCGCGCCGATGTGCAGGATCACGTCGGCGGCTGCCTGGCTTTCGGTAGTCATGTCGTCCTTCCTCTGATCTGGATGCGCCTCATGCGGTGCGGGCGCTGTGCTGTGTCTCGTTGTCGTCGAACGCAGACTGGGCGCCAAGGCCAAATTCGCGTTGCGTCGATCATTTGCTCGTTCTGTGAGCGAATGATCGTATTCGATTCGATGAAAGTCAAGGCACTGCGCAGCATTTCCGGTTGTGTTTTTGCGTGATTTCCTGGGGCGGCGGTGAGGATGCTTCGCGCGCACTCGCGCGCTATTGCGTTGCACAAAATTTGTCGGTCGAGCCCCTACGGACTAACCCCAATGCAAAAAAGTATCGGCGGGCCGTGTCATTTTCAGTGGTGAATTAATCGTGACAGGGATAATTTTCAGTCATGGCAGGCGCGAACCGTTTTTATCCGCGGCGCCGAAAACAAAAGCGGATCAGGAGGAAGACAGATGCACGCAATACCGAGTGCCCCCTCGTGCCGGTGCGGAACGTGCGGTTATTGCCGCGCAGCGCGCACGGACGCCCGCCGCGCCAACATTTTCCAGCCAGATCTCGAGGTAGTCGCGGTGGCGCGCGACGAATCGTTCAAGGTCTGGTCGCACGGTTATCCGTACCGCACCGTGCGCTGGCATTTCCATCCCGAGTATGAAATCCAGCTCATCACCACGACGAGCGGCAAATACTTTGTGGGCGACTACATCGGCAATTTCGTGCCCGGCAATCTCGTGATGATGGGATCGAACCTGCCGCACAACTGGGTCAGCGACGTGCCGTCGGGCGAGCATGTCGACGAACGCTGCCTGATCCTGCAATTCGATGCGGAATTCGTGGCGCGTGCCATCGACGTATTCCCGGAACTGAAGCGCGTTGAAGCTTTACTCGATGCGTCGTGCTGGGGTCTTCTGTTCACGCCGGAAACGGGCGCGGCAGCCGAGCCGATCATGCGCGAGATGCTTGGCGCGCAGGGTATGCGGCGCATCACGTTGTTCCTCGCGCTGCTCGACTTGCTCGTGCAGAGCGCCGACCTGGTGAAGCTGGCGAGCGCGGCGTATCGTGCGGACCCGGCGAAGTATGCCGAGACGCGCATCAATCATGTGCTGTCTTATATCGGCAAGAACCTCTCGCAGGAACTGCGCGAATCCGAACTCGCGGCGCTCGCGGGACAAAGTGTCAGCGCGTTCTCGCGATATTTCCGCCGTCACACAGGACTGCCTTTCGTGCAGTACGTGAACCGGCTGCGTATTAATCTCGCGTGCCAGTTGCTGATGTCGGGCGAACTCAATATTACCGATATCTGTTATCAGGTCGGCTTTAATAACTTGTCGAATTTCAACCGACAATTCCTGTTGCTCAAAGACATGTCGCCGTCGCGGTGGCGTGCGTACCAGCAGCTCAATGCTGCAAGCGCGACCGAACCGCGCGACGTTGCACAGGCCCTGGAAGCGTCCGTCTAGCGCCTTTTTCCGTAACCGCAGACCGCAATACGCGGTGCTTGCAAAAGCACCGCGCGGGACGAGCTCGTCCTCGCGGTTCCAGCTTTGCCATGAAGTGCATCAAGTCAAACCCAGTCCAATCAATAACAGATGGAGACAGCCATGAACGCTTTCCTTTTCCCGAAGAAACTCGCCTTCGCCACGTTAGGTCTTGCTACGGCGCTTGCAATGTCCGCCGCTCACGCCGCTGAGCCGCTGAAGATCGGCATGACGTTCCAGGAGCTGAATAATCCGTATTTCGTCTCCATGCAAAAAGCGTTGAACGAAGCGGCGGCATCGATCGGCGCGCAAGTGTTCGTGACCGACGCCCATCACGACGTCAGCAAGCAGGTCAGCGATGTTGAAGACATGCTGCAGAAGAAGATCGACATCCTGCTCGTGAACCCAACCGATTCCACCGGCATTGTCTCCGCAGTGAACTCGGCGAAAAAGGCCGGCGTGGTGGTTGTGGCTGTCGATGCGAACGCGAACGGCCCGGTGGACTCGTTCGTGGGATCGAAGAATTACGACGCGGGCGTGATGTCGTGCGAATACCTGGGCAAGGCGATTGGCAGCACGGGAGAGGTGGCCATCCTCGACGGCATTCCGGTCGTGCCTATTCTGGAGCGCGTACGCGGCTGCAAGGCGGCACTCGCCAAGTTCCCGAATATCAAGCTTGTTGATACGCAGAACGGCAAGCAGGAACGCGCGACTGCGCTGAGCGTGACCGAGAACATGATCCAGGCACATCCGAATCTCAAGGGCGTATTCAGCGTGAATGACGGCGGATCGATGGGCGCGCTTGCAGCGATTGACGCATCGGGTAAGGACATCAAGCTGACGAGCGTCGACGGTGCGCCGGAAGCTATCACGGCCATGCAAAAACCCGACTCGAAGTTCATCGAAACGTCGGCGCAGTTTCCGCGCGACCAGGTGCGTATTGCGATTGGGATCGCACTCGCGAAGAAGTGGGGCGCCAACGTGCCGAAGGTGATTCCTATTGACGTGAAGCTGATCGACAAGAGCAATGCCAAGGGCTTCAGCTGGTAAGCGATTTTCATATCACGCTCTTAATGCACGGTCCGGCAGGTGCCCAAGATGAACTCCATTCTCAGACTCGACAACATCACGAAAAGCTTCCCCGGCGTGAAGGCGTTGCAGGGCATTCATCTCGACGTTGCCGCCGGTGAAGTGCACGCGCTGCTCGGTGAAAACGGCGCGGGAAAGTCCACGCTGATGAAAATCCTCAGCGGTATTTATCAGCCGGACGAAGGCACGATCACGCTCAACGGCACCACCCGTACCTTCGCGGATTATCACGATGCGGTGGCGGCCGGCATTGGCATCGTGTTCCAGGAATTCAGCCTGATTCCGTTCCTCAACGCGGTCGAGAATATCTTTCTCGGGCGTGAACTGAGGAAAGGTTTCTTGCTGGATCGAGCGGCCATGCGGCGGTCTGCGGCGGCAATTTTTGCGCGGCTGAAAGTGGATATTGATTTGTCGGTGCCTATCCGGGAGTTGTCGGTCGCGCAGCAGCAGTTCGTCGAGATCGGCAAGGCGTTGTCTCTTGAAGCGCGCATCCTGATCCTCGATGAACCCACCGCCACGCTCACGCCTTCCGAAGCGGAACATCTCTTCGACATCATGCGTGAGCTGAAGACGCAGGGTGTCGCGATGATCTTCATCTCGCATCACCTCGATGAGATTTTTGAGGTTTGCGATCGCATCACGGTGCTGCGCGACGGCCAGTATGTCGGCGACACAGCCGTCGCCGATACCGACGTCAGCCGCCTCGTGGAGATGATGGTCGGCCGCAAGATCGAGAACAGCTTTCCGCCGAAACCCCCGCCACGTGCCAATGCAAAAGCCGTGCTCGAAGTCGAGGCATTGCAGATCGACAAGGACGGGCCCGTCAACGCGTTCGTGTTGCGTGAAGGCGAGATCCTTGGCTTCGCGGGCCTGGTGGGATCGGGTCGTACCGAAACCGCGCTCGCGGTGATCGGCGCCGATCCCGCCCATGTGAAGAAGGTGAAGATCAACGGCCGGGACATGAAGCTGGCGGACCCGGCTGCATCACTTGATGCGGGTATCGGCATCCTGCCGGAAAGCCGCAAGACTGAAGGGCTGATCACCGACTTCTCGATCAAGCAGAACATCTCGATCAACAACTTCGGCAAGTACCGTCAGGCGCGATTTTTCATCGATCAACGCAACGAAGCGCGTACGACCGCCGCGATCATGAAGCGTGTGGGTGTGAAGGCGCCGACCATGAACACGCAGGTGTCCACGCTCTCCGGCGGCAATCAGCAGAAGGTGGTGATTGCGCGCTGGTTGAATCATCACGCGAACATCCTGATCTTCGACGAACCCACGCGCGGAATTGACGTGGGGGCGAAAGCCGAGATCTACTTGTTGATGCGCGAGCTGACCGGGCGGGGCTACGCAATCATCATGATCTCGTCGGAGTTGCCGGAGATCGTGGGCATGAGCGATCGCGTGGCCGTGTTCCGGCAGGGCCGCATAGAAGCCATTCTTGAAGGTGAGCAGATCACATCGAATGCAGTCATGACGCACGCGACGACGGCCAGTGCCGCGTCGCTCGAGCAGGGAGTCAGCCATGAGTAAATTAACGATGGAACCCAAGACCGCCACAGTCGATTCCGCATCGCCCGGCGCACCCGTGCGATTGACGTGGGCCGGTCTTAAACGATCAACCATCTTTTATCCGTTCGTCGGACTGGTGGTCGTGTGCCTGGTGATGGTGTTCGCGAGCAACAGTTTCCTGTCGGCGGCGAATATAGAGAACATCGCGCGGCAGGTGTCCATCAACGCCATCATCGCAGTGGGCATGACGTGCGTGATATTGACCGGAGGCGTTGATCTGTCGGTGGGGTCGGTCATGGCGCTGTCCGGCACGTTGGCGGCCGGCTTGATGGTATCGGGCATGAACGCGGTGGCGGCGCTCGTGGTCGGCATTGCCGTAGGACTTGGCTTTGGTGTGGCGAACGGCATCTTCGTCGCCTTCGCCGGCATGCCGCCGATCATCGTCACGCTGGCGACCATGGGCATCGCTCGCGGGCTGGCGCTGATCTACACCGGCGGTTATCCGATCGATGGCCTGCCTGACTGGGTTGCCTTTTTTGGCAACGGCAAGGTGCTGGGCGTCCAGATGCCCGTGGTCATCATGCTCGTGGTCTACCTGCTTGCGTGGGTGTTGCTCGAGCGCATGCCGTTCGGGCGATACGTCTACGCAATCGGTGGCAATGAAGACGCCACGAGGTTGTCCGGCGTGCGCGTGGCACGCGTAAAGCTGATTGTGTACGGACTGGCGGGGCTGACATCGGCACTGGCGGCCATCGTGCTCACCGCGCGTTTGATGAGCGGGCAGCCGAATGCAGGCGTTGGTTTTGAGCTCGATGCGATCGCGGCCGTGGTAATGGGCGGGACTTCCATTTCGGGTGGCCGCGGATCGATTGTCGGCACGTTGATTGGTGCGTTGCTGCTGGGCGTGCTGAACAACGGTTTGAACATGGTTGGTGTGAACCCTTATGTCCAGAATGTGATCAAGGGCGGAATCATCTTGCTGGCGATCTACATCAGCCGCGACCGACGTCGTAAGTGATTAAAGAAGCGGTCATGACCAGAGACGGAAAACCCCTTGTTCAAAGGTGTTGGCCGGGAAGAACCACGAACCTATGCAGAACGGGACGAGAGCACTATGAGCACATCAAACGAAGCAACCCGGATGACCGCAATTGTTTGCCACGCGCCCAAGGACTACCGGGTCGAGTCGGTACGGCGGCCCACCGCCGGGCGCAATGAACTGGTCATTCGCATTGCCGCTTGCGGGATATGCGCGAGCGATTGCAAATGCCACTCGGGCGCCAAGATGTTCTGGGGCGGCCCCAGCCCCTGGGTCAAGGCGCCGGTCATTCCGGGGCACGAGTTCTTTGGGTACGTCGAAGAACTGGGGGAAGGCGCGGCAGACCATTTCGGCGTGGACCTGGGCGAACGTGTGATCGCCGAGCAGATCGTGCCTTGCGGAAAATGCCGCTATTGCAAGTCGGGGCAGTACTGGATGTGCGAGGTGCACAACATCTTCGGCTTCCAGCGCGAAGTGGCGGATGGCGGCATGGCCGAATACATGCGTATCCCGCCGACTGCCATCGTCCATAAGATTCCGGACGGTATTTCGCTGGAGGACGCCGCGATCATCGAGCCGCTGGCGTGTGCGATCCACACGGTGAATCGTGGTGACATCCAGCTGGATGACGTGGTCGTGATTGCGGGCGCGGGACCGCTCGGGCTGATGATGACGCAGGTCGCCCATCTGAAGACACCGAAGAAACTCGTGGTGATCGACCTGGTGGAGGAACGCCTGGCGCTGGCGCGTGAATACGGCGCGGACATCACGATCAACCCGAAGAATGAAGATGCATTGGCGATCATCAAGTCGATCACGGATCAATACGGTTGCGACGTCTATATAGAAACGACGGGTGCACCCATAGGCGTGTCGCAAGGCCTGGACATGATCCGAAAGCTGGGGCGTTTTGTTGAGTTCTCGGTGTTCGGCAGTGATACGACGGTTGACTGGTCGATCATCGGCGACCGGAAGGAACTGGACGTGCGGGGTGCGCATCTTGGACCGTACTGCTACCCCATCGCGATTGATCTGTTGGCGCGTGGCCTGGTTACATCGAAGGGTATTGTGACGCATGGTTTTTCGCTTGAGGAATGGAACGAAGCGATCAAGGTCGCCGATTCACTGGATTCCATCAAGGTCTTGCTAAAGCCGCGATAATATAAAGAACCAGAAAAGCCCTGCAAACCAAGCGGGGCTGAAAAGATCGAGACATGGAGCAAGCGCAATGGCTTATGTAATAGGCGTTGATATTGGCACTCAGAGCACGAAGGCATTGTTGGTCGACGTGGAAGGAAGGATCGTCGCCCAGCATTCGAGTGCTTACCATCCCGACACGCCGCGACCGTTGTGGGCGGAGCAATGGCCTTCGGTCTGGCTGGATGCGGTCAAGGCGACCATCAAGGCCTGCGCGGAAAAAGCCGCCGCGAAGGGGGTAACCCGCGAAGATATCAAGGCTATCTGCATAAGCAGCTTGTACGGCGGTTCCGGGATTCCTGTCGATCAAGAAAAACGCGCGTTATATCCGTGCCTGATCTGGATGGACCGCCGGGCGACGCAGGAAGTGGAGTGGGTCGGGAAGAACATCGATACCGCACGCCTCAGGCAGATCACGGGCAATGGCATAGACAGTTACTACGGCTATACGAAGATGCTTTGGCTGAAGAACAACCAGCCCGAGGTATGGAGCAAGACCCAATATTTTCTGCCGCCGAACGCGTACATCATTCGTGAGTTAACGGGAGCGTTGGCGGTGGACCATAGCTCGGCGGGGAATATCGGCGGGGTGTACGACATGGAGAAACGCGGGTGGTCGGAAGAAGCACTGACCATGCTCGGCATTCCAGTGGAGATGATGCCGCCGCGGTTAGTGGATTCGTCGGAGATAGTGGGTGGATTGTTACCTCAATGGGCCGCTGAACTTGGATTGAAAGAGGGCACGCCCGTGATTGCGGGCGGAGTGGATGCAGCGGTTGCTACGTTCGCAGCAGGCGTGACGCGGGCAGGGCATCACGTTGCGATGATCGGCACGAGCATGTGCTGGGGGTATATCAATCAGAGCGTCGATGCGAGTCATGGCCTGATCAGCATGCCGCACGTCTACAACTCGCAAAAGGACATATACATTTTTGGCGGCGCTATTACCGCGGGTGCTTCTGTCACGTGGTATCGCGAGCAGTTTTGTCATGCAGAGACAGAAGCCGCGAAAGCGACGCCTCATGGCGATCCGCATCGGCTGCTGGAAGAATCTGCGGCGAACATAAAAGCGGGCTCCGATGGTGTGGTCTTCCTGCCCTACCTGATGGGTGAGCGCAGCCCCGTGTGGGATGCAAAAGCCAGTGGCACATTTGTTGGCTTGAGCCTCTACCACACACGTGCCACGCTGTATCGCGCGGTTCTGGAAGGCGTGGCATTCGCGCTAAGGCACAACATGGAGGCGGGCCGCCGTGGCGCGCAATCGCTTGACGACAAACTTATCGTGGTCGGCGGTGCGGCGCATTCGGACTTGTGGATGCAGATCATCGCGGATGTCACGGGGTTTCCGGTCTGGTCGATCGAAGAGGACGTGGAAGCCGCGATGGGCGCCGCGTTGCTTGCGGCATTAGGCACGAACCTGATCACGCGGGAGACCGCTGAGGGCGGCTGGGTCACGCTGGTCGAACGTGCGAAGCCTGACGCGGAGCGGCAGAAGTTATACGCTGAGCGCTTTGCTGTTTATGTCGATTTATACCCGGCGTTGAAGCCGATCATGCATCGCTTGCAGGCATCCTGAATCATGCAGACACACTTCGATTTCAATGGGCGGTCGGTGCTGGTTACGGGGGCATCGAGTGGTATTGGACGGACGACGGTCGTTCATTTGCGTGCCGCGGGTGCGCGGGTGGTGGCGGCGGCGCGTAACCTGGACGCCCTGCAAACGCTTGCAGATGAAACTGGCTGCGAGCCGTTGGTTCTTGATGTATCCGATCCGGCGCAGATAGCGCTCGCGTTGAAAGACCTCGATGCTTTCGATGGTCTCGTCAATTGTTCGGGCACGACGGCGCTGGACAAGGGCATTGATTTTTCTGCTGCGGATTTCGATCAGATCATGGCGGTGAATGCTCGGGGTGCTGCGCTCGTAGCGCAACAGGTCGCGCGGGGGATGATCGCTGCGGGCAAGCACGGCAGCATTGTGAATGTATCGAGTCAGGCGGCGCTGGTGGGGATTGAAGATCACCTCGCGTATTGCGCATCGAAGTCCGCACTCGATGCTATTACGCGCGTGTTATGTCTAGAGCTCGGGCCGCATGGGATTCGCGTGAACAGCGTCAATCCGACAGTCACGCTTACGCCGATGGCAATCAAGGCGTGGAGCGAACCCGCTAAACGCGATCCCGCGTTGAAGGGGATTCCGCTGGGGCGTTTTGTTGAGCCGGACGAAGTGGCCGCGCCCATTTTGTTTTTGTTGAGTGACGCTGCCGCGATGATCTCAGGCATCGTCATGCCGATTGATGGCGGGTTTACCGCGAGGTGATTTTTTCTTCTCGATGGTGGAGACGGAGGAAGCCCAACCCTACCGTCCCCCCGGCCCAATCGCATGCGCCTCGAACGCGGGCCCTTGTACAAAACTGACATCGAATTGCTGAAGCGCTTCGAACTGCGCTTCGTCGTCGACATGGTTGAATATCAGCGGAATCTTCAGCCGGTGCGCATAGCCCACCAACGGCTTCACCACTGAATCCCGCAATGCCAGACCCGCATCCATCTTGATGAAATCCAGCCGCGCCATGTCCGACACGGACATGATCTGTCCGGCATTGGGCAAATTCCCGGCGACCTTGAACCCATACTTCTGATAACTCTTCACGAGATATCCGAGGAAGGTCTTATGCGCGACCGCGGCCGGCGGCAACTCAATGACGATCCTTGCCGGGTTCAAGCCAAACTCGATCAGCACGGAAGAAAAGTGCTTGCCGTGATCATATTTCACGCTCTTCAGCAGACGCTCGTGCACCCTCAGGAACAACAACCCCGGCCGCTGCGCACCAAAGAAATTGAACGCGTGCAATGCGCGCGAGAGCCGGTCGAGTTCGACGAGCTTCGGGTCGTCGTCGAGTTGCGCGAACGGATCGAACGACGCGCCGTCGCCGGTGAGCGTCATCGCCTGGAAGCCGAGTTCATCGCCGAATCGCTCGGCACTTTCCACCGACGCCGTCAGCGATTGCGGCAGCCCGCGCGTGGTGACATCGAAGATAGGTTCGTAGGCGCTCGCGAGGCAAAACCCTTCGTAGAACGCGATGGCCGTGCCCGCGCTCGCCCCTTCGCCCATGACAATGCGCGCGCCGGGAAACGGATAGTCCGCGGCACGCGAGACGAGTTGCTGGACGGTTGGCGCGATCATGAAGACGAGTATGTAAGGGGTATAGCGTCGATGGTAGCAGTGCCACGGGTGGTGCCTTGCACAAAATCCACATATTGATATGACCCGAAACCAACTCGGCGCATATGACTAGGGTTAACATTAATTTCACTTAACGTAATTAGTTTTACCATGCGTAATTGAAACGGCAAACTATCGGGAGACTCGCATGGCAGTTGAGAAGAAATTTGCGTCACAGGCGGACTTGGCGGAAAAGAAAGTGACGTTCGAACGATTGTCCGAGCACGCCTATGCGTACACGGCGGAGGGCGATCCGAATACGGGCATTGTGATTGGGGACGACGCGGTGCTCGTCGCCGACACGCAAGCCACGCCGGTCATGGCGCAAGACGTGATTCGCCGGATCCGCGAAGTGACCGACAAACCCATCAAATATGTGCTGCTCACGCACTACCACGCGGTGCGGGTGCTCGGCGCGTCGGCGTACGGCGCGCAGGAGATCATCGCGAGCGAGGACACGTACGACCTGATCGTCGAGCGCGGCGAGCAGGACATGAAGAGCGAGATCGAGCGGTTTCCGCGCCTGTTCAACGCGGTGGAATCGGTGCCGGGGCTCACGTGGCCAACGCTCACCTTCCAGGGCGAGATGACGCTGTGGCTCGGTAAGCTGGAAGTGAAGATCATGCAACTCGGCCGGGGTCACACCAAAGGCGACACGGTGCTGTGGCTGCCGCAGGACAAGGTGATGTTGTCGGGCGACCTGGTCGAATACGGTGCGACGCCTTATTGTGGCGATGCCTATTACCAGGACTGGCCCGCAACGCTCGACGCGCTTGCGGCCTTCAATCCCGAGAAGCTTGTACCGGGTCGAGGTGCGGCGCTGAAGACGCCGCAGCAAGTGGCAGAGGGTATTGCGGGAACACGGGCTTTCGTAAGCGAACTGTTCAACCAGGTGAAGCTGGGCGCAGCAGCGGGCAAGGACCTGAACGAGATCTACAAGCTTACGTATGCCGCGCTCAAGCCGAAATTCGGCGACTGGGTCATCTTCGATCACTGCATGCCGTTCGACGTCACGCGCGCTTTCGACGAAGCCACGCAATATCGCGATCCGCGTATCTGGACGGCGCAGCGCGACAAGGAAATGTGGGAAACGCTCGAAAGCTGAGTGGCGACGACAACGATCATGGCTATCGACTTTCAGGCGCTCACATTCGAGTACCGCCGCTCATCCGATCAGGACGGTCTTCAGGACGCCCCCTCGCCGCTGCATCCGGTTGTCGTGATCGGCGCGGGGCCGGTGGGTCTCGCGGCCGCGATCGATCTCGCGCAGCAGGGCACCCCCGTCGTGCTGCTCGACGATGACCACACGTTGTCGTCGGGATCGCGCGCTATTTGCTTTGCGAAACGCACGCTCGAGATCTTCGATCGGCTCGGCTGCGGCGAACCGATGGTCGCGAAGGGCGTGAGCTGGAACGTGGGCAAGGTGTTCCTGCGAAACGAACTGCTCTACGCATTCGATTTGTTGCCCGAAGCGGATCATGCGCGGCCCGCGTTCATCAATCTGCAGCAGTATTACGTCGAAGGGTATCTGGCTGAGCGGGCGCGTGAGTTGCCCTTGCTCGATGCCCGCTGGCACAACAAGGTCACGGGCATCACGCAGTCGGATGACTGTGTCTTGCTGCAGATCGAGACGCCTGACGGTCCGTACACGTTGCGCGCGCGTTATGTAGTCGCCGCTGACGGCGCGCGTAGCCCGGTTCGCGCGCTCATGCATCTCGATACCCACGGCCGCACCTTCAAGGACCGCTTCCTGATCGCCGATGTGCGGATGAAAGCCGACTTCCCGACCGAGCGCTGGTTCTGGTTTGATCCGCCGTTTCATCCGAATCAATCGGTGCTGCTGCATCGGCAGCCGGACAACGTGTGGCGCATCGATTTCCAGCTGGGCTGGGACGCCGACCCCGTCGCGGAGAAAGCGCCCGAGCGCGTGATTCCACGTGTGCGCGCGTTGCTCGGACCTGACGTTGAATTTGAACTGGAATGGGTGAGCGTCTATACGTTCCGATGCCAGCGCATGGACAAGTTTCGTCACGGCCGCGTGCTGTTCGCGGGCGATTCGGCGCACGGTGTGTCGCCATTCGGCGCGCGCGGCGCGAACAGCGGCGTGCAGGACGCGGACAATCTTGGCTGGAAGTTGAAACTCGTGATCGACGGTGATGCGCCCGATGCTTTGCTCGACACCTATGCCAGCGAGCGTGAAGCCGCCGCCGATGAAAACATCCGCCACTCTACGCGTTCAACCGATTTCATCACGCCGAAGAGCGACGTATCGCGCGTGTTCCGCGACGCTGCTTTGCGGCTTGCGAAAGATTGTGCGTTTGCGCGGCGGATTGTGAATAGCGGGCGGTTATCCACGGCTTCGGTGCTGCATGACTCGCCGTTGAACACGCCGGATTGCGATACCTTCAATTGCGCGCTCGTGCCGGGTGCAGTGGCGGCGGATGCGCCTGTGTTTTTTACCGGCCGGAACGGATGGTTCTTGCAGCGCATGGGGTCGTCGTTCGCGGGTGTACTGTTTGGTGAATCTGCCGATGCTTTAGCCGCGCTGCAAGATCTGTGTCCGCACATGAAGCTTGTCTTGATCGTGCCGCCAGGTTCTGACGCCAAAGTGCGCGAAGACATTGAAGTACTGGAAGACGTGAAGGGTCTCCTGGCCCAGCGTTTCGATGCGCATCCCGGCACGTTCTATCTCCTGCGCCCGGACCAGCACATCGCAATGCGCGCCCGTCGCCTCGATCCTCGCGCCGTGCGCGAAGCACTCGCCCGCGCGACTTGCTCCCTGAACGAAACCCAGCCCGCATGATGAGGTCAGCCATGCTCGATACCACCCTGCGTCTCGCCGATCCCGATGCCTTCTATGAAGCGCTGATCGACATGCATCGCGATCTTGGCAACGACGAAAGCCAACTCGTGAACGCGAAATTGATCCTGCTGCTGTCGAACCAGATCGGCGATATGGACGTGCTGCGCGAAGCGATGTCGATGGCGCGAAGCGGCGTTGCGGCCTCAACCGCCGGCGTATGAAATTGTAGAAAAGGACAAGCCCATGAAACCAGAATCGCCTGGCGCATTCACGAGTCACACTGAAACGAGCCGCCACTATCAATCGGGCTTTGCCGCCGACTTCGCGACCGAGGCGTTGCCCGGCGCGCTGCCGCTCGGCCGCAATTCACCGCAGCGCGTGAACTATGGGCTGTATGCCGAGCAGCTTTCGGGCACCGCCTTCACCGCGCCGCGCGGGCACAACCGGCGCTCGTGGTTGTACCGGATACGGCCGGCGGCGGTGCATCAACCGTTCACTCAAATGGAAGGCGATGACCTGCGCGCCAAACTCGTCGCGAACTTCACCGAGGTGCCGCCCACGCCGCCGAATCAACTGCGCTGGGACCCGTTGCCAATGCCCCACGTGCCCACGGATTTCATCGACGGCTGGGTGACAATGGCCGGCAATGGCGCGGCTGAATCCATGTCCGGTTGCGCGATCCATCTCTACGCTGCGAACCGTTCGATGCAGGACCGCTTCTTCTATAGCGCCGACGGCGAACTGCTGATCGTGCCGCAGGAAGGGCGGTTATCCATTGCGACTGAACTCGGCCGGCTCGATATAGAACCCTTCGAAATAGCGGTCATTCCGCGCGGTGTGCGCTTTTCCGTCTCGCTTCCCGATACCACCGCGCGCGGCTACATCTGCGAGAACTTCGGCGCGTTATTGAGGCTGCCTGACCTCGGACCTGTCGGCTCGAATGGTCTTGCGAATCCGCGAGACTTCCTCACGCCGCACGCGGCCTACGAGGACCGCGAAGGCGCGTTCGAACTCGTCGCGAAGATGAACGGCGTGTTGTGGCGCGCGGATATCGGCCATTCGCCGCTCGACGTGGTCGCGTGGCACGGCAACTATGCGCCGTACAAATACGATCTGCGCCTGTTCAACACCATTGGGTCGATCAGCTTCGATCACCCCGATCCGTCGATCTTCCTCGTGCTGCAATCGCAGACGGATACGCCGGGTGTGGATGCCATCGACTTCGTGATTTTCCCGCCGCGCTGGCTCGCGAATGAGGATACCTTCAGGCCGCCCTGGTTTCATCGGAACGTCGCGAGTGAGTTCATGGGCCTGGTGCACGGTGTTTATGACGCGAAAGCCGAAGGGTTCATGCCGGGCGGGTCGAGCCTGCATAACTGCATGTCGGGACACGGGCCGGACGCGCAGACCTTCGAGAAGGCATCGAACGCGGATACATCGACGCCCGTGAAAGTAGGCGACACGATGGCGTTCATGTTCGAAACGCGCACGCTGATCAAGCCGACCCGCTTCGCGCTGGAAACCGCGCAGCTTCAGGCGCATTACTACGAGTGCTGGCAGGGACTGACCAAACATTTCAACCCGGAGCAACGATGAGTTTTTCAGCCGGCCCGGCTCATCAAGCGCTTGAAGCGACACGCGATCCAGCGCTTAAAAGCTGGATAGAATCCGCGAACGATCCGGCAAGCGACTTCCCCGTCCAGAACCTGCCGTTCGGCATTTTCTCCGATGAAATCAATCCGCTGCCGCGCGCAGGCGTGGCGATCGGCGACTGGATTCTCGACCTCGCCGTCGTGCATCGCGCGGGGTTGATCGAAGGTGAACCCGTGTTCGCACAGCCCACGCTGAATGCGTTTATCGCATTGGGACGCGAAGCGTGGCGAAGCGTTCGTGTCCAGGTGAGTGCGCTGCTCGCCACCGATTGCGACACGCTTAAAAACGATCCGGCGTTACGTTCGCGAGCGCTTGTGCCCAGGGCGAGCGCAACGCTGCATCTGCCCATAGACATCCCCGGTTACACGGATTTTTATTCATCAAGGGAACACGCGACCAACGTCGGCTCCATGTTCCGCGATCCGAAGAACGCGCTGCTGCCGAACTGGTCCGAGATGCCGATTGGGTACAACGGGCGCGCTTCATCGGTGATCGTGAGCGGCACACCGGTGCGCCGCCCGAGCGGCCAGATCAAGCTGCCCGATGCGGAGCGGCCCGTGTTCAGCGCGTGCCGCAAGCTGGATATTGAACTGGAGACGGGGTTTGTCATCGGCGCGGGAAATGCGCTGGGTGAACCCATTGGCTGTGAAGAGGCCGAGTCGCATATCTTCGGCATGGTGCTGCTTAACGACTGGAGCGCCCGCGATATCCAGCAATGGGAATACGTGCCGCTCGGGCCGTTCAACTCGAAGGGTTTCGCAACCACCATCTCGCCGTGGATCGTCACGCTCGATGCGCTCGAACCGTTCCGTACCGCCACGCCGAAGCAGGAGCCCGAACCGCTTCCCTATTTGCGCCATACCGGCAATCACGCATTCGATATCGAACTCGAAGTGCATCTTCGACCGGCGTTGGCTGAGTCAGCAACCAAGCTCTCGCGAACCAATTTCAAGCTGATGTACTGGTCGATGGCGCAGCAACTCGCGCATCACACGGTGGCGGGATGCAACACGCGCGTGGGAGACCTGATGGGTTCCGGCACGATCAGCGGTCCGACGCCGGATTCATGCGGAAGCCTGCTTGAAATGACGTGGAACGGTCAGCGCCCGATCACGCTGGAAGAGGGCGGCGAGCGCAGGTTCATTGAAGACGGCGATGAATTGACGCTCACCGGATGGTGTCAGGGCGAAGGGTATCGCGTGGGATTCGGCGAATGCAAAGGTGGGATTTTGCCCGCGCGTAGCGTGGCGGACTAGAGCGCAGAGCCTCGGCGCTGCGCATCTCAGGAGCCTGAACCTAAACCGCCTGGCCGATACTCGCGCGCCGTGCCTTGCGATCCAGCGACGCCGACAGCAGCGTCAATCCGAACGCGCCGCAGGCCATCAGTACGCCTACCCACGGCAGCGCAGTAAGCGCCGCCCCCGCGCCAATTGTCATGCCGCCGAGCCACGCGCCTGTCGCGTTGCCGAGATTGAATGCGCCTTGATTCAACGTAGACGCGAGATTGGGCGCATCGCTCGCGCGGTTCACGATCAACATCTGCAAGGGCGGAACGATCGCGAAAGCGAGCACGCCCCAGACGAAGATGGTGATCATCGCGGGAATGGCCGCGTGCATCGTAACGGCGAAAATGGCCTGGATCACGATGATCGATACAAGGAACGTCAGCAGCGAGCGCAATAGCTTCCAGTCCGCGAGCTTGCCGCCGAGCGTGCTTCCTACCGTCAGCCCAAGCCCGAACAACAGCAGCACCAGCGTGACCGCATGAGGCGAAAAGCCGGTGACGTCTTCGAGGATCGGCGTGATGTAGGTGAACACCGAAAACAGACTCGCCGATGCCAGCACGCTGATGCCCAGCACCATCAGCACTTGCGGATTCTTGAGCACGTTGAATTCGCGCAGGATGCTGGATTCGCGCATCTCGATGTGCTTCGGCAGGCACACGGCGAGCGCGCCGGCCGCGCCCAGCCCGATCAGCGTCACGACCCAGAACGTGGCACGCCAGCCGGCCGCCTGACCGAGTGCCGTGCCAAGCGGCACGCCGAGCACATTCGCCAGCGTAAGGCCCGTGAACATCAGCGCAATGGCCTGCGCGCGGCGGTTGGGCGCGACCAGATCCGCGGCGACCACCGAACCGATGCCGAAGAAGGCGCCATGACAGAACGCGGTCAGAATGCGCGCCACCATCAGCATCCAGTAACCCGGCGCGATCGCGCACAGCAAGTTGCCGACTATGAATACGCCCATCAGGCTCATCAGCGCTTTCTTGCGCGGCATTTTCGCGGTGACGATCGCGAGAATGGGGGCGCCGATGGTCACGCCCAGCGCATAACCCGACACAAGCATGCCGGCCGCGGGGATGGATACCCCGAGATCCCGCGCGACGTTGGGCAGCAAGCCCATGATGACGAATTCGGTCGTGCCGATACCGAACGCGGCAATGGCGAGGGCAAGAAGGGGCAGAGGCATGGAGTAAGCGGTGACTGTGTGCTGGCCGGTCGCGCGTTATCGGGGTGAAGGACGCAGGCTCGGGCGAGCTGAAGGAATCAAATTGTACCGAACGTTGCTGGTTTTCTTAGTGAAAACCCTGAGATTTGTGCAGTTGATTCAAGCAGTTGGGCTTTCGGCCTTACGCCTTTGGCGATCCGTGTTGCTTTTTGTCATCGCGCGGACTAGGTTGCGGATTCCTGCTTTTCCAACAAGGACCTTGATGACTGCGCTCCGGCAATTTTTTCCGTTGATTGTTGCCGCGCTGCTGGCGTTCGCGGTCGCGCCGGGGGCATTGGCTCAGGAAGCCAACGTGAGCGCCGGGCCGATCCGCACCACGGGCGGCAGCGTGATGTTCGTTCAGCAAGGAGACAGTATGGAAGCTCAGATCGATGGCAAACGCTTCGATCGACTGAACGCCCGCCGCATTGCGCATTTCGACGAACCGTCGGGCGCGCGGATGATTGTCGAAGCGTTCGATACCGGGGCACCCGAACTCGTTCTCTACGATTTCAGCAGGCGTCCGCCCACGGTCGAGCGTTTGACAAGACGCATGAAACTCACCGGCGTGTTCTGGCAGCGCGATGAAGTGGTGCTGAAAAGCGCCGATGGCTGGTACAGGTTCCAGCGCGGGACGCTCACGAAACTGACGTCATCGAAGATGATTTATCACTGAGTCCGCACCGCCATTACCCGTTCCCCGGCGACCACGAAGACCCGCTCGCCGCGCGCGCTCTCGTTCACCTCGAAGCCGCCGGTAAACGCGCCGAATGCGGGCAGCACGCCGGCCTCTGCACCGAAACGAAAACACGGCAATCTCGCGCTATCGAGCCGGGTCGCGACCCGGTACACCGGATGTTCGTGCCCCGCCAACGCATACGCGCCCGCCACGCGCTGCGGGTAATGACACAGCGCCCAAGGCCCGAGTCTGTACGGCTCCGCAACCACCTCGGCTGACAGCGCATCCGGCGGGCCGCCCGCGTGCCGATCGTGATTGCCCTCCACAAGGATCAGCCGCAAGCCGGCATGCCGCCCGCGCCATTCGGCCAACGCGCCAAGCGTACTCAACGCATGCGACTCACGTGCGTGCAGCAGGTCGCCGAGGAACACGATCGTCACCGGCCGATGCGTCAGGATCAGGCCGTGCAGGCGCGCAAGCGTTTCCGCCGTCGAGCCCTCCGGGACAGGAATACCGCGAGCGCGAAACACGGCGTCCTTGCCAATATGCGCATCGGCGATGAACAAGGTTTGCCGCACCGGATCGAATGCCGCCCGCTCCGCCGACAACACCAGCGCATGGCCGCCAACATCCACCGTCAACGCCTCGAGCATCATGCGCGTGCCGCCTTTTCCAGATCGGCGAGCATACGCGCGACGCGATCGGACAGCTTCTCGGTGCTCACCTTCTCCCGCAACCGCGCGATGATCAGCGGAAACGCAAAGGGCGTTGGTTTCTTCGGGCGAGTCAGTGCCAGCCGGCTCGCGCTCATGCTCCCGAGCGCCGTGCGAATCCTCTCCACGTCGAGTTCCTGCAACATGACCTCTTCCTCGGCCTGCGCAAGCAGCAGGTTGCCGCTGTCGTGCCGGCGAAAAACTTCATAGAAAAGTCCACTCGATGCCTGCAATTGGCGCGCGCTTTTTTGTTGCCCGGGGTGACCTTGGAAGACCAGCCCGGACACCCGCGCGATCTCGCGAAAACGCCGTGCTGCAAGCTCCGACGAATTGAGGCTCGCGAGGATGTCGTGTTCGAGATTATCGGGCGAAAAAAGTCCGTCCCGTATGAGCGTTTCCCAGTCGAACGGTTGCGCGGACAGCAACTCGAAGCCGTAGTCGTTCATCGATATGGAGAACGTGCTCGGCTGGTCGCGCGCCACGCGCCAGCCGATCAGCGACCCAAGCCCGACATGCGCCATTCGTCCTGCAAACGGATAACAGAACAGGTGATGCCCCTCGCGCGAACGAATCAGCTCGACCAGCAGCACACCCGGCTCGGGCAGCGCCGACCACTTCGCCTGCAGTTCGAGCAGCGGCCGCACAGCCTGCATCTCGGGCTCGTTGTAGACGCCGCTCACGGCGCGGGCCAGCATCATCAGCGTGGCATCGGCGAGTTCGGATGACAGCGGCATCTTGCTGCCGGCCCATTGAGGCATCGCGCCGCGCGAGGACGTTGCGCGTTTCACATACGCGGTCATCTCGCGCACGCGCACGAGCTCCAGTGCGCGGCCGCCGAATGTGAACACGTCGCCTGGCTTCAGGCGCGAGATGAATGACTCTTCCATTGCGCCAATCCGGCCACCTGTCATATACGCGATGTTGATGGTCGCGTTCGCGACAATCGTGCCGACGTTGTTGCGGTGGCGCCTGACCAGATCTTCACGCGGCACGCGATACACACCGTCGGCATCGCGCGTCACGCGATGAAAGTCGGGATACGCCGCCAGCGAAGCGCCACCGCGTTCGACAAACGCCAGCGCCCAGTCGAACTCCTGCTGCGTCAGGTTGCGATACGCGTACGTCGTGCGTACTTCATCGAAGAGATCGGGTGCCTTGAAACCACCGCCTATCGCAATGGTCACCAGATGCTGGACTAGTACATCGAGCGGCTTGTCGGGCATCTCCCGGCCTTCTATGCGGCGTTCCTCGACGGCCCAGCGCGCGGCAGCCGCTTCCACGAGTTCGAGCGCGTGGGTGGGCACGATCGTCACCCGCGACGTTCGCCCTGGCGCGTGGCCCGAGCGTCCCGCGCGCTGCATCAGACGCGCGACGCCTTTCGGCGAGCCGATCTGGAACACGCGGTCGACCGGCAGGAAGTCGACGCCCAGATCAAGGCTCGACGTGCAAACCACCGCTTTCAACTGGCCGTTTTTAAGCCCGAGTTCAACCCACTGGCGGACTTCCTGATCGAGGGAACCGTGATGCAGTGCGATCAGACCCGCCCAGTCGGGACGAGATTCAAGCAGCGCCTGATACCAGACCTCGGCCTGTGAGCGCGTGTTGGTAAAAACAAGCGAGCTGCGTGCATGGTCGATCTCGGCGGCGACCGGTCCAACCTGACGCGTGCCGAGGTGGCCGCCCCACGGAAAACGCTCGATGGTCTCAGGAATCAGCGTATCGACGATCAGCGTTTTCGGCTGCGCGCCCCGCACTACGACGCGCGGCGTTTTCACCGGCGCGAGCAACGCGTCGTGGGCGAGATCAAGATTGCCGAGCGTCGCCGATAACCCCCACACTTGCAGCTTGGGCCGCCAGTGCGCAAGACGAGCGAGGGCGAGCTGCGTTTGCGTGCCGCGCTTATTGCCGAGCAGCTCGTGCCATTCATCGACAACAATCAGCCGCACGTGCTTCATCTCGTCTTTGGCATTTGCGCGCGTGAGCATCAGCGTGAGACTTTCGGGCGTGGTGACCAGCGCACTCGGCATGCGCTTGTTTTGCCGGGCGCGTTCCGCGGAAGGGGTATCGCCGGTGCGCAAACCGATGCTCCACGGCACCGCGAGTTCTGTCACGGCAGTCTGCAATGCGCGGGCGGTATCGGCGGCGAGGGCACGCATGGGTGTGATCCACAACACGGTCAGCGGCGCGGGCAGCGTGGTGCGTCTCGTGTCCTCGGGAATGTATGCCGCCAACGCGCCCAGCCATACCGCCCACGTCTTGCCGGCGCCGGTGGTCGCGTGGAGCAGGCCGCTCGCGCCGCCCGGAATCCCGGTCCACACTTCGCGTTGAAACGGAAACGGTTGCCAACCGCGCCGTTCGAACCATGCGGCCAGACGTGCCTGGAACGGCAGGTTCGCCACGTCCGGGTCGATGGTTATCGGCGCGGGCCGAAACAACTCTGCCACTGCATCGGCCTTCGCCTGTGCAGCGCGTGTTTTCGGTACCCGGCGCGCACGCGGTGCACGGCGCTTTGTTTGGGTATCCTGATCATTGCGTTCATCCTCATCGGCCGGTGCGCTCATGGTCCTGCCCCGTCGAGGAAACCCTTGAGCATGCCGAGCGTATCGGCGTCGTCAATATGTTTGTCCGTGCGCCATCTCAACATGCGCGGAAATCGCACGGCAATCCCGGACTTGTGGCGCGGACTCGCCTGGATCCCTTCGAAGCCGATCTCGAACACGAGCGTCGGCGTGACACTGCGCACCGGTCCGAACTTTTCGATGGTCGTCTTGCGCACGACCGCATCGACCTTGCGCATCTCTTCATCCGTCAAGCCCGAATACGCCTTGGCGAACGGCACGAGGGTGCGCACGCCATCGGCTTCGTCCCACACGGCGAAGGTGAAGTCGGTGTACAAACTCGCGCGCCGGCCATGGCCGCGTTGCGCATAAACCAGGACCGCGTCAATGGCGTAAGGATCGATCTTCCATTTCCACCAGGTCCCCGACGCCTTCGTTCGCCCTACGCCATACATCGACTCGCGTCCCTTCAGCATCAGGCCTTCAACACCCCGGCTACGGCTTTCGTCGCGCAACGCGGCGAGGGTTTCCCAATCGGGCGCATGGACCATGGGCGAGACCCGCAGCAAGTCCACCGCCAATGTTTCGCCCAACGCGGCGGCCAATGCGTCGAGTTGCGCGCGGCGTTCGATCAGCGGCGCGACGCGCAGATCGCGGCCACCGGCTTCCAACAGGTCGTAGGCGAGAAACGTGGCGGGCGAGTCGGCAAGCACTTTCTTCGACAAGGTCTTGCGCGTGATCCGCGGTTGCAGCCGCGCAAACGGCAACGGCGTGTCGCCGCCGGGTTCCCACGCGAGGATTTCACCGTCGATGACGGTGCCGTCGGCCAGCGCTGCACCCAGCGACGCGAGTTCGGGAAAGCGGTCGGTGATGAGATCTTCGCCGCGCGACCACAGCCACACCCGGCCGCCGCGCTTCACGAGTTGCGCGCGAATGCCGTCCCATTTCCATTCGATAACCCAATCCGACGGCATCCCGAGCGTCGCCGGATCGGCTTGCAAGGGATGTGCGAGGAAAAACGGATAGGGCAAACCGAGATCGCTTTCGTGCGGCGTGGCGGTGTTTTCTTCGGCCGTGATTTCCGGTCCGATGAGCCGCAGATAACGCGCCGCGCCCGGCGCTTGCTGCGAGTCGGTCCAGCCGACCATGCGCTGCGCAATGCGCTTGTGATCCACCCCCGCGACTTCGGCGAGCGCGCGCACGACGAGCTGCCGCGCGACGCCCACCCGAAAGCCACCGCCTATCAGCTTGGTCAGCAGGAAACGTTCGCTCCAGTCGAGTTCGTCCCAGTAGCCGAGCAAGCGGGTTCGAAGTTCAGCGGGCTCCAGACCGCGCAAGGTCAGCACGCGTCCCTCGATCCATTGCGCGAGGCCGAGTTCGGATGTGCGCTGTGCGGGTGGCAGGATGTGCGCGATGGTTTCGGCCAGATCGCCGACCGCTTGGTATGACTCGTCGAAGAGCCATTCCGGCAAGCCGGCGCGCTCGCGGGCGAACTCGGTGAGAAGACGGGTTGGTACCGACTGGCGAGGTTTGCCGCCGCTCAGAAAATACGACGCCCATGCGGCGTCCTCGGGTTCAGCCGCCGAAAAATACGCGATCAGCGCCTCGAGCTTTTCTTTCGTCGACGTGGTCGTGTCCAGGGCGGCGTAGAGCGCGGCGAAGCGTTTCATTGTGAGTCGGCCCTAGGCGAAGGAGCGGGGTCGGCGGCGCTCTCCGCTGCGTCGGCTTCTATGGCGTCGTCGCCGAATTCGGTCTTGAACGCGCTCGCCTCCAGGCCCTGTTCGCGCAGCCATCGGACCATCGGCTCGATTTGTCCGTGCGTGACAATCACGCGTTGCGCGTCCGTTGCATCGATCGCGGTTTGCAACCCAGGCCAGTCGGCGTGATCGGAGAGCACGAAACCGCGGTCCACGCCGCGCCGCCGCCGCGTGCCACGCAGCCGCATCCAGCCCGACGCAAACGCGTCGCTATAGTCGCCGAAGCGGCGCATCCATGCGCTGCCCTGCGCCGATGGCGGCGCGATAATCAGCGCGTCCTTGAACGCGGTCTTGTCTTTGGCAGCGATGCCGCTGACGGGCCGCGTGGATGGCAAATGGACGCCTGCTTGCTCGTACGCCCGGTTCAGCGGTTCCACGGCGCCGTGGCAAAAGATCGGGCCAATGGCCGGATCGACTCCGCCAAGAATTCGCTGCGCCTTGCCGAACGCATAGCAGAACAGCACGGACGCCCGGCCTTCGGCTGCGTTATGCCGCCACCACGAATTAATGCCCTCGAAGACCGTGCGGGACGGTTCCCATCGATAAATCGGCAAGCCGAACGTGGATTCCGTGATGAAGGTGTCGCAGCGAACCGGTTCGAACGGCGCGCAAGTGGGATCGGGTTCGACCTTGTAGTCGCCGGAGGCGACCCAGACGCGCCCCGCATGTTCCACGCGCACTTGAGCGGAGCCGAGCACGTGTCCGGCCGGATGCAGAGACACGGCGACCCCGTTGACGACAAGGCGCTCGCCGTACGGAACACCTTGCAATGAAATACCCGGCAGCCGGGACAGCAACACGCCGACCCCCGGTTCAGCCGCCAGATAACTCGCATGCCCGAAGCGGGCGTGATCGGCATGGGCGTGAGTAATGATTGCCCGCTCGACGGGGCGCCACGGGTCGATATGGAAATCGCCCGGCGGGCAATAGAGGCCTTCCGGCCTCGCGACAATCAAGTCTTGCGATGCGTCCAACCGGTCCCCACTCGCGAATAAATCGATAACGCCAGACTAAGACCGGCCCGGAAACGGGGCGACCCTGAACGGCTGACGCAGATACCCCAGCCGTCTAAATGGCACTGAATCACAGCAAATGGCGTGCCGCTTGTGCAATAAAATCGCAATGCTTATGCAAGGACAATAGTATGAAGAATAAGCGGATTATCGGGAGACCTGATTTATCAGACGGAAACCATAAAAATATCCCGTCGATAACGCCGCATTCGAATCACGTAATTGAATTGCTCAGGGAAATACCTGATAGCGCGGGGAGCCGTCGAACCAGGCTTTTACATTCCCAAGCGTGGTATTGGCAATCTCGCCGAGGGCTTCGCGTGTGAAGAAAGCCTGATGCGAGGTAACGATGACATTCGGAAACGACAATAACCGCGCGAGGACGTCGTCCTGCAGCATGTGATTGGAATGGTCTTCGAAAAACAGCCCGCCTTCTTCCTCATAGACATCGAGTCCGAGATGGCCCAACTGCCCACTTTTCAAGGCGCCAATGAGCGCCTGGCTGTCGATCAAACCGCCGCGGCCCGTGTTAATCAGCATTGCACCGTGTTTCATGCGGGCGAGCGCGGCGGCGTCGATCAGATGATAAGTGGAAGGTAAAAGCGGGCAATGCAGGCTGACAATGTCCGACTCCGCCAGCAGCGTATCCAGCGGCACATAATGCGCCCCGGCTTGCAGAAGATCGGCTGCTGGCGCGCCAGGATCAAACGCCAGCAGCTTCATTCCAAACCCTGCCATGATGCGTCCGAATACTCGCCCGATCACGCCGGTGCCAATAATCCCAAGCGTTTTGCCGTGCAGGTCGAAACCCAGCAGGCCGTTAAGCGAAAAATCGCCATCGCGAGTCCGGGCATACGCGCGATGCAGTTTGCGATTCAACGTCAGGATCAGCCCGGCGGCATGCTCGGCCACCGCATGCGGTGAATAGGCCGGCACCCGTACCACGCCAATTCCGAGCCGGATTGCCGCTGCCAGATCGACGTGATTAAAGCCTGCCGAGCGTAGCGCCACGAGTTGCGTGCCGCCTTCGTGAAGCGTTTCCAGGGTGGCTTCGTCCAGGATGTCGTTCACGAACGGGCATACCACTGCGTAACCGTGAGCAAGCACGGCGGTTTGCGCGTCGAGCTGTGATTCCTGGAACTGCAGTGAGTAACCAAACGCCGCATTTGCTGCGGTGAAGACGTCCCGGTCATATTGCCGGCTGCTGAAGACGATCATGTGAATCGGCATCGAACGGCCTCCCCGCCAGCCTGGAAAATCTGCGTCAGTTAATTAACCACCGCGCTTGCCGGCGGCACCATCGAAAGCCGTGAGAGAACGGTTTCAGGCTGCGGCAATCCGACTTCTCCGCCCGGGCCCATGTGTTCGAGCGTGTAGTCAATGAATGCGCGCGTCTTGGCTGGCAGATACTGGCGTCCCGGATAAACGATCGACACCTTCACATCCGGATCATCGATTGCATAATCGCCCAGCACGCGTACCAGCGAACCATCCTCCAGATCTGCCGCGACAATTCCTTCAGGAATGGTGGAAATGCCCATGTGCGCAAGCGTTCCGAGCTGCACCATCAACGCGCTGTTGACAGTATAGACAGGCGCGAGCGTGACTTGATCCGCGCTGCCGTTGTTGCGATGCCGGAAGTGCCAGGTCGCGCTGCGCATTTCGCTGGGCAGTGCGACGAACGAGTGATGCAGCAAGTCGCCGGGGGTGCTGGGTGAGCCGTGTTCTTCAAGATAAGCCGGCGTCGCGACTGGAATCAGCGTGTTGGTGGCGACCGGGCGTTCGACCAATGCCGTGCTCGAGACCATGAATGCCGTGACAATACCAACGTCAAATCCGTCTTCCACCAAATCCACATGACGCTCGGCAAGGTGAGCCGTACGTTCACCTTTGGATAGACCTGCCGGAAACCGTCTATCAGCGGTGTCAACGCCATTAGCGAAAGGGATCCGGAAGCCACTACCCGCAATGTGCCGCTGGGTCGCCCTCGGTATGCGCCACCATCGATTCGAGATGATCGAGTTCTTCGAGCAATGCGCGGCAGCCTTCAAGATAACGCGTGCCGGCTTCTGTCAGTGAGAGGTTACGCGTAGTGCGATTGATTAACCGGGTGCGTAAATGCGCTTCCAGCATTGCAATTGCGCGAGTAACTAGCGCGTTTGATACATCGAGTTGTGGTGCCGCGCGCCGAAAACTCTCGGTTTCCAACACTCGTACGAACACACGCATGGCATGAATTTGATTCATCGTCTCTTACCTCTCAGTGTCCAACTCAGCGTGGGACCGTATTGCGCATGACCGCGCATACGGCATTTTTTGATCGCCGCCAAAAATGCGCATTGACATCTGTGCGGAATCGCAATATTTCCTTCGTTTCTTGTACGCATTCCGCATTAACCGCAAGACTTTCATATTTGTTTATTCATTGCAATAAAAATTTACACTTGCGCGATTTTTGGAATGGATCGTCTGATTTATTCAAATTCTTGTTTCAAGAGCTGTGTTACGTCATTCTGCTTTTTGAGGCACTGATAAAACCTCTTGTCTTATTGAATACAAACAGGCAATCCGCCTTGCCGAACCGGGAGACGCTCTGCAGGGCTTAGTCAAACAGCTGTTTTATTGAGTCAAAGGCACGTTGGCAGCGTGTCAAAAATGAAGGAGGAAGTTAAATTCATATCGCCCCGGCTTGACGGCTGGCAAACTGACATCCAAGAGGTGCACTATTCATCGATTTCAGAATCCGGATCATAATTAATCGAATCCTTAATTTAGTCATTCCAAGCCGCTTGATCGTTACGTTTAAATAATCAATAGAGGCGATAATTTCATGATCTGGAACTTGTTGGCGAGTCAACCGGAAATTGCATTGTTCGCAAGCCTGGCAATCGGTTTTTTTATTGGCTCTTTCAAGTTTGGACCCATACAGCTCGGCGGCGCATGCGGCACCTTGATTGTGGCGCTGATTCTCGGACAAAGCGGTGCGCGCCTTTCACCAGATTTGAAGAATATTGCATTTGCGCTGTTTATTTTCGCGCTGGGTTTCACCGGCGGACCACAATTCTTTGCGAACATCGGCCGGGGCTGGCGTTACGGGCTCCTTTCCGTTGTCGAGCTGGTGGTGGTGCTCGGGCTCGTGCTTGGCGCGGTCGCGCTATTCGAGCTGGATCGCGGCACCGCGGCCGGTCTGCTCGCCGGCGCCGCGACGGAATCCGCTGTGGTCGGCACGGCATCCGAGGCCATTGGCAAGCTCGCGCTTCCTGCTGCCGAGATTGCCCGGCTGCAGGCCAACATTGTCACTGCCTACAGCGTGAGTTACCTGTTCGGGCTCGCGGCGTTCGTCGCGGCGGTTGGCCTGAACTCCGGGTTGGCGGCCGTGGTGACGGTGAAGAACAGCGGCCTCACGATCTTTTTGCTGGGCGCCGTCGTCACTATCTTGCCGCTCGTTCTCACCATGCTGTTCGGCCGATACGTGCTGCGATACACAAACGCAGCGCTTCTGGCAGGTGCCCTGACCGGATCGCGTAGCGCGAATCCCGCGTTTGGCGGTGTGCTGGACAAGGCGGAAAGCGCGGTGCCTACGGTGCCGTTCGCGATCACCTATGCGTTGGCGAATGTATTGCTGACGCTGCTGGGACCGCTGGTGGTGGGTTTAGTCTGATAAAGGGTTGAGTGCATGTGACAGTGCGAACTCATGCACACGCATGTGCACTCAAAAAAATTTGAACCGGGGGCCATGGCGTGAGCCCAACAACATCAAGCATAAAAGGGGAAGTGCCCATGACTTCGCAGCAGAAAATCGTTCTTCTTCCGGCAGCAAGCATGCATGGGACCGGAGAGCAACTTCCGGCGTTGGGCCAGGGGACCTGGGAAATGGGTGATAACGCCAGAACCCGCAACGCGGAAATCGCAGCGCTCAACGCCGGCGTGGACCTGGGGCTGACCGTGATCGATACAGCGGAAATGTACGGCGAAGGCGAGAGCGAAAAACTGATCGCCGAAGCATTGAAAGATCGTCGTGACGCGCTTTTTATCGTCAGCAAGGTCTATCCGCATAACGGTAGCGAAGCCGGTGTGAAGGCCGCGTGCGAACGAAGCCTCAAGCGGCTGCAGACTGACCGCATCGATTTATACCTGCTGCACTGGCGTGGCGGCGAGGATCTTGAAGGGGTGATCGGTGGCTTTGAGACCTTGAAAACGCAGGGCAAGATCCGCCACTGGGGCGTGAGCAATTTCGACACTGAAGACATGGTCGAGCTCTTCGCGCTGGAAAACGGCAACCGGTGCGCGACCAACCAGATCTTGTACAACGTCGCACGGCGCGGTCCCGAATTCGATCTCCTGCCGTGGCTGCGCGAACGCAATATGCCGGCAATGGCCTACAGCCCCGTCGATCACGCACGCTTGCCGAAACAAAGCGTTCTGAATGACATTGCGAAGGCCCGCGGTTTGTCTGCGATGCAAATCGCGCTCGCCTGGGTCCTGCAACAACCGCAGGTCATGGCGATCCCGAAAGCGGGGAGTGTCGCCCACGTGATCGAGAATGCGGCGGCGCGAGAGGTGAATTTGTCGGTGGAAGAACTGAGTCTCATCGACACCCAGTTTAAACCGCCGAAATCAAAACGCCCGCTGGAAACGCTTTAAACCTTCAGGCCGCTGACATGCTGACATGCCGGCGTGATGCGCATGCACGGACCCAAGCGCTCACTCAGGCTTTTGCAAGCGCCTCAGGTCGGCCACGGGAATGTGACATCGAATCCTGTGCTCATCGGTGGCGTGCGCGTACGGTGGTTCCTGGTGCTCGCAAATCGCACCGATCTTGCGCGGACAGCGCGTATGAAACACGCAGCCGGAGGGTGGATTCGCCGCGCTCGGCAGCTCGCCCGAAAGCCGGATGCGTTCGCGCACCTGCGATTCATCGCCGATCGCCGGAATCGATGACAACAACGCCTCGGTATAGGGATGATGCGGTCCGTCGAACACGTCCGTCGCCCGGCCGATCTCCATCAGCCGGCCGAGATACAGCACGGCGATACGATCGGACAAATAACGCACCACATGCAGGTCGTGCGAGATAAACACGTAACTCACACCGCGTTCGCGCTGCAAGTCGACGAGCAGGTTCAGGATGGCCGCTTGCACGGAGACGTCGAGAGCGGACGTGGGCTCGTCGCAGACCACGACTCTCGGATCGCCGGCAAACGCGCGCGCAATCGCCACACGCTGCTTCAACCCACCCGACAATTGCCGCGTTCGCGAACTCAGATAACGTTCGGGCAAACGCACGGCGGCAGTCAGCGATTGCAGCCGCGCTTCCTTCGCCGCGCCGCGCAACGCGCCGAGTTTCGACAACGACCGTGCGATCAGCCGACGCACCGAATGCGCCCGGTTCAACGCGGAATCCGGATTCTGGAACACGATCTGCAGCGACTTGACCTGCTCGTCATTGCGGCTTGTCACGCGCGCGGGCAGGGCGGCGCCATCGAGTTCTATGGACCCGCCCGCGTCCGGCGAGAGCAGGCCCAGCAGCAGCTTCGCGAGGGTCGTCTTGCCGCTGCCGGATTCACCGACAAGCCCAAGCGTTTCGCCCAGCGCGAGTTCAAGCGATACATCGTGCACCGCTCGCAGCGATTCCCCGCCGACATGAAACGTCTTCGATAAATTCTCCGCGCGCAACGCAACCGGTGAATCCGTCCGATCGATAGCGGCGCCAAGGACCTCCGGCGTCGCACGCGGCAAGTCGGCCGCGCGTTCGTGATAGTGGCAGCGCGCCATCTGGTCGCCATGCGCGGCCTTGACCCGGTACGGCGGCGGCGCGTCACGATGACAACGGTCATCGGCGAGCTTGCAGCGCTGCGCATAGATACACCCCTGCGTCACCGATCCCGGCAGCGGCAGCGACCCGGGGATGGTGTCGAGCCGCCCTGTGTCCTTGCTGCGTCCCGTGGTCGGCAGGCAGCGCAGCAGGCCCAACGTGTACGGATGCCGCGGCCGCGCCAATACATCGCGTGTCGTGCCTTCCTCGACCAGTTTGCCGGCATACAACACGCCGATGCGATCACACATCCGTCCGATCACCGCCAGGTTGTGGCTGATAAAAAGCACCGCCGTACTCAGCTCTTTGCGCAGTTGCGCGATCAGGTCTAGCACCTCGGCTTCCACCGTGGCGTCGAGCCCGGTAGTGGGTTCGTCGAGGATCAGCAACTCGGGATTGCACGCGAGCGCCATGGCAATCACCACGCGTTGCTGCATGCCGCCCGATAATTGATGCGGATAACACTCCATCACGCGCTCGGGCGACGCGATCCGCACGCGCCGCAAGATCTCGATGGTGTGTTCCAGCGCTTCATTCGCCGACGCGCCCGCGAGTTCGAACGCTTCAGATACCTGCCGCGCGATGGTCAGCGACGGATTCAACGCGCGGCCCGGGTCCTGATAAACCATCGATACCGCGTTGGCGCGCATGTGCCGCAAGACGTCGGCGTCCATCGCCGCGATGTCGCGGCCGGCGATCGAAATCTTCCCCGACTTCACGCGGCCGCTGCGTGGCAGATAACGCACTATCGCGAGCGCGGCGGTGGACTTGCCACAGCCGGATTCGCCGACCAGCCCGTACGCCTCGCCACGTTTTACCCGCAGCGAGATGTCCTGCAAGACTTCGCGGTCGCGGCCGCGCGAGCGGTACGCAACCGTCAGGCCGACAATGGTCAGTGCGTCGGTTTCGGCGCTCTTCGAGCCATCGAAGATGGGGAAGGCAGAGGGCGGCGGTCCGTTCATCGATCGAGAACTCCCTGGATGCCGTCGGCGACGAGGTTCACGCCGACAACCAGCGAGGCGATCGCCGCGGCGTCGAACACGACCGTCCACCACGCGCCGCCCGCCATCAGCGTGTAGCACTCCGAGAGTGCGAGGCCCCAGTCCGCGGACGGCGGTTGAATGCCGAAGCCGAGAAACGACAGCGTGGCGACCGCGAAAATGGCATAACCCAGCCGCACGGTGGCTTCCACGATGATCGGCTGCAGCACGTTCGGCAGGATCTCCGCGAACATGATGTAGAACGCGTTTTCGCCGCGCAATTGCGCGGCCAGCACGTAGTCGAGATTGCGTTCGGCGAACACGGCAGCACGCACGGTGCGCGCAGTGATTGGCGTGAAGGTGATGCCGATCACCAGGATCACGGTGAGGTTGCTCGCTCCAACGGCCGCGAGGGCGAGCAATGCAACGATCACCAGCGGCAACGCGAGCACCGCGTCTATCAGGCGGCCGGCAACGTTGTCCACCCATCCATCGAAATAACCGACGATCAAGCCAACCGCCGTCCCCGCCACCGTGCCAAGCAGCGTGGCCAATGGCGCGATGGTGAGAATGTCGCGCGCGCCGACGATCACGCGGGCAAACACATCGCGGCCGAGCTGATCCGTGCCGAACCAGTGCGTGGCGTCGGGCGGCGTGAGCGAGTTCAACGGATCGGACGCGTACGGGTCTTGCGGCACGACCCAATGTCCTATCAGGGCGCACGCGACCCAGAACAACAGGATCAGCGCGCCGATCACGAACGTGGGCGAGCGCAGCAGAGCCTTGCTGCGTTCAAAACGCGGTGCCTTGCGCGGCGCGGGGGCGACGGTTGCGGTGCTCATTGTGCGTTCCCCACCCGCAAGCGCGGATTCAACACAACATACAACGCATCCGCGATCAGGTTCGCCGCCGTGTAGATCACGCCCACAGTCAGCACGCCCGCTTCGAGCATGGGGAAGTCCTTGCCCTTGGCTGCGTTATAAATGAGCGAGCCAATGCCCTGGTAGTGAAACAGCGTCTCCACCACCACCAGGCCGCCGATCATGTAGCCGAGTTGTGTGGCTGCGACGGTGACGGTCGGCAGCAGCGCATTGCGCAGCACGTGCCGCATTATCACTACGCGGCGCGGCAGGCCCTTGAGGATCGCGGTGCGGGTGTAGTCGGCATCGAGCGCTTCAACGGTACCTGCACGTGCCATTCGCGCGATGTAGCCGAAGAACACCAGCACCAGCGGCAACACCGGCAGGATCAGATGCTGCAACTGGACGAAACCGTTCGACCCTGGCGGATACGTCGCTTCAATCGGCAGCCATTGCAGCCAGATGCCAAAGATCAGGATCAGCACGATGGACGAGACGAACTCCGGCACCACCGTCGCCGATAACCCCGCAATGCTGATGGTCCGGTCAATCCATCGCCCCTCGTGCAGCGCGGCGTAGACACCGCCGGCAATGCCCAGCGGTACGACCACGATAAACGCCAACGCGCCGAGCTTGGCCGAATTCAGCAGCGCCTGGCCTATGAAGGGGGCCACCGGCGCGCGATACGAATACGACTCGCCCATGTCGCCGCGCAGGAAGTGGGTGATCCAGCCGGCATATTGCGTGAACAAGGGCCGGTCGACACCCAGTTGATGATTGAGTGCGGCGACCGCGCGGGCGTCGGCTAGCGGACCGAGGATGGCGCGGCCGACATCGCCGGGAAGCAACTGGCCGCCGGCGAATACGATCACCGACAACAGCCACAACGTGATGATCGCGAGCAGCAGCCGCACGCCCACGAACCGTGCAATGCGCGTGGCGCTTCCGGCGTTGCTGCGTGAGCTTGCTTTCGACGCGCCCGGCGCGGCGGGAGGAGAGACCGTGTTCATTATCGGAGCGTCCTCGGGTCAGGCTTCATTCAGCAGGCTTCAATGAGCGCGAGACTCAAAGAACCGGCTACGCGCCGATGGTCGCGCGTTGGAAGTACAACTGCGAAATGGCATTGAAGCGCACGCCGCTCACGTTCGCCCGCGTGACGATCAACTGATCGTAGAAATAGGGAATCACAAGCGGCGTTTCATCGAGCAGGAGGGCCTGGATCTGGCCCGACAGTTTCTTCTGCGATGCCACGTCGAGCGCCGCCACGAAATCCGCCACCAGCTTGTCGTATTGCGGATTCTTGAAATGCGCGGCGTTCCAGGTGCCCCCGCTGGTCAATGGTGCGTTGAGAAACACGTTCGGCACGCCACGATGCCCGTAGTCCGTAATGCCAAGCGGCGAGTCGAGCCAGTCCGACTTGCCGTACGTGCCGGCGCCGTAGTACAGCTCCTGGCTTTCCACCTTCAGCGTGATGCGGATGCCGACCGCCTTCGCGGCGTTCTGGATCACGACCGCGAGATCGGGAATCTCCATGTACTTCTCGGTCGTGAGCGTGACGTCGAAACCGTTCGGCACGCCTGCCGCCGCGAGCAGCTGTTTTGCCTTCGCGACATCGAGCTTGCGTTGCGGCACGGACAGGTCGCTGGACGGAAACACCGGGGAGAACGGGCTATCATTGCCCAACGCCGCGCGGCCCTTGAACAGTCCCTTCACCAACACGTCGCGATTCACCGCCAGCGCCAGCGCCTGACGCACGCGCTTGTCCTTGAACGGACCGGTGTCGGTACGCATATGCATTTGCCTGTGCGCGCTCGACTTCACACCCAGCACCTTGAACTCGGGGTTCGTCATCATGCTGAGCCCGCCCTGCACGGTGAAGTCCCCCATCACGTCGGCTTGCCGGCCTTGCAGCGCGAGCAGTTCCGATTGTTCGTCGGCGTAGAACGCGAACGTCACCCGGTCCGGCAGCGCTTTGTCGCCCCAGTAGCCGGGATTGCGCACGAACGCCGCGCCCACTTTGGGCGTGTACGACTCGAACTTGAATGGCCCCGTGCCCGGGAACGACTTCTCGTATGTGCCGCTGAAATTCGCCGGCAGGATCACGGCGTTGTACGTATCCGACGACACGTAGTACGGGAAATTGCCGTTTGGCGCGTCGAGATGGAACTCGACCGTCATGTCGTCGATAACCTTCACCGACCCCTTCGACAACACTCCCTTCAGCACCGACAGCGCGGCTGACCCGCTGGCCGGATCGGCGAGGCGGTTGAAGGTGGCGGCCACGTCCTTGGCGGTCATCGGTTGACCGTCGTGGAACTTGACGTTCGGACGCAGCTTGAAGGTCCAGACATCGCCTTGATCGTTTGGCTTCCAGGAGAGCGCGAGGGAAGGGCGGAGCTTGAGCTCCTGACCGTCGTCGTCGATAAGAAATTCGCCGGTCTGGTTGATCAACGCGAGGCCGGCAGGGTCGGTGACGGTGAGCGGATCGACCTGGCCCGATGGCGTCAGATGCGCGACGCGGATCGTGCCGCCGGGTTTTCCCGCGGGCGTCTGTGCGCGTGCGTGCGGCATGCCGATCAGGCCGCCGGCGGCCAGCGACAAACCCAGCAAGCTTGCGTGCCGCAGCAACTCGCGCCGCGAAAGCCGGCCGGCCTTGAATTCATCGATCGCATGGTTGCCGAGTTCTCCCGCCGATCCCCTCGACTGTTCCAGCTCTGCATGGAAGGGAAAACGTGAAGTCAGATCGGGTACGGTCTTTTTCATCGGGCTGTCCGGTTCAGGAGGCGGTTGTTGTTTTGACTCGACGAGACTGCGTTGGCCGAACCGGGTATTCGGGTATCCGGTCATGGGGGCGGCAGTGACGGAATCGGATGCGCTTTCAGTTTAGCGGAGCAACGACTGTTCCGATTCCCGTCGCGCGCTTCGCGGACCAATTAATTGCGCGGCTGTCGGACGAGCGCGACGTTACGGAAAAGCTTGCTGAAAGTGGGCGGACACGGCGTCAGGAGGGCGGTAGGAAATTCCGCGCCGTGGGGCTTGCGTCACGCTGTTGCTCTCAATGCTGATGCGGATGTTTATGAATCGGATCGACCCAAAACACTTCCTCTGGCTCCTCCACCGCATCGATATTCAGATTCACCACCACCGCCTCGTTGTCGCTGCGCACGAGTACGCATTCCAGCGGTTCGTCGGTGCGCGCGTTGATCTCCTGATGCGGCACATACGGCGGCACGAAGATGAAATCACCCGGTCCGGCTTCAGCGGTAAATTCCAGATGATTGCCCCACTTCATGCGCGCCTGTCCGCGCACGACGTAGATCACGCTTTCCAGCGCGCCGTGATGATGTGCACCGGTCTTTGCGTTCGGATGGATCGTGACCGTGCCTGCCCAGATCTTCTGCGCGCCGACGCGCGCCGCGTTGATCGCCGCTGCGCGATTCATGCCCGGCGTCTGCGCGGTGTTGGTATCGAGTTGATCGCCCTTGATCACCTTGACGCCGTTCTCGCGCCAGTCGGTGTGCTCATGGCCGTGCTCGTGCTGAGGTTCGTCGCTCATTGTCTTTGTCTCCGCCTATTCATGGAAAAGCTGCAGTCAATCTACGCCACAATTGCGCGCGCAAAAAGCAAAAAGTCCGTTGCCGCCGGGAGGCAACAACGGACTTGATTCAATCGTTCAACCTCGCTTGGCGAGCCGGACAGCGTCTACTTGACCTTCGAATTCACGATGGCTTCCGCGACGTTGTTCGGCGTCTCTGCGTAGTGCTTGAACTCCATCGTGTACGTGGCGCGGCCCTGGGTGAGCGAGCGCAACGTGGTCGAGTAGCCGAACATTTCAGCCAGCGGCACCTCGGCGCGCACGATCTTGCCGCCGCCGCCCGCGATGTCCTCCATACCCTGCACGATCCCGCGGCGTGAGGACAAATCGCCCATCACGTTGCCCATGAAATCCTCAGGCGTTTCCACTTCCACGGCCATCATCGGTTCGAGCAGCACCGGCTTGGCTTTCCTCATGCCGTCCTTGAACGCCATGGATCCAGCCATGCGGAACGCGTTTTCGTTCGAGTCCACGTCGTGGTACGAACCGAAGGTCAGCGTCACCTTCACGTCCACCACCGGATACCCTGCCAGCACACCGGCCTTCAGCGTTTCCTGAATACCCTTGTCGACTGCCGGAATGTACTCGCGCGGCACGACACCGCCCTTGATGGCATCGACGAATTCGTAACCGCCGCCCGGCTTCTGCGGTTCCAGTTTCAGCACCACGTGACCGTATTGACCACGCCCGCCCGACTGCTTGACGAACTTGCCTTCAATATCCTCGACCGGAATACGGATCGTCTCGCGATACGCCACCTGCGGTTTGCCGACCGTCGCTTCGACGCCGAATTCACGCCGCATGCGGTCCACCAGAATTTCCAGGTGCAACTCGCCCATGCCGGAAATAATCGTCTGGCCGGATTCCTCGTCGGTCTGCACGCGGAACGACGGGTCCTCCTGCGCCAGCCGGTTCAACGCGATACCCATCTTTTCCTGGTCGGGTTTCGTCTTCGGCTCGACGGCCTGGGAGATCACCGGCTCCGGGAAGATCATGCGTTCGAGGATGATCGGATGAGCCGGATCGCAGAGCGTGTCACCGGTGGTCGCTTCCTTCAGACCCACGGCCGCGGCAATATCGCCGGCGCGCACTTCCTTGATTTCCTGACGCTCGTTCGCGTGCATCTGGAGAATCCGGCCGAGCCGTTCCTTCTTTTCCTTGATCGCGTTGTAGACCGTATCGCCGGAATTGACCACGCCCGAATACACCCGGAAGAAGATCAACTGGCCGACAAACGGGTCCGTCATGATCTTGAAGGCGAGCGCGGAGAACGGGTCTTCGTCGGTCGGATGACGTTCCGCGTGTTTGTCGTACTCGTCCACGCCCATGATCGCGGGCACGTCGGCCGGCGACGGCAGGTAGTCGATCACCGCGTCCAGCATGGCCTGCACGCCCTTGTTCTTGAACGCGCTGCCGCAGAACATGGGGACGATCTCGCTCCTGAGCGTGCGCGCCCGGATGGCTTCCTTGATTTCGTCTTCGCTGATCGTTTCACCGCCGATGTACTTGTCCATCAGCGCTTCGTTCGCGTCCGCTGCCGCCTCGATCATCTTCTCGCGCCATTCTTCGGCAGTGGCGAGCAGGTTCGCGGGGATTTCCTGGTATTCAAACAGCACGCCCTGGCTGGCTTCGTCCCAGATGATTGCTTTCATCTTGACCAGGTCGATCACGCCCTGGAAGTGCTCTTCGGCCCCCACGGGAATCTGCATGGGCACGGCGACGCCCTTCAGGCGCTCGCCAATCTGGCGTTGCACGCGGAAAAAGTCTGCACCCACGCGGTCCATCTTGTTGACGAACGCAATGCGCGGCACCTTGTATTTGTTGGCCTGGCGCCAGACCGTTTCGGATTGCGGCTGAACGCCGCCTACCGAGTCATAGACCATGCAGGCACCGTCGAGCACGCGCATGGAGCGTTCCACTTCGATGGTGAAGTCGACGTGTCCCGGGGTATCGATGATGTTGATCCGGTGTTCCGGGTAATTCCCGGCCATGCCTTTCCAGAAGGCCGTGGTGGCGGCGGAGGTAATCGTGATGCCGCGCTCCTGCTCCTGCTCCATCCAGTCCATCGTGGCCGCGCCGTTGTGAACCTCACCAATTTTGTGATTCACACCGGTGTAGAAAAGAATGCGTTCGGTGGTGGTGGTCTTGCCGGCATCGATATGAGCGCTGATACCAATATTCCGATAGCGGTCGATGGGAGTCTTGCGGGGCACTTGAACCTCCTGTTGATTGGTTGGAGCCTGGTAGCCCGAACCGGGCGCAATGGCCCGGCCGGCAGCTCCGGAGCGAAGCTTTCTCGTGCTTGGTGGCCGCTTCGCTGGTTTATTAGGATAGCGCGTCGACAGGGTCTTTGCAGGATTCTTGCCAGCTCGCCGCAAAAGATGAATCTTTGATGACGCCTGGACCGTATTCAGGGCGCTGTCCCGCGTTGTGTCCTGTGCAGCGTATAAGCGGGAACCAAGCAAAAAGCCGGCGCGCGCAAAAAGCGGGCGGCCGGCTTCGGGCACGAATGGAACGGCTGGCGCCGGTTGAACGGGGGCGTGAGACGCTAACTGCCCCGCTCGGGGCACACGTTATTGCGGTGCAGGCAGCCCCTTGATCTGCATGCCCGGCTGAATCCCTTTCGACGCAAACCAGCCCTTGCTCATTTCCAGCGCGTACACGCCATTGTTGCGCGGGCAGTGGTTGTTTTCCGTCTCAGCCTGCATTTCGTCGATATCCGTGACCGTTCCGTCCGCGCGCATGAACGCGATCGACAGCGGGATCAGGGTGTTTTTCATCCAGAAACAATGCACGGCCGTCTCATTGAAGACGAACAGCATGCCTTCGTTAGGCTCGAGTTTCGTGCGATACATCAGGCCTTGTTCGCGATCGGCGTCGTTCGCTGCAACGGCGGCGTCGATCACATACATGCCCGCGGTGAGTTTGGTGTGCGGGAAGTCGGCGGGTTTTTTTGCACCCGGCGGCATTTGTCCGGGTTCTGCGGCGAGCGGTTGGGCGTGAACTGCAAGCGGCGCGACTGCAATGAACGAGACGAGCGGAACGGCGAGAGCAACAAGTGCGCGGCGCACCAGGCGACCAAGATCAAACGATGAAACCGAACGGCGCGAGAGTCCTGAAAGACGCACGGCGAAACTCCTGATGAGATGAAGCCGGTTAGCTGAAGAATCGGTGAAGAACTGGCGCATGTTACTTGAGCGCGCGCACGCCGACAAAAAGCGCGTGGCGGATGCACCCTGCGCAAATATCCCGACTCATCCAGAGACCCAAAGAAAAAGGCAGAAACCGTTGCGGGTGTCTGCCTTTCAATGCCGCTTTCGCGGCAGCACTGCTTGGTTGTAGCGTCGCGTTACCGCGATCTATTACCAACTTACTCCGACGCGGCCGAAGCGGCAGCAGCCGAAGCTGCCTTCTTGTGCGTAGCCTTCTTATGCGTCGTCGACTTCTTGTGCGACGCCTTGTGAGCGGTCGAAGCAGCTGCAGGAGCCGATGCTTCCGGGGCCGAAGCTTGTGCGAATGCAGCCGTTGCGAACAGGCCAGCGACGAGAGCAGCGATCAGTTTGTTCATGTTGTGAATCCTCAGCTTTAGTTTGATTAACCTTGTGACCCGGTCGATGGAGTCATGTCGGTAAACGAGCCATCCACCTTTTGGTTGACAGGGGGTTCGAACAAAACTTCGATCCCGCTGCGAGCGCTTGAACCTTACATAACGCCTTCGCATGCAAGCAGTGTGCTGAGGTTCTTCGCTAATGCCGGATGGCGGGTTTAAGGCATCTGCTGCGAATAACGCCGCACGCGGGAAGTCCGTTGACGTGTTTTTTCGCGATCGTGCAACGGCGATTGTTTGGAAAACGAAATTAATTTGTAATGTTTGGATGCCAGAGCGAATTGGCGCGTTTCAGACGATGCCGTTCCATGGCGCGCGTGGCGCCAGATTGATCGATGCACCGGGCTCTAATCCGAGCGCGAAGATATCCAGTGCGCCGATACCCACGCGCACCAGTCGCAGCGTTGGGTACCCGACTGCTGCGGTCATTCGACGCACCTGCCGATTACGACCCTCGGTGATCGACAGTTCGATCCAGGTGGTCGGGATAGCGGCGCGGTATCGGATGGGCGGGTTGCGCGGCCACAGTTGCTCGACCTGTTCCATCGGTTCCACCCGTTTGACGCCGCACGGCCGCGTCACGAAATCCCCGAGGTCGACGCCCGCGGCCAGACGCTCGAGAGCGGCCGCATCGGGCGCACCATCCACTTGTGCCCAATACCGTTTGACCAGCTTGTGACACGGCTCGGCTATACGCGCCTGAAGCGCGCCATCGTCAGTGAGGAGCAGCAGGCCTTCGCTGTCCGTGTCCAGGCGGCCGGCCGGATAAACGCCGGGCGTCTTCACCCAAACGCCGAGCGAAGGGTGCTTTTCATGCGGCGAAAATTGACAGATCGTGCCGAACGGTTTGTTGAGGGCAAGCAACGGCATGGTGGGAAATCGATAGGAAAATGAGGTAGCGTCCAGGAGCCGCGCGGGAATCAGGCTATGGCGAATGGCGCGATATTAATGCATAATCCAAAACATCAAACCCCAGGTCTTATATAAGACATAAGACATGAATCCGGCGAGTGCTGATCGCAGCCACGGCGCCAGCAGGCCATGTCCGGACCGCGCCCACAGGCATCGCTTTGCTGCAATGCAACGAAACGGGGCCCGGGCAGGGTCTCCACCCGGTGGGCTAGAATAGCCGTCTGGTTGCCTTGGGCGCCGCGCCGGTATTGGCACTGGCGGCCCCGGCCACCGTTCGCTCGTCCGCCTTTTCGCCGAATTTCCGAACGCATTCTGCGCATTTCTGTAGTTAGCTAGCCCAGCCATCTTTGGAGTCGACCATGCCGTATCAGCACATCAAGGTTCCGACGGGCGGTGACAAGATCACCGTTAATGCGGATTACTCGCTCAACGTTTCCGACCAGCCGATCATCCCTTTTATCGAAGGTGACGGGACAGGTGTGGACATCACGCCGGTGATGATCAAGGTCGTCGACGCAGCGGTGGAAAAAGCCTACGCAGGCAAGAAGAAGATCCACTGGATGGAAATCTTCGCGGGCGAGAAGGCCACCAAGGTCTATGGCCCGGACGTGTGGCTGCCGGATGAAACGCTGGACGTGCTGAAGGAATATGTCGTTTCTATCAAAGGACCGCTCACCACGCCGGTTGGCGGCGGCATCCGTTCGCTGAACGTCGCGCTGCGCCAGCAACTCGACCTCTACGTCTGCCTGCGCCCGGTGCAGTATTTCAAGGGCGTGCCTTCACCGGTGCGCGAGCCGGAAAAGGTCAACATGGTTATCTTCCGCGAGAACTCGGAAGACATCTACGCCGGCATCGAATGGGCGGCCGAGTCGGAAGAGGCGAAGAAGGTCATCAAGTTCCTGCGCGAAGAAATGGGCGTGACGAAGATCCGTTTTCCGGACACGTCGGGTATCGGTATCAAGCCGGTGTCGCGTGAAGGCACGGAGCGCCTGGTTCGCAAGGCGATCCAGTACGCCATCGACCACAATCGCAATACCGTCACGCTCGTGCACAAGGGCAACATCATGAAATACACGGAAGGTGCGTTCCGTGATTTCGGCTATGCGCTGGCGCAGAAGGAGTTCGGGGCGGAACTCATCGACGGCGGCCCGTGGATGAAGATCAAGAGCCCGAAGGGCGGCGACATTGTGCTGAAGGACGTTATCGCAGATGCGTTCCTCCAGCAGATCCTGCTGCGCCCGGCTGAGTACGACGTGATCGCGACGCTGAACCTGAACGGCGACTATGTGTCGGACGCACTCGCGGCTCAGGTTGGCGGTATTGGCATTGCGCCGGGCGCGAACATGTCGGATTCGGTGGCCATGTTCGAAGCCACGCACGGCACCGCGCCGAAATATGCGGGCAAGGACTACGTGAATCCGGGTTCGGAAATCCTGTCGGCGGAAATGATGCTGCGCCACCTCGGCTGGACTGAGGCGGCCGACGTCATCATCAAGGCGATGGAAGCGTCGATTCTGAAAAAGCGCGTGACGTATGACTTCGCGCGTTTGATGGAAGGCGCGACGCAGGTTTCGTGCTCGGGTTTCGGGCAGGTGCTGATCGAAAACATGTAAGTTCGTATCACGCAATATCAGGAAGGCTTTGGAACCCCGGTTGAGTTTGACTTGCCGGGGTTTTTTCTGTGCGTCCTGCTGAAGCAGTTGCCGAGCCGCGCCGGTTCGGTCAAGTCGGACGCGAAGGCCGCGTCGTCCCGGGTGGCCGCCCGCGCAAGGTTCGACCGGAACACGAGCACGTGTAACCGGTCCTCTCGGGGCCACCTTCAATTGTTTTCTGCTTTTGATTTTAGGCAGACGGCATTGGGAGAATTGACGCCTCACCAACAAATGACGCATTCGATCCGCGCAAACGCCGGCAATCACCCACCCTTCAGCCCAGCCCGCTTTCAGCAGACATTTTCTTTCGATAAGTAAGCCGCACTCCTCGGCAGGGTCGCCGATGTGTTTCCCGCGCGGCGCTAAACAGCTTCAGCCGCGCATCAATGAAAAACGGCCCGAGCGCGGTGCGTTCGGACCGTTGAATCCCGCCGTTCCATTCAACCGTCGGATAACCAAAACACTTATCTGAACAGTTTTACGGCACGCGGCCGGGTTCGAGGACAGTGAGCTATCGAACGGTCAGGCAGATTCCTGGATGTTCGATGCCTGTTTGCCCTTAGGTCCCTGGACAATCTCGAAGCTGACCTTCTGGCCTTCCTTGAGTGTCTTGAAACCATTCATCTGTATCGCCGAGAAATGTGCAAACAGATCCTCGCCGCCTTCATCGGGCGTGATGAATCCGTAGCCTTTCGCGTCGTTGAACCATTTGACCGTACCAGTTGACATCACTTCCCCTCTTACTCTCGTCGCTACCACGAGCACGCTCGAAAAGCTTGGCGACCCACAATGTGAAACCGCCCCCTCCTCACAAGCTCACCGCGGCCTTTCTTCACCTGAACCACGTCGGAAAAAAGTGCCAAATTGATTGTTTAATCTCTTAAATCAAGTGTCAAGAAAATTTTGAGATGGTGCTGAAGGCGTTGTAAAGAACTCATTTCAAGGGTTTTTCCCGCTTTGCGCGTATCCCGCCGCACAAGCACTCCATCTTGAAAAGTCGCATAATCGACGCACATGAGCAGTACAGGCAACAGGCGGCTGTCACCCATAGCCGCAGAGGGTTGCAGGAGTAAGTCGCACGAGTGATTCGAACAACCGGGTTAGTCAGCTAGAGAATCAGCCGCAGCGGCAGAGCGCCCGGTTTGGCGCCCAAGGCCGGCCGCGTCCGCATCGAGAATTCGTTTTTTTGAGAGCTGTGCGATACTGGATTCAACGATGTTTCAAGAGGGCTGGCCTGTGTCACAAAGGCTGGCGGAATTCAGCAAGCGACAGGTTGCGCGAAGCGTGCGGCGGCCCCGTTCGGTTCTCACGGCGAACGGAGTTTTGGCGAGATGGCGAGCCTGTCCGAGTTGTTTAGAATGGGCGTATGGCGATCAATCCCAACAAGCAGGATGGCACCGTACTGGAGCGGCAGGAGCAAAAGCTGAAACAGCCGTCCATGTACAAAGTGGTGCTGCTGAATGACGACTTCACGCCGATGGAATTCGTCGTGTTCGTCGTGCAGGAACATTTCAATAAAGATCGTGAGACTGCGACGCAAATCATGCTGAAGGTTCATCGCGAAGGCAGGGGAGTTTGTGGGGTCTATACGCGGGACATCGCGTCGACCAAAGTTGAGCAAGTCGTTAGCCACGCGAGGCAAGCGGGTCATCCGCTGCAGTGTGTGATGGAGGAAGCATGATTGCCCAGGAACTGGAAGTCAGTCTGCACATGGCGTTTATGGAAGCACGTCAGGCGCGGCACGAGTTCATTACGGTCGAGCATCTTTTACTGGCCTTGTTGGACAACCCGACCGCGGCTGAAGTGTTGCGCGCATGCGCAGCAAACATTGAAGATTTGCGGCAAAACCTGCGCAATTTCATTCACGACAACACCCCGACCGTGCCCGGCACGGACGACGTCGATACCCAGCCGACGCTTGGTTTTCAGCGCGTGATTCAGCGCGCGATCATGCACGTGCAATCGACATCGAACGGAAAGAAGGAAGTGACTGGCGCGAACGTGCTTGTCGCTATCTTCGGTGAAAAGGATTCACATGCCGTCTACTACCTGCAACAGCAGGGAGTGACCCGCCTGGACGTGGTCAATTTCATCTCGCATGGCATCGCGAAGACGAATACGGGCGACGCCGCGAAGGCCAGCAGCGACGCGAATCCCGAAGCGGAAGACGCGGCTGCGCAAAAGGAAACGCCGCTTGCGCAGTTCACGCAGAACCTGAACCAGCTCGCGAAGGACGGCAAGATCGATCCGCTGATTGGCCGCGAACTGGAAGTCGAGCGTGTGGTGCAGGTGCTGTGCCGTCGCAGAAAGAATAATCCGCTGCTGGTTGGTGAGGCCGGCGTTGGTAAAACCGCTATCGCGGAAGGGCTCGCTTGGCGCATTACGCGCGGCGAAGTGCCGGATATCCTTGCGGACGCCCAGGTGTATTCGCTGGATATGGGCGCATTGCTGGCCGGTACTAAATACCGTGGCGATTTCGAGCAACGCCTCAAGACGGTGCTGAAGGAGTTGAAGGAACGCCCGCACGCGGTGTTGTTCATCGACGAAATTCACACGCTGATTGGCGCGGGCGCAGCGTCCGGCGGCACGCTGGATGCATCGAATCTGCTGAAGCCGGCGCTGTCGTCGGGTCAGTTGAAGTGCATCGGTGCGACCACGTTCACGGAATATCGCGGGATCTTTGAAAAAGACGCAGCGTTGTCGCGTCGTTTCCAGAAGGTCGACGTTGCCGAGCCGACCGTTGAGCAGACCATCGCGATCCTGCGCGGTCTCAAGTCGCGTTTCGAAGAACACCACGGCGTGAAGTATTCGTCGGGTGCGCTGTCCGCGGCGGCTGAGTTGTCGGCGCGCTTTATCACGGATCGGCATCTGCCCGACAAGGCTATCGACGTGATCGACGAAGCGGGCGCGGCGCAACGCATCCTGCCGAAGTCGAAGCAGAAGAAGACCATTGGCAAGAACGAGATCGAAGAGATCATCTCGAAGATCGCGCGCGTGCCGGCGCAAAGCGTGTCCGTGGACGATCGCAGCAAGCTGCAGACGCTCGATCGCGACCTGAAGAGCGTCGTGTTTGGTCAGGATCAGGCTATTGATGCACTTGCCGCCGCTATCAAGATGGCGCGGGCGGGTCTCGGCAAGACGGACAAGCCAATTGGCGCGTTCCTGTTCTCGGGCCCGACGGGTGTCGGCAAGACGGAAGTGGCCAAGCAACTGGCGTTCACGCTGGGTATCGAATTGCTGCGCTTCGACATGTCCGAGTACATGGAGCGTCACGCGGTCAGCCGGCTGATTGGGGCGCCGCCGGGATATGTTGGATTCGATCAAGGCGGTTTGCTGACAGAAGCCGTCACGAAGAAGCCGCATTGCGTGCTGTTGCTCGACGAAATCGAAAAAGCGCATCCGGATATCTACAACGTGCTGCTGCAGGTGATGGACCACGGCACGCTGACCGACAACAACGGCCGCAAGGCGGATTTCCGCAACGTCATCATTATCATGACGACGAATGCGGGCGCCGAAGCCATGCAGAAGTCGGTGATTGGTTTCACGAATCGTCGGGAAACCGGCGACGAAATGGCCGATATCAAGCGGATGTTCACGCCTGAGTTCCGCAATCGTCTGGACCAGATCATCAGCTTCCGCTCGCTGGACGAAGAAATCATCATGCGGGTGGTCGACAAGTTCCTGATGCAACTGGAAGATCAGTTGCATGAGAAGAAGGTCGACGCGGTCTTCACCGACAGCTTGCGCGCACATCTGGCAAAGCACGGTTTCGACCCGCTCATGGGCGCACGTCCCATGCAGCGCCTGATCCAGGACACGATCCGTCGTGCTCTGGCGGACGAACTGCTGTTCGGCAAGCTGATGTCGGGCGGTCGCGTGACGGTGGACGTGGACGAGAACGACAAGGTGGCGCTCACGTTCGATGAAAGTCCGGTGCCGCGCAATCCGAATCCGGAAGCGGTCGAGGTCGAGTGACAGGGTAGTAGCAACGACTGAAGTCAGGTGACACACGCTTGAGGTGTGTCATCATCGGCGAGGCGGCGCGGGGAAGTTTCCCGCGCCGCCTCGCTTTTTTGCGTCCGCGTTCGGTGCGGATAATGACTTCAAGAGGTTGATTTGAGCTTTAAATGTGGGTCGTTCGAGGCCATCGTCGAACGGGAAAAGGGGCTGCACCGGAGTTTGACCGCCGGACAGATGTCGATGATCGCTATCGGCGGGGCGATTGGAACGGGGCTTTTTTTAGGTAGCGGTTTTGCAATCGGTTTCGCCGGACCGAGCGTGCTCGTGAGTTATGCGATCGGCGCGCTGATCGCGTTGTTGCTGATGGGCGCGCTGGCGGAAATGACCGTCGCGCATCCGACCTCCGGGTCGTTCGGTGCGTACGCGGAGTTTTACATCGGGCCGCTGGCGGGATTCCTCGTCCGCTACGCGTACTGGTCGGCCGTCGTATTCGCGGTCGGTACCGAGGTCAGCGCAGTCGCGGTGTTCATGAAGTACTGGTTCGCGAACGTGCCGGGCTGGTATTGGATCGTTGGTTTTTCCGCCGCGCTGATTGGCGTGAATGCCGCGAGCGTCAAGGTGTATGGCGTGATCGAATACGCGTTTTCGATGCTGAAAATCGTGGCGATCGTTGCGTTTATCCTGCTTGGCGCGGCGTTCGTGTATGGCGCGCCGGTGTCGTCCGGTGTCGGGCTGAACAACTTCACGGCGCACGGCGGGTTCTTTCCCCACGGCGTGAAGGGCATGTGGTTCGCGGTCATTGTTTCCATCTTCAGTTACCTGAACATCGAGACGATCGCAGTCGCGGCCGGCGAAGCGCGTGACCCGCAACGTGCCGTGGCGCGAGCGTTTCGCTCGACCGTGTTCCGGCTGGTGCTCTTCTATCTGCTCACGCTGGCGTTGATGCTCGCAATCGTCCCCTGGACGCAGGCCAGCACCGACGAAAGTCCGTTCGTCAAGGTAATGGCCGCGACGCATGTGCCGTTTGCTGCGGGCGTGATCAACTTCGTGGTGCTGGTCGCGGCGCTTTCCGCGATGAACAGCCAGCTCTACATCACCACGCGCATGATGTTCAGCCTGTCGCGGGCCGGCTACGCGCCGGCGCGCTTCGGACGCCTGAGCGCGAATGGCGTGCCCACCGCCGCGCTGTCCTTGTCGAGCGGCGGCATTGCCTTGGCCACGATCCTCACCGCGTTCTGGCCGGAGATGGCGTTCGGCTTGATGATGTCGATCGCCATCTTCGGTGCGATGTTCGCGTGGCTGATGATCTTCGTCACGCACCTCTTTTTCCGCGCTCGCTATGACGGACCGGCGCCGTCTTTCCGGATGGTGCTGCATCCGTTTGGAAGCCTGGTTGGGGCGGGTTTGATGGCGGCAATCATGATCACCACCGCCTTCACGAACGAATTCCGCATGACGCTGGTCTACGGTCTCGCATTCATGATCGTCCTCGTCTCCGCGTACGCGCTCTGGTATAGAAAGCGCGGGTAAACACCGACCAGAAACTCCTTTGCGTGTCTTTCGCTTCGAAACTAAAATCTTTCGAAACGAAAGTGCAAAGGTGGTACTGCCTGTGTTGGCCAACAAGAACTCGCTTCATCGGCGTTTGCGTATTGTCGAACTTGTCCGCAAGCGCGGGGAGGTGTCGGTCGACGAACTCGCTACGGCGTTCGACGTCTCCAGCGTCACGATCCGCTCGGACCTGAACTACCTGGAGCAGCAGCGCTACCTGATCCGGGCGTTTGGCAAGGCGCGGTACCTCGCCCAGCGGCCCGGCGAGAACCCGCTGGCGGGAGAGCCTTCGGGCGCGATGCGGCAGGCTGCGGACATGGCGATTGCGCGGATGGCCGCGGATTTCATCGATGACCATGCGTCGGCCTTCATTGGCGCGGGCCTGATCACGCATAAGCTGCTGCCGCTGCTTGCCGACCGCGCGAACCTCGCGCTGACGCTCAACGACTTGTCGATGGTGCCCACCGTCCAGCGTTTCATGCGCTGCGAATTGCGTCTCACGGGTGGTTCGCTGGACGATAATTCCACCGTGCTGCTTGGACCGGACGCCGAGCGTTCACTCTCCGCGCTCTCGTTGGACCTGGCAGTGCTGGAGGCCGGCGGGATCGATCGTGAAGGCAATTTGCTGTGCGCCGATCCGCGTCTGGCAGGCGTATACAAAGCCGCATTGAAGAACGCAAAGCGCAGCGTGGTCGTGGCCTACCAGCCCGCGTTGCAAGGCGATGGCGAGGCCTTCTGCCACGTCAGTCGCCTGGGCGGACTGGTGCTCGATGACGCCATTGACCCGCCGACACTCGACCTGATTCTGAAGGCCGGGCTGGACGTGCATCGGCGGGAAGAAGGGATTCTTGAGTTTCGGAGTCAGTGATCTTCATTTCGGTTTTCTATCAACTCATCGTGAAAGGCATCGTGATCCTGGTCGCGGTGTGTATCGATGTTCAAACGAAGAAACGTCATGCCTAATCCAAACGCTGTTACCTCCAGGCCCGGCACCATCGTCGCGATGGGCGAGATCCTGGTCGAGATCATGGCCACGCGCGTAGGCCAGAGCTTTCGCGAACCCGGCACGCTCATTGGCCCGTTTGCGAGTGGCGCGCCGGCCATTTTCATCGATCAGGTGGCCAAGCTCGGCAGCCCCTGCGCGATGATCGGTTGCGTGGGCGATGACGATTTTGGCGTGCTCAACGTCGAGCGCTTGCGTCGCGACGGCGTGGATGTGTCGGGCATTGCGGTGCTGAAAGACGCGACCACGGGCAGCGCGTTCGTCACGTATCGCGAGGATGGTGACCGTGACTTCATCTACAACATTACGAACAGTGCGTCGGCGCAATTGTCGGTGGCGAACCTGCGTGAAGACTTGCTCGCGAAGTGCGGCAACTTCCATGTGATGGGGTCGTCGCTGTTCTCGTTCAGGATCATCGAAGCGATGAAGCAGGCCATTGAAACGGTGAAGACGCACGGCGGCACGGTGAGCTTCGATCCGAACATCCGCAAGGAAATGCTGCGGATTCCGGAGATGCGCGACGCGCTCGACTTTATCCTCGACTACACCGATGTCTTCCTGCCAAGCGGTCACGAAGTGACTTTGCTCGCCAGCGCGAAGTCGGAGCGTGGAGCAATTGACGAACTGCTGAAGCGCGGTGTGAAGGAAGTGATCGTGAAGCGTGGCGCGCAAGGTTGCAGTTACTTCGATGCCAACGGCGAGACGCATCGGCCCGCCTTCAAGGTTCAGGAGCTCGATCCCACTGGCGCGGGCGATTGCTTCGGCGCAACGTATATCAGTTGCCGTGCGCAGGGCAAGGACGTGGAGACGGCGTTGAAATATGCCTGCGCAAGCGGCGCGCGCGCGGTCGGCGTGAAAGGCCCGATGGAAGGCACGGCAACGTTCGCCGAGCTCGATACGTTCCTGCAATCAGCCACGGAGTGACGCCATGAACTCTATCGTCTCGCGTTTGAGCAATGCACACCCGGCGTCTGCATGGCTTGCCGGGATCTATTCGATCTGCTCCGCGCACCCCTGGGTGCTGGAAGCGGCCATGCGGCAGGCGCTGGAAGACCAGACGCCATTGTTGATCGAATCGACGTCGAATCAAGTCGATCAGTACGGCGGTTATACCGGCATGAAGCCCGCTGATTTTGTGGACTTCGTGCGAGGGATTGCTGAACGCGTCGGTTTCCCGCACGAGCATCTGATTCTCGGCGGCGACCACCTCGGGCCAAACGCGTGGCGCCATCTTCCCGCTGATGAAGCCATGCAACGTGCGGACGCGTTGATCGACGCATATGCATCGGCGGGATTCACGAAGATTCACCTCGATACCAGCATGTCATGCGCCGATGATCCCGAGCGTTTGTCGGATGCGGTGGTTGCTGCGAGAGCTGCGCGCTTGTGCGCGGTGGCGGAGGCCGCGGTGAAGCGTGCGGGTCTCGGCGTGAGTCCTGTGTACGTGATCGGCACCGAAGTACCCGTGCCGGGCGGGGCGGCGGAAGAGCTGGATATCGTCGAGCCGACATCGCGTGAAGCGGCGATTGAAACGGCTTTGGTCCACAGACAAGCGTGGCAGGAACATGGCGTACAGGACACGTGGTCGCGTGTGATTGCGCTTGTTGTGCAACCCGGCGTGGAGTTCGATCACACGAAGGTGATCGACTATGCGCCGGCACGCGCCGAGTCGTTGAAGAGCGCACTGGATGACCTGCATGGCATGGTCTTCGAAGCGCATTCCACCGATTACCAGACGCCCGAAGCGCTAAGCGCTTTAGTCCACGATGGCTTTCGCATTCTCAAGGTTGGTCCGGGCGTGACGTTCGCATTGCGCGAGGCGTTGTACGCTTTGGCGGATATCGAAACGCAATTGGCCGGTGCACATACACGATCGAACCTGCGCGATGTAGTCGAACGCGTGATGCTGAGCAAACCCGGCTACTGGGAGAAGTATTATCACGGCGATGCAGAACAGCAACGCGTGTTACGCACCTACAGCTATAGCGACCGCGTGCGTTATTACTGGGCCGATCCGGAGATTGGCGCGGCGGCGCAAACGCTGCTGGACAACCTGAGCGCCTTGAAGATTCCGGAGAACCTGCTCAGCCAGTACTTGCCCGAGCAGTACTGGGCGGTGCGGCGCGGACAGTTGAAAAACGAGCCGCTCGCGCTGGTGCAGGATCGCGTGCGGCAGGTTATTCGAACGTACGCGGCGGCGTGCCGCGCATAAGGCTTTTAGCGGCCCAAACGCTCAGTGCTTGCCCGTGCTGCCGAAACCACCGGCGCCGCGCTCGCTCTGGGCGAAGTCATCGACAATATTGAACGTTGCCTGCACCACCGGCACGATCACCATTTGCGCGAGGCGTTCAAGCGGGTTCAGCGTGAACGCGGTCGCGCCGCGATTCCACGTCGAGATCATCAACTGGCCCTGGTAATCCGAGTCGATCAACCCGACCAGATTCCCCAGCACCACGCCATGCTTATGGCCCAAGCCTGAGCGCGGAAGAATCACCGCTGCATAACCCGGATCTTCGATATGAATCGCCAGGCCCGTGGGCACCAGCACGGTCTGGCCGGGTTCGAGCGTAATCGCTTCGTCCAGGCACGCACGCAGGTCGAGTCCGGCGCTGCCGGGCGTGGCGTAGGCGGGCAGATAGTCGCGCATGCGCGCATCGAGGATCTTGATGTCGAGTTTCATGGGGTCTGTTTGTTGAGTTCGAATGCTTCGGCCAGCAGTTCATACGAGCGCATGCGCGCCGGGTAACTTCCCGCAACGGTCAGCACGATCAGTTCGTCGGCGTCGAAACGTTGCTGGAGTTCATGTAATTGTTCGGTCACGCGTTCCGGCGTGCCAATGATGCTGCGGCTTTTTTCCCGGGCAATAACGCTCAGTTCGCGTTCGCCGAATGCTTGCCCGGCGCCTTGCGCAATCGATGGAATCGGCATGTTCAGCCCGTACGCCATCTGCACGCGACGCAAGTCGACCGCGCGTTCCAGCGCGGCGGCTTCCGCTTCGGTATCGGCACAAATCACGAACACGGCGGCTGCCAGATAGGGCGTCGATCCATTGCGCGACACAAACCGCTCGCGATACGCCTCCGCCACCCGATGCCCGTACTGCGCGTTGATGAAATGCGCGAACGCGAAACGAATCCCGAGCTGCGCGGCGAGCAGGCCGCCGAAGTCGCTGGAACCGAGCATCCACAACTCGGGTCGCGTGGCAATTTCCGGTTGCAGCAACACGCCATGCGCGAGGTGATCCTCGGGGAGCGTGCCGTCGAACAGGCCGACAAGTTCACCCACCTGCTGCGGGAAAATATCGCCGCGATTGTAGTCGCCTGCCGCCACCGCTTGCGCGGTACGCATGTCGCCGCCGGGTGCACGCCCAACGCCCAGATCCACGCGATTCGGAAACAGCGCTTCGAGCATCAGGAACTGTTCCGCAACCTTGAACGAGCTGTAGTAGGGCAGCATGACGCCGCCCGAGCCGATCCGGATTCGCTGCGTCATGCTGCCGATTCGCGCGAGCATGACTTCAGGGCATGGATTCGATACCCCGCGCAAACCGTGATGCTCGGCGCACCAGTAACGCGTGTAGCCGAGGTCATCGGCAAGCCGCGCGAGATCCAGCGTGGCCGCGATTGCGTCGGCGGTGCTGTGACCGTGAATGACCGGTGTTTGATCGAGTACGGAGAGTTTCGTCGTCATGGTCCGGACAATGGGCTAAGACAGCAAGGAGCCGCCACGCGGCGCCCGTTTTGCAATCTCGGCAATCAGCAACTTCGCGAGCAGCTTTTTATCGGCACGTGGCAGGCGCGTGATGCCGGAAGCTTCGAACAGCACGACTTCGTTGTCGTCGAGACCGAAGGTCAGTGGTCCGAGATTGCCGATCAGCAGCGGCACATTCTTGCGTGCGCGCTTCTCCTCGCCATGCACTTCGAGATCGCCGCTTTCCGCCGCGAAACCAACGCAATACGGCGGGTTCGGCAGACGTGCGACGGTCGCGAGGATGTCCGGGTTTTCGACGAACGTGAAGGTGGGCATCGGCTGATTGGCGGTCTTCTTGATCTTGTGTTCGCTCAGGTGATCGACGCGCCAATCCGCGACTGCCGCCACCGCGATAAAGATGTCCGAGTCCGGTGTGGCGTGCAGCACCGCGTCGTGCATTTGCTGCGCGGTCTGCACGTCTTGGCGAACCACCCCCCACGGCGTATCCAGCGCAACCGGGCCGGCTATGAGATGCACGTCGGCACCGGCCTGCGCCGCCGCGCACGCGAGCGCGAAGCCCATCTTGCCGGACGAGCGGTTGGTAATGCCGCGTACCGGATCGAGCGGTTCGAAGGTCGGACCGGCCGTAATCAACACGCGATGCCCTTGCAGGATCTTCGGCTGGAAGAACGCGCAGATGGCTTCGTAGGTTGCGGAAGGTTCCAGCATCCGGCCGTCGCCCACTTCACCGCACGCTTGCGCGCCGGAGTCGGGGCCCAGCACTTGCACGCCATCGGCACGCAGTTGCGCGACGTTGCGTTGCGTTGCCGGGTTCTGCCACATCTGGCGGTTCATTGCGGGGACGACGAGCAGCGGACAATCGCGCGCCACGCATAGCGTGGAAAGCAGGTCGTCGCAATTGCCATGCGCGAGCTTGGCGATGAAGTCGGTGGAAGCGGGCGCGATCACGATTGCATCGGCTTCACGCGACAAATCGATATGCGCCATGTTGTTCGCAATCCGCGCGTCCCATTGCGACGTGTATACGGGACGGCCGGACAACGCCTGCATGGTGACAGGCGTGATGAATTGCGTGGCGGCGTCGGTCATCACGATCTGCACGGTCGCGCCGGCTTTCACCAGCAGACGCGTGAGTTCGGCGATCTTGTAGCACGCGATACCGCCCGACAGCCCAAGTACGAGATGCTTTCCTGCGAGTTCTGCGTTGTCCAAACCTGGCCTCCGTACTCATGACGGCTTACATGCCGAATAACGCCGCCTACTTTGCTCCGCGCACGCGCCGCAACTCATCGAAAACGAGCAGTACCGCGCCGATGGTGATCGCGCTGTCGGCGAGGTTGAACGCCGGCCAGTGCCACGTGTTGACGTGGAAGTCCAAAAAGTCGATCACATGGCCGTACACAATCCGGTCGATCACGTTGCCGATGGCACCGCCCATGATCAGCGCGAGCGCCGTGCAGAACAGCCGTTGCGTGCCGTGGCGTTTCAGCAGGTAGCAGATCACGATAGCCGCGACCACGCCAAGCGCTGTGAAGCCCCAACGCTGCCAGCCGCCGGCGCTGGCGAGAAAGCTGAACGCCGCGCCACGGTTGTAGATCAGGAACAGGTTGAAGAACGGTGTGAGCGCGTGCGGTTCGCCATAAGTGAACACGCGGCTGACGGCGATCTTCGACAACTGGTCGAAGAGAATCACGATCAGCGCCACGCCCAGCCACGGCGCGAGTGAACCGCTGCTTTGAGTTTGTTTCGACATCGTTCTTGCCATTATGCTGCGCTCCGCGTTTCGCCGTTGCCGAAGAGATTGGTGATGCAGCGGCCGCACAATCCAGGATGTTCCGCCGATGCCCCCACGTCGTCGCGATAGTGCCAGCAGCGCTCGCATTTCAGGTACGTCGATGCAAGCACGTCGACGCCTTCTTCCGCTTCGCTCGCCACCTTCACCACCCGCGCCGCCGATGTGATCAGCACGAACCGGAGGTCATCGCCGAGACTGGTCAGCGCGTCATACCGCGCGCCGCTCGCCCGTACATCCACTTCGGCCTGCAGTGACGAACCGATCAGATTGGCTGTCCGCGCTTCTTCCAGCGCCTTCGTGACGTCGCTGCGCGCCGAGCGGATCAGCGTCCACTTGTCGAGCAGTTCGCCGGCCTCGGGCACTGGCGGATAGGTGTGATACACCTCGGTGAAAATGGTGTCGCGGCCAGGTTGCAGCACCTTGTACGCCTCTTCCGCCGTGAAGGACAGATACGGTGCGATCAGCCGCAGCAAACCATGCGCGATGTGATGCAGCACCGTCTGCGCGGCGCGCCGCTCGTGCGAATCGGGCTTCATGGTGTAGAGCCGATCCTTCAGCACGTCCAGATAGAAACCGCCGAGGTCTTCCGAGCAGAACGTAGCGAGCTTCGATACAACCGGGTGGAACTCGAATTTCTCGTAGTGCGCGAGCACGTCGTCTTGCAGGTTCTGCGCGAGGGCGACGGCGTATTTATCCATCTCGAGCCAGTCTTCCACCGGACGCGCATGCTGCCCGAAGTCGAAATCGGAGAGGTTGGACAGCAGGAAGCGCAACGTATTGCGAATCCGCCGATACGTCTCCGTCACGCGCTTCAGGATCTCTTCGGAGATCGCGAGTTCGCCCGAATAATCCGTCGATGCAATCCACAGGCGGATGATTTCCGCGCCCAGCCGGTTCGACACTTCATGCGGATCGACGCCGTTACCCAGCGACTTCGACATCTTGCGGCCTTCGCCATCAACCGTGAAGCCGTGCGTGAGCAGCGCGTTGTACGGCGGGCGGCCATCGAGCATGGAGGCGGTGAGCAGCGACGAATGGAACCATCCGCGATGCTGGTCCGAGCCTTCCAGATACAGGTCCGCCGGGAATTGCAGCGAATCCTTGTGCGAGCCGCGCAGCACGTGCCAATGCGTCGTGCCGGAATCGAACCACACGTCGAGCGTGTCGCGATTCTTCTCGTACATGTTGGCTTCGTTGCCCAGCAGTTCTGCCGGATCGAGCGTCTGCCAGGCTTCAATGCCGCTCACTTCCACGCGCTTGGCCACTTCCTCGAGCAATTCCAGCGTACGCGGATGCAGTTCGCCGGTTTCCTTGTGGACGAAGAACGCCATGGGCACGCCCCACTGGCGTTGCCGTGACAGCGTCCAGTCCGGCCGGTTCGCGATCATGCTGTACAGGCGCTGCTTGCCCCACGACGGGAAGAACGCGGTGTTCTCGATCCCTTCCAGCGCGGTTTCGCGCAGCGTGCGCGAGGTATCGTTGGGCTTCACGTCCATGCCGGCAAACCACTGCGATGTCGCGCGGTAGATGATCGGCGTCTTGTGGCGCCAGCAGTGCATGTAGCTGTGCTTGTAGTGCTCGGTTTTCAGCAGGGACTTGGCGCCGCGCAGCGCTTCCACGATCTGGTCGTTCGCTTCCCAGATCGAGAGTCCGCCGAACAACGGCAGCGACTCGATATAACGCCCATCGCCCATGACCGGATTGATGATGTCCGAGTCCGTCATGCCATGCGCCTTGCACGACAAGAAGTCTTCCACGCCATACGCCGGCGATGAATGCACGATCCCCGTGCCGCTTTCAGTCGTCACGTAATCACCCAGATACACGGGCGCGGTGCGTTTATAGCCGGGGTGGGCCGCGCTCAACGGATGATGAAAGCGCAGGCCGCTCAACTTCGCGCCCGTCGTGGTCGCGACGGTCGAACCCGTCAGCTTGTACTGCTTCAGGCATTCTTCAACGCGATCTTCGGCCAGGATCAGCAGGCCTTTTTCCGTATCGACGAGGCTATAGACAATCTCCGGATGCACATTGAGCGCCTGGTTCGCGGGAATGGTCCACGGGGTCGTCGTCCAGATCACGATGCCGCCTTCCTGCTTCGGCAGGGCGTTCAAGCCGAACGCCTGCGCGGTCTTTTCCGGTTCGGCGAACGCGAACAGCACGTCGATGGTCGGATCAACCTTGTCCTGATACTCGACTTCGGCTTCGGCCAGCGCCGAACCGCAGTCGAAACACCAGTTCACCGGCTTCAGCCCGCGATACACATAACCCTTCTCGAGGATCTTTCCCAACGCGCGGATTTCGCCTGCTTCGTTGACGAAATTCATCGTCTTGTACGGATTGTCCCAGTCGCCGAGCACACCGAGGCGCCGGAAGCCGAGCTTCTGCTTTTCGATCTGCGCGCTCGCGTAGGTGCGCGCTTTTTCCATCACTTCGCGTGCCGGCAGCGACTTGCCGAACTGCTTCTCGATCTGGATTTCGATGGGCATGCCGTGGCAATCCCAGCCGGGGACATAGACCGCGTCGAAGCCCGCCAGATTGCGCGCTTTCACGATCATGTCCTTCAGGATCTTGTTCACCGCGTGGCCGAGGTGGATGTCGCCATTCGCATACGGAGGGCCGTCGTGCAGGATGAACTTCTTGCGGCCCTTGGCTGCGGCGCGGATTTTTTCGTAGATCTTGTTGTCCTGCCATTCCTTCACCCATTGCGGCTCGCGCTTGGGCAAGTCACCCCGCATGGGAAACGGCGTATCCAGCAGATTGACCGGATATTTCGACTGGGGCTTGGCTTCTTTCTTGTTGCTCATGGATGACTCGATATTTGTTCGGTGAAGCGGCGGTGAGACGGCGGTTCCAAGCGGGCAAGCTCGGGAACGGGCTCGAAGGTGCGTGTCTGGCGAGGCAGCGGGCAGCGCGTCGGGAGCTTGATTGGAAACCTTATCGGAATCTTCAGGCACCCGGCGCCACGCGCTCACCTAATTCGGTCGGTGGCCGAGGTGGCGAAACCGCTGTCGCGGCCACTTGAGTTCACGTCCGCAGCGAAATAGGCGCGGGCGTTGGTCACGTCGCGCGCTATGGCCGCCGTTAATGTTTCGAGGTCCACGAACTTTTCCTCGTCGCGCAGCTTTTTCAGGAATTCGATACGCACGAGCTTGCCGTACGCGTCGCCATGCCAGTCGAGCACGAAGGTTTCAAGCAGCACGCGGCCGGAATCGTCCACGGTCGGACGCAGTCCGAGGCTCGCCACGCCCGGCAGCGGCGCAGGTCCGAGCCCATGCACACGCACGACGAAGATGCCCGCGAGCGCCGGCCGCTTGTGGGCGATCGGTATGTTGAGCGTGGGAAAACCCAGATCGCGACCCAGTTTTTGCCCGTGGACGACGTGGCCGCTGATGACATAGGGGCGACCGAGTGCGAGACGGGCGGCGTCGAGATCGCCCGCTACCAGCGACGCCCGCACGCCCGAACTCGAAATGCGTGCGCCGTTCAGGTCCGCGACCGTTGCCATTTGCTCGACTTCGAAGCCGTGCTTGCGTCCGGCTTCTTGCAGCGATTCGAAATCCCCGGCACGTTTTGCGCCGTAGCGGAAGTCGTCGCCAATCATCACCCAGCGCGCGTGCAGGCCGTTCACGATCACGTTTTCGACGAACGTATCGGGCGGCTGGCTGGCGAAGGTGCGATTGAAATGTTCGACCACGACGCGATCCACCCCGTTCGTGCGCAGCGCTTCAAGCTTGTCGCGCAGCATGGCGATGCGTGGCGGCGCGCCGGCGGGATTGAAGAATTCGCGGGGATGCGGCTCGAAGGTCATCACGCAGACCGGCAGCCCGCGGGCGTCCGCGGCGGCGCGCACGTGGGCGAGCAGCGCCTGATGGCCACGGTGGACACCGTCGAAATTGCCGATGGTCAGCGCACAGGGCGCGCGGCTTTCGGCATTGGGTAGGCCGCGAAAGACTCTCACGATATCGGTTGGGTCGGCGGTTGGCGGTTAAATGGGCGAATGCGGTAACGCAGGGCTGAAGCCGCGCGAGGCTGGCAAAGCCGCAAAGCGTTCGATTATAAACGTTCACGGCACAGGACGGAGGCCGGGCCCACTGCGCGCCCGGCCGATTCGCCGGGTTTTGATGGCATCGAATGATAAAATCCACGGATGAAAAAAATCGTCATCCTGATTTCCGGGCGGGGAACCAATATGGAAGCGGTCGTGCGGGCTTGCGCGCGCGAAGGCTGGCAGGCGGCGGTGGCCGCTGTCATATCGAATCGCCCGGACGCCGCCGGGCTTGCTTTCGCGGCGGCAAACGGCATTCCGGCAGCTGTCATAGATCACCGTGATTTCACCACTCGCGAAGCCTTCGATCAGGCGCTTGCAGGCATTATCGACGGCTTCGAGCCGGACCTCGTCATGCTTGCGGGCTTCATGCGCGTACTGACCGACGCTTTCGTCGAACACTACGCGGGCCGCATGATCAATATTCATCCGTCGCTGCTGCCGTGCTTTCCGGGGCTCAAGACCCACCAGCAAGCGCTCGACGCGGGCGTGCGCGTGCACGGCGCCAGCGTCCATTTTGTCACGCCGACGCTGGATCATGGTCCCATTGTCGCGCAGGCGGCGGTGCCAATCATGGCTGGCGACGACGCCGCAGCGCTCGCTTCGCGGGTGCTGGCGGTCGAACACATTATTTACCCACGCGCGGTGCGCTGGTTCGTCGAAGGGCGTCTTGCCATCGACGGCGAGCGTGTCGTGCTCACGCCACCGGAGCCGCAATGGCTCTTTGCCGACATTGCCGGGGAGGGCGTATGAGGCTTCATGGATTTTTGATAGGACAGACAGAGACGTTGCTGGCCGACGTTTTACGCTTCAGCGGTCCCGCCGACGCTGCCACCAGCCGCTTTTTCCGCGCGCATCCGAAGCTTGGTCACAACGAGCGCGGTGTGATTGCCGAAGCGGTGTTCGCCGTCCTGCGCCGCAAGATGGAGTTTTCCCATCTCGCCGAAAGCGGCAGCGGCAACCTCGCACGGCGTCTCGCCTTGCTGGGCCTGATGCAGACGGCGGGGTTATCGGCGGTCAAGCCGTTCATTTCCGCCGATGAATACCAGTGGCTCAACCAGGTGTCGAAGATCGATCCGGCCAGCTTGCCGGTGCGTGTGCGGACCAATTTGCCGCAGTGGATCTACGACGCCATGACCAAGCGCTTCGATACCGAAGAGCTCGCCTTGCTGGCCGCCGCGCTGAATTACCCGGCGCCGCTCGACCTGCGCGCGAACCCGATCAAGGCCACGCGCGATGTGGTCATCAAGACGCTGACGGAAGCCGGAATCGATGCGGGCGAAATGCCGTTTGCACCGTTTGGCGTGCGCGTGGACGGCAAGCCGGCGTTGACGCGCCTGCAGCCGTTCCAGGACGGCTGGATTGAGGTGCAGGACGAAGGCAGCCAGCTCTTGTGTTCGCTGGTCGCGCCCCGGCGCGGCGAGATGATCGTCGATTTCTGCGCGGGCGCGGGCGGCAAGACGCTGGCGCTCGGCGCAATGATGCGCTCCTCGGGCCGCCTCTACGCCTTCGACGTGTCGGACCGCCGGCTCGCCAAACTCAAGCCGCGCCTGGCTCGCAGTGGTTTGTCGAATGTGAATCCGGTGCTGATCGACAGCGAGCATGACGCCAAGATCAAGCGCCTGGCCGGCAAGATCGACCGTGTTCTCGTCGACGCTCCCTGTTCCGGCCTCGGCACGCTGCGCCGCAATCCGGACCTGAAATGGCGCCAGTCACCGGAATCGGTGGCGGAACTGACGCCGAAGCAGTTGTCCATCCTGACCAGCGCGGCGCGGCTGGTGAAAGTGGGCGGCCGTCTCGTCTACGCAACATGCAGCATGCTGGAAGCGGAAAACGAGGGTGTGGTCACTCAGTTCCTGGCTACGCATCCGGGGTTCAAGCTGGTTCCGGCGCGCGAGGTGCTGGCTGAACAACGCATTGACCTCGACACGGGCGACTATCTGCAACTCTGGCCGCACAAGCACGGCACCGACGGTTTCTTCGCCGCCGTACTTGAACGGCTGCCGGTTGCCGCGAAGGAAGCCGTGGTTGAGGACGCAGTTGAGGAATAAGTAAATTACGCTCGCTTTGGTCGGCGGAACCGCGTTCAATCTCCGGCCAAAGCTTTCAAAAGCGGGAAATTCGTGTTTACCGCACTAAACAAAGTCCCGATTTAGCGGTCAAATTTCCTGCTGGCCCTGCGCGAAATCAAAATTTTCCCTAATCGACACAAAGACTTGGAACGCATGAAGTAAAATGCCGTCGAACCACGTGCATGTTCCTTTCATGTGCCCAACAGCCGTCGATCCTGTTTTCGTTCGGCTATTTTTTCCGCCTTTCAGGTAAATTGCCTTGCTGAATTCATCGCTTGAATTTCTCGCCAACGGATTGCTCGACCTCTCGTGGTGGCAGATTTTGCTGTTCACTCTCGTGATGACGCACATCACGATCATCGGCGTGACCGTCTATCTGCATCGTTGCCAGGCGCATCGTGCGCTGGAACTGCATCCGGTCGTCAGCCACTTTTTCCGTTTCTGGCTCTGGATGACCACGGGCATGCTGACCGGCCAATGGGCCGCGATTCACCGTAAGCATCACGCCAAGTGCGAGACCGAAGAAGATCCGCACAGCCCGCAAACGCGCGGCATCTGGAAAGTCCTGCTCGAAGGCGCCGAACTCTACCGTTCGGAAGCCAAGAACGAGGAAACCATGCGCAAGTTCAGTCACGGCACGCCGAACGACTGGATGGAACGCAACGTGTACACGCGCTACCCCATTCTCGGCATCAGCATCATGATGGTGATCGACGTTGCGCTGTTCGGCCTTGTCGGGCTGTCGGTGTGGGCCGTGCAAATGATCTGGATCCCGTTCTGGGCAGCCGGTGTGGTCAACGGACTGGCTCACTGGTGGGGTTACCGGAACTTTAATTCCGCTGACGCCAGCACGAACATTTTCCCGCTCGGTATCCTGATCGGCGGTGAAGAGCTGCACAACAATCACCACACGTATGCCACGTCGGCGAAGCTGTCGAACAAGTGGTATGAATTCGATATTGGCTGGATGTATATCCGCATCATGTCGGCGTTCAAGCTGGCCAAGGTCAAGAAGATTGCACCTACGCCGCGTCTGTCGGCATCCAAGCCGGTCCTGGATCACGACACGTTGCAAGCCGTGCTGTCGAACCGCTATGAAGTGATGGCGCGTTACGGCAAGACGCTCAAGCGCGCGTACCGGCAGGAACTGTCGAAGCTGAAAGAAGGTGGTTCCGCGGACAAGTATCAACTGATGCGCGGTGCCCGCAAGTGGGCGCATAAGGAAGAGGCGGGTCTGGACGAGCCGCAACGCCAGCAGTTGCCGGCGCTTTTCTCGGACAACCACAAGCTGCGCACGTATATTGAATTGCGTCAGGACTTGTCGGCCATGTGGGACCGCTCCAACGCGTCGCGCGAACAACTGCTCGCGCAACTGCAGGACTGGTGTCATCGGGCGGAGCAAAGCGGCATCAAGGCGCTGCAGGACTTCGCGTTACGCCTGCGACGCTACGCCTGACAGTAGTCAGGCCGCCGACCTTCGTCATCGATATCCGTTAAAATTTGATGACGTCACAAGACCCCGCTCTGGCGGGGTTTTTTCGTTTAGGACGCAGTCATGCCACGGCGTGATCACGACGTATTCACGAGCAATGGAGACGAGGAAGCGATGGACCAGGCGATTAAAAGCGTCGAGTACGACCGGCCGCAGGGACTGACGTGCGGTATCGGCCAGGCGTGGGCGAAGGTGCCCGGCACCCTTTCGCGTGAGGAAAAGCGCGAGTTGAAGGAACGCATCCGCGCGTTGCTCGTGCGCGAGAAGGCGGTGTTGGTTGCGCACTATTATGTCGATGCCGAGTTGCAGGAACTCGCCGACGAGACGGGCGGTTGCGTGGCGGATTCACTTGAAATGGCGCGTTTCGGGCGCGATCATGCGGCGCAGACGCTGATTGTGGCCGGCGTGCGTTTCATGGGCGAGACCGCGAAAATCCTCAGCCCCGAAAAGCGCGTGCTGATGCCCGATCTCGATGCGACCTGTTCGCTTGACCTGGGTTGTCCCGCCGACGAGTTTTCCGCTTTCTGTGACGCTCATCCCGACCGGACTGTCGTGGTGTACGCAAACACCAGCGCTGCTGTGAAAGCGCGGGCGGACTGGATGGTGACATCGTCGATCGGGTTGGAGATTGTTGCGGACCTGCACGCGCGCGGCGAAAAGATCCTCTGGGCGCCTGACCGGCATCTGGGCGGCTACATCCAGAAGAAAACCGGCGCCGACATGCTGTCGTGGCAAGGCTCGTGTCTTGTCCACGATGAGTTCAAGGGCATCGAACTCGATCTGCTGCGCGCCGAGTATCCCGACGCGAAGATCCTCGTTCATCCGGAGTCGCCGGAAGCGGTGGTCGCGCTTGCCGACGTGGTCGGCTCCACGACGCAATTGATCGATGCCGCGGTGCGGCTCGAGGCGAAGCGGTTTATTGTCGCGACGGATCTCGGGATCCTGCACAAGATGCGGCTTGCCGCGCCGGACAAGGAGTTCATTGAAGCGCCGACGGCCGGTAACAGCGCAACCTGCAAGAGCTGCGCGCATTGCCCGTGGATGGCGATGAACGGGCTGGCGAACCTGGCGGCCGTGCTTGAGCGCGGCCACAACGAGATTTTCGTCGATACCCGGATCGCGGCGCGTGCACGGTTGCCGATCGACCGCATGCTCGACTTCGCTGCCCGTCACAAGAAGCGCGTCCAGGCGAGCGGGGACCTCGCGAAGGACGTTTCGTTATTTTCAAACGTAGGAGCGGCGTGATGGTGGCAAGTCAGTTGGTTTCTCCCTTACTCGAAGAAATCCGGGTCTTGTATGGCGAGGCATTCGATCAGGCGCTTCAGCGCAACGTCGCTGACGCGCTGGCCGAAGATATCGGCGACGGCGACCGGACCGGGCTGCTCGTGCCTGCCAACGCGCAGCGGACGGCGCGCGTGACGGTTCGCGAAGAGGCGGTGTTGTGCGGCGTTCCATGGTTCGAGGCGGTGATGCGCCGGGTGGATGAATCGATTCGCGTGGAATGGCTGTATCGCGAAGGGGCGCGGATGATCGCCAATACGCCCGTGGTTTTGCTGCGTGGGCCTGCGCGCGCGCTGCTGACCGCGGAGCGCAACGGGCTGAATTTCTTGCAGATGTTGTCGGGGGTGGCGACCGCTACGCGCCGTTATGTGGATGCCATTGAAGGGACTCGGGCGCGGATTCTCGATACACGCAAGACCTTGCCGGGTTTGCGTCTCGCGCAGAAGTACGCGGTGCGGGTGGGCGGCGGCGCGAACCAGCGGCTGGCGCTTTACGACGGCATCCTGATCAAGGAAAACCATATTGCCGCGGCGGGTGGTGTGGGCGCGGCCATGGACGCGGCGCTTGCATTGAATGTCGGCGCGCCGATTCAGATTGAAGTGGAGACGCTCGAACAGCTTGAAACGGCGCTGGCTCATCGGGCGGAATCGATCCTGCTCGATAATTTTGCCTTCGATGCCATGCGCGACGCGGTGCGGCTGACTGCCGGCCGAGCGGTGCTGGAAGTGTCCGGCGGCGTGAACTTCGATACCGTCAGGACGATTGCCGAGACGGGTGTGGACCGGATTTCCATCGGTGCACTGACGAAGGACGTGCGGGCCACGGATTATTCAATGCGGCTCGAGTAGGGAAGCAGGGAGCTCACGCCCGGTTGCTGCTTTCAGGCTTGATGGTTTGCCTGAAAGCAGTATTCAACCCGTTGCCCGGAGCACCGCTGACCGAGCAGCGGCACTCGGTACTTTCTGCTCGTCGTGTCTAGACAACTTAAATAAAAATTAAAAAAAGTCGAACGAGCGCTCACCAAGTTCCCCGCATCATTCGTAGTAAAGCCCCCGTAAGCCTTGCCCACAAAGAAAGTCGGTATTTTCCCTAGCTTCTCCCGTTAGGCGCAAAAAAACGTTGCCAGTCATTTTTGTTAACCTCATTCTTGTATATACAAGTTGGCGTTCGCCGCTTGGTCCAACAACTTCGTGGAAGAGTGGCTTAACAATGACAGGCATAATGAAATTGCTCGCCCGGCTGGCTGCATCGGTAGCCGTCGGTGTAATCGCTCTCGGCGCTGTCAGCGCCCAGGCAAAAGACTGGAAATCCGTCACGATCGCCACTGAAGGCGCGTACGAACCGTGGAACCTGACGCTCCCCGGCGGCAAGCTCGGCGGTTTTGAGCCGGAACTGATCGAGAGCGTCTGCGTCCGCATCAAGATCCAGTGCAACCTGGTCACGCAAGACTGGGACGGCATGATCGCCGGCCTGCAAGCAGGCAAGTTCGACGTGCTGATGGACGCCATTTCGGTCACGCCGGAACGCGAAAAAATCATCGCTTTCTCGACCCCGTACGCAGCCACGCCGGCCGCTTTCGTGTCCGCCGACCAAAGCGCGGCCTCGCTCGCGAAGCAACCCGGCGCAGGCCAGACCGTCAAGCTGACCGGCGACGCGGCGCATGACAAAGCTACTGTCGATGCACTGCGCGTCGCGCTGAAGGGCAAGACCATCGGCATCCAGTCGGGCACGGTCTACACCAAGTTCATCGATACGAACTTCAAGGACGTCGCGACCATCCGCGAATACAAGACCGCGCCGGAGCATGACCTCGATCTGGTCGCCGGCCGCATCGACGTCGCTTTCGACGACAGCACCTATTGGGCTTCGGCATTCACCAAGCCGGAAAACAAGGGCCTTGCGTTCACCGGTCCGAAGATCGCCGGATCGATCTGGGGCCCGGGCGAAGCGCTGGCGTTCCGTCAGTCTGACAAGGACCTGAAGGCGAAATTCGACCAGGGCATCCAGGCGGCACTCGCCGACGGCACGGTCAAGCGCCTCTCGCTGAAGTGGCTGAAGGTAGACGCCACGCCTTGATGCGTAGCTGATTCAACAAGCTCTGGCGAGCGCGTTTCTGTAAGCGGGCGCGCTCGACGATGTGTCACCGTTGGAGATAAAAGATGAGTCTGGTTCAACTACTCGGCTTCGGCGAGCAAGGGTGGGGCGCCACCTTGCTGCTCGCACTGCTCATGACCGTGGTGCTGACGATCGCCGCGCTTGCAGTCGGCGCAGTGTTCGGTGCAATGGTCGCCGCCGCGAAGCTGTCGCGCAGCCGCACGCTGAGAATTATCGGCGATGCCTACACCACGCTCTTTCGCGGCATTCCCGAGCTGCTGATCATCTATCTCTTCTACTTCGGCGGCTCGTCGGTGATGACCGCCGTCGGCCATTTTTTCGGCGCTGACGGATTCATCGGCGTGCCGCCTTTCGTGGTTGGCGCACTCGCCATTGGCCTGATTTCCGGATCGTATCAAGCCGAGGTGTATCGCTCGGCGGTGCTGGCGGTGTCGCGTGGCGAGATCGAGGCGGCGCGGGCTATCGGCATGCCGACGGCAACGTTATGGCGGCGCGTGCTGATTCCGCAAGTCATCCGTTTTGCGTTGCCTGGTATTGGCAACGTGTGGCAATTGAGCCTCAAGGATTCAGCGTTGATCGCAGTGACAGGGCTCGCAGAACTGATGCGTACCAGCCAGGTCGCCGCCGGATCGACGCATCAATATTTCACGTTTTATATGGTCGGCGGTGCGCTGTACCTGATCCTCACGAGCCTGTCGAACCGGGTCTTCGAGCGTGCCGAAGCACGTATCGGCCGATCATTTCGCGGCACGCTCGCGCGGCACTGAGCCACTAAATACGTTCCCCTGGTGAATCCGACCATGAATATCGATTTCGAATTTCTCGGCGATACGTTGTCGAAACTATTAGCCGCCGTTCCCACCACGCTCGGGCTGTTCTTCGCCTCGCTGATCGCGGGCGGTTTGCTTTCTCTTGTGATTGTCGCGATGCGGGTGAGCCCGAACTGGGCGCTCAACCGCTTTGCTCGTGGCTACATCCTGGTGTTTCGCGGCTCGCCGCTGCTGATCCAGATGTTCCTTGTTTATTACGGCCTGGGCCAGTTCCCGGCCGTGCGCGAGAGTTTCCTCTGGCCGCTTCTGCGCGTGCCGTACGTGTGCGCGATCGTTTCGCTTGCGTTGTGCACGGCCGGATATACCGCCGAGATCATTCGCGGCGGCCTGCAGTCGGTACCGCACGGGCAGATTGAAGCGGCGCTTGCGTGCGGCATGTCGCGATGGACGGTGTTGCGCCGGATCATCGCCCCGATCACGCTGCGTTACGCGTTGCCGGCGTACTCGACTGAAGCCGTGCTGCTCGTCAAGTCGACGGCGCTGGCCAGTCTTGTCACGGTGTGGGACGTGACGGGCGTCGCGCAGCAGATCATCCAGCGGACCTACCGCACGATGGAGGTTTTCATCTGCGCGGCCGCTATCTACCTCGTGCTGAATTTCATCATCGTGCGGGCGCTCGGTATGCTCGAAAAGAAGCTCTCGCCGCATCTGCGCGATCGTAACGCCACCGCGCCGAAGAAGCGTCCACAGGCCACGCTCAAAGCGGTGACCGTCCCCGACAGCCAGCACGTCGATTCCTGAATCCAAGGGAGAAAACCTCATGAACACAAGCAGCTCCATTGCGCTGTCCGCGACCAACATCCACAAGTCCTTCGGCGACGCGCACGTGCTCAAGGGCATTTCCCTCGACGCGCACGAAGGCGATGTGATCTCCATTCTCGGCGCGAGCGGGTCCGGCAAAAGCACCTTCCTGCGCTGCATCAACATGCTGGAAACACCCGACGACGGCGAAGTGAAACTCGCGGGCGAAGCGATCGAAATGAAGCGTGGCCGTGATGGACGCCTGCAACCGGGTAACCGCAAGCAAGTTGACCGCATTCGCTCGCAGCTCGGCATGGTGTTCCAGAGTTTCAATCTCTGGTCGCACATGACAGTGATGCAGAACGTGATTGAAGGGCCGTTGCGCGTTCAGAAACGCACGCGTGCGGAGTGCCTTGAAGAAGCGGAGCAGTTGCTGACGAAGGTCGGTCTTTACGAGAAGCGCGATGCCTACCCCGCGCATCTGTCGGGCGGTCAGCAGCAGCGCGTAGCGATTGCCCGCGCGTTGGCCATGCACCCCAAGGTCATGCTCTTCGATGAACCCACGTCCGCACTCGATCCGGAACTGGTCGGCGAAGTATTGCGCGTGATGCGCGCGCTTGCCGAGGAAGGCCGGACCATGCTGGTCGTCACGCATGAGATGGGTTTCGCGCGGCATGTGTCGAATCGCGTGATGTTCCTGCACCAGGGACAGGTCGATGCCGAAGGCGCACCCGACGACCTGTTCAACGGCCGCTGCTCGGAACGTTTCCAGCAGTTCGTGTCGAGTCATCATTCCCGTACTGCTAACTAAATCAACGAGGTTGACGTGCTTGCCAGTTCAGTTTTACCGACGCCATCGATTGATCCGATTCATTCGATTAATCCTGCCGTCATCGGTGCGGACTTGAGTGACTGTTGTGGCGAGGAGCGCTCGCCGGCTGCGGTGTCTTCGGTGTGTCTCGACAAGCCGCTCGACTGGCGTGGGGTCGCGCAGATCGCGAACGGCGCCAGGCTGGTTTTGTCGCCGTCGGCGCGTTCGCGGATCGACCATGCGCGTGCGCTGGTCGAGCAGATCGTCGAACGCAGGATTCGCGCGTATGGGGTGAACACGGGGGTGGGTGCGCTGTGCGACGTGGTCGTGTCTCCGTCGGAGCAGCGCGCGTTGTCGCGCAACATCCTGATGAGTCATTCGGTCGGCGTGGGCGAGCCGCTGCGGCGGGAAGAGACCCGCGCCATCATCGCGGCTGCCGTGAACAACTTCGCGCACGGGCATTCCGGCGTTCGGCTCGAACTGGTGGAACTGCTCGTCACGTTGCTCGACAGCGGGTTGATACCCGAAGTGCCGGCGTTCGGCTCGGTCGGGTACCTAAGCCATATGGCGCACATCGCGCTGGTGCTGATCGGGGAAGGGTTTGTCCGCGACGACACCGGCCGTATGAGCGCCGCCGGCGCGTTGCAGCGTCTCGCGCGCGAACCGCTCGTGCTCGAGGCGAAGGAGGGCCTGAGCGTGGTCAACGGCACGCCTTGCGTGACGGGACTCGCCTCGCTGGCACTGGCGCGCACCGAGCGGTTGCTCGAATGGGCCGACACCATTTCGGCAATGTCCTTCGAGAACCTGCGCGGCCAGGCGGCTGCCTTCGATGCCGACTCGCTTGCGCTGCGGATATCGCCGGGATTGTCGTTGGTGGGCGCACACCTGCGTGCGCTTCTTGCCGACAGTGGCATCATCGCGGCGTCGTTCGGACGCAAGACGCAGGACCCCTTGAGCTTGAGGACCATTCCCCACGTGCACGGCGCGGCGCGCGACGTATTCGCGACGACGGCGGAAGTGGTGAATCGCGAACTCGCTTCGGTCACCGATAACCCTGTCGTCGCCGGTACGCTCGCGTCGCCGAGGGTGTTTTCGCAGGCGCATGCGGTGGGCGCGTCGATCGGCCTGGCGATGGATAGCCTGAGCACCGCGGTGGCCGAGGTCGCCGCGATGGCCGAGCGCCGCATCGACCGGCTGGTGAACCCGCTGGTGAGCGGCTTGCCCGCATTTCTCGCCGATGGCGGCGGCACGTGTTCCGGTTTCATGATCGCGCAGTACACGGCAGCTTCGCTGGTTGCGCACAACCGCCGGCTTGCGATGCCCGCGAGCCTGGACGGGGGGATTACCTCCGGCTTGCAGGAGGACCATCTGTGCCACGCGACGCCGGCCGCGTTGAAGGCGCTGGAAATCATCGCCAATGCCGAGCGGATCCTTGCCATCGAATTGCTGGCTGCCGCTCAGGCCTATGACCTGCAACCCGCCGACCTGTCGCGCGCACCTAAAACCGACGCAATTTACCGGAGCGTCCGGGCGGTGATCTCCCAATACCGCGACGACAGGCCGTTGGCAGGCGATATTGCCGCAGCCTGGGCGTTCGTCCACGAGGCAAACCCCGGGTTTTAGTCCACCGGGTCTTGTATAGACAGATAGAACCACCTCAATGGCCGTCGATTCCGCAGTTTTGACGCGGGGTCGACGCCTGCCGCCCGGTTTATACCGGGCCTTCCCAAGCGTTCAAGTAAACCCCTACCCGAATCGATCTGCACACCGCTTGCGCTCCGATTTGTTTTGATTCAGACTTGTATATACAACTCGCCGACCAAGCTCCATCGCTGGCTGAAACGCCCCGAGGAATTGGCTGCAAGATACCGAATGTTCACCATCCCGTCCGAGGAGTGCTTTGATGAAAAACCACAACCCGCGTCCCCTGCGCGCACCGCGCGGCACCGAGCTTACGTGCAAGAGCTGGCTCACCGAAGCGCCGTATCGGATGCTGCTGAACAACCTCGATCCGGAGGTTGCCGAGAACCCCGACAAGCTGGTGGTCTATGGCGGTATAGGCCGCGCTGCCCGCAACTGGGAATGTCTCGACAAAATCCTCGAAACGCTGCAACGCCTGGAAAGCGACGAATCGCTGCTGGTTCAGTCCGGCAAGCCGGTCGGCGTGTTCAAGACGCATGCTGACGCGCCGCGCGTGTTGATCGCGAACTCCAACCTCGTGCCGAAATGGGCCACGTGGGAACACTTCAACGAACTCGACCGCAAGGGGCTGTTCATGTACGGCCAGATGACGGCCGGGAGCTGGATCTACATCGGCAGCCAGGGAATCGTGCAGGGCACGTACGAAACCTTCGTCGAAGCCGCGCGGCAGCACTTTAACGGCGACTGGAAGGGCCGCTGGATCCTGACCGCGGGTCTTGGCGGCATGGGCGGCGCGCAGCCGCTGGCGGCGACGCTGGCGGGCGCGGTATCGCTGAACATAGAATGTGACCAGACGCGTATCGACTTCCGTCTGCGTACGCGTTATGTCGACAAACAAGCGAAGGACATTGACCACGCGCTCGAACTGATCAAGCAACACACGGCTGCCGGCGACGCTGTCTCTATCGCGCTGCTGGGCAACGCGGCCGAAGTTTTGCCGGAACTCGTGCGCCGCGCGAAGGCGGGCGGGGTCAAGCCGGACCTGGTCACCGATCAAACCTCGTCGCACGACCTGATCAACGGCTATCTGCCGGCCGGCTGGAGCCTGGAAAAGTGGCGCGCGGCGGCGCAGGATGAGTCCCAGCATGCTGAACTGAAAGCCGCCGCGCAACGCTCGTGCGCCCAGCACGTCCAGGCCATGCTCGATTTCCACGCGATGGGCATTCACGCGGTGGATTACGGCAACAACCTGCGTCAGGTCGCTTTCGACGACGGCGTCAAGAACGCGTTCGATTTCCCCGGCTTCGTTCCGGCGTACATTCGCCCGTTGTTTTGCGAAGGCAAGGGTCCGTTCCGCTGGGTCGCGCTGTCCGGCGATCCGGAAGACATCTACAAGACCGACGCCAAGCTGAAAGAACTGTTCCCGCACAACGCAGGCATGAACCGCTGGCTCGACATGGCGCGCGACCGTATCGCGTTCCAGGGTTTGCCGGCGCGGATCTGCTGGCTGGGCCTGGGCGAGCGTCACGTCGCCGGTCTCGCGTTCAACGAGATGGTGAAGAGCGGTGAGTTGAAAGCGCCGATCGTGATCGGCCGCGATCACCTGGATACGGGTTCCGTCGCCAGCCCGAACCGCGAAACGGAAAGCATGAAGGACGGCACGGACGCCGTGTCGGACTGGCCGCTGCTCAACGCGTTGTTGAACACCGCGGGCGGCGCTACGTGGGTCAGCTTGCATCATGGCGGCGGGGTCGGCATGGGTTACTCGCAACACGCGGGCATGGTGATCGTTGCTGACGGCACCGACGCAGCCCAGAAGCGCCTTGCGCGCGTGCTGGTGAACGACTGCGCGTCGGGCGTGATGCGTCATGGCGACGCCGGTTATGAGCAGGCCATTGAGTGTGCGAAGAACTTCGGCCTCGATCTGCCGTTCATCACGACCTGATCATGGCAGCGGCCTTCAGCATTATTCGCGCGGCCGATTTGAAGGCCGTGCCGTGGAAGAACGGCGGCGGGGCGACGCGCGAGATCGCCGCGTCGCCGCCGGGAGCCGCTTTCGATGCGTTCGACTGGCGCGTGAGCGTGGCGGATGTATCGGAGGCCGGGGCGTTCTCGGTGTTCGAGGGCATTGACCGCGTGCTGACGCTGATCGAGGGCGCGGAGATGGTGCTCATCGATGCAGACGGCCCACGGCATGTTCTCGCGCGCTGGAATTCGCTCGCGTTCGCGGGCGAAAATAAGATCACGGCAGAGTTGCCGCACGGTCCGACGCGCGATTTCAACCTGATGTTGAGGCGGGATCGTGTGTCGGGAAGTGTGACGGTGCGGCGTGATGCTGCCGCGTTGAGCGTGGAGAAGGGCAGTGTTGTGCTGGTCTGCGCGCGGGGCGAATTTGCGGTCGATGGCGAGCGTTTGTCTCAAGGCGATGCACTTGTTTTCGAGGCCGGCGAAGATGCTTCTCTAAACATCGACCCGGTTTCAAAGGGCGCAGTTCTTATCGACGCTCGCATTGTTTCAAAGGACCGCTGACATGACTGACAACAGCGCTCAAATCTGGCGCAACGCGCGTCTTGCAGCGCGCGCCGATCCCGCGGATGTTCTTGAAAACGCGGCGATCGTCGTACGCGATGGGCGTATCGAATGGTTCGGCGCCGAAGCGGACATACCTTCCGCGTTCGCCAAATCGACAAGCCACGATCTTGAAGGCCGGATCGTGACGCCGGGTCTCGTCGATTGCCACACGCACCTGGTCTACGCCGGCAACCGCGCAGAAGAATTCGCGATGCGGCTTGAAGGGGCGAGTTACGAAGACATCGCGAAACGCGGCGGCGGCATTGTCTCGACCGTGCGCAATACACGCGCCGCGAGCGAAGACGAACTGTTCGCGCAATCGTTGCGCCGTCTGGATGCGTTGCTCGCCGAAGGTGTCACCGCGCTGGAAATCAAATCGGGCTACGGGCTGGACCTTGTGACCGAACGCAAGATGCTGCGCGTCGCCCGGCGGCTCGCAGCGGCACGCCCGGTGACCATTGCCACGACATTCCTCGGCGCGCACGCGTTGCCGCCGGAATACGCGGGCCGTGCCGATGACTACATCGCGCATGTCTGCGACGAGATGTTGCCGACGCTCGCGGCTAAAGGTCTGGTCGATGCCGTCGATGTCTTCTGCGAGCGCATTGCGTTTACGCTCGCACAAGCGGAACGCGTGTTCAACGCGGCATCGAAACTGAATCTGCCTGTGAAAATGCACGCGGAGCAGTTGTCGCTGATGGGCGGCGCAGCGCTCGCGGCAAAGCATCACGCGCTATCCGCCGATCACCTCGAATTCCTCGACGAAGCCGGCGCAATCGCGATGCGCGAAGCGGGCACCGTCGCCGTGTTATTGCCGGGCGCGTTCTATTTCATCCGCGAAAAACAGTTGCCGCCGGTCGAGCTGTTGCGTCGCCACGGTGTACCCATCGCGCTTGCCACCGACAGCAATCCGGGGACATCGCCGAGTACGTCGCTGCTGCTGATGCTCAACATGGGCTGCACGTTGTTTCGTTTGTCGGTGGCTGAAGTGCTCGCGGGCGTGACACGTCACGGCGCAAAAGCGCTCGGTCACGCCGATGTCAGCGGCCAGATCAGCGTTGGCGCGAAGGCGGACTTTGTTGCGTGGGATATCGAAACGCTGGCGGAACTCGCGTACTGGACCGGCCTCGAGCGCTGCGCGCTGGTTGTGCGCCACGGCGCCGTGACTGTCGATAAACGGACCAAGCAGAATTAAGCGGAATACCCCATGACACGAAATAGCTTGTTTGCCGGGCACGCGCGTTTGCAAGATGGCTGGTCTCGCGACGTGCTGCTGGAATGGGACGATCACGGCACATTGGTCGCGGTCACGCCGGACAGCGCGCAACCGGCGGGCGTGAATAAAGCCAAAGGGCCGGTGCTCGCCGGCATGCCGAATCTTCACTCGCACGCGTTCCAGCGCGCGATGGCGGGGCTCACTGAATATCGCGCGAATCCGACGGACAGCTTCTGGAGTTGGCGCGACCTGATGTACCGGTTTGCCGCGCGTATTTCGCCGGACAGTATTGGCGATATCGCGCGCTGGCTTTATATCGAAATGTTGAAGGCGGGCTACACGTCGGTCTGCGAATTCCACTACGTGCATCACGCGCCGGATGGCGAGCCGTACGCGAATCTTTCCGAAATGGCCGCTCGCGTGGTCGACGCAGCGGCACAAACCGGCATCGGAATGACGATGTTGCCCGTGCTTTATCAATACGGCGGTTTCGGCGAACGCGAGCCTGCAGCGGGTCAGGCGCGTTTTGTCCACACGCCGGAAAGCCTGCTCGATGCGCTCGTTGCATTGCGCGCGGTGCAGCCCGAAAACGGCAACCTGCGGTACGGCGTTGCGCCTCACTCGCTGCGGGCTGTATCGAAGGAATCGCTGGGCCGTTTGCTCAACGGACTCGACAGCGCGTTTCCGGGCGCGCCGGTGCATATCCACATAGCCGAGCAGACGGCTGAAGTCGACGCCTGTCTGGAGACGCTGAACGCGCGGCCCGTGCGCTGGCTGCTCGATAATTTCGACGTGAACGAACGCTGGTGCCTTGTGCACGCCACGCATGTGGACGACAACGAAGTCCGCGCAATGGCCGCAAGTCGCGCCGTCGCGGGCCTGTGCCTGACAACCGAAGCCAATCTCGGCGATGGCATTTTCCCCGCACATGCGTACCTGAACGATGGCGGACGGTTTGGACTCGGGTCGGATAGCCACATTGCCGTCGACTGGCGCTCAGAGTTGCGCTTGCTGGAATACGGACAACGGCTGACACGCCGCGAACGCAACGTGCTGGCATCGAATGAACAGGCGCACGTGGCGGACCGTCTCTTCGATGCCGCCGTGCAAGGCGGCGCCGGCGCCACTGGCCGCGCGGTCGGCGTGCTGGAAGCGGGACGCCAGGCGGATTTCATCGTGCTCGATCCCGATCATCCGGCTATTGCCGGGCATGCGCCGGACGCTTGGTTATCGGGCGTGGTGTTCTGCGAACATGGTGAAACGCCGGTGCTCGATGTGAGCGTCGGCGGGAACATCGTGGTGGAAGCGCGCCGGCATCGCGATGAAGACGCGTCGTTCGGGCGGTATCGAAATACGCTGGCCGGATTGCTTAAATAAAGGACGTAACCTGTGACCGATCAAGTCTTCACGTTGAAGCGTGGCACTGCGCCGCTGCTGATTTCGATTCCCCATGCCGGCACGCAGATTCCCGTCGACATAGCCGCCTCCATGATGCCGATCGCCCGTGAAGTCGACGACACCGACTGGCATCTCGAACGTCTCTACGCGTTCGCGGTGGAGATGGGTGCGTCGATCCTCGTACCCGCGAACTCGCGTTATGTGATCGATCTGAACCGTCCGCCCGACGGCGCGAATCTCTATCCGGGACGCGATACGACCGGCCTGTGTCCCGTCGATACCTTCAACAGCGAGGCGCTGTATTCCGCTGGCGCTGCGCCTTCGGAGGGAGAGATCGCCAACCGTCGCGAGAAATATTGGCGGCCTTATCACGATGCGCTGACCGAAGAGCTGGCGCGTTTGAAGGTCATGCACGGCAAAGCGCTGCTGTGGGAAGCGCATTCCATTCGTTCACACGTGCCGCGTTTCTTCGATGGCAAGCTTTCCGACTTCAACTTCGGCACGGCGGGCGGGGAAAGTGCGGTTGCGGGTCTCGCGGAAAAACTCGAAGCAATGGTGCTCAGGCAGGGCGCTTACACGGCTGTCGCGAACGGCCGCTTCAAGGGCGGTTACATCACGCGACACTACGGGGCGCCGCAGGACGGCATTCACGCAGTGCAACTGGAGTTGTCGCAGGTCACGTATATGGAGGAGACGCGGCCGTATGCATACGACGAAGCCCGCGCCGGAGAGGTCGCGCCGTTGATGCGGGAACTGGTGCAGTGCGCGCTTGATGCGGTGCGTGCGGCGTGAGCGGACGTTGTCGGAAGGTCAGGACGATATAACCCCGCTTTCATACGATTCTTCGATGCCGGTCTCTCGCTCGAAGCCGGGCAGGATGCACAGCGAAGCAGAAACGAAAAGCCATTCCCGCTTGCGCCGGAATGGCTTTTCGCTTTAACCACGCGCTGTTGCCGCAAGCGACTTTTCCGGCGCGCCTTCGACTAGTCGTCGCGGCGGAGCATTCGGCGGTTTTCTCCGCTCAAATCCCGCGCCGTCTCACCGCTGGCGGTGTCAATACAGTAGGCAGCGCTTTCGGCAACGTCTCCGGCCAGTCGCGGCTGAAGTGCAGACCGCGGCTCTCGCGCCGCGAGCACGCGCTTTCAACGATCATCGACGCGACATCAACAAGGTTGCGCAACTCAAGCAGGTCGCGGTTCACCCTGAAATTTGCGTAGTACTCATGGATCTCGTCACGAAGCAGCGCTATGCGGTGCTGGGCGCGTGCAAGCCGTTTATCGGTACGCACAATGCCCACGTAATTCCACATCAGCCGCCGCAACTCGTCCCAGTTGTGCGCGACCACGACTTCCTCGTCCGGATCGGAGACGCGGCTTTCATCCCAGGCGGGCAACGGCGCGTGGCCGCTCGCTGCGAAGCCATCCTCTTCCATGGATTGCGCCGCCGCGCGCCCGACCACCAGGCATTCCAGCAGCGAGTTGCTGGCCAGCCGGTTCGCACCGTGCAGTCCGGTGCATGAGGTTTCACCCACGGCATAAAGGCCCGCGCGATCCGTGCGGCCGGCCAGGTCGGTCACCACGCCGCCGCACGTGTAATGCGCAGCCGGCACCACGGGGATGGGTTGCTTCGCGATATCAATACCGAACTCACTGCAGCGCGCGAGGATAGTAGGGAAGTGCTCCTGAAGAAACGCTTCCGGTTGATGGCTGATGTCGAGATACACACAGTCAATACCGCGTTTCTTGATCTCGAAGTCGATTGCCCGGGCGACGATATCGCGGGGCGCAAGTTCGGCGCGTTCGTCGTGGGCGGGCATGAAACGCGTGCCGTCGGGCAGGCGCAGGATGCCGCCTTCGCCCCGTACGGCTTCGGAGATCAGGAATGACTTCGCGTACGGATGGAACAGGCAAGTCGGATGGAACTGGATGAACTCCATGTTCGACACGCGGCAGCCGGCGCGCCATGCCATTGCGATGCCGTCGCCGGTCGCCGTATCAGGATTGGTGGTGTACAGGTACACCTTGCCGGCGCCGCCGGTCGCAAGCACGGTATGCGGCGCTTCAATGGTAACGGTCCGCCCGCTTGCCAGATCGAGCGCATAGAGCCCGTGACAGCGATGCCCGGGCAACCCGAGCCGCTCGGACGTAATCAGGTCGATGGCGTAATGATCTTCGAGGACCGTGATGTTCGGATGATTGCGCACGCGCTCGTTGAGCGTGGTGACCACGGCGTGACCCGTTGCATCGGCGGCATGAATGATCCGCCGATGGCTATGACCCCCTTCACGCGTCAGATGAAAACCGAGATCGGCGGACAGATCCCTGGTGAACGGCACGCCTTCGCCGATCAGCCATTCGATCGCTGCACGCCCGTTTTCCACGATGAACCGCGTAGCCGCTTCGTCGCACAAACCGCCGCCGGCAATCAACGTGTCGCGAACATGGTTGTCGATACTGTCGGCCGAGTCGAGCACGGCCGCAATACCGCCCTGGGCCCAATCGCTGGCGCCTTCGCTTACGCTGCGCTTAGCGAGAATGACAACGCGCCGGGTGTCCGCCAGATTCAGCGCCACGCTCAGGCCTGCCAGGCCGCTGCCGATGATTGCCACGTCGAAATTCATCCCGCCATGTCTCCGTTGATTGTTGTCCGCCGCGACTTTCGGGACTCACGCCGGTAGCATGGGGAAAGCCTGGGCGGTAAGGATAACGCGCGGCACGTCATGCGGCCACTTCGCCGTTCGGCCAGCAGGGCGAACAGGGCGCGCGCAAGCGCGGGTGGACGGGCCAAAACCGTAGCGCGCAAACGGTGACGCCAAAGCAAAAAGCCTCGCATGAGCGAGGCTTTTCGTGATGCTGGAGCGAAAGAAACCGGATCTTATTTGATCTTGGTTTCTTTGTATTCAACGTGCTTGCGGACAACGGGATCAAACTTCTTGATCGCCATCTTTTCCGGCATGTTGCGCTTGTTCTTCGTGGTCGTGTAGAAGTGACCCGTTCCTGCGGTCGATTCCAGCTTGATCTTGTCGCGTGCGCCCTTGGCCATGTTCGTGCTCCTTAGACTTCGCCACGTGCGCGCAGATCTGCGAGCACGGAGTCGATGCCGTTTTTGTCGATCAGGCGAAGGCCGGCGTTCGAGAGACGCAGACGAACCCAGCGGTTTTCGCTTTCAACGAAGAAGCGGCGATTTTGCAGATTGGGCAGGAAACGACGCTTGGTGCGGTTGTTCGCATGGGAAACGTTGTTGCCGCTCATCGGCCCCTTCCCGGTTACTTGGCATACACGTGCCATGAGAGCACTCCTAATACGCTTTAATTCTGAGTTCGAACGCCAGATACATTTGGGACCGCTTCGGGCTACCGAGAGGTTTGCCCGAAATGATGACCGCGTACGCTCGGAACAGGTTGGTTGAAAGAAGCAAACCGAGATTCTAACCGCAAAAAACCAGCAAAATCAACTCTTTTTGGTGCCGGACGAGGTATCCGGCTGTCCGGTCCGGTGCAGGTTTCATGCGGTTTTTGGCTTGCAAAGGCCCATTAGGCCCGGTTTTTCCGCCTTTTGCCGCCGGCGGGCTATTAAATCAGTGAAATCAGCGTTGAGCTGTCACCCGGCTTCAAGTCATGCCGGCATCCATCCCTGTCGCGAAAAAGAGAAAACCTCGTTCGAGGTCACGACCAGGTGATCCAGCAGCCGGACGTCGATCAGCGCAAGCGAATCCTGCAGCACACGCGTCAACCGGCGGTCGTTTGCGCTCGGCTCCACGCCGCCGGAGGGGTGATTATGCGCGACGATCAGGCTGGCCGCATTTAAAGTGAGTGCGCGCCGTACGATTTCACGCGGATACACGGCAACACGCGAGATCGATCCCTTCGCCGATTCGTCCACGGTGATCAGGCAATGTTTGATGTCCAGAAAAAGGGTGACGAACACTTCGTTGGGCCGTGTGCCGATCAGCCACTTCAAATAGTCTTCCACCGCTTGCGGGGCATCCAGCAACGGCCGGTCGCGGGTTTTCTCCGCGAGCGAACGCTGGCACAGCTCCGAGACAGCCAGCAGCAGCGCCGCCTTCGCCGGCCCGATCCGCCGAACCCGCGTAATTCCGCCGCAGTCGCGCCCAGTGCGCCTCTGATTGATTCGAACCGGACGAGGAGGTCGCGCGCGACGTCGACGGAAGTCATGCCCGGGCGGCCCGTATTCAGGAACAGTGCGAGCAACTCGGCGTCGGATAACGTCTGCGCACCCAGTTTCAACAGGCGTTCGCGCGGACGATCACGCGCGGGCCAGTCGAGGACGCGCATGACGCCAGGCGCGATCCGTGCGGGAGGGTCCGCTGCCAGCAGGGCTCGGGCGGGATGCGGTACGTTGTTTTGCACCAGTTCGAGCCGGGCGTTCATGTCACGCTCCCGTCGGGGAACACTGGAAGTGATGTTGGAAGCAGCGACTGTCCCGCCCGGGCGTTATCACGCCGGGGCATTGCCCGGACCGAGGCGGGGCGGTCGCACTGTGGCTTACAATGGAGGTTTGGCACCATCCGGAGCGAGCGCCCGGCGGTTTGCCCCGCGGAGGCTTCAGCTCCGGCGGCGCGATGCCCCCGGGGGCGGCCCAAGCTTTCGCCATGACTGCGTCCGGTCTGGACGCCCGGCCTTTTATCGGACGGCGGGACCGGCTGAGAAGGTAATTACGGCTTTTACTGCTACCACGATCAAACATGAGCATCATTGATATTTCCGAGGTGAAACCCGGTTCGCACGTCACGCTTCATTACCGGCTTGCGCTTGAGGATGGATCGGACATTGTCAGCACGTTCGCCGACAAGCCCGCTACGCTGTTGTTGGGCGCCGGTCATCTTGCGCCGCCGCTGGAAGACATTCTCCTGGGTCTGAAGGTGGGTCACCACTCGACCTTTCGGCTGATGCCCGGTCAGGCGTTCGGTCCGCGCAATCCGGAAATGCTGCAATGGGTGTCGCTGGCCACGTTGCGCGAGAACGCGATGATCGGCGAGAATTTTTCTCCGGGTGACCTCGTCGAATTCAACGCGCCGGGCGGTGGCCGTTACGCAGGCGTGCTCAAGGAGGTCGGCGAGACCTCCGCGCTGTTCGATTTCAACCATCCGCTTGCCGGCCAGGCGCTGGCGTTCGAAGTGAAAATCATCGGAATTCTGTAGCCATGAGCTCCACTGACACCCTTCTCGATGTCGAAATTCTTCTCGCTCAGCCGCGGGGTTTTTGCGCAGGCGTCGATCGCGCAATCGAAATAGTGGAGCGGGCCATCGCGCTGTTCGGCGCGCCTATCTACGTGCGCCACGAGATCGTGCACAACGCGTACGTGGTCGAGGACCTGCGCAAGAAAGGCGCCGTGTTCATCGAAGACCTGGCGGATGCGCCTGAAGGCAGTACGCTGATTTTCAGCGCGCATGGCGTGTCGAAAGCGGTGCGCTCGGAAGCGGAAACCCGCGGCTTGCGCGTATTCGACGCAACCTGCCCGCTCGTGACCAAAGTGCATATGGAAGTCGCGAAGATGCGCCAGGAAGGCTTCGACATCGTGATGATCGGCCACAAGGGTCATCCGGAAGTCGAGGGCACGATGGGGCAGAGCGGCGAGGGCATGCATCTGGTGGAGGACATCGAGGACGTGGAAGCTCTCGCGCTTGCCGATCCCGACCGGATTGCCTACGTGACGCAAACCACGCTGTCAGTGGACGACGCCTCCGCGATCATCGGCGCGCTGAAGTCGAAATACCCGTCGGTGAAAGAGCCGAAGAAACAGGATATTTGCTACGCCACGCAGAATCGTCAGGACGCCGTGAAGTTTCTCGCGCCTCAATGCGATGTGGTGATCGTGGTGGGGAGTCCGAACAGCTCGAATTCAAGCCGGCTGCGCGAAGTCGCTGAAAAGCGTGGCATCCCCGCTTATATGGTGGATTCACCCACGCAAATCGATCCGAAATGGGTGGAAGGGAAAAAGCGCATCGGCGTGACCGCGGGCGCGTCGGCGCCGGAAGTGCTGGCGCAGGCGGTGATCGCGCGGTTGCGGGAGCTTGGCGTGCGCAACGTGCGTCCGCTCGAAGGGATCGAGGAAAAAGTGTCGTTTCCGCTGCCACGTGGTTTGACGCTGCCGTCGGAATGAAACACTGTCCGCGAAGCGTCCTCGCGTGTTGAATTAGAGGCGACAGTCGAATGCGTATTGCAAGGCCGTTCCAACTCACGTTGGCACGGCCTTTTGTTTTGCCGGCCATGAAAAGAGGTCGCGCCTGCTGTCTCGCCTCTACGGCGCTACGAGAACCTCCGGATTGACCCGCTGATTTTGCACTCGCACCATGAAGGTGCGCTTATAAGAATCCACAGCGGCGCAGAAGTCGATGCATGCATCGGTGTTTACCCACAACGCCAATCAATGGTGCAACTTGCGCACCGTGACGGGGCGCAACCGGGTTGCTCCTGTGCCTTCACCAGAGGCCAAACAGAGGGTTGCAATGGAGGAAAACCCCTGTCGCTGAACAATATTGCACGTCTCAAAAACCGAGTTACAATGCGCGCGTTCCAAGCCGGATGGGCTGGAAACACCAGCTTTTCAAGGCGCCGGAGACTTATTGAATGCGAATGAAGTTTGGCTTTGCCTTGACCATCGCCGCCGCGGTTGCGATGACAACGGCGTGCAGCAAAAAGACTGATAACGAGCCGGCCGCAGGGGCGTCGGCGGTGCCGGAAGCATCGGCGAGTGCAGGGGGGAGTGCGCCGGCAAGTGCGCCCGCCGTGCCGGCATCGGCTGCATCGGTGGCTGCGGCGTCCGAGCCTGTGCAGGCCAGCAGCGCCACGGTTGTCAGGATCGGCCATGTTGCGCCGCTCAGCGGACCGCTGGCGCATCTTGGGCAGGACAATGAAAACGGCGCACGGCTGGCCATCGAGGAAATCAGCGCGCAGGGACTGACTATCGACGGTCACGCGATTCATCTCGAACTGGACACGCAGGATGACGCGGCCGATCCCAAGAAGGGTATTGCAGCGGCGCAGCAACTGGTGGCCGATCACGTGGTGGCGGTCGTCGGACATTTGAATTCGGGCGTGTCGGTTCCGGCATCGAAGATCTATAGCGACGCTGACGTGGCGCAGATCTCGGGGGCGACGACCAACCCGGCGTTCACGCAGCAGGGGTACAAAACGACGTTCCGTGTAGTGCCGACCGACGCGCGCCAGGGGCCGGTGCTTGCGACCTACGCGCTCAAGACGCTGCACGCGCGGAAAATCGTGGTCGTCGATGACGCCACGCTCTACGGCCGGGGTCTCGCGAACGAGTTTGCAAAAGCCGTGGTCGCTGGCGGCGGCCGCATCACGGGGCACGAAGTGACGAGCGAAAAAGCCCGGGACTTCAAGGCAATACTGAACAAAATCAAGCGCGTCCAGCCGGATGCGGTGATGTTCGGCGGCATGGATGTGACCGGCGGACCGTTTGCGAAGCAGGCAGCGGCGATGGGCATCAAGGCAAAGATTCTTGGCGGTGACGGCATGTGTTCCGCCGAGCTGGCCACGCTCGCGGCCAACGCAGCATCGAACGTGGTGTGCTCGGAACTCGGTGTGGACGTGTCGAAGCTGAACAAGGGCGGCGATTTCGCGCAGCACTATGAAGCCCGATTCCATCTGCCTGTCCAGAGCTATGCGCCGTTCACCTATGACGCCGTGTATGTGATTGTCGATGCAATGAAGCGGGCTAACTCGATTGAAGCGCCCAAGGTGCTCGCCGCGATTGCGTCGACGGATTTCAATGGCCTGACAGGGCACATTGCATTCGATGACAAAGGCGATTTGAAAGGCAGCGGTGCAATCACGCTAATCGATTTCAAGGATAACAAGAAGAACGTCATTGACGTCATTACGCCGTAATCCTGTGCTGCAGCGCCGTGCGGCGAGTGCACACCAGGTTGAGCAATCCCTCGATACGTAGTCACTTTCGGACGTTTTAGAGTTTTTTTTCAAGTACGCGCGGTGCGGGTGCGTTTTTTTCTTCCCTTCGGTTTATCGGCCAGCGATAAAGCGTAAATCTAGTCGCACGGCTAAGGAGCCTTCAATGGATATCTTCATCCAGCAGATTATCAACGGGCTGGTGCTTGGCAGCGTGTACGCCATCATCGCGTTGGGTTACACGATGGTGTACGGGATTCTCGGCATCATCAACTTCGCTCACGGAGACGTGCTGATGGTGGGCGCCATGGTCGCGTTGTCGGCCATCGGTGTCTTGCAGAACCACTTCCCGGGCATGCCATTAGCGCTGGTGCTGGTCATCGCGCTGCTGGTCGCCGCAGTCGTCTGCGCGCTGGTCGGCTACACCATCGAACGCGTGGCTTACCGGCCCTTGCG
>NZ_JBIYEB010000029.1:0-124222 GCF_044909315.1 Caballeronia udeis
ATCAACCGTCGGCATGCCGTCCGTTCTGCTACCAACACATTGTACGAACCAGAATCCTTTATAAACCACTGGACAGGTCAAATACATATCAGTGTAGTGGCTTCCGAATAATCGCGACCCATCGCACATGATCACAATCCGTCTCCTCGGCCCCGGCGACGCCGGGTGTTTTAAATCCCTGCGCCTCGTCGCGGTAGATAACGCTCCAACGGCCATATGGCCGACACGCGAGGAAGAAGAGGCGCGAACGATTGAACAAACCGCTGCCCGCATTCAACCGACCGCAACGCAAGCCGTATTTGGAGCGTTTGCCGGTGCATCGTTGGTCGGTATCACAGGCGTGCGTCGGGAACCTCTCGCCCAGGTCAGCCACAAAGCCACTATCTGGGGAGTATTCGTCGAACCCGGGTATCGCGGGCAAGGGATTGCGCAGTCGCTGCTGGCGGCAGCGACCGCACACGCGTCACACGACTGGAACAGTGTTCAGCTCATGCTATGCGTGAACGCGGAAAACGTGGCCGCGAAGATGCTTTATACCAGCCACGGCTTCGCGACTTTCGGCATCGAGCCATGTGCCATGCAAGTTGATGGCCGCTTCTATAGCGAAGAACACATGGTAAAAAGATTGAAGGAGTGACCCGCGACATCACGCCGGCGTACCCGCCCGATCCGAACCCAATCAATCCAGCCTGTTCATTCTTCCAGGCATGGAGGAACATGATGACGATTCAGCACGAGAACATAGTCAGGACTGGCGAGCCCAGCCGCACTGCTTCACGAGTCGCCATGCTTCGGGCCGTGCATCAATTGCTTGACGAACCCGTCGTATTCGACGATCCGGTGGCGCTGCCCATCCTCGGTCCAAAAATCGAGGCTGAGCTGCGTGCAGATCCCTTCCGCTACAACGACCCCATGTCGCGCGGCCTACGCGGAAATCTGGTCGTTCGCAGCCGGTTTGCGGAAGATGAGCTGGCTCGTGCAGTGGCGAGCGGGGTACGGCAGTACGTGATCCTTGGCGCAGGGCTCGACACCTTCGCCTACCGCAACCCCCACGAGGCAACGGGCCTCCGTGTGTTCGAGGTTGACCATCCTTCCACGCAGCAGTGGAAGCAGCGTTGCCTGCAAAACGCCGGCATTCCCCTGCCGGAAAACCTGACCTGCGCTCCCGTCGATTTCGAGCATGAAACGCTGCCGCAAGGCTTGGAGAGCGCCGGCTTTCGAGCCGACCTTCCGGCATGCTTTTCTTGGCTGGGCGTGACCATGTATCTCACCGAGGAGGCGATCATGGGGTCGCTGGGCTTCGTCGCAAGCCTGCCCAAAGGCAGCTCGATCAGCTTCGACTTCCGGGTAGCCTCTTCAATGCTCGATCCGGTTCAGCGGGTCATTGGCGAGGTCATGGGGCGACGCGCGGCTGCCGTGGGCGAGCCATGGGTGTCGGCGTTCGAGCCTGCCTTACTACGTCAACAGGTGCTCAGCCTGGGTTTCACCGAGGCAGAAACCATCGAGCCCGATGAGTTGAATCAGCGTTACCTGCATCGTCGCAAGGACGGATTGCGCACCAGCGGTCGACTCATGCGCGCGCGAATGTGAACCCCATCCAGGACGCTCTCCGATTGGCAACCGTCAGCCCGCTACGAGCGGGCATTCGACTGGCATCACCCGATTGCCTTGTCTCCGTGCCGTTTCATCAATGTCGATTTGGCATAGGCAAGGATAAAACCCGCACGCACTCCTCCCAATTCCCTCGCGGATTCAGTTCAAACTGCGTTGTGCCGCGTCGAATGACCGCCGCTTGATCGCTTCGATTGCGCTTAGTTGACGTTTCTGATATCGGTCCGGTACAGGGCCGTCCTGATGGATCTGGTGATCGGCCATCGACCGTCCCTGCCCGCAACTGAAAGGAATGTCCTGTGAAACGAATCCTGACGACCACCTGCTTCATTGGCGCCGCTATCGCCATGCTTGGCACAGCGCATGCGCAAACTGCCGCCACACCTCCCGCCGGAACCGCTGTTCCCGTGACTGTCGACAACTTCGTCCGTGCCGAGTCCGACATGTACGTCAACGCCTTGGCCAAGCAGGGAGGCCTGGGCAAATTCCTGCATCGGAGAGAGCCGGCATCGATTGCTCACCAGACCGTCATCCGGCTCGATCGTGACACGCTCTATTCGTCCGGTGTCTTCGACCTTGACGCAGGACCGGTGACAATCACCATGCCTGATCCGGGCAAGCGCTTCATGGCCATGCAGGTCATCAACGAGGATCACTACACCCCGAACGTGTTCTACGGTGCGGGCACCCATATCCTGACGCGGGAGAACGTGGGCACGCGTTACATGGTCGTCGCCATTCGCACCTTGGTGGACCCGGGCAGCCCGGACGATATCAAGCAGGTCCACGTGCTGCAGGACGGTGTCCAGGTCAGCCAGGCAGGCCCGGGCAAGCTTGAAACGCCCAACTGGGACGCGGCAAGCCAAAAGAAGGTACGCGATGCACTCCTGATCCTGGCTTCGACAATCCCGGACTTCAAGGGCGCGTTCGGCACCAAGGCCGAAGTCGACCCCGTACGCCGGCTGGTGGGCGCAGCGGCAGCCTGGGGCGGCAATCCGGACAAGGACGCAACCTATCTCAACTTCACGCCGGCCGGCAACGACGGAAAAACCATCTACAGGCTGAGCGCCAAGGACGTGCCGGTCGATGGCTTCTGGTCCGTTAGCGTGTACGATGCCAAAGGCTACTACGAGCCCAATGCGGCCGGTGCTTATTCGCTCAACAACGTCACCGCGAAGAAAGCTGCTGACGGGACAATCAACATCCAGTTCGGCGGCTGCGACGAAAAAACGGCGAACTGCCTGCCGATCACACCGGGATGGAACTACATGGTTCGCCGCTATCGTCCTCAGCCGCAGGTGTTGAACGGCAACTGGCACTTCCCCGAAGCGCAACCGGCCAGTTAAATCAGTCGACGCTTTTGGCATGGCGGCGAGGCGAGTCTATCTGAGCGGACTTCAATCTCGCTGCCTGCATGTCCGGTAATTCCGCCTCATGAATCGGGTATTAGTAAGGATTCCTTCTATTTACCGTGACGAGCTGCCAGGCATCCATTCAGCATCTCAGCCCACCGTGCGCGCTTTCATGCCGGGCGCGATCTTCCCGATCTTCCAGACCCTCGATCACCGCCAGTCATCCCCCTCTTCGATCTTCGTGCTTCAATAGAAGTGCCCGTCAGCAAGATTCGAAAGAAAGCCGACCTGGCAGCTAGACCGTGCCTGGTGCAATAATTTGCGTTTCGGCCATTGCTGATGCCGCTGCTGCAAGGTGGCGCCCGCGCCGCAATTGACGTGACAGCGCTGGCACGTTAACTGCTGAGTGGCTGGATTACCTCCGCGCGTTGCGGGGGCCATTCTGTCAGCAGCTTCACACCCCGGAATTCTGCGCAATTGTATGAACTGATTTCGTCGAAATATCAGACGAAATGATTGGAGAGTGTTGTGATGTCCAAGCATACCGAGTTGCCGTCGGAGACCGACGGATCCGATTCAGACTTCAACTCCGACACCGACCCCGCGCTTGCCCGAACGCCCATACGATTCGGACGGCTCGCGCTTTGGATCGCCTCGGCAAGCGCACTGACAATCGGAGTCATGGGTACGGTCGCGTATGGCGTCTGGTTCAACCAGGATCAGCACGCCTATGCCGAAGCCATGGAGCACGCCCGGCAGACGCTCTGGCTGGCCGCGCCGGTGCCGGCTCCTGCACCTGAACCAGCTCAGGCGGCGCAACAGGTGGCTTCGTCCGAGTATGTCGAGGCGCCCGCGCCTGTGCCCGCTCCCCCGTCTCGTGCAGTCGCCATTGCCAACGCCGATCTGAACGCGCCTGTGTCATCCACCCAGCTCGATCGCGCCGTCTCGCTTTCAGATTCTGCCGCGCCCAAACTCGCTGTCACACATCATGTTCGAGGAAGTTGTACTGCGAACGAGGAACATCGTCGTCCGGTGTCGCGCGTCAAGTCGAATGGCGCTCTGTTCACCCGCATGGGTTCATTTTTTCATCGCGTAAGCTACCGGCAGCATGGCACCGAAAGCCAGCGAGATATCTACGCCCATCCGTGAGCAACGGCACACCGGCTACAAACCTGTCCCCCCTGTTCGTTTCAGGCCAGGTCCGGCAACGATCGCCTTCGTTTCCTTCGTGTGCCTGCTGATTGGCCTGCTGTTCCTCGCCTTGCAAATCAGGACGATCTTCTCGGATCAGCTAAAGCAGGAATACAGCGGGCTCGTTCTCGAAGGAATCGAACGGGCGGAAAGTGCCCGCACGGTGGTCCGCGTCCGGCAACAACAAGCCGATAACAGCAACGCGGAATCAGGGCGAGCGGAACAATCGGCCGACTATCGGCAGGCACGGATCAACCTCGCCGCCCGCCTCGCTTCGCTCGCGGCATTGGTGAATGCGAGTCCTTCGGCGGCACCCCGTATCCCTCAATCAGCGTTGTCCCCGGACGCAAATCTCGACGACACAGATACGCTGCTCGCCGTCCAGTCCGTCTACTGGCGAGCGCAGCGCAATCATGACAGCACCGACGCACGCACTCGCATTACCCGCGTGGCGAGCACGTTGATCGTGTTGTCGGCGTTGGTATTCGGCGCGCTGATCACCGCGCTGGGAATGTATGCAAAACGCACGCGCCAACTGGCGGGCGAATCGCACAAGTTCGAGTACGCAGCGCTGCACGATGCAATGACCGGCTTGCCCAACCGACGGAAATTGTTTGCCACGCTGGCGGAGACGGCAGCGGCGGTGTCCCGCAATCCGGCACGCCGTAAAATGGCAGTTTTTTATATCGATCTGGACGGATTCAAACAGATCAACGACTCGCTCGGCCACCGGGTCGGCGATGAATTCCTGATCGCCGTATCCCGGCGTTTTCGTCAGACGGTGCGAGTGGTTGACGTGGTAGCCCGCTTTGGCGGCGACGAGTTCGTGGTGCTGATCCGCGAGTTTTCAACAAACGCCGAACTGGACGCTATTGCACAGCGCCTGATCGATTGCGTGCGCCAGACGGACGAGCAGATGGGCGTTGGATTTGTCCGCGCCAGCATCGGCATAGCGAGCTTTCCCGATCCCGTTCGCGACTACCATCAGCTCGTCGCCGTGGCGGACGAAACCATGTACCAGGTGAAGCGCAACGGCAAGAACGGCTACGCGTTCGCCACACGGACGACCTGAGCGACGCGCCGGGCCGGGCCGGATCGTATTGATCCCGCCATCACGCACTTTCCGCGCAGCATCCCCCGCTTATCGACAAAACGCACAGAATCTGAAGGCGCACATTTCCCGATGTCGCCATCGCTTGACCTGCGTGAAAATCGCGTAACGAGCCCTATCGACTAGCCGGCCTGTTCTGGCGATCGGTGTGACCCGCCCGGCCAGAAACCGGCATCGTCTACTGTTTATTCAAGAAAACTAAACGATACCAGCCGAAGGCCCAACCGAGGAAACCCACGCGTGCCGTGTTTGCCCGCCATCAAGACCATGCTCAAGAACTTTACGATACGCCGCGGACTCACCATTACCATCGCCGGTTATACGCTCGCGCTCGTGGCGGTGCTGCTTGCCGCCGCTTTGTGCCTGCGCCAGAGCAACCAGGCGCTCGAACAGATGGTCGCCACCGATACCGTCGCCATCACGCATCTCAAGACGAGTTCGCAACGGTTGCTGCAAGTGCGCCTTTCGCTCGGCAGCTTCGAGACGCTGTTCATGCTCGGCAAGGCTGGCGACGACCTGCTGCCCAACGCACGCAAGACGCTTAAAGCAAGCGATGCCGAGTTCGATGCGTACCTCGCCAAGCCGCGCGACCCGCAGGAAGAGCCGCTCGTGCAGGCTGCCAGGACCGCGCGCGACGCGTTGATCGCAAAGGCGCTCAACCTTGAATTCGATGCCCTCGCGCAAAACGACTTCACGACGTTCCGCACGCTCCAGGTTCAGACGGCGGACGGTTTATATGCCACCTACGACCACGCGATGTCCGCTCTGGAAGCGTTCCAGATTGCGCATCAGCAAGACCGTTTTGCGCGGGCGCAGGCTCAGTTCCACACGATGGCGACGGCGGCCGTGATTGTCGCGGCGTTGGCGCTGGTACTGGGGTTCATCGCGCGCGCTGCGTTGAGCGCGGCGGTGATGAAGCCGATCGAGTCGGCGATCCATCACTTCGAACAGATTGCCGCGGGCGATCTGACGGCGAGCATCGACGCGTCGCGCAACAACGAAATGGGTCGCCTGTTTGCGGCGCTCGGCAAGATGCAGCAGGGGCTGGTGGGGACGGTGCAGCAGGTGCGCGGCGGCACCGGGGCGATCTCGCATGGCGCTCGTGAAATCGCGGCGGGCAACATCGATTTGTCGCAACGCACGGAGGAGCAAGCGGCTTCGTTGCAGCAAACGGCGTCGAGCATGGAGCAGCTGACCGCAACCGTCCGCCAGAACGCCGACAACGCGCGGCAGGCGAGCGAGCTGGCCGTCGATGCATCGGCGACAGCCGTGCGTGGCGGCACGGTCGTGGGCAAGGTCGTTCATACGATGGACGACATAGCGACGAGTTCCACGCGGATTGCGGACATCATCGGCGTGATCGAGGGGATTGCATTCCAGACGAATATTCTCGCGTTGAACGCAGCGGTGGAAGCCGCGCGGGCGGGTGAGGAAGGGCGCGGTTTTGCGGTGGTCGCCGGTGAAGTGCGCAACCTCGCGCAACGCAGCGCCGCCGCCGCAAAGGAGATCAAGGAACTGATCAATGCATCGGCGGACAAGGTGCAAGCCGGCAACGCGCTGGCGGGACAAGCGGGCCAGACCATGAGCGAAGTGGTCGCGGCGGTGAAGCGGGTGTCGGACATCATCAGCGAAATCAGCGCGGCGTCGAACGAGCAGACTGGCGGCATTGAACAGATCAACCGCGCGGTCGCGCAAATGGACGAGGTGACGCAGCAGAATGCGGCACTGGTGGAAGAAGCGGCAGCCGCGGCGGCGTCGCTGGAGCAGCAAGCGGCGCAGCTGGATGTCGCGGTGGCGGTGTTTCGGGTTTAGGGGGATTCACGGCGGCGTTCCTGCCGCAGCGCGGTCATCACTCACTGGTACGAGCCCAGATTGCTCGTCTCATCTAAAGCTGACTCATCTCAAATGATATCAATTTGTGATATCATTTGATAATGAAAGCCAGGCATAGGAAGACGCTCGAAGCGATGTTCAGAAAGCCCACGAACGGCGGTATTGTTTTCGCGGAAATTGAATCACTGGTCATCGCGCTTGGCGGTGAGGTACGGGAGGGCTCTGGCTCACGAGTCGCATTCGAGTTGAACGATCGCCGCCGATATCTGCATCGTCCGCATCCAGGCAAGGATGCCAAGAAGTATCAGGTGGAAGAAGTGCGAGAGTGGTTTATCGAATTGGAGGTGAAGCCGTGATAAACGCAATGAACTATAAGGGGTATCTTGCGCGGGTCGAATTCGATCCGCGCGACAACATTTTCGTCGGACGTGTGCTCGGTGTATCGGAACACATCAGCTTCCACGGTGAGACCGTGCTTGAGTTGACCACCGGGTTTCATGAGGCAGTCGATCACTATCTCGAGGATTGCGCCAAGACGGGGCGCGATCCGCAAAAACCGGCATCGGGCAAACTCATGTTGCGGATAAGACCGGAAGTCCATGCTGCCGTGGGCATAGCTGCCGCAGCCGCTGGAAAAAGCATCAGCCAGTGGGCTGACGAAGTATTGGCGCGCGCTTCGCATGCCTAATAACCTCGCTTTTTCGTGATATCCCCGAGGGTCAAAGATTCTTCTGTATCAGCTAGGTTGCAATAACGAAACGCCCGACGGCAAGATCGGGCGTTTCGTTTTTCCATCTGCCAGAAGCTGCTTGCTGCCCCCGATATTGCCAGTACGTGGCGATCGAACTCGCAAAGTTTCATCGTTCCCCCGCCGGAACCGCCGCAAACACCTTCGCGTAATAACCCCGCCCTTGGCGCAGGTGCGGCTCAAAAGCGAATCCACGGCTCAGCATGTCGTTCATATCGGCGTGGATGATCTTCATCACGTAGCTATGTTCCGTGGTGACCAACCGGCAATTCCCCGATGCCTCCGCCGCGCTGAACCACTTGCCCGCATCGGCATGACCCGCCGGGTAGGTATGTTCATCGTGTTCCACTTGCCAGCGGCCATCGAGCAGGATCCAGAAGTCATCGCTCTTATCCGCCGCTGAACAATCCGCGACCACCGTGCCCGCCTGCGCTTCCCACTCGCGCGAATGACCGATGGTCCAGCGCAACTGCTCCGTATCAAGCCCCGTAAAAAACGGCGTCTTCCTGAGCAGATACAAATACGTCGTCGATGCTTTCATGGTCTTGCCCTCCTGTTGCGCGTAGCCCTGCTGCTGACCGCAAGCAGCGGTCAGCATAAGAAAGCCGAGCCAGGCGCCGCGAACGATACGCCCGGCCCTTGTCACGCTTATCATCGCGACACCTTCGCTTCCAGCAGATCGCCCATGCCGATGCGCTTCGCGAAGTCAATCCGCACCCGCTCGGACACCTCCAGCACTTGCGCCGCGCCATCGCCGACAAAATCGATCACCGAACGCATTGGCCGCGTACCCTTGGCAAGCCCGACGATGCGCACGACCTCATCCGCGACCGCCTTGGGATCGGCGTCAGGCGGCGTCAAAGCGGTCAAACGCTCGCCGATCTGGTCCATCACGCCGTCGTATCGGGCATAGGCTTCGGCCCTTGCCGAGTCTGCAGGTTTGCCCGCGCTCGGGAAGTGGTCGGTGCCGCTGGTGAAGGCACCGGGCACGACGATGGATGTCTCCACGCCAAACCGCGCCAGTTCATAAGAGAGCGTGACGGCAAGCGAATCTATCGCCGCCTTGGCCGCGCCGTAAGGGCCCATGAACGGAGGGAAACCACCCTTGGTCGTGGTGCTGCTGATCCACAGCACCAGCCCGGATTCCTGCCGGCGCATGGTTGGCAGCACTGCACGGTTGACGCGCTGCGCGCCGAACAGATTGGTGTCGAACACCTTCATCATTTCTTCCGGCGTGAACGCCTCTGACGGACCGACCACCAGATGTCCCGCGTTCTGCATCACCACGTCGATCCTGCCCTGCTCGCGGACGATGGCCGCAGCCGCTGCATCGGCGGAATCCTGCGAGAGCACGTCGAGTTCCAGCGGCATCAACGAGATGCCCTTCTGCGCCGATATAGCGCGCAATTCATCGGCACGTCCGCGATTGCGGCCTTCTACGTCGCGCATGCTCGCGTACACAACGTGCCCTGCTTCGGCCAGCGCCAGCGCGCTCAACTTGCCGATACCCGTGCCTGCACCCGTTACCAGAATGACTGATTTCATGATGTTCTCCGATATATTTAGCTAAGCTGATGTTTTTTATTTATTAAGCGATACCGCCGTTGGCGCGCAGGATCTGGCCGTTGACCCAGCCCGCATCCGGACCGGCGAGGAACGACACGACCGAAGCAATATCTTCGGGCTGGCCAAGGCGTTGCAGCGGCGGCATCTTCGCGAAGGTCTGGATTTGTTCTTCGGTCTTGCCATCGAGGAAAAGCGAGGTGGCGATCGGACCGGGAGCAACCGCGTTCACCGTGATGTTGCGGCCGCGCAGTTCCTTCGCGAACACATGCGTGAATGCTTCCACGGCTGCTTTCGTTGCGTTGTAGACGGCGTAGCCGGGCATGTTCAGGGCAAGCGTCGTGCTCGAGAAATTGATGATCCGGCCACCATCGTTCATCCGCGCCGCCGCTTCGCGCAGCGTGTTGAAGGTGCCGCGAACGTTGATGCCGAAGGTCTGGTCGTAGAGCGCGTCGGAGGTGTCCGCCAGCGGGACCGTCTTCAGCACGCCGGCGTTGTTCACCAGCACGTCGATCTTGCCGAGCTGCTGTTCGGTTGCCTCGAACATGGCGCGGACTTCGTCGGCATTCGATACATCGGCCTTGATCGCGATCGCCTTCGTGCCCAGCGCAGCGAGTTCCGCGACGAGCGCGTCGGCTTCTTTGGAACTCGATGCGTAGTTGACGGCTACTGCAAAACCGTCGTTGGCGAGACGCCGCGCCACTGCTGCGCCAATACCGCGCGATGCGCCCGTGACAATGGCTACCTGGCTGTTCTTTACGGTGTTCATGATTCGCTCCTGTGGGTTGGTGAGTGCGTGGAATGAAGTATTGATCATTCACATCGATTGATAATTAGCCTTAATTTAGTAATATCATTCCATTTACTTTAACAATTCAAGCTCGCGAGTCGCTATGGACCGGTTTCAGGAAATGCAGGTGTTTATCCGTATCGCCGAGCGCAGCAGCTTCACGCAGGCCGCCGACGACTTGCAGATACCGCGCGCCACGGTGACCAACCTGCTGAAGCGCATGGAGGAGCGGCTGGGAACGCGGCTGCTTGAGCGCACCACGCGCACGGTGCGCCTGACGCACGACGGCGAGGCGTTCTACCGGCGCTGCGTGCGGCTGGTGGCGGACATGGAGGAAGCGGAGGGGTCGTTCCGCAACGTTGCGCCGAAGGGTCTGCTGCGCGTGAATTTGCAGGGGACGCTTGCCCGGCATTTCGTGGTGCCGGCGCTGCCTGATTTCATCGCGCAGTACCCGGACATCGAACTGCAGATTGGCGAGGACGACCGGCTGGTGGATCTGGTGCGTGAAGGCATCGACTGCGTGCTGCGGGCCGGGACGCTTCAGGATTCGTCGATGGTCGGACGCCGCGTGGCCGCGATGGAGCAGGTCACGGTGGCGAGTCCCGCCTATCTGAAGCAGTTTGGGGAGCCGGAGACGCTCGAGGGCTTAAGCGCGCACCGGGCGGTGAATTATCTGTCGAGCGGATCGGGGCGCGCCTTGCCAATGGAATTTACCGTCGATGGCCGCGTGGTCGAGATTCAACTTGCCGCGGTTGTGTCGGTGACAGGCGCGGATCTGTACACCGGCTCGGCGGTGGCGGGACTGGGACTGGTGCAGGTGCCGCGATACCGGGTGATGGGGGAACTATCGGCGAGGAAACTGAAGGTCGTGCTCGATGCGTTTCCACCGCCCCCCATGCCGGTTTCGGTTCTGTATCCGCAGAACCGGCAGTTATCGGCGAGGGTCCGCGTGTTTGCGCAATGGGTCAGGGAGATTTTTGAAGCGGCGGGTTCAGGCCATCGCACAGACACCCCTCTTCCATGAATGATTCCGCACCACGACTAACAATCAGCGAATGGCCAAGGCAGCGGTCGTACGACATGGTCGTGCAGATCGGCGACAATCAATGCATCACAACAACCCACGGAGACGATCGTGCAGATACCTGGACGTTTAACGACGCTGATGCGCATGGCAAGCCTGTCACTGACGTTGATGTGTATGTCGGCCGGCGCCGTCGATCTGCAGGGACCACTCACGATCAAGTCCGAGGGCAGTTTTTTTATCGGCGGAACGGTGAAGAACACAGCCAACCTTGGCGGCAAGGAGACCGATCCCAAGGTCACACAGGAAGGCCAGATCACAACCGGGCAAATGTATGTCCAGTACCAGGTTCCGGCTAGCGCGGACCACCTTCCGATTGTCTTGGTTCATGGTGGCGGTCTTAGCGGACAAGCCTACGACACGACACCGGACGGACGCATGGGGTGGATGGAATATTTCCTTCGAAACGCTCGTCCGGTCTACGCCGTAGACCAGGCAGGCCGCGGTCGTTCGGGGTTCGATGCTACGGTGTACAACGCAGCCAGGTCCGGAAGCATTAACGCTCACGACGCGCCGCCGATCCAGATCATCGGCCATGAATTCGCCTGGACCTGGTTTCGCATCGGACCAAAGTTCGGTACACCGTTTGCCGATACGCAGTTCCCGGTAGAGGCAGTCGACGCGTTCTACAAAATGTGGATCCCCGATCTGAACGCCGCCTTGCCCGACCCGAATCCGAGCTACGCCGACCTCGCTGCGCTCTCGGTCAAGTTGGGGGGCGCCGTCTTGATCGGACACTCCGAGTCATTCATGTTCCCGGAGCGGGCAGCCCTGCTCAAGCCGGCGAACGTGAAAGGGATCATCAGTCTGGAAAGTGGCTATGCCTGTAACACGTCATTCACGGCGCAAGAAAAGACAACGCTCGCCGGCATTCCTATTCTGATTGTGTTTGCGGATCACCAGGCAGATGCCCCCGAGCCATTTGGTTCGCGCTGGACGACGTCGATGGCGCAATGCCGCGCTTTCGCTGCCAGCATTCGTCAGGAAGGAGGTGACGTGACCTTTTTGCATCTTCCCGAAGCCGGTATCCACGGCAACTCGCATATGTTCATGCTCGACAAGAACAATCTGCAGATCGCGGATTTATTGCTTTCCTGGATTGATCAACACGTGGAGCATGCGGCGAAGTAATAGAACGCGGAGCACTGCGACAGCCTTCTCCGCACAACCGCGCTCCCCGAGGGATTCCGCTGTCTTTTTTGGCGATACGTCGAGGTCTCGGCGAATGTACTTTGCAGTCTCATTCGCCGAGGCTCCAATAGCGCGCCGGACTGTCACTCTCAACGACCGTTATCGAGCGTTCAGGCTCGATATAGCCGATCAAAGATCAGTAGAGCTCGCCCAATGCTGCCGGACTGAAGTCTTTCAAGCTGCTGGTATTGCCCGAACGAATCTTCGTCACCCATTCTGGATCGCTGAGTATCGCGCGGCCAATGGCAATCAGATCGAATTCGTCGCGTTCCATTCGTTCGAGCAAATTGTCCAGACTCGCCGGAGTGGAACTCTCGCCGCCGAACGTGCTCAGGAGATCGCCTGAGAGACCGACGGATCCCACACTGATCGTTGCAGCACCGGTCACCTTCTTTGCCCAACCCGCGAAGTTGAGTCCGTTTTCCCCATCAATTTGCGGATACTCCGCCTCCCAAAAGCGCCGTTGAGAACAATGCAGGATATCGGCGCCTGCATCCACGAGCGGGACAAGCCAGTCTGCCATTTCGTCCGGCGTGTGCGCGATCCGGACCGCATAGTCTTGCTGCTTCCATTGACTCAGCCGGAGGATGATGGCGTGGTCAGGTCCGACGGCCGCTCTTACGCTCTTGATCACTTCGACCGCGAAGCGCGATCGTTCCCGGATCGTGCTCCCGCCGAAATGGTCCGAGCGCTGGTTGGTACCGTCCCAGAAGAACTGGTCGAGCAGATAGCCATGGGCGCCGTGGATCTCCACCGCGTCGAACCCCAGTTGCTTCGACTCCGCCGCGGCACGTCCAAAGGCAGCAACCGTGTCTGCGATGTCTTCGTCGGTCATCGCCTTGCCGCGCTGTTTTTCAGGCGCGACAAGCCCGGAAGGACTTTCGACTGGCGAATCGGGAGTCCATTCGGTAAACGGATTAGGAACGGAGCCGGTGTGCCAGATCTGTGGCGCCATCTTGCCACCCGCTTCATGAACGGCCTCGATGACGTTCTTCCAGCCAGCAAGCGGCTCCTCGCCGTGGAAGAACGGAATATTCGGGTCGTTGCGCGCTGACGGGCGGTCAATCACCGTGCCCTCGGAGATGATGAGGCCGACTTGACCCAATGCCCGTCGCCGGTAGTAATCCGCGACGTTCGCGCCGGGCACGCCCTCCGGCGAGAAGGAGCGCGTCATGGGCGCCATCACAATGCGGTTTTTCAGGTTGAGCGTTTTTAGCTGAAACGGCCTGAACAATACGTCGACTGGCGAACTAGTCATTGATGAACCTCGTGACGAAAATTCGGATGGTATATCTTCTATACTAGGTGTCAACGAGGTACCACAATGCAACCAGGTAGCATTCAGGAAACCGTCATGTCCGAATTTGAACCAAAGGTGTTATCAGAGGTGTTGTCCGCGGCTGTTTGCCCCTGCCGCCTGCTGCTCGACCAGATCGCCGACAAATGGTCGGTGCTGGTCCTTGCGTCACTTCGCGGCGGGCCATTGCGATTCAACGCGATCAAGCGTCGCATCGAGGGGGTGACCCAGAAGGCCCTGACGCAATGTTTGCGACGGCTTGAGCGAAACGGAATAGTCGAGAGGCGGGTGGTCACCACTTCGCCGATTTCTGTCGAATACGAAATCACGGCGCTCGGACGTTCGGTCGATCGCCCGCTTCAAGCGCTTTATCAATGGACGTTCGAGCACCTGCCTGACGTCGAGAGAGCGAGGGCTCAGTACGACGAGCGCACGATTCCGGACGAGCGTTGATCCCGCCCGCCTGTACGTGAGCGTCAGCTATTGCCAATCGGGCCACGGACCTACATCCAGACCCGGGAACAGCTTGTTTGCGCGGTCTTACGCACTGTTTGCGGCTTCCTGCTCCTCGCGCGCGTACTGCGTAGGCGGCCGGCCGACGTGCCGCGTGAAGGCGACGCTGAAGGTGCTGGCGGAGCTGTAGCCAACGCGCTGCGCAATCTCGGCAATACGGCCTTCATTGCGGCGCAACAGGTCCTTCGCGAGTGCCATGCGCCAGGTGAGCAGATACTCCATCGGCGCGATGCCGACCGCGCGGCTGAAGCGCTCGAAAAAGGTCGAGCGCGAGAGCGCGGCCTCCTTCGCGAGTTCAGCCACCGTCCACGTGTGTGTCGGGCGTTCGTGCATGCGGCGGATCGCGGCTGCGAGACGGCCATCGGCAAGTCCGCGCACCAGGCCCGGTGACGCGCTGGTTCCGGCCGCGGACCGCAGCGCCTCGATCAGCAGCACTTCCAGTAGTCGGGAGAGCACGACCTCGCGCGCGGGCCGCTGCTCGCGCGATTCCTCCCGCACAAGTTCCACGAGCGTGGCCAGCCGCCGTTCGCCGCGGACATGCACGATTTGCGGCAGCAGCGAGACCAGCAGGGACGCATCCGGCGAACCGAAGCTGCAGTGGCCCGCCATCATCCGCGCGTCGATCGGGTTGTCCGGGGCGCCGATCCTGAATTCACCGTTGCCCAGCGCGGTGGGCGTCAGCGTCTCGACGCCCGGCGGTGGCGGCTCGAGGCTGGACATCGCGACGCCGTAGGCCGCAGGAATCAGGACGAAGTCACCCGACGGGAGTTCGATTGGCGCATGTCCGTCGATCGCCATGCGGCACCCGCCCTCGAGGATCAAGCAATAGAACGGCTGGCCGGCATCCGAGCGGCTGATGCGCCAGGGGCTGGCGCAGTGGACGAGTTTGGAGAACCGGGCACCCGGCTGCAACAGCGTGACAACTTCGGCCAGCGGATCAATCATTGCCGGACTCCTGCAAATGAAATTCGGATGATTGATTGTAGCAAGTACGGTCTTGGCGATCTATCTTAGGGGTACACGCAAGCCACCCCACAGGAGTCTCCATGAAAACCGTGCTGATTACCGGCTGCTCGTCCGGATTCGGTCTCGAGATCGCCCGCTACTTCCTGGCCCGCGACTGGCAGGTTATCGCCACGATGCGCACGCCGAGCGCCGACCTGCTGCCGCCTTCGGAGCGCCTGCGCGTGCTGGCGCTTGACGTCACGAATCCTGAGAGCATTCGCGAGGCTGTCGAGGCCGCGGGCCCGATCGACGTCCTCGTCAACAACGCGGGCTTCGGCGCAGCTTCCCCGGCCGAACTCGCCCCGATCGCGACGGTGCGCGAGGTTTTCGAGACCAACACGATCGGTACGATCGCATTGACGCAAGCGGTGCTGCCCCAGTTTCGGCAGCGCAGGGCCGGCGTCGTCGTGAACGTCACGTCGAGCGTGACGCTGAAGGCACTGCCGCTGCTTGCCGCGTACCGTGCGAGCAAGGCCGCAGTGAACGCATACACCGAGTCAGTAGCGCTGGAACTCGAGCAGTTCGGCGTGCGTGCGCGACTGGTGCTGCCGGGCCGGGCGCCGGAAACCCGGTTCGCCGAGAACGCGCGCGCCCACATGCACGGCTTCGACCACGAGGCCTATGCCGATCTCGTCAATAGCGTGACGGCGCGGTTTGCGGATCCGTCTGCCGCGATCACCCGGGCGCAGGACGTCGCCGAAGCCGTGTGGCGCGCGGCGACCGACCCGTCATCCCCGATGCACATCCCGGCCGGCGTCGATGTGCAAGCATGGGCGGCCGAGGCTCGCTGATCCGGCCAGCATCGTCCTGATCTCGAATTGAAAAATGGAAATGGCTACAGTGCGCGACAGCGCAATGCAGCAAGGAGAGTGTCATGCAGAACAAACCCATCGCTCTGGTCACCGGGGCTAATCAGGGAATCGGCCATCAGATCGCAAAAGATCTCACGGCACACGGCTTCACTGTGCTGGTCGGGTCGCGCAATATCGAGCGTGGCGAAGCTGCGGCCAGGGAGGTCGGACCGGACGCCCATGCGCTCCAGCTCGACGTGACGGATCAGGCGTCGATCACCGCCGCGGCGGAGCGCGTGCGCAACGAGTTTGGCCGCCTCGACGTGCTGATCCAGAACGCGGCCATCTCGAATACGAGCAGGCTGCCCGACCAGTCCGTCGAGGAGTACGTCAAGACGACCCGCCCGAGCAACGTGTCGATCGATGAAATGCGCGCGGTGTGGGACACCAATGTATTCGGTGTTCTCGCCGTTTACCAGGCGATGCTCCCAATCCTGCGCGAGACGCCCGGCGCCCGCATCGTCAACGTGTCGAGCGGGGTTGGGTCGCTGACGGCCAACTCGGACCCGGCCTTCGCCTACCGCGCGATCTTCGGTCCGGTCTACCCGGCGTCCAAGACCGCTCTCAATGCTTTGACCGTCGCCATGGCAATCGAACTGGAGCCGGAGGGGATCAGGGTCAACGCCATCTCGCCGGGTTATACCAGGACGAACCTCAACGGATATTCGGGCACGGAGACTGTCGAGCACGGCGCTCGCGAGGCGGTGCGCGTCGCGCTGCTGGGCCCGGACAGCCCCACAGGGACGTTCACGCGCTGGGAAAACGAAACGATCCCGTGGTGATGTTGTCTCGAGCGCGTGATCCCCATGCGCGCGACATCACGTTGTTGATGTTGTGGCCCCATCGCGCGCCGGGTTCAATGGCCGGGCGAAGCTGAGTTCGTGCCCGTCCGGGTCCCTGACATGGAAATAGCGTTCGTTCCAGGGCGCATCACGTGGTGGGAACGCAGGCGGAAACCCGGTCGCGAGCACCTTGCGGTACATCGCATCGACGTCCGACACATAGATGATCACCCGGCCCCACCAGTTGACCGGACCGTGCGTCTCCACGGTAAGGTTGAGAAACGACGCGCCCGTCGCGAATGAAGTAAACGGTTCGTTTTCGCCGCCGTGCAATAGCGGGAAACCGAGCGCCTGGTAAAAGCGCACGGCGCTGCGCATGTCGCAAGTGGACAGCGTGATGGCGCTCAATCCTTCGATCGCCAGCTCGGTTCCGGCAGGGGGCAAGTTCATCGACTGGTGGGCTCTCTAACCCGTGCCGTTGTCAGCCTGGATGATGATGGGAGACGAGCGGCAAGACCGATATATCCGGATGCGTGCCGTCGATAATGCTTCGCCCGATGTGCCGCGCTTCCTGCACGGCGTCGTCCGCGCTCTTGAATTCTTCGTCACCATCACCGTGGAATGGGAGGGATTCGCCTGGCACGTCGGCATGCGCACCGTGACGGCAGATAAAACCGATATACTCGTAACGGTCGCTTCCTTGCGGCGCCGCGTGTGCAGGCGCCGGCTGCGGCTTCAACTGGGGCAGGACGTGGATGTCGAAGCCTTCGTATTCGAACACGCGCCATGGGGTAACTTCGTCGGACATCGCGCCCTCCCTCATACTCGTTTGCTTCCGTGGTTAAACGTTACTCCTTGTCTCGTTCCGAATCCATCGCATCGAATCCGTCGCATCAACCTATTCGGATAACAAGGACACAGAATTCGCCCCGACATGAAGGTGGATGACTGAACCGGAGTCCGCCGTACTTTCGACATGCAACTGGGCGTCGATCAATCGCGCGCGTTCGGTCATGCCCAACAGGCCGTACGAATAGCCGTCGCGCGCTGCCACGACGTCGAAACCGCGCCCGTTGTCGCGGATCGTCAGTTCAATCCCGCGTTCGGTATGACATAGCGTCACGTCGACGCGCGAAGCGTTGGCGTGGCGTGCGACATTGGTCAACGACTCCTGTGCGATGCGAAAAATCGCCGTCGCGCACGCGTCCGGAAGGCGCGGCTCGGGGCCTTCGAGATGAAAGTGGCACGGAATTCGAGCATGCCGCCTGAAGTCCTGCGCAAGCCAGTCCAGCGCCGAGGCGAGCCCGAAATTGAGCGCTGCCGGGCGCAGGTGGCTCGCGACATTTCGAACGATCCCGATGGTTTTTTCCACCAGATCACGCATGCCGTCGGCCTTGTGAGACGCGGCCGAGTCGTTGGCGAGTTGCATCCTGAGCAACGAGACGTCCATTTTCAATGCAGTGAGCAACTGTCCGAGGTCGTCATGAATCTCCATCGCAATGCGTTTGCGTTCCTCTTCGCGAATCGCTTCCAGGTGCGCGGACAACTGACGTAACCGCTCACGCGAGGCCAGCAGTTCAACCTCGGTCCGCTTGCGCTCCGCCACTTCCTGTTCGAGCTGGTCGCGGTGACGCCGCAAAGTTTCCATCGACCGCTTGCGGGCCGTGACGTCGGTCATCAAGCCTTCGAGAAAAGGCGGATCGCCACCAATGACGCTGGCTCCGCGCGCATTCAGCTGGACCCAGATGGGGGTGCCGTCCCTGCACGTCAGGCGCAGTTCGAAGCCGATGATCTCTCCTGTGACACGCAGGCTCTCGAACAGCTTTCGGGTTTGCGCCGGCGAGAAAGGCAGCGAGTATGAAGCCGCGGCGCTCGCTGCGATCAGTTCGGCCGGTGTCTCGTATCCGAGCAACCGTGCCATTGCCGGGTTGGCCTCGTTCAACCTGCCGCAGCGATCGAGCAGGAAGATGCCCTCAAGCGCGTTCTCGACAATGCTGCGGTACTTTCTTTCGTTTATGCGCAAAGACGTTGTGGAATGATGCAGGCGGTCTGCCATTGCATTGACGCGGGTGGCGAGGAGTCCCAGTTCGTCGCCGGACTCCACGATGCAGCGGGCCTGAAAATCACCGCTTGCGATACGGTCGACCATCTCCTCGAGGCGGCTGATCGGGCCGTACACCATCCGTTTGAGCAGGACGAAAGTGGCGACATAAAGCATCGCGACGAAGGCTGCCACCGTCCAGAGGATAACCCCGCGAGCGGCGCCGATTGCCTGCTCGGCGACTGCCCGGGTGAAGACGACCCGGACCTCGCCGATTTTCTCCCGCGGGGCGTCGCCGAGCGGAGTGTATTCAATCGACCTGATACGCACCACGCGGCCGGCGGGATCGTTCGGGTGCGGGCCCTTGATCGTGCTCACGATGCCGTAGTTTGCGGCCGTGACGGTGAATTCGATGACTTCGGGATTAGGTGCAAGCGCGGCGAGCTGTTCGTCAATCGCGTTGCGATCGACGTTCCACAACGGCTGTGCAAGCGAGCGGCTGAGCAGGTCTGCGATGCGTGTGGCCCGTTGTTCCAGTGCGACAAGCCGGCGTTCGCGTTCATGTTCGGCCGCGAAATAGGCGAAGGTGCCGGCCACCAGCGCGACAAGGACAGCAAGCGCAACCATCAGCTTGGTGTGCAGGCTGAGCGAGCGCAGCAGATAGCGCGGGGAAAAGCGGATCACGAGGGCGTCGACACGGTGTTCAGTAGACGTTCCAGATCGAAATCATACGGACCGGGGCGGGGATGAAGGCATTTCGAATAGACGCCGAAGTCAAACGTTTGTCCCCGGGCGAATACAGCCTCCTTGAACCGCAGGGCGTTCTCACGGTGGATGACGCTCAGGTAATCCAGCTTCTGGCGAACCCCTCCGGATGTGGCGAAGTCCTTGCCGCGATGATAGTCGTACAGCAAAACCATCGCCCACGCGCCAATGAAATAGTCGCCCGCCACCATGGCAGCCAGACCACCGTTGGCGACATTGGCGAGCGCCTCCTGCAACGCGCCCATCCCGCCGACCAGCACGGGGGCATGACGTGCCTTGACTGCACTCAAGGCACCGAGCGCCATGGAGTCGTTAGCAGCCCAGATCACATTGGCCTGCGGATAACGTGCCAGCAGTACGCGTGCCTTCTCGGCGCTATCGGCATAGCTCCAGTCACTGAAGGCCAGTTGACACGAATGCGCATCAGGCACCTGGGACAGGAACGCCTGGACGCCCTCGGCTCGCTCCAGCGAGACCGGGGTGTTCGGGTCTCCCGTAATCCCGATCACCTGCGCGCCGGCGGGACTCTGGCGCTGATACAAATATTGCATCAGGCGATACCCTCCGCGCGCGGCGTTTGCCGTCACCGTTCCGATCCAGTTACGGATGCTTTCCCGTTCGTTGCCGATCTTGCTGCGCTGACTCGGCGTAAGGTCATTGTGGATGACGATCACCTTGGCAGTCGAACGCGCAAGTGTCACCAGCATTTGGTCAGCGGCCATCTTTTCATTGACGAGCACCACGTAGTCCGGCGCTTCGGCGCGGTTTGCAACCTGCGCAGCCTGGCGCAACATCAGCAGATGATCACGTTCCGCGTACAGGATTTCCAGCTGCATGTTGAAGGTTTGCGCCGCCACCTGCATGAACCTGGAAACCAGTTGCCACTGTTGTCCGGTGCCGAGCTCAACAGCCTCGCCAGGATTAAGGAAGACGACGCGAGGCGATGAGCCGGACGCGAGAACGGGTCGCGTCATGCACAGCAGGCCAACGTGCGCAATGGCGCGTAACGCTGCTCTACGATCGATGGGCTGATCCACTTCGTCTCCACTTCTGCATGCTCGACGACCGTCGCACGGCCATGTCCCGGTTGTTTGCAGCGCGAGCCGAGCTTATTTTACGTGTTGCACAGATGCCGCCAATATTCGCGCCTGGGTACTGCAGCGTCAAGCATCGCACCGGCTTTGCCTTTTTTCGGATCGGCAAAAACCCCAACTCGAATATTTTTTTCGAGCATTGACATATGACGACACACCTCATACTCTGAGCATCATCGCCGGCTGTCTCCCGCACCGAAAAAGCATGATCGTTCGCGACTATGGGAGCGCCCGGAGTCGAGACCGGCCACCTATCCGAGCACTGCAACGGGATTTCAAACAAATTGTAATTGGTAGAACTAATAAAAACCTTGAAGCAAAAACCTGCTAACGATTGAGGAAGTCAATGATGAGCCGCTTTTCGCGTTCCACTATTGCTGTCGCCCTTGCACCTGTTTTCCTTACTTCCTCAATGGTTTGTTCGGCCGCGTATGCGGCCGACACGACAATTGGATTTGCCGCACCTCTGACTGGCGGGTCGGCCCACTATGGGATTGACTTGAAACACGGCGTAGAAATGGCGATCGAAGACGCCAACGCGAAAAAGATCGTCATTGGCGGACAACCGGTGCACTTCGCGCTTGATTCAGAGGATGACGCCGGCGACCCTCGCACAGGCACGCAGGTAGCGCAAAAGCTTGTTGATGCGGGCGTGGTCGGCATTGTCGGGCACTTCAACTCCGGCACCAGTATTCCGGCATCGCGGATTTACTATAACGCGGGCATCCCGATGGTTTCGCCAACTGCCACCAATCCGGCCCTGACGTCCCAGGGATTTAATACCGTCTTCCGGGTCACGAATTCCGACTCGCAAATGGGACAACTCGCCGGGCGATCCGCGGTGGAATCGTTGCAGGGAAAAAGTATCGCCGTCATGGACGATCGCAGCGCGTTCGGTCAGGGCATGGCAGACGAATTCGTCAAGGGCGTCGAGAAATCGGGTGGCAAGATTGTCGACCGGGAGTTCACAACGGACAAGGCGGTGGACTTCAAAGGCCAGCTTACCCGCATGAAGTCGTTTAACCCGGATGTCGTATTCTGGGCCGGCCTGGATCAGCAGGCCGGGATGGTCGTGAAACAGATGCGTCAACTGGGTATGAAGGCTGTCTTCCTGGGCGGCGGCAGCTTCGAGAACGAAACATTCCTTCAGGTGGCGGGGCCTGACGCAGACGGCGCCATGTCGTGGGACTATGGCGTCCCTCTGTCGCAGTTAAAAGCGGGCAAGCAATTCGATGAGCGCATGAAGGCAAAATATAACCAGGGCGTGGTGGCCTATTCACCCGCGGCATACGACGCAACCTGGGTACTTGTTCGCGCCATGCAGAAAGCCAATTCGACTGATCCTAAGGTGTACGCACCGTTTATCAAGTCAATCTCGTTTGAGGGAATCGCCGGAGATGTTGCGTTCATGGCCAATGGCGACATGAAAGATCCCGCGGCGACGTTTTATAAAGTGACTGGCGGGAAGTGGGTTCCGCAGGCAATCGCGCACGGAGACAAGGTCGAGGTTTTGAAGAATTAAAGCCGAACCGGGTCAGGACACGACCGCCGCAAAATCAAACGAGGGCAGCAAGCAGCCGGCGGCGGTCGACCACGTTGATCCTGACACGTTCGAACTGGTGAGCCCTAACTACCCTCCGTTGTGGATGCGTTCGACAGGTTGTGGTAACGCTCGAGGCTTTCGTTCAGATGCCGGCGCATCGCGCGGCGCGCAGCGCCTTCGTCCTGCTTTTCGATCGCGTCAAGAATGGCGCTGTGCTCTCGTTGGATTCGCTTGATATAGATCCTGCGCTCCTTCGCATCGGCCTTGGCATGCTTGAGCCTGAGGTCGATCGTGATCTCCTGTCCGAGCGAGCGGAGGATCGAAGTAAAGTGGGGATTCCCGGAGCATGTCGCCACGGCCAGATGGAACTCGAAGTCAGCCCGGGCGCACTCTGCGTCGTCGTCGGGATTCAGATTGTCCATCCGGGCGTAGACCTGTTTCAGCGCGTCCAGATGTTGTGTGGTCCGGCGAATTGCGGCAAAGGCTGCGGCCTCCGTCTCCACTCCTATGCGCAGTTCCAGAACATACATCGAGTTGTTCAACGTCGATGTATCAAGAAAGGAATTCGCCGAAGAATGCGCGTCGGCTTCGGCCACAAATACGCCAACACCGTGACGGGCAATAAGACGTCGGCCCAGCTTCAATGACGCAACGGCTTCACGGATAACCGTTCGACTAACGCCGTATTCCGTGCAGAGTTCGGGCTCGGTAGGTAGTTTCTCGCCGGGCGTATATTCACCGCGCTCGATCTTGTCCGACAACGCCTGAATGACGAGTTCGGTGAGGCTTCGACGGCGTCCGGAGCTTGAGGCGTTCTTAAGAAGGGTTTCAGCGTCGATGGTTGACATTCCGCGTACTCCGCGCCGGATCGAGGCGGGAAGGACTCTGCAATTGTCGGATGCAGACACACCGCATGTCGAGCTGCTGCGCTCAGTCCGGCGTATGACCTAGGCCGTATGACATCACATGATGTTATCACACGGCCTTCGCGACTTCTTAGGCTCCAACCCCCATCAGGCTACAGGCTCATTCGTGGATCAGACGTAGATGTATCCGCCACTTACGACAACATTCTCGCCCGTTGCATAGGTATTGCGGCTGCTCGCCATCATGACGACCCATTGCGCGATTTCCTCCGGTTCTGCCGCCCGGCCCAAGGGGTTTGCGGCTGCGAGCTCACCCAGGAAACCCAGCTTTTTCGCCTTGTCCGTTGCGAAACCAGCGGGTGCAACCGAGTTGATGAGAATCCCGTCTTTCGCCACTTCCTGCGCGAAGGACTTCGTCAAGCTGACGACCGCAGCCTTTGTCGCGGCATAGTGAGCATTTTGCGGATGCGCTTTGAAAGCGTCGACAGACGTAATATTCACAATACGCCCTGACACGTTCGCTTCGAACCTGGGGCGTGCGCGCATGTGCTCCACCGCCGCGACCATCATGTGGTACGTCCCCTTGATGTTGACTGCGTTCTCAAGGTCCCAGTCCCCATCCGAAATTTCAAGCAGCGGCCGCCGCGGGTAGATAGCGGCGCTATTGACCACGCTGTCGACCCGGCCAAGCACGGCAGCCGCTTGTCGAAAGGCCTCATGGGCAGACTCTTTTAGCGTGATGTCACCTGCAACGCCAAACACTTCGTGGCCCTCAGTGCGAAGTTGGGCTACCGCTTCATCAAGGGCCGAGCGATTTTTATCGATGAGCGCGATGGCAGCCGCACCCTCTTTCAGCATCAGCCTTGCCACCGAGAGTCCGAGTCCGGCTGCGCCGCCAACAATGACTGCACGTTGATTCTTCATGTGTTCGCCTATGGGTTTTCGAAGTTCCAGTCACTGGTTCGCAACAATCTGCGAACCGCCCGGGGCTTGATCGGTCGGAAAGACTTCCAGCCTCGAAACGTTCACGTAGTCCGGGAGGTTCAATGCCGCTACGATCAGTTCAGCAATGTGCTCCGGCTGAATTGATCGGTATGAGTCGTAGAGTTTCTTGTTCGCACCCTCGTCACCAAGCGCGGTTCGATAGAGGCTTGTCTGAACTCGACCGGGTGCAATTTCGGACACGCGTACGCCGGTACCCAGAAGGTCGCATCGAAGGGAATCGCAGAACATGCTAATGGCTGCTTTGGTTGCCCCATAAACCGCGGTGTTTGGATGAGGGAAGCGACCGGCACTTGATCCAATAAAGAACAGGTGACCCCGCTTGCGGTTGATCATGCCCTCGAGCGCCATCTGGGCCAAGTGCAGCGGCGCCCTGAGATTGACGTCGATCATGCTGTCGACGTCTACCGGCGAGGTCTCGGCAAACCGTCCAAGAGCAGGCAGCAGGCCGGCGTTGTTCACAACCACATCGATCTCATTCTCGGAGAACAAGCTAGCCAATTGCGCGACATCCTTCAGATCCAAAACGAGCGGTGTCAAATCGCACTCTTTCGACAAGGTGTCCAACGCGGCTGCGTCTCGGCCCAACGCGTATACGGCGAGACCGTCCGCCACCAGGCGCTTCGCGATTTCACGGCCAATCCCGCTCGATGCACCCGTCACCAACGCTGTTTTATAACTGTGCTTGGACACTTTGAATCCTTCTTTATTGGACTTCGGCTGGTCGTCTAAATGACGCCTTCTTCCAGGAATGGCCGATTTTCGACGACACGTTCATAACCGAGGGGGGACAAGTCGAGTGCTCGATAGCTGCCGTAGATGATCAGCTCGCTTAAGCCCCGTCCAATGGCCGGTGATTGCTGGAGACCATGTCCACTGAATCCGTTTGCGAACAGGAAGTTGGAAACGTCCGAGTGAGGGCCAACAATGGCATTGTGATCAAGCATGCAGAAGTCATAGTGGCCTGCCCACGAATTCACCACTTTGATTGCCTCAAAAGCGGGAACGCGTTCGGCCAGCGCCGGCCAGATAATCTCATCGAATTCCCCGTGCAGCACATCAAAATCCGTTACGTCAGCAAGGGGATCAGGATCTGGATAACACCCGGTCAGGTAGTACTGGCCTTCGGGGCGAAAGAAAATGCCCGTGGTGTCGATCGTAAGCGGGACTTTTCCGGGCAGAGGCGTGCGGCAATCAAAGACGAACAAACAGCGCTTGCGCGGCTCAACCGGAATATCCAGGCCCGCAAGCCGGGCGACGGCCGGACCACGCGTACCCGCGGCATTGATCAACTGTCCGCATCCAATGGTTTCACCGGACCTCAGAACGACCGATGTGATCGTTGTGTTTTCACGGTTGATTGCCACCACTTCGTTTTCGACGTATTCAATCCCCAGGGAGCGGGCTTTACAGCGCATTCCTTGCAGCAGGCCGTAGCTGTCGAACCACCCTTCCCCGCTTTGACCATATACGCCATTGACGAGCTGGTCCGGATTGAGCCACGGAAACTTCGCCTGAAGTTGCCCGACGTCGAACAGCGCAACATCCGCGTTATTTTCTCGTTGAGTGACGAAGTTTCGCGCGAGTGCCGTGGCGCCGGCGGCGTTGCCAAGGTACAGGTAACCGTTTTCCTTGAACCCCAGCTCTGGTGCGTCACCGTCAACGGCCACGCGTTCATGAAAGCTGCGAATGAATTCGGTTCCGAACTGCGAGATCTTGATGTTTAGCGGATTGGAGAACTGATGTCTGATCGAGGCACTCGACAAGGCGGTCGCCGACTGCGCATAAGACCAGTCGCGCTCGACTACCAGCACCGACCCATTGAAATCGGGGTTGGTTGCGAGAAAGTACGCCGTCGCGCTGCCGACTACCGCACCACCCACGATCACCACGTCATAGTGTGTTTTAGTTGCTTGCTGTGCCATAGCCATCGCCACTCTTTAGCCTTGTTATTCAGGAATGCTGGTCTACTTTCGGATCTTCAAAGTGACCATCCGCTGCAAATTGGCCACCCTGGAAACGGATCGCAGGATGCCGCGGGTCGGGTATGGGTGTCTGCGAAAACACCTCGTCCTGAAAAATATCAGCCGTATCTTTTGGGCGATATCCAAGGTAACCGGCCTGCGAGTTGTCCCAGAAATTGGCGCTGTTGTCCGAGTTCCCATAGACAATCATGTGACCGACACTCGATGAAACGAGGGAGCGCACAACAAGGTGCGCGAAATCGCCATAAGAAAGCCACGTTGCAAGCATTCGGCGATCGACCGGTTTGGGAAAGCACGAACCGATCCGAAGACACACGGACTCAATGCCAAACTTGTCGAAGTAGTATCGCGACAGATTTTCGACAAATGCCTTGCTCACGCCGTAAAGGCTGTCCGGTCTTTGCGGGACGTCTGCGTCGATAGTTTGCGTGCACTCGTAGAAGCCTATCGCGTGCACGGAGCTTGCATAGATGACCCGCCTTACGCCTGTCTGGCGCGCTGATTCATAGATGTTGTAGCTGCCGACAATATTCGAATCAAGCACCACCTGGAAGGTGTTTTCTCGCGGAGCGCCTCCGAGGTGAACGACCATGCCGACGTCTTTCATCATCTCGAACACCGCACTTTTATCGGCCAGGTCGCAGATCACGTGCTCTTCGTTTTCCGCCACCTCGCCCAGTGCTGAACGGTCGTTGAGGCGAAGCGTTGACGCATACGGTTTTAACGCTTCCCTCAGCACCGTACCAAGCGCACCGGCAGCGCCCGTTATCAAAATCCTCTTGAACGGCTTGTTCACTTCGGCCATTGCAAAGCTCCTTATTTTCCTTCTGATGCGGTGAGCGCTTCGAGCGAAGTACCATATTCGTCGCGCAGTTGAGCCTCTGAAACATATTCGTTACGGACATCACGAATCAAGGCTTCAGGGGAGCGTTGTTCAGGCATTCCTATTCCTCCGCCGCCCGGCAGCGACAACACAACGCGTTCGTTTTCTCCCACGGCTTGCGTCCCCTTGCCGCGCATCCTGGTACCGTCCGACAAGGTCACTTGACCGGGAGCACCTGGCTTGCCGCCCGACTGCCCGCGCGCGGGATGATCAATGCGATCGAACATCGCGTTGAAGCGGAAGTGATAACCCTTGCGCGGTCCTATCTCGACAATCTGACCCAAGCCGCCCCGATGCAAACCGGCGCCGCCCGATCCCGAACGCAACTCCTTGCGCCACACGACAATCGGGCCGACCTGCTCGGTCGCTTCAACGGACATGGCGTGCACACCGCTAGGGAATGCGGTGGCCGACAGGCCATCAAGCTCCGCGCGAGCGCCTGTGCCGCCGCTATTGAACATCAGGATCTCAGCGCCTCTTAAGCCGGATTCCTCGTTCACGGGTCGCGCGCTGACATGAAGATTCCAAAGGGCGCCAGCGCCTTCAGCCGGAACCCGCGCGGGAAGGATTTTGTGCAGCGCGCCGAGGACCAGATCCGGGACGAAGTGTCCCAGCACATGGCGAACCGCCACCGGACTTGGCCGCTGCGCGTTCAGAATGCAGCCTTTGGGAGCCTGGACGCGAAAGGGTTCAAGCGATGCCGCATTGTTCGGAACCTCTGGAGCAATGATGCATTTAAGACCGTAGCACGCGTAGGCTTTGGCATAGATCAGAGGAACGTTGATCCCAAACGGACTTGAAGGCCCTGAGCCATCGAAATCCGCCAATAAGTGATCGTCAGCTATGGAGAGCTTTACCTTGAGTTTGACCGGGACGTCGTAACCATCGAGCGTCATCTCGTTGGTTTCGCTCCCCTTGGGTAACGCGGCTATTCGTTCAAGCGTCGCTTCCCGGCTACGTGCGAGGATGAATTCGCCAATGCCTTCAACATCGGCTAGCCCAAACTCCTTCAGCATCTCGACAAGACGTTTATGACCCGTTTCGTTACACGCGGCTAGTGCATACAGATCGCCCACCACCTTGTCGGCTTCGCGCACGTTGTTGCGCAGGATATTCACCAGGTCTCGATTCACGTCGCCACGGTCGATCAGACGCATGATCGGCACGAAGAGACCTTCTTCGTACACTTCCCGCGAGTCAGGACCAAAACCCCGGCCACCGATATCGACCACATGTGCCGTGCTTGCAAAGTAGCCGATCAGCTCGCCCTTAAAAAAGGACGGTGACACCACGGTAAAGTCATGAAGGTGCCCGGTGCCTTTCCATGGGTCATTGGTCAGGTACACGTCGCCTTCATTCATTCGGTCAACGCCGATGTCTTCCATGAAATGAGCGACCGCCTCCGCCATCGTATTTACGTGGCCGGGCGTTCCGGTGACGGCCTGGGCGAGCATCCGGCCGCGTTGATCGAAGATGCCTGCTGACAAGTCCCCGGCTTCACGGACGCTGGTGCTGAAGGCGGTACGTATCAGCGCCATCGCTTGTTCTTCGACGACGGAAATCAAGCGGTTCCACATGACTTGCATGTGAATGGTTTCGACATTATTCAACGCCATGCCCTTACTCCCGGTTCGCCGTGCCGGCGCTGAGTGCTTTCGCGACCACAAGCAGGCAACCGTCAGGTTGCACAGTGGCGTCAAAAGAAGAGGTCACAAGGGTGGCTGTTTCCGGTTCGACAATGACCGCAGGGCCACGTATGCAAGCGCCCACCGGCATGGCGCTTCGCTCCACGATTGCCGCATTCACGAAGGTATGCAGAGCCGCGTCGAAGATCCGGCGTGTCTTCTGGGGGGTGATATCCGTGTGTTCATCGACCAGTCGCAAGCGCTCGACGGGCGGCAGGGGTGAGCTTGCCTTCACCGCCCAACTGACGATTTCGATGTCAAGGCCCTCGATCGGCCGGCCAAAGAACTGCGTATAAGCCGTTGTGAACAGATCGGTGAATGTGGTTTTGTCGGCAGCGGTGAACGTCCGGCAGGGGAACGCGATCGGGATTTCCCAACCCTGCCCTACATAGCGCATGAACGCTTTCACCTCCACGGCAGGTTCGATCGGCCCCGAGCCCTGGCGCGCGAAGCGAACCGCTTCCTCGCTCAGCTGGCTCACCACGCTGTTTAATGCGGACGCATCGAAATCAGAAAACCGCATGCTTGCGCTACGGACGCTTTCATAACCGAATGGAGCGCGCAGAAAGCCGATAGCCGAGCCGACACCCGCACCCGGCGGCACGAGAAATTTGCCGATGCCGCTCTTTTCGCAGAGACGTGCCGCATGCAGCGGACCCGCGCCGCCGAAGGTGATCATCGTGTAATCGCTGATGTCTTTGCCGCTCTCCACGGCATGGACGCGCGCGGCGTTGCTCATGTTTTCATCCACGACCTCGGCAATTCCGTAAGCCGCTTCTTCTGCGCCCAGATCTAACATGGCCCCCACCTGATTGACCAACGCATCCGCAGCAGCGCTAACCGACAATGGAATGGAGCCGCCTGCAAAGTCGTCCGGATCAATTCTTCCCAATAGCAAGTCAGCGTCGGTGACGGTTGGATGAGTGCCGCCACGCTGATAGCAGGCAGGTCCGGGTTCAGAGCCGGCGCTGTGCGGGCCCACCCTGATCTGACGCATGACGTCGACAGCGGCGATCGAACCGCCGCCCGCCCCAATCTCCACCATTTCAACCACGGGGATGGAGATGGGCATGCCGCTGCCTTTCTTGAAGCGATAGGTGCGTGCGACCTCGAACGTATTCGCCGTCTTGGGCGTGTGGTCATCGATCAGACAGATCTTCGCAGTGGTACCGCCCATGTCGAACGAGAGTACCGAGTTCAAGTCGTAACGCGCCGCGATATGGGCTGCGAAGATGGCGCCGCCCGCAGGTCCTGATTCAACGAGCCGGACCGGGAACTCGGACGCGCTTTGCACGGATATGATCCCCCCGCCCGAGTGGATGACAAAGATCGGGCAGTCGGCGCCGGCCTGACGTACCTCGCCAATCAAGCGATCGAGATACGACTTCATGATGGGGCGCACATACGCATTTGCGCACACGGTATTGAAACGTTCGAATTCACGTATCTGCGCGGAGACTTCCGATGAAATCGAAATGGATACGTCCGGAAGCCGCGCGAGGAGTGCGTCACGCATCATGCGCTCGTGGACACCATTCACATACGCGTGGATAAATCCGATCGCGACACTTTCGTAGCCGCCTTGTTCGATCCGGTCGATCAGGGTTTGAATCGCTCGATGATCAGGAGCCAGCAACACACCGCCCTGGGCGTCCAGGCGTTCGGCAAGCGTGAAGCGGTCGCAACGCTCAACGAGTGGCGGAGGCAGTTTGATATTCAGGTCGTATTGCTCGAAGCGGTTTTCGGTCCGCATTTCGATCGTGTCCCGAAACCCCTCGGTGGTGATGAATGCTGTCCTGGCGCCCCGGCGTTCGATCAGTGCGTTGGTGGCGAGTGTCGTCCCGTGGATGATGACGCCGATGTCCTCGAGTCCGATTTCGGCCTTCGTAGTGACAATTTCAATGCCCCGGATGATCGCGCGTTCGGGCGCCGTGTAATCCGTGAGGACCTTGGTCGAAAAAATTTTGTCACCTAGTTCGAGCGCGACGTCGGTGAACGTGCCGCCGATATCAACACCAACACGTGCCTGTGCGGGACTGGCCACTGTAACCCTCCGGTTGAACCGTTTGTGCATTCATGCTCGTTGACATATGATGAGTGACGTCATACAGTGATGTCAACCAAGACAATTTAATTTTCTTCCGGTTCAAGTGCGCCGCAAACAAAACTTGTCCGGCGATGGAATCTGAAAGAGCGCGAACCTTGGGGCAAAGGCTGACCATTTCTGTATGAGCGATTTTAGCCAATGCGTGCGATGCGCAGGCGTCGCTTTGCCTCCATGTAGCGTTGAACTACGACATTATCCGCATCACGTCACGGAGAACGCTTCTCAATGATCTCTACATCCGATCCGCATTTCAATCGCAAACCGAGGAACATTTCCGCGCAGGAGTGGGACACACGGGTGCAGCTTGCTGCGGCATACCGGCTGGCCGCGAAGTTCGGCATGACCGATTTGATTTATACGCATATTTCAGCTCGCGTTCCAGGTACGAAGGATACGTTCCTCATCAATCCGCATGGCTGGTTCTTCGACGAGATCACAGCGTCGTCGCTCGTGAAAATCGACGTGAAAGGCAGTCCCGTTGGCGACGAGCGTTTCGAAGTGAACGCCGCAGGCTTCACCATTCATAGCGCCTTGCATCTTGCCCGTCACGATTCCGAGTGCGTGGTGCATCTTCACACTTCCGCCGGAATGGCGGTGGCCGCAATGGAATGCGGGTTGCTGCCGCTTAACCAGATCAGCATGCAGTTCTATAACCGCGTTGCCTATCACGACTATGAGGGCATTTCGCTTGAGCTTGATGAGCGGGAGCGTATCGTGCAATCGATCGGGGACAAGGACTACCTGATACTGCGTAACCACGGGCTTCTTACGACGGGCCGTTCGATCGCCGAGGCATTCACGCGTATGTACTATCTGAACAAGGCGTGCGAGATACAAGTCACGACCTTGTCTGCCGGCCAGAAAGTGACAATTCCTTCGCCCGAGGTGTGCGAGCACGCTGCCAGGCAACACGATGACTACGCGTACCTGGACACCGTTCATCTGGATCGTGAATGGACAGCGCTCTTGCGGCTGCTTGAACGGGACGGCGGTAACTATCGGTGCTAGAGCGAAGGCACGCGTCGATACCTCAGGCTGAATTCTTAGGACGATGTTCCTCGCCCTACCCATACGCGGCTGCGCACGCATGGATGACATTCGTCGGCACACTGGTCCAGATCTGCCGGGCAGCCATGTCGTCGCTCGGACGTGAATTGGCGGCCTGGAAGCCCTCCAGCTGAAGTCGCCGGCGCGGATGACGACGTTCGGGACCAACGGCTAACACTCACGCTAAGGGGCACGAGATGCGTATTCCCGAGAACGTGGCGAGAAGCGCTGACGAGTATGCCCCGCTGAATTGCGGTCGAGAGATCGCCCTATTTCGCACAACGCCTTAACCATAAGTTGCGAGTCAGAGTCTTCGCGGCCTGGAAAGGAGAGGCGCTCTTCGGATCTCCTCTGATTCATCCGTCCGTCGACCTCGTGACGGTTTCCCACGCGTCAAATTCTGCACTGAGTAACGAAAGCTTTTCGCGGACCAAACCGAGCGCATCACTTCCCAGCAGAAGATGCGACGGCGGCTCATCGCTTTCGATAACGGACAGCATTGCACGTGCAGCTTTCACAGGATCCCCGAGTTGCCGACCGCTTTTCTCTTCCCGTCCCTTTCTAATCGGGTCGAACAGCGGATCGTAGTCCGGGATCGAGCGCGGCGTCCGAACCATCGAACGGCCGGCCCAGTCAGTGCGAAAAGATCCAGGCGCCACCGCGGTCACGCGGATGCCGAACGGCTTGACTTCTTTGCCGATGACCTCGGAAATCCCCTCCAGTGCGAATTTACTGCCGCAGTAGTAGGCGATTCCCGGCATGGTGATAAAGCCACCCATCGACGTGATGTTGAGAATATGTCCCCGTCTCCGCTCGCGCATATATGGCAACACACTTTTCATGACGGCAACGGCACCGAACACATTGACGTCGAATTGCCGACGCATTTCATCAAGCGGTGACTCTTCCATGACGCCTTCATGACCGTAGCCGGCGTTGTTCACCAGCACGTCCAGTGGCCCGACGTCTGCCTCAATTCCGGCCACGACATGTTCGACAGACTCAAAGTCAGTAACGTCAAGTACGCGACCGAATGCGCTGGCGGAGCTAAGCGCTTCGAACGTCTGTTTTGCCTGCTCGCTTCGTACGGTGCCGACGACCCGGTACCCTGCAGCAAGCGCTTCTTCTGCCAGTGCGCGTCCGAAGCCGCTACTGACGCCAGTGATCAGCATGGTTTTGGTTGATGACATGGGAACACTCCTGGGTTGGTTCGAAGAGTTGCATGTTATTCTGAATAATTGCTGAAAATCAGACCTGACTCTCTGTCTTTATTGCCTATTTCTATGAGTAAAGTGGACTATGCCGAGGGCAATGAGCAAGCTGTTTCCTCTGCCGGCACACGCGAAAGGCACCGGATGGTTGCCTTGCTTACTGCGTTGGCCCCACAAGAAGGCTACAACCTGACTGCGTTGCGCGATGTGCGTATTCTGCGCTCGGATCGGGCGTTGTCTCGCACGCCGGTGCTATACGATCCCGGCATCGTGATCGTCTGCCAGGGGACAAAGCGCGGATTTTTTGGTGACCGGATTTACGTGTATGACGAGCAGCACTATCTGGCTGTGGCGGTGCCGGTACCCTTCACAATGGAAACCGACGCGACGCCCGAGTGTCCGCTGCTGGCGATCTATATGCACCTGGATTTTCAAGTGGCGGCAGAGCTCATGATTCAGATAGATCATCATGGTTTGCCAACGTCAGATGACGTGCCGCAGACGATGATGTCAAGTCCAATGGATGCGGCCATGCAAGCGTCCGTACTGCGCTTTCTGGAGGCAATGAACCGGCCACTTGACGCCGCAATCCTCGGCCCGGGGCTGGTACGCGAATTGTATTTCCGTGTTCTGACCGGCGCACAAGGCCACACAATGCGCGCGGCTTTAGCGATGCAAGGGCAATTCGGCAAGATTGGGAAAGCGCTTGAGCGTATCCACGCGACCTATGCGGAGCCTCTGGACCTTCCGCTATTGGCAAGCCAGGCCGGAATGAGCGTGCCGACGTTCCACAGTCACTTCAAGGCCATCACGAGTACTTCGCCGATGCAGTATGTGAAATCCACTCGATTGCATCAGGCTCGCTTGCTGATGGTGCGCCAGGGTATTACCGCCGAGGCGGCATGTCATGCTGTTGGCTATGCCAGTCCCTCTCAATTCAACCGGGAATTCAAGCGACTCTTTGGCCTGACGCCTGCCGCGGAGACGAAACGCCTCCGCGACAGCTTTGCGCTGCCTCCGGCCTTTCCAGAGTCCAGGTTCGTCTCGTCACATTAAGGGGCAAGTGACTTCGACTCACAGGCGCCATGCTCAATGGGGGTTTCGTTTCGCTTGTTAGCCGCCCTGGAAGCCTACCGTGGATTGACCGCTCTGCTTTGCTCTATGAGCGTCCGTGTTCTCTATCTCTGAGGATCCCGTAGTATTTCTCCAGAGCGAACGTCTAGGCGAGCAGCAGCACCGTCGTGCGCGAATCGAATGCGATCGGGAACAGATGTTCATGTACCACCTGATCCGGGTCGCCGTTAGCCGAGAATGCCGCCCGCCCTCGATTTCCCGGAATGCGAGTCGCCGCTTCGATCATGGCATCCGCCGTCACCCGCGAACGCCGCTGCCGTGGTGCTTTGCGCCTGGTTTTCGGCTGTGGAGAAACACGAGTATGCAAAATTGACGCTCCACTTCAGAATGCGAATATGAACTCGCATTCCAGGGGCTGCCGACGGGAACACATCGCACACCGGTTATCCTTGGAGCCTGTTATAGCAAGGCCAACCACCGTAGTCATATGGGGATCGAGCAAACGAAATGAGTGCAAAGACGCTTTTAAGTTCTCTGTTTCGATATAAGGCTTGAGCCGATGAAGGATTGATTGCGGGGTTGAGGGAACTTGCCGACGACTCACCTAACGCCGAACGCAACACGGCGATTTGCATTCTCGCCCACGCCCACATCGTCGATAAAATCTTCGCCTCAAATCTTCAACCTATGTGGCACGAGTACGTAACTACAGGCACGGACAATGTTCCGCATCTGGAAGAACTAATCCAGTCAATCAGGGACACTGATCAATGGTACATCGCGTATGTTGAGAGTTTGAGCGAGACCGACCTCACCGAAGTTATTGAGTTTTCCTTTACAGACGGAACGCCTGGGCGAATGTCTCGCGAGGAAATGCTCGGGCACGTAATCGCCCACAGTGGATACCACCGTGGTGAAGTGGGTCGAATCATGACTCAACTAACCGGATCAACACCGCGCGACACCTTTACCGGCTATCTGCACGAAGTCGAGCCTGCGCGTCGTGAGCGGATGCGATGATTTGCGCCTTTTTTGCCGCTGCTCAACGGGTGTGCTTTGCTTAGCCCGCTCCCGGAATGTCCGCTTTTACCGTATCGAGAAACGCTCGCAGTTCGCGCTGCATCGTCGGCGCATCCAGAATGATGCTTCCGCCATGCCCGGCGAACACGCCACTGAAGCTCTCATGAACGAGTCGCTCAAGGGAGCGAAGTTGGGTGGGCCAGTCGTACCAGCAGACGTCTCGAAAGGCACGCAGAGCGTGCCTTTCGAAATCCCAACACAGTGAGTCTCCAGAGAAAAGGGCCTCGTTGACGAGGAACATGACGCTTCCCCGTGTGTGTCCCGCCATCGGAATGACCCGAACACCCGGCAACATCTCATGCGCCAGATCACCCGTGATTACGTCAGTGGCGAACGGGGCGCCATCGGCGTCGTCTGCATGGATCCAGACGCGGGCGCCAAAGCGCTTCGCATAGATGCCCGCGTCCGCGACATCGTCGCGGTGGGTCAGCAAGATATGATCCAATCCTCCGGCTTCCGCGATCCAGCGCTCGAGGTGGCTGGACCAGCGCGAGCCGTCGATCATCAGACGCAGGCCGCCTGCAAGCGTGATGTAGCTGTGAGCGCCATACGAAGAGCGGGCGTTATACCCGAGCCTCCACACGCCGGGAGCCAGGGCTTGCGGGAAAAGGCCTGCCGGCATCTTCAAACCTTTTGGCGGCCGAACGGCAGCCACCGGACAGACGAGGACGCCTCGCCACGCATCTTCTGTTTCTTGTTCACTGGCAGGCTGGTGAGCAAACGCCGAAGCGCCGTTTCGCTCGATGAACAGATTCGGAGCAGCCGTTCGAACCGCGCCGCAATTGAAGCAAGCTGCGCTTACGTGCCAATGATCGTCGACATCACTTTTGTCCTCTGCCATAGCGCGCTCCCGGTTGATATTGGGTAGACGGTTCAAAGATAGCATCTTTGCGCGATTTAGGACTGAGGTGCCTTTAGTTTGCCCTCGCGACGACACGCGTTCTGGATTCGCTCCACCAGCAGCGCGGCTTGCTAACGCCAGCGTTTTGGGCTGCTTCTTGTCGATGTGAGCCGATCGCCATCCGCCGCTGTTCGGCCACAAGCGCTCGTTCGACATCGGTGCATGAATCGTGGACAATCCATACCTCCACGGTTCCCGTTCTCAGCCTGCGTAACCGCCGTGCCCTGCTTTTACGTCCTCGCAAATCACATCCAAAAACTCGTCGTAAAACATGCATCGATAGTGACTACAATTTCCAAGGTGACGTGCGTTGAAGCGCTGAAGCCAAGATGACTTACCGAGGTCCACCGCCGCAAACCGTGCGCCGCCTTCCCAAGGGTTAAATTCCGGCGTGTACGATTCAACCTCCTCGGGTGTGAACATGAACACCTGTGGCTTCACGAAAAGCAAGTGACGCAAGTTCTCTGGCGTATAAGGCTCGTCGGCAAGAAAGTAGTCAGCAGCAACGATGACTTTGCCGCTGCCGCTGTAATGAACCTTCATCAGCGTTGGACCACGGCCATCATGATAAAAGTGATCCAGCAATACCGGGCGCATGGGAGGTTGTGGCGTGGACGGTCTACGAAAGCGGTCGAGTAAGCCCATAGTTGAGATCTGGATTGTCGTTAGCGAAGTGGGGCGGAACGGGGCCACTGATATTTCGAAAATGAGCGTGATGCTCGAACTGCGACCAATGTATGAAACGTCTTTTACTGATCCCTTGTAGCTTGCCTTTCCTGCTCCTCGTTTTCGCGGGCCCAAGCCGGGCGGACAGTGTCGTCGAGGGCCCTCAGGTTACGATTGTCGTCGGTTACGGCAACCGCGACTTGACGGCGCTGCATCAGCTTGAGGACGAACTTGATGCCGCAGCCAAGGCGGCAAACGTCGGTGAACTCGACGGAGACGAGGTAACGTCAGACGGTAGCCAAGCGTCAATTTACATGACTGCACGGCATGCCGATCTGCTGATGAAGACAATACGCCCGGTCCTGAAGGCGCATGAATTCTCGCGCGATGCCCACATTATTCCTGGCGGCTAAGCGAACACAGTTATTGCCACAGGCATGTCCTCTTATCAGTACGCCGGATGACGGATCAGGGTCGATTATTACCGAGCGGCGAATATGTCCGAGGAGCCCATGTTACTGCCCGCCCGAGGCGCGGGCACTGACGCCGTGGGGGCAGTATTTACTCGGCCGGGCTTTCTTGCGGACACTCGGTCTCGTACCAGATATCGACCTGACGCTGCGCGGCCTCAAGATCAGCTGGATAGTAAGGATCATCATTAAACGATCCAGGATGGTAGCCCGCTTTTTCCAAGGCCGCCACTTCGCTCATATTGCGCTCGCGGGTAACCGGTGCCTTGTGCTTGATCTCGGTTAAGTCGCGGCATTCCATGGCGCTAAGGTGAGTCCCTGTGCCTGCCCGCATGTCCCCCATGGAACATGCAGTGAGCAGCACTAACGCGGGAAGCATCGGCCAAGCCTTGTTTGCGTTCTTCATTTTGCGTTTCCCCTTCAATGAAGCAATGCTTAACAAGCATAGCTCATTCCCACCCCTTGACTTCGCCAGCTTACGATTAAAGGCGGTCTGCAACCGGCCCGGAAACGGCCGTTCGTCCGCGCCATTGCGTTGACATTTGAACGTCGGCTTCATCGCTGACAGCGGCCCTTCGTCGGACGATGCCATTCGGCGGGTCGTCGGCCAGTTGCGGTTTGTATGCGCATTGGCACGCGCGGCGTCGCATTGTCTCATCCTCTCTGCACCAGATATTCGACCCGGACATCGCGCTCGATACCCTCCGCCACGATTTCCACCCCCAGTTCGCGCGCCATCTAGATGATATGAGGCGCGACGACGCTGGATGCTGCGTCTTGTGCAATGGTGTCGATAAATGACTTGTCGATTTTCAGGACATCGATCGTAAAGGTTTGCAGATACGACAGGCTGGAATACCCGGTCCCGAAATCATCGATATAGACAGGGTGACCGGCATCCCTGAATGCCGCTATTGTTTGCCGCGTTGCGTCGGCATCCATGAAGCTCCGCTCCGTTGACTTGATCATCTCGCAAGTCCCGTCGTGATTGACCGTAAGGGGCTTCGCGCCGCCAGTGCGGCATGCTCGGGGTCGAACGCGTGGAATGACGATGCCAGTATGAAGAATGGTATCTGGAGCTATTTTTTCAATGCGTTTGATTTGTGCGCCCTATATCCGCTCCCCGGCCAAAGCGAACAACCGATCTCGCAAGGAGGCAGTGGCTGCGTGAGGCCGCCGAATCGGCCGTCGCCACTGGTGGCAGATTACATGCCGCCAAATGGCTTCTTCACCGTCAGCTTGTTGGTCACCGACGTCACGCCGGAAACGCCCCTGGCGATCGTCTCGGCCTTACCGATCTGGGCCACTTCCGTGACCGTGCCATTCAGTGTCACTGCACCGTCTTTCGCGATGACACTGATGTCTCCGGCGCTGATTTCCTTGTCCTTCCCGATGGCGGCATAAACCCTGCGGCGCAACGCACGGTCCGCTTTCCTGCCTGCGGGAGCCATAGCGCCCGATGCCGCAATCCCGGACGCACCTTGCGCACCGGCGGATGCACTGACTGCTTCACCGGGTTGGGACCACGCGGTTGTAGATGCTGCAACGAACCATGCGGCCGCCGCCAGCGCGAGTGCCTTGTTTGTTTTCATGGATTACTCCGGTTCATGAAGGTGACGGAATCAGAAGCTATGGCGAATGCCGACCATGGCCGCAGTGGTGGAGACACCCGGCGCAACCGGTGCTCCATAGATGATCGTCTGGTTCATCGTCCCTTTATTGTTGACATACCCGACTTGCGCGTATGCCCTGGTCCTCGGGGACAGGTTGTATTCCGCTCCTACCGCGAATTCGCTCGAGTGATTCGCGGAATTGTTCCGGTCCTTCAGGTAGTAGTAGCCGGACGTGATCTTGAAGGCCGGATTGAACTGGTAGCTAAGGCCGCCCGATGCCATTTCGAAGTCGACGCTATTGCTCTTCGCCGGGTTCTTACCAATCGCGTACGAGGCGGATACCGAAAAGCCGCTGATGGTATACATCGCACCGAAATAGTAGAAGCGGTTATTGTCCGAGCCTGTCGCCGGCGCAGCCGGAGCCGCGGGATAAGTCAGCGGATACGGGTTGGTGTCATGCCCGTTGTAGTACACCGCGGACAGATTCAGACCGTAGTTCGAATACTTCAGCACGGCCGACTCGCGCGTGCCGCCCTGGAACTGTCCCGCGACCCCGCCCGGTGCGTACTCGAGCGCAAGCGTCGTGCCATAGAATTTCGGCGAACTGTAGACCAGCGCGTTGCTGTCATACAGGGCGCCGATTGGAGCGTTCGTGCTGGTGCCGGGCCAGCCGGCCGCCTGATTGACGCCTAGCCACGCAGTCAAAATGCTGCCGAAATACTGTGCGCCGCGTACGTCGGTTTCCGCCATCGCGTAGATCATCGGGACGATCTGCCGGCCGGCGTCGAACGTGCCAAACGGCCCGGTCGCGCCGACCGTCGCATATTGGTTGAAGATCGCGGTCGTGCCCGGCGTGTCGGACAGCCCGAACTTGCCGTTCGTGGTGTTGAACGTGCCTTGCAGCTTGAACGTGATCTTGTAGCCGGCGCCTATGTCTTCGCTTCCCTTCAGGCCCCAGTAGCTGGAATAGATACCGCCGTCCTTGAGTTCATAAACATGCCCCGTGTTAGGTGCGTGCGGCTGGAACGTTGCGGCCGACGTGCTCTGATAAAGGAATCCACTGTCGAGTACGCCATAAAGCGTAACCGACGATTGCGCATGGGCCGTTGCTGAAAAAACTATCAGCACTGCCAATCTATATGATTTAAGTTTCATTACGTCTCCTCCAGGTATGGGGCGCCCCGGGTGGACCCGGTGGCTTATGATTTTGTTGCTCGAATGAAACTGTGTTGCTGCCGTGCCGGTGTCTCAGGCCGACAGGTAGTAATCGCCGAACTGATCCCGTAGCTGATTCTTGAGCACCTTGCCCGTTGCACCGAGCGGAACCGAGTCGACGAACACCACGGCCTCCGGCTTCCACCACTTCGCAACCCGACCGTCAAAGAACGTCAGCAGTTCATCTGCGGCGAGCCCGCTGCCGGGCTTCTTCACAATTAGCAGCAGCGGTCGCTCGTCCCACTTCGGGTGCCGCGCGGCAATGCAAACCGCCGTCGTGACTTCGGGGTGCAGATACGCGACGTTTTCGATGTCGGTCGAACTGATCCATTCGCCGCCGGACTTGATGACGTCCTTGATGCGATCCGTAATCTGCATGAAGCCGTCCGGATCGATCTTTGCCACGTCGCCGGTCGCGAACCAGCCGTCGCGCAGCGGCGATCTGCCGTCGTGACCGAAGTACGCCTGCGTGACCCAATGACCGCGTACAAGGAGGTCGCCGGTTGCCGTTCCGTCCCATGGCAAATCGTTGCCTTCCAGGTCGACGATTTTCATGTCGACGCCAAACACCGGGCGCCCCTGCTTTGCCTGAAGCGCGTAGCGCTCTTCCGCGGGCAGAGACATCTGATGCGCCTTGAAACTGCAGACGGTGCCGACCGGGCTCAATTCCGTCATGCCCCATGCATGCAGGACATCAACGTGATAGCGCTCCTGGAACACCTTCGTCATAGCGGTCGGACAGGGGGCTCCGCCGATAATCGTGCGTTTCATCGATGAAAACGAACCCATGATCGCCTCGACATGCGCAAGCAGTCCCTGCCAGACGGTCGGCACGCCGGCCGACAGCGTGACCTGTTCGTCCTCGATCAGATCATGGAGCGACTTGCCATCGAGTGCGAGCCCCGGAAACACCAGCTTCGCACCCACCATGCAGGCGATGTACGGCAGTCCCCATGCGTTCACATGGAACATCGGCACGACCGGAAGGATCACATCGCGCGCCGAACAGTTCAGTGAATCCGGCAGCGCTGCCGCGTAGGTGTGCAGCAGGGTCGAGCGGTGGCTGTATAACACCCCCTTCGGATTGCCGGTCGTCCCGGACGTGTAGCACAGCGATGACGCGCTGTTTTCGTCCAGCAGCGGCCAGTCGAAAGCGTCGCTGTGACCATCGACGAGATCTTCGTAGCACAGCAGCATCGTGGACAAGCCATGGTCTTTCGGCATGTGCGCACGGTCGGTCATTGCCACGAAAACCTTCGGGCTCTTGACCCGCGGCGCCACGCTTTCGATCAGCGGGAGAAACGTCAAGTCGAAGAACACGACACGATCTTCCGCATGCTCGATGATGTATGCGAGCTGATCGACATGCAGACGGGGGTTGAGCGTGTGCAACACGGACCCGGCCCCAGACACGGCGAAGTACAGCTCCATGTGGCGGTAGCCGTTCCACGCCAGCGTCCCGACCCGCTCGCCCGGCTGGATGCCGAGTCCTGCGAGAACATTGGCCATGCGGCGCGCGCGTTGCGCAAAATCCCGGTACGTGTACCGGTGAATGTCGCCTTCGACCCGTCGTGACACGATTTCCTGTTCGCCGTGGTGGCGTTCAGCGTGCATGAGCAGTGACGCAACGAGTAGCGGTTGCTGCATCATCAAACCTTGCATTTTTGTTCCCCTGAATGACTGCATGTTCCCGCGCGGGACTGGCAGACGGATTCTCAAGACTCACGACCAGCTTTCCGTCGATGACCCGGACCGGGAAAGTCGTGAGGCTCAACCCGCCTGCGCCTGACATGCAACCGGTGCGCACGTCGAAGCGCAGACCGTGTGCCGGGCAGCTCAGCACGCATCCCTCCAACCGACCGCTTGCTAGCGAGGCCCCGTTGTGGGGACACGCGTTATCGATTGCGTGGATCGTGCCGTCGATGTTGAACAGGACAATGCTGCGGCCATCGACGAAAGCCAGTTTGCGTTGGCCTGGCGGGAGTTCATTGACCGCGCCAACCGGTATCTGATCAGACGAGTTCATGGATCAGCGTCTCCGCCATCGGCCATTCACCAAACCCTGCGGCAGGGTTCAGGTGACCTACTTCGCCAAGGTCGACGAGCCGGCCGCCCCAGTCTTTCGCCATCTCCGCGACACGCTCGAATTGCGCGAGCGGATCATTGCGGCTAGCACCAACGATGCTCGGGAACGGCAGCGGCTTTCGTGGAGTCGGCTGCCAACCGTTCTGAGCGAGCGCATCGAAGGCCGGATATCCTGGCGGCAGCGGCGTCTCGAGGTCGGCCGGAGCGGCGAGCAAGGCGCCGTGAATCTTGCGGCAGTGCTGCTGGGCCCAATGCACCGTGATCATCACGCCCGCGCTATGCGCAACCAGGATCACCGGGCCGGCGATTTTCGCGAGGGCAGCATCGAGCGCTGCAACGCGTGCCGCGCAACTGAGTTTGTGGTGCTCGAGCGGCAGCACCGAGACCGTCTTGGGCAGTCTCCGCTCCAGCAGCGTTTGCCAATGCTCCGCGACGTAATCGCGCAAGCCCGGGACCATCAGGATGGTGGGTGTCATATCGGCTTGTCACCCATAATTCCTGCGCGTTCCATCTTGCGGTGACACGGCGGGTAGTCCATCACTGCGTAGTGCTGCGTGCTGCGGTTATCCCAGATCGCGATGCTGTTGGGCTTCCAGCGCCAGCGGACCTGGTACTCGGGGATGTACGCCTGGCTGACGAGATAGCGCAGCAACTCACCCGCACCCGGATTGGCGTCCTGCCCGAATCGCACGCGCGCCGGCGTGTGGTAATTAGTGAAATGGGTAGTGAAGGCGTTGACGAACAACACCTTCTCACCGGTCTCCGGGTGCGTGCGCACGACGGGATGCTCCGCGTCCGGGAATTGTGCCTTGAGAGCGAGGCGTTTTTCGATCGGCATCGCGGCACCGAAACTCGCCTCGATACTGTGACGGGCTCGCAGCTCCGCAATCTGGGTCTTGATGTGCTCTGGCAGGTTCTCGTAGGCGAGGGCCATGTTTGCCCACATCGTGTCACCGCCGACTGGCGGACACTCTACGCAGCGCAGGACAGCGCCGAACTGCGGCGCCTCGCGCCAGGTGGCATCCGCGTGCCACGCGTTTTCATATCGGTCGGCGGGCTGATCCGGGTTCTTGTAGATACGCACCAGGCCCGGATGCTCCGGGTCGCTGCCGGCGACAGGATGATCCTCCAGTTCGCCGAAACGGCGCGCAAACGCAACATGCTCGGCGCGTGAGATGTCCTGGTCGCGCAGGAACAGCACCCTATGTTTGAGCAGCGCCGCACGGATCTCGGCAAACAGGCCGTCATCGTCGATGGCATCGGCAAGATTCACGCCGACCAGTTCGGCGCCAATGGCGCACGTCAATTGTTCGACTCGCATGGCGTTCTCCTTCAGATGACGAAGACCGACGAGCCGGTCGTCTTACGCGATTCAAGGTCGCGGTGGGCCTGCGCCGCGTCCTCCAGCGCGTAACGCTGGTTGAGTTCGATCTTGATGCGGCCCGCGGCGACATGCCCGAAGAGTTCGCCGGCGAGTTCGTTCTTCTCGGCGGGGTCGGCGATATAGTCCGCCAGTGCGGGACGCGTCAGATAGAGCGAGCCCTTCATCGCCAGAATCTGCGGATTGAATGGTGGGATCGGCCCGGACGCCGTGCCGACGCAGACCATCAGGCCACGGCGCCTGAGCGAATCGAGCGACGCCTCGAAGGTGTCCCGGCCGACGCTGTCGAACACGACGTCCACGCCAACGCCATTGGTCAGTTCGCGCACGCGCTTCGCGACGTCTTCCCGGTTGTAGTAGACGATGTGATCGCAGCCATGCGCACGGGCCACCTCGCCCTTGGCCTCATTGGAAACCGTGCCGATCACGGTGAGACCCAGCAGCTTCGCCCATTGCGACACAATCAGGCCGACACCGCCGGCGGCAGCATGCAGCAGGATGGTGTCACCCGCCTTGAAGTCGTGGATGCGGCCCATCAGGTACGACGAGGTCAGGCCTCGCATCGTCATGCCGGCCGCCGTTTCGCAGGAGATCGTATCCGGCAGCTTGATGAGCGGCGCCGCCGGGACGAGGCGTTCTGTGCTGTAGGCGCCGAGTGTGTTGAGAAAGCCGGTGTAGGTCACGCGATCGCCGGGCGTGACGTTGGTCACGTCGGAGCCGATTGCCTCGACCACACCTGCCGCCTCGACACCCATGCCTGCAGGCATGGGCACGGGATAGAGGCCGCTGCGGAAGTAGGTGTCGGCGAAATTCAGGCCTACCGCCTCATGGCGCAAGCGAACCTGTCCGGGGCCGGGGTCGCCCACTTCAACGTTTTCATATCGCAAGACTTCGGGACCGCCGGTTTCATGGAAGCGCACTGCTTTCGCCATGTCGAATCTCCTGTTATTTACTCGAGCTGCAGATTTATATGGGTTCGGTGACGGTGCTGTCCGTCCCGCTCTCAGGTTCACTCGCCACGCCTAAAGCTTGTCGGGGGCCGTTGGGTCAGCGTCCGGCCTGTTCACGCAGGGCACTCATGCGATCGAGGTCGACGCCATAGTTACGCTTGCCGATGAAGAAGGCGACTGCAGCGACCAGGGGTGCAAACGGCACGAATTGCAACGCGCCGAGCAGCCCGATCCGGTCGGCCACGATGCCCGTCAGGACGGCGGCGGGTGCCAGCCCCAGCAGGTTGTTCGCCAGCGTCAGGGTGGCAAACGCCGACGCATGGATCGACGGCGGGGTGAGGTTCGCCACCATCGCCCCAGAGGGGCCGGTCGCGCCTGCGCAGAAGAACATGCCGGCGCCGATCACGACAAGCTGTGCCGGCCCCGCCGGCATGCGGAAACCGATCGTGAGCAGCACGAAGCAGATCAGGCAGAAGGCGACGGCCGTGCTCCACTTTCTTTCCCGTTGATGCTTGCTGAGCCGGTCGGTCAGGTTTCCGCACACCACCATGCCGGCAGCGGTGACCAGCACAAACACGGCCGCACTCATTGCCGCCTTGCCGGTGGGCATGCCGTAGTAGCGGTTCAGGAAGCTGGGCATCCACGCCCATACAGCTGCCGGTACCAGCAGATGGATACCGCTGCCGACGTAGGCGCACACGACTGACTTCGTCGAAAAGAGCCCTTTCATCAGCGCGCGAAAGCTCATGCATACGCCGTGGCCCCGCGTTTGCCTGCTCACACTGGCGGGCTGTAGCCGCGCCAGGTGTTTTTCGGTGACGGCAAACCGGTAGAGAACCAGTAACACGATGCCCAGGGCTGCCATTGCGCCGAACGCCGCGCGCCAGCCAAGGTGAGCCGCGACCGTACCCCCGAGCGCCATGCCGAGCACTGAACCGAACGCCCCTCCGGCCATGAACGCGGCGGTGAGCGTTGCGCGCAGCCGTGCCGGAAAGATGCTGAGGACGACCGCGATGCCGACACTGCCATAGGCTGCTTCACCGACACCGACGAAGGCGCGTGCAAGCAGCATCTCGTTGTAGTTCGTCGAGAGCGCACAGCCGAGCGTCGCGAGACTCCACATCGCCGCCATCAGGACAATGCTCCTCACGCGTCCCCAGCGGTCGGCGAGAACCGACAGCGGAAAGGTGAGCACGCCGACCATCAGCGCGACCACACTGCTCAGCGACCCCAGCCGGGTGTCGGAAAGGTTCCAGGTGGCCTTGAGCATTGGAAACACCGCATTCAATACCTGCCGCGACATGTAGTCGGAGAGCAGCAATCCCACCGTCAGGGCGAATACCACCCACGCATACGCGCGCACGTCTTTTTGCGTCGTCGAAACATCGGCCGTCGTGGGCTCAGCATGCGTGAACATGAGTCGTCTCCTTCGTGTCCAGCTTGTTGTTACCCTGCGCGCAGCGGCAGGTTCTTCACACCGGCCTGGCGATTCGGCGCCATCCCGTTCGCCGCGAGCGTCTCGTCGACCGTCTTGTACTGCACGCCGATCTTGTAGATCTCTCGTGCTTCCTTGCCGCTCGCGATCTCACGGCCCAGTTCACGCGCCACGCGCACACATTGCTCGATCTGCTGCACCGAGCTCATGCGATTGCCCTGCTGGTCGATGATCGTGTCTTCGATGCCGCAGCGAGGATGCAGGCCCATGGCCATCGCCATCATGTTGAACGGCAGGACGTTCTTCAGCAGCGACTCGGCCGTGACCGTGCCGCCGTCTGGCGCACGGTGGACGAAGTTGAAGAAGTTGTGCGGGTTTGGACCGTCAAAGCCGCCGCCGATGCCGATCCACGTCAGGTTCAGCGGCCCCTTGTAGACGCCCTTGCGAACCAGGCGGTCGAGCGTTTCGAGCGCGTGGATACCGGTGAGCTGGAAGTGCGGCTGGATACCCGAGGCTTGCAGGCGGCGCAGGTGTTCCTCAACCCAGGCCGGACCCGCGGGCACCGTCATTTCGCTGTAGGCTGCCATGAGCGCAGGATTGGCCAGCGACGTGCCTTCCAGGTACTCCGGATAAAGCAACTCCATGATGTTCATCTGCGTGGTGTTGATCGCGACCGTCACCTGATCGGGCGCCGGATCGAGGTCGGCCAGCATGTGGCGGGTGTCGTCCGACAGCCACTTTGCGGCCTGGCCGTCGTCTTCCGGTGCGAACGAGATCGAGCCGCCTACCTGGATGATCATGTCCGGCACGGCTGCGCGCACACCCGCGATGAGTTCGTTGAATTTCGACAGGCGCTTCGAGCCCTTGCCATCCAATTCACGCACGTGCAGGTGCAGGACGGTCGCGCCGGCGTTGTAGCAGTCGACAGCCTTCTGGATCTGTTCCTCCATCGTCACCGGAATGTCTTCAGGAAAATCTTCGGGCATCCATTCCGGGCCGTACGGAGCGGTCGTGATGACAACCTTGTCCTGGTTCTCGGGGTGCAGCGAATCGTCGAGGAATTGCATCGTGTTCTCCAATCAGGGGGACGGTATTCCGACGCTCCCGGCACAGCTGGCCGCATGAACACTGGTCGAAATATGATGAACCGTTGAGACCGCACAATACGGCAATCCTGCATTACACTTTTGTGATTGCGCGCCATCCTTTTAGGATTTCATGCCACTAGGCGTTAACACCGGTATGCGCGCGCGGGAGGCATGACAATGGAATCGATGCTGCGCTCGGTAGCCATGAGCAGCTATTTCGATGTGACGCGACGGCTTGGTCTGAACCCGTTCGAGCTTGCACAGCAGGTCGGGGTCGATACCTCGGCGCTTGCGAATCCGGACGATCGCATTCCTGCAGCCGCCGCGTGCCGGCTGCTGGAACTGACGGCCGACAAGGCTTCATGCCCGACTTTTGCGCTGCAGATGGCCGAGACCCGGCAGAAGTTCGGTACCGGTGTGGTCAATGTCCTGCTCGCGCACAAGCGCACGCTGCGCGAGGTGTTGCTGGCCACAGCCGAATACCGGCATCTGCTGAACGAAGCCCTGGCTGTGTACGTCGAGGACGCGGGCGAGACGGTCACCATCCGCGAAGAACTGGTCGTCGAACCGGGTACCCCAACGAACCAGGCGATCGAACTCGCGGTCGGAGTTCTCTGGCGCCACTCCAGCGCTCTGCTTGGGGACCACTGGAAACCGCGGTCCGTCCATTTTGTTCATAAGGGACCGAAAGACCTGACGTTTCATCGACGGTTCTTCGGCTGTCCGTTGGAGTTCGGAAGCGATTTCAACGGCTTCGTGTGTGCGGCCGCCGATCTCGATTACCCGAATCCCTCCGCTGACCCGGAACTGGTGCGATATGCCGAGAGCCTCGCGGATTCACTCAACGTGACGGGTGTCGACTCGACCGCGCTCGAAGTGCGCAAGGCGATCTACTTGTTGTTGCCCCTCGAGCAGGCCACCGTCGAGTTGGTTGCCCGCCATTTACGTCTGAGCGTTCGCACCATGCAGCGCCAACTTGAACTGGCGCATACCAGCTTCTCGCGTCTGGTCGAGGAAGTCAGGGGCGAACTTGCCGTGCGCTATATGAGCAACCCGCGCTATCCCATCGGGCGGGTTTCCGCCCTGCTTGGCTATTCACAACAGGGCTCCTTCACCAACTGGTTCAGTTCACACTTCGGCGTGACCCCGCGCACCTGGCGCAACAACCATCTGAAATAGCGGCGCTGCGCATGGGGCCTTTGATGGTTTTACTCGCAAGCATGCTATCGAACCAATCAACGCTCGCAACAGAGAACTACACGGACGACGGTTTAGTCATCTCCGCTCGTCCGGTTGGTTGAAAGCGCGGTCGCTGCAATGGCTCATTTGCTTCCAACATCGGCCCGTCGTCTCTTTGCTGATTCTTGTGCGCTACAGTTGCAATGCGTATCCATCCGGCGATCAACGAGCTGTTCCCGACACTGCTCGAGGGTCCCCGCGCGAGTGAAGTGAACGTTGACGTGAGGTCGAGCCATGCAACTTCAATCGGGTAACCTTTTCAGCCTCGAAGCACAGCGCGGCAGCGAAGAGCGCATCGACATGCTCATCACGGGGCAGCGCCTGAACGTTGAGCGGATCGTGTCCATGGGACACACCAGTCCCGAAGGGTTCTGGTACGACGACTCGCGCGCCGAATGGGTTCTACTGCTATCGGGCGCGGCCGTGCTCGAGTTCGAAGAGGACTCGACGCTGCACGACATGCGTCCCGGCGACCACGTGCTGATCGAGCCGCATTGCCGGCATCGCGTTGCGTGGACGCATGCCAAAGAGCAAACCGTCTGGCTCGCGATCTACCACGAACGCTGAATCGAGCGCCGGTTCATACGCCGCATTTGACCATCGTAGAGAGTTCCGAAAGCCGAAGTGTTATCCAATACCGCAGTTAGTGAAAGCTGACGCTCCGATTTCGCTCGGCTTTCAAATCGCGTCGAAAAAGGCTTTTGCACAAGTTGCAGGCTATCAACACGCTGCCAACCATCCAGTAGCCGCTAGAATGCGCAGCACTTTGGCTTGAGAATGCAGGTGCCTCCTACAAGCCGTCGCGAAGATTCGCTTTGCTGCGCCGCGCATGAGACCGCCTTCGGAACCCAACGCGTGAAATTCATCCTGATTGTTTTGCTGCTTGCCGCAGCATGTGAAGTCGCGGCGGTGGTCGCATTCGATGCAATCGTCGTCGCGGATAACAACTGCGACTCGGGAGACGCCGCGGTTTGTCTGGAATCACTTTTCTATCTTGCGCCGGGGAGCCGATGAGCACGCTGAACGAAGGACCGATTGACGATGTAGCCGTGCACACCAGGCTCGTGACCCACATGAATAGACGCGGCCCAAGTCGCACCAATTCGATAACAAATAGCTTTCGCATAACTTGCTAAAACTTATTGCGCATTCTCGAAGAGTTGAGGCGACCTCTTAATCAGCGTAAGCACTGGAACAGTACCGTCGCGGATGACGTTGACGCGCGCCCACGTGTTCCCAAGGCCCTGAATGTTTGGTTGCTCCCCGCCAAATAGAACTATCCGCTTAGCTTACGTGTCGGCTGAAAACGCGATGTCCTTCTGTGCTTCGAGCTTCCTCAGGCGCTCAGCCAACGCAGCGCTGATCGAGTCGTAGGCACCGCCGCCAAGCGTCAGGCGTAACGGCGGATGTACCGAGTCCGCCGCGACGATCATTGCGGCGACCGTCTTGCCGGCATCGCCCCGGATTGCAAAGCTGTTGGACGCAATCGCCCGCCTGACGTCGCCCGCCGGGGTATTGTCGTACTCGGGCATCGGCACAGCGTGATCGAGACCGGCACCGAACTGCGTGCTGGTCGGCCCTGGCTCCACGATCACGAAGTCGATGCCGAATGGCGCCACCTCCTTCGCCACTGACTCCACAAAACCTTCGATACCCCATTTCGTAGCGTGATAGAGGCTGAAATTCGGGTAAGCGATCTGTCCGCCTTCGGACGAGACCTGGACGATCCGGCCGCCACCCTGGCGGCGCAGGTGAGGCAGCGCGGCACGGATGACCTGAATCGATCCGGTGAGATTGGTGGCGATCTGCCGGTCGATCTGGTGGTCAGTCACTTCCTCGGCCGCGCCGAATAACCCGTAGCCCGCATTGTTCACGACCACGTCGATACGGCCCATCGCGTCGAATGCGGCTGCGATATTCGCGTGCACCGCGCGGTTGTCAGTGACATCGAGTGTCAGCACATGCAACCGGTCGTCGTACTGTGTCTTCAGCGCATCGAGCGCCCCCTCGCGCCGCAGCGTTGCGACAACCCGATCGCCGCGTTGCAGCAGGCGCTCTGCGAGTAACCGGCCGAGGCCCGACGACGTGCCGGTGATAAGCCAGGTCTTCATCATGGTGTGTCTCTCCGTAGAGTGGATTAAATGGCATTGCCTGATTGCCAGTCTAGATGCCTGTCATTGGTCGGAGAAGCCTCTATAGTGCGTATGCCCCCGTGAAAATTCACCACCAATGACCAAGCCGACACTTGCCGATCTCACCGCGTTTTCCGCTGTCGCAGCGCATCGGAGTTTTCGCCGTGCCGCCGATGCACTCGGCGTTTCACGCTCCTCGCTAAGTCACGCCATGCTCGCATTGGAGCGTGAACTGGGCGTGCGCCTGCTCAATCGCACGACGCGCAGCGTAGCGCCGACAGAAGCCGGCGAAGCATTGCTCGCGCGGCTTGCGCCCGTGCTCCGCGATCTTGACGAAGCACTGGATGCCGTCGCCGATGCGCGCGGCAATCCAAGCGGTACGCTCAGGATCAATGGCAATGAAAGTGCGGCGCGGCTGTTGTTGAAAACGGTGGTGCCGCATTTTCTGAAGCGCTTCCCCGGCATGGCGCTCGATCTGGTCGCGGAGGGACGGCTCGTCGATATAGTCGAGCAAGGTTTCGATGCCGGAGTACGGCTTGGCGAGTCGATCCCGCGCGACATGGTAGCGGTGCGCATCGGCGATGATCTTCGCTTCGTAGTCGTTGCCGCACCTTCATATCTCGCGGGGCGAACACCGCTCATCACGCCCGACGACCTTCGTAGCCACGACTGCATTCGCCAACGGCTGCCGAGCGGCAAGCGCTACCGCTGGGAGTTCCGCAAGCACGGGCAGGAAATGGCCATGGATGTTCCCGGCGTACTCACGCTGGATCACAACGGACTGATGGTTGAGGCCGCGTCCGATGGTCTGGGACTCGCGTATGTACCGGAGTCCACGGCCCGCGACTGGCTGGACGACGGCCGGCTGGTTATGGTGCTGGAAGATTGGTGCCCGTTCATTCCGGGGCTCTGCCTGTACTATCCGGGGCATCGCCATGTGCCTGCTGGTCTGCGGGCGTTCATAGATGTGCTGAGGGAGGTAAATCACTGACGCATGTGAATGTCGAACTTAACCATGCCTGGTGTCGCCTCTCTACCTCTACAACAACGGTGATACATGACCGGGCAGTAGCCGCGAAACCGGGCGTCGGAATTGCAGACGGGAACATGCAAGACAAGACCGACTCGCGATTGCGTTCGGGAATTCAACAAACGACAATAACCCTGTTTTATCTCGTTCAAAATACGCCGCAATTGCCCTGGATCGAACCGTGCGCAGAGGAAAACTCGACCTGAATGTTCTGGAGACGTACTCGACGGTCTGCCTTTCCGGCAGCCTCAAAAGTGCGGCTGAACACCTTCATCTGACGCAGTCGGCAGTCAGCATGCAGATCAAGCGGCTCGAAGACGCTGTCCAGCAGCGGTTGCTGGAGCGGAACAATCAGAGCCTCCGCGTAACGCCGGCTGGGGAGCGAATGCTGATTCACGCGCGTGCTCTTCTCCGTCTTGAGAACACATTGGTCAATGCTTTCGCGAGCGACCCCATTGCTGGTGAGGTGAGAATAGGCGTGCCGGCGGACTATGCACCTACGCTCCTGTCTGCGGCGTTGCCGTACCTGCATGGCAATTTCCCGGCGGTAGTGCCATCAGTTGAATGTGACCTGAGCCGGAAGCTGCGCCGAAAGATCGAGAATGATGAGCTTGACCTCGCCATTCTGACCCAGGATGTAGACATCGACTCCGGGTTGCCTCTTTGGGAGGAGCGCCTCGTCTGGGCGGAACCCTTGCCGGTCGAGCCTATTGCCGGTGGCTATACTCCGATCGGACTACTGGACGTCGACTGTGTGCTGCGAGACATGACGCTGCGTCTCGCAGCTCAGCACGCTCCATTACATAGGATCGCCTTCCGTTCAGGAAATCTGGCGAGCATTGTCTCGGCCGTTGAGCACGGGTTCTGCGCCTCCCTGATACCCCAAAGCTCGCTAAGCCTGACAACCAACGTGGCGAACAGACTTAAGGCCACGCCGGTTAACGATCGCCTCCGGATCCGCCTCGCGGTCTCCGGTGGAGGAAAACCGGGAATGGAAGCAATTGCGGCGTTTCTGCAAACGCAACTGATTATTTCAGCCCGGCGCACCGAAGGAGGCCTATGACCGGAACGTTCAGGTGATCAGGCATACTGATCAATGCCGTGAATCTGCTGAAATTACTGGCTCGCTCCGACCCACGTGTTCACGCGCTCTCCGTGTGCGGCAATCCACGAAGCAGCCGCGTCATCGGGCTTAGCGCCGTTCTCCGTAGCGAGCATAATGCTATCGAGCTCGCCGGGCTTCCACTGGAACTTCTTCAGGAATGCAACCACCGAAGGCGCTTTCGAGTCGAGGCTCGGGTTGACTACGCTATCGTAATGATCTCCGTCGCCGAAAGCGCTCTTTGGATCCTGGAGGAACTTCAGCTTCCATTTCGCGAACATCCAATGCGGCACCCATCCCGTCACCACCACAGGCTTGTGTGCATTGATGGATCGAGAGAGTTCCGCGACCATTGCCGGTCCCGAGCTGGGAAGCAATTCGTAGTCGAGGTTGTAGACCTTGATCGCGTCCGCAGCCTTTTTCATGATGCCCGCACCCGCGTCGATTCCGACAATACGCCCAGAAAAGTCCGCCTTATGCGCCGACAGGTCGGCAATGCTGTCAATGGAAACATAGTCGGGTACGACCAGCCCTATCTTTGCTCCAAGACAGTTGGCGCCAAGGTCCTGGACCTGGTCCTTGTACCGTTCCCAGTAAGCGGCGTGTGAGTTGGGCAGTGCTGCCGCGAGAATGATATCGAGGTCACCTCGCGCGACGCCTCCCCACATGATGCCGGGTGCCGCGGGGATAAGCTTGACGGGATATCCGAGGCGCTTCTCGATGACTTGCGCCGCCACCGTCGCGGAGGCGACGCTGTCATCCCAGCCTTGCACGTAGCCAAGTTTCAGCGTCGGCTTCGAGTCCGCCATCGAGTTCCCCACGACGAGAGAGGTGAGCGCAAATGCACCGGCTAGAACAAGCTTCTTGAGATGCTTCATTTAATTCTCCTTTTCCCTGGATATGTGAAGTGGTAGTTACGGTTGGTGCGCAACATTGTGGTGGCCTCGCCTCGATCGTTTGACCCGTCGTCGCCCGGAGCCGATCGCAGTGAATCTCACGAGTGGAATTCCAGAGCAACCGGGCTGAGCAGTTTCTTTCCGAGTACCAGGTCGCTGGCGCGTTCAGCCAGCATGATCGTCGCAGCGTTGATATTGGCGCTTGGCACGGACGGCATGACCGACGCGTCAATGACTCGAAGTCCGTCCACCCCCAACACCTTGAGATCAGCGTCCACGACCGCCATGGGATCACGTCCCGATCCCATGCGGCACGTGCCACATGGGTGGTAGGCGCTGGCGGCATCTTCGCGGATGAACTCATCAAGGCGTTCGACGTCAGTTATGTCGACTCCTGGCATGTCTTCGCGAAAGTGATACCGTCGGAACGCCGGCTGGCGGGAAAACAGAAGCCCCAAACGTACTGCCTCTCGCATGACACGCCAATCTTCTTCAGCAGCAAGATAATTCGGGTCGATCAAGAGAAGATCGTCGGCCCTGCCACTTCTGAGGCGTACCTGCCCCCGACTCGCCGGACGCATCGGGCCAACGCCGATGCGATACCCGTTTGTATGCCTGGTCGGTGTCCAGTCCTTGTTGAAGAACACGGGGAAAAAGTGGAACTGGATGTCTGGATGCAGAATGTCTGGCGCGCTTTTCAGAAACGCACCGACGTGACATTGATTCACCGCCGCGACGCCCGTTTTGCAACCGAACCACTGGACTCCGGCGACCAGCATTCTGTGCAACTGAAGCTCCCGGTTCAACGATACCGGCTCACGAGTCTCGATCTGGATGTGACACTCAAGATGGTCCTGAAGGTTTGACCCGACGCCGCGAAGATTCACGCGTGATTCGACTCCATGTTCGCCGAGGTGCTCGGCGGGTCCGATTCCCGACAGCATCAGCAGTTGCGGAGAACCAAAAACGCCCGCACAAAGCAAGGTTTCCTTAACCGCCACAACGTTCACGAGCTCATCATGCCGCTGCACGTTGAAGCCAGTGGCTCTACGCCCGGCGAAGTTGATTCTGCACAAGGTACTGTCGGTCCAGACAGTCAGCCGGCCGTCATCGGGCCGGCTATGCAGGTACCCATATGAGGCGCTATTTCGAATACCTCTATCAACGCTCATTTCGAAACGCGACACGCCTTCCTGCTGATATCCGTTGACGTCTTCGGTCAGCGGATAGCCTGCCTCCTGTCCGGCATCCAGGAAGGCCTGGTTCAGAGGGCTCAGGCGTTCCTGGCGCTGCGCGCGAATGAATCCCTCCGCACCGCGGTACTCGCTTTCGACCTCGCTTCGCTCGATCTTGCGGAAATACGGAAGACAGTTTTCCCATCCCCAGCCTGTCGCACCTTCCTTTACCCATCGCTCGTAATCCAGTGGGTGGCCCCGTAGCCATGTCATGCCGTTGATTGACGAAGACCCCCCCAGTACGCGCCCGCGGGGCTGCGTTATCCGCCGGTCATTCAGGTGACGTTGCGGCTCGGTCTGGAACCAGTAGTTATATTTCGAGGTCGGCCGAAAAATCGATCGCAGTCCGGCGGGCATCCGAATGATCCAGGAGTTATCGTGCGGACCCGCTTCGATGAGCAGGACCGTGTGGCCCGCGTCAGCCAGTCTGCGAGCCAATACGCAGCCGGCCGAGCCTGCGCCGCCGATAACATAGTCAAATATCAGGGCCTGGCTCATGCGCTCACCCCTGACGCACCGTTGCCACTCGTGGGTATGTCAGCGTGATAGCAGTATCTGGTTTCGATCTCGGCGTCGATCTTCCACGTTGCCTCGGCACCCCTGGCTATTGACGCGAAATCGCCCGCTTCGATATCAACAACGGTGCCATCCGGGAAGCTTAGGCATGCCCTTCCCCTCACAACGTAAAACGAAGCGCCAGGGAAATACTGATGCACATATCGGTCTTCGTTGCACACCCACGTTGACCAGTTGATCGTTTTCCTTTCAATATCTTTAGTAGCGCGAATCTTATAGATCGGCGTAGCACTGAAAAAATACTTCTTGTCGGACATGACCTGAGACCGGGATCGAGAAAAAGGGGGAATCGTTGATTGACCGCGTATCTATCAGAGATAGTCGAGCTCAAACGGACAATCAGAAAGAGCGACGGGGCCAGTCGATGTAATCACCGCAGGTTGTTCGAGCTTGACACCCTCTCGACCTCCGACCGCGCCAATGTAGCTTTCAACGCAAACGGTCATGCCCTCCGTGAATTCGCCGGGGTACTGCCACGCGGGTGCATCCTGCCGGAAATAGACGAGCGGGTATTCCACGCCAAAGCCGATTCCGTGAACCATCTCCGCGTACCGGTTGGGCACGTAGATATCCGGCATCTGCCACGATGCCTGGATGTACTCGTCAAAAGTCAAGCCTGGGCGCAGCAACGATAGATTGTGTTGCAGCTGCTCGTAAGCGAGCGCGTAGGTGGTTCGCTGCTCGGGCGTCGGGCGGCAATCCCCGACAACGAACGAGCGGGTTTGGTCAGTGAAGATACCGTTTGGGCCCACCAGATCGCTGTCAAACACCAGCATTTCTCCCGCCTCGATGATCTTGGCAGAGGCCTCCATGAACCATGGATTGGTGTGATGGCCAGACGCGAGACATCGTGTCTCCTGATATTCACCACCCTGTTCGATGTTGTACTGATTCAGCAGGGAGAGAAGCGTGTTTTCTGACACCCCGGGTCTGGCATGCTGACGCATGAAGGCAATTGCATCGGTGCAAACTTGCATCGAGTCACGAATGATCTCGATCTCCCCGGTCGATTTGACAGATCTTGCAAGTTCGAGCGGACCTTTGGCGTCGACTACACGCACGCCTAGTCGATCAAGCGCTCGCAATGGCAGGAGATCGGCCCGGTCCAGACCGAGCGTGGCATCCTGTCCGCAGACTTCCCGCAGGAGGTCAGCTATCTCGGATGCCCATAGCGTTGCATGTTCCGCGGCCCGGCTTCCGGAACCAAAGTAATCCCATGATTTCGCGGGTCTCGTTTCGCTGATCAATTTGTTGCCGTCGGAAAGGTGGATCGCACCACCGTAATCGAATAGAACAACAGGGCCCGCGACCGGCACGAACGCGTAGCGGACCATATGGTGGGAGGTCCACACCTGCATGTTGCGACAGCCAGTCGCGTATCGGAGGTTCAACGGGTCGAATAGAACGGCCGCGCCGACGCCGGCTTCCGCGAGCATCGAGCGCGTTCGTTCGAGCCGATAAGCGCTCACCTTGTCATGACCGACCGCCTCCATTTCCGTCCTCACTCAAGCGTCACTGGTGAGCCTGAAGATACCCAGTCGAATTTCAGTCGGCAAACGAAAGTATCTGATACGGTACTTCAAATTTTTTGAATCACGCGCCGAGAACATTGCGTTAATCTCCAGCGTGCGCGCCCGGCGGACCGTCGCTGCCGAACAAGTTCAGGAACATAACCAGGGGGTTCGTTCCACGATGTCTGACCAAAGCGGTAGTCAACCCGTCGCGATGTCTGACCGAACCGGTAGTCAATCCGCATTGCGTCAAGTTGCAGCTTCGAGGCTTTTTCTCGGCGCAACCATTGCGATGTTTCTGTCGGGTCTCGGCGCGTCAGCGGCTGCACCACAGATCGTTCTGTTCCTCGTGAAGGAACTCGGCGCCTCGCTGCCGCTGGCGGGATTCTATTACTTGACCAGCCTTGCAGCGCCCGTCGCGGGATATTTCGTCGGCCGCTATTCCGATCGCACAGGAAATCGCCTCGGCCTTTTTCGCCTGTGTGCTGCGGCAGGCTTTGTGGGCTGGGCGGGGCTGGCCCTCTCTACGTCGGTCTGGATGCCCTTCATCATCGCCGTCGCCTTGCTGGCCGTTTCCGGTGCTGCCACCTCGCAAATTTTTGCGACTGTCCACGATGAGCTCAGCAACAAGCCCGACGACGCAAATGAAAGTGTCGTTGCCGTCATCCGTATGGCGCTTACTGGTGGATGGATCGTTGGGCCGGTCCTGGGAGCGTGGGTGGCGGCTGCCTACGGCCTGCGCCCCATGCTTTGGATGACCGCCATCTGCATGCTTCTGCAGATCGCACCTCTCGGAACGCTGAACCCAACCGTCAAGCTCAAGCCGGAGTCGGCGAGTGAGCCCGCGCGTCACGCCAGCCTGCGTGCCATGCTTCCACTGCTGATGTTCACAGGACTCTTCGTCCTGGTCTACGCAGGGGAGCCGGTGAAGTACGGATTCCTGCTGATCTACATGGAAGAACACCTCAAGCTAAGCCCGGCCGTGCGTGGAGCGGTTATCGGCATACAGCCATTCATCGAGCTACTGATCATGCCCTTCAGCATCGGCCTGGGCCGCAAGCTTGGCAACGTGTGGTTGATGTGTATTGCGGCCGCCATCGGGGTGTTTGCCAATCTTTGCTTTGCGCTCTGGTCATCCGCAGCGGGCATGTTCGCCGGACAGATCCTCATGGGTGGTGTGTGGGGCATATTCATGGTTCTGGGCATCATCGTTGCTCAACGCCTGCTTCCCAACGCGGTAGGAACAGCGTCGGCAATCTTCATGAGCTCGACGGCTCTCGCCTCGGCGTTAGGAGGTGTCGCGGGCGGTTTCGGGGTCTCATTCCTGGGCCTTCCCAATGTCTTCCTGCTGCCGGCGCTCTTCGCGGGTATGGCAGTGGTTGGACTGGCATTGATGGCACGCACCGAAAGCTTCAAGGCGTATTAGCACGACGCCCGCCCCACCCGGCCGGCTATACAGCGCCGAAACGCGGGAGACTGGATCAATGGCGTCCGTGTCGAATCGATGCGTCAAGCAAAGAAAGCGATCGCCTGGCCGTTCAACCTTGGCATATCGACAATGGGGCCCAGGCAGCGTCCGTCGACAAAATCGAACGCAATGACGGTATCCCGAGCGACGCAAAACAAATAGCCCTCCGGGCCGAAGCGCAGACCCCGAGGACGATGAAAGCTCATATTCCGATCCACCCGGAACACGCGGACAAGGCTACCGGTTGAACTGTCGTATTCGCGTACGGTGCATACCGCGTCCGGCTTTCCGAATGGGAACTCGCTGGACACAAGCACATTGCCGTTCGGCGCAATCGTGAGATCCAGTGGACTCACAGCGTCGTCGGTAATGAATCGGGAAGCATGCAGTCCGCCGTCCGGGTCAAACACGAAGATGTTGTTCTCACCCTCACCATCTGGACCAATGCCGGAAGCAAGGAAAAGCTTGCCATCCGTGCTGAAGGCGAATCCACGAGGATACGGAACCGCACTGGCGGGCAGTACGAATTGCGCGGCACCGTCGAGATAGGGGGAAAACGCAGCAATCGTCCACGCGCTACGCAATCCTACGTAATAGCGCCCATCGGGCCCAAGGTTGCCGCCCCCGGCATTCAGTCCTGGAACAGAACCTGTGTCATGTACCACCCTCCCTTTGGTGTCGAGTGCAAGGATGCGGTCGCTTCCGCTATTGACATAAAGATGCTGCCGATCCGGACTGACGCTCAGGCCGCGAGGATCGACGATGCGAGGATCGTCGCTGAACGAACCAATGAACGTACCGTCGAGCCGGAATGACAGGAGTGTCCCGTATCCATCGCCGTTCGAACCAGAAGCGCTGGTAACCAGAATGCTCATATAAAGTCCTGCGAGATAGATTGGAACTGCTCACCCCGCCGTGCCGTAGTGGCCGACGCAACAACCGGCGCTACGTTAGCGCGGGTCGCTGCGTTGTTCAGGGCGTGCTGGTGTGAAGGGAGCCGGGTACCGGAATCCATTCTTCCGGGTCCGGATGGTGGGGTGCGGAATTACGCCGCCTGCGTTTCAGCATGAAACGGATAGTCGGTGTAACCGCATGCGTCGCCGCCATAAAAAGTACTACGGTCGTACCGGTTGAGCGGCAGATTCAACCGCAGGCGCTCGGGCAGATCCGGGTTGGCGATGAAGTGGCGGCCAAACGCGACGATGTCCGCGTGGCCCGCTTCGATGATCGCGTCCGCAGTCTCTTTCGTGAAGCCGCCTGCAGCGATTAGCGTGCCGGTGAACTTCGGGCGCAGATGGCGCGCCGCGACCGGATCGTGAACATCGCCGATCGTCTCCGTGCCCTTGATGCGTGGCTCGACCACGTGGAGATAGCCGATGCCACGCTTGTCCAACTGCTCCGTCACGTAACCGAAGGTGGTTTCCGGATCGCTGTCATGCATCGAGCCATAGGTACCGCTCGGTGCAATGCGCACGCCAACCCGGTCCGCTCCCCACACGGAGATCAGTGTGTCCGTTACTTCGAGGAGGAAACGGGCGCGATTTTCGATCGGACCACCGTACTCGTCGGTGCGAGCATTCGAACCGTCCTGAAGAAACTGATCCGGCAAGTAGCCGTTTGCGCCGTGCAGTTCCACACCATCGAAGCCCGCGCGCAGCGCCCGCTCGGCACCCCTGCGGAAGTCCTCGACAATGGCGGGGATTTCGTGCAATTCAAGCGCGCGGGGCATCGCGAATTCGACTTCACCGTTCACTGAATACGCATGGCCTTCGGCTTTCAGCGCAGATGGAGCGACAGGCGCCGCACCGCCTGGCTGAAGATCGGGGTGAGACTGACGGCCTACATGCCACAACTGGAGGAAGATGCGAGCGCCTTTGGCGTGCACGGCATCGGTGATCCGGCGCCATCCTGCAATCTGATCGTCGGAGTAGATTCCCGGGGCCATTGCATAGCCGTAGCCCTGTACCGAAACGGGGGTTGCCTCCGTGACGATAAGGCCACCTTCGGTTGCGCGCTGCGTGTAGTACTCGACCATCAGATCGCCCGGTACGTCACCGGGCTCCGAACGCATGCGTGTCAATGGCGCCATTGCGACGCGATGGGACAGGGTGTAGGGGCCGACTTTGACGGCTGAAAACAGCTTGCTCATGGAGTTACTCCTTGCGGATCGGTTAGTACCGGCTAGCAGTACGAGCGCGGTAACACGTTCGATGGCTCTTGCCACTGCGGGGAGAGCCACAACGGCGGCTTGCTGTCAGACGAGCTGCTGGTAGCGGCTCGCCAAACACAGGAATATCGTCGTTGAATTGAACCGGCCAGGGTAGACAGCGTGACTGCATAACAGTCATTCCCTTGGGGCATATCGGGCGGATCTCATCGCGGCCGGTGAACAACTCACGGTGCAACGGAAGTCGCTGAGGATAAGAACGCGTTACCGTGTGCCTGTGCGCAATGGGTGTTATGCCGGCGCTACGTAAAACCGCGCGGCGCGGTGGTGTATCTTCCGGCAAGCAGGTTTTGCCGTGCGTGTTTGACGGGGCGACGCTCGAGCCCCGGACATCCGTTCCAGGAGGGAAGACCGTGGACCGACTGACAGCGATGGAAACGTTTGTGTGTGTGGTGGAGTCCGGTTCTTTTTCGGCGGCAGCGCGGCTGCTGAACGTTGGGCAGCCCGCCGTTTCCAAGTCCATCGCACAACTCGAAGAACGGCTCGCGGTTCGACTGCTGCTGCGCTCGACGCGCGGGCTGACGCCGACCGAGGCGGGCCATGCATTTTACGAGCGCGCAAAGCGGGCGATCGAAGAGGCCGACGAGGCGGAGGCTGCGGCAAGAGGATCGGCTGGCGCCCTCTCCGGTCGTCTCAGGATTTCAGCAGGGGTGACCTTTGCGCGGATTCACATCCTTCCGCAGCTCCAGACATTTCTTGATCAACACCCTGAACTCAACATCGACATTGTTCTCGACGATGAAAACATTGATCTGCTGGAACGCGGCATCGACGTAGCACTCAGGATGGGGGTGCTTGGCGACTCGAACATGACTGCACGCAAGATCACTCACAGTCGCCGTTGCGTCGTGGGCACGCCAGCCTGGTTCGCAAAAGCCGGCGAACCTCGGGTACCTGCGGATCTGCTGTCGCATCAGGCGATCGTGTATGAGCAGGGCGGCGGCGGAAGCGTGTGGTCGTTCAAGCAAGGCAATTCGGAAACGGCAATTGTCGTCGCCGGGCGCGTCCGCGTGAACGCGGCGGAAGGCGTGCGCGCGACCGTGCTCGCCGACATGGGTGTCGCGATCGCTTCGGAGTGGATGTTCACGCTGGAACTCGCGAGTGGTGCAGTAAGACGCGTGCTGACCGACTGGGAATTGCCGGGTATCGACCTGTGGGCCGTTTTTCCCAGCGGGCGCATGGTCAGTGCAAAAGCACGCGCTTTCGTCGCCTGGATTGAGGAGATGTTCGGCCCTCAGATTGAAGCCTTGCCGATCGAGGCGCCCCCATCGACAAACAACGTTTGACCCGTGATGAAAGCGGCATCTTCGGACAGCAGGAAAGTGATGGCTGCAGCAATCTCGTCCGGCTTGCCGAAGCGTTTCATTGGGACGGAGGCGAAATAGCGCTGCTCCCCTTCGCTTCCTGGCGCGTTATTGGCTCGAAACAGTTCGGTTTCCGTGGGGCCGGGAGCCACGGAATTGACCGTGATGCCGGTGGTCGCCAACTCAAGCGCCCAGGAGCGTGAAAAACTCACCAGGGCGGACTTGGCGGCGGCATAAGCCGTACGTTCCACAATGCCAAGGATAGTGAGGCTCGATATGTTGACGATTCGCCCCCAGCCTTGGGCGTTCATATTGGGCAGGAGTGCTTGCGCCGCCTGGATAGCCGGATGCAGATTGAGCGACATGACGGAGTCAAGCGCGTCCAGATCGACGGCGCCCAGCTTCTGCGGTTTGACCAGCCCAACGTTATTGACCAGGCCGTCGAACTTGTAGTCCGCCACAAGCTTGTCGAGCGTGGCCTGCGTTTTCTCGCGGTCGGACAGGTCGACAGAAACGAGCGTTCCTGGAAATCCAGGGTCGTCCCCGTGACGTGCCAGCCCCACTACGCGGTGCCCCTCTGCGTTGAGGCGCTGTGCGACGGCCCTGCCGATGCCTTTGCTGGCACCGGTTACTAGAAAAGTACGCGATTTCATAGTGCCTCGATATTTATGTATCAGCTTGCCTGTTCAATCGTTCCCGACGGCTCATGGCCGGGAACGAAGCAGGAACAAAGCAGGACCGGATCAAGACGCCGAAGCGAGCTTCTTGCGGAGAACCGGCAACATGTCCTGCGGCTCAGGACGGTGCGTATAGTCCGGGTTGACCTCCGAGTACAGGATCGTTCCGTCTTGCCCGACCACGTAGCGCGCCGGCATCGGCAACGTCCAGCTGTCGTCTCCGTTGAACGCCGGCAGATCGTTTTTGAGGTTCTTGTACAGATCCACCAGATAGTCGGGCAATGCAAAGCGGATGCCGAATGCGGCGGCCACATCGTTATGCGTGTCGCTCAGGATCGGGAAGCTCAGCTTGTTGGTACGGATCGATTTGCGGCTGTTCACGGCATTCTGCGGCGAGATCGCGACCAGGCTGGCACCCTCGGCCTTGAACGAGGGTAGCGCTTCTTGAAGAGCCATCAGTTCAAGATTGCAATACGGGCACCATGCGCCACGGTAGAAACTGATCACGATCGGACCCTGCTTCAGCAGTTCGACAGACGACACGGGGTTGCCATCCGGATCATTGAGGGTAAATTCCGGCGCGACGTCGCCCGCTTTCAGAGCGCGTGCGGCCTGACCGGACGCCACGAGTTCGGCTGTCGCGCGTTCCATGACCGGATGGATTTCCGGCGGTGCAAAGTACGGGGCTTTTCCGCCTTTGAAATCCGCCTTGAATGCATCGAGCTTGGCTTGAAGTGACATGACAATCCCCTTGCTGATAAGGTTTAACGCACATTGCGTGGTAGGGATAGTCAGCCAATGCAAACCGGCGGAGAAGACAGCACGAATGCATAACTGTCATTCCTGCCGGGCATGGGGGACGACAAAGAGCGCAGGACGCCGCAGAGAAAATGATGGACGTGAATCAATCGGAAGTTGTGTTTTTGAGTACGGCGTCTATGGTGTCTGCAAGCCGGCGAATTGCTTCGTCCATGCACTGAGGATCGGCGATCGAAAAGCTCAGACGAAGGTTCGACGAGCTACGCGTGTCGTGGAGAAATTCCGAACCGGGGACATACGCAACCCCGTTCTCAATCGCTTTGTCCAGTAGCTCGCGTGCGTCGATCGGGACACTTAGTTTTACCCATACAAAGAATCCACCCTCCGGTGCGTTCCACGTCGCGTACGGAAAGAGGTGAGCCTGTAATGCGTCCAGCATGGCATCGCGTCGCGCCTGGTATCTCTGTCGAACACGCGCGACGTGCGCATCTATTCCGTGCTCAAGCAGATTGGCCACAATCTCCTGCGAGAGCGTACCGGGCTGGAGATCGCTGCCCTGTCGCAGGAGCGTCAGCAGCGAGATGACGTTTGCCGGGCCAACGATCCAACCGACTCGAAGGCCGGGAGCAATGATTTTGGAGAATGAACCGATGAACAATGTCCGCCCTGTATCGGGCGATGCATTGCCGCAATCCATTTCGAGAAGTGAAGGCGGAAGGTCATGATCCGAAAATTTGATCTCACGATAAGGGCTGTCCTCAACCAGAAACGTGTCACGCTGACGTGCAGTCGCGAGGAGCAGCGCACGCTCTTTCTCGCTTAGAACCTCTCCCGTCGGATTCTGGAAATCGGTCATGGCGTAAATGAACTTCGTGCCGCGCCCTTGCATGGGGGCAGCTTGATCAGCGAGCGATTCGACGTTCGCGCCACGGGCCCGAAACACCTGTAAGGCGCCCGGATAAGTATTGGGCTGCACCAGCACGGAATCTCCATCGTCTACGAGCAATTGGGTAATCAGGTCGATTGCCTGTTGGGCACCCGCCGTAACAAGAATGTTCGACGTGTCGCATGTGACACCCTGGTCGCGCATGCGTTGCACCAAAAGAGCCAGTAGCTCAGGATTGCCCCGGGATTGACCGTACTGAAGAGCGCGTGCGGTTGTGTCGGGACTGTCGAACATGACGCTCAACGCACTGAAAATTTCTGCGGAAGGGAACAGCGTGCCATCGGGTTGTCCCGGCCCTAACGAAATGAGATCGGGTGTGTCTTTGGCCAGTTGCTCGAGTTTCCGGATGCCCGACGGTTCCAGACGGGTAGACAGCCGCGAAAACAGGTTCGGGTATGACATTATTGATCTGTCGATGGTTGGTCTGCGATACGCTTGAATTCACGATAAATTATCGTAAATTCATCGGTTATCACGGTCATAGGAAGAATTTTGTGATTAAAATCGGCCACGAGTGCAAATAGCTGATGAATCCGCTGGAGGCCTGCCATGATCGACGACCGCGACCGACGAATCCTCACCGCTCTTGCTGGAAACAGCCGGATAAGCTTCCGCGAACTTGGCGAGGTGGCCAACCTGAGCGCCAATGCGACGGCCGAACGAGTGCAACGGCTGGTGGATACCGGTGTGATCTCAAAGTTTTCGATCGACATTCCTGCGGCTGCAATGGGCCTTGCTCTACAAGCCTTCATCGACGTACGACTGCAGCCTGGAACCACTATGGCAGCCTTCGAGAAAGCGGTTCAGCGCATGGACAGCGTTCTTGAGGGGACGGTCCTTACGGGGACGTTCGACGCGAGACTTCGCGTCGCTTGTGCGGACCCGGAACACCTCAACCGGATCATCGAGGAATTGCGCGGGGCCTGCGGCATACAGGAGACCTACAGCGCGATCGTATGTCGGCAGATGCAATTGACTTCACATCGCCAAGGGGGCGACCGGCTTCCATTGAAATAGCTGACAGCGTTGACCGGTCGTTTAAATCAATCCTGCGGGCTTCGCCAGCAAAGTTGCACGATGGCGTCGTTTAGGGGCGGAGCACGTTGCTGTCCCTCAACGAAACGTGGCATCCGACGGCGGATTGCAATGTCTGCTTTCCGGTGAACTTTGGACCTTGCCTGCTTCTACCCGAAAGGCAACTTAGCTATTAAGCGGTTTGTGCACTACGATTGCATCTGCACGTTCGGTACGTTGAGTACGCTAGTACCAGACAGTGCGTGACACACCACTGCTTTGCGTGGGACTGCTCTGCATGGGACCAGAGTAAGCGCTAAAGCGCCAACTCTGGTCGACAAGGAGACATCGGATGAGCGAGCAATATGGGTCGTTTTGCCCCTGCTGCGGCAACGCGGAGCATCGGGCAATGAGCCGCCGTACCTTCATGAGCCTCGTCGCCAGCACCGCCGCCGGACTCGTGATCCCGCCGGCTTTCGCGGACGCACAAACAGTACCGTCAATTGCTTACGACTCAATTGCAGATCCCGTTCATTTGCCTAAAGACACCTATTTCGGCGAATGCTCCGGTGTCGCGCTCAACTCGCACGGGCACATCTTCGTGCTGTCACGCGGCAACACGAATGGACCAGCCTATGGCGCAGCCGCGGCACAACTTCTGGAGTTCGCGCCCGACGGCCGCTTCATCCGCGAGATAGGACACAACCTGTATGCGTGGTCGTTCGCGCATTCGGTCAAGGTAGACCGGCAGGACAACATCTGGGTGACGGACAAAGGCTCCGACATGGTGATCAAGTTCACGCCGGATGGACGCGTCGCAATGGTGTTCGGCCGCAAGCAGGAAGCCGCCGACGAAGACACCGGCCCGCTAAAGCACCCTAACCCGCCGCTGCCCGCCGAGCCCGGCCGCTTCCGCCAGGTAACCGACGTCGCGTGGGACGTCGCAGGCAACACGTATATCAGCGACGGTTACATCAACTCGCGCGTCGCGAAAGTCGACCACGATGGCAACTGGATCAAGTCCTGGGGCGACCGCGGTACCGGGCCTGGACAGTTTCATACGCCGCATAGCATCGCACTCGATGCGCACGACAACATCTATGTCGCAGACCGCAGCAACCGGCGCATTCAGGTGTTCGATACCGAAGGCAATTTCCAGCGGCAATTCACAATCGACGTTCCAGTGCCGCCGGAGGCACGTCCGGCGATCGGCAACATGCCGGATGAAGCGGCAATCGCTGCCGGCACGTTTGCGCCAGGTTCGCCGTGGGCCATCTGCATCTCACCCGGACCGAATCAGGTGCTCTATAGCGCCGACGCTTTTCCAGGCCGTATCTACAAGATGACGCTCGACGGGAAAGTGCTCGGCGTGCTCGGAAAATCAGGCAAGCAACCCAAGCAATTCGGCTGGATTCATCAGATGGCGTGCCCATCGGAGAACGTGCTGTTCGTCGCCGAACTGCTGAACTGGCGCGTGCAGAAACTGGTCCTGCACGCTTGATCCGCAATTGGGTCGAAGATGTTCGTATAGCCCGCAGGTGCATGTTCCGCTCTAGGAGCCCACTTTGCCATCAACGAATCTGCGTCTCTACGCCGACGCTCAATTCGCAAGTCCATATGCGATGTCGGCCTTCGTGGCCCTTCACGAAAAGGGATTGTCGTTTGAGCTTGCAACCATCGACTTGGCCAACAATGCAAACCTCGAACCTGAATACGCAGCGAGTTCACTCACACAGCGTGTACCTACGCTGGTTCACGACAGTTTCGCTTTGTCCGAGTCGTCAGCAATAACCGAGTACCTCGACGAGGTTTTCCGGGAACCTTGTTATACCCAAAAGATGCGATCAGGCGCGCGCGGGCACGTCAAGTACAAGCGTGGCTGCGAAGCGATCTCATGCCCATAAGACAAGAGCGCTCCACCGAGGTGGTATTTTTCGGCGCTTCCGCCGCACCCCTATCTGCTACAGCGCGTACGGCTGCAGCAAAACTGTTTTCTGCTTGCGAGGCATTGCTTACCGACCACTCGCCGAACCTCTTTGGCGAGTGGTGTATCGCAGACGCTGATCTCGCTCTAATGCTGAACCGGCTCGTCCTGAATGGTGATGCGGTGCCGGTAAGATTGGCTGACTACGCTGCACATCAGTGGCAAAGGCCGTCTGTTCAACGTTGGGTCGCCCTGAATCGTCCCCCGTTTTGAAACCGTCGAACTTGCCGCAGGCAGCTTCCTTGTTCCTGCTCATGCCGGCGTATTGATTTAGGGCACACGGTCGGGCGGACTGAAGCATCCGTAACCCGCGCGTTTGCATCAGTCTGATGCGTGATCTGTACGGACATTAGTGAGCGACATCTTGGACGGAACAAGCGATGGACATCGAACCTCTCAGCGACGACAAGATCATCGATTCGTGGAGGCGCAACGCTTTGCCCTGGATGAACGCGGTACGCTGCGGGGAAATCGAGAGCAGGCGATTGGTTACCGATCAAGCCATGTTGGACGCGGTGCTGGCTTGCGAACCGGCCACCGTCGTCGATCTGGGTTGCGGGGAAGGCTGGCTCGCCCTGGCGCTTCAGCAGAATGGAATTGACGTGACGGCGGTAGACGTGGTGCCGGAATTGGTGCTCGCCGCGACTGAAGCCGGTTTGATCGATGGCAGGGTCCTGTCCTATGAAGAGATCACTGCTGGACGACTCAAACTGACCGTCGACGTCGCGGTCTGCAATTTTTCATTGATCGGCAAAGAATCGGTAGACGGTCTGCTGCGCAGCATGCAGATGCTACTCAAGCCGGATGGATCCTTGATCGTGCAAACGCTGCATCCCCTGATTACATGCGGTGACTTGCCGTACGTCGACGGCTGGCGAAAGGGTTCGTGGGCAGGGTTTGGTGAGACGTTTAGCGATGCGCCTCCTTGGTATTTCCGGACCTTGCACACCTGGCTCGAACTGATGTGGACTAGCGGGCTGACCCTTCGGGAAATGCGGGAGCCTTTACACCCGCGAACCGGCAAGCCGGCATCAGTGATCTTTCGCGCGCAGGTACGACGTTAGTTGATGGTTGCGGCACAATCACCGCTGCATCCCATCTCGGTAGGATAGTGCCGATCACGCCGCATCGGTCTCGGTGTGCCTTTGGACAGGCAACGGAAATCGTTTCAAAAACAACCTCCAGGATATGTTCTCCATGTTTCCCGATCCCTGGCTAGACCGATGGCTAACCTTGATCAAGGCACGCGCTGGTCAACGGCCAGTGCTTGAGATTGGCTGTGGTTATGGCGATGACACCGCGACTTTGGCAAAAGCCGGTCTACGCGTGATCGGCTTTGACCTCTCACGTGCCTCGGTAGCGTCGACGAAGATCAGGCTACCTTCAGCAAACATTGAGCGACGAGACGTTCGTGATCCGCTTCCCGACAATGCAACGAAGCTTGGTGCCGCGTTGGCGAGTTTGTCGCTTCACTATTTCCCCTGGGAAGAAACCGTGTCGATCGTGGATCGCGTGCGACTATCGCTACGACTGGGTGGCGTGTTGCTATGTCGGTTGAACTCCACCGAGGACAAAAATTTTGGTGCGAACGGATGCGAGGAAATCGAGCCGAACTATTTCCTGGTAAACGGACAGCCGAAGCGCTTCTTTGACGAAAACGCGGTGCGTCGACTTTTTGCCGATGGCTGGAACACGATCGCGCTAGAGCACATCACGACCGACAAATACCGGAAACCCAAATCCGCTTGGGAAGTGATTCTCGAGAGGGTGCAGTGATCTGTTTCCCGCCGCCCAGCTTATCTTGGTGGGGAACGCGCAATGTCGCTGGTATGAACGCGAGCGGTAGCGGGAAATTCCTTTACCGTCCCTGCGTACTGACTGGGACCGTGCGACGTGCGGACAGATTCTGCTGACGCAGCGCTTCGGTTGTTTCGCCTGCACCGTCCACGCGCCAGCCCGGCGGCAGTATCACGTAGCGAATCGCAGTCCACACGCTGCCCGCTGACACGACATCACGGGCGAGGCTGACCCAGTGTTCGAATTCGACGACCAGCGGATTGCGCGACCGCGTGGGTGTAGTGAGACCGTAACGGCACGGCTCATCAGCGCGTTCTTCGACATACGTACCGAACAAGCGGTCGAATATGACGAGTACGCCGCCAAAGTTCGCATCGAGATAGTCCGTATTCGATGCGTGGTGCACGCGATGCGCGGATGGCGTATTGAACACATATTCAAGCCAGCCGAGTTTCGGGGTCCATGTGTTGTGCAGCCAAAATTGATAAAGCAGATTAAAACTTAGCGTCGCCAGCACGATTTCCGGACGCACGCCAAGCCACACGAGGGGTGCGAAAAACATCGCTGAGCCGGTCAGCTTGCCGGTCAAGCCAAGTCGGTAAGCAGACGAAAGCGTCAGCTGATTCGGCGAGTGGTGAACCGCGTGCGTTGCCCAGAAAAAGCGAATGCGGTGCGACGCGCGGTGGTACCAGTAGTAGCAGAACTCCTGGCCGATAAAGAGCAGAAACACCATCAGCGCGCTGTTGAGCGTGACGGTGAAGATTCGGTGATCCCAGGCAAGGGCGAAAATCGGGGTCGCGAGCGAAAGCGGCAGCAGTGCGAGCAGCTTGCGACCGGCTACATCGGCCAGCGAAATCCACACTTCATGCCAGTCAAAAGGCATTGCGCTATTGCGCTGTCTGCGGGTGAGCACGCATGCCTCGATCAGCGAGACGGCGATGACGAACAAGGTAGCGCAAAGAGCGATTTTTCCAGTGGTAACCATGATGGGCAGATAACCGGTCGAGATTGGACGCGTCGTTTGCGGAAAAGGCTGCTATCGCGTCGGATGAAGCTAATGTAGTGTTCGGTCCGGTTAAAAACCATGCGTAAACTATGTCGCCAGATGTCGCGGAATTCCGCCCGTGACGGGCAAGCCGCGGCGCACGGTCGGCGCTGGCGGCATGCTGCGGCGATGGACCGCGACAGACTGACCTTCAGTGAGCGGTTTCCAATTGCTTGCTCGACTGACCGGCAAGGTCCGGCCAGTTTGGGACGCTCGACTTCGTGGCCTGGATCATCGACAATCTGCAGACTTAACTATCGGCGGCTATTGAAAACAACCGATGAAAAGAAAACGAAATTTCTCTTGCATTACCCTGTGCGTGATTTCGTTCGCCGCTTCGTCGGCCCATGCCGGGTGGTATGAGATCACGAACTACGCCGGCACGATTGGTAGCGTACCTGTTCACATGTCATTACAGACCTACGATGACATCAACCGCAATGAGCCCGGTCAGTGGCGCGTCAATGGCAGTTACTACTACGATACAACCGCACTGTACTTGAAACGCACCAGGCGCAAGCTGAATTGCCGCATTGGTTTGTCCAAAGCCGTTTTAAGCCTTAATCCATGAAATCCACATACCTCTCAATCCTCCCACTTCTCGCGCTAGGGCTCGCCGCGTACGCTCAAACGGGTATTTGCGCAGACAATGTTTCTTCATTGGCCGGTGTCTACAGCACAGCGCACCCAGTCACGATCAATGGTGTCAAGGTGCCGACCAATGGGTATATCGAAATCGATCCGCGTGGCCGGATCACGGCCTTCGAACAAGATGGTGAAGGCCCTGCGTCCGTCGGAAGTGGCTGCTACAGGTTGGCAACCGGGACGGCGACCAACGCAGGGTTGCAGGAGCGCATTCTTACACCAGGTGTTTCGCCGCGCGGCGATGCCGTATATCAAACCCTCGCCGGTGACGGCGATACGTTCGGTATTCTGGTTGAGCCTGGCGCGAAGGGGGACATGCAATGGTTCTTTCATTGGGGTCGCGCGAACAGTACGGTCACAATCAACGGAAAAAAGAATGTCGTCAATTCTGTGAAGCAGTTGTCCTATTCCATTAGCGGCCCCGCTTTGGCTTCACCGACGCCAGAGCAGTTGCACAACATGCTCTGCCACACAGACGCGTTGGATCTGCCACACGTCAAACCAGGCGTCGTTTCCCCTGTCCAGCAGCCAAAAGCCGATTTAACTCAAGCCGATCAGGGTATCGCAGCCGCGGCGAGCAATCCGGTCGCAGCGAGCGACGTCCACCAAACGCCCCTTCCCGCGAGCGTTGTCAACTCACTCTCACCTTTGGGAGCGGCGCTTCCGTTTGAGATGGGGAGACCTATCGACACGACCGCATTAACCAGGTTTGGTGTTCCCGCAGGCTCATCCAAGGCGAAGATCCTCACGGATTGGGCCCAACAAGTCGCAACCGACCCGGACATAAAAAACTATTTTCTTACCACCAATACTGATCCCGCTGCCGCGAGAACAGTTGCCATGTCGCACGCGTTGGGCATGCTGGACGGCATGCGGCGAATTTCGCAGGAAGACCGCGAACAGATGATTGGAATGACAACGCGCGCTCTTGACAACGCGCCGCCGGATTGCGGGGGCACCAAGAATCTCCAGGCAATTACGTCACGCTATCTGTCACTGGAAACGGAGAGTGATGAAGAGCTTCACGCCCAACTGCACGCAATATTCAATCTGTTAAAACAAGCAACCCGGAACACGCCACCACCGCAGATCACTGCCGCACAACGGTTACAGGGGCAACTAGCGCTCTCCACGTCTATTTCAGATGCACTGAAGCAGGACGCTTCGGAGACAGACGACCTCGGGCTGTTGATGAGCGGCCGACAAGCGGAACTGTCTCCAGTGGCATGGTGCAGGGCCATCCGTTTCTATCGCGACGCCCTCAACAAGACACCACAACCGGCACGTGACTGGGTCACGCTTGCCGAGGTCGAAAACCAGAAACGTCTTACGTCCGCATTCGTCACGATGCTAAAGAATCTTGGTTCGTTACCTCAGACCTTCCAGCAAACCGGCGCTGCGCCAACAGTGTTCGACTATGCAGAAACGGTCCGGCGACGCGTGCGCCCACTTATTGTCTGGAACGGAAAGCTTGTTCATGGTGAAACGGTCGTCGAAGTGCGTTGTGCGTCTTCGGGTAACCTCGAGTCGGTGAAAATGGTTCGCTCAAGCGGCGACAGGGACTGGGACGCCGCCGCCCTTATGGCGGTGAAAAAGGCTGATCCGATGCCGCTGGACGAAAACGGCAAGGCTCCCCGATTATTCAAGATAACGCTGAGGCCCGGCGTTTGATCGGATCGCGGTTCTTAGGACACCGAGAGTCAAGATGCGATTCGGCGCGGGCAGCGCAGTTCAGTGGGCGTGCACCATGGGTAGGAGCGCCCGTTCATTCGCGCGCACTGATCGACGGGATGGCGGCAGCGGCGCCCGGCAAAACACCGCGCTTGCTGGCACTGCGGCCTTAGCTTGCGAACGACTGCATTCCATTCTCAAGGCGCCGTCGATGAGCCGGAGCTTCGGATCAAGCTGCCAGATAGTCAAGAATGCTATGCATTAGTGTTTTCACCGTTGTGTAACGGTGTTCAGGTGCAGCCCGAATATGGCTCTCCGATTGAACATACCGACCGATTGTCAGATCACCCGCGCAATGATCGAGAATGCCGGCCACGCTCTCGCGCATCACCTCCAGATGAAACTGCAAGCCGATTACGCGCGAACCGAGCTGAAACGCCTGATTTGTGCATGAAGCACTACGCGCCAGATTGATTGCGTCCGCAGGGAGATCGAACGTTTCGCCGTGCCAGTGGAATACGTCGACCTCATCGGGGAACCGGAATGCCGACGCCTGTCGGGACGTACCGGAAACGGGATGCCACCCGATCTCTTTCTCATTGGCTGGGTAGACTTTCGCGCCCTTTGCCGCTGCAATCAACTGCGCGCCGAGACACACACCCAGCACGGCGACGCCACGCTCGATTGCCGCTGCAATAAAGCATTTCTCAGGCGCGAGCCAGGGCAGGACAGCTTCGTCGTTGACGCTCATCGGGCCGCCAAGCACGATAAGCAGGTCGATATTGCCCGGTTCGGCAATGCCCGGAAGCACCGGCGATTCATACAAGCGGCTGAAGCTGATCCGTGCGTCACGCTCGCGCAACCAAGCTTCCATGTTACCCAACCCTTCAAATGACGCGTGCTGCAGTACATGCACCTTCATGGCTCATCTCTTCATCAAAATGTGTTCGAAATCCTTAAGCGCTGCCGCGGCTGTGGCGAGCGGACTGGTCCGGCAGATGGCGACAACATCGCCCATGGCGTCGGTCTGGATGCTGATCGCCTTCATCTTCGCGCCGACCAGAGCGAATGGATGCTCGCGGGGATAGGTCCGAAGCGTGACGGTAGCACGCACACCGTGCTCGCCCGGAACGATTTCACCGATAAGCTTCGGTACCACACCCGCTGCTTTCCATCCGTCGATATCGCGCGGCGTAATCTGGTTGATCCCTTGGCGCTCGACGTCGTTCAATGCAATGTTGGCATTGAGCGCCGCGTTGGCGATCAGCGTGACCTTGCAGGCAGTGTCCCAGCCATCCATGTCGAAGCGCGGATCGGGCTCCGCCATGCCGAGCTGCTGGGCTTGCGCTACGGCATCTGGCAACGCAACGCCGTCCATCATCTGGCTCAGCACGTAGTTGGTGGTGGCGGTAAAAATGCCCTCGACCTTCAACACGCGGCATCCCGCGAGGTTGTGCTCGATAAGATCGACAGTGGGAAGCGCTGCGGCGGTCGCGCCGCTGAACTTCAACGCGACGCCGTTCGCAGCGGCGAGCGCGCGCAGTCCGGCCAGATCAAAGATCAGCGCACCCTTGGAAATGGCGATCGCGTGCACGCCGCGCGACAGTGCGCTGCGAAGGTAGCCATAGGCAGCACCGCCCGTTTCGTAATCGGTGGGGCCCGCATCGATCAACACATGTGCGTTGGTTCGCTCGATGAATTCCTCGCCTGTCAATCCGGCTCGCATTGCTTCCCGCTCGGGTCCATGAGGTCCCGGTAGACCGTCGGGCGCATACAGGCCCGCACGTGAACCACAGACCGCGGTCAGACGCACGTCCGCGCCATGACACTGTGCATAGCGGGCCTGTCGCTGCAACAGCAGGCCGGCGACCGTCCGGCCAATCGCACCGAAACCTGTAATCGCGACATTCCATCGTTGCATGATATTTCTCCGTTGTCCTTACTTTTCGAACAACATGCCAAGGTTGGCGAACGACTTGAATTCGAGCGCGCAGCGGCCTTAGCGACAGCCAGGCAGCCCGCCGCAAAACGCACGCGCAGCCTCGATGCTGTGGACCCGGAACGCGATATGGAACGGCAAAATTGGAGTATTCATGACGATGGGGCTTCCAGAGGTTGAACGGAAATGCGCTCTTTATCGAATCTCCGGGTCACATGTTAGGCATGAGTGAATTGAATGAATAACGATATATTTTTTTCCTCACAACAAAATTTATCGATGAATTGACCCATGCCGGGAGAGCTTAAAAGCAGGAAGCGGCGGCTAACCTCGCTGCGGCAGCCACGCACCGTTAATTACCTACTACATAGTTGGTGCCTTCCCATTGCATCCGTTTTGAACACGGATTAGACAAGTTAGCATCCCTGATCGAATGGCACACGTACCTTGATGGAAGTACCGTAACCCGGCGAACTGGCTACGTCGAGTGCGCCGCCCAGCATCAGCACGCGCTCCTTCATACCCGCCAACCCAAACGATTTCCTGGGGATCGCAACTGGATCAAACCCCCGGCCGTCATCGCGCACTTCCAGCAGGCAATCGGCCGCGGTCTGCTCCAGCGTGATGAAAACCTGGTGCGCATCGGCATGTCGTGTGACATTGGTGAGCGCTTCCTGCACGATCCGGAACATCGCAATGGCCCGCTCCTCCGCAAGCTCCGTGCTTTCTTCCGGCACGCTCAGGTGGCAGGTCGTCTGCCCATTCCGCGAAAATTCGGCAGCCAGCCACTCGAGTGCCACTGCAATACCCGCGTCGAGCACCGCAGGACGCAGCGAGGTCACGACGTCGCGTAGAGCCCGCATTGTCGTGTCGGACAGGAGCAGTATTCGTTGGACGTACTCGCCGAGATCCGGGTTGTCATGGCCGAACCGCAGACGCAGGGTTGAGACGCCCATGCGAAGCGCGGTCAGTTGCTGGCCGAGTTCGTCGTGCATCTCGCGGGCAATACGCTTGCGCTCTTCCTCGCGTGCCGTTTCGCGCCGTGAGGTAAGTTCGCGCAACAACTCATAAGATTCAGACAGGCGCTGCTCCGCCTCCTTGCGCTCGCTGATATCGCGCCAGATAGTCAACACGCTCTCGACTACCCCATCCGCGCTGTACTCGGGTACGGCATGGGCATACCAGCACTTGGGCTCGCCGTGCCGGGCCCAGTTCACTTCGAATTTGGCCGCCACGCCGCTTTCCATGATCTCCTGGAGTTTCTTCTGAACCTGCTGTGTTACTTCCTCCGCCGCACCCAGTACGTCGGTAGGCTCATCCAGCAGTCTCTCGGCCTCGACGCCGCTCACGCGCACGAACTCCGGATTGACATACGTACGGCGGCAGTTCCGGTCGTACCGGACAATGGCATCCGGCGCATTTTCCGCAAGCGTGCGAAAGGCCCGTTCGCTCGCATAGAGGCGCTGCTCGGCCTCCTTGCGCTCGGTAATATCGAGTCCCAGCGCGAGCGCACCCACAATCTCGCCCTGCAAGCCGCGCTCCGCGATGATCCGGATATGATGATGGCGCACGCCATTGCCGCCATCGGGCACCATGATTTCGACATGACGCTCCGTGCCCGTTTCGATAACACTCGCAAGCAACGCCTGATACTGCGCGTACCGGCCGTCGGGCTCATGCTCCACCGGTGTCTTGCCCAGCAGATCCTGCAAGGGTTTGCGCAGCGTCGCTACAAGCCCTGAATTCGCGTAAACCAGACGGCATTGCCGGTCATAGCGACAAATGACGTCGAGCGTGCTTTCCGCCAGCCTGCGAAACTGCGCTTCGAGTTCCAGTTGAGTTGTCAGCAGCGATTCCGTCCGGTGCTGGGCCGTCATGTCGCGCGCAATGCCCACGATCCGGTGAACCCGCCCTGACTCGTCGTGCACGGGGATCAGGGTCAGGTGGTAATGGTGGCGTCCGCCGGGCAGTTCGAGCGTCACTTTGTCGTCGCAAACCATACCCGACTGAACACACTGCGAACATTTCTCGCCAAGGACCCCGGCTGCCTCCGACTCCATTTCGTCGATGAACGTACCGATCAATTCCGCCCTCGGGATACCGAGCGATTGTTCACCGGCAGGGTTGATCTCGAGCGCGCGGAAGCGCCCTTCCTGCGTCACTTCGAGCAAATAGAGCACGTCTGAAACATTGTCGAAGACCTGGCGGTAACGCTGCTCGCTCTCCCGTAGCGCGCGTTTTGCGCGCTCGCGTTCGGTGACATCGCGCGCGAGCGCCAGATTGTATTCCTTGCCGCCGTATTCGAAATGGCTGGCGTAGACCTGGACAGGCAGCAGGCCTCCGTCCTTGCGGCGATGCGCGGTCTCGACAACGAGCGAACCCTTCTCGCGCAGCGCCGGCCATGCCTCGTCCCACCTGTCGGCAGTCCAGTCCGGATCGATATCCGCCACACCCATCCGCAACAGTTCTGTATCGCTGTATCCCAGCGTGCGGCAGGCCTCCTCGTTGACATAGACGAGGCGGCCGGTGTTATCGAATAGATAGGCGGCTTCGCGCACCCGATTGAGCGCAAAACTGGTCAGCTGCAGGAGTTCATTGCGTTCGGCCACCAGCCGTTCCAGATTCTCGCGGTCCTGGCGCAGAGCAGCATTTTCCCGTTTCAGTTCTTTGAGAATCGCGGCTGTTCCGGCGTCGCGTGCGGATTCGTTCATACCGTTGCCCACGAAAATTTCTACATGACGCGCATTATGCGTTGCTGGCATCTGCATGCGAGAGTGCCAAGCCGTTGTTTCGCGAACGTCTTGCCGTTCACGAAGCACGAGTTCGGTTTGCACACGCACCCCGAAGAAAACACCTTCGGTGAGCCTGGCTATCACAATACGCCGTGGTATATCGACAAGCCAGTTGAATCGCCGCTGGAACCCCGGTGGCTTATTGGTGCGGGTCATACGGCCATGCAAGACCCGGTAAGTTTCGGACGATAGGTATCCGCTTCAATCCGGCCTGACGGGTAGCCGGAGAGGGAAAGTTATCAAGTGGTTTCCGTGGAGAAGCGGAAAAGACAAACAGTCCGGACCGCTGAATGCAGGAGGCGTCGAATTTTCGCTGCGACTCACTTTGTGAGCAATGGCCGCAATTGACGGATGTCGCCCAGGGTCTCGAGATTATTGATCAGCTTGATCAGCTTTTCCGTTTTGCCAGTGCCGAGCACGGGCGTCATCAGATCGCGCGCCTTCGCACTGATCGCCGCGGTATCCAGTGGATTTTCCTTGGTGCCGGGCGGGAATTTGGTGAAATGATCAACTTTACATCCGTCGGTCAGCGTGACTTCGACAATTGCGCCGCGCGGTGCGGCCGGATCCATCAAAGCGGCATCCGGCTCGACGGTGATCTTCGCGCGCTGCGCCGAGATGGCAGGGTCGAGCATCAGCGCCGCGTCGTGACTATCGTTGAAGGAAACCGCACCCTTGACCAGGGCAAGCGCAACCAGGTGCTGGCAATTTACATCGGGCATGGCGCTTTCGCCGACAATGCCGATTGCATCAGTCGGGAGTTTGACGAGGACGCTGCGGACATTGCCGGGTGTCAGACCGTATTGCTTGCGCAGCGCCAGGAACGCGTCCAGTGGTGACTGGATCGGATAACCTACAGAATAGGTCTTGATCGCTGTCTCGGTAACGTAAAACCGGCTACCCAGCCCGTCGAGCATCGCTTCCGGTTTCGGATCAGTCGAGAGGGCGATGAACAGGTTATGAGCGCCATCAAGCACGTCGTACACGCCCGTCATCCCTGCCTGCACCATGCTCACTGCGGTAACACCGTTGCGTGCACCCATGCCCGCGAAGTCGAACGCCTTTTCAATGTGGTCTTTATCCTTTACCCAACTCCACAGACCTGACACCTGCTGCGCCGAGTAGGAAATGGCGAACCGCATGCCGGTTTCATCGAGTCGCGCCAGCGATGCGGCCGCACCTAGCGATCCGAAGGTGGAGGCGGTACCTTCGGCGCTACGGCTGCCTCCGCGCACTAGATCCGGTCCAAGCGCCATCAGCAGGCGGCAGGCCAAGTCGTAGCCGAGCGCCACTGCGCGAATGAACTCCTGGCCGCTGCGTCCTCCCAGTTCGGCCATCGCCAATGCGGAGGGAACTACCGAGCTGCCTGGGTGTGCTTTGGTAACGGGCTCGAAGTCGTCGGTTTCATCTGCATGGGCGCACATGGCATTTGCCAGGGCGGCATTGATCACCGTGGTGCGAAAGCGCGCTCCGATCACCGAAGCCTGCGGCTCGCCGCCCAGCTCCTGGACATACTTCACGGCCATTTCACCAGGCCGCATGCGCGAGCCCGACACCATGGCGCCGAAGGTGTAGAGAATGCGGTGCTTGCATTCGAGCATTACGGCCGGCGGGAGCGCGGTGCTCCTGGCGGCCACCATGTAGCGGGCAAGCCGCCCCGTCACATCGGCGTTGCCGGCGGCTGCGGCGAAGCGGATTGGAGACACCGCGAGGGCGGCGACTGCCCCGGCGGACTGAAGCACGCGGCGGCGTGAAAGCCTGCGCTGCAGCGACCACCGATTCTCCATGCCGTTCATTTCTTAACCTTATCGGTCGGTCAGTTCACCAATGCTAAGGTATCCGACATATTCACCCCCGGATAGCTCCGGCCAAGCAACCGCCAGTGGGTGCCGAGTCCTTCGGTGATCAGTGCCGCGTCGAACCTGTATGCCATCAATGCCGCGAATCCGCGGCGGCGGTCGACAGAAGCGGATGCGCTGGTAAAACCATGCTTTGCCAGGACTTCCCTGGCTACATTGATGGGCAGCCGGCGCCTCGCCAGTGCATGGAGGCCTGGCACAAATTCGGAGGCAATGGAACTCACTGCGAGAACTCCTCAAGACGAACACGGTTGATCTTCCGGCCAAACGCGTATCGGCCAGCTGATGTTCCTTGAACATGGCCATTTGCGCCATAGGGCTTAGCCTTGCCGGATCGCATGTACGATGGCGTCGCCCATCTCGGTCGTCTTGGCGGCGCCGCCGAGGTCTGCCGTGAGCGACCGCTTCTCCCGCATCACCGTGCCCACGGCTTTCTCGATCGACGCGGCAGCCTGACATGCCTGCACGTCGTCAAGCTTGCGTCCCAGCCACTCGAGCAGCATCTTGCCGGACATCACCATTGCATAGGGGTTGGCGATATTGCGGCCGGCGATATCGGGCGCCGAACCATGGGTTGCTTGCGCCATCGCGTGTCTCGGACCCGCGGAGAGACCCGGGGCGAGGCCCAGACCGCCCACCAGCCCGGCGGCTTCATCGGTGAGGATATCGCCGAACATATTGGTGGTGACGACTACGTCGTACTTCTGCGGCGTCATGACCAGACGCATGGCAAAGGTGTCCACAATCGCTTCGTTCATTGTCACGTCCGGATATTCTGCGGCAATGCGCTTCGCTTCCTCGACGAACATACCGCAGCCAAGCTTGAACACAGTGTCCTTGTGTACGACAGTCAGTTGCTTGCGGCGCGAGCGGGCCAATTTGAAGGCCTCATGGAGGACCTTCGACGAACCAGCACGAGTAATCACGCGAACTGAAATTGTCACGTCGTTAGTCGGTCGAAACTCACCGGATCCCGCCACGACATTGCGATCCGGCTGGAAGCCCTCATTGTTTTCGCGCACGATCACCAGATCAACGTTCTGGTGCAACGACGGAATTCCTTCATACGATAAAGCTGGGCGAATGTTAGCGAACAGGTCGAAGTGCTTGCGCAGGATCGGATGCGGATTGATGGCTTCGGGTACTTTCGGATAAGCCATATGCCCGATCGGACCGAGAATCCAGCCGTCCAGCGCGTCCAGCCTCTGCAAGGTGTCGGGCGGCAATGTGTGGCCCAGCTTGTCATAAGCCGCTCGCCCGATCGGGATCGGATGCCAGTCAATCGCCAGCCCGGCCATTTCTGCCGCCGCCCGCATTACCTTCACTGTCTCCGGCACCACTTCGTGGCCGATATCGTCGCCTTCCAGAATACCTATTTTCATGCCCGCTTCTCCGTTTACGTTCAAATTTCCCAGCCATTCAAGGCGACAGTGTTTCGAGGCTACGACCGTTGGTGCGCGGGCCAAATACGCCAATGCCGACAATGATCGTCAACATGGCGAGCCCTATCATGACGAACACGCCGCGCTGGCCGTAGGCCGACATCAGATCCCCGACCCAATAGCCGACGAACACCGAACTGACCCTGCTCCAGCAAAACGTGAAGCCAATTGCACGGGCGCGAATGCGTGTTGGAAATAGCTCAGCCGCGTACGGGTGAAATATCGCGATCATCCAGTTGTTGCCCAGTGCAATCAGGCCACCGGCGCAGACAATGACCGCAACCTGATGGCCCGTGGCAAACACGGTCCCGGCAGCGCCGATCAGGCAGGCACACAGCACGAGTTGCCACTTGCGCTCGATACGTTCGGAGAAGTAGCTACCGATCGCGGCGCCGATCGGCGCCATCAGGACAATAGCCAGGGAATAGTTGAGAGAGTGAATGATGGAGAAACCGTGCTCCATCAAGAGGACCGGGACAAACGCCGTGAAGCCGAACACCGCGATCGTCTGGGAAAACTGGAACAGTGACACCACGATCGTGCGCGGCAGATAGAAGCGGCTGAACATGTCACGCCAACGCCCGGTCTCGATAACGGCATCGGGCACACTCAGGTCCGGAGCCGAGAGCGGTGCACCCCGTTCGGCTTCCACCGCCCGCTCGATCTCCGAGATCAGCCGGTCGGCTTCCTCAACGCGACCGTGCACTTCAAGCCAGCGCGGCGACTCCGGCAGCCCGCGCTGCAAAAAGTACACCAGCAGGCCGCTGGCCGAGCCCATTGCCACCACGATGCGCCAACCGGCGATCCCGAACGGATCGAGCGGCACGAGGATAGCCGCCAGGAATGCCGCCACGGGAATGGCCGACAGCACAAAAATATACGAGGTCGTCATGTAGCGCCCGCGACTCGCGCGCGGCGTAAGCTCAGTGACGTAGCAGTCGTTGTTGATCAGTTGCATGCCGACCGCAAAGCCCGCGAACAGGCGAGCAAGATCGATCAGCAGGGGATCGCTCAGCACTGCCACAGAAAATTGGGCGACCGAGTAGAGCACCATCGAGTAGACAAATACTGAGCGCCGTCCAAACCGGTCCGAGACAAAGCCGAACACCGCGGTGCTGAGGAACATGCCGACAAAAAATGAGGCTAGAAAGCTGGCGAAACTATGAAAGTCCCAGAGTCCCTTGTTCGCAATGGTGTAGATCCCTGAGCGCACCAGTCCAAGTGAGATAAAACCCGGCATGAACAGCTCAAAAAATTCGAACCAGCCGCCGGCAGCAATGCGCGCCACGATTTTCATCAGGTGGCGTGACGGCGGGAGCCGATCGATTCGCGCCAGGATGGCGTAGTTTCGTCTCAGAACCTCGGGCGAGCCAATTTCCATGTCTGTCTCCGTTGTTATTTTTCCGGCCTTTCCGGCTTTCGCCGCTAGCCTGTTTTGGTTTTGTCCATCATGAATCGTCGGCAGTCCGTAAGGTTCAGGCCCTGTCACAACAATCCATTCTTGTCTCGCAATTGCAATCCCGCAATCCTATAATCCCTCACTTCTTTATTTACTTTTGGTTGGCAATGCAGGATCGAGCCGATCTTCTCCTGGTACTTGCCGTAAAGGAAACGGGCAGCCTCGTGGGGGCGGCCAAGCGCCTGGGGGTGACTGGCGCGGCCGTTACCAAGCGTCTCGCACAGATCGAAGCACGTCTGGCCGTCCGCTTGTTCAGGCGCACTACGCGCAGCGTCATGCCGACCCCTGAGGGCGAGCTGTACTGCGAATTGGCCAGACGATTGGTCGATGATTTCGAGAGTCTGGAAACGCGCGTCGCGGATCTCGGCACGACCCCGCGGGGGGCCATAAAGCTCGCCTGCAACGTCGGTTTTGGGCGCCAGTGGGTCGCACCCGCGATCGAGCAATTCTCACAACTCTATCCCGACGTCGACGTCGAGCTGCACCTGCTCAACCGGCTGCCGGACCTGCAAGCTGAAGGGTTCGATGGGGCAATCTGGTTATGGCACCCACAGTCGACACAATGGATCATTCAGACTTTGGTCAGGAACAATCGCGCGATGGTTGCGTCGCCCGATTATCTGCAACGCGCCGGGACGCCCCGCACGCCTGAGGAACTTTCATTGCACGCGTGCCTGCTCATGCTCGAGCGCGACATGCCCATGCATATCTGGCGCCTTAGCCGGCTGGGACCGCAAACAGATCCTCGTCCCACGCTCGACATTCGTGTCTCCGGTCCGCTGCGAAGCAACAACGGTGAGGTCCTCAGGGATTGGGCGGTCAATGGAGCGGGCATAGCCCTCCGGCCGTTCTGGGACGTACATGCGTATATCCAGAGCGGGCGCTTGATCCACGTTCTTCCGGAGTACGCCAAACTCGATTCCGATGTGCAATGGATCGCGCCGTATCGCGCCCATCTGCCGGAACGCGTGCGCTTGCTGAAGGAATTCTTTATGGCACGCCTGCGCGACGCTCCTTGGATTCGGTAGCCCATGCGGCCCCTGCAGCACGAGCGAGATGAGGCCGCCCCCGAGAGCGGCAAGGGGCCGGTCGCCTCACGCGTTAAGCATCAATCCGCCCAGGTGTTGATATCGAGCACCGCGCGGGCGAACGCTTCCGGTGCCTCCTGTGGAAGGTTATGACCCGCATTCGGCACAACACGGTTCTCATAACGTCCAGTGAACCGCTGCAGGCCCGCCGGTCTTCCCCGTGGCGTGACGCCATCGGCGTCTCCCTCGAGTGTGATCGTGGGCACGGTGATCGACGGCATGGCCGACAGACGGCGCTCCATATCATCGAACTGAGGATCGCCATCGACCAGTCCGAAACGGTGTCGATACGAATGGATGACAACGTCGACGAAATCCGGATTGTCGAACGCGCTTGCCGAGCGCGCATAAGTGTTGTCGTCGAAGCCCCACGTCGGCGACCACAATGACCATAAGAGGCGGCAGAACGCGCGCCGGTTCCCGGTCAGTCCAGCCCGGCCGCGCTCACTATGAAAATAATATTGATACCAGAGCCGGTGTTCCTTGTCCGGGCTGGCTGGCTGCATGGCGGTGGCCAAATTCTGGATGTTGTAGCCGTTGACCGAAACCAGCCCCCGCGCTCTCGCCGGGTACAGCGCCGCCACGATGCATGCTGCCCGGCCGCCCCAGTCATATCCGCTCAACACGGCCTGTTCAATCTGAAGCGCATCGAGCAGCGATAAAAGGTCTGCCCCGAGCGCTGCCTGCTGGCCCGAACGAAGGGCGGCCGGCGCAAGGAAACGCGTTGGCCCATATCCGCGAAGATAGGGTGTGATAACCCGGGCACCCTCGGATACCAGGAATGGCGCCACGTCATCGTACGCGTGGATGTCGTAGGGAAATCCGTGCAGCAGGACTACCGGCCATCCGTCGGCATTACCCTGCTCGTCATAGGTAATGTCAAGCAGACTGGTGGCAATATTCTTGAGCATGGCGTCATTCTGAGCGTGAAGTGGTCTGGCCGGTCGCGACGGATTGCCGTACGCGTACCGAAGCTGACTGCGAGGCGTGGCGAACTGAAAAATCCCTTCCCGTGCCCCCTCGCCGGCTGATGACCGCCGATGGCGGCATCGGCATCGGCGGTACGGCAAGGAGGATATCCACCTTGTGGTTGGCTAACAAACCAGATAAATAGAGGCTTCGCGATAGCTAAACTATTCTATTGCGAATGAGGCGGATATTGCCTGCTGCGTCGCCACGTCTGGTTGCCTGCCGGGATGTACGCCCTGAAGGCCTGCAACGCGTTACAGGCGGCGTCAACCTCCAGCAAACGCGGGTATTCACAGAGATCGACCTCGAGCCGGCGGCCGTTGAACAGTTAATGCCGGAAATCGCAAAATGGGAAACCAGCTCTCTCCCACTCCATGCAAGTTGCTGGAAACATGCGTATACCTGAAAGGGGTAAATCCAGCCGGATCCACATTTCACCGTTGGGCGGGTATGTTGAATGGTGACGGCATCAGGCCAATCCGATTTAAACCAAGATCGACAACAATCGCCTCTCAGGCAATCCATCTATATTGCACGTTAGCGAATGCTTATCTTCAATGCGGAAAGTTTCATTTATCTTGCGTTTACAAGAAGAGCAACAACTCAGACGAATTGCCCAATGGCATCAGTGTTCAGGAATTCCTCGAACCTGATTTTGTGACAGGGTGTTGACCATCATTGACGCAGTCACCACCTGTTTCCAATCGCAAACTTTGATACATTTTGGGCAGGTTCGAAGCAGGTCGATGTATGGTTAAATAGTCGCGTGTTACGGCCTCAAGGCGCTCCATATGCTCATCGTAGCGCCGCGCCACGCCGGACAATCCCACGGCATCAGCCACTGATTTGAATCTCTCGCATAGCCTGCCCAATGTGGAAGCGAGAGACAGCATCATTCGAAGTTGAGCCAGAACCAAGGTTGCGACAACGACATTTGTCGGACGTTGCAAGACCCTTCTCTTGCCAATCAAGGACCACCTGCATGCGTAGCCAGCCGAATCCGCGCAATCTGGAAGCACTGCTCATTGGACGAAACAACAATTTTGGTTTGATCCGGCACTTTGCAGCACTATTGGTTCTCTATGGCCACGCCTTTATCTTTTGGCCCGGTTCCGGTGGAACGGACGTGATCAGGTCTTTCATAAAAATTGAGTACAGCGGAAGCCTGGCGGTATTCGCCTTTTTCTTTTTAAGCGGAATTCTTGTCAGTCAAAGCTGGGATAAGCAGAAGAACGCGAAGATTTTCATAGCGTTGCGATTTTCGAGAATCTGGCCCGCTTTATTTGTCTGCGTGATTTTCATTGTGTTCGTAGGGGCCCCATTTTTTTCGAATCTTTCATATTCGCGATTCATTTCTGACAAAGAGACACTTGCCTTTCTTGTGAGGAACATCACCCTTTTCACCGGTATGCGTTACAGCCTTCCCGGGGTATTTGAGCACAATGCGGTCGACGCGGTGAATGGTGCCTTGTGGACATTGCCGGTGGAGATTGCGTGCTATTGCATGGTGCTCTGCCTTGGACTGTTGCGATTTTCCAGAACGCGCTTTGGAGCCATGATTGGCGTGGTGTTGATCTTCGTCGCTTGGCTTGCGCTTTTCCGGGTGCATCTTCCCGGTGCGATGCTGAACGGTCTTGTCTACAAACCACGAGACTTTACCGCGTACCCGGTGATCTTATTCCTTTGCGGTTTTGTTGCTTATCACTTGCGCAGCCTTGTGATCATCCGGTGGGATGTCGCCGTGATTCTTTGCGTCGTGTACCTGCTCGTTCGTTCGACGGTGGCAGGACATGCCATTTTTTACGTCGCTTTTATCTACCTGATTCTTGCCATCGCAGCGTCACGATACTTGCGAAAGTTTGAGCCGGCCTGGGACATATCGTATGGAACCTATGTTTACGGTTTCTTCGTTGAACAATGTTTCGCGGCACTGTTTCCCACCCAAAACGTCTATGTCGGTTTGCTGATGTCAGTCGTGGTGACTGTCATCCTCGCGTCCCTCTCGTGGCAATTCATAGAGAAGCCGGCAATCACCTTCGCGCGCGGCAGGCTCGGCAAAAAGAATGCCGCTCCACGCCCCGCGCCAGCACCGCTGACGCAGTGATACGGCGTCGAACGAAGCCCGCCGGCTTCATGCGGCCACTTGCTGCTGAGTCAGGTCCGGGGTGCCCGACAAAGGTCTGCGTGTCATGGTCAGCACCGTGACCGCTCCCGCCACAAGCAAAAGACCAGCGATGCCGAACGCCCAATCGTAACTTCCAGTGGCGGCGATCACGTACCCGGTGGCAATCGGGGCAATCATGCCGAAGATGTTTCCACCAACAACCACGAACGCCATGGCTTTAGCGACATCCCGCGAGTGCGGCAGCATATCGTTAAGCAATGCGAAGTTCAGGGAAGTGGTGGATGCAATCCCTGTCAGGGTGATGGAGAAAATCACCAGGAGAACTCCCAAGTTCGTCGTGAAGGGCACCGCGAGGATCGCGGCCCCCGTGAGCATGGCGAGTGCCACGGCATTGCGGCGCCGGCCTGTACCTACGCCCGTCTTCTTGAGGTACTGATCGCTCAGGCGACCTGCAAAAATGCAGAGCACGACCGCTGCCGCGTAAGGCACGGCAGAGAATAGTCCCGTATTGGCAATGCTCAGATGACGGCTCGCCTGAAGATAGCTTGGCAGCCAGGTAAGGAACAGGTACTGGGTGTACACATTGCAGCCCTGCGTGATCGCAAGCCCCCACAAGGTGCGGCTGCGCATCAACGCCGGAAGACCGCTCGGTCCGGCGACAAGCTTGCTGTCACCCGCCGTTGAGGCATCGCGCTCACGCACAATCTTGTCGCGCTCTTGCGCGCTCAACCAGCGTGCCTTTTCGGGTGAGTTGAAGAACACCAGCCAGGCCGCGAGCCACACAAAGCCGATGCCTCCGGCGATGACGAACGAAACACGCCATCCCCACAGGGCGATAAGCGCGCCGAGGATCACAGAGCAAACCGCAGGTCCTGCGTACGATCCGCTGTTGAATATGGAGGTCACCACGCCGCGTTCGTTGGCGGGTATCCACTGCCGGATGACCTTGGCGCCAATCGGATTGCTGGCCGACTCCCCTGCGCCCATCACCAGCCGGGCCAACATCAGGCTGCCGAAACTGCCGACGGCAGCAGTCAATGCGGTCGCTGCCGACCAGACGAAGATTCCGGCCCCGGCCATGCGTTTCGTGCCGAACCGGTCGATAAGGACGCCCATCGGGATCAGGAAGAGCGCGTAACTCCAGATGAATGACGAGAACAGGTAACCCATGCCCACCGCACCCAGCTTGAACTCGCTCGCAATGGGTTTCGCCGCAATCGACAACGCGATCCGGTCCATGTAGTTGATCATTGAGAGTGAGAACAGGAAAACTGCTATCCAGCCTCTGCGGTATGACATGGTCGTCTCCAGATGTTCTTGTCTAGTACGTGGTCGGAGTGGCATGCCAATCCGGGAAGTCGAAGTGCGACGCCGGCAATCCACCCGCAGTAGTCCGTGCCTTCTTGCTTAAAACGCGTTTCATGATCACAAAACGCAATTTTGGTCACAAAAAACGGCCGAAGCCGTCTTGAAACCGTTACCGCTATTGGCCTCGCGGAAAAATCTCCTGTGCATGCACTTTGCCGCGGCGCGCCCCCTCGATGTGGTCGCGCAGAAGGCTCGCCGCACGCAGCAGGTCCTGCTGGGCGATGGCCTCGAGAATCGCGAGGTGCTCGAGCGCCTGTTCCTGACGTGGCTTGCGGGATTTGGCCTGGCGGTACTCCACGAGCCGGCGCAGCCTGTCCATGCGCCGTACCGACTGGGCGATAAAACGATTGCCGGACCATTTGGCGATGGTCTCGTGAAAGTCGCTATTGGCCTCGAAAAGCTCGACGGAATTCATCGTGAGATAACCACCGTCGACAATAAACTGCTGCCGGCGGCGTAATTCGTTCAGCTCGGTACGGTCGACCCTGAATCTTGGCGACAGGACGCCGGTCGGTTCAATAGCGGCCCGGAACAGGTAGCTTTCCTCATACGCTTCGACCGAGTCGATCATCGGCATGAACTGCCAACCGTGACCGACCTGCCGTTCAAGCCATCCTTCTTCCTGCATCCGCGACAAAACACGCCGCAGCACGCTGCGCGAAACCTCGTACTGGCGCATCAGATCGGCCTCGGAGACAACATCGGGCAGGCGCCGCGCCAGCCGGTCTTCGGCGATCTTCAGATACAACGGCTCGTCGGGCTCATCGAAGAACTGCGCGGCCACCTCCGTCAGCTCACGCGCGGCCTTGGCCATGAAGAAACCGCGGTTTGCATCATGGAAAACCACGCCCAGTGAAACCAGGTGATGCAGGGCCACATTGACGGGCGAACGCGACGTTCCGATCCGCTCTGCCAGGACGGATTCGGCAAGGTGATCACCTTGAGAAAGATCGTCGCGCCTTGCCAGTGCAAGGATTTCCCGGGTCACGCGCGTCTGCAGAGGGGTCAGCGGCACGGCCGGTTGTTCAATTGAAGCCATAGGGGTCGGGAGCAGTCCATGACCGTTCACGACCGCCGGGTGCGGCGGTGCATCTGAAAGATCAACCTGGAATTTTGCCATTGCCCGCTCCAATCCGAAGGGTCCCGCGCGCCAGGCAGCGGCCGGTTGACCGCTGGCTTTGCTGCAGCACCCGGGAAATCCACGAGTGATGCGGTGTTTGCTAATTGCGTTTTATGATAATAGAATGCACTACATCGAAACGCAAGCAGCAGTGCACCCGCAGTGCAGTTTCCTGGAGAAAACCCTGATGTCCCGCTACCCGCTCCCCAGTCAGGCCGTCGATTTATTCCGTGTCGTCGACGCGGCGGTCTCAATCGATGCCGCTCAATTTTCCCGCATGCCTTACTGCGTGCGGGTGTTCGCCGAGAACATCGTGCGCAGGCAACCTGCTGCCGAGGCGGCCCCGTATCTCGCCGCGCTCGCCGCGCGCCGGCATGATGTCGATTTCCCGTACTACCCGGCACGGGTGGTGTTGCAGGACCTGCTGGGCACGCCGGCGCTGGTCGACCTGGCCGGCATGCGCGATGCGGTAGCGGAAGCGGGCGGCGATCCGGGCACCGTCAATCCCGTGGTGCCTACGCATCTGGTGGTGGATCATTCGCTGAACGTGGAAGTGGCGGGAACGGACCGCCAGGCCATGGCGAAGAACATGGAGATCGAGAATCGCAAGAACGCTGAGCGCTTCGAATTCCTCGCATGGTGCAAGCAGGCATTCTCGAATCTCGACGTCCTGATGCCGGGCAACGGCATCCTGCATCAGGTCAATATCGAACATCTGTCGCCCGTGATCCAGGTGCAGGACGGCGTCGCTTTCCCGGATACGCTGGTAGGCACCGACAGCCACACCACCATGATCAATGCATTGGGCGTGCTGGGCTGGGGCGTGGGCGGTATCGAAGCAGAGTCGGTCATGCTGGGCCGTGCGGTGTGGCTGCGCCTGCCGACCGTTGTTGGCGTGGAACTCAAGGGCTTGCGCCAACCCGGCATCACGGCGACCGATCTGGTCCTCGCGATCACCGAATTCCTGCGCAAGCAGAAAGTGGTCGGCACGATCATCGAGTTTTACGGCGAAGGGGCCCGCGCGATGACGTTGAGTGACCGCGCCACTATTTCAAACATGACGCCCGAGTTCGGCGCTACTGCAGCGCTCTTCGCGATCGACGACAAGACGCTCGAGTTCCTGCGTTTAACGGGACGGACTGAAACACAGATCTCTCTGACGGAGTCCTACGCAAAAACGCAAGGCCTGTGGGCCGATGCATTCGGCAACGCCGAGTATGACCGCGTCCTGTCGTTCGACCTGTCTTCGGTGGGCCGCGCCATTGCAGGCCCGGCGAATCCGCATGACCGCGTGCCGCTGTCCAGCCTCATATCGAAGGGTATTGCACGTCCGGCCGAAACGGCTGCCGCCACACCCGACGCGACCGCTCCTGTCAAACTCGACGACGGCGCAATCGTGATAGCCGCCATCACGAGCTGCACCAATACGTCCAACCCCCGCAACATGATTGCCGCCGGGCTAGTCGCACGCCGTGCGGTTGAGCTCGGCCTCGAACGCAAGCCCTGGGTGAAGACCTCTCTCGCCCCTGGATCGAAGCCGGTAGAGCGCTACCTGCGTGAAGCGAAACTGATGGAGCCGCTGGAAGCACTAGGCTTTGGCATCATCGGTTTCGGCTGCACATCATGCAACGGCATGTCCGGTCCGCTGCCGAAGGAAATCGAAGCGGACATTGTCGGCCGCGACGTGCACGCGGTCGCCGTTCTGTCGGGCAACCGGAATTTCAATGGCCGTATCCACCCGCGCGTGAAGGAGGCCTTCCTCGCTTCCCCGCCGCTCGTGGTCGCCTATGCGATTGCCGGGACAATTCACGTGGATATTGAGAACGGTGTGCTGGGTACGGACAAAACCGGCGCGCCGGTCTATCTGAAAGACCTGTGGCCCGAAGACGAAGAGATCGATGCGCTGCTCAAGGCAAGTATGCACGGCGGCCAGTATCTCGAGATCTATACGGAGATGTTCCGCAAGAGCGAGCGCCTGGAAGGCGAAGCCGCGGTACCGGCCCGCTTTCCGTGGCGTGAAGACAGCAACTACATCCGGCGCCCGCCGTACTGGCAAGCCAGTCTCACCAGTGCGGCCACGTTTGCGGACATGCGCGCCATCGGCGTGTTCGGCGACAACGTCACGACCGACGATCTCTCGCCCTCAGGCGCCATCCTCCCCGAGAGCGCAGCGGGCGAATACCTGATCCGGCATGGCGTTCAACCCGCCGAATTCAACTCGTACGGTACGCGTCGCGGTGACCACCTCGTGGCGATCCGTGCGACCTTCGCGAATAATCGTCTTCACAACGAGATGGCCGCGGGCAAGGAAGGTTCCCTGACCCGCCTCGAACCGGAAGGCAGGATCATGCGCCTCTTCGATGCAGCCGAACTCTACGTATCACGCGGTCAGGAGTTGATCGTCATTGCAGGCAAGAACTACGGTTCGGGTTCGTCGCGCGACTGGGCCGCCAAGGGCGTGCGACTAATCGGCGTGCGTACGGTCGTCTGCGAAAACTTCGAGCGTATTCACCGCTCGAATCTGGTCGGCATGGGCGTGTTGCCGCTCGAATTCAGCGAGGGTTGTGACCGCACGACCTTGCAGCTCGACGGCTCGGAAATTTACGCGGTCGAGGGTGTAGGCGGCAAGGTGTCGCCCGGTATGACCCTGAGTCTCCAAGTGACGCGCAAGAACGGCGAGGTCCTTGCCGTGCCGGTCAAGTGCCGTATCGACACTGAGGAAGAAGCGGAGATTTTCAACGCGGGCGGTCTGCTGCCGAGGATTTCAAGCGAAATGCTCGAGGCAGCGTAACCATGACAGCCGTCTTCGCCTATGTCGGATGCCGCACGACACGCGAACGAAACGCGCGCGGACGAGGTATCGGCGTCTATGCAATCGACACGCAGTCGGGTGCATGGGAGCACGTTCAGACATTCGAGCCGTTAGAGAACCCGAGCTTTCTCGCTTTGAATGGCGTACAGGATGTTCTGTACGCGGTGCATGGTGATGGCGCCGAGGTGAGCAGTTACTCCATTGATGCTGCGCACGGGCGGCTGACCGCATTGAACCGCCGTTCGTGCGAGGGCCGAAATCCTGTGCATCTCGCCCTCTCGCGCGATGGCACGTCGCTCGTGGTGGCGGCCTATGCAACAGGCGCCGCAGTGCAGTTTCAGCTCGGTGTTGACGGGGCATTGGGAGACGTATCGTCGTATGTGCGTTTTCCGGGTGAACCGGGACCGCATCGCATTGAACAAGCGTCATCCCATCCGCACCATATCGCACGGTACGTGACGCAACGCTATGACACCGACTGGCACATCGTGCCCGACAAGGGGCTCGACCGTGTCTTCGCGCTCAAGTGGGAGGGCCTTGGCACTCTCCCTGCCCTGACCTCGGGACGCAGCCGTGAAGGAGCGGGGCCGCGTCATGCAGCCTTCCATCCAACGCTGCCGCTGATCTACATCTCGAACGAACTGGATTCGAGCGTGACAGCCTGGGACTTCGATCCAATCACAGGTGCACTCGAGCCTCTGCATACGATGTCGGTTTTGCCGGGCACTCACCATGCGCTGTCGCGTGCGGCCGGCATCGTGATCCGTCCCGACGGCCGCGCCCTCTACGTGACTAACCGTGGGCAAGACAGCATCACCACCGTCGAGCTCGACGGAACCACCGGTATGCCGGTGCAAGCTCACTGGACACATACGCAGGGACAGTGTCCGCGCTTTCTATGTCTCAGCCACGACGGCAAGATGCTCTATGTGGCCAACGAGCACTCTGATTCCATCGTCCAGTACGCACTCGACGCAACGACGGCCATTCCTGCGCCGACCGGCCGCGTTGTCGCAACGGGTAGCCCTGTGTGCATCATCTTCAAGACCTGTCAGGAGTAGAGCATGGCTCAATACAAGATTCCCGCCGTCTATATGCGCGGCGGCACCAGCAAGGGTGTTTTTTTCCGCGCCGACAGCCTGCCCGCCGATCCGGTGCTGCGCGACCAGATCCTGCTGCGCGTGATCGGCAGTCCCGATCCGTACGAAAAGCAGATCGACGGCATGGGCGGCGCAACATCAAGCACGAGCAAGCTGGTGCTCGTGGGGCCGTCGTCGCGGCCCGGCTGCGACGTCGACTACCTCTTTGGTGCGGCCTCGATTGAAAAGCCGGTCATCGACTGGTCCGGCAATTGCGGCAACCTCACCTCGGCGGTGGGTCCTTTTGCGATTGCGCAAGGCTTCGTCAAGGCGCCGCAGGACGGCATTGCAACGGTACGCATCTGGCAAGCGAATATCAACGCAAAGATCATCGCTCACGTGCCCGTCAAGAACGGCGAAGTGGTAGAAGAAGGCGACTTCGAGCTGGACGGCGTCACCTTCCCCGCAGCGGAAATCAGGATCGAGTTTCTTGATCCGGGCGGCTCGGAAGATGGCGAAGAAAGCGCCGGCGGCATGTTTCCGACCGGCAATCCGGTGGACGCGCTGGACGTGCCCGGTTACGGCAGTTTCCATGTCACAATGATCAACGCAGGCAATCCGGCCATCTTTATCAACGCCGAAGATCTCGGCCTTCTCGGCAATGAAATGCAGTCGGACGTCAATGACAATGCCGGGTTGCTCAAGAAATGCGAAGCCATTCGTGCCCACGCAGCGGTTCGCATGGGACTGGCGGCAACGGCGGAGGAAGTCACTACGCTAAGGCCGCATACACCGAAGCTGGCGTTCGTGTCGCTGCCCACCGGATACGTGGCCTCGAGCGGAAAGACCGTGGATCCCAAGAGCGTCGATATCAACGCCCGGATCCTCTCCATGGGCAAGCTTCACCACGCGATGACCGGAACCGGCGCGGTCGCAATTGCGGTCGCCGCCGCCATTCCGGACACCATCGTGAACCGGCTCGTGGCGGGCAAGGCGGCTGATCAGATCCGTTTCGGACACCCGTCGGGCGTGATGGCGGTGGGTGCCGAAGCCGAGCAGCGAGACGGCGCCTGGGTCGTCACCAAGGCGATCATGAGCCGCAGCGCGCGCCGCCTGATGGAGGGCCAGGTGTTTGTCCCGTCGTCGCTCGATCCTCAACGCACATAGTCGCCGTTTCCGTTCAAGCGGTCGGCCCGGTTGGCGGCGCACGGCCATTTGCGTGCCAACAACGGCGTCACGATGGGCGGGTGATCAGGTCGTCCACTCGTGACAGGAACAGCTTCAGGACGGGCGACGTATTCGCCCTGCTGTAGCCGATAGTCAGATCGATCTCCGGCACATCACCCGCCGGGGGCCGGCTAACCACGGACCACGGCATCAATTTCTCGAGGTACGAGGGAACGAGCGTCAGGCTGCGGGTGGATGCCACCAGCGACATGACCATCGCGGGTTTATCGACGTTTTGCGTCGGCACGATTTCAATGCCGGAATGCTCCAGGTAGCAGTCGATCACCGCGCGCAGCACCTTCGCCTTGGCCGCCATGGCGATAAAGGGGTAACAGCCAAGGTCATGGGGAGAGACTGCGTCGCGTGAGGCCAGTAGGTGGTCGCTAGGCATCACCACCAGCGGTTCCTGACTCACGACTTGATAAGCAAGATCGAGGTCTGGCTCCGCGCGCATAAATGCCAGATCCAGTTTCCCGCGCGCAACGCCTTCGGCAAGGTCTGGCGAGTATCCACTGGACACCGTGACATCCACGTTGGGCAATTCATCTCGAAGGATCTGCATGGCCCTGGGTAACCACGTCATCTCCTGCCCGGTGAGAAAGCCGAGCGCGAATCGCTGCTTGGACGGCTGTGCCGCCTGCCTCGCTGCTTCAACGGCTGCGTCCACCTGATTCAGCGCCAGCCGCGCGTGATCGATGAAAACCATTCCAGCGGAAGTCAGTTCCACGCCGCGTGCACTGCGCCTTAGCAATTCAACCCCGACCTGTTCTTCGAGATCTCGAATTTGCCGGCTCAGCGATGGCTGCGAAGTGTGCAAACGGCGTTCGGCTGCGACGGTCAGGCTTCCTGTCTCGGCGACGGCGATGAAGTATCGAAGGTGCCGCAATTCCATGATTTCCCCACACTGCCGCTTTTGCCTGATCACGCCTTCCAAGCATGTCCCCCGCTTGATCAGGTCTTTTTCTATTCTGCCATCACCCCCTGAATTCCGCTTCGATGCATCCTGTTGAAAGCTTTCTACCTTGAACGCAGTCGCTAGCGCCGCCATTCGCTTCGTAGATTTATTGGATCACACACATGGATGGCGGCAACGAGCCTGTAATCGGAAGGAAGGGATTTGGCTGGATGAAACGAGAAGCTAGATCTGCGCCCGCCCTCCATCGACGAACAATTCGATACCCGTGACAAAACTCGAATCATCGGAAGCAAGGAACAGAGCTGCTTTCGCGATTTCCTCGGACGTGCCCATGCGGCCCATCGGGATAGTGGACACAATCCGGGCCATCGCATCCGCAGGCTGCTGATCCACCGCGGGTGTTTCGGTCGGCCCCGGGCTAAGCACATTGGAACGAATGCGCCGATCCTTCAGTTCAACCGTCCAGGCCCTGACAAAATTACGTATGGCAGCCTTGGTTGCCCCGTAGACCCAGAAACCCGGCGTGCCCTTCACGCTGGCAACCGAGCCGGTGAGGATAATGGAGCCACCGTCATTCAAGAAAGGCAACGCCTTTTGCACCGTGAACAACGCGCCCTTCACGTTCGTGTTGAATAGCCCGTCGAAGTGCTCCTCCGTCATTTTGTCTAACGAAGCGAACGCGCCGAAGCCGGCGTTGGCAAAAACAATGTCGACTCGACCTTTCTTTGCGACGGTCTCGTAGAGCCGGTCCAGGTCGTCAAGATTGGCGACATCGCCTTGAATACCCGTGACGTTGCGGCCAATTGTCTTTACCGCCTCATCCAGTTCCTTTTGGCGGCGGCCCGTAATAAAGACATAAGCCCCCTCGTTCACGAAGAGTTGCGCGCTCGCCAGGCCAATACCCGTGGAGCCGCCCGTAATGACAGCAACCTTGCCTTGCAATTTGCCCATGACTATTCCTCCGATTGAAACTCAAACATGCTTGTCACGCAGTCGGGCGGCGTGGCATGGTTTGTCCGCGTCAAGCCGGGAAGCGATCTCCGAACATGGGCAATCCGCTCCTGGATTCCGCCTGCGTGGCCTCGTCCTGAATCACATCCCAGTGTTCGGCCAGACGACCGTTTGCAATCCTGACGATATCGACGACAACCCATGCAGCCGGGCGGCCGATACCTGAAAACCGTCCGTGGAGGAGAACGTAGTCGTCTTCCGCGACGATCACCGCGTGCTCGTATCGCAGCGTGTCGGGAATGCTGGCAACCAGTCGGAACAGGCCGTCACGGCCTGGTTCGATGTGCGCACTATGCTGGATGTAGTTATCCGACCAGAAACGAGCGGCCGCCTCGTAATCCCGCTTGTTGAAGAGGGTATCGAACGCCTCGAGCACAAGCGCCTTGTTTTGTTCGGGGGTGGTCTGTGACATGAAATGTACCTCAGAGGCAATTCAGGCAACGGCGCGCTTGAACGCAAAGCCGCCGCCTTGCTTCGGAACCGGCGCGCAATCCGGCACAGCCCTCCCTTGCTCAAGGACTGCGCGAGTACCCGCCGCCAAACGAACTTCTGAACCGCGAAGTTCGCAATTCGCCTAACCATTCAGGAACCGCCGCGCGAATAACGTGAGGTCAACGCTCGGCCGCTTTGAACTGCCGGCGCCTTACGATTGTGATCACCATCGTTCGACCATGATGATAGCGCTTCTTGCCAAAGTCAATGGTGATCACCATCGATTTGTGTAAAATGGGGGAGAATGACCCACAGTCAAGGAGAAGCGTTCATGGGTGTCTCAAGACAGCAAGCCATTCAAAATCGGCAGTTGATCATCGCCGCAGCGGAAAAGCTCTTCCGTGAGCGTGGCGTGGATGCGGTGGGATTGACGGAGCTGACGAAAGCCGCGGGCTTCACTCAAGGCGGCTTCTATAACCACTTCGAGTCGAAGGATGCGCTGGTGGCGGCCGTGATGGAAAACGCCATGGAGAACGGCGCCAGTCGACTGATCGAAGCCATCGAACACTCGAAAACGATGGGACTGGACCCTATCAAACGTCAGATCGATTGGTACCTGTCCCCCGATCATCGGAGCAACATTGAATCCGGCTGCCCAGTATCCACATTTGTTGGTGACGTCCGGCGCTTGAGCGCAGAGGCCCGCAAGTCCTACGCCGAGGGGCTTGCATTTAATATCGATTGCCTCGCTGCTGCGCTTGCGGGCACAAATAAAAAAGAACGCAGAAAGAAGGCTATTTCGGTCTTGAGTCAACTCGTGGGAACGTTGACGCTGTCGCGTGCAGTGGTCGAAGCTGATCCGGATCTGGCTGACGAAATATTGAAAGACGGGCGCCGACAGTTGTTGCTTGCCTTGGCCGGCGATTGATCGGGATGCGCGTGCCTAATCGACCCCCTGGGCTTTCTTATCGAACGTAGAGCGGGCCTTCTCCACATGCTGCAGGTTCTCCGCAGCCCAGACCCAAACGCCGCAAAATGCTGCACCAAGGCTCAAACCGAGCGGAGTCAATTCGTACTCGACCTTCGGTGGCACGACCGGATGGATCGTACGAGTGACAAGACCGTCGCGTTCCATGTGCCGCAGCGTTTGAGTAAGCATCTTTTGACTGACGCCTTCAACCAGTTCGCTCAGCCGGGTAAAACGCAGCACCCCTTTCTCGGCCAAAACCTCCAGTATCAGCATTGTCCACTTGTCCGCTACACGGTCGATCAAGTCGGTCACGAGAGCCTGAATTCGAGGATCGAGGTCCTCGGGCGGAGTCGCAGCGGCATAGGCTTTCGCCAGCGAAATCTGCGCAGCGGTAAAACGTTGATTGACGCTCATCGTTACACTCTCCTTCAGGTAAGTATGGCACTTTTCGGTACCTTCTTTCGGTTAGAGAGTGGAAATTCTATACTCGTCGGCACTGTGTGACGGGTCGATGGAAGGCAGCTATAGCGCGGCCAACCAAAGCGAACCCGATCCATGGCAACGATCCACGAGAGCCAAGGAGCCGCTGATGAAGCTGGACCAAAAGACTGTCCTGATTACAGGAGGAACGAGCGGGATCGGCCTGGAGTTGGCTACGCAACTTCTCAAGCGAGGGAACACCGTCATTGTCACTGGCCGGGATCCGGTGAAGCTCGATGCTGTCAGGCAAGCGCTGCCCGCTATCCACGTCTTCGAGAGCGACGTCAGCAATCCGGCAGCCATCGCTTCGCTGTACGACCATGTGCTCGCGCAGTTTCCCAGGCTCGACATGCTGATCAACAACGCCGGGATCATGCGTAACCTGAATCTGAATCACGACCGTGACCTGAGTGACGTGACCCGCGAAATAGAGATCAATTTGAGTGGACCCGTGCGTATGGTTCAACAGTTCCTGCCGCACCTCAAAACGCGCAAGGACGCTCTCATTGTCAACGTGTCGTCCGGCCTGGCCTTTATTCCTTTTCCCATTTCGCCAGTCTATTGTGCAACCAAGGCGGCCATTCACTCATTCACGCAATCCCTGCGCGTGCAGCTTGCTGGAACCGGAGTCACCGTAGTTGAACTCGCCCCTCCTGCGGTCGAGACGCCCTTGCTTAGAGGCGAGTTCACGCAGGAAATGCAGGGGCAAAAGGGCATGGACGTCAGGGAGCTGGCCAGGCATGCCATCACCGGGATTGAAGCAAATAAGCTGGAAATCCGGCCAGGCCTTAGCAATGTGCTGAAGCTGATGAGCCGGGTCGCTCCGCAATTCATGCTCAATCAGTTGGTGAAGATGATGAAGCCCGGGACGTGACGCTGTCACTCTCCTCCAATGCGCCCTTGTGCGGCATGCCGTCGTACCGCAAGAGAAGGAATGGAGGTGATATGGCACGCTGGAAACACCAGCCTTCCCAGGATTATCGTGCCAAAATTCGACTTGGAAAATCTTCGGAGTGAGAGATGCTAGACCACATCACCATCGGGGTCAGTAACGTGGAACGGTCAAGACGCTTCTACGATCTCGCCCTTCTTCCTCTTGGCATCGAACGCCTCTACGCCGAGGGCGAAACGGTCGCAGGCTACGGCGTCAAACCAAAAGCGTTTTTTTGGATAGGTCATCGAGACATGCCGCAGACTGGCGTTCATGTCGCCTTCACAGCTCCAGACAGAGCTACCGTGGACCAATTCCATCAAGCAGCGCTTGCGGCTGGTGGCGCGGATAACGGACCACCCGGTGTCCGATCCCACTATCATCCCAACTACTATGGTGCTTTCATTCTCGATCCCGATGGACATAACATCGAGGCGGTCTGCCATTCGGCAGTCGATTAGCGCGAACATCAAGCGAAGAGCGATTCCCCGCCAGTGCTTCGCACCTCGAACGTTGGTGCTAGCCGGTGCGCCTCGACCGACTTGATGCGCGGTTATATCTGAGGATGCGATGAATTATTTGCCTCGGAAGATCCGCGCTATCCTGCTTTCCCAAAGACTCGAGTAAACATCTGGACGGGTCCGTCTTCGGCCTGTGTCCCACAAGCTTGTTGATCGAGCGTCTGTTCTGGAGCGCGGCGTCTGTCTCTTGCGGGCCGGCTTGCACCCGTTTGTGCTCTCGCGCATCTCCATTAGGGTTAACCCATTCGAAACTAAGCGGCAAAGTACCTACAGTTCTTGCATACCAGCTTGCTTCAGACGCGGGGCATTTCTGCATAGGGGCGTCCGGCGGTGTTTCCGCAGTTCCACGAACTGAAAGGAGATGACAGATGGAGATCCGCAACCCTTCCCCCGGCCTCTACAACGAAGATCTCGCGCCCGCCCGGGAGCGCAACTGGGGCGCTTTCAGCATCTTCAACGTCTGGACCTCGGACGTGCACAGCCTCTGGGGCTACTACCTCGCCGCCAGCCTGTTCCTGCTTTGCGGCAGCTTTATCAACTTCGTGCTGGCGATCGGGATCGGCTCGCTGGTGATCTTCGCGCTGATGAACCTGATTGGCTACGCCGGCGAGAAAACCGGTGTGCCGTACCCCGTGCTGGCGCGCGCCTCCTTCGGCGTGTGGGGGGCGAACCTGGCGGCGCTGGTACGCGCCGTGGTGGCCTGCTTCTGGTACGGCGCGCAGACGGCAGCCGCCGCGGGCGCAATGGTCGCGCTGCTGGTCCGCAACGACAGCCTGATGACGTTCTACAAGGGCACGCACTTCCTGGGCCACTCGGGGCTGGAGGTGATCTGCTACGTGATCATCTGGGCGCTGCAGTTGCTCATCATCCAGAAGGGCATGGAGACGGTGCGTAAATTCCAGGACTGGGCCGGACCCGCGGTATGGGTCGCCATGCTGATCCTGGCGATCGGCCTGTGCGTCAAGGCAGGCGGCTTTTCTTTCACCAGCGGCATTCCAATGACCGTGCTGCTCGACAAGACCAGGGACGCCGGCGTCAACGGCGAGCCCGGCTCGTTCTGGGCGCTGATGGCAGTGGGCGCGACCTGGATCACCTACTTCGCGGCGCTATACCTGAATTTTTGCGACTTCTCGCGCTACGCGAAAAACCGCAGCGCAGTGAAGAAAGGAAACCTGTGGGGCCTGCCGGTCAACCTGATCGCGTTCTCGCTGGTCGCCGGTGTCACCACCATCGCCGCCTTCAAGGTGTACGGCGAAGTGCTGCTCCACCCCGAACAGATCTCGGCCAAGTTCGACAGCTGGGTGCTGGCGCTTATCGCGGCGTTGACTTTCGCCGTAGCCACGCTGGGCATCAACGTGGTGGCCAATTTCGTCTCGGCGGCGTTCGACATCTCCAACACGTTTCCCAAACTGATCAGCTTCAAGAAAGGCGGCTATATCGCCGCGGCGATCGCGCTGGTGCTCTACCCGTTCGCTCCGTGGGAAGGCAACGCCGCGCACTTCGTCAACGCCATAGGCGCCACGATGGGCCCGCTGCTGGGGATCATCCTGGTGGACTACTACCTGGTGGCCAAGGGCAACATCAACGTCGCGGCCCTATACGAGGAGCACGGCGAGTACCGCTACGAAGGCGGCTGGAACATCAACGCGTTGGTCTCCGCGGCGGTCGGCAGCGTGTTTTCGACCTTCCTGCCCAACTTCACTAACCTGCTGCCGGCCTGGTGGAATACCTATGGCTGGTTCTTCGGAGTGGTGATCGGCGGCGGCATGTACCTGATCATGGCAACGGTGCGGCCGCGCACCTCGATCGCAGCGACCCGCGCTTGATGGTTTTGCCGGGAAGTTCGGGGCGGTTGCCCTCGTCCAGATGTTGCTTACGCGGCCGGCCTTGCCCGCGTGCAGTTGGTGAAGTAGATTTTAGTAGGAGAGGCTTCAGGCGGGAGGGACTGTCATGGAACTGAGCGTAGAACACGTCGATGTTTGGGCAGCGACTATCGAGGACAAAGCGGGCGGCCTGGCGCAAGTATTAAGCGCCTTGCGCGATGCTGCCGCAGACTTGCAGTTTGTCGTCGCGCGTCGCACGCCGGAGGCGCCGGGCAAGGGCGTGGTGTTTGTCGCGCCGCTGCAGGGGGAGAGGGAAATCCGTGCCGCGACACAGGTGGGATTCAGCGTCACCCCGAGTCTTCACTCCGTCCGCGTAATGGGTCTGGACCAGTCGGGGATCATCGCGCAGTTGAGCCAGATGCTGGCAGACGGCGGGATCAACCTACGCGGGGTATCCGCCGCTGTACTCGGCACACAGTTCATTGCCTATCTCGCGGTCGACTCGCTGGCCGACGCCGAAAAGGCCGTGGATATTCTGCAGCGGGCCTGAAGGGTTCGTACGGTACCGCGAACTGGCTTGGGTTTTTCCTGTCGAGCCAATGGGGTCGCCGTGTCTCACAGGACTGACGTGGACGCCGTTCAATCCGGCACCGTCGCAATAGTCGGCGGGTCACCTCCGGACGGCCCGTCAGTTCAGCATCTTTTCCTCGGGGCGCAACGTCAGGACCCGCACGCCGTTTCGGGTCACGGCTACGGTGTGCTCAAATTGCGCGGACAGTTGCCCATCGCCCGTGACGACCGTCCAGCCATCTTCTTCGGTCCGGACGGCATGCCGCCCCTGGTTAATCATCGGTTCGATGGTGAACACCATTCCTTCCCGCAGCACCAGACCCGTTTTCGGCTTTCCCCAATGCAGCACCTGGGGATCCTCGTGCATTTCACGCCCAATGCCATGTCCGCAATATTCCCTTACGACCGAATAGTCGTTGCTCCGGGCGTGCCGTTCGATGGCATGCCCCACATCGCCAAGTCTGGCGCCGGGACGAACGGCCTTGATTCCTTTCCACATAGCTTCGTAGGTCACTTGCACAAGCCGTTTAGCCGGCGGTGACACCTCACCAATGAGATAGGTTTTGCTGGAGTCGGCGATATAGCCATTTTTCTCCAACGTGATATCGAAATTAACGATATCCCCGCTTTGCAATATATCGACCGTGGATGGAACACCGTGGCAAACCACATTGTTGCGGGAGGCGTTAAGCGCGTAGGCATACCCGTACTGCCCTTTGCTTGCCGGACGTGCGTCGAGTTCATTCACGATGAGGCTGTCGACCAGATCGTTGATCTGCATGGTCGACATGCCGGTCATGTCCAGCCGGTCCAGATAGCCAAACACATCCGCCAGCAACTTGCCTGACTCCGCGAGCAATGCGATTTCTTCTGGTCGCTTGGTCATAGGGAAGCCACCTTGACGGCTTGCTCCACAACGCCCGCGGCTCGCAGTTCCCGAGCCATGATCTCATTGAAACTCTGCGTCGGATTCATTTCGCACAGCATGCCAATCTTGATCCAGAAGGCCGCTTGCGCGTTGATCGACCGACACGACACTGCGCTCGCCTTGCGTATTTGATCGTGCAGATCGTCGTCGATATTCACAATGCCCATGCCATCCTCCATATATGAAACGTATATGAATCATATACTCAGACTCAATGGCTGTGCAAGTGATCTTTGTCAATCCGGTTTTCGGTCACCTAGATCCCGCTTTACTCAAGATATGCCCCCGTCTGCCGTAATCAGGAAAATCAGTTTCCAATTGACTTACGGAGGCAGCATTGAAGAAGTGGTCCGGTGCGGGATTTGTATCGGCCTGACATGCATAGCGTTAAGCGGCTGCGCAACACGGCAGCTTGTTGCAACGCCATTGCCTGAATCGCGGGTTGGCGTGAAGAGTTACGCCGAGATGTCTTATCAGCCACTTGCATCAAATGAAGCGAAAACCATCGACTTCGATGCAAATACATCAGCGGTTGCCCGATTCCCGGACGGGCTTGGCGTGTATACCGCGTTCTCGATAGAGCAACAGCCAAGAGCGACCGTTTTGCGCGTACGCACATGGTTTTCAAGTTCGTGGCTGCCGCTTGCAACGGTGCTACAGCCGTTCGTCATGTTCCTCGACGCCGACAAGCATATGGTCAGCAACGTCGAGTCATTCAAAAGCACAAACGGGTCGACGTTCCTCGACGGCGGGTACAAACAAGGTTACTTCCCTGTTCCAAGGAACGCGCGATTCTTCATCGTATATTCGGCTTCCTCGGAAGCCGATCGTATGGTCCTGTCGGCTCAAACCGGGAAACTGTGGGCGATCCCGAATGCTTATGGCGGCAAGATCGAGGTCAAGCAGCAGGTGTCGCCGCAATGAAAGGAAAAATGCAAATAAAAACTCTGTTGGCTAGCTCGTCGGTATTTGCCGCCTGCAGCCTCGTGACCGGATGCGTCACGACGAACTACATGCCGCCTCCTGGTGTGCCGACCGCGCAGATACGGTTTCGCGAGATCAACGAGGGAGGGTTCCACCTGTATCAACCGCCTCCGTTGCCGGGGTGCTACCTGCCGAGTGATCCGGCGGGTGGTGACCCAATCGGTGTTGCTGACGTTCCGCCCAAGAACGACACATCAATAGTTCTGATCCCTTCGCATCGGCAGCAGCCTCGATTAGGAATGCCGATTAATAAAAAATATATCGACAGAAGCTATTTCGAACTCAGGATGCAGGCGGATCATTTGCTGACCTTGCGGGTGAGGTCCCCGGGCTACGATCAGTTCGATACCGCATTTCGTTTTACGCCGCGCGCGGGTGAAAACTATGAAGTAACGGTCAGATTCGGTATACCGTTTGACGTTCACGTGTATCACATCGACGCCCATGACGGACACTATTCCGAAGAACCCGTCAAGGATCTTGAGATTGTTCGCCGATGCTCATGATCCCGCTGCAGCCCGTAGCTCAGCCAGCAGTGCTTCGCCCGACCATGAAGGGCGCACGCAGGCTCGCTCCGCTTCCCGCACGAGTTCGCATAGCCGCTCGTTCACCGGTGCCGTTTGCCCGAGGCGTTGAGCAAGGCGCACGACCTCGCCGTTGATCCAGTCGATTTCCGTGGCGCGTCCCATCGCCAGGTCGTCGGACATCGACGAGCGCGCGAGCGGATCGATCGTCAGCATCGTGCGGCCCAGCCGTTCAAACAACGCATCAGGTACACCGAGAACACGCGGTATCCAGGTGGCCGGAAGCGGCGTCACCCTGGCGGGTCGTATGCCGGCCCGCTTAAGAAGCGCAAGCGCTTCTTTCTGCGCCATGCCAAGGCAGATCCGGTAGGCCCGTTGCGAGAGTTCCTCCTTCAAAGGCCGGTTCGCCAACGCGTTGACTGCATTGTTGAGGTTGAGCAACAGCTTCGCCCACTGTACCGGCAACATGTTGAGGTGCTGGATCAGCGGCAGACCCGCTTTGCTGAACTCGTCGATGAACGGCTGCATGGCCGCCGTATGCCTGATCTCCAGCTCGCCTGCCGAGCCTTGATGAAATGCGCCAGGACCGCGTTCGACGACATTGAACGGCACCATCCCTTCCAGCACTGTGTGCTGCGGCAGCGCGACGCGCAGCACGTCCGCATTGCCAACGCCGTTCTGGAAACTCACGACAATCGTGCCGGGGCGAAGCACGTTCGCCAGTTCTGCGGCGGCCGCGGATGTCGCGGCAGACTTGACGGTGACGAGCACGAGATCGGCTGCGGCGGCGGTGGCTGCGTCTGTTGACACGTTGACCCGCTCCGGCGGCACATGCCAGCGGCTATCGTCATGCCGCGAGAGCGTGACGCCTTGATCGCGCAACTGACCGGCCATGCGCGCCCGCCCAATGAAACTGACGTCGCTGCCCCCGGCAAGAAGCCTCCCGCCAACATAGCAACCAATAGAGCCGGCGCCGTAGATACATATCTTTGCCATACAGGTTCTCAGGTAACCTACTCAATTCCGTCCGCGATGCGTTGAATCAGCAAACGCGGCCGATGACGCTTACACCGTTCGCTCAGCACATGCCATCCATCCGCAGTGCATCGTGCGAACGGACCGCGCTAGTCGGCATAGCCGGGATTACGGCGATCGAGCCGACGCAGCAGCCCGGGCCACACAAGCTTCCCGGCACCACCGCTCGTGACCTGACGAATCTGTTCCTTGATGCCGGAGAGAATCGACTGCGGGATCGGAGTCAGCTTTCCTCCACCTGCCTGGGCACGCACCTGAATCATGCAGGACGCTTCAAAGAAGTACATCGCGACAAAGGCGTCCGCAGCCGAAGCGCCGACCGTCAGCAGACCGTGGTTGCGCAGCATCAGATACGAATTGCTGCCGAGGTCCTGAACGAGACGAGGCTTCTCGCCTTCATTGAGTGCGATGCCCTCGTAGTCGTGATAGCCGAGCGACGCCAGCACACCCAGTGACTGCTGGGAGAGTGGCAGCAACCCCGCTTCCTGCGCCGACACAGCCACACCGTTGACCGAGTGAGTGTGCATCACGCAATGGGCGTCTTCGCGTGCTGCATGCACGGCGCTATGGATCGTGAAGCCGGCCGGGTTGACGTCATACGGCGATTCGGAAACCTTGCGGCCGTCGAGGTCGATCTTGACCAGCGAAGACGCCGTGATTTCGTCAAACATCATGCCGTACGGGTTGATCAGGAAATGATGTTCGGGACCGGGCACGCGCGCCGAGATGTGGGTAAACACCAGATCGTCCCACCCAAACAGCGCTGTGAGACGGTACGCGGCCGCGAGATTGACTCGCGCTTCCCATTCGGCCGGGGATACGTCGTTCTTCAGACTGAGAGCAGATGAGGCCACGTCGACACTCCTTATTCGATGATTCAAACAATGGAATAACCTGAGACAACGCCCTGGGAAATCGCTCATTGGGTCGCGGCGACGCAGCAGGTGCATCAAGGGCCAAAGTCATGGCGTCGTCCGATGCGAGTCCACATAATGCTCGCGACCCCGCTTAAAATCTGTCAGATACCCGACAAGTCGGCACGCCAATGGAATCCAGTCTGCACCGCTACCGGTCACAACTCGAAACGACTCCGTGGTTCCGGGGCCTGCCCGTCGAATTGCGGGACTACCTCGTTAGCCATGCCACCCTGATCACGCTGGAGAAGGGCCAATTCCTGTATCGGCGCGGCGACCGGTCTTATGGCCTGTACGCCGTGCTGGGCGGCGCACTCGCTATAGGCACGGTAGGGAAGGACGGGAAGGAGGCGTTGCTCGCGGTGCTCGGACCGACTGCATGGATAGGGGAAATCTCGCTGTTCGATGGCCTGCCACGTCCGAACGACGTCGCTGCCGTCAGCAGGACGCTTTTGCTGCATGTGCCCGAGCCCGCGCTACAGGGTCTGCTCGATTCCACGCCGCGTTATTGGCGAGACTTTGCGTTATTGATGACACAAAGACTTCGCGTTTCGTTCGAGAACGCCGAGGCGATGACCCTGTTGCCCGCGGCACAGCGCGTGGCGAATCGTTTGCTGATGATCGCTGGAGGTTATGGCGGTCTCAACGCCTCGCAGAGCAGGATAAGGGTCTCGCAAGACAGCCTGGCTTCAATGGTGTCGCTTTCGCGGCAGACCACGAATCAGTTGCTCAAGAACCTCGAAAACCAACGCATATTGAGCCTGAAGTCCGGGGAAATCGCCATTCTGGATTTCGACCGGTTGCGTGCAGCCAGTCTCGGCGATCCGGATCCGTGACAGGTCCAACGCGGCCAACGTTGTTCCGGAGGGGGCCAGGTGATATTGCGGGGATGAAACGAATCACAGATGCTTGGAAATGGAACTCACCAACTTCCGTAGTTCGTCGAACTGCGTGATCAACTCGAGACACAGGACGAACGCCAGCATCGAAGACGGTCCCGGGTAGCGTTCAATCCATCGCAACAATTGAGTTGCATAACGCGTTCTAACGGAGTCGCGCGTCATGACGTAGGTAATGGCGATCCCGATCGCGGCCCCCGCGAGCAAGTCGGTCGGGTAGTGAAAGCCGAGATAAGCACGCGGAACGCAAATGAAGATCGCGGTGTATAGGAGAGCCAGCACACCAACTCGGCGCCAGACAATAAAGATGCCCGCCGCGACCGACATCCAGAGCATTGCGTGATCGCTCGGAAACGAACTCCACGTCGGCAGCATGGCGTCCGGTAACGAGCCGGATGCAAAGTGCAGGTGCAGGTTGGGGTCGTAGAGAGGACGCACCCGGAATGGCAACAAATCAGCGAGAAGTCTTCCAGTGGCGAGTGCCAACAGGCTGCTCACGATCGTTGCAATGACCATTTCGCGCTGCCGTTCGCGACGCTCGCCAGGTTGGAACCATATCCACCACAAAACGGGGATGAGCACCAGGCCCTTGAACGTGTACAGATCTGTGAGGGCTTTTATTGCATGGTTAAATACGAAACCGAAGTTCAGTTTTGTAAGGAATGTCTCGATAGCCGTATCAAAGCTGTTCATTTTTTGTAGGCAATATGGAAGTAGGGCGAGCAAAACAGGAACCGCGCCCGTTCTCGGAGGCGCTTGGATGGCAAGTCACCGCGAACATAAAAAGCGAGAGTGCGAGCAAAAACCATTCCCTGAGATTCGATAACCCGTGCTGACGATGGACGGGGACTTCGCCTCATAGGCTGTCCTAACGAGCTTGCTCAGGGCTTCAAGGAAGTCGCAACGCTCCGCGTGGCTCTGCGACTGGGTGGCGAGCGTCGCCCGGACAGCTGAAACGACTTATGTGAACCGCGAGTTCTGCCCTCCCGCGCTGACGCGACAAACCCGCACCGGCAATTAGTCATCTGCTCCATGGGCGAATTGATGCGAGGCAAAACCTCAGCTCTTTTTTGACGTCCTGGCAATAAATGGCGTCGGTGCGTGCTGAGACGTCTCGCTCCCGCACTTAGGGCAACTAGGATGGGCACTCTTATGTTCAGCGAGATGTTCAGCGTGCTCGAACAAATGGCCGCACTTCTCGCAACGATATTGGTACGTTGGCATTTGCACTTCTCCGACACGAATCCACCTGGCCGGCCTGATACGACTCATCAGCCCTGTCCGGCACTATGAAAATCCATTCTAGTGCAGGAAATGCACAGGCACGCGCCTGCGGTTCGTACTAGGCTTGGATCATGGCCAAGGCGGTCGCCGTCCGGCGAAACGTGATGAACCCATACCCGTCTGCTGGCGAAAACCGCTTCTCCCCCAGTGTTCCTGGCGGTACAGAGCGAGGTCTGATATGCAAGTGCTTACGGTAACAATCGTCAAACCCGAGGAGACGAACTTCATCCTGGGGCAAAGCCACTTCATCAAGTCTGTCGAAGATCTGCACGAGACAATGGTCGGTACCGTACCGGGTATCAAGTTTGGTTTGGCCTTTTGCGAAGCGTCAGGTAAGCGCCTTGTGCGCCAGTCCGGCACCGACGCCGACCTGATCGAGTTGGCTTGCCAGAACGCCATGGCTATCGGTGCGGGCCACAGCTTCGTGATTTTTCTCGGCGATGGCTTTTACCCCGTCAATGTTCTGAACGCGATAAAAGCCGTGCCGGAGGTATGCCGGATCATCTGTGCGACGGCGAATCCCACGCAGGTTCTGGTTGCCGAGACAGACCAGGGGCGCGGCGTCCTGGGTGTGGTTGACGGGTTCTCACCGCTGGGCGTGGAAAACGAGGAGGACGTTCAATGGCGCAAGGATCTGTTGCGTGCTATCGGTTACAAAATGTAGGTACGGACGCCCTCCTCGCGCGACCCGCGCGCTGATCGAACCATAGAACCATGGAACCATGGAACATTCAAGTCTGCAACCCGGTACGCTGTGGCCGGCCATCCTGCATCAGACCGAGCATGCGTTGCGTTGTGGTGCACTGCGGCCAATCGAGACGATCCAGACGGTGCTCGAAGAACGCGGCATACGCTTTCTCGTCCGCCAGGTTTCCAGCCTTGTGCGCAAGGAGGAAGCCCGGCAGGCGCGCAAGGTCGAGGCGGGGGCGTGCAGCACGGTGAATCCGTTCCTTCCTTACGACCCCGATCTCTTTGTGGCCGATCTCTCGGACACTCATGTCGCCTTGCTCAACAAGTTCAACGTCATCGACCATCATCTCCTGATCATCACCCGTTGCTTCAAACCTCAGGAAGCGCTGCTCGAGTTCGCGGACTTTGTTGCATTGACCGCCTGCATGGCCGAGTTCGACGGCCTCGGCTTTTACAATGGCGGAGCGGAATCCGGCGCGAGTCAGCGCCACAAGCATCTGCAGATCGTGCCACTGCCGCTCGGAGCATCAGGTCCGCCGCTCCCCATTGAATCTGTTCTCAGGCCTGAGGATATGCAAGGTCCGATCGGCACGGTCCCCCGCTTGCCTTTTCTGCACGCGTTCGCTCGCCTGGAACTGCCTCCTGCGGCCTCTCTGCAAGCAGCACACGCCGCGTTCGATTGCTACCACGCATTACTCGAAGCTACTGGCCTGCGAGCGATAGAGATGAATGGCGAATTGCATCAGTCGGCGCCGTACAACCTGCTTGTCACCCGTCGATGGATGCTGCTCGTACCCAGGTATTCGGAATGCGTCGAGGGCATTTCAGTGAACGCGCTGGGGTATGCCGGATCACTCTTCGTGCGTGACGCAGCGCAGATGCAAGTCATTAAAAGGCTCGGTCCGATGACTGTGCTACAGCGCGTCGCGATCCCTGCCACCGTGGGTCAACAGGACATATCTGCATAGCGTTTTCGCTTTAAGGCTGAACCTCTGGCGTACGCATTGCCTGGATGTGGCAATCGAGATTCGCTTGATTGACGTAACCACTCAATCAGCATACCGAATTGATATTCCACCGCCCTGCGCAATCATGTCTGGCGATAAGCGAGCCAGAGATGGGCCGCGCCTGCGAACATCGGCGCGGCCTGCTGACTGTACAGGTCGTTAATGGAGAGCCGACTCCGTTAGCTCATCGACTCCCCGTCGCGTCGCAACGACGTCACCCCTCTTCAAATCCGCAGGCCGGGTATATGCCCGAGCTCAGGCATTCATCCCGCCATCCACCGTAAGATTCGCCCCGGTAATGTACGAGGCCTCCGGGCTGGCGATGAACGCTACCATTGCGGCGATCTCCTCAGGGCGCCCATAGCGGCCGAGTGCTGTGGCGGCCTTCTGCGGCACGGCCCAATCGCCTGAGGCGGGATTCAGGTCTGTATCGATAGGACCCGGCTGGACGTTGTTGACCGTGATGCCGCGGCTTCCCAACTCTCTGGACAGTGCCTGGGTGAACATCCTGACAGCTGCTTTCGTGGCTGCGTAGGGCACCAGCCCTGGCGCAATGGCGCGCTCACCCACCGCCGAACCGATCATGATGATGCGGCCACCATCACTCAGGCGCTTCAGCGCAGCCTTGGTCGCAGCGAATACGCCACGGATGTTGATGTCGATCACTCTATCCATCTCCTCCAGCGTCGTGTCTTCGAACGGTTTCGGAATGGCCGTGCCGGCATTGTTCACCAGCACATCCAGCCGACCGAAGGTCGCAAAGGTTTTTTCGATCGCGGCTTCGACAGCTTCGACGTCAGTCGCGTCCGCCTGTATCGCAATCGCCTTTCCGCCATTGAGTTCAATCGCCTTGACCACGGCCGACGCCGCGCTCGCATCCTTCGCGTAGGTAAACGCCACGCTCGCGCCATCCGCCGCAAGACGTTTCGTGATTGCCGCACCGATACCACGTGAACCACCCGTAACGAGTACCACTTTTTGAGCCAACTTGGACATATGATTTCCTAAAGTTTCCGTGAGCGTTTCACCGCGTCACCAATCCGCCTGATAGTTGACGGTTGTCTTTGCCCGTGAGGGTTTCTGCAATCGAATCCACGAACTTCCTCATGGCGCCACTTTGATCCGTGGGCGTGCAACGACTATAGGTTTCGGTGAAAGGTGCGGCAAAGACCTTGTATGCAGGGGGGCATGCCTCTCGGGCATCGGAGGAGGAGCCGAACGAAAAAAGCAAACGATCGCCATGGAGCCGGTGGAATGCTCACCCCGGGTCGCGTTCTACGCGACCCGGACCGCTCAATGGCGGCCGATAGTCTTTGCGGCAAACATCGCAGATATAATTCGACATCGTGCCTAACGCGCGCCGCGTCGATCGTACATAACGCAATCCAATAGAGAGATCCACCATGCAAGCTGCGACGCGATCCTTCGTGGGGCGGATCCGGTCACAACTGAACGAGTTGCCGGCCACCGAGCGGCGCCTGGCGGAATTCGTCCTCGACTTTCCCGGCGATCTCTCCAGCTACACGGGCGCAGAACTCGCGGATCTCGCGAACGTATCCAAGGCAACGGTAAGCCGGTTTGTCCGGCGTCTTGGTTATCCCACTTACGAGGAAGCCCGGCGCCACGTTCGCGATGAAAAGCAGGCCGGGGCCGCACTGCTGCTCTCGGGCGCGTCGAAGGCGGCCAACGCCAACGCCGTTGAGGCACACGCCAATCAAGGCGCGCAGAACCTGAAGGGCACCTTCGGACGCCTTTCAAATGGGCTGGTGGACGAGATCGCGAAGGCTATCGTAGAAGCGCGGCAGGTATTCATCTTCGGCTTTCGCAGCAGCCAGCCTTTCGCGAGCTATTTCCGATGGCAGATCCTCCAGGTCTGCGAGCGCGCTGTCGCGCTACCCGGTCCTGGCGAGACCGTTGGCGAACATCTCGCAAGCATCGAGCCGCGCGACTTTGTGGTCGTGTTCGGACTGCGTCGCCGGGTGCCACAAACCGATGCGATTCTCGATTACGCCGGCGCCACCGGCGTGAAGACGCTCTATATTACCGACCAGCAAGCACCCGAGCATCGAGGCGCGACGTGGTCAATCAATTGCGACACCGCCGCACCCGGGGCGCTCGACAATCACGTCGCCGTGCTCGGTCTATGCGGCCTGCTCGCGACCAAAGTGCTGGAACACGCCGGCAATCGCGGCCGCAAACGGCTTAGTGCGATCGAAGCCGCACACGATCATATGGGCGAACTTTGAGCCATTTGCACATGAAATCTGAATTTCATGTGTTGCGAAAAAGAGAAACCATCATTGCACCGTGACGGCGCATTTTTGATTGCAGGATGCTTTGAAACGGTGATAAGTGCGCTATGGAGCCTACGTCGCGCACGGTCGCGGTGCGAATGCTGCGCTGTCACGGACAACTTCAGTGCAGAGACAAAATAGTCGTACAAACAATCACTTACGACAGTTCGAAATGAAATAATAATTTCTTGATTATCTAAAAATGAAATCATAGTATCGCCTCACAGACGAGGCGACACGCGCTTTCGTCATCATCCGAAAGAGGCGATCATGGCGGGAATACCGAGTACCACGTCTTCCAACTCTGCAAGCTCCGCACAGCTTGACCGCGCGCTCGACGATATTGGTGTCACCTCTGCCCACAAGACCATCATTCTGCTGATCCTGATTGGCTGCCTGTTTGACAGCTTCGAACAAAACTCGATTGGACTGATCGCGCCGATGCTGCGCACCCACTGGGGCCTCACCGCGACCGACATCGGCCTACTGAACACTGTCACGTTCGCGGCAGCGGCACTTGGCCGGCTGGTGTCGGGATATGTCGCGGATCGGTTCGGGCGGCGCATGATGCTGACCGCCGATCTGCTGCTATTCACGCTCGGCGCTGTCATCTGCGCGTCGGCACCTACTTTCTTTGTACTGTGTGCAGGGCGTGCGATTGTTGGTTTCGGTCTCGGCGGCGAAGTAGCGATTGCCGTCACCATGTTGGCCGAGTTCTGCTCGCAAAAGTTCCGGGGCACGGCGGTCGGACTTGTCAATGTGGGCGCGGGTGGCCTGGGCAATTTCCTTGCGCCTGCATTCGGGCTTGCGGTGTTCGCCATATTTCCGGGCCCGGATGGATGGCGCTGGTTGTTCGCGTGCCTTGTGGCACCCGCGATCCTCGCCGCGTTTTATCGCCACATCATTCCTGAAACGCCGCGCTTCCTTCTCTCGAAAGGAAAGTTGCACGAAACGAATGTCGTGCTGAGCAAACTCGCCTCCGGGAAGCTGGCGGGCAAAAATGCGAGCGTCACGATATACGTGTCCGAGGACGCGGAGGATTCCGCAACCCCGGGAAAGGTCAACGTGCTCGACATTTTCGGCGGCCGTCTCGCGCGGCGCACGATTTCCGTCGGCATCGCTATCTGGATGACATATGGCGCGCAAATCTCCGTGCTCACGCTTATGCCGACGATTCTTGTTGCACAAGGCTACACCATCACGCGCAGTCTCGTTTTCACACTGATCATGCAGGGTGGAAGCTTGTGCGGGGCGCTCGCGGCGTCGCTGCTCGGCTACCACTTGCCGAGAAAGCGTGTGCTGACTGTCGGCGCCGTGCTCGCGTGTCTCGCGGCGCTGGCCTTTGGATTCCTGGCGAACAGCATTTTCCTGATTCTGGCATGTGGCGCGCTGTTTCAATTCTTCGTGCTCCTCCTCAACACGACAATCTGGATTTATGCGCCCGAACTGTTCCCGACTCGGGTGCGCGCATTCGGCACCTCGTTCATCCTTGCGCTTGGCACGACGGCGGGCGCGCTCATGCCACTCGTCTCAGGCCGTCTGTTTGACCTCCAGGGCGTAGCGGGTGTATTTAGCCTGATCGCCGTGATGTACGCGATCTTTACCGCCTGCATCCAACTCGCGCCTGAAACTTATGGCCGCAAGCTTGACGAATCCGCTGACCTTGCCAACCTGCCGCAAGGCACCGCAACCGCTAGCGGCTAAGCTTTTCTAAAACAACGATATGCGCGACATCCTGCTTCTGAACCCGAACACTTCTATCGAAACAACCATGATGATGGTTTCGATCGCCCAATCCTGCGCGCCCGCTGGCATTACGGTGAGCGGCGAGACCGCCGCGCGCGGCGTACCCATGATCCTCGATGCAGACCGCCTGCTGGCAGCGGGCAGCGAAGTCGTCGAGAGCTGGAAGCGGCACAAGGGTGTGGTTTCAGGGATCGTGGTCAGCGCGTTCGGCGATCCAGGAATCAACCTGCTACGCTCTCTTACGGACGTGCCAATCGTCGGCATATTCGAGTCTTCGATTCTTGAGGCGGCGCAGGGCGGCAGGCGATTCGGCATTGCAACGGTAACGCCGGACCTTGTCCAGCCGATCGACGAGGGTGTCCACGCGCTTGGCCTCGGCCATCTCTACACAGGCATCCGGCTGACAAGCGAGGAGCCACAAACGCTCGCGGCCGATCCGCAACGTCTCGAGGCATCGCTCGCGGGTGCGGTGGCGGCATGCATCGAGCAGGACGGCGCGCAGGTGGTCGTGATCGGCGGCGGGCCGCTCGGGCAGGCAGCCATAGGACTTGCACACCGCTTCAGCGTGCCTGTAATCGCACCGATACCGGCCGCCATGCGCAAGCTTTTGACCTTGCTGGCACCAGTCTCATAGCAAATGCAGATACTGGCCGCCGAACGCGGCTGATGTAAATCAAGCCAATAAATTCGCAGTCCGCATCAATCGAAGAGCACTCTACGGCTGGCCTGACCCAGGATTGCGCGCATTCATCAACGTGATTCGAGATTGCGCGACGTCCGCTTAGCCGACGTTTAATTTCGCAAGGCTCGATGTGCGGTGGAAATGCGTGTCCACGCCGCAATTACCGCGAAGTATCCGCACAGGCCGTGGCGAGGCCAAATGACGGCTTTGAGCGCAGAACTGACCTTCATTCGCCGGCCGGTGGCTTGCCAGTGAAAAGCGCCAATTGAGCGTCGAAAGCACGCTTGTAGGCGGGCCGCGCTTCGCCGCGGGCAACATAGGCGGAGAGGTTCGAGTATTCGTCCAGCAGACCCGATGCTTTCAACCTGATCAGCACCGCCACCATCATCAGGTCACCCGCGCTGAACGCACCGTCGAGCCAGTCGGTGTTGCCGAGGCGATCGGAAAGCTCGCCCAGCCGGTCACGGATCCTATCCTCGACGATAGGCAGGCGCTGCTCGTACCAGCTCCTGCCGCCCTCCAGGAACTTGGTGGTCTGGAGATCAAGGATCGGCGGCTCAACCGTGTTGAGCGCGGCAAACATCCATGTGACCGCGCGTGCCCGGGCATTCGCATCGTCAGGAAGCAGGCCTGCATGGCGCTCTGCGATATGGAAGACGATCGCCCCCGACTCGAACAGGACAAGAGCGTCTTCTTCATAGGTCGGAATCTGCCCAAAAGGATGAAGCGCCCGATGCGCGGGTTCCTTCATTGTTCTGAACGAAACAAGACGAACCTCGTAAGGTTGGCCCACTTCTTCAAGCGCCCAGCGAACACGCATGTCACGCGCCAGTCCCCTGCCGCAATCGGGCGACCGTTCAAAGACTGTGATAACGGGGATCAGTTGAGAAGTCATGGTGATTTTTCCTTTGCCGGATGTCTCGTTAAGTGCCGGATACGCAATCCCGGCGTTCACCTGCCAGACGTTCGAGACGGCGCTAAATCGACATCCCTGAATTGATTCTTTTTACAAAGTGTGGAAAAGCCAAATTTCAATCCGTGCGATCAGCCTGATAAACTCAAAAATCGTGCTGAGTGTATCCATAAACATGGGAGAGCCCAATGCTGCGCACATATCTTGGAGGTTGCCACTGCCAACTAGTGAGGTTTGAAGCTCGGATTGATTTCGAGAATGGTACGTTGAAATGCAATTGCAGTTTCTGCAGCATGCTGCGATTCTGGCACGTTCAGGTTCGTCGGGAAGACTTCAGTCTTCTTTCCGGTGAAACTGCACTTACGGAATATCAGGGAAAAAACCCGGTAGCTCATCACCCGTTTTGCAAAGGGTGCGGTGTTCACGTATTTGATCGCGTGGATACACCAAACGGAACGGGATACCCTTATATCAATGTGAACATCATGTGCCTCGACGAACTTAACGTCGACGAAGCGGTGAGTGCGCCGGTTACTTATCAGAATGGCCTGCAGAATGATTGGGGCAATCCCCCTTCGGAAAGCCGACATCTTTGACTTTACTGGTCACGGAGCTCTGCCCAAATATTGGGGAATTTCTGCTTGGTGGGCGTCCAACTGATAGCGTTCAGACGCGAATTGAACGAATTCGGCCTTAAACCGCGAAGGATTATCAAGTGTTCCGGCATAAATGGTGACGATTTCCGGCGCATGATGCGGTGTTCCAAACAGCAAGCTGCCACAATGAGGGCAGAAATTACGCGTGGTTGGCGTCCCGCTGCCGCCGATCTTCGTATAAGGCCTGATGTCGCCTTTGAATGAAAAATCTGCGGCTCTCACTACAATGACAGGTAACCCTGCCGAGCCGGAAACGCGCTGGCAGTCTCGGCAATGACAGACGAGTTGCGCGAGTGAAGCGCCCCGAGCTTCGTATTGCACCGCGCCGCAAAGGCAGCGCCCGATCCAGGGATTTGTCATAGATCCTTTCCGGTTGAAATGATCTTGCGATTGTCCGGCGGGAAGTTGCGGCGCCATTCCCATGCATCGTGGCGAATGGCAATTGCGCTAGATTTCATGGCTCCCCCGAGTCCGAATTTTTAAGGGCTTATCCAATTGCAATCGGCGGTCACAGCGCTGTGAGTGACCGTTGGTACCTTGGGAAGCAGCCATTGACGTCCCGCGGCTTATCCGTCTTTGGCCAACCTTGACCGGATCTCGGCAACCGGGAGGTCGCGCTGATGCGTGGCAATTTGCCATGTATTTCCCCACGGATCTCTTACCATCGCCCGCCTGTCGCCGTAGGGCATGTCGGCCGGAACTTCGAGCGAGACCGCGTTCGCCGCAATCGCTCGCTGAAAAGCCGAATCGGCATCCTCAACGTAGACATACAGAAATGCCGGCATCGGATCGCGAAGGCCGTCTCCGCCGCTAACCATCACGACAGAATCGCCGATCATGATTTCGGCCGGCAGCCCGTGACGGAATTCTCCCTGTGCCTGAAACACCGTCTTGATGAATGTGATCAGGTTTTCCGGATCCCGTACGACGATTCGTGGCGTGACGGTATGCCATCCATCAGGCTGAAATTTAGCCATGTTGTGCAGCCTCGGAAGAGATTCGCAAGGGCATTGTCCTCCGAGCGCCGGATGTCCGCAAAGGATCAACTTCAGCCCGACGCGAGGACCGGGGATATAGAGGAGCCGCTCCGCACTCACTATTCCCCGCCGAGGAATAACGACGCCTCGATTCCCCGTGATGCGGGCCGCTTTCAGTCCGGCCCTCTATTGCGTTGAACCTTGCCAAAATGACACGACAGGTAGAGCCCCATGGCGAGGCCTCCTGCAAGTCCCGTCGCGGCATCCACACCGATGTCCGGCATGCTTGCGTGGTGAGCCGCGATCAGAAGGCCGATGGCCAGATTGGCAAATCCCCAAACGACGTTGACGAGCGGCGGAGAATTGCCAACGCCTCTTGGCCGGGCAAACGGAGTGGGGAAAGAAAACCCTTGCAGGCCGGAAGCCAGATGGGGGACGCAATTGCATAGAAGCGCCCCGGCGAGAAACACCCAAACATGCTGCATATGATCACCTTGATGGTGGTAAGAAAATTAAACGCCATTGATCGCTGATAAGTGCGCCGAGACCTCAACTGTCCTTTGGCCCGGTGGCATTCGCATTTGTGTTCGCGTTCGCGGTTGCACGCCGCGCAAGGAATCTCGCGGCGACAGGGCCAATGGCCAGCACGGCCACGAAGCGCGCCATCTGCATGGCCATCACGAAGCGGACATTCACGTTGCTCGACGCCGCGATGATCGCGACCGAATCCGCCCCCCCAGGGCCTGTCGCCAGATAAGCAATCAGCGGGTCGGCGCCGGCCGCGGCGCCGATCCCGCCGCACGCCACCGGAAGGCGGCGTTGACCCCTCGATCCACCCCGAAGGCCGGTGAAGCATTTCATGGGTCGTGACGAGTGAGGTGCGTGTTATGCCACCGCGACGCATGCGAATGCGAACGTAAGGCAACAGATAAACAAAGGTCGTCGGGCATCGAAGTTCAGCGAGGTAAAGCGATCAGCCCATCGAAATGATGGCAACATACTTTTGAGAGGATATCCTCTCAAAAAATAATAGAGAACACCCTCGCATATGTCAACGGTGATGATTAAAGCCCAAAAACGGAGCCAATTGATTGGATAGTCCTCGAGTTTTGTGCTGTGCTAGTATGCAAGGAGTCCCTCTCAAATACTCGCATATCGGTCCACCGGAATGATCTCACGTACACCTGTCCCAGACGCCCCGCGCGGCTCCGAACCCAAGAGGGAAAAGGGACGGCTGCGCGTCGCCGCGATCATGGAGGCCGGGGTTCAAGTGTTCACGGAAAAAGGTTATGACGCGGCGACAATGACGGAGATCGCGGCCCGATCGGGGACCGCAATCGGCTCGCTCTATCGATTCTTCCCGTCCAAGGAATCGCTCGCCGATGCGCTGCTGCTTCGTTACGCGCTTCACGTCAAGAATGGACTTGCCGAGATGGCGCAGCAGGTGGCCGACTTGACGCGTGAAAGCGTGGCCGATGCGTTTGTCGACTTCGTGCTCGTGCTTCAGTCGCAGCGCAGCTTTGCGATCGCTCTCGTGGATGCGCGTGGTGGCAGCGTTGACGAACGCCTGCGGTTTCGCGAAGTGATGCGCTCAGGTGTGGCGGACATCCTGCGCAAGGCGGTTCCCGGCATAAGTCCGGCCAAGGCGAAGGTCATGGCGGTCGTCCTGATCCAGACGCTTAAGGGAGTGATCAGTACCGCGAACGAGGAGCCTGCGATGCAAGCCATGATCCTGGCTGAGATGCGCGAACTGGTTCGCACGTATCTCGCGTCGGCATCCGGACAGAAAGGTAAATAAGCCCGGATATGCCGATCTGCCGCTTTGTAGAAAATTGAGGTCTCTTATCGGCCTGGTTGTCGAGTAAAAAATTCCTATGTCCGCCGAGCATTGATTCGCTCTGCCGTTAGCGATACCCTTAAAACATTCGTGATCGTCGAATGCTGGTCAACCCGGAGACGACTGTATTGTGAAGCGAGCTTGGGCTTTCTCCTGCATCCTCGCCTTGAGCGCTATCCTCGGCGGATGCGGCAAGGACGGATCGCGAAACGCTACTCAGGAATCAGGTGCATCCGGGAGTCAGGCGCCGGCTCAGCTTGGGCAGGCCGCGAGTGGCACACCCGCCGCATCGGGCGCGCAGGGCGCGCCGGCCACCATCACCAAGGCGCAGTTGCCGGGGGAGGCAGCCGAAACACTGCGTCTGATCAAAGCGGGCGGCCCTTTCCCTTTTGGCGAGGACGGCGTCTTGTTCCGCAACAGCGCGGGATTGCTGCCGCAGCACCCGCGCGGCTACTACCACGCATACACGGTTCGCACGCCTGGCTCGGCGGATCGCGGGCAGCGCCGCATCGTATGTGGTGAACTGCGCAAGCAGACCAGCGACTGCTATTACACCGAGGATTACTACGCCAGTTTCAAACGCATCGCACAATAACTTGAGCCAATTGAAAACGCCCCGGGCCTCCTGTAAAGCAGGCGCCGGGGCGTCGTGTTTTCAGAGACCGTGCTGCGATCGCACGATCGGTGGCAGAGGTTACGGGGACCGTCTTCTGCCGCTTCTTCCCTCTCGCATCCGGTCGACCTGCCACTGACCGCGTCTTCCCCGCGCGAGCACGTCCGTCCATCCAATACAGGGCGAGTGTCGTGCCTTGGAGCACCAAGGGTGCTTCTTTGGCAGACGTTCAGAGGGTATTTGGCCGGATGCAGTCGCGTGGAATTCCGCGCGCATATAACCGAATGCGGCCACAACCTGCCGTTCAGCGAAAGGGGAAAGCTGCCCCTGGAACGGCTGCATTACTCCGGAAACCGACGGACGAGGTGGCCGACAAGAAAAGCCGGCCTTTTGGTCGCTGTCATCTTGGCTGCAATCACTATGGGATTGATGGTTATAAGCAGATTGCAGGAATTGTAGACCAGAGAGAACGCCGAGGACTCCGACTGACTCGACCGAAAGCGAGGGGGCACGGCAGGCCTACCAGCTCAGGGTTGCATAGCGGTCTGTCCGAGAATATGCATGTGGGCCCGGGCATTGCGCTGCCCCTGATCTTCATAGTTGTTGTTGAACACGGCGTGCGTTCGCTCGACGCGTTTCGCAATTTCACCGATCGGCCCTGCCAGCTCCCCTAGCTCATCGTCGGTATGGTCATAGTTGAACCGAGATGACGCCGACGCAGCACCCTTGATATTCCACGTTTCATGATTGCGCCCGTGAAGCCGAACGAGCGCGAGACCCTGATTCGTGACCTCCCAGACTGCCGGGATCGAATTCGCGGTCGTGTTGGGTTCGTCCACAACGACGTTCACGAAACCGCGTTCACGCTCCATCGCAAGCGTAGACTCGCGCGCTTTTTCGGAAAACCATGATTTGTGCCGGAACTCGGCCGCGAGGGTGAAGCCTTCCATAACGTCGGCGCAGTGCTCGACGCGAGCGCGTCCGTCGCTGTTATTCACGATCCACGGCGCGAGCAAGGTCACTCGAACGTCGCCTGCGCCCAATATAGGGCCTTCCGTCCAGACCAATCGCAAGGCAAGTTCAGATGTTTTCCTGAAAAACGAGACCGCCAGTGAAGGGTTTTTTCCTGGAATCGCGACAGGGTCGGTCGGCGCGAGACCGGCTCGCACCAGCGTCATAGCCTCCAGAATCCCGCCAGTTGAGTAAAGTGCCCTTTGTCATTGAATCGGGCATAGCTGTGGGCGGTCAAGAATTCCGTGCCATCTTTGCTGAACATTGTCCACTCGGCGAGCAGTTGCCCGTGCTGTTCCAGAATCCAGTTGGCGCGGAAGTGAGCTCCTGGAAACCTCCGTTGAAAGTCCTCGATATGGTGCAGTAGATTTGCGATTCCCTGCCCCTCAATGTTGGGGCTCGTAAAAATGATTTCCTCGGCCACGCTCGAACGAATCAAGCGCTCACGGTCAGCGTGAGGTATGTCGGCCCATGCGTCCTGGTAGACGGTAAAAAGATCCTGCGGATTTGAGTCTGTCATAGCGATCCCTTTGAGTTATACCTGTCAATGTGGATTCACCGCGTCCACAAGCGGCACAATAAGCCGCTCCAGTTGATCGGGATATAATAAAAAGACCAAATTCCTTTACCACCCGTCCAAAGTTTTTATGGATCCCTTTCTCGACCTGATTCGGTTGCTCCAACCGCAGGCGATTCTTTGGGCCCGCATCGATGCATCAGGACGTTGGGGCGTTTCGTTTCGTCAAAGAGACGACGTTCTGTTCTGTTGGGTGCAGGGCGGAGAGTGCCTCCTGCTACGGCGAGAGATGCAACCACTTCGTCTGAAAGAGGCGGATTTCGCGCTCATCAGAACGTCAACCCCTTTCGCACTTGTTTCCAACCCGGATGTAGAGCCTCAAGACAGCGAAGAAATCGTGGCCACTGTTGGCCACACCGCCATGACGCTCGGTGACGACACGGGTTCCCCGGTCACTCTCCGTGGAGGGCGTTTTGTTTTCGGTATGGCGAATGAGGACATGCTGCTCGATTTACTGCCGCAGGTTGTCTGCATCTCTTCAAACGATCCGGGCTCAAGCCAATTGCGCGCCCTACTCTCGATGAACGAACGCGAATCAAGGTCCCCCGGGCCAGGCAGCGAGTTCGTCACCAAGCGACTGATGGAGCTGATCTTCGTGGAAATATTGCGTAGCGAGGCGCTTCGGCTAAACCCCATGCAGACGGGCTTGCTCGCAGGAATGGCTGACCCCGTGGTTGCGCGTGCCTTGACGACGTTACACGGTCAGGTCGCCGAGCCGTGGACCGTCGCCTCGCTAGCGCGCCTTTGCGGTATATCGCGCTCTGGACTCAGTCATCGGTTCAGTCAAAGGGTGGGCTTAGGGCCTATCGAGTACCTGCAGCGTTGGCGTATCGCGATCGCTAAAGACGAACTGCTTAAGGGTACGCGGAACATCAGCCAGATCGCGTTTGAAATAGGTTTTCAGTCGCCGAGCGCCTTTAGTACAGCCTTTAGCCGCGCGGTTGGCTGCTCACCCAGCCGCTACGCTACGCAGGCGTCGAACGACTCTGCACTCTGCAAAACCACTCATCCGAGCGGATTTACTTCGATGTGCGCCGAGGCCGAAATCCCATCTTCCAGTGCGGCTAGATCAGAAATTGCGAAAAGGGTCGCACTGAATTGCGGGCCTTTCGTATCGCCTTAAGGACCTGAAGTCACCAATGCTCCGTCTATGATCCCGTTGCTAAGTAAGGCTAACCGCCAGATCGTGAATCCATGTTCAAAGCGAGCCTGATAGACGTCCCAGCCTTTTCCGCCGACACCTATAAACGTCAGAGTTTGCAGTGTGCCTAGTCGATTTAGCGATTCTCTCAAGCGAGGAAGCTGCTCACGCGTCGCATTCGCCAGCGCCGGGCTCAGTTCCGCATAGTTGGGGTTCCCGGCGACAAGCCCTCCGATCAAGCTCCTGAGGGCCGCTTCGCTGCCCGGCGTAGCCGTCTGAGTTTTGATCTTGTCAGCGACAAAGGCTTCGATCTGCTGTGCGCTTGCTCGATCGATAGGTTGCATTTCGAGCGTGTTTCCAAATTGATGCAGAACCGCCCTCGTTACATGGCCTTGCTGGTCAATATCGAAGCTGATCGTGCCCTTGACGGATGGAGCGTAGATCTGTGTCGCACTTTCCGGAAAATTCTCGATCGTCCTTTCACCGGTGAACGTGGTCAAGATACGGTCGCCATCCCGCGTAACCCTCAGCACCGAGAATTCGTTTGCCTTATAGGTTCCAACGAAGCGATCAACGATGTCGGGGGCGAGATGGATGTATTGGTGGTCGTCCGATGGCTGGGTCATGTCAGGTGGGCTCACTTGCGCTGCAAAAACTACGAGCGCGGTTGAACTGCATACGAGAAATGCAGCGGTTATCAATCTGGGCTTAACAGCTTTGTGAGTCATGATGCGCAGCCGTCTTTCCAGGAATGATCGCGATTCCGACATACCTGCGACAGACCCGATATAACGCGACTGGCGCTCGCCGACGGCGATGAGAGTCTCACCGTAAGTCGTGAAATCTTGCCCTCCCTTCAGTACTCGCGCGTCGCAGTCAATCTCGATGGCACATCGAAGTCGTCTTAACTGCCACCAGATCGGCAGATTCCACGGCATAAGCACGATCAGGCACAAGCACATTGCCAGTAGTTGCGGGTCGCCTGCCGCAATGTGTGACTTTTCATGTGAAATAACCGCTGACTGCTGGGCGAGGGACGAGTGTGTCAGCCACGTGGGAACAACGATGCGCGACCGGATAAGGCCGACGACTGCCGGTCCAACGTTTTCAGAAATATAAACCGCCGTTCCCGCGACCGTACTTGTCTCCCATTTTCTTTTTCTGAAATGCAGGTTTAACGCGCTTACAAAAAGGAGAAACGACAAAGCAAGCGATGCGACACACCATCCGCGCTTAAGTACTGCGTCCATTGTTTCCAGCCTGGACGGAGCAATCGTAACGTCGATCCAGGTGAGTGGAGACAAATGTGCAGACGTGACCTGCCTGAGAGCGACTACCTTCTGCGAAACCGTAGGGCTGAAGACTTGGGGTACTTTGATTGATATCGACGACATGGCAGTCGGGATCAACAACGAAGTAGTGATTGCAATCAACCAATACCAACGGCTTGCAGCCCTACGTCGGCGGGCTAAGTGCTCGGCGCAAAGAGCGGCTATAGAAAGAACCAATGACACCAAGATCGCATACGCCATCCATGTCAGCATCAAGAGTTCTCCTCGTCCGAGTGTTTATCCAGCAACTCCCGCATGCGGCGAATCTGTTCCGGTTTCAAGTTCCTTTCAGAGACCAGTTGTGCGAATAAAAGCTCAGTCGATCCCTTAAAAAGCTTGCTTGTCAAATGACGCAGCGCGCTCTTCCGGGCGGCCTGCTGCTTCACTGTCGAGAAGTACCGATGGCCTCGACCTTCCTCGGTGTGCGAAACGTAACCCTTGGTCTCAAGCGTGCGAAGTATGGTGAGCACGGTTGTGTAGGCGAGCTCGTCGCGCAGCGCAACGCGCACCTCCGCCACCACGGAAGGTCCCCGCTCCCACAGTATCTGCATGACGTCGGCCTCGCGGTCGGTCAGGGTGATCTCCACTGTTGGCTCCATCTACTAAAGGTTTAGTTCATGCTAGCACGCCAGTTTCGCAAGTCAACTATAAATGTAGTTGAAGTGCCCTGACGAACGCCCTGAGCTCAGTCTGCCTGACGCACCGGGTCATTTTTTGGCGACGCATTGATCCGGTCCGTACACTATATGGAGGTCCGCTATCGAGAAGGTCGAATGACCGGTCAGGGTCGAGCTTGTGTGAAAACGCGCTGATCGCCTAAACTGGATTAACTCATTCAGCATGGGTGACCGGATGAAGCGATTCATAGAAGGTGAAGAT
>NZ_JBIYEB010000030.1:0-123199 GCF_044909315.1 Caballeronia udeis
ATCTGACATTCACGAAGCATTCCTCAAACTAGCCTGCTCACTCGTCTGCTGGAACATCTTCAGCCGAACTGAGCAGCCTTTTTGAACTGCCCTCTAAGAACCGTTGTCGATGAAATGAATCAGAAGCGTCTTAAAGCGGGGCCGATCGTGCATGTTGCGGAGTGGCGCCGGTGGCGTTGCTGCGAATTGCCCGGAACGCCCCCGAAACCTGGCCGAACCGCCAGCATCGCTGGGGTCGAAGGAAGCGGGCTGGCGCACACGGTTATCATGGGTAGTGAGTGAGCCGTTGCAGCGGTGAATGTGACGGATGTGATGAAGGTGACGGATGTAACAACCGGGCGGCGGGTGGATCGCTCGCCCAACAGGACATGACGATGCAAAAGAACTGGATGAACCGGCTGGCGGGCGCTGTGGTTGCGCTCGGACTACTCGCGGCATGCGAGAAGCATGACGCCGCGGCGGGGCAGGCCGCGGGGGCGTTGAATGATGTAGCCAGCCAGGCCGGTCAGAAATTCGATCAGGCTGCGAACTATGTCGGCCAGCAGGTCGACTCGGTCAAGCAGTCCGCGCAGCAGAACCTGCAGTCCGCAGGCACCTTGCCGGATATGTCGGCAAGCGGTGTGGCCGCAGCCGCGCGGGCGAATCTGGCAGGCGCGGCAAGTGCGACAAACGCGGCCATTGTCAATGCCGCGAGCGACACCGGCGCGGGCCTGCAGTCCGCCGGCCGCAAGTTGCAGGATTGGTCCGCGAGCTCGGCCACAGGTCAAAGCGGAGCGTCGGGAACGGGTGCGGGCAGTTCGTCGAGTGGCACTTCGAATGGTTCGTCCGCTACGTCGGCGGACCCTGGAAATGCGCGCACGGATATGGACAAATAGGTGGCCGCCGGCTCGGACCATGGAGCGTGCAACGGTCTTCAACGCGGTGATTGCGGTGTCCCCGGGCTAACATCTCGTTACCTGCGTGACCGTTTTGTCTAAAGATAATTTCGGCGCAGCGGCTAAACTGGCGGTCTTTTACCTCTTTTGCGTATTGCGCACCGCCATGAAACCAAGCCGCATCCGGGCGCTCGCTGTCGCGCTGGTATTGGCCGCGTTGGTCAGCTCGGCGCTCTCTGTTTTCTCCCTGAACGCTAGCGCTGCCCCTCCGGCGCTCACGTTGCCGTCGTTCCAGGAACTCATCAACAAACCGGCGGCACCCAGCCCGGGCTCAGCGTCCGCGGCGGCTTCCGGTACGGCGGACGCCACGGCCAGCCCGGCCGGCGACGCGGATCTGACGCGCTCGCTCGACACGGTCATCTCCACTCTGGACAACGACCGGGAGCGCACGGCACTGGTCGCGCAGTTGAAAAAGCTTCGCGACGCGAAGCGTGACGCCCAGGCCGCCGCACAACCGGCCGACTCAGCCGCCGCGTCCGACGGCTCCGGCGCAGCGGTGCTGCCGGAGGTGGCGGCGGCGTCGTCCGCGAGTTCAACGTCGGCGGCGTCGGCGGTCGTTGCCGCCATCACGCCGAAAACCGGGTTGCTCGGAGCGATCGCGTCGGGGCTGTCGAGTCTGGAGGACGACTTCAGCCGTGGCCGCACGCCGCTTAACTATTGGGGCGGCCGTCTGAACGCCGCGGGCAACGAGCTTTTCACCATTGTCTCGGGCCAGAGCCGCGAGAGCTTTGGCCACACGCTGCTCAACTACTGCCTGATGCTGGCAGGTTGGGGCGTTTGCGCTTTCCTGCTGGTCTACTTCCAGCGGTACTTGCATGCGCGTTACAACGTTCATTTCGGACTGCGCGCCAATCCGACCACCAGTGAGCTTCTGATCTTCACGTTACGGCGGGTCGGGCCCTACCTGTTCGCGTTCATCGCGGCGCTCACTTTTGTGCGGCTGATGCCCGTGTCGCTTGGCCGAACGCTCGCCATGGTCACGGCGTACGCAATTGTCGCGGGCGCCGTGTTTTCATCGATCTGCCTGATCATGTTCTCGCTGTTCGGGTCGGCACATCGCCGGGTGGCGGTGCATCTGCTGATCCTACATGCGCGTCGCCTGTTGTTCCTGATCGGGACGCTCGGCGCACTCGGCGACGCCGCGTCCAACTACGACGTGGCGCAACAGCTCGGCACGAATCTGTCAGGGCTCCTGTCGACGGTCGCGAACATGGGAGCGGCCATCCTGACCGGCTATTTCACGCTGGCGTTCCGGCGGCCCGTGTCCCATCTGATCCGCAGCCGGTCGTATGAACAGCGCAGCCAGCACAAGGCCGCGACCGAAACGTTCGAGGTGGTCGGCTCGCTCTGGCAGGTGCCAATGCTGCTGCTCGCATCGGCTTCGGTGATCGCGACGCTGGCGGGCATCGGGACCTCCGAGAACGTGCTGCAGATGGCGATCGCAACCGCCGGCTTGTTGGTGGTCGGACTGTTTCTCAGCGCCGTTGTGTTGCGCGTCACGCGACTGCCGCAGCGCAAGACGCGCCGGCAATCGGCGTATGTACGACGGCTTTTCAAGTTCTTCGGCCGCATGATCGTGCTGATGATCTGGGTGGCCTTCATTGAACTCGCTTCGCGTTTCTGGGGGTTTTCGCTCACCCAGCTGGCGGAGGAAAGCGTTGCTGCACGTGGCATCACGCACGCGGTGAGCGCAATCCTGCTGACTATTCTTATCGCCTGGCTGGTGTGGATCCTGATCGATACGGGGATTCAGGAGGCGCTGAATCCGAACACGCCGCGCGGTAAAGGGCGTGGTCCGAGCATGCGTGCGCGCACCATGCTGCCGCTGATCCGCAACGTCGTGTTCGTGGGTCTGCTGACTGTCGCCGCGATCATTACCGCCGCCAATCTCGGGCTGAACGTGACGCCGCTGCTTGCCGGCGCCGGAGTGATCGGGCTGGCGGTGGGCTTTGGTGCGCAGTCACTGGTGGCCGATCTGATAACGGGACTTTTCATCATCATCGAGGACACCATTTCTGTCGGCGATTCGATCGAGGTCGATGGCGGCCATGCGGGCGTGGTGGAGACCCTGACCATCCGCACCGTGCGGCTGCGCGATGGGCAGGGCGCTATTCACGCCATTCCGTTTTCGCAGATCAAGGTGGTGAAGAACCTGTCGCGCGATTTTGCCTATGCGGTGTTCGAAGTCCGGATACCGTTTTCCGCCGACGTCGACCAGATCACGCAGATGATTCGTGAGGTCGGCGCGGAATTGATGGCCGATTTTCGATACCGGCGCGAGATGCTTGGGCCAATCGAAGTGTGGGGACTGGACCGTTTCGATCCCAACTGGATGGTCATGAAAGGGCAGATCAAGACCCTGCCGCTGAAGCAATGGAGCGTCGCGCGAGCATTTAACGTCAGGGTCAAGCGCAAGATGGACGAGATCGGCATGGACGTTCCAGTGCCGCAGATGCAACTGCGGGTATCGCGGGAATCTGGTGGCATGGACACCGTTCTGGACGATGTCGAGGAGTTCACAGAAGCGGCTCCGTTGTCGCCGGTGGAGCGCAGCGCGGCAGCCATGGCCCGCGATATTTCGCACAACTCCCAGCCCGCGCCGCCGCCGACCGATCAATCCGTGCAAGTGCCGCCGCAGATTCCGACGGCGTCCGAGCCGGGGAAAGCGTAGCGTGGTTCCGCGGCTATTTCCGTCTGACTCGACGCCGACGCGCGCTATGCGGCAACCATCACGAGGTCGTTGACGTGTGTCGAAATGCGCGCGGCGGGCACGCCATAGATGTGGAGCGAGACGGCGGTCTGTCCGGCCGTCGAGGCGTTGCCCAACTGGTGAATTGCCCCACGGCCGGCGCCGACAAATGACACCGCGCCGCGTGTACGCTCGTGGCGGCGCGTTTCAACTGCCCGGTTCGCGTTCGCATCCCACGCGTAGAGCGTCTCGGACAGGGTTCCTTCGATCACCGTATAAGCGCACCAGGTGTGATGACCATGCACCGGGCTTGCCTGACCGGCTTGCCAGACGAGCGCGGCAACGGCGTAGCGGCCGAGCGGATCGGCCGCGAGCAAATGCCGGCGATAACAATCCGCCCCGCCTTCACGCTGCGCGTCCGACAACAGGCCGGCTTCCCGGGACAAGTCATGGAGCGCCGAGCGCACGCCAAGCGCGAATCCCGCCGAGGACGGATCGAGGCGGCAGGCTTGATCGAGTGCTTCGGACAAGCGTGCGAGGGGTGATCGTGTATCAATGGCAGGAGTCGTGGCAAGAGTCATGGCAAGAGTCATGGCGAGGCTCGTCAAGGAGGCGGAATCAGGGAGAAAGGAGCGGAAAGCCGTGCCTCTTTTATACCGGTTTGCATGTGGAAAAAGTTTCCATATAATTTCGTCAAGGCACGGAAAAGTAGAATAATTTCCTATAAGGGGCGGGCTGTGGGCATGGACCTTATCGATCGCAAGTTGCTGGAGCTGTTGCAAGAGGACGTGACAATGCCTATTGCCGAACTGGCGACGCGCGTCAATCTCTCGCAGACGCCATGCTGGAAGCGCGTGCAGCGGCTGAAGGAAACCGGCGTGATTCGCGCGCAGGTCGCGCTGTGCGATCCGCGCAAACTGGGCGTGGGAACAACGGTTTTTGTCGCGGTGAAGACGAATCAGCACACGCAGACCTGGGCGGAGGATTTCACGCGCGCGGTGCGCGACATTCCCGAAGTCGTCGAGGTGTATCGGATGAGCGGGGAGACGGACTATCTGATGCGCGTGGTGGTGTCGGATATCGACGACTACGACCGCGTCTACAAGACGCTGATCCGCGCGGTACCGCTTTACGACGTGAGTTCGAGTTTCGCGATGGAACAGATCAAATATTCCACCGCGCTGCCTGTGCGCGCGCCACTCGGGGTCACCGGGAACTAAGGTTTTGAGCTCGATGTGGAACGCGTCCTGCGAGGTGGACGCAAGGCTGGCGCAACCCTTCTGAAATCCATGTCGGGTAAGATCGTGTGCTTCGTCCAATCCCACTCAGAGCTTCGATTTCATGACCGATGACCGCCGCAAAAAGGCCCCGACGCGGAAGAACCCTACCTTCGGAATCAGTATCCTCATCGTGGTCGTGGTGCTGCTTGTGATCGGCACATTGTTCTTCAATGCGATCCGTGACAAGCGCGAGTACGAAAGAGAGAATCCGCAGGAGGCCGCGAGCGCCGCGGCACCCGCCGCGCCTGCGACGGGCGCTTCCCAGTAACGCTGGCGCGGTTTGCCGCTTACGCGTTACGTTGCTTCAGGCGGCGATGCTCCAGCCGTCACTCCGGCAGATTGATCAGGCTCGCGTCCTTGCGAATCAGCAGTGACGCCGTCAGCATTTGCTTGCACTGATGCGCAAGCAGCTTCAGATCCTGGACGGCATCGGCCGGAATATCCTGGGCGCGCTCCGCAGCAACCACCATTGAATCCAGTTCGCGCGTGAGCAGCTTTGACTGCTCGGCCTGATCTTCGGGAGCGGGCACACCGTCCTGCGCCTGCGTTAGATTGTCGCGGATAACGCTCAGCGCGCGCTGCACGGGTTGCGCGGCATGCCCCGCAGCGGACTTCCCTACCGATTGCAACAACGGCCCCGCCGCCGTGATTTGCGACGCGAGCACGTGGCTGCGGATCAGCAGATCGTTGAGTTCAGGCACGAACCTTTGTTGCGCTTTCGGCTCGAGCATCATGCGCTGAAACGCCTGGCCGAGATTCGCAAACGCGATATGCACGTTCTTGCGCGCGAGGCGATAGCGGAAGTCGCTGTCGAGCGCCTCCGCTGCCACAGCTGCCGCGGCGGAGGCGCCAGAAATGGCGGTCACGGTCGCACTTTCGCCGGGGACGGCTTTCTTCCTCGATGCCCCGGCCGGAGGCTTGTCACCTGCTGCGGCGGCCGCCGGTTCAAGCCGACCTGCCGTTGTGTCCGGGAGGGTTTGCACCGCAGCACTGTTTCCATCCGATACCGCTGATTCGGCCAAAGCGGCCGCCGGGTTGTTCACGACTGGTGCCCGGCCGGCATCGTCGCCATTTATCGCGCCGGAGGAAGCAGCATCCCCCGCTGTCGCGAGTTCCGCCTTACCGGCTTCCACCTGCGCAAGCGCAGTCGTCGCTGCTTGCGCCGTTGCCGCGTTGGCATCGGCGAACAGATTGGCGTCCGCCGCGCTCCTGGCTTCCGCCTGAGCGCCGGGCTTGCCGGTCCACCACCAGCTTGCTTCAAGATAATTGCGCATGGCGCCGATCATGTCGCGCACCTGTTTGCCCATCAGGCGGTATTCCCAGTACGGAAACAGATGGCTGGCGGCAATCGCAATGGCGCATCCAACGACTGTGTCGATCGCCCGTTCGCCGATCAGCCGCATGCCGCCCGGCGCAAGCAGATGCAGCATCAGCAGCACGTAGCCCGACGTGAACACCACGCTCGCCGTGTAGTTGAAGAGCAGCAGGCTGTAGCTCATGACCATGCAGGCGAACATGGCGATCAGCAATACATGAGGGTCCTTCACGACCAGGATCAACCCGACGCACGCCGCGCAGCCGATAGCGGTGCCGATGATCCGCTGCACGTTACGCTGTTTGGTGAGCGAATACCCGGGCTTGAGAATGATGACGGTTGTCATCACGATCCAGTAGGCGTTGGTGAGCGGCAGCAGCCGTCCGAGCCAGAACCCCACACCCACTGCAATGGTTACGCGCAGCGCATGCCGGAAGCTCGGCGAGGCCATGGTCAGGTTTGAAAAAATCTGCATGAACGGCACTCGCCGGCTCGACACAAAACGCGACAAGGTCGGGTCGACGCGAATCACGGTCTCGGTAATGCCCGGATCATGCCGCGTCTGGCGACGCATCCGGTCGATCAGCCGTGTGGCACTCCAAAGCCTCCTGAACGCGGCCGACACCGCCGAGTAGGCCTCCGGGTTCTTCTGCGGGACCTCGTGCCGGCGCATCTGGTCGAGTTCATATTCGATCGCGCGCAACTCGGCCTTTACGTTGATGCGTGCCCGTGCCGGCCGGTTTTGCAGCACGGCCAGGCCGATGTCCTCCAGATCAAGCGCGGACTTTCTCATCAGGTCGCGATAGAAGATCAGGATGTCCTGCCCGCCAAAGGTGTTGCGCACAAGGGGGTAATCGGTGTGCGCACCCACGAACATCTCGTGCAGGTCGACCACGTTGATGAAGAGGTTGAAGAGCATGACGCGGCGCGCATCGAGCTTGCCGCTTCTCAGTTTCGGCAGGTTGCGCAGCACGATGTCGCGTGCCGCGTCCTGGCGCTCGACCGCCGCGATCTGCTTTTCGATCAGTTTTCGGTAACACTCGTCGAAATTGGCGTCGAGATCGTAAAAGGCCGAGCGTGCGAGCAGATACTCGGCGCAACTGAATACGCTTTCCGCCAACGCCTGGCGCTCGATCCGATAGACAAGCGAACGGCTGACGAAGGTCGCCCAGTAGGTGTACCAAAGACCGCCGAGCAGGATCCACGAAGCGTTGACGAGCGCCTGCATGGGCGTGAAATGCTCTTCCAGCGTCACGATCATCATGAAGAGCGTGGCGAAGCTGATCTGCGGCCAACGGTTGCCGTACACCACTACCAGCGACAGCACGAAGGTGAGCGGCACGACGGTCAGCCACAGCGTCACCGCGTTCGCGCTCGCTATGCCGGTAGCAAGCGCCGACAAGAAGCCGATCACCGTACACGCCAGCATCTCGTTGTGCTTGTACTTCAACGGCCCCGGCATGTCGACGACGCTCGCACCCAGTGCGCCCGTCGCAATGGTGAAGCCGAGTTCACGATTGTGAAACACGGTCAACATCAAGATGGCCGGCAACGAGACGCCGAGCGCGATCCGCAAGCCACCAAAGAAGTACTGGCTATAAATGAATTTTCTGATTTCTAGCGAGTAACGCATCGACTTCCTAGTTTGCTGCCCGGGTCTTCGGGTGTCTCAGGTCCCGGCATGATCTCGGGTTCCCATATAGGGCCACCCGGACCTGACTTAATGTGGGTTCGAGTCTAACCCAACTCGACGGCATCCAAACCTAGGCCGTTCGGTCGAATTCCGGTCAAGAACGGCCTTTGCTATCCTGTCGTTTCACCTCGCGACACGTCCTTGGCCCTGGCCGTTCGAGTGGTTGCCTTTCATGCTCAATTAGCAGGATCCATGCTCGAACTTTTCTATTCGAATCGCCATGAAACGCTGTCGCAGGCGCTGCTCGACGACGTCGCCGCGTTTGCGCTGAATGGCGGCGATCCGTTCGCGCGCCAGACGATCATCGTGCCGAGTGCGGCGGTGCGCCGCCGGCTCGAACTGGACATGGCCGCGCGCTTTGGCATCTGCGCAAACGTGGACCTGTGCTATCTCGCGCAATGGTTGTGGGCCAGGATCGGGGGCGTCTTGCCCGTCCCCGAGCATTCGCCGTTTGCGCCTGACCGGCTCGTGTGGCGCTGCTTCCGGTTGCTTGGTGCAATGACGCAGACCGCGCCGGAGAGCTCGTCGCGGCTGCGCGCCTACCTCGACGCCGCCGACGATTCCATGCGCTACGAACTCGCGCGGCGTATTGCGACGGTGTTCGATCACTATCTGACGTATCGGCCGGAATGGCTGCTGCACTGGCAGGCCGGTGGGTCGATCCTGGCCTCGGCCGGCGGGGCAGTCGATGCAAACGGGCCGCGTTTGCCGAATGCCACGGCCATCCAGCGCGAGGACGAACGCTGGCAGGCAGCGCTATGGCGTGCGTTGCTCGCCGACCTGGCGCAAGACGCCGGCGAGCACGATCCCACGCCGCCTGCCTACCGTTTCTTGAGCGAATCGCCGAAACTCGATCTCGACGCCGTCATGAAGGCCGAGTGGCCGGAGCGTGTGAGCGTGTTTGCGTTGCCGACCATGCCGCCGTTGCATATTGCGTTGCTGCGCGAGCTGTCGCGATGGATCGACGTGCGGATCTATGCCATTGATCCGTGCCGCGAGTTCTGGTTCGACATAGTGAGCGAGGCGCGGGTGGAACAACTCGAACTGGCGGGGAAGCTGGACTTCCAGGAGGTGGGTCATCCGCTGCTCGCCGAATGGGGCCGCCAGACGCAGGCGCAGTTGCACATGCTGCGCGAACTGACGGAGAGCGCGGCGTCGCGGGAAGCCAGCCATTTCGAGGAGAACCCCGCGCCGACGTGGCTGGCCCACGTGCAGAACGCGATCCTCAATTTGACCGAGGTTGCCGAGCCCGGCGAAGCGCTCGAACCGGGTATCGAAATTCACGTGTGTCATAGCTTGTCGCGGCAACTCGAAGTGTTGCACGACCGTTTGCTCGGCTGGTTCGACGAGATCGACGGGCTACAGCCGTCTGATGTGCTCGTAGCGTTTCCAGATCTTGCCGCGGCGGGCCCGCTGATCGATGGCGTGTTCGGCACCGCCCCCGCTGGTGTGGCCGGCGAGCGCCGGCGGATTCCGTACCGCATCACGGGTTTGCCGCCGTCGCAGGCAAATCCGGTTGCGCGTGTGCTGCTCGACTGGCTGGCGCTGCCTGAACGCAGCGTGGGCGCGCCTGAGTTGATCGAATGGCTGCGGGTCGACGCGGTCGCGGCGCGTTATGGCATAGACGCCGTGGCGCTGGAAACCGCGCAGACTTGGCTTGCGGCGGCCGGCGCACGGCGCGGGCTCACGCCGTCGGCCGTCACTGCCGTCGACGTGCCCGCGGCCCGTCACACTTTCTCCGACGCCCTCACGCGGCTGTTCCTCGGCTATGCGTTGCCCGACGGGGGTGCGCCTGTCGACGAATGGTTGCCGGTTGGCGGCGCGCAGGGGTCGGATGCGGAATTGCTCGGCCGGCTGACGCGGTTCATTGACGACATCGACGCGTTTGGCGAGCGCATAGCCACAGCGCGTACGCCGCAGGCCTGGACGCAATTGCTGCTCGACGCGCTCACGCAGTTCTTCGATGCCGGTCTGCCGTTCGCGGACTCGATCGCCGACGTCCGTTCCACACTCGATGCCCTGATGCTGTCAATGAGCGAAGGCGCTGTCGACACCGAAATTGGCGCCGACGTTCTGCGAACGGCGCTCACGGACGCTCTCGACGACGCTGCGCGTGGCGGTGTCCCATGGGGCGGCGTGACGTTTTCGTCGCTGACGAGCTTGCGCGGGTTGCCGTATCGCGTGGTCTGCCTGCTCGGCATGGACGACGGCATGTTGCCCAGTCTCACGCGCGCCGACGAATTCGACCTGATGGCGAGTTTCGGCAAGCTTGGCGACCGGCAACGCCGTGACGACGAGCGCAATCTGTTTCTCGACTTGCTGTTGTCGGCGCGGGACCGGTTGATGATCGCCTACACGGGCCGCAGCATCCGCGACAATGCTGCGCTGCCGCCCGCAGCGTTGATCGACGAATTGCTCGACTATCTGGCGGAAACGGTGGCGGGCGAAGGCGTATCGCCGAAAGAACTCGAGCGCGCGCGCAGCCGCTTTGTGTTCGAACATCCGTTGCAGCCGTTCGCGCCGGAGTACTTCAGCGCGCCGTTGTTCACCTACGAGCCGGAGCGCGCGGAACTGGCGCGAACGCTGGCGCTCGGCAGGGTCGAACCGCCGGCGAAGTTCTTTAGCGGGCCGTTGCCGGCGGAAGACGTGGAGCCCGTTGCATTCGACGACTTCGAGCGCTTCTGGCGTCATCCGGCGCGCGCTATCTTGCGCGATCGGCTTGGCATCTCGCTCTTCGACGCTGAAACCGAACTTGGCGATACAGAACCGTTCGAGCTCGAATATCCGGGCCGTGCCGCGCTTGCCGATCGTGTGCTGCCCGCGCTTCTTGAGCTCACCGCCGACAATGAATCCCACGGCCTCGATCGTGCGCGGCGTGTCGCGCGGGCGAGTCCCGAAATGCCGGGCGGTGCGACGGGCGGCGTGTGGCAATCGCGGGAAATTGGTGCATTGCATTCGCTTGCCAACCGGGTGCGGGCCGCGACATTGGAAGGTGCCGCGCGCTTGCCGTTCACGCTGGACATCAAGCCGCGTTGGCCGGATGCCGAGCTGTTCGGCCGCCACGACGCCACTTTGAAAACTGACGCCTTGCAACCCATGCAGCTTCACGGCACTTTGAACCTGCTCACCGACGAAGGCCAGATCATCTATCGATACGACGTGCCGCGCGCCCGCGACTACCTCTCTGCGTGGCTCGCCCATCTTGCCTACTGTGCCGCGTTGCCTGATGGCCCGCGACGCACGGTGTGGCACGGTCGTGGCGCGCAATCGAGCGGCTTTGAACTGATGCCCGTCGACGATCCGCATGCGCACCTGGCAACCCTCGCCGCGTTGTATCGCGCCGGGCGGCGGCTGCCGTTGCGGTTCTTTCCGAAGAGCGCGTGGACATGGGTCCGGGAGAGCGAGTCCAAGGCGCAGGGCGTGTGGATATCGGACCGGACGCGTGGAGAATCCGACGATCCTGCGTTGCGCATTGCGTTTCGCGGCGCTGAACTGAGACTCGACGAGACCTTCGTCACGTTGGCCAGGATCGTCTTCGAACCGCTGATCCGGCACATGCGGAGCGACGCATGATGCGTAACGAAGCAAGTACACCAACAGCCGACGAACTTGACGTCTTCGAATGTTCGCTCGACGGCGTGAACCAGATTGAAGCGTCGGCGGGAACGGGCAAGACGTGGAACATCTGCGCGTTATACGTTCGCCTTCTGCTCGAAAAGAAGCTTGCCGCCGACGCGATCCTCGTCGTCACCTTCACGAAGGCGGCGACCGCCGAACTGCATGAGCGTATCCGTTCGCGACTCGTCCAGATCGCGCACGCCATGGAAACCGGTGACACCGGGGACGACGCGTTCCTCGAGCGCCTGTTCGAGACTACGCTAGAACGCATCGATCCCGATGAAGCGCTCAAGCGCATCAGGATCGCGCTGCATACGTTCGATCAGGCCGCCATCCACACGATCCACGCGTTTTGCCAGCGCGCGCTGCAAGAGGCGCCGTTCGCAGCGACCATGCCGTTCGCGTTCGAACTCGAAGCCGACGACAGCGCGTTGCGCTTCGAGATGGCGGCGGACTTCTGGCGTGAACGGATCGAACCGGCCGCCGCGAGGGATTCATCGTTCGCCGCGTGGCTCGTGAGCAAGGGCGCGGGACCGGCGTCGCTCGACGCACAGCTTTCGCGCCGGCTTAAAAAGCCGCTTGCCACGTTGCGTTGGGGTGAGTCGGAACTCGCCCACCGCGAGGACGCACAAGCGTTGTTCGATACTGCGTGCGCGGTGTGGCACGCCGAACGCGACACCATCGTGCAGTTGCTGATCGACGCCGAAGCGAAGCTCAGCAAGACCACGCACAAGCGCACGCTGATCGATGCGGCGGTGGCGGCGTGGTCCGGCTATTTCGCCGACAACGACTGCCACGCTGCGCCACCGAAGGAAGCGCTGAAGCTCACGGCGAGCGCGTTGAAGAAGGGCACGAAGGCGAAGAACGAGCCGCCGTCGCACGTTTTCTTCGATCACGCCGAGACGCTTGCCGCTGCCGCTGCCGCTGCGGAAGCAGCGCAGCGCGCGGCGTGGCTTGGCATTGTGCGAGACTGGCTCGACTATGCACCGCTGGAACTGGCGGCGCGCAAGCGGACGCGGCGCGTGGTGTCGTTCGACGACCTGCTGTCCAACCTGTATCAGGCGCTCGCCGCCAACCCGTGGCTTGCCGATGCGCTTCGGGCACGTTATCCGGCAGCGTTGATCGACGAGTTCCAGGACACGGACCCGCTGCAGTTCGCTATCTTCAACAGTATCTTCGCGCCCCAAGGACCGCTGTTTCTGGTCGGGGATCCGAAGCAGGCCATCTATAGTTTCCGCGCCGCCGACCTGCATACGTATTTGAAGGCGCGCGAGCAGGCATCGGCGAGATATACGCTTGCGGTCAACCAGCGTTCGACTGCGCCGATCATCGACGCCTGCAACCGCATTTTCGGCGCGAACCCGGCGGCGTTTATCCTCGACGGATTGACGTATCAGCCGGTGCGCGCCGGTACCCGTGAACGGCAGCCGTTCAACGACAACACAGCGTTGGCCGCGTATTCCGACACCGCCGATTTCTGCGTGTGGATGTTGCCGCAAGGCGATTCCGCGCTATCGAAAACGAACGCCAACCGCCATGCGGCCGAGGCCTGCGCGGCGGAGATCGTGCGTTTGCTGCGCGGCGCTCAAAACGGCGAAGTAACGATAGGCGACAAGCCCTTGTCGCCCGGCCAGATAGCCGTCCTTGTGCAGACGCATCGGCAGGGAAGTCTCGTCAAGCGCGTCCTGGCGAGCTGGGGTGTGGGCAGCGTGGAACTGGCGCAGGCGTCGGTGTTCGGTACGTTCGATGCCGAGCAGATCGAACGTTTGCTCGCCGCTATTGATACGCCCGGTGACCTGCGCCGTCTGCGCGCGGCGCTTGCAACGGACTGGCTCGGGCTGGACGCAGCCGCGTTGTGGAACATGGAGCATAGCGAAGCCGTTGAAGGCTCCGCCGCAACCGACGCCATGAGCTGGGTCGAACGTTTCTCGCGTTACCGGATGCTGTGGCACGAGCGCGGGTTTGCGGTGATGTGGCGCACGCTCGCGCGTGAGTTGCTGATCGCGCAGCGTCTGGTCGTAGGTCCCGACGGCGAGCGCCGCCTGACCAACGTCAATCATCTGGCCGAGTTGATCCAGGCGCGCGGCGCGGTGCAACCGGGCATTGCGCCCACGTTGCGCTGGCTTGCCGCACAGCGCGCGGAGCAGGGCGGTGGGGAAGATGCGCAGTTGCGGCTTGAATCCGATCGCAACCTTGTGCAGATCGTCACGGTGCACAAATCGAAAGGCCTGGAGTATGCCGTCGTGTTCTGTCCGTTCCTGAACGACGGCGCGTTGCGCGATCCGCCGTCCACAGGTCTGCCCGATGCCCGCGAATATCACGACGGCGGTGCGGCCATCCTGCATTACGGCTATACCGACGAAGAGGGTGAACGCGCGTCCGCGCTTGCCACGCTCGAGCAGGCCGCCGAGCGCGCGCGGCTCGTGTATGTGGCGCTCACACGTGCCGTGTACCGGTGTTATGTGGTTGGAGGGGTGTATCTGATCGGTAAATCGGCGAAGGAGTCGCGGCGCAGCGTACTCAATTGGCTGGTCGCGGGCGCAGGCCATCCGTTCGGCGACTGGCTCACCGAGCCGCCGGAGGAAGACGAGGTGATCGGAAGCTGGCAGGCGCTTGCAACCGGCTCCATTTCCGTCGAACCCCTGCCCGTGATCGATATGCGCGAACCGCTCGTGGTAAATCGCGACGCCGCCTTCGTGCCGCAGCCGCGAACCAGCCATCGCGTATTGCGCGACAGTTGGCGGACCGCGAGCTTCAGCTCGATGATCGCGGCCGGTGCCCGCGAGGAATCGAACCAGGCGCAGCCCGCCGACGAGCGTCCTGACCACGACGGACTTATCGATGCAATCGCGGCTGTCGAAACGCCGGTGCCCGCAGCCCCGGTCCAGCTCGCCGCCGACGATATCCTCGCGTTTCCGCGCGGTCCGTCGGCGGGCGAGTGCCTGCACCGGATGTACGAGCTCGCGGACTTCACCAACCCGGCCACGTGGCCCGAAGCGATCGGGCGCGCGTTGCATGAACATCCCATTTCTGTTTCTGCCTATGACGCGCCGGCTGCCGACCTGCCCGCAATGATGGCGTGTCTTCTCGCCGATACAGTTGCAACCGAACTCGTACCCGGCATGCGTCTCGACACCATCCCCACCAAGCGGCGCATGAATGAACTCGAGTTCCTGTTCCCGGCGAAGTCGCTGGATTTCTCGGCCTTGCGGCGCGTGCTCGTCTCGCACGGCTTCCCCGATGTCGCGCTGGAAGCCGGAACCTTGCGTGGCTTCGTCAAAGGGTTCATTGACATGATCGTCGAGCACGGGGGGCACTTCTGGATCGTCGACTGGAAGTCGAATCATCTTGGGCTGACGCCGGCGGATTACGACGAGGGATCTCTGGATGCGGCAATGGCCTCGCATGCCTACCATTTGCAGGCGCTGTTCTACGTGGTCGCGCTGCATCGTTATCTGCGTGTGCGGTTGCGCGATTACGCATTCGAGCGGCATATCGGCGGTTACCTGTATTTGTTCGTGCGCGGCGTACGGCCCGGTTGGCGGGAGGGCGGCAAGGCAGCAGGCGTGCATGTGGGCAAGCCATCGCTGGAACTGATCGAGGCAATCGACCGCCTGATGCAAGGAGTTGCCGCATGAATGCGCCCGACCTGATTTTCCTCCCCGACGACAACGTCGCGCTTGCCGATGGTTTCGCGCGCCGGATAGGCGCGTTATCGAAGCGCCTTCAAGGCGATGCCGGCAACGTACGCTGGGCTCAGCGCGCGGCATTCGCCATAAGCCGCGCGACTACGCAAGGGCATGTGTGCATTGCGCTTGCTGCGCTCGCGCAGCGGTATGGCGAAACGGCCGGCACCGTACACGCCGCGTTGCTGGCAAGCGGCGTGGTGTGTGACGGCCGGGAAGCGGCAGCGGACCTGCTGCCGCTCGTTATAGATTCGAGCTGGCGTATCTATCTCGCCCGGTATTTCGACTATGAACGAAGGCTCGCGCGGGCGCTGGTCGAACGTGCGGAAGTGTCTGCCAAACCGATCGATCCGGCCGAATTGAAAGCGCGCGTGGGGCGCTATTTTGCGGCATCAAAGAATGACGATGACAACATCGACTGGCAACGCGTGGCCGCGCTTGTAGCGTTGTCGGGACGTCTCACCATCGTGAGCGGCGGTCCGGGGACGGGCAAGACAACAACAGTCGTCGGCGTGCTCGCGTGCCTGCTCGACGAAAACCCGGCTTTGCGAATCGCGCTCGCGGCCCCGACCGGCAAGGCGGCGCAGCGTATGCAGGAGGCGCTGGTAGAACGCGCCAATGTGTTGCCGCCCGAGTTGGCCGCGCGTTTGCCGCACACGTCGTTCACGTTGCAGCGGCTGCTTGGCACGCAGGCGAACGGGCGCTTCCGGCATCATCGTGACAATCCGCTGCCATTCGATGTGATTGTGATCGACGAGGCGTCGATGATCGACGTCGCGCTCGCCGCGCATCTTCTCGAAGCGGTCGCGCCCGGTGCGCGGCTCGTGATGCTCGGCGACAAGGATCAACTTGCGGCTGTGGAAGCAGGCGCTGTGTTCGCGGAACTGAGCGCGCAGCCGGTTTTCAGCGATACAGGCGCGGCGCGGATAGCAGCAGCGTTGTCGATGCCGACCGCGCGGTTTATTGCCGCGTTGCCGCACCACGATGATGATCAAACCGAACTGCTTGAAACCGAACCCATGTGGATTGACGAGCCCGGTTATCTGATCCCGGACGACGGCACTGAGGCTTATCACGCTCACGACATGTTGGCCGGCCCGCCCGAAGTCGACTGGCATCCGGCGACGCCTGTCGCGCCCGGTCAAGCCGCGGTGAGTCCGTTGACCGATTGTGTCGTGTGGTTGCAGCGCAATTACCGGTTCGGCCTGGATTCGGATATTGGCCGGTTATCGGTCGCCATCCGTCGCGGTTCCGTTGATGACGCGCTTGCTGCCTTGACGCCCGGCAGCCACGACAATCCCGCAAAAGCGGCACTGCTCATCGACGATGCCGGAGCTCATCTCTCGGAGCGCACGCTGGCTCGCCTGAACGCCGGTTTCGAACCGTACGCGCGAGCGCTTGCCGAAACGCTTGAAGCGGGAACCGGCGCCGCGCCGCTTTTCGATGCGCTCAACCGCTTTCGTATCCTCGCCGCCACGCGTCATGGGCCGCGTGGCGTGGATGAAATCAACGCGAGGGTATCGGCGTGGGTCCGCGCGGTTGCGTCGGTCACGCTGGGCGCGGGCGCTCAATGGTTCGCGGGGCGACCGGTGATCGTGACGCGCAACGACTACGCGCTGGGCGTGTTCAACGGCGATATCGGCATTGCGCTGCCGGCGCCGGGCGGCGCGATGCAGGTCTGCTTCCGCATGGCGGACTCCACGTTGCGGATGCTCTCTCCCGCCGCATTGCCGCCGCACGATACGGCGTTTGCGCTGACAGTCCACAAATCGCAGGGCTCGGAATTCGACCACGCCGCGCTGGTACTGCCCAGCGCGTTTGGCCGGATGTTGTCGCGGGAACTGGTTTATACGGCGATCACGCGGGCACGCAACCGTGTCGATGTCATTGGCTCGGCGGACGTTTTTGCGCAAGCCGTCCGGACACCTACGCGGCGTGACTCGGGTCTGGCCGCGCGCATTGCGGAGGCCGCATTGTGAATCATACGATCGAGTATGTGATCCAGCCGAACGAGGTCGAACTGAGCGCCGTGCGCGCGCAGGGAGCGGGCGGTCAGAACGTCAACAAGGTATCCAGCGCGATTCATCTGCGCTTCGACATCCAGGCGTCGTCGCTCCCGGAAACGATCAAGATGCGCCTGCTCGCGTTACGCGACAGTCGCATCACGCGCGACGGGGTGATCATCATCAAGTCGCAGGAACACCGCACGCAGGACATGAATCGGGCGGCGGCGCTCGCACGGCTCGACGAGATGATCCAGCGCGTCAGCGTGACGCGCCGCACACGCGTGGCGACGAAACCTACCCGGGCGTCGCAGTTGCGAAGGGTGGATGGGAAAGTGCGGCGAGGCGCGGTGAAGGCAACGCGGGGACGGGTGGAGGGGGAGTGAGCCGCATTCAGCCGGCCTGGTACGGCGGTCCGCTTCTCGCCCGGTCAACGCTTGGGCGACGCTGATTACGTTGCACGACCAAGCCCGCGGTACGACCAACCCCATGCTGGCTAGCAACGTAATCAGCGCCGTCCATCGAAAGCCAAGTCCTGCCACCCGCTTTCCCGTCAATGCGGAATCATCCAGGTCAACACGTTCTGCTGCAGCCAGACCAGCACACCGAGCAGTACGGTCAACAGAATGGAGTGCTTGAACGTCTTCGCGAAAACCACGCCTTCCTTGCCTTTCAGTTCGGTGGTGGCGACGCCCGTCGAGATGTTTTGCGGCGAGATCATCTTCCCCATCACGCCGCCCGATGAATTCGTGGCGGCCATCAGGATTGGGTTGAGATTAAGCTGCCGTGCCGCGACCACTTGCAGATTACCGAACAGCGCATTACCCGACGTATCGCTGCCGGAGAGGAACACCGCGACCCAACCGAGGAACGCCGAGACCAGCGGGAAGAAAGCCCCCACCGACGCCACGCCCAGGCCGAGCGTGTAGTTCATCCCCGAGTAGTTCATCAGGTACGCGAGTCCGACGATAGTCGCAACCGTCAGGATGGCGATGCGTGTCTGGACCCAGGTATCGCCGATCGCCGCGCGAAATTCGCTCACGGGCAACCGCACGATCGCGGCGGTGATGATCGATGCCACCAGGATCGCGGTGCCGGTCGCGAGCGGCTGGAAGTCCCAGATCGCGCCGTACGGCTGGTTATAGAGCGTGATGAAGACTGCTTTGTCGAGCCCAGGCCATGGCACTTTCACATCGCCGATCAGGAAGATCTTGGCGACCGTCCACACGATCACGACCACGGACACCACGATCCACGGCACCCAGCCGTGGCTGCCGGACACCTTGCCGCGGGCCTGCGCGACCCGATCCACGTTGACGGCGAAACGCTCGTCCGGCGCCGGTTTCCAGACGCGCAGGAATGCGATCGTCAGGATCAGCGACACAAGCGAGGCAAGCACGTCGGTGAGCGAATAGTTGATGTAGTTCGACGTGACGAATTGCGTGAGCGCGAACGTCCCGCCGGCGACCAGCAGCACCGGCCAGATCTTGAGCATGTTGCGAAAGCCCGCGTACACGCCGATCACGTAGAACGGCAGCAGCAGCGCGAAGAACGGCAATTGGCGTCCGACCATCATGGCGAGCAGGTCAGGGGAGAGATGGGTCACGGCGCCGAGCACGGTGACCGGCACGCCGAGCGCGCCGAACGCAACCGGCGCGGTGTTGAAGATCAGCGTGAAGGTGAGTGCTTCGAGTGTCGGAAAGCCGAGCAGGATCAGCAGCGAACTCGTGATGGCGATCGGTGTGCCAAAACCGGCGATTCCCTCCAGCAGCGCACCGAACGAGAATCCGATCACCACAAGCACGATGCGCCGGTCGTTGGGCAGGTTGTCGATCATCCATACCCGGAACGCTTCGAAGCGGCCTGAACGCTGCGCGATGTTGTAGAGCAGGATCGCGGCGAAGACGATCCACATGACCGGCCAGATGGCGAACACGGCGCCTGCAGCAACGGAATCGAAGGCCAGGCCTACGGGGAAATGCCAAACTGCAATGGCCACTACCAGGCCGACAATCAATCCAGCGAGCGATGCCTGCCACGCTGGCCGGCGCGCCCACCCAAGCAGCGCCAGCACGACTGCAATAGGCAGCACGGCGACAAGAAAGGAAAGGCCGAGCGAGCCCCCGACAGGTGTCAGAATCTGATGAAACATGTTGTCTCCTGGTCTTGTTCTGATAAATATTTTGATGAACGCGTGGCGTTCTCCGGCCATGGCGACCGGTACCGACAGCTCCGTGAGCTTTATTCGGCGTGCAATAAGCGCGCCGCAGCTCGACACACCATGCAACTAAGCGTTTGCATAATGTGTCTTGTCTAAGGATAGGGCGGGGATGGCGCGCGTCAAGGAAGGATTAACCATAGCCTTGCGGGTTGTATCGAAGCCTTGGCGTGTGGCGGGGGCATGCGTATCGGGAGCGTGGGTCCCGGACGGGGCACGCAACACCCTGGCTCAGACCACACCGAGACCGGTGATAAACCAGAGCGGGACGCGAGCGAAGCCCAGCATGATAAGGATTCCTGCAATGGCAGCGTCCGGACTGGCGCGGCGGCCAGGGAATCCCAGCGAACGACGCGCATAGAAACAAGCCGCGCTATTGCTGGCGCGGCTTATGTGGAAGCGTTACATCGAACGGGTAACGGCCGCCCAAGTGGAAAAGCAGAGGGCGAAGCGTTCAGTGACAACAGCTCAGTGACGATAATAATGCCCGCGCCCACCGCCGCCGTACCAGCCGAAGCCGACCGACAGCGATGGGCCGTAACCGTACGCGGGATAACCGTAGCCGCCGTAATAGGCCGGATAGGGCGCGTAGACCTGATAGCCTGGGTAGTAAGCGGGATAAGGCGCGTAGACAACCGGCGGTGCGGCGACGTATTGCGGTGTTGTTGATGCATACGCGGACGGCGGGTTGCCGGTGCCTTGATAGCTTTGCGTATAGCCGGTACCGGATGCTCCGGCCGAGGCGACAGGGATCTCCTGCTGCGTTTGTGCTGTGCTGACTACCGGAGTGCCAGGATAAGGTGGATACGCCGGGTAATAACCGTACGGCACGTAGTAACAAGCGCTCAAGCTCAAAGCGCCCAGGAGGGCGGATAGTGCGAGCTTCGGGCTCATGATGCGACTCCTCATTGCGTCGGAACGCGACCGTTCGAATGAACGGGGCACCCGGAGCCTAGCGCATCGATCGAGCGTGGGAAAGCATGACCGCAGATCCCAATGTTTCGGTCTGTTTCACAGGTGGGGTTTGGTGCGCCTGAGCACTTGAGTTCGATTGCAGCCCGCTCGCAGCCCGGTCGCCGTGTTATTAAAGCGTGGCGACCGGGCCCAAGCGTGTCAGATGCAAAATCATCCGGCGCGCTGACGTATCAAGCTATTTGCCGACCTGATTACCGATCAGGCCACCTGCGGCCGCGCCGCCCACTGTCGACAGCGCGTTGCCGCCGAGTGCCGCCCCCGCCACGCCGCCGACACCCGCGCCGATAGCCGTATCGCGTTGCCGCGTGGTCATTTGATCGCAGGCAGACAGGCCGCCGAGAAGCGCGGCAATGAGCGCAGCAGCGCCAATCTGTTTGATCTTGTCCATTTCAACTCTCCAGAAACGATGATTCACGAAGGTATGACGGGTTGCTGTCAAACCGGCGAGCTTCTCGTCGCGCATGGTTTGCGCTAAGCGGAGGAGCCTGACTGTCCACGTCCAACCCGGGGGCGAAAAGACAGGTTTTGCCGATTCTTTCAATGTAGAAGCAGAAACGGTGCCCGATCGTCGGATTCCGCAGACAATTGTTGAATTGAACGTGCCCCAATGCGAAACGGCCCGTCGCACAGACATGCGACAGGCCGTTTGATTGGTTACCGGAAGCGTCGCGCCTTCACAGGCGCCCGGCTTGATGCTTCTTACGTGCGCTGGTAAATCTCAGCGCCCTTTTTCACGAACTCGATCGCCTTCGTTTCCATGCCTTGCTTCAACGCCTCGATATCCGATACCCCTTGCTTCGCCGCATACTCGCGAACGTCCTGGGTGATCTTCATCGAACAGAAGTGCGGGCCGCACATCGAGCAGAAATGCGCGACTTTGGCTGAGTCCTTCGGCAGGGTTTCGTCGTGGAATTCACGCGCCTTGTCCGGATCGAGGCCGAGGTTGAACTGGTCGTCCCAACGGAATTCGAAGCGCGCTTTCGACAACGCGTTGTCCCGCACTTGCGCGCCCGGATGGCCTTTCGCCAGATCGGCCGCGTGAGCCGCGAGCTTGTACGTGATGATGCCGGTCTTCACGTCGTCCTTGTTCGGCAGCCCCAGGTGTTCCTTCGGCGTGACGTAGCAGAGCATGGCCGTACCGAACCAGCCGATCATGGCGGCGCCGATACCCGACGTGATGTGGTCGTAACCCGGCGCGATGTCCGTGGTGAGCGGCCCGAGCGTGTAGAACGGCGCTTCGTCGCACCAGTCGAGTTGCAGGTCCATGTTCTCCTTGATGAGCTGCATGGGCACATGGCCCGGACCTTCGATCATCACCTGCACGTCGTGTTTCCACGCAATCTGGGTCAGCTCGCCGAGCGTCTTCAGTTCGCCGAGCTGGGCTTCGTCGTTGGCGTCATAGATGGAACCCGGACGCAGGCCATCGCCGAGCGAGAAGCTCACGTCGTAGGCCTTCATGATTTCGCAGATGTCCTCGAAGTGCTCGTACAGGAAGCTTTCCTTGTGATGAGCCAGACACCATTTCGCCATGATCGAGCCGCCGCGCGAGACAATGCCCGTCATGCGGTTGGCGGTCATCGGCACGTAGCGCAGCAGCACGCCGGCGTGGATCGTGAAGTAATCCACGCCCTGTTCGGCCTGTTCGATCAGCGTGTCGCGGAAGATTTCCCAGGTCAGGTCCTCGGCCTTGCCGTTGACCTTTTCGAGCGCTTGATAAATCGGCACCGTGCCAATGGGCACCGGGCTATTGCGGATGATCCACTCGCGCGTTTCGTGAATGTGCTTGCCGGTCGAGAGATCCATGACCGTGTCGCCGCCCCAGCGGATCGCCCAGGTCATCTTGTCGACCTCTTCGCCGATGGAGGATGTCACCGCCGAATTGCCGATATTCGCGTTGATCTTCACCAGGAAGTTGCGGCCGATGATCATCGGCTCGCTTTCCGGGTGGTTGATGTTCGCCGGGATGATCGCGCGGCCGCGAGCGACTTCCTCGCGTACGAACTCGGCCGTGATCTCCTTGGGCGCGTTTGCACCAAAAGCCTGGGCGCCGAACGCCTGGCCGGGATGCTGGCGGCCCATCATCGCGGCGAGTTTTTCGCCGTTCGGGCCGCTCGTACGCAGCGATTCCAGATACTCGGCACGGCGCTGGTTCTCGCGGATCGCGATGTATTCCATTTCCGGCGTGATGATGCCTTGGCGAGCGTAGTGCATCTGCGAGACGTTCTTGCCCGGCACTGCGCGGCGCGGCGTGCGATGCAGTCCTTTGAAACGCAGGTCGGCGGTAGCCGGATCGGCGGCGCGCTCGCGGCCGAAATTGCTTGAGAGGCCGCCGAGCGACTCCGTATCGCCGCGTTCCTCGATCCAGCCCTGGCGAACGGCCGGCAGACCCGAGCGGATATCGATCCTGGCTTCCGGGTCGGAATACGGGCCGGAGCAATCGTAGACATAGACCGGCGGATTTTTCTCGCTGCCGAAACTTTCGTTGGTGTCGGATTGCGTGATTTCGCGCATCGGCACACGGATGTCGGGGCGTGAGCCCGTCACGTAGATCTTGCGTGAGTTGGGCAGCGGCGCGATGGCGGCAGCGTCGACGACAGCGTCGTCGGACAGGAATTTCGGATTGGCGTTCATGCGGCTCTCCTATTTTGACCAAAGTTGGCGTGTCGACCAGAGTTGGCGCTTTAGCGTTTACTCCGGCTCCGTGGCGCTTACTCCGGTCCCATACAGATGTTTGCGGGGGACGGGTGTTTCCCAACCGGTCCGCGAAATTGCACCAAATGGCGCGAGATCGGACGAAATCGGCTGAGTCAAACGCTAGCTACGGGAGACCAAAGAAAAAGCAGAGAAGGAGGCGGGCGGATCAGGCGGGGATGCGCGAGAAAGAAAAAAGACCCCAGCGCTGCGAAATCCGAACGCTTCCCTGCGCTGGCATTATCCAGATCAGGTTCAAAGGGTATTTCTCACCCGCGACACACGGACAATCCGGTGAAAGATTGCGATGTGCAGCGCAGGACCCCCGCGTTAGCAGCCGCCACAATACACCTCGCCGTAGTGTGTTGGCAACCATCTGTAACACTCACGCGTGCGGATGCATCGCTTACTGCATAATGACGACCACCGTGTTTTCCCGAATGTGGCCGGACATTTTTCACCCGGTCGGTCCGGCAAACTCGCGGCGGCTCCTGCTGGCTTTTCAAGCCGGCATCGAGCTTCGGCACCTTGTTGCCCGACCCCTTTTTCTGCTTCCGACATGTTGTTCTGCCTTGCCCGTTTTGCCGCGCTGCTCGAGCGGCATGCGCGCCGTTCATCGCTTCCCCCGGTTCCGGGTGAGGCGAAACCGGCGGTTGTAGGTCTGTCCGCAAGCCTGTCCGTCCGGCTGGCTGACGTTGCAATCGTCTTCGTCACGGAGTAACGGATGTCTACACCGTTGCCGCCGCGATCGCCGGATTCTGATTCGCCACCCTTGCAGCTCGTGCCATCGCAGCCGAAGCCCTCGGCCGATGTGTTGCCGTTTCCGCATCCGCCAGCGGCTGCGGAAACGGCATTGCCATTGCATTCGCCGGACGCGCCGCCGGACGTTTCGCCGGGCGTGACAAATACGCAAGCATCGGCCGATGCCCCCAAGCGCCGCCCGTTCAATCTTCCTCGCCATTTCCCGTTCGCGCTTCCCGCAACCCGCAGCGGCCGCGTGGCGCTTGCCCTCTGCGTGGTGTACCTCGTGTGGGGTTCGACCTACATGGCGGTGCATCTGTCGCTGGAATCGTTTCCTCCGCTGATGCTGTCGGGTTTGCGCAACCTCTTCGCCGGCATCGGTTTGTTCATCTTCGCTGCGCGTCGCGATCCAGTCTGGCCGACTTTCGCCGAAGTGCGTAACGCAGCGGCGGTCGGAACGCTGCTCGTGGGTTTATCGAGCGGGATGCTCGCGTTTGGCATGCGCACGGTCGAGACCGGCACCGCCGCCGTCATGGTCGCAACCGTGCCGTTGTTCGCTACTGTCATTGCGGCCATAGCAGGACGCAAGGTCGCGAAAGGGGAGTGGATCGCGGTCGGGCTCGGGCTGGTCGGGATTGCGCTGCTCAATCACGGCGACCCGTCGTCGGGGTCGACGGCCGGCAGTCTGGCGATCCTGTGCGGCGCGCTCTTCTGGGCGGCCGGCTCGTTTCTCGCCGGGCGTCTCAAGCTGCCGTCCGACTTGCTGGTATCGACTGCTCTGCAGATCAGCCTTGGCGGCGCGATGGCGACCGTTGTCGCGTGGGTGTCAGGCGAGCGTATTGTGAGCATGGCGTTTACGCCGTTTTTGGCTTACCTCTACCTGATGCTCGTCGGGTCGATGGCGGCGTACGTTGCGTATGCCTACCTGATTCGCCACACAAGCCCGATTATTGCGAGTAGCTGCATGTACGTGAATCCTGTTGTGGCCGTGGTGATAGGCGCGCTGTTTCTCGGCGAGGTGATCACGAAGTGGACCGTGATGGCGACCCTTATCATCCTCGCGAGCGTGGCTTTGTCATTCTGGTTCGATTACAAGCGGCGCGGACTGGTTTGACGCCGGCTTGACAGCGGGCGGAAAAAAACGGCGGGCCTTTCCGGAAAATTCCAGAAAGGTCCGCCGTTTTTTGTGGCCGCGATTTGTGCCCGCGTAGACAGCTGTCAGCCAATTGCGATCGGCCACTACCCTGGCCACTAACCGCCGCCAGCTTCCTTCGTTACTCCGCGTTGTGCTTGTCGGCCGAGTTCGTGATTGCGTTGCCGCCCTTCGAAAGGTCCTGGCCGGCGCCGGCCACCGTATTGCAAGCTGCAAGCGCGGCAGTTCCGACGATCAACAGCAAAGCGATAAGTCGAGTCATGAGCAATTCCCCTTGAGTTTGATGCGGGTACGCTAGCCGTTCGGCCATGAAAGCGTGCCCGATGTTCGAATCCTGGCCACCCGGCGTCCAACAGCAAGAGCGGCTGCAAGACACATCGCGGCCCTGGCTACGATCGATCACCGCTTCGATCGACCACACCGGTCTGAAGAATCATAAAAAACTGTGCGCGCGCAAGCTGTAGGCGCAGATGTTTTTATCGTGTCGGCGCAGTCTGCAACTTCTGTCAGCGCCGTCCTACAAGCGCGGTGCGGGTGCCAGCAAAAAGCCAACAGGCGGTGGGCCGTCAAGCGTCGAAGTTGCGTACGCGTGGCATGGTGACGCGAATATCGGTGCCATGCGGCTGACGTCGTTCGATGTCGATACGACCGCCGCGCGCACTGACTCGCTGGCGCATGCCCAGCAGTCCATGCGTGTGCGTACGCTGCAGATCCTGTGGGCGGATGCCGACACCGTCATCGGCTATATGCATTGATACCCGCTCTTCATCCAGCGCCAGCGCAATCGACACGCTCGACGCGCGCGCGTATTTGGCCGCGTTCGTCAGCGATTCCTGCGCGACCCGGAACAACGCGATCTCGACCTCTTCGCCGAGCTTGATGTCGTCATCGGGCAGTGCGAGTTCGAGCGTCCAGCCGGTGCGTTGCGCGGTTTCATCGGCCAGTGTGCGCAGCGCCGTGACCAGTCCGAAGTTGGCAAGCACGGTTGGCCGCATGTCTTCGATAATCCTCCGCTTCAGCGCAATCCCCTGATCGAGATTCTCGAGCGCACGGCCGAGTTTCCCGGCCATCGCCGGCTCGGTGCTCTTGAGCTTGTTGTTGACCCACGCCACGTCCATCTTGCTGGCCGTCAGGATCGAACCGAGTTCATCGTGCAGTTCGCGGGCAAGCTCGGTCTTCTCGTTTTCACTCACCGACTGCAGATGCCACGCGAGTTCCTCCAGTTGCCGCGTGCGGTCGAACACAAGCTGGTCCAGCTCCTCTTGCTGCGTAATCAGCTTTTGCTGTACCCGGTCCTGCTTGTCCAGCTGGATGCCGAGATTGCGGAACAACAGCAGGAACAACACGATATTCAATCCGCACAACGCGCCCACGCAGAACGTGGAAATGCGCTGGTCGGCGCGGCTGGCGTCAAGCGCCGACTGCGCCCGGCGCTCTTCATTCAGGCGCAACAGGGTGAGTGTGCTGTCAAGATTACGGGTACTTGTCCCGGTATCCGAACCAGAGCGTGCTGCCAGTCCCGCGTTGATCCGTGCATCGAGGATAGTGCTGACCTGCTTGAAACTGGCGAGCGCCGTGCCGTCCGCTTTGCGGCGATAGTAGGTATCCAGCGACGCGACCGTTTGTCTGATCCTCGCCGCTGTCGCGTTGTAGTCGGCGGTGTAGGTGTTGTCCGGCGCGAGTCGGAACGCGCGTTCGTCGGCGGTCAATGACGCGATGTCCGCCGCCAGTGCGGTCAGCTGCGTGGTGGCGCCTTTCGCATCCAGCGCGGTCTCGTATTCCGCCGCAATCCGCATGCGGCCCGACTCGAGTATCACGAGGCCGCCAACCGTGATCACGATGGCTACAGTCATCGCGACGGCCCAGCTCCAGCGACGCATCCAGCCGTTCAGACGCGCGCTGAACCGGGTTGCGCGCCGCGTGACGCCCGCTACCGGATTCGCCGCGCCGCCTTCTTGAAAAGAGGAAGTCATAGGGAGTCGCCGGGTTTCTGTCCGGCCAGTGTAACTTTTCGCGTCGTCAGGGGTTGATCGAATTGCGCTTGATTCGCAACGGATAAGAGGGGGACAAGAAGCGGAGTGAGAGGCGCATTGAAAGCGTTTGTCGGCGCTCTCCTACACGAAAAACGGCGCGCATCCAGATGGCAGTTCATGACCGCGTCGCTAACATCCAGTTACTAGTCCAACCTTATTGGGGAACCGATCATGTTGAAGTGGGCATTGTTTTTCGCCATTGTCGCTGTCATTGCGGGCTTGCTCGGCTTCACCGGTGTGGCAGCGGGCGCGGCCAGTATCGCGAAGTTCCTGTTCGTGCTTTTCCTGGTCCTGTGCGTCGTGTTCCTCGTACTTGGTTTTATCGTGACGAAGAAAATAATCGATTAGCGCCGGCCGAATAACCGGCAAGCATGCGGCGCGGGCAGGCACGCCGCATGCGGGCTATGACGAGAGTGACCGCGGGCGGCGGTGCCGGCCGATATCCGCCGACGCACCCGCCATGAACCAGCCCGGCCGTCGAACAAAAACGATTCTCTTTCTGGAGCACATCAATGTCGAAATCGTCTGCTGTAAAAGCTGCACCGGCACAATCGAAGGAAGCCGGCGGCAAGTCCGATCCCTTTGTGCTGGACATGGAAAAGATTCGCGCCAATGCGCGTCGGCACATGGACGACGGCCCGGTTACCTCGTCATATGGCGCGGACAAGGAAGTCGTGTTGAAGCTGCTGAACGATTCGCTCGCCACCGAGATCGTCTGCACGCTGCGTTATAAACGCCACTACTTCATGGCGAAGGGCATCCATTCGGAAGCTGTCGCCTCGGAATTCGCGCAGCACGCCACTGAGGAGCAGGAGCACGCGGACACCATCGCGGAACGTATCGTCCAGTTGGGCGGCGAGCCGAATTTCGCACCCGACAGCCTCGCGTCGCGTTCGCATTCCGAGTACAAGGAAGGCGCCAACCTGATCGACATGATTCGCGAGAACCTGATCGCGGAACGCATTGCGATCGATACATACAGTGAAATCATTCGCTATATCGGCGAGAAGGACGTCACCACGCGCCGGATTTTCGAAGAGATCCTGGCGGTCGAGGAAGAACACGCCGACGACATGGCCGACCTGCTCGACGGCCTGGACGGCTGATTGTGAGGTAACGTCGAAAAACCACTGAAGTGTCAAGACGACGCGCGGCAGGATGATTCACGCCGAGCGTTGTCAGTACAATGACTCACCCTAAAAATGGCCGCGGGCAGCGCAGATGATTCGAGTGTTGATAGCGGACGATCACGCCATTGTGCGAAGCGGGTTCCGGCAATTCGTCGCGGACGAACCGGACATGGAAGTCGCCGCCGAAGCGTCCACCGGCGACGAAACCATCGCGCGCGTGCGCGAAAGCGCGTTTGACGTCGTGCTGCTGGACATCGCCATGCCGGACAAGAACGGGATCGATACCTTGCGTGTGATCAAGCAGATCCGCCCGGAGCAGGGCGTGCTGATGCTGTCGGGTTATCCGGAAAGCCAGTACGCTATCAACCTGCTGCGTGCCGGCGCCAACGGGTATCTGAACAAGGACGCGGCGCCCGACGAGATCGTGCGGGCCATTCGGACGGTGGCGCGGGGTCATCGGTACCTGTCGGAATTTATCGCCGATGCACTCGCTGACAAGCTCGAAAAACCTGCGACCGGGCGGCCGCACGAAACATTGTCGGAGCGGGAGTTCCAGATTTTTTGCAAGCTCGCGGGCGGTCAGATTCCGACCGAGATAGCGGAGGAACTGCATTTGTCGGTGAAGACGATCAGCACGTACCGCGCTCGCGTTCTTGAAAAAATGCGGCTCGCGAACAATGCCGATCTCACGTATTACGCGATCAAGAACGGTTTGATCGAGTAGGAGGATGCCCGCCGTGGGCCAACAAACGATCGTCGATAAAACCGGTCTCGCGCACAAGCGGCCGCTGAGCGTGTTGTTGATCGAAGACTCGCCGTTGATCCGGCGCAGCCTGGTGGAAGCGATCGATGCGTCCGGCGAACTGCGGGTTACCGCATGGGCGGACACGCCGGAAACGGCGATCGGGCTGCTGGAAGCGCAGAGATTCGATGCGGTCATTGTCGACCTGCAACTGAAGCGCGGTTCCGGCGTCGAGGTGCTGGCGTACCTGCAGCGTACCGGCATGACCGATTCGGCGTTCGCCGCTGTCCTGACAAACCACGCGCTGCCGGCCTACCGCGAGCGTTGCCTGCAATACGGCGTGCGCCATTTCTTCGATAAATCCCTGGAATTCGACCGCGTTCTCGACGAGTTGCATCACTACGCGCGTGCCCGGGGCGGAGCGCCTTTGGCTTGAAGCAAGCGCCGGACTGCGGCCCTCGGACTCAAGCCCTTTTGGCGCGGCTTCGCGAATGGCTCAACCCGGCAAGCCCGGTGGCCGCAAGTCCCGCGATACATACGCCGACCCAACCGAACGCATGCCAGGCCAGCGATGCAACGGCCGATCCCGCGGCGCCGCCAATGAAATAGACGACCATGTACACGGTATTCACGCGGCTGCGTGCTTCCGGCTTGAGCGCGTAGATTCTCGACTGATTCGATATCTGCGCGGCTTGCACACCGATATCGAGCACGATCACGCCGATCACCAAGCCGGCCAGACTGTGTCCCGATAGCGCGAACACCACGAACGAGACGGCCACCAGCACGATGCACAGCGACACCACCGCCCGCGGTCCGCGCTTGTCCGCCGACTTGCCGGCGAGCGGCGCGGCCAGTGCGCCCGCTGCACCGACAATGCCGAACAGTCCGGCCGCCTGGGGGCCGAGATGGAACGGCTCGCCGGCTAGCAGCAGCGTGAGCACCGACCAGAAGATGCTGAATGCCGCGAACAACGCGCCACCCGTCACCGATGCCTCGCGCAGTGCCGGCGACTCGACCACGAGATGCCACATCGACGCGAGCAGCCGGCCGTAGGGGAGCGTGGAGGTCGGCTTGCTGCGAGGCAACCGCACTACCACGAGTACGGCGAGCGCCATGGTCGCGGCGACTGAGGCGCCATACACGGCTCGCCAGCCGAAGTACTCCGCGACGAAACCTGAGACCGTACGCGCGAGCAGGATGCCGATCAGCAAGCCGCTCATCACCGTTCCAACCGCGTGCCCGCGTTGCGCTGGCGGCGCGAGTTCGGCGGCGAAGGGTACGGCTTGCTGCGCAATGGTCGCCACGATACCGAGCGCCAGGCTCGCGGCGATCAGCACGGCGAGCGTGGGCGCGGCTGTTGCCGCGACGAGCGCAATGCCGAGCGCGGCCAGTTGCAGAAGAATGATCAGGCGGCGGTCGAAGCGATCGCCGAGCGGCGCTAGCAATAACATGCCGATTGCATAGCCGAGTTGCGTGACGGCCGGCACCGCGCCGATCATCCCCGCACTTTGCGGGAACGACGCGCGAAATGCCGCGAGCAGCGGCTGATTCGTATAGATATTGGCGACCGATACGCCTGCGATCGTCGCCAGGACGAGCAGCGTCGCCCGAGAGTAATGTGGGTGAGGCGGATGATGCGGGGCGTGGGAATTTGACTCGGTGGCGGCAGCGGACATGGGCGAGGGCTCGAGGATTCAACGCATGAAGCGAGCCGCTGATGATACTAAAGACAACCGCAGTCCGCTGACGGGGTGCGGTCGTGCCCGATGCAAGTTGCGGGCAGGTCCGGCGCACATTATTCGCTGGCCAAGTCCAGGCTTTCGTTGACGCGTCGACCTGATCGGGTGTTCCGAACTTGCCCGAATGCATTTACTCCGCGGCGCCGGTGCTCGGTTTCAGCGGATATTTTGCGGCAAGATCCGCCGGTGTCAGCCACTGGAACGTCTTGAGCTTGTCGCCTTCGAACGTGCATTCGACGGCTGCCGGTATCGGCACCGATGTTACCTTGATGGGGGTCACGCCCGCGGGAGGAATCTTTTTGGTGTAGCTTCCTTCGACCACGACACGCGTGCCTTGATAAGCCAGCCGGGGCGGGTCATAGCTCAGCCTGGGTTCGGAGGCCGGGTAGGTATCGACCATCCTGGCCTTGCACACCTGGCCGTTGCGGTACGGGGTCGTGCAGCCTGCGGTGCAGGTAAGAACGGCAGCAGCGGCCACCGCATAAAGGGTTCGATGTTTCATGATGGCTCGCGCTAGGTAGGACGCGCAGTCTACTGCAGTCGGTTAAGCGAGGACAGGATGACTGGCGGCGGTTTCGGCATCGATAAAGCGGGCCAGCGTCGTGCGGTACGGCTTCTCACGTTTCCTTTCAACCGGGACAAACGAAATCCGGGGGCGCGCAACGACGTTGATACGTTTTGTATGAATATACAGTGATCATTGCGCTGATCCGCATGCGGCAGAAAAACATCCCTTTCGTTCAGCGGACGCTCAGTCAATCTGCTGGTCAATCTGACAATCAATCTGGCGCTGGTAGCGGGGACCGGACTTGAACCGGCAAGCCGTTAGGCGGCGGATTTTAAGTCCGCTATGTTTACCAATTTCATCACCCCGCCAAGCGGACGGCATTCTACCATCGGACGGTCGGTGGGCCAATCCAGACAGGCGCTAGCGTCCCGCGGTGCAGGGATGCACTGCATTGCAGCCATACACCACCGCATTTTTTCTCTCGCTCGTGCTAAATCGACAACGCCAGGTCGCTCACGCATAATTTGCTGCAAGCGACCGGGGCGCGGTCGCACCAGGGCCACTCAGGCCCGCCAGGCTATCGACCCCGGCGTCGCAACGAGCAAGCACAAGAAAGGACCAGGATGGGCACGAACCGGATCGAAGCATTCAGCGACGGCGTGATCGCCATCATCATCACGATCATGGTGCTGGAACTCAAGGTGCCGCATGGCGCCGATCTGGCGTCACTCAGCGCGCTTGGCCCGGTGTTTTGTGCCTACGTGCTGAGCTTCGTGTATGTCGGCATCTACTGGAACAACCACCATCACCTCATGCACGCAGCCAAACGCGTCAACGGCAGCGTGCTGTGGGCGAACCTTCACGTCCTCTTCTGGCTGTCGCTGCTTCCGTTCACCACCAACTGGATGGGCGAGAACCACCTGGCGTCATGGCCCACCGCGCTCTACGGCTTCGACCTGTTCATGACCGCGGTCGCGTGGTACATCCTCACACGTGCGTTGATCGGCTTGCATGGAGCCAACTCAATGCTGGAGCGCGCAATCGGCGCGGATCGCAAGGGGAAGATTTCCGTGGTGCTGTATCTCGTCGCCATCGCCGCATCGTTCTGGGAGCCGTGGGTCGCCGCGGCCCTGTATGCGCTCGTGGCCGTCGTGTGGCTCGTACCCGATCGGCGCGTGGAGAAAGTCCTGCTTACCGAAGAGCAATGACCTGCGCCGCGGTGATTTTATCGGCGTGAACAGTGCTACGCTCGGGCCATGAAGTCCTGCGAGCGAAGCCCATGTCATCTGTCATCCGCATCGGCATCATCTCCGATACCCACAACCTCGTGCGCCCCGAGGCGCTTGAGGCGTTACGCGGCTGCGAGCACATCATTCACGCCGGCGACATCTGCAATCCCGCTGTGCTCGACATACTCAACGAGCTCGCACCCGTCATCGCGGTCCGCGGCAACAACGACTCGGGCGCGCGGATCGACGACCTGCCTGAAGCGCTGACGTTTCACATCGGCAATACAGCGATTCATCTCGTCCACGACATAGCCGATGTTCCGAAGCAACTTGGCGGTATCGACGTGGTCGTGACCGGCCATTCGCATAAGCCTTTGATCGAACGCCGCGGTGCGACGCTGTTCGTCAATCCGGGAAGTGCGGGGCCGCGTCGGTTCAAGCTGCCGGTGACGCTGGGCATCATGCTGATCGACAAGGGCGAGGTGCAGGCGGAGATCGTTCGGCTGGTCGAGTGAAAATAGCGTCAGGGGTTGGCATGGCTGCGACCGAAACGCAAAGAGACCGTTCCACGTCACGTGAAACGGCCTCTTTGCTTTTTTGCTCTGTTTTCGCTGTCGACTGAGCGAATCAGGGAGGGTCGATCACCTTCGCGCGGCGCTACGCGCGTGCGGTCGCTTCCGGCATCCGGTCATCCATTTCGGCTGCCTGCCGCACACCGCGCATCACGGCATGCGCTTCCGAGCGCGAGCCCACACACGGCGGCGAACCCTTCAGCGGTTTCCTGGCCGTCTCATGAAGCGCGAGTACCGAGACAATCCCGATCAGCGACGCCCCCATCAGGTAGTACGCCGGCATCATCAGATTGCCCGTCGATGAAACCAACCACGCCGTCACCAGCGGCGTTGTGCCGCCGAACAGCGAAACCGACACGTTGAAGCCGATCGCAAGCGCGCCATAGCGGATCTTGGTGGGGAAGAGCGCGGGCAACGCGGACGGCATGGCGCCCGTGAAACATGAAAGCAACACGCCGAGAATCAGCATGCCGCCGAAGATCGGCAGCACGGTGCCCATGCGGATCAGCGTCAGCGCGGGTATCGACAACAGCAGCAACCCGACGCATCCAAACAGCATTACCGGCTTGCGCCCGACCTTGTCCGACAGATGGCCGGCGCCAAGCGTCATGGGCATCATCAGCACCATCACGATCAGGACGATGAAGAGTCCGTGCGTTTCGTTGAATTTCAGCGTGGCGGTCAGATAACTCGGCAGATAAGACAGCGCCATGTAATCGGTCACGTTGAAGATCAGCACCAGTCCGACGCATTGCAGCATCGGCCTCCACTGCTTGACCAGCATGTCGAGGAGTTGTTCTTTTGGCGTGTTGTGCGCTTCGCTCTCACGCTTGTCGGCTTCGCGCTGGAATGCGGGTGTCTCTTCAAGCTTCAGCCGGATATACAAGCCGATCAACCCCATTGGTCCCGCGATCAGGAACGGAATGCGCCATCCCCAGGAGAGCAGCGATTGCTCGGACATCGTCGCGGTCAGCACTGCAACGCATCCCGCGCCCAACACATATCCCACGAGCGTGCCGAATTCAAGAAAACTACCCATGAACCCGCGCTTCTTGTCCGTCGCGAATTCCGCGATGAACGTCGCCGCGCCGCCATACTCGCCGCCGGTTGAAAAGCCCTGGACCAGGCGTGCGACGAGCAGCAGGATCGGCGCAAAAATGCCGATGCTTCCATACGCTGGAATCAAGCCGATACAAAACGTGCCAATCGCCATCATGATCATGGTCATGGCGAGCACGCGCTTGCGGCCAATGCGATCCCCGAGTGGCCCGAACACCATACCGCCGAGCGGACGCACGAGAAATGCCGCGGCGAACGTCCCGAACGTGGCAATCAGTTGCGCTCCCGGATTGGCCGATGGAAAGAACACTTTGCCGAGCGTCACCGCGATATAGCTGTAGACGCCGAAATCGAACCATTCCATTGCGTTGCCGATCGCCATGGCGCCGACTGCGCGCTTGAGCAGCGATTTATCGACGATGGTGATGTCGTCGAGCGACAGGTCTTTTTCGGGTTGAGGTTGTCGCCAGAGGCCGTCGTTCGGTGTTGCCATGAAGAAAAAGCTCCAGGTGTGTTGCCGGGCCGTCCGAGGACGGCTCGGCGTGCGCATGAGCGCACGTTGCCGGGAAAGTGCAGTTTCGCGACGAGGCGAGTTTCAGTGCGTGCATCGAAAGCGGTGGCCCGCCCGTCGAACGCATGCGAAATGCGCTAACGGTGCGATGGACAATGCCGAGGCCTCGCGCCGATGTCGCGAAATGGCACTTCGTGGGTGGCACGGGTACTGCGTGCACGGGTACTACGGGGATAGATGGCTGGACGCAGCTAAATTGGGCAACGGAGGCGCGATAAGCGCATGAAAACGCGCTGCAGTCCGGTTGCGTGCTGTGTCACGGATTGAGAAGGCTTGAGAGCAACTTGTCCACGGGCAAATCCAGACCCGCGGAAGCCTCCACAACCACTCGCCGATATCTCGAATTAGCGCTTGAATGAATGCTTCAGGCGCATCATTGCCAAGAAATTGACTTTGAATTGCAGTTGGAAAGGCGCAGATGTTAGCACGATGCAAGACGATGCGCAAACCGGGGCGCGGGGGAGAGCGCTCTTGCCGGGTTGCAACGGTCAACGCGAAAAGAAAAAGCCGGCCTCGAAAGGCCGGCTTTTTCATCGCCGAAAAATGACTCGCGCAATCAGCTTTGCGTGGGCGGTACGTAGCCTTGGGCGGTATCGGCGCCTTCGCCAAAGAAGTACTTTTCCGTTTGCTTGAGCAGGTACTGGCGGGCGCGCGGATCAGCCATGTTCAGGCGGTTTTCGTTGATCAGCATGGTTTGCTGCTTGAGCCAGCCTTGCCACGCTTCCTTCGAGATCGTTTCATAGATCCGCTTGCCAAGCTCACCCGGCAGGGGCGGAAAGTCGAGTCCTTCGGCTTCCTTGCCGAGTTTCGCGCATTGAACCATTCGGGCCATCTGTATTTCTCCTGTAGCGGGGTAGCTGGACGCCTCGCGTCGGGCCGCGCATGAGTGCGCCTGCGACCGGACGAACACGTCTCGAAATAAGTTAGAGCTGCTTCATCAGTACGAGCGATTTACGTTGCCAGTTGTAGAGCCGGCGGCGGTCTTCAGGCAGATCATCGACGGTCACCTTCACGAAGCCGCGTTTGAGAAACCAGTGCTCGGTGCGCGTGGTCAGCACGAAGATATGCGTGAGCCCACGCGCGCGCGCCCGTTGTTCGACACGCTTGAGCAGGCGTTCGCCGTCGCCGGAACCTTGCGCTTCGGGCGAGACCGTCAGGCAGGCCATTTCGCCGATGCGTTCCTGCGTGTACGGATACAGCGCCACGCAGCCGAACAGCACGCCATCGTGCTCGATCACCGAGAAATGGTCGATATCGCGTTCTATCTGGTGCCGGCCGCGCCGCACGAGCGTGCCGTCCATTTCCAGCGGCTCGATCAGCGTCAGAATCCCGCCGACGTCATCCGGCGTGGCTTCGCGCAGGCTTTCGAGATTCTCGTACGAGATCATCGTGCCCACGCCGTCGTGCAGGAACAATTCGAGCAGGATGCTGCCGTCGAGCGCGTAAGGAATGATGTGCGCCCGCGCCACGCCGCCGCGGCAGGCGCGAATGGTGTGCTTCAGGTAAAACGCCGCATCGCCTTGCAGTTCGCCGCTTTCGTGCAGCCGGTAAGCGTCGTCCAGCGACATTTCACGCACCAGCTCGCCCTCTTCATCGAGGAGACCCGGGGTTTCGGTCAGGAAAATGATCTTGTCGGCGCGCAATGCAATTGCCGCTGCCGACGCCACATCTTCCATCGACAAATTGAACGCTTCGCCCGTTGGCGAAAAACCGAGCGGCGAGAGCAGCACGAGTTTGCTGCTGGTGAGCGAGTGGCGAATGGAATCGCCGTCGATCTTACGTACCACGCCGGTATGCTGGAAATCGACGCCGTCAAGAATGCCGACTGGCCGCGCTGTCACAAAATTGCCCGATACCACGCTGATGTGCGCATGCGCCATCGGCGTGTTCGGCAGCCCCTGGCTGATCGCCGCTTCGATGTCGAGGCGCACTTCGCCTGCCGCCTCTTTTGCGGATTCGAGCGCGCGGGCGTCGGTGATACGTAAGCCGTGCGAAAACTCCGATTCCACGCCGTGCAGGTTCAACTGTTCTTCCACCTGCGGTCGCGAGCCGTGCACCAGCACAACGTGGATACCCATGGCATGCAGCAGTCCGACGTCCTGAACGAGCGCGTTCAGGCGTCCTTCCTGCACCAGTTCACCGCCGAACGCGACCACGAAGGTCTTGTTTCGGAACGCGTGAATATAGGGTGCGACGGAACGCATCCATTCCACGAACTGGCCATGGTCATCAGGCGCTTCGGGCTCGGTCGTAACCGGCGGAGGCGCGGCGGGGAGGTCGGTTTGAGAATTCATGCCGGGATTATAATGCCGTGCTATGCCGAATGTTTCCAAACGTGCCGCCGATGCGGACAAGCTTGACCCCCAGGAGCAGTTGAAAAAGCTGCGTGAAGCCCTGTTGCGCGATGCCGCGGCACGCGAAGGCGATGGGGAAAATGAGGCCGATGACGACGCGGAGAGCGCCGTCAACCGCAAGAAGGAAGCGGCTGCGCGGCGGTTCGCGGGGGCATCGGGCAATTCTGCTGCCGGTGCTTCCAAGGCGGTGCCCGGTGGTGCGGGCACAAGCTCGGCTGCCCCGCAGACCGCGAAGAAAAATGTTCAGAAAAGCGCGGCGGGTTCGCCTGCGCTTTCCCGCGATCAGCCGAAAGGGTCTTCGAGCGCGGCTCCGTCTTCCCGGGAGCCCGCGCGGCGAAAAGACGAGCGCGGCGGGTTGGATTTGTTATCGACTTTATTGTCGGATAAGGAAGGGGGTCCCAACGTTTCATCGAACGCTGGTGATCGGCGTGACCAGGGCGCGAATGCACGTGTTTCGAGCCAGGGCGATTTATCGGCGACGAAGCGGGCCGGCAGTAACCCTCCGGTAACCAATCCGCCCACACCCCAGGTTCACCCTGTTCATCCGGCCGCTGACGCTTTCGCGCAACAGCGGGTTGCGCAGCAGCGTCCGGCGCCGGCCAGAGAGGGACGGCGGGAGCCGGAATCTCGTATCAGTGAGCGTGGCACTGCCGGGCAGCCGGCAACCGGTAATCGTGCGCAAGAACACCGGGGGCAGGACGGGAAGGTCGCTCATGCTCAGAAACGCGCGCCGGACGCAAAACACATGGCTCACGATGCTCGCCCGCAAGCGCGTCCGGGCGGGCTGGAGAAGCCTGTGGCTGGTCGTGAATCAGTGCGCAATGCCCATCGACCTGCGCCGGTCACCGCCAACGCGCGCGTGGAACGCCACGAGCGCAGCGCGAAAGCCGGCCACCTTCCTGAAGGGCCGCGCGACAACATGCAAGTGGCGACCGCGTCAGACTCGCAATCGTCGTGGAACCGGCCGGCTGTCAATGTTGCGAATGTTTCGGAACGCGGCCCGCGTCGTCGCGACGACGCGCTGCGGCCGGGAGCTATGTCCGAGCCGTTGCGGGACACAGGGTCTTCGCTCAAGCCGCTCATGGCAGCGGCGTCCGAAGCATCGGTGGAACAACATTCAGCGCGAAAATCCGACTCAGCCAGGTTGAGTGCCGAGCAGCACGCGCAGCGCAGTCCGCACGATGCCGGATCCGGTGCTTCCGGCTCCCCGGATCGAGCGGCCCGGCCGCCTAAAGGAGAGCGCGCGGGAGAGCGTGCGTCCCCAAGCGCTCAACAGCGCCCGAACGCGCAAACCGATGCCCCGAACGCGCAGCGTCGCGACACCCCGCGCCCGCGTCGAGTGGTCGAGCCAAATCCCATTCCGCCGATCCATTTCCCGGAGACGCTGCCGGTCTCAGCTCGACGCGATGAAATCGCTGCCGCGATCCAGGCAAACCAGGTCGTGATCGTCAGCGGCGAAACGGGCTCCGGAAAAACAACGCAGTTGCCCAAGATCTGTCTGGCCCTCGGCCGGGGCGTTGGCGCGGGCGGTTCGGGGCTGATTGGCCATACGCAGCCGCGACGCATCGCGGCATCGGCGACAGGACGGCGCATCGCTGAAGAACTCGGTACGCCGTTCGGCGAGGTGGTCGGCTACAAGGTGCGTTTCACCGACAACCTGTCGCCCGGCGCATCAGTGAAGCTGATGACCGACGGGATTTTGCTGGCGGAAACGCAGACCGATCCGCTGCTTGCCGCCTACGACACGATCATCATCGATGAGGCGCATGAGCGCAGCCTGAACATCGACTTCCTGCTTGGCTATCTGCGAGAAATCCTGCCTCGGCGTCCGGATTTGAAGGTGATCGTGACATCGGCGACGATTGATGCCGATCGGTTCGCCCGTCATTTTGGCAGTGACGAAAAACCTGCACCGGTGATCGAGGTGAGCGGGCGGCTGTATCCGGTCGAGGTGCGTTATCGCCCGGTGGAAGAGGACAGTCCGGCCGTAAAAGCCGCGCAGGGCACCACGCCCGGCGCGCAGCAAAAAGATCGGCCGGATCGCCCGAAAAGCCAACGTGAAAACGATCGCGATCTGATGGAAGCGATCGTTGACGCCGTCGATGAACTCTGCCGCGAAGGCCCCGGCGACGTCCTCGTGTTTCTGCCCGGCGAGCGCGAAATCCGCGACGCCGCCGAAGCGTTGCGCAAACACCATCCTCCGCACACGGAAATCCTGCCGCTGTTCGCACGTCTTTCCGCGGCCGAGCAGGAACGTGTGTTCAAGACGTCGAACGCACGGCGCATCGTGCTGTCGACGAATGTCGCAGAAACCTCGTTGACGGTCCCGGGGATCCGTTACGTCGTCGATACCGGCCTGGCCCGCGTGAAACGCTATTCGTATCGCAACAAAGTGGAGCAGTTGCAGATCGAGCCGATCTCGCAAAGCTCGGCGAACCAGCGCGCGGGCCGTTGCGGGCGCGTGGCCGACGGCGTGTGCATTCGTCTCTACGAAGAAGACGATTACAACCTGCGCGTGCGCTTCACCGATCCGGAAATCCTGCGGTCATCGCTGGCTGCGGTGATCTTGCGGATGAAGTCGCTGCACCTGACGGCCATCGAAACCTTTCCGTTTCTCGAACCGCCGCCGGGTCGCGCAATCGCCGATGGTTATCAATTGCTGAACGAACTCGGCGCAGTCGATGACGACAACGCGCTCACGCCCCTCGGCCGCGAACTGGCGCGTTTGCCGCTCGATCCGCGCGTTGGTCGGATGATTCTTGCCGCACGCGATCATCAGTCGCTGCGTGAAGTGTTGATCATTGCCAGCGCGTTGTCCGTTCAGGATCCGCGCGACCGTCCGATCGAGGCGCAGGAACAAGCGGATCTGGCGCACAAGAAATTCGCCGATGAGCGTTCCGAGTTCCTGCAGTGGACGAAAATCTGGGCGTGGTTCGAGGATGCGATCGCGCACAAAAAGTCGAACAAACAGCTCACCGATGCATGCCGCGCGAACTTTTTGAATCACGTGCGTCTGCGTGAATGGCGCGATGTGCATTCGCAATTGCTGACCGTCGTGCGCGAACACGGCTGGCGTCTGAACGAATCCGAGGCGACGTTTGAGCAGATTCATCTCGCATTGCTGACCGGTCTGCTCGGCAACGTGGGCCTCAAGGCCGATGACGAGCCGTACTACCTCGGCGCGCGCGGTATCAAGTTCTATCTGTGGCCGGGTTCAGCTCTGTTGAAGAAGGCGGGGCGCTGGGTCGTAGCGGGCGAGCTCGTGGAAACGAGTCGGCTCTACGCACGCTGTATCGCGAAAATCGAGCCTGAATGGCTTGAGCAAGTCGGCGCGCATTTGCTGCGTAAATCGATTTCCGAACCGCATTGGGAAAAGAAAAGCGCGCAAGTTGCAGCGTTCGAACGCGCAACGCTGCACGGCCTGACTGTCTACGCGCGCCGGCGGGTGAGTTTTGGCAAACAAGACCCGGAGCGGGCGCGGGAGTTGTTTATTCGGGGCGCGCTGGTGGACGGCGAGTTCGAGACCAAGCTGCCATTTTTTGCGCACAACCGCAAGCTGCTCGCGGATATCGAACAACTGGAACACAAGTCGCGCAGGCAGGATGTGCTGGTCGACGACGAATTGATCTTTGGTTTCTACGATTCGCTAGTGCCGAAGGGTATCTATTCGGGCGCGGCATTTGAGCGCTGGTATCGCGATGAAGAAAAGAAGGAGGGTGCGTCGCGCCGGTTGTTCCTCTCACGCGATGACCTGATGCGTCACGAAGCTGCCGGCATCACGACAGATCTGTTCCCGAAACGGATGACGATGGCCGGCATCGAAATGACGCTCACCTATCATTTCGAGCCCGGTTCTCCTCGCGATGGCGTGACGCTGGCCGTCCCGCTATTCGGCCTGAATCAAGTCGATGCCCGCCGGTCGGAATGGCTGGTTCGCGGCATGCTGAAGGAGAAAATTCAGTTACTGCTGAAGTCGTTACCGCAGAAATTGCGGCGGCATCTTGTGCCGCTGCCCGAGTTTTCCGCGGGTGTGGTCGAGCGGCACAGCGGCAAGACGTTCGGCGCGGGCGGTTTGCTCGAAGCGCTGATTGCCGACATTCGCGAGCAGACGCAAATCGCGATGAAACAATCGGACTTCAAGCTCGAAACGCTGCCGGCGCATTTGTTCATGAACTTCAAGGTCATCGACGAACACGGCAGGCAACTCGCGATGGGCCGTAACCTTGCCCAGTTGCGGACCGAACTGGGCGGTCAGGCACAGCAGCATTTCCAGAAGCTCGCTGCGGGCGCGACACTGGATATCGGCAATGACGCGGCGGCGCCAGTGACGCGAACGGCTTCCTCATCCGATTCGTCGAGCACCGCGCTGTATGAAAACCTCACCACATGGGATTTCGGAAAGTTGCCCGAATTGCTTGAAATCCGGCGGCGCGGTCAGACGCTGTTCGGCTATCCGGCATTGGTCGATCGGGGAACGCATTGCGACGTTGAAGTATTCGATTCGCCGGAAGAAGCGGCACGGATTCATCGGGCCGGTTTGCGTCGGCTGTTTGCATTGCAGTTGCGTGAGCCGATCCGGTATCTCGAGCGCAATTTGAGTGGATTGCGGGAGATGTCGCTGCAGTACATGGCGCTGGGTACGCAGGAGGAGTTGGGCAGCCAGATTATAGAAACGGCATTGGATCGCGCGTGCCTGCAAGATCCGCTTCCCGATAACGATTCGGATTTCTACGCGCGTCGGGATCAGGGCAAAAGCCGGTTGACGCTGCTGGCACAGGAAATTGCGCGGCTGGCCGGGCAGGTTCTGGCAGATTACGCGATGGTGTCAAAGAAATTGGCGCAGGCTAAATCGTTTGGCGCGCCGTACGTGGATATGGTCGCGCAACTGAACGGGCTGATTGGCAAGCGTTTTATTATCGATACGCCATACACGCAGTTGTCCCACTTCCCACGTTATCTGAACGCGATGGCGCTGCGAATCGACAAGTTGAAGGCGGATGCTGTGCGGGACGCGCGGTTATCGGCGGAGATTGCGCCGCTGCTGCAAAACTATCAGCGGGCGATCGCGCAACGCGGCGGGGTGGCGGATGCGCGATTGAGCGAATACAGATGGTTGCTGGAGGAATTGCGCGTCTCGCTATTTGCGCAGGAACTTCGTACGCCGATGCCGATATCGGTCAAGCGCTTGTACAAAGTGTGGGAATCGATGCAACGATAAGGCACGCAAACAGCGGGCACGTAAAAAAGCGCGAGACCCGGCGGATAGCCAGGCTCGCGCTTTAAGCGTTTTTACAAGGTTACTTTGTTGTTGCGCCCGGGTTCTCAACGACTTCGAGACTCAGAGGCGTTGCTGTCAGAACAGTGGCGTCAGAACTCACCGGATCGCTAGCTTCGGTGCTGACAGGGGCGACAGGGGTGACCACATACTTCTGCCATTTGCCGTCGGCAAGCGTTTCCACGTTGTCGCCGCATTTCCGATAGAAATTGCGAGCTGCATCATGCGAGGTGAATACGGCCTTCAACTGGCAGACCATTTGCGGTGTGCCAGCGTCGTTAGTTACATTCAGCACGTAGTCCCACTCACGAACGCCGAAGAACCCTTCCTGAAATTGGGGGCGGCCGAGGAGAGACGCGACCTGATTCTTGGTCATGCCGGGCTTGAGCTTGCGCAACGCTTCCGTCAACGGATAGCTACCACCGATATTCGACGCCGATTCCGGAGCTGGAAACACCAACTGGTCTTGACCGCCGTCGCTGGCAAGCCGGCTACCGGTGCCGCACGCCGACAACAAAAGGGCTACTACAAGCGTAGCAGCGAAGGAAGTGCACGCGATGGTTTGCGGAGGGTGAAGTTCATCTCTTGATCGGATTCCGTTGTTTTCATTAACTCGGTGTCGCGGGCCTTTGCAGATCGCCCGCGACACTACCTCTACCTGGCTGCGCTGGCTTACCAGTGCATGCCGGCGCCGACCGAGACGCCGAACTGACCGCGCGTGCTGGTCGTGCCGCTTACTTTGTAGGCCCAGATGCCGTTATCGGAGAGTTGCGACACGCCGATAGCCACTGCCGATTGACCGCCGTAAGTGCCACCGCCCAGGGCCACCATGCCGCGCCCTGGCAACACTGCTTGCGGCAAGCCTGCTACTGCAAGCGCCGCTGCCGTTCCGGCGTAGGCATCGCGACGCGTACCTTCCGTCTTGGAGTCGGTGTAGTCGTTGGCTTGCTTCAGCGTGTGGCCGGCGCTTTGGTTCAACTGGTTCACGTTGACTGCGTCGGTGCCCTGGGTACCGGCTGCGACGTTCGTGATCTGACGTTCGCTGCCGGCGGCCCCAACGGATACCGTGTTCGCGCGATCTGCAACCGAATTCTGGCCGAGCGCAACGGCATCGCTCGCAGACGCCTGGGCGCCGCTGCCCATGGCAACCGATCCCGTGCCGGTCACCACTGCGTTCTGGCCGAGCGCAACCGAGTTGTCGGCGGAGGCTTGAGCCCCGCTGCCCATGGCCACGGAGTCCGCGCCGGTTGCCACTGCGTTCGCGCCTGCCGCTACCGAGTGAACGCCGGTTGCCGACGCGGCGTCCGTGCTGGGCGAGCCGTCTGCGCTGAACAGGGGATCACCGGCGTCGACCACAGCATTCTTGACGGCGCTGGCGACGGATGCATTGACCTGGCCAATCGCATCGTTCAATTGGCCGACATTGACGGCGTCATTTGCGTCGACTCCCGCTGCGACGTTATGGATCGCGGTGCCACCGTCGCCTTCGAGGGTGACGTTGCCGTGATCGACCGAGCCATCTGCGTTACGGTCATATTTGACCGCACCATCCGCGCTCGCCGCCGCGGCCGTTGCCTGGTCTCCGACCGCTTTCAACTGCGCGACGTTGACTGCGTCGGTATCCGCCGCGCCGGCTGCGACGCCGCTGATCGTGCGTCCGCCTACGTTCACTTCGCCTGTCGATGTTTGCGGGTCCGACAAGCCATAAGCGGCATAGCCGGATTGCGCACCAATCGTGGTGGCCGATCCGGCGCCGAGTGCCACGCTGTTGGTATTGTTTGCGATTGCGTTGTTACCGATCGCGATTGAATTTTCGAAAGCCGCGTTGGCGTTGGCGTTGGCGTTGGCGCCAACGGCAATGCTGCCCGAGCCGGCCGCGATTGCCGAATGTCCGACGGCGAGAGCATCGACTTCGTTCGCTTGCGCCGAAGCGCCGACAGCGGTTGCCCCGTCGGCCGTAGCGGCTGCATGCGCGCCCAGAGCGTTCGACAACGCGCCGTCCGCCTCGGATCCGTTCCCCAGTGCGATAGATTCAGCACCATTCGCGGCGGCGCCTGCTCCGACGGCGACAGCGTTGATTGTTGCGACCGACGCGTTGCCGACCGCGATCGCGTTTTCGTCGTTCGCATTCGCAGCGACGCCGACCGCTACGGCGTTTTCGCCATTCGCTTGCGAAAAGGCGCCGACGGCCGAGGCGTTATCGCCTTCTGCCTGGGCGAAGGCGCCGACGGCGGTAGCGCCGCCACCCGATGCGGCCGCGTTCGCGCCCACTGCGCTCGCGAGTAGATTGTCAGCCTTCGAGCTGGCGCCGATCGCCGTTGCCTGGTCGCCGTTTGCGACCGCATTTTCCCCGGCGGCGTACGCGTAGACGCCCGACACCTTCGGGGCTGTCATGAGCCCCGCTTTCGGCGCTGCCCAATCGTCGCTAGCCTGCGCGTGAGCCGGCGCTGCCGCCAACAAGCCGCCAATCATTGCCGCCTGCGCGATCCCAAGTTTCGCCGAAGAAGACCGCTTGGTCTTCGACTTCGACGTCTCGGAAGCCGCCACCCACGCGCCAGAGGATTCGTTCCAGACTGCTTTGAAAATTCTATTCATGAAAGAAGGATGTCTAACAATTTGACAAAATACATGTCGGGTTGATCGATGAAACGCTTCGCGCTTATGCCCGTATTGCTGGCCGAACCATAAGACGTGACCGATCCTTGTAACGAGGACCTCCCGCTTCGAAAATTCTGGCCCGCTCGGGCGTTGGACAGTCTTCCTACATTGCGACGCTTCGGACTCAGAAGCTCGGGATGATGGCGTTTATCGAGTCAGCTAAATACACGACTTTTCCTAAAAACATTCGAGAGGATCGATATAAAGTTCGGATTCCAAAATAATTGAAGAATACGTAAAATATCCTCGCACTTTCGGTGCGAGACGCACTGGGGGCAGGCGATTGATCTGCCTGTCGGCGGCTTCTCGATCGGCCCGGGTTGATTTCCCCCGAACGTGAGCGTGGACAGCTGCCACGGCGTTCGTGGTGCCAGCGGTAAAAAAGTGCCGAAAGTCCTTTTTGCATCAAGCTTCGAATGACTCAAACGTTCTACAATGGCGGTTGTTTTCTGACCTGAGTTTTCATGCGCAATTTTCTCCGTACTCGTTTCTCGCGCGCGACCGCCGCATTGATCGCTGCTTTTTCCATCACCGTGCCGGTTCACGCCAACAACGTGATCGTGCTCAATTCCGGTGAGGCCACGCTGAGTTTTATCGACGAAGTGACGCATCAGGTCGTGTCGACGGTTCCCACAGGCAAGGAACCGCACCACTTGATGGCGACGCCGGACAACGCGTCGCTGATCGTTGCGAACTCGGTGTCGAACAATTTGATGTTCATCGACCCGAAGACCGGCAAGCCGCAGCGCTGGGTCGAAAATATCGAGGACCCGTACCAGATCGGTTTCTCGCCGGACAAGAAATGGTTCGTCTCCACCGGCTTGCGGCTCGACCGGCTGGATATCTACCGCTATGACGGCGCCAATATCTCGATCGCAAAACGCATACCGCTGGCGGTCATGCCCAGCCATATCGCGTTCACGAACGACAGCAAGACAGCGTTTATCTCGCTGCAGGTGTCAGGCGAAGTCGCGGCGATCGATCTGGCAACGCAGACGGTGAAATGGAAGATGAAGGTCGGCCCCGTGCCGGCGGGCCTCTGGATGACGCCCAACGATAAATACCTGTTGGTCGGCATGACCGGCGCGGACTACGTCGCGGTGGTGGACTGGCGCAACCAGAAGATCATTGAAACGATCAAGACCGGCAATGGCGCGCACAATTTCCGCTCGCTGGCGGACAGCAAGCATGTGCTGGTGTCGAACCGGGTCGCAAGCACGATCAGCATCATCGACCAGGATTCGCTGACGAATGTGGGCGACATCACGGGTTTGCTGCCGGGGCCGGACGACATGGAGCTTTCCGCTGATAAACGTTATCTTTGGGTGACGTTCCGGTTCGCGAAACGTGTGGGTATCATCGACATGACCAACCGCAAACTTATCCAGACAATTGCTGTAGGCCGTTCTCCTCACGGGATTTACTTTTTCGATCGCGCTCCGGTGACCGGCCCGAACGGTGGTTGAGATTGTCGGTTGAATCATCGGTTGAATTGAAGGGCCGCGGATTGACGAGTGCTTGACCACACCGCGGCGCAGTCAGGGTAGTGGCAACGGGTAAAAGTAACGGAGCACCATGTTTCAATCCATCTTCTCCATGTTCGACAACGTCGTTTCGACCATGCAGACGCTCCTGTACGTCGACGTGGTTCAGCCCTTCCTGTTCAAAGTGGGTTGGATGGACTACGACGAAGACACCTTCGACGCCCTCTATTGGGTGATTGTGGGTGTGCTCGAAGTTCTCGTCATGTATGCCATCCTGCGGCCGCTCGAAGCGTTGCGGCCCGCGGAGAAGTGGCAGGATCGCAAAGGCGTGCGCGTGGATGCGCTTTATACGTGGATCGTCAAGCTGGGGTTCCTGAATCTGTTCTTTTTCTTTACTTTCCAGCCGCTTTTCGACAGCTTCCAGGGCTGGTTGCGGCTTCACGATATTTCCAATATTGAACTCGACAACCTGTGGCCGGGCGTCACTTCCCAGCCTATCGTCGCGTTCCTGATCTATCTGGTCGTGCTTGATTTCGTCGGTTATTGGTATCACCGGACGGAGCACCGAATTGGCATCTGGTGGGAACTGCACGCGGTGCACCACAGCCAGCAAAAGATGTCGCTATGGTCCGACGACAGGAATCATCTGCTTGACAACATAATGCAAGCCGGTGTTTTTGCTACGGTTGCGCTGGCGATCGGCGTGCCGCCATCACAATTCGTCGTGCTCGTCGCAGTAACCAACCTGATGCAAAGCGTCCAGCACGCAAATATTCGCGTGCACTTCGGCTGGCTGGGCGAGCGCCTGCTGGTCAGTCCGGCGTTTCATAGGCGGCATCACGCGATTGGCTACGGCCACGAGGGCACTACATATGGGTGCAACTTCGGCGTGCTGTTGCCGTGGTGGGACATGATGTTCAGGAGCGTGTCCTGGAATCGCGAGCTCGAGCCGACCGGCATCCGGGATCAACTGGCTGTCGGCGCTGTCCCCGGGCGTGATTACGGTAATGGTTTCATCTCGCAGCACTGGCTTGCGTTCAAACGGATAGCGGAACGTATTGCGTCACATCGCGCAACCCGGGCTCCAGGCTCGGATTCGGCCATCGGCTGAGCGGTCCCCGGCGGGTGCGGCCTTCTCCGGGTGCGTCGGGTGTGCCGCCCATTTGAGCTTAGCCCTGCCTGGGCGGTTCGACCCGTGTCGCCGGCTCCGCCCGGCGCGTTGTTTTACGCTGCAGCGTTAGCCATCTGGACGAGCAGCGCGGCATGCGCTCTCTGGTTTATCCTGTCTTCTTTCCCTTTAAACGATCCTTTGCATGAATGACTTGCTGCGTTCGTTCGTGCGCGCGCTCGCGAACGCTTTTCATCCGAGAATGCTGTGGCTGACTTTCATGCCTTTCGCTGTGGCGACAGTGGCGTGGGGCGCCATCCTATGGTTTTTCTGGCAAACGTTGACAGGCGCTGCGCGAAACTGGCTTGACGGCTGGGCGCTGTCATCGGCCATGTACCGGCTTTTCGATTCCATCGGATTCTCGTCGCTGCACGCGGTGATTGCGCCATTTTTCATCGTAATCATGGCGATTCCGCTGATCGTCGTAACCATTTTGTTGCTGATTGCGACGCTTTCCATGCCCGCCGTGATCAAGCTGCTGACGCGGCGCCAATATGCGGCCCTTGAAATGCGGCGCGGAGGTTCCTGGTATGGGAGCCTCGGACACTCAGTCATCACCACGGTCGTATGCCTCGTGCTGCTGGTCGTCACGCTTCCGCTTTGGCTGATACCGCCATTTTTCGCGATCATTCCGCCCGTCTTGTGGGGCTGGTTGACTTATCGCGTAATGACATATGACGCGCTTGCGTTGCATGCCAGCGCGGAGGAGCGGCGGGCGATCGTGCGGCGCGCGCGCTGGCCTCTGTTCGGGATTGGCGTGATCAGCGGTCTGCTCGGATCTTTACCGACCATGCTGTGGGCGTGGTCGGTCTGGCTGCTGCCACTGTTTCCGGTCGTGGCGGCGGTGACCATCTGGATCTACGCATTCATCCTCGTTTTTTCGGCACTCTGGTTTGCGCACTACTGCTTGCATGCGCTTGAGCATCTGCGGATAGAAACCGCTGCGGCTGCGCTTGCCCCTGGCGGTCCCGGCGCGCCGCCAGAATTTCGAATTTCCGGCTAATTTTCACGATCAGGGAGCATTCATGGGCTTTGGCATGATCATCATTGGCGATGAGATTTTGTCCGGTCGCAGGACCGACAAGCATCTGCCGAAAGTTATCGAACTGTTGTCGGCGCGCGGGTTGTCGCTTGACTGGGCGGATTATGTTGGCGATGAGCGTGAACGCATCACCGCGACGCTCAAGCGGGCCTTTGCGTCGGGGGATGTCGTTTTCTCGACGGGCGGCATCGGCGCGACCCCTGACGATCACACGCGGCAGTGCGCCGCCGCTGCACTCGGCGTGCCGCTCGAACTGCATCCGGAAGCGGCCGAACTGATCCGCGCGCGAATCCGCGAAACGGCGGGTGACAAGCCGGTGGATCTCGACCTGCCGGAAAACCTGCATCGGCTGAACATGGGCACGTTTCCGAAGGGCGCGAGCATCATTCCGAACAGCTACAACCGAATTCCGGGGTTTTCGGCCGGCAACATCCATTTCGTGCCAGGTTTTCCCGTCATGGCATGGCCGATGATTGAATGGGTTCTGGACACGAAATACGCGGACCTCCATCACGCGAAGCCGTATGTGGAGCGGTCGGTGCTGGTCTTCGGGTTGCCTGAATCGCGTATCACGCCGTTGATGGAGTCAATCGAAAGCGACTTCGCAGGGGTGCGTGTGTTCAGCCTGCCAAGCGTCGGCGACGCCACGCGCGGTGCAGTGCTTGGGCGCGCGCACATTGATCTGGGCGTCAAGGGCGAGCCGGAAGCAGCGAACGCAGCCTTTGCCCGGTTGCGCGCGGGCGTGGCCGCGCTCGGCGGCGAGATTGTGGAGATTGAGCCGGGCGCAGCAGCTTAAAGGTCGCTGCGAGCCTGGCGGAGCCAGCAGGTAGTTACTTTACGCGCCGATCCAGGGCAGGCCGCGAAAGCACCAGCCGGAAACGGTTTTGCGATGACCCTGTCCGTCCTTGTCGCCCTCAAAGCCTTCGAGCAGGTCGAAGGCTTTGGTAAAGCCCTCCTTTTGAGCCAGGACTGCTGCCAGTTTTGAACGCGCAGCGCTGCGGCAGAGGAACAGAACGGGAGTGTCGGGTGTGGCCACGTCGCGCAACTGCTGCATAAACGCCGCGTTTGGAACCGAGCCGGGATACTGAATCCATTCAATGTGCGAGTACTGCACGGTATCTATAGCCGGCCGGCCGACCCAGTCGAGTTCTGCTCGCGTGCGCACGTCGACCAGGCGAACGGAGGGGTCGAGTTGAAGGAGCTCGAAAGCCTCAGCGGGCAAAATGGCTCCCGCGTAGGGCAACTGGTTTTGATCGGCGCGTTGCGTGGCCTGGGCGTACAACTGCTCGAGCGTGCTCATGGACGAGGTCTCCAATCGGACATTTTAATCAGGCATTCTAGCTCGCTGCCGGCACTGCAATCACGTGCGGGTTCCTGATTTAGCGGTACGCATCGGACTGGTGCGAAGCGTTTGAATTGCCCCGAATCAGTGCTAACGTTACGGGTCTTAGTTTCGCGTGCACCTAATATGTGCATGACTATGCGATTTTGATCGAGTAGGCCCCTTGAAGGGTGATGGTGCTTCCCCGAAAAAGCGCGCAGCTTCAATTGCTTAGCGCAACAATGGTGCACTTGGCATGGAAGCTGCTTTTGACTCTACCGATGGTTTCGAATCGGTTAGGCGGCGAATTGATGTTCGTCGACTTTTGTTAATCAGGAGATAGGTAATGAGCAAATCCGTGGCCGACGTCATGCAACTCGTCAAGGACGAGGACGTCAAGTTTGTCGACTTCCGTTTCACCGACACGCGCGGTAAAGAACAACACGTTTCGGTGCCGGTTTCGGCATTCGACGAAGACAAATTTGAAAGCGGCCACGCTTTCGACGGTTCGTCTATCGCCGGCTGGAAGGGCATCGAAGCGTCGGACATGCTGCTGATCCCGGATGCGGATACTGCGTTCATCGACCCGTTCTATGAAGAGTCGACGCTCGTGATGTCCTGCGACGTGGTGGAACCGGCAGACGGCAAAGGCTATGAACGCGATCCGCGCTCGCTCGCGAAGCGTGCTGAAGCGTATCTGAAGAGCTCGGGTCTGGGCGACGCCGCCTTCTTCGGTCCGGAACCGGAATTCTTCATTTTCGACTCGGTTCGCTGGAGCGCCGATCAGTCGGGCTGCTTCGTGAAGATCGGTTCGGAAGAAGCACCGTGGTCGTCGTCGATGGAATTCGAAGGCGGCAACACGGGTCACCGTCCGGGCACGAAGGGTGGTTATTTCCCGGTTGCGCCGGTCGACACGTTCCAGGACATCCGTTCGGAAATGTGCTTGTTGCTCGAACAAATCGGCATTCCGGTCGAAGTGCACCACCACGAAGTGGCGGGCCAGGGCCAGAACGAAATCGGCACGAAGTTCTCCACGCTGGTTCAACGCGCCGACTGGACGCAGCAACTGAAGTACATCGTTCATAACGTGGCGCACACGTACGGCAAGACGGCGACGTTCATGCCGAAGCCGGTCGTGGGCGATAACGGCTCGGGCATGCACGTTCACCAGTCGATCTGGAAGGACGGCAAGAACCTGTTCGCCGGCGACGGATATGCAGGCCTGTCGGAATTTGCGTTGTTCTACATCGGCGGCATCATCAAGCATGCTCGCGCGCTGAACGCGATCACGAACCCGTCGACGAACTCGTACAAGCGTCTCGTGCCGCACTTCGAAGCACCGGTGAAGCTCGCCTACTCGGCGAAGAACCGCTCGGCTTCCATCCGTATTCCGCACGTGTCGAACCCGAAGGGCCGCCGTATCGAAACGCGTTTCCCGGATCCGATGGCGAACCCGTACCTGTGCTTCTCCGCACTGATGATGGCCGGTCTGGATGGCGTGCAGAACAAGATCCACCCGGGCGAAGCAGCGGACAAGAACCTGTACGACCTGCCGCCGGAAGAGGATGCAAAGATCCCGACCGTGTGTGCCGGCCTCGACGAAGCGCTGGACGCGCTCAACGCTGATCGTGAGTTCCTGACGGTTGGCGGCGTGTTCACCGACTCCATGCTCGACGCGTATATCGAACTGAAGACGAATGAACTGCAGCGCTATCGCCAGGCTGTACATCCGATCGAGTTCGAAATGTACTACTCGCTGTAAAGCGCGTTGCATGGCGTACGTGCTTCTTCGCTCGCTGCACGGCGGAGAAGTGCGTCGCTTGACGCGAAGCAGGAGTGTCGAATGATCAAAAAAGGGACGGCGTGCCGTCCCTTTTTTTAATCGTCGCCGCTTCTCCTGACAAGTTTCAAGACGGGGTCTCACTGCACGATGGTTCTCAAGAATCTCATCAAGGCGAGAAAGAGTCCTCCCGACAATTCGTTGTCCGACGACGCCGCGCTGGTCGCCACGCATTTGCTGCCGGGCATGGAAGCGCTGCCCACGGTTGTGCTTGTGCTCGACAAGTTGAGCCTGAAGATCGCGTTCGCGAATCCGTCGGCGGAAGCCATGCTCGAGCGCTCGCGCAAGCAATTGGCTCAGACCTCATGGCCTGAACTGTTCGCCAATGCGGACGAACTGGTGACGACCATTGCCTCGATTGCCGATCATCGTTTCAACGCAACGCATCTCGACGCGGTGCTCGAACGTCCCGGCCGCGAGCCGCTGCATGTGCACGCGATTGTTGCGTATCTGGAAGTCGCACCGAATTACGTGCTGCTCGAACTATTCGAGAACGAGCGGCACTTGAAGACTGACCGCGAGGAGCGTATTCACGATCTGACTGCGGTCAACAAGCAACTGATTCGCAACCTCGCACATGAAATCAAGAATCCGCTCGGCGGTATTCGAGGCGCGGCGCAACTGCTCGAGTTCGAACTGGGTGGGCGTGAACGCGATGAGTTGCGTGAATACACGCAAGTGATCATCAAGGAATCGGATCGGCTGCAAACTCTGGTTGACCGGTTGCTCGAGCCGCACCGACATCCGCATATTGTTGGTGACGTCAATATTCACGAAGTATGCGAACGCGTGCGTGCCGTGATTCTCGCGGAGTTTCCGCGCGGCCTCACGCTCGATCGCGACTATGACGTGAGCGTGCCCGACTTGCGCGGTGACAAGGAGCAGCTTATCCAGGCGCTGCTCAACATCGTGCGCAACGCGGCGGAAGCGCTGCGCGAGCGTATTTCGCAAGGCGATGCAAGGATCGAATTGCGTACACGTATTGCGCGCAAAGTGACGATTGGCAAACGCCTGCACAAACTGGCACTGGACTTGCATATCACTGACAACGGTCCCGGTATCCCGGAAGAGATCCGCGACCGGATCTTCTACCCGCTGGTGTCCGGGCGGGAAGATGGGAGCGGACTGGGACTTACGCTCGCACAGACTTTCGTGCAACAGCACGATGGGCTGATCGAAGTGGAAAGCAAACCGGGTTGCACCGAGTTCACCATCTTGTTGCCGTTCGAAGGCTGACCGGACTCCGATGAAGGATCGACGCGCGCCAGGCATGAAGTTAAGGATCGATCACGAGGGTTCATCGACATTTTGAAAAGCGCTAGTGCGCCTGACCGTTTCGACGGGCTTATACCGAACCACACGAAGACATCTCGCCGAACTATATGAAGCCGATCTGGATAGTAGACGACGACCAATCCATCCGCTGGGTGCTCGAAAAAGCGCTCGCAAGAGAGAACTTCGCCACGCGCAGTTTTTCCGGCGTCCGGGACGCGCTGACGGCGCTCGAACAGGAAAGTCCGCAGGTGCTTGTGTCGGACATCCGCATGCCGGGTGGTTCGGGACTCGAATTGTTGCAGACTGTACGCGACAAGCTGCCTGGTTTGCCCGTCATCATCATGACGGCGTTCTCCGATCTCGACAGCGCCGTGGCCGCGTTCCAGGGCGGTGCGTTCGAATACCTGGCGAAGCCGTTTGACGTCGACAAGGCGGTCGAGTTGATCCGGCGCGCGGTCGATGAAAGCATGCGGGGTGAAGCAGCCTACGACAACAGCGTGACCGAGACGCCGGAAATGCTCGGCCAGGCACCGGCGATGCAGGACATGTTTCGCGCAATCGGCCGTCTGTCACATTCCGCCGCCACCGTGCTCATCACGGGCGAATCAGGCACCGGAAAGGAGCTTGTCGCGCGTGCGCTGCACCGTCATAGCCCGCGCGCGAACGGACCGTTCATCGCGTTGAACACTGCCGCTATTCCGAAGGATCTGCTCGAGTCCGAGTTGTTCGGCCATGAGCGTGGCGCGTTTACGGGCGCGCAGGCAATGCGGCAGGGACGGTTCGAGCAAGCTGAAAACGGCACCCTGTTCCTCGATGAAATTGGCGATATGCCGTTTGATCTGCAGACGCGTTTGTTACGCGTGTTGTCCGATGGGCAGTTTTATCGCGTGGGCGGGCACAACCCGTTGAAGGCGAATGTTCGCGTGATTGCAGCGACTCATCAGAATCTCGAGTCCCGCGTGCGGCAGGGCTTGTTCCGTGAGGACTTGTATCACCGCCTGAACGTGATTCGCTTGCGCTTGCCCGCGTTGCGCGAGCGTAGCGAAGACATTCCGTTGCTCACCCGGCACTTCCTGCAGAAAAGCGCGCGCGATCTGGGCGTCGAGCCGAAACGCGTGTCGGAAGACGCACTCGGATTCCTGGCGTCGCTGCCGTTTCCCGGTAACGTCCGTCAACTCGAAAACCTGTGCAACTGGCTGACCGTGATGGCGCCGGCGCAGACGATCGAGCAAAAGGACTTGCCTCCCGATCTCACGCCGACTCAGGAATATGCCGGCGAGAGCACTGCGCTGACGGCATCGGCAGTGGAAATGGGCGCTGGGTCGAATGCGGCCCTATCGGGCGGTGTCAGCGGTTTGCCGGCTTCGCTTGGTACGCCGCCGGCCGGCGTTCCCGCGAGCGTATGGGAAAACGGTTTGCGGACCGAGGTCGCGCGGCTGCTGCGCGAGAATACTGCCGATGTCATGGACGAACTTGCGCGCCGGTTTGAAGCCGCGGTGATACGTGAGGCCCTCGACTTCACTCGCGGCCGGAAGGTGGAGGCGGCTGAACGTCTCGGGATCGGCCGCAATACGATCACACGCAAGATTCAGGAATTGCATCTGGATGCTTGATGGGAGTAGTGGCGGAGTAGAGGGCGTCTGGCGACGCCCTCGTTGCGGTTCTTCAGGTGCGGGTTTATAGAAGCATGACCTGGCAGCGCTAGCGTCGAGCCTTCGGGCCTCAAGTTCGGAGCGAGGCGTGGTGCGATCTTGCGTGTGCCCGTGTTCTTGGAACGCCTTTCGCCTTACCGCTTCGCTCCCAAACCATTCCCTGCTCAGCTGATTGTCGCGATCACCGGCGCGTGGTCCGACGGTTGTTCCCACTTCCGCGGCACCTTGTCCACTTCGCACGCAGTGCATCGTGCGGCGAGCTCTGCCGTGACCAGAATGTGATCGATGCGCAGTCCTGCATTACGACGGAATCCGAGCATGCGGTAATCCCACCACGTAAAAAGCTTCTCGGGCTGCTCGAACTTGCGGAAGGTATCGGTGAGACCGAGTTCGATCAATTGCACGAAATGCGCGCGTTCTTCGGGCGAGACAAGGTTCTGGCCTTCCCATGCTTTCGGGTCGTGGACGTCGCGATCTTCCGGCGCGATGTTGTAGTCACCGAGCAGCGCGAGTTGCGGATACGTCTTCATCTCGCCCTCGATCCAGTCGCGCAGCGCCTCGAGCCAGCGCATCTTGTACGCGAACTTTTCCGTCCCTGGCGCCTGGCCATTGGGGAAATACGCCGAGATGATCCGCACGCCTTCCACGGTTGCGGCAATCACGCGTTGCTGCGGGTCTTCGAAAGCCGGGATGTTGCGTACGATTGTGGTTTCGTCGACCGTCAGGCTGTCGCGTACCAGAATGCCCACGCCGTTATAGGTCTTCTGGCCGGCGAACCAGCTTCTGTAGCCGACGGCCGCAAGTTCTGCAACGGGGAATTTATCGTCGGTGAGCTTGAGCTCCTGCATGCAAAGCACGTCGACACCGCTCGTTGCCAGCCAGTCGATCACATGCTGCTGGCGGACTTTGAGGGAGTTTACGTTCCAGGTGGCAATTTTCATTTGATTGGTGCGGAGATTGACTCTCGTCAGTGATGAACTGCGGGCATGAGCATGAAGCCGTCTGTCAGCCTTTCTCGGCCCGATTGATTGAAGGGTGGACTCAGCTTACCTGAGCTGCAGGTCATAGGCTGTCGCCGTCAAGGCGAACGCGTCAGTGATGCACGGGCACGGCGACGAGTTTTACGCCCAACGCGGCGGCAACTTTCTGGATGGTTTCAAATCGGGGTTTCGCGCCCTCGGCCAGAGACTTGTACAGGCTTTCGCGTTGTACCCCCGCTTCGGAGGCGACTTTCGACATGCCGCGCGCTTTCACGATATCGGCAAGAGCCGACAGGAGAATGTCGGAGTCGCCGGAGGCAAGCGCCTCGTTCAGATATGCAGCGATGGCCTCTTCGCTATCGAGATAGTCGGATGCGTCGAAAGCCGAAATGTGAGTCGAGTTCATTTCCGTTCCTGTCTGATTCGTTGCCACATGGCCTTCGCTCGGGCGATATCAGATATCTGCCCTTGCTTGCTTCCCCCGGCCAACAGTAGGTACACCGTCAAGCCGTCACGCACGTAATACACACGATAGCCCGCGCCTGTGTGGACACGCATTTCCCACACGCTGCCGCCCACGTCGTGACAATCGCCGAAATTTCCCAGAGCGGCGCGTTTGATCCGAACCAGGATGGCGGCTCTTGCCAACACATCAGTCACGCCCAACAGCCAGACCGAAAAGTCGTGCGTTTGATTGATTGTGTTCGTCATGCGCGCGGATCCCAGATAACGTTAAGTGGGATGCCTTGATGAAGTGTATCCTTATGGATACGAAAACTCAAGGCATCGATTGAAGAAAGCAGTGATCTGATCCTGGTGGCTCGCAAACGAGCATTGGAGTGGAGTTGTCACTGTGATTGGTCGCGCGAGCTTTCTGCAGTCAGCCGAATGGCTAACGCGGGCAGCGCTCTGAAAATCGTGCTTTCTGTCCCGCTACAATCATCGAAACACTTGGCAAAAGGACAACCCCATGGACCTGATCATTCGGCGCGCAGCGCTCGCGCATTCCCGCGATCTGGTGGACATCGGCATCGAAGGCGGCCGCTTTGCTGCAATCGAACCGCAGCTCGCGGCGAGCGCGCCTGAAGAAATCGATGCCGCGGGTTCTCTCGTCACCGCACCGTTCGTCGACGCGCATTTCCATATGGACGCCACGTTGTCCTACGGTTTGCCGCGTGTGAACGCATCGGGCACGCTGCTGGAAGGAATCGCGTTATGGGGTGAGTTGAAGCCCGAGCTAACACAAGAAGCGTTGGTCGATCGGGCGATGCAGTACTGCGATTGGGCCGTTGCGCGCGGCCTGCTCGCGATTCGCTCGCACGTGGATGTCTGCGATCCGCGTCTGCTCGCCGTGGAAGCGCTGCTCGAAGTAAAGCGTCGCGTGAAGCCGTATCTCGACTTGCAACTCGTCGCGTTTCCGCAGGACGGCGTTTTGCGCAGCAAGGCCGCGTTCGAGAACCTGAAGCGTGCGATATCCATGGGCGTCGACGTGGTGGGCGGAATTCCGCACTTTGAACGCACAATGGCCGACGGTGCCGAGTCCGTGCGTCTGCTGTGCGAGTTCGCGGCGGAGAAGGGGCTGCGCGTGGACATGCATTGCGATGAATCGGATGATCCAATGTCGCGCCATATCGAAACGTTGGCGGCACAAACGCATAGGCTGGGTTTGCAGGGGCGCGTCACGGGTTCGCACCTTACATCGATGCATTCCATGGACAACTATTACGTTAGCAAGCTGATCCCGCTGATACGCGATTCCGGCGTGGCCGCGATCGCGAACCCGTTGATCAACATCACGCTGCAGGGCCGCGCCGACACCTACCCCAAGCGCCGCGGCATGACGCGCGTGCCGGAGTTGATGGCGGCAGGCGTGGACGTGGCATTTGGCCACGACTGCGTGATGGACCCGTGGTACAGCCTGGGCTCCGGCGACATGCTGGAAGTGGCGCATATGGGCTTGCACGTCGCACAGATGACGGGCATTGGCGCCATGCGTGCGGCGTTCGAAGCTGTGACAACGACGCCGGCGAAGATCCTGGGGATTGAAGGGTACGGGATTGCGGTGGGTAACAACGCGGACTGCGTAGTGCTGGACGCCCGCGATCCGGTGGAAGCCATTCGATTGCGAGCGGCGCGCACAGTTGTTCTTCGTCGCGGCAAGGTGGTCAGCCGCGCGCCGGCAATGCGGGCGAGACTCAGCCTGGAAGGGCGGCCGGAGGAAGTGAGTTTCCGGCTGGATCGATAGAGAGCAGCCTCGAAAATCTCTCGAAGGAGAATTAAGAAAGCCGTTCCAACTTGCGCTGGAACGGCCGGCTGAAGTCATACAAGCGGCATGGATTCCATCAACACCTCAATGCGCCGTCTCCGGCGACATGCCGTTATGCCGCAGCAACGCATCAATATTCGGCTCACGGCCGCGGAATGCCTTGAACGAGTCCATCGCTGGCCGGCTACCGCCCACTTCAAGAATTTCGCGGCGGTACCGGGTACCCGTTGTCGCATCCAGCACCGAGCCACCGCCAAGCTTCGCGGCTTCCTCGAACGCCGCATACGCATCCGCCGACAACACTTCCGCCCACTTGTAGCTGTAGTACCCGGCGGCATACCCGCCCGCGAAAATGTGCGTGAAGGTATTGGTCCAGCGGGAGAAGGGCGCTTGCGGCACGACGTGGAAACGCTCGTTGATCTCGCGCGCGAAGTCGTTGACGTTGATCGCGCCGGCCGGATCGTAGTCGCTGTGAAGCTGGATATCGAACATGGAGAGCACGATCTGGCGCAACGTGCCCAGACCGCTCTGAAAGTTCTTTGCGGCCAGCATCTTGTCGAACAGTTCGCGCGGCAGTGTGGCGCCCGTGTCCACGTGGCCGGACATGTCGGTGAGCACGTCCCATTCCCAGCAGAAGTTCTCCATGAACTGCGACGGCAGTTCGACCGCATCCCATTCCACGCCGTTGATACCCGATACCCCGAGTTCATCGACGCGCGTCAGCATATGATGCAGGCCGTGCCCGAATTCATGGAACAGGGTGATGACTTCGTCGTGCGTAAAGCACGCAGGCTTGCCGCCAACGGGCGCGGAGAAGTTGCATGTCAGATACGCCACCGGGGTCTGCACGCCGCCTTCACGGCGTTTGTGGCGCGAGCGGGCGTCGTCCATCCACGCGCCGCCGCGTTTGCCTTCGCGTGCATACAGATCGAGATAGAACTGCGCGACGAGCGTTCCGTCCTTGTTTTCAACGCGGAAAAAGCGCACTTCCGGATTCCAGACGGCGGCGTCGTCGCGACGGATGCTCACGCCGAACAGCGTTTCGGTGACCTTGAACAATCCTTTCAACACGGCTTCTTGCGGGAAGTACTGCTTCACTTCGTTTTCCGAGAACGAATAACGCTGCTGGCGCAGGCGTTCTGCGGCGAAGGTGGAGTCCCACGGCTGCAATTCCGGCATGCCGAGCTGAGTCGCGGCGAACGCACGCAATTCCATCCAGTCCTTCTCTGCGTGCGGGCGGGCGCGCACGGCCAGGTCCTCCAGGAACGCGATCACCTGTGCCGGCGATTCCGCCATCTTCGGCGCAAGCGACACTTCCGCGAAATTCTGATACCCGAGCGCGTGCGCTTCTTCTGCGCGCAGCTTCAACTGCTCGACAACGTTCGCCGTGTTGTCCCACCCGGCTTGGCCGTTGCCATAGTTCGGCCCCAGTTCGGACGCGCGCGTCACATAGGCGCGATACATCGCTTCACGCAAGGGCCGATGTTCGGCGTACTGCATCACGGGGAAGTACGACGGGAAATGCAGTGTGAACTTCCAGCCCTCGCTGCCTTCTCTCTGCGCCGCTTCGCGAGCCGCCTCGATGACGTCTTCCGGCAAACCCGCGAGCTCGCTCTCCTTGGTTACGACATACGAGAACGCGTTGGTGGCGTCGAGAACGTGGTCGGAGAATGCCTTCGACAACGCCGCCTGTTCTTCCTGAACGCGCGCAAACCGGGGTTTTTTATCTTCAGGCAACTCGGCGCCGGACAAACGGAAACCGCGCAGTTCGTTGCTGAGCATTTTCTTCTGCTCGACGGACAGCGATGCGTGCTCTTCGCTCGCCGCAATCGCCTTGTATTTCTCATAGAGCGCCAAATTCTGCCCGACGCTCGCTGAGAACTCGGTCACGCGCGGTAAATTCTCGGCGTGGGCGGCGCGTAATTCAGGAGTATCGGCTACGGCATTCAGGTGGCCGATTACGCCCCACGCCCGCGACAGCCGTTCGCTCGCGCGTTCCACGCTTTCCACTATGTCTTGCCAGGTAGCCGGTGTCTCAGGCGCGCTGGCGTGATCGACGGCGGCTTTGGCGTCGGCGAGCAGCACGTCGAGCGCCGGCGTTACGTGTTCCGGCTTGATGTCGCCGAAGCGGGGCAGGTCGGAGAAGTCGAGCAGGGGGTTGCCTGGGGCTTGGGTCTGAGCCTGACTCGCTTGATTCGCGGTATTCGCTGGTGTCGAATTGGACATGACTCTCCCGGTCTCGGATAAAAATGGATGCGACGATGAATGTGAAGCCGCGCCAGACACAGAAAGTATGCGATTCCGGCGGTTGGGCCATTCACTATTGTGGGGACGCCTCTGCCGATTCTCAAATCGATTCTGGCTAAGACGGTGATTTATCCGATCGGCGTGGCGGCTGGGCGCATTAGCGCGGAAATCCGGCAACCGGTGTGTCCATCATGCTTGTAAGCGTTGAAGTGCGCCGCCAGCACGGCTTAATCCCGGTCCTGCTGCATTGCGCGCTCGGCGGCTTCGATGGTATTCACCAGCAGCATGGTGATGGTCATCGGCCCGACGCCGCCTGGCACAGGTGTGATGAAACCGGCCACTTCCTTCACGCCTGCAAAATCCACATCGCCGCAGAGTTTGCCGTTCTCGTCGCGATTCATGCCGACGTCGATGATTGTTGCGCCCGGTTTGACCATGTCGGCCGTCAGGATGTTGCGTCGGCCGGTTGCGGCGACAACCACATCCGCGTTGCGGGTCAGCGCGGCGAGATCGCGCGTTTTGCTGTGCGTGATGGTGACCGTGGCGCCGGCGCCGAGCAGGAGCATGGCCATTGGCTTGCCGACGATATTCGAGCGCCCGATCACAACTGCGTTTGCGCCTTCCAGCGCGATGCCATGCGCTTCGAACATTTTCATGACGCCGTAGGGCGTGCACGGGCGAAACAGCGGCTTGCCGGTCATCAGCGCACCGGCGTTTTCGACGTTGAAACCATCTACGTCTTTGGCCGGGGCAATGGCTTCGATGACCTTGTGGCTATCGATATGCTTCGGCAACGGCAATTGCACCAGGATCCCATGCACGTTCGGGTCGTTGTTCAGGTCGTCGAGCCGCGCCAGCAATTCGCTTTCGGTGAGCGTGGACGGGAAACGGTCGAACACCGAGTGCAAGCCATTGTCTTGACAGGCTTTTACCTTGTTGCGGACGTAGACCTCGCTGGCCGGATTTTCGCCGACGAGAATGACTGCCAGGCCGGGTTGCTGCCCACGGGCGGTCAGGGCGGCGGCGCGTACGGCGACATCGGCGCGGAGGGTCTTGGAGAGGGCATTGCCGTCGATGATTTGGGCGGTCATAGGAGGTCTGGGCGGAGGACAAGTCCGCTGCTTTTCTTGAGGGCGCAGGGTCGCAGGGGGCCGGTTGCGCCAGTGCGGCGCGGCTTTGCGGTCGGTCCTTGATTATACCGGACGGGGATTTTCGCCGGTGCGGCTACCGGGCCAATGGCCGGTTCGCGTTGGCTGACTGTTTTAAAGCTGTTTTCAAACTTTTTGTCGCAGGCCGGGACGGGCGGTGGGCTTCAGTCCGGCAAAAAACCACTTCCGCCGAGGCGCAAAAAACACCCCTCGGCGTATCAGGTAGAACAGCTAAACCCTATTGAGCCTGCTGCGTTTGCGGCTTGTTGGAAAGTGCCAGCCGGAGCAAATCCGCAACCGTATTCACCGACAGCTTTTCCATGATGTTCGCGCGATGCGCTTCAACTGTCTTGATACTGATGCCAAGGTCATCGGCGATCTGCTTGTTCAGGCGTCCCGCAATGATCCGCTCCAGTACCTGATGTTCCCGCGCGGTCAGCTTGCCCAGGCGCTCCGCCGCTGCGCGCTGCTGCTGCACGCTCGAACTCTCGGTACGAGCCTTGTCCAGCATGCGTTCAACCAGCTTGCGCAATTCGGCTTCATCGAACGGTTTTTCGATGAAATCCATTGCGCCCTTCTTCATGGTCGAGACGGCCATTGGCACGTCGCCGTGACCCGTCACGAAGATGATCGGCAGCAAGGAATTTTCCGCAATCAGCCGTTCCTGCAATTCGAGACCGCTCATGCCGGACATCCGTACGTCCAATATCAGGCACGAGATCGCGCCGGAATGGGCGATCGGGAGGTACGCATCGAGGTACGCCTCAGCGCTCGCAAAACACGAGACGCGGTAGCCATTGGCTTCAAGCAGCCAGCGCAAAGAATCACGCACGGCTTCATCGTCGTCGACGACAAAGACGGTTTCCTGAGTGGTGACTGTGCTCATAGCTCTCCCGTAACAGTTTGTTGTGTGGGTTGATGACTGAGAGCTTCCGGTCCGTTACTGCCCGGACCATCGGCTTCTCCGATTGGCAAACTGCAATGGAATGTGGCGCCCGTCACGTTGCCGGAGGCATCGATATTGTTCACCACCCAAAGACGTCCACGATGCGATTCAATGATCGATCGGCAAATGTTCAAGCCCATGCCCATACCGTCGGACTTGGTGCTGTAGAAAGGTTCAAACAGGCGCTCCGCCGTGGCTTCGTCCACCCCCGGCCCCTGGTCCACCACGCTCACGCACACGAAACCGCCGTCCACGCGCTGCACGATCACGCGGATCACCGGATCAACGGCGTTCGGCTTGGCGTCGTGCATGGCTTCGGCTGCGTTCTTCAGCAGGTTCACGAGTACTTGCTCGATCAGCACCGGGTCCACATGGATCACGGGCATGCGCGAGCGGATCTCGGTGAGAATCCTGATCTTGCGTTTGCGCGCTTCGATTTCCGCGAGACCGACGGCGTCCGCCACGATATCAGCCACACGCGTAGGCTGGCGTTTCGGTTCACTGCGTTTCACGAATTCGCGGATGCGCTTGATGATCATGCCTGCCCGCACCGCTTGCTGCGCGGTTTTTTCGAGCACGGGCAACAGCGCGTCCTGCGTCATGCGGCCCGATTTGACCAGCGCGACGCAACCGGAACAATAGTTATTGATCGCGGCCAAAGGCTGGTTCAGCTCGTGCGCCAGCGATGACGCCATTTCGCCCATCGTCATCAAACGGCTGGTGAACTGAAGCTTTTCTTCCTGCTGGTCGGCCAGTTCCTGCGCCTGCTTGCGCGTGGTGATGTCGGTCGCGATCTGCATCTGCGCGAGATGCCCGTCCACCCACTGAATGTACTGGCGGCGCACTTCGAACCACTTCTGGATGCTCTCCACATACACTTCCTGCGCGTCCGAGGTGCTTTCGGTCAGCGCTGTGGCGGGCAGGCCTGCATAGGTATCGACCATGTCGATGGAATCCGACGACGCCTGAGCCGTATCGAAACCCGCACCCGCGAGCTCGAGATGGCCGTCCGGCCGAATGCCGAACAGGTGCCGGTAGTAGCGGTTCGCAAACAGCAGTTCGGCTTCGTCGGCGGCGAGCACGGACACGGCTGCGTCGAGGCTTTCCAGGACGGTCGTGAAGCGTTCGTGTGCAGCGGCGAGATCTTCGCGGGCGCGGCGCGGCTCGGTAATGTCGGTCATGGACGACATCCACCCCGTCTGCCGGCCCGAACTATCGATGAGCGGCGACACATAAAGCCGCGCGTGGAAGAACGATCCGTCCTTGCGGCGCACGCGCAACTCGAAGCCCGAGGAGGGGGCCTTGCCGCGCAGGGTCATATCGAGTTGCCGCTGCATTTCCGGATAAGCGTCTTTCGGCCAGTACGGAAAGGGCGCCACTTTGGACACGAGATCGCTTTCGTCCCACCCGGTCATCCGGCAAAACGCCGGATTCACGTGCGTGATCCGGCCGTGCATGTCGAGCACGCGCATGCCGATCAGCACTGAATTTTCCATCGCGCGGCGGAAGAACGCCTCGGCATAGAGCGCTTGTTGCGCCTCAAAGCGCTGCCGCGTGTGTTTCCAGAGGCTCCACAAGCTCCACAACACAAAACATGACAAACCCGCGACCAGCCAGACGAGCGTGTTGTTGGTGAAATTCGTGAGTTGCGGATACGAATAAACGCGTACCGATACCCCCTGGCCTGGCGGATCGAGCGGCAGGTCGTAGAACATGTCGCGCGGAAGACGCGGCCGGCTGGAGGTGGTGGCGAGTTCGCGATTGTTCAGGTCGGTGATCGAAATCTTGTACTTCGCGGAAAGCTCGCTGGGGATGTCGTGCTTGAGAATCCCCTCGATGGAAAACACCGCGGCAATGGAACCGAGAAAATCGCGATCGCGATAAACCGGTGTCTGCAACGTGATGTAGCCATTGCCGAGATCGTCATACAGGAGCGGGGAATAGACCTGGCGGCGGCTGGTGCGGGCCTCGTCGAACGCGGATTGGACGGCGTCGTCCATCTGCGCGTCCGTCGGCTTGGCAAGTCGCGAGCCGAGCACCGGTAGCGGGGTATTGGGCCAGCGAGGTTTGTGCTGCGCCGTGTACCAGTTCATGTAGAGGATCTCGGGGTGCCCCTGCATGATGTCGCCGGTGGAATTCTGAAACGACTGCGGGTCCCCGTGGCCAGTCGCGATGTCGCGCGCCAAGGCCTGGATCTGCTCTTGCGCGCCAGTCATGGAAAGCCTGATTTGCTGCTGTGCCCAAGCCACGTTACGGTAGAGCGTGTCTTCCTGCTGTTGCTGTTCGCGCCGGTTGAGACTCCACAGGATCAGGCTCATCACGACCAGGAAGACCAGGATCGAAATCAGTGGGGTCAGCAAGTACGAGTTTGACCACCACGGTCCGTGGTGCCAGCGGGTCGGCGCCGGGTCGTTGGGCTTGCCCGACGAGCGCGCCGAGCGTGCGAAAAGCCGTTCGGTCAACATGCGCGCAATTGTAACGCAGCGCCACACTGTTAAATGGCGTAAAAAGTCTTGAAAAGGCCCGCAATTGATCGCAAGGACACCAACGCGACGATCAAAAAGTCCTTATTCCACGGTGCATTGCAGCATTTTTCCGCATTATGAGATTGTCTCTCATGATTCGAAAAATTGCTTGCACTACCGTTCTGAGGCTCTTTAGAATTGCCGCACGCGCGCTTGTCCCTCATTGTTTTCCGCGATTGTGTCTTGCGGATGGCTTAAAGGCTCGCGTCGTCTGTTCACAGAGCGTTCCTCAAATCAGGAGACGAGCATGTCCGCTGTACCCGACGAAGTGATGAAATATGTCGCCAACGCCAAGGACGACGAAGATCCCCAGGAAACCGCTGAGTGGCTGGAAGCCCTCGACGGCGTGATTTCGGCAGTAGGCCCGGATCGCGCCCATTACCTGATTGAAAAGCAGATCGAATTCGCGCGTGTGCACGGCGAACATCTGCCGTTTTCGGCTAACACCCCGTACATCAACACCATCCCTGTCGCCGCCCAGTCGAAGATTCCCGGCGACCAGGACATCGAACACAAGATCCGTTCGTACACGCGCTGGAACGCCATTGCCATGGTGCTGCGCGCCGGCAAGGACACGAACGTGGGCGGGCATATCGCTTCGTTTGCGTCGGCGGCCACGCTTTATGACGTCGGTTTCAACCATTTCTGGCACGCACCGTCTCCTGAACATGGCGGCGACCTCGTGTTCGTCCAGGGCCATTCGTCGCCCGGCGTGTACTCACGTGCGTTCCTGCTCGGACGCCTGAAAGAGAGCCAGCTCGATAACTTCCGCCAGGAAGTGGGCGGCGAAGGCATTTCGTCGTATCCGCATCCGTGGCTGATGCCGGACTTCTGGCAGTTCCCGACCGTGTCCATGGGCCTCGGCCCGATCATGGCGATCTATCAGGCGCGTTTCATGAAGTACCTGGACGCGCGCGGCATCATCAAGGCAGGTACCCGCAAGGTCTGGGCATTCCTCGGCGACGGCGAAACGGACGAGCCGGAATCGCTCGGCGCGATCGGCATGGCCGGCCGTGAACGGCTCGACAACCTCGTCTTCGTGATCAACTGCAACCTGCAGCGTCTCGACGGCCCGGTGCGCGGCAACGGCAAGATCATCCAGGAGCTGGAAAGCGAATTCCGCGGCGCCGGCTGGAACGTGATCAAGGTGGTGTGGGGCAGCCGCTGGGACTCGCTTTTCGCCCGCGATAAAACTGGCGCGCTGATGCGCCGGATGATGGAAGTGGTCGACGGCGAATACCAGACCTACAAGTCGGAGTCGGGCGCGTACGTGCGCGAGCATTTCTTCAACACGCCGGAACTCAGGGCGATGGTGGCGGAGTGGTCCGACGAAGACATCTGGAACCTGAATCGCGGCGGCCATGATCCGCACAAGATTTACGCGGCCTACACGGAAGCATCGAAGACGAAGGGTCAGCCGACCGTCATCCTCGCCAAGACCATCAAGGGTTATGGTATGGGCGAAGCTGGCCAGGCGATGAACATCACCCACCAGCAGAAGAAGTTGCACACGGATCAGCTGAAGAAATTCCGCGATCAGTTCAGGCTGCCGATTCCCGACGACCAGATCGCCGACGTGCCGTACCTGACGTTCGAAGAAGGCTCGAAGGAACTCGAGTACATGCGCGCTCGCCGCCAGGAACTGGGTGGTTACCTGCCGGCGCGCCGGCAGAAGGCCGAGTCCCTGCCGGTGCCGGATCTGTCGGCGTTCGAACCGGTGTTGAAGGGCACGGGTCCGGGCCGCGAGATCTCCACGACCATGGCGTTCGTGCGGATCCTCAACATCCTGCTGAAGGACAAGGCGCTCGGCAAACGCATCGTGCCGATCGTGCCGGATGAATCGCGTACTTTCGGTATGGAAGGTTTGTTCCGCCAGATCGGTATCTGGAATCAGGACGGCCAGAAGTACGTGCCGGAAGATTCCGACCAGCTGATGTTCTATCGCGAATCGGAAACCGGCCAGATCCTGCAGGAAGGGATCAACGAAGCCGGCGGGATGTGCGACTGGATCGCGGCCGCGACGTCGTATTCGACGCACGGCGAGATCATGATCCCGTTCTACATCTTCTATTCCATGTTCGGCTTCCAGCGCATCGGCGATCTGGCGTGGGCAGCGGGCGACATGCGTTCGCGCGGTTTCCTGCTGGGCGGCACGGCTGGACGCACGACGCTCAACGGCGAAGGCCTGCAGCACGAAGACGGTCATTCGCTGATGTGGGCGGCGTCGGTGCCGAACTGCGTGAGTTACGACCCGACCTTCGGTTACGAACTCGCGGTGATCATGCAGGACGGTTTGCGTCGCATGGTGGCGGATCAGGAAGACGTGTATTACTACGTCACGGTGATGAACGAGAACTACGAACACCCGGCGATTCCGCAGGGCGATTCGGTCGCCACCGACATCATCAAGGGCATGTATTCGTTCCGCAAATCGGATGCCGACGCAAAAACGCCGCGTGTTCAGTTGATGGGCGCGGGCACGATCTTCAATGAAGTGATCGCCGCCGCCGATCTGCTGAAGAACGACTGGAACGTCGCCGCCGATCTCTGGAGTGTCCCGAGCTTTACGGAACTGGCACGCGAAGGCGCGCAAGTGGAGCGCTGGAACCTGCTGCACCCGACGGAAGAACGTCAGGTCGCGCACGTGACGAAGCTGCTGAAGGACGCGAAAGGTCCAGTGGTGGCATCGACGGATTATGTGCGTGCGCTCGTCGACCAGATCCGCGGTTATGTGCCGAACAAGTTTGTCGTGCTTGGTACGGACGGCTACGGCCGTTCGGACACGCGCGAAAGACTGCGTCACTTCTTCGAAGTCGACCGCTACTGGGTCACCGTCGCGGCGCTCAATGCGCTGGCCGACGAAGGCACGATCGACCGCAAGCTTGTCGCGGACGCGATCAAGAAGTACGCGCTCGACCCCGCCAAACCCAACCCGATGACGGTTTAACGCATCGGCCCCCGAGTGTTGTTGCGCGAAGTCGCCTTGCCCAAAAGCAGGGCGATTTTCGCGTAGCGACCCAGGAGACAATAAACAATGAGTCAAGCGATCGAAGTCAAGGTGCCGGATATCGGCGATTACACGGACATCCCGGTGATCGAAGTGCTGGTGAAAGTCGGGGACACCGTCGAGAAGGAGCAGTCGCTCGTTACGCTCGAATCCGACAAAGCGACCATGGACGTGCCAAGTTCGGCAGCCGGTGTCGTGAAGGAAGTAAAGGTAAAGGTTGGCGACAACGTCTCGGAAGGCTCGTTGATCGTCGTGCTGGAAGCGGCTGATTCCGGCGCTGCCGCTGCGCCGAAGGCCGCTGAAAAACCCGCTGAAGCACCGGCGCAGGAAAAGGCTGCCGCTCCGGCACCGGCGGCATCGTCGGGCGGTGGATCGGTTGAAGTGAAGGTGCCGGATATCGGCGACTTCAAGGACATTCCGGTCATCGAAGTGAATGTGAAGGTGGGCGATAAGGTCGAGAAGGAGCAATCGCTTGTCACGCTCGAGTCCGATAAAGCCACCATGGACGTTCCATCGCCTGCAGCCGGCACGGTCAGGGAACTCAAGGTCAAGGTCGGCGACAACGTCTCGGAAGGCACGTTGATTCTGGTGCTGGAAGGCGGCGAAAGTGCGGCTCCAGCAGCGGCGCCTGCCGCAGCGCCCAAGCAGGACGCGCCGAAGGCTGAAGCGCCTGAATCTGCGCCTGCCCAGAAAGAAGCGCCGTCGGCACTCGCTCTCGCACCGGCCATTCCGGCTGGCGAAGGGGCGCGTACGTCGAGCCACGCGTCGCCCTCCGTGCGCAAGTTTGCGCGCGAACTGGGTGTTGATGTCGCGTCGGTCAAGGGAACAGGCCCCAAGAATCGCATCACACAAGCCGACGTCACCGCGTTCGTGAAGGGCGTGATGAGCGGTCAGGGTAAAGCGCCGGCGGCCGCTGCCGCAGCGCCGGCCGGTGGTGGCGAGTTGAATCTGCTGCCGTGGCCGAAGGTCGACTTTACGAAGTTCGGTCCGGTCGATCCGAAGCCGCTGTCGCGCATCAAGAAGATTTCGGGTGCGAACCTGCATCGCAACTGGGTCATGATTCCGCACGTCACGAACAACGACGAAGCTGACATCACCGATCTCGAAGCGTTGCGCGTGACGCTGAACAAGGAAAACGAAAAGGCCGGCGTGAAGTTCACCATGCTCGCGTTCGTGATCAAGGCGGTCGTTGCCGCGTTGAAGAAATTCCCGACGTTCAACGCGAGCCTTGACGGCGATAACCTCGTCTTCAAGCAGTATTACAACATCGGTTTTGCCGCCGATACCCCGAACGGCTTGATGGTTCCGGTGATTCGCGACGCGGACAAGAAGGGCCTCGTCGATGTCGCCAAGGAAATGGCCGATCTGTCGAAGGCCGCCCGTGAAGGGAAGCTCAAGCCCGACCAGATGCAAGGCGGATGCTTCTCGATTTCGTCGCTGGGCGGGATTGGCGGGACGCATTTCACGCCGATCATCAATGCGCCTGAAGTGGCAATCCTGGGGTTGTCGCGGGGTGCGATGAAGCCGGTGTGGGACGGCAAGGCGTTTGTGCCTCGCCTGATTCTGCCTTTGTCGCTGTCTTACGATCATCGGGTTATCGATGGCGCCGAGGCCGCGCGGTTCAATGCCTATCTTTCTGCTGTGCTGGCGGATTTCCGCCGTGTGAGTTTGTGATTTTTTTGGCTGGCGGACCGCTTTGATGTGGTCCGCCAGCCGCGTCATTGAACTTGCATCGCACTGCATTTTGCTCGTCGCCCCTGTGCGGGGCGGCACTTGCTTTCTCTGAATTGCCAAAGAAAGTAAGCAAAGAAAGGCAAGTCTGCCGACGGTAGAACCAGGGGCTACGCGTTGCGTCCTTTAGTTCTGCCCGCTTCCTTCTTAGGGGACAACATGAGTCTCACCGAACTTAAAGTACCCGATATCGGCGATTTCAAAGACGTCGATGTCGTCGAAGTGAATATCAAGGCCGGCGACGCCATCGAGAAAGAACAAGGCGTCCTCACCCTCGAATCCGATAAAGCCTCCATCGAGGTCCCAAGCGACGTCGTGGGTACGGTCAAGGAAGTCAAGATCAAAGCCGGCGATAAAGTCTCGCAAGGCACCGTGATCGCGTTGGTGGAAACGGCCGATGCAGGTAGCGAAAAGCCTGCCGCACCGGCAGCGTCCGCTGAAAAGCCCGCCGCGCCGAAAGAGGCGGCCGCTCCGAAATCCGCGGGCGGTGGATCGCAAGACGTGAAGGTGCCGGATATCGGCGATTTCACCGACATTCCCGTCATCGAAATCCACGTGAAAGTTGGCGATACGGTCGAGAAGGAACAATCGCTCGTTACGCTTGAATCCGATAAAGCCACCATGGATGTACCGTCGCCTGCAGCGGGTACGGTCAAGGAAGTCAAGGTCAAGATCGGCGACAACGTCTCCGAAGGCTCGGTGATTCTCACGCTCGAAGGCCAGGGCGGCGGTGCCGGCCAGGTCGAGGACAAGCCGAAGGCGGCTGCACCGCAACCGGCCGAAAAAGCCGCGGCGGCGCCTGCACCAAAGGCCGCATCGTTCTCCGGTTCAGCCGATATCGAATGCGACATGCTCGTGCTCGGCGCCGGTCCCGGCGGTTATTCGGCGGCTTTCCGTGCGGCCGATCTGGGCATGAAGACGGTTATCGTCGAACGGTATGAAACGCTTGGCGGCGTCTGCCTGAATGTCGGCTGCATTCCGTCGAAAGCCTTGCTTCACGCGGCTGCCATCACCGACGCCGCGAAGGAACTCGCGCACCACGGCATTTCCTTCGGTGAACCGACTATCGATCTGGACAAGCTGCGCGACTTCAAGTCGGGCGTTGTCAAGAAGCTGACCGGCGGACTGGCCGGCATGGCGAAGGCGCGCAAGGTCCAGGTGGTCACGGGTGTCGGCAAGTTCGTTGGCCCGAATCACATGGAGATCGAAGGCAAGGACGGCAAGAAGGTGGTGCAGTTCAAGAACTCGATCATCGCGGCGGGTTCGCAAGCCGTGAAGCTGCCGTTCATGCCGGAAGATCCGCGCGTAGTGGATTCGACCGGTGCGCTCGAATTGCGCCAGATTCCGAAGCGCATGCTCGTGATCGGCGGCGGCATCATCGGTCTGGAAATGGCGACGGTGTATGCGTCATTGGGCGCGGAAATCGACGTCGTCGAAATGCTCGATGTCCTGATGGCAGGTGCCGATCGCGACCTCGTGAAGGTGTGGGAGAAGTTCAACGCCAAGCGTTTCGCGAACGTCATGCTCAAGACGAAAACGACCAAGGCGGAAGCGAAGGACGACGGCATCTACGTGAGCTTCGAAGGCGAAAAAGCGCCCGCCGAAGCTCAACGTTATGACCTCGTACTCGTGGCGGTCGGTCGCAGCCCGAACGGCGGCAAGATCGGCGCGGACAAGGCCGGCGTGGCGGTGACGGATCGCGGGTTCATCAACGTCGACAAGCAGTTGCGCACGAACGTTGAACATATCTTTGCCATTGGCGATCTGGTCGGCCAGCCGATGCTCGCGCACAAGGCCGTGCACGAAGGCCACGTAGCGGCAGAAGCGGCGCATGGCGAAAAGTCCTACTTCGACGCGATGCAAATCCCGTCCGTGGCCTACACCGATCCCGAAGTGGCGTGGGCCGGCAAGACCGAAGACCAGTGCAAGGCCGAAGGCATCAAGTACGGGAAGGCCACATTCCCTTGGGCGGCATCGGGCCGGGCGATCGCGAACGGTCGCGACGAAGGTTTCACCAAACTCATCTTCGACGAAGAAACGCACCGGATCATCGGCGGCGGGATCGTGGGGTTGAATGCGGGCGACTTGATCAGCGAAGTGTGCCTGGCGATCGAGATGGGCGCGGACGCGGAGGATATCGGCAAGACGATCCATCCGCACCCGACGCTCGGCGAGTCGATCGGCATGGCGGCTGAATTGTATGAAGGTGTGTGTACGGACTTGCCACCGCAGCGCAAGAAGTAGGGTGCTGTCGGTTGGTTGAGTGAGCGGCGAGTTCTGTCAGGAATGCGCCGTTTTTTTGGGCTTGTGCTTTGAACTCGGCTTCCGAGGTCGCGGGAACACGAAAAAAAACCGTCCCAACTTTCGTTGGAACGGTTTTCCGTGCAGCCTGACCGTCTCGCGGCCACACCGGTGTTGCCGGTGCCACCGCGTGCGAATGAATTCGCTTAGACAGTCTTCTTGGCGGCGCGCGAAGCTTGAGCCGTAGCTTGCGATGCAGCCTTCGTGGCGGCCGTAGCGGCTGCGTTGAAGTTGCTTTCCGCGATTTCGACAGCTTGCTTGCTTGCCTTGTGGATCGTTTCGTACGTGGTGTTGGCGGCAGTGATGGCCGACTTCATCACGGCAACAGCCGTTTCCGAACCTGCCGGTGCGTTCTTCGCGACGTTTTCTACGAGCGTTTGCACCTTGCGGTTCTGGTCTTCGTACTGCTCTTCGGCGACACGGGCGAATTCAGCTTGCGTCGACGATGCGATTTCATACAGGTGACGGCCATACGACAGCGCCTTTTCCGCGACCGGCTGAGCCAGGCTGGCTTGCAGTGCGAGCAGTTCTTGCGCATCCTTCACCGACAACACGCGTTGCGCGTTTTCCTGGCTTTCAGCCAGCGTCGACTTCACAACTTGCAGATTCAATTCAAGCAGCTTTTCCAAGCCTTCAAATGCCTTGTTCGTCAGACCGAAGAGGGTGTCGAACTGAGCTTTGTTTGCAGCGGCGATTTGTTCCGGGGTCAAAAGGGTCATGTCACGCTCCTGAAAGATTCGACCCATCATCAGCGCGGGTCGTGGGGTTTTGGCGGAGACCGGAAATCCGGAAACCGTATGAGGCGATCAGCTATTGGTGCGTCGCAACATGGAGCCTATTCTAGGCATATTCCGATAGATGTCAAGCGTCTTTTTGTGCGACGCAACATCGTACGAATGCTTATTAAACAATGGCTTACGAGGACACTCCTTTGTAGTGGAACTACATTTCGAGATACGGTGCACCAGCTTGGGGCGGAGGGTGCGGGCGGTGTCGGTGCTAGGATCTCAAGTCCGGAAAAGTGGAATTTCATTTCGAATGAAGGCGTTTTATAGCGATCGCTTCGTACTGCCGTTGCCGGCTGGCCATCGGTTTCCCATGCAAAAATATTACCTTTTGCGCGAGCGGGTGCTGGCCGAACTGCCCGAGGTGAAGCTGGACGAAGCGCCAGTCGCGGCCGATTCCGAGTTGGCGCGCGTTCATGCGGCCGACTACATCGAGCGGGTCGCAACGGGGGCGCTGGATGCGCGCGAGCAGCGCGAGATCGGCTTTCCGTGGTCGCCGGAAATGGTGGAGCGCGCAAGGCGCTCCGTCGGGGCGACGATTGCTGCTTGTCACGCCGCCCGCCAAGGCGGATTCGCGGTGAATCTGGCAGGCGGCACGCATCATTCATATGCGTCGCGCGGCGCGGGATTCTGTGTGTTCAACGACGCGGCTGTTGCTGCCCGGGCGCTACAGGCAGAGGCGTTGCGGCGCGGAGAGCGCACGCCGCGCATAGCAATAGTCGACCTGGATGTGCATCAGGGCAACGGGACCGCCGCCATCTTCCAGGACGATCCGAGCGTGTTCACGCTGTCGCTGCATGGCACATCGAACTACCCGTTCAGCAAAGAGATCAGCGATCTCGATGTCGCATTGCCCGACGGTTGCGGTGACGACGCCTATTCGGAAGCATTGTCCGGGGCGTTATCGACGATGTTCGAGCGCTTCGAACCCGCCATGCTTATCTATCTGGCAGGCGCCGATCCGCACGTCGACGACCGCCTGGGGCGACTCGCGTTGAGCGTCGACGGCCTCGCCAGGCGCGATTCCCTTGTATTCAGCGCCGCGGCCGGGCGAGCTCTGCCCGTGGCAATAACGATGGCCGGCGGTTACGGTCGCGATATTGACGTCACCGTCGACATTCATCTTCAGACCATTCAGCTTGCCGCCGTCGCGTTCGGTGCCCGGCGCGATTCAAGCACCCCCGATACACTGCGCTCGGCGAAATTCATTTGAAACGGTTTGAAACTCGGTAAACCAAATGTGTTAACGCAACGTTAACATTCAAAGTCGGCAGTCATCGTCAAAGTTTGTGTGAACAAAAACTTTCGATGGCGGTCGAAATGCCGGTTGAGAATCGGCATGTCTTGCCGAAATGCTTCGCTTCCTGTCGTTGTCCACACCATTAGTGAAAACTTTGCCTTGAGGGCAGGATCAGGAATTTTCCCTCAAGTTTCACAAACTATTGCCGATAAGAGGCTGATAGCCAGGGTCGGGGAATGGCGTGTGGCGGTGAAAACGATTGCAGCATCAGCGATGATTTTTTACGATCGGAACTCAGAACTCATTCGCTCCGATAAATCGTGTCTTACAAAGCGGTTTAAGTAGTGCGGATAAGTGCTTAATATTGCTAATTTTTCGAAGCTTTACTACACTGGCGACACTCTCTCGCCGGTCCAGAACAGAACACTAATGAAAACCGAAATGTTTTCGTCGCTCAGGGTGATCCATAGCGTTGCAGTCCGCACTGCGCTGTCGGTCGCCGTGTCGGTGGCGCTCGCGACGTCTTTCGCGGCCGCACCGATCGACGCTTTTGCCAAGACCCCAACCTCGAAATCCACCAAGAAAGCCGTCAAGGGCGCAGTTGCTGCGCCGCAAGCCAAGGCCGTCAAATCGTCGAAGGTTGCTGCACGCTCAGCCAGGGCAGTGAAGGGTGCGAAGGTCGCGCCAGTCGCGGCGGCACAGGAAGACGATACGCCGCGCGTTGCGCGCCGGCATCGTGTCAGTTACCGGATGGACGCGCGCGGGCGCCGTGCCGCTGTACGTTCGGTGGCGTTCCAGCCGCGTCCGCCTACTGTCGGCCAGGCGTTTGGCTTGCACGAGACACCGGACAGCCTCGCGTTACGCTCGAGCGTCGCGTACGTGGTGGACCAGAACACATCGGAGACACTCTTCGATAAAAACTCGCGAGCCGTGGTGCCTATCGCTTCGATCACGAAGCTGATGACAGCCATGGTCGTGCTCGATTCCAAGGCGCCGCTGACCGAGGAAATCACGGTAACCGACGAAGATCGCGACTACGAGAAGTTCACGGGTTCGCGTCTTTCGGTTGGCTCTGAGCTCAACCGCGAAGACATGCTGCATATCGCGCTGATGGCGTCCGAGAATCGCGCGGCTGCGGCATTGTCGCGTTATTACCCGAATGGTCGTCCTGGCTTTATCGCCGCGATGAACGCGAAAGCGAAGCTGCTCGGCATGACCGACACGCATTTCGAGAATTCGACGGGGTTGACGAGCCAGAACGTATCGAGCGCGCGTGATCTTGTGAAGATGGTGAACGCGGCGTATCAATATCCGCTGATCCGCAAGTTCTCGACCGATCGAAGCTATGACGTGTTTACCGGCAAGCGCAATATCGCCTATAACAGCACGAATGCGTTGATCCGGAATCCGAGCTGGGACATCGGCTTGCAGAAGACCGGCTTCATTAACGAGGCAGGCGAATGCATGGTGATGCAGACGACCATTCATGGCCGTCCGGTAGTAATGGTCTTGCTGGACTCATCGGGCAAGTATTCGCGTTTCGCCGATGCCGGCCGTTTGCGCGGGTTTCTGGAGAGCGAAACTGCTGGTGAACCGCATATCACCAGCGCCGATGCCGGCGGTGGCGGAACCTGAAGATCGCTTCGGAATTTGCGGTATCAGAATTGAAAAAAACCGGCCTTATCGTTTGATAAGGCCGGTTTTTTTATTGCCCCTGGATCTTGCAAATGCTCTGGATTCCGGAATATCAGCGCTGCTGTGAATCGGCGCTGGGTTCTGGCCGATACCCGAGCGAGCGCGAGATTTCCAGCGCGGTGCCGCTCAGTTGATTCAGCCACGAGTCTTGCAGCCGATCCGCAGGCGCTGAAAGCGACAGGCCGGCAACGAGCCGTCCCGTGTCGTCGTAAATACCGGCCGCGATGCAGCGCACGCCCAGCTCCAGTTCCTCGTTATCGCGGGCGCACGCCTGGCTGCGCACGAACGACAATTCACGCTCGAGCTTGCCGATATCCGTAATGCTGTTCTGCGTATGGCCGGAGAGGCCCGTTCGCGTGGCGTAGGCGCGTACGCGGGAGGATTCGTCGGCGGCGAGGAACAGCTTTCCCACCGACGTCAGGTGCAATGGCGCACGGCCGCCGATGGCCCGCACGACCTGCATGCCGGAACGCTCTGAATAAGCCCGTTCTATATAGACGATCTCATCGCCCTGGCGCACCGAGAGGTTGACCGTCTGGCCTGTTTGCCGATGCAGTTCGCGCATGGGTGGCATGGCGGCTTCGCGCACCGAGAGACGCGCCTTGACCAGGTTGCCGAGCTCGAGCAGCCGCATGCCCAGCCGGTACGTGCCGGGATCGGAGCGATCGACCAGACGGCACGTGACCATGTCGTTCAGGATGCGATGCGCGGTGGACGGATGCAATGACGTGCTGTGCGAGAGTTCTTTAAGGCTGACGGGGTCGGTGTGCGCGGCAAGCGCATCGAGCAGGCGCATCATGCGCTCGATCACCTGTATGGACGTTCTGGATTCCGGGTTCGTATCGCTCATGGGGAAAATCAGTTGATACGTCAAACAGCGGAATGATGATTGTATCTCGTATTGTGAAAAATGCGAAAGACTCCACGGCACGGTTGCCCGCGCAATCTCAGTTTCCTGCAGACAATAAAAAACCGCCCGGAAACAGCGAAAATGGCGGGCGGTCTTGAACACAGCGGGGTGGGCAGAGGTTCAGTGGTTATGCTCAGGTTGCTGTGACGAAGGTTTGCCCCAGAGAGATTGGCCAACATACGGTATGGATCCGCGTGACTGCTGTGCCTGCGGCGCCGGCCGGCCCGGATTACCCGCCTGCGGCTGTGGTGGCCTGCCGCCTTGCGGTGCACCTGCTTGCTGTCCGCCGTGACCGCCCCGGTCGCCACCCCAATTCCCACCACGGTTACCGCGGTCGCCGCCGCGATCACCCCAGCCACCCGGAGGCGGGCGGTGATAACCCGGTCCATCGTTCCAATAGCGAGGACCGGGACCGCCGTAATATCCGCCGCCGTCGACAATCACGCCCGACTGAACAACCGGTGCTCCGTAACCGTAACCGTAACCGGCTTCGTAGCCCGCGGGATAGCCCGGGTAGGCGGGATAAGCGGAATAGCCGTCGCCGGTCGCGTAAGCGGGCGTGCCGTCCGGGTAGACGGCGCAACCGGCTACGAGGGCGCACGAGGCGAGGATCAGACCTGTTACTGCGAGTTTCATCATGAGCGGGAGAGTATTCGTTGACTAGTTACCGTATCTGACAGTTTCGCGGAAAGAATATCGCAAGAATTTTGTAAAGTTTTATCTCCGCGGTAACAGGCTGAAAGTGGCGGGAACCGCTCATGGGCCAGCAAACACAACGCTGACGCGCCATACGCTGTTGACAGAGTTGCAACAATGCTTTGTGCCGGGGCACCTTTATGGGATGAGGACAAACCCTTAAAATCAAAGCGTCCGGAAGTGGGCCCGTCAGCCCACAGGACCTGAGAAGGGGTTTGACAATGAAAAAGACAATATCGACCTACTGGCCCATCGCGATGCTTGTACCGCTCGCACTTGCTGGGTATTGCCACGCCATCCACCCGGTTTCGGGGACTACCGCACCTCATCCACAAAGCGCCGCCAGTGTCAGCGCCGAGTTCGCGCGAGCGATTTCGCTGGGACTGGTCGACTCCGATGCCGGCAACAGCGCGTATCGGCCGGCTAACGGATCATCGGCAGCCGCTGTCTCGCAGACGTTCTGAACGACGAGGCCGGGGAAAGTCGGCCTGGGCTGGGCCAATCGGGCGCGCAAACGCCGTCTTTTGTATAATTCGGGACGGTTTCGCGCATTGAGCTGGTCAGGCCGGTGCAAGTCGTCGAACCACCGAGCCGCATGCGCCGCTTAAGCCAAATGAAGCCTGGAATCTGATGAACACTATCGCCGTCTGTTTCGTGTGCCTTGGCAATATCTGCCGTTCGCCGAGCGCCGAAGCGGTGATGCTGGATCAGGTGGGCCGGGCCGGGCTCGCGGGCAAGATCGTGGTCGATTCCGCCGGCACCGGCGATTGGCATATCGGCCAGCCGCCGGACGAACGCGCCCAGCGCGCGGGCAGGAAGCGGGGTTATGACTTGTCGCCGTTGCGCGGCCGGCAGGTCAGCCACGACGATTTCGCCCGGTTCGACCTGCTTATCGCGATGGACGATGCCAACGCGGCCGCGCTGACCAAAGTGTGTCCGGCGGAGTACCGCGACAAGATCCGGCTGCTGATGGAATTCGCGACCCGTGACGACAGCCGTGTGGTGGTCGACCCGTATTTTGGCGGCGACGAAGGTTTCGAACGCGTGCTCGATCAGTGCGAGGATGCCTGCGAAGGCTTGCTGCGAGCGCTTCGCACGCAGTTGGCGGCCTGATGCGCGCCCCCCGGAAGTCGGTTTCAATCGGCGCAATATTCTCAGCAAATTCCTAAGAAAATGCCGGTGGATACTTGACTAAATCCGTAGGCTATTTATACTTGACCAAAATCATCCAGTATTAGCCGTAGCCCCCGGTAGCTTACAAATTATGAGACTCACCACGAAAGGCCGTTTCGCCGTCACGGCGATGATCGACCTGGCATTGCGCCAGGAGCAGGGCCCGGTGACGCTGGCAGGAATCAGCCAGCGCCAGCATATCTCGCTGTCGTATCTCGAACAGTTGTTCGGCAAGTTGCGCCGGCACGAGATCGTCGAATCAGTGCGTGGTCCGGGTGGTGGATACAATCTTGCGCGCCGTGCGGAGAACGTCACGGTCGCGGACATCATTATTGCGGTGGACGAGCCTATCGACGCCACGCAATGCGGTGGCAAAGGCGCCTGCGAAGGCACCAAGCAGCACGACGGCCATTGCATGACCCACGAACTCTGGTCCACGCTCAATCAGAAGATGGTCGAGTATCTCGACTCGGTCTCGCTGAAAGATCTCGTCGACCAGCAGCGTGCACGTGAAGGATCGCCAGCGGTATTGCGCGACCGGCGTGCCGAATCGGCGGGTGTGGAGCCCGTGCGTGTGGCGCCGAAAGGACCGAATTCCGTTTTCAACCTGGCCGGCTGACGGCTGCCGCGTTGATGTGCTGACGCGGCCGTCTCGCCTTGAACGAGCCAATTGAGTTAAATCCCCGGAGCAACTGATGAACAACGACATTCCCCACCTGCCCATTTACATGGACTACAGCGCTACGACCCCGGTCGATCCGCGCGTGGTGGACAAGATGATTCCGTATCTGCGCGAGCAGTTCGGCAACCCGGCATCGCGTAGTCACCAGTACGGCTGGGACGCGGAGCGGGCGGTCGAGGAAGCGCGCGAGAACGTCGCGAAGCTGGTCAATTGCGACCCGCGCGAAATCATCTGGACGTCGGGTGCCACCGAATCGGACAACCTCGCCATCAAGGGCGCGGCGCATTTCTACAAGAGCAAGGGCAAGCACATCATTACGGTGAAGACCGAGCACAAGGCCGTGCTCGATACCTGCCGTGAGCTCGAACGAGAAGGTTTCGAAGTCACTTACCTCGATGTCAAGGACGACGGTTTGCTCGACCTGGACAAGCTTCAGGCAGCCATCCGCCCGGACACCATCCTGGTCTCGGTGATGAGCGTGAACAACGAGATCGGCGTGATCCAGGACATCGCCGCGATCGGTGAGATCACGCGTGCGAAGGGCATCATATTTCACGTCGATGCAGCGCAAGCCACCGGCAAGATCGAGATCGACCTGCAAAAGCAGAAGGTCGACCTGATGTCGTTTTCGGCGCACAAGACGTATGGTCCGAAGGGTATCGGCGCGTTGTTCGTGCGTCGCAAGCCGCGCATTCGTATTGAAGCGCAAATGCACGGCGGCGGTCACGAGCGCGGCATGCGTTCGGGCACGCTCGCCACGCACCAGATCGTCGGTATGGGCGAGGCTTTCAGGATCGCGCGCGAAGAAATGGCCGTCGAAAACGAGCGAGTCCGCATGCTGCGTGATCGCTTGCTCAACGGTTTGAAGGAGATGGAAGAGGTGTATGTGAACGGCGACATGGAAACCCGTGTGCCGCATAACCTCAACATCAGCTTCAACTTTGTTGAAGGCGAGTCGCTGATCATGGCGGTGAAGGACGTGGCGGTATCGTCGGGTTCCGCGTGTACGTCGGCTTCGCTGGAACCGTCCTATGTGCTGCGGGCGCTTGGCCGCAACGACGAACTTGCGCATAGCTCGATCCGTTTTACGGTTGGCCGCTTCACGACTGAACAAGATGTCGATTACGTGATTAACTTGCTGAAGAGCAAGATTCAGAAGTTGCGTGATCTGTCGCCGCTTTGGGAAATGCATAAGGACGGTATCGACATTTCGTCGATCCAGTGGGCTGCGCATTAAGCGCTTGTCTGGCGGCCCGGTGGCGGCTTCCGCGCCGAGGTTAAAACGCACACGCATACGAATTCAAGGAGTTTGATCATGGCTTATAGCGACAAGGTTCTGGACCACTACGAAAACCCGCGCAACGTCGGCTCGTTCGGCAAGGACGACGACACCGTGGGCACCGGCATGGTCGGTGCGCCGGCATGCGGCGACGTGATGAAGCTGCAGATCCGCGTGGGCGCGGACGGCGTGATTGAAGATGCGAAGTTCAAGACGTATGGCTGCGGTTCGGCCATTGCCTCCAGCTCGCTCGTGACCGAGTGGGTGAAGGGCAAGACGCTGGATCAGGCGCTGACGATCAAGAACACGCACATTGCTGAAGAACTGGCGTTGCCGCCGGTGAAGATTCACTGTTCGATCCTGGCCGAAGATGCAATCAAGGCCGCCGTTGCTGACTACAAGCAACGTCATGGCGCGGGCACGACGGAAACTGCTCCGGCAGAAGCGAAGCAACACGCGGCTTAAGCGGGCAGGTAATCAGCAATCAGGTTTCGGGAAGGGCGCTTGGGTGATCAGTTGACCGATCAGTTAAGTTCAGGCGCTCTGGTTTTCGATTCAAAGCAAGGCTGCAGCGTGGCGACCGGAGAAACGATTGACTCCGGACGAGCGGCTGCTGATGAGAGACTATGGCAATCACGTTGACGGACAAGGCAGCACAACACGTGCAGAAGTATCTGGTTCGACGCGGCAAGGGCGTTGGCCTGCGCGTTGGCGTGCGCACAACCGGCTGCTCGGGCCTCGCTTACAAGCTCGAGTACGTGGACGAACTCGCGCCGGAAGACAAGGTGTTCGAGTCGGCGGGCGTGAAGATCATTGTCGATCCGAAGAGCCTGGCTTATATCGACGGTACCGAGCTGGATTTCGCGCGCGAAGGGCTGAACGAAGGATTCAAGTTCAATAACCCGAACGTGAAGGACGAGTGCGGTTGCGGCGAATCGTTTCGCGTATAGCGCGGCGCAAGAACAGCAAAGAGGCGGCGCGTGCCGCCTTTTTCTTTAGTGCCGCGGGTTTAGACGTCCCTCTTATCCCTGCTTCCGCTCATTTTCACTCATCTTCAACATGGCAACGCTCAACGACAGTCATTTCGACCTGTTCGACCTTCCACCGACTTACGCCATCGATGCAAAAAAGCTCGATGATGCGTATCGCACGGTGCAGGCACAGGTCCATCCCGATCGTTTTGCCGCCGCTGGGGACGCGCAAAAACGTGTCGCGATGCAGTGGGCCACGCGGGCAAACGAGGCGTACCAGACGCTGCGCGATCCGTTGAAGCGGGCCACGTATATGTTGTCGCTGCGTGGCGTGCATGCAGATGCAGAGAACAACACCGCGATGGAACCCGCCTTCCTGATGCAGCAGATGGAATGGCGCGAAAATATAGAGGACGCGGCGGACGCCAAAAATCTTGGCGCGCTTGAAGCCTTGCTCGATGAACTGCGCGATCAGGAACGCATCCGCTTCGAGAAACTGGCGGCGCTGATTGACAGTCACGCGGACCAGGCGGCGAGCGAAGCCGTGCGCCAGTTGATGTTTATAGAACGCGTGGCGAGCGAGATCGGCGTGCAGATCGAGAAGCTCGATTAGGTTCGATTCAGTTCGACCAAACCCAGACGACACCAACCCCCAATAGATCAACGATGGCTTTACTGCAAATTTCAGAACCCGGTATGGCACCGGCGCCGCATCAGCGGCGGGTAGCCGTGGGCATCGATCTCGGTACGACCAATTCGCTGGTTGCCGCCGTGCGCAACAGCGTGGCCGAAGTGCTGCCCGACGAAGACGGTCATTACCTGCTGCCGTCGGTGGTCCGGTATCTGGAGAAGGGCGGCCGGCGTATCGGCCGCGTGGCGAAGGAAGAAGCGGCGCTCGATCCGCGCAACACGATCGTGTCGGTGAAGCGTTTCATGGGCCGTGGCAAAAGCGAGGTGGAAGGGGCGGAAAACGCGCCCTACGATTTCGTCGATGCCCCGGGCATGGTGCAGATTCGCACCGTCGACGGCGTGAAAAGTCCGGTGGAAGTATCGGCGGAAATCCTGGCGACGCTGCGCTATCGCGCGGAAGACACGCTCGCCGACGAGCTGGTCGGTGCGGTGATCACCGTACCCGCTTACTTCGATGAAGCCCAGCGGCAAGCCACGAAAGACGCCGCGAAACTCGCCGGTTTGAATGTGCTGCGTCTGCTGAACGAGCCGACTGCCGCGGCGATTGCCTATGGGCTCGACAACGCATCGGAAGGTTTGTACGCCGTGTATGACCTGGGCGGCGGCACCTTCGATCTGTCCATTCTCAAGCTCACCAAAGGTGTGTTCGAAGTGCTTGCAGCGGGCGGCGATTCAGCGCTTGGCGGCGACGATTTCGATGCGGTGCTGTATCGGCATGCGTTGGTGAAAGCCAAGGTGGCGCCGGCTACGCCGGAAGATGTGCGTTTGCTGCTGGACCTTGTGCGAACCGCCAAGGAAACGCTGTCGGATGCACCGGAAGCTACGATCCAGGCCACCTTGTCGGATGGCCAGCAAATCGATCTGACAGTCACAGAAAGCGACTTCGCAACGCTGACTGAAGCGCTGGTTGCCCGCACGTTGACTCCCACGCGCAAGGCCTTGCGCGACGCCAAGGTAGCGCCCGCCGAGATCAAGGGCGTGGTGCTGGTTGGCGGCGCCACGCGCATGCCGGTGATCCGCCGCGCAGTGGAAACGTACTTTGGCCAGCCGCCGTTGATCAATCTCGACCCGGATCAGGTTGTTGCGCTCGGCGCCGCGATCCAGGCGGATCTGCTGGCGGGAAACCGTCGCGGAGAAGGCGATGACTGGCTGCTCCTCGACGTCATTCCGCTATCGCTTGGCGTTGAAACCATGGGCGGGTTGACCGAGAAGATCATTCCGCGCAACTCGACCATTCCGGTCGCACGTGCGCAGGACTTCACCACCTTCAAGGACGGCCAGACGGCGATGGCAATCCACGTCGTGCAAGGCGAGCGCGAGCTGGTCTCGGACTGCCGTTCGCTCGCGCGCTTCGAGCTGCGCGGCATTCCCGCCATGGCCGCCGGCGCGGCGCGCATTCGCGTGACGTACCAGGTGGACGCCGACGGTCTGCTGTCCGTGTTCGCGCGCGAGCAGTTGTCGGGCGTGGAGGCATCGGTGGTGGTGAAGCCGTCCTACGGTCTCGCCGATGACGACGTCGCGCGCATGCTGGAAGAGAGCTTCACGACCGCCGAAGTCGACATGCGCGCCCGCGCATTGCGCGAGGCGCAGGTCGACGCGCAACGCCTGGTGGAAGCATCGCAGGCGGCGCTCGGCGTGGACGGCGAACTGCTGGACGAAACGGAACGAGCCAACATTGAAGCGCTGATCGTGAAGCTCGCGGCGGTTACAGGCGGTGACAGCGTCGATGCTATCGAAACGGCGACGAAAGAGCTTGCCGGGGCTACCGATGAATTCGCCGCCCGCCGCATGAACAAGAGCATTCGCCGCGCGCTCGCCGGCCGCAGGCTCGACGAAGTCTGACGACGCGCCGAGCCTCTCACGTACAAAGAACGGAAAGAAATTCATGCCTCAGATCGTAGTATTACCCCACGTGGAATTGTGTCCTGATGGCGCTGTGATCGACGCGGATACGTCGAAGAGCATTTGCGACAACCTGTTGGACAACGGTATTGAGATCGAACATGCGTGCGAAAAATCGTGCGCATGCACGACGTGTCACGTGATCATTCGCGAGGGTTTCAACGCGCTTGTGCCGTCCGAGGAAGACGAGGACGATTTGCTCGACAAGGCCTGGGGACTTGAGCCGACGTCGCGGTTATCATGTCAGGCGATGGCTCCGGCAGACGAGGATCTGGTCGTCGAGATCCCGCGCTACTCCATCAATCATGCCAAAGAGAATCACTGAAGTTAAATCAGCGACCACGAGACAGGAGCGCTTGCCATGAAGTGGACAGACACGCAGGATATCGCGATGGCACTGACCGACGCGCATCAGAACGTCGATCCGCAATTCGTGCGATTTACGGATTTGCATCGCTGGGTGACGGAACTGCCGGGGTTCGACGACGACCCTGAGCGCTCCAACGAGAAGATTCTCGAAGCTATCCAGGCTGCGTGGATCGAAGACGCGGATTATTGAATCTGGTGCAGGTCTTTGAGCACTCGCGGCAGTTAAAGCCAACGGCGATTCCATCAGGAATCGCCGTTGGCTTTTGCGCTCGGGCTTGAATGCGGGCCAGCCCGCTACAGATCAGCCTGCAACCAGCGTGCCGTTCTGAATACGCACGCGCTCACCCTGGTTGAACGGCGGGGCCTGGTGATACGTGAAATAACGCGTCTTGCCGTTTTCCATATGCACGCGTACCGAATAGTCGGTGGTGCTGCGCAGATGTTTTTCGACCGCATTGCCACCCAGCCCACCGCCAAGCGCGCCAAGGATCGTCATGCCGGTACGACCGCCTCCACGTCCAAACTGATTACCGATAAGCCCACCCGCCACCGCGCCACCCACCGCGCCGATGCCGGTTGCCTGGCCTTCATGCCGCACCGCCGAGATTGCTTCTACCGTGCCGCAGGTCGAGCAATAGGCGGGTTGGGCGGGAGCTTGCTGCGCGTAGTTGGGCTGCTGTACGGGCTGCTGCGCTACCAGAGGGGCGGGCTGTTGCTGCTGAGCCGCTTGTTGCTGCGCTGCCTGGGCGGCCGCGCTCTGTTGAGCTTGCTGCTGAGCAAGCTGCTCCTGCTGCGCCTGTTGTTGCTGGGCGGCAGTAGGTTCGGCCGGTTGTGCAGCGGGTTGTGTTACGACCTGCGCCGCCTGGGTCTGATCGTTGGTCGGCGATGTGCTCGACGCTTTCGGGAACAGTCCGGTGACGGCTGCCGTGGCGGCAAGGCTGGCGATAATGATAGCGCCCGCGGCGGTCGCAACCAGCGGATGAATCTTGCGCTGGCGCGGGGCGCCGGGCGTCGGTGAACTCGATGTGGTCATGTTGTTGCTGTTATCCATTTTTGGACCTCCGTCTCAAGGCAGAGTGTGACGATACTGGGTCTGACTGGAGTTTGACGCTACTCACAAAAGCAGTGTCGAACAATCTGAAGCGTAAGGTTTATCAATTTGTAACGTTTCCAGGAAACCATTAGACGCAAGAAACACACCGGGCTGAAAAGACGCGGTGACGCCTTGTTTCGTAAGGGTTTTCCAGATTGACCACGGGTGGTGCGGCAGTCTTGACCGGCTGCTTTTACCGAAAGTTACAATCTTGGCCATTCTTCAGGACGAAAAAAAGGCGCTTTCGCGCCTTTTTTACAAACTTCCCTGCTATTGCTCAAGTCAGTCTTCGCGACGCAGATGCGGGAAGAGGATGACGTCGCGGATGCTCGGACTGTCGGTGAGCAGCATGACCAGCCGGTCGATACCAATTCCGCAACCGCCAGTCGGCGGCATGCCGTGCTCCAGCGCGCGAATGTAGTCCGCGTCGTAGAACATGGCTTCCTCGTCGCCGGCATCTTTCTGGTCGACTTGTTTCTGGAAACGCGCTGCCTGGTCTTCCGGGTCGTTCAGCTCCGAGAAGCCATTGGCGATTTCGCGGCCCACAATGAACAACTCGAAGCGTTCCGTGATGCCCGGAGCCGTATCCGATGCGCGCGCCAACGGCGAAACTTCCAGCGGGTAGTCGACAATAAATGTCGGCTCCCACAATTGCGATTCGGCCGTTTCCTCGAACAACGCGAGTTGCAACGAACCAACGCCCGCGTTCAAGAACTGTGGTTGCGATGCATCGACGCCGAACCTCTTCAGCTCGGTGCGCAGGAACGCGATATCGGCGAGTTGTTCGTCCGTGTATTGCGGCGCATATTTCTGGATCGCTTCGCAGATCGTCAGCCGATGGAACGGCTTCGACAAATCCAGTTCACGCCCCTGATACACGATGTTCGCGTTGCCGCGGGCATCGACGGCCGCCTGACGGATCAGCGCTTCGGTGAAGTCCATCATCCACGTGTAATCCGTGTACGCGGCGTAGAACTCCATCATCGTGAACTCGGGGTTGTGTCGCGGCGACACTCCCTCGTTGCGGAAATTCCGGTTGATTTCGAACACGCGTTCGAAGCCGCCGACCACCAGCCGCTTCAAATACAGTTCCGGCGCAATACGCAGGAACATTTGCATGTCTAGCGCGTTGTGATGCGTGACGAACGGCTTCGCCGCGGCGCCGCCGGGAATCGGGTGCAGCATCGGCGTTTCGACTTCCATGAAATCCGCCTTCGCCATGAAACTGCGGATCGATGCGAACGCCTTCGTGCGCGCAATAAACGTCTGACGCGTTTCCGGCGTCACGATCAGGTCGACATAACGCTGGCGATAGCGCATTTCCTGATCGGCGAGACCATGGAATTTATCGGGAAGAGGGCGCAGCGCTTTGGTCAGCAGGCGCAGTTCCGTGCAACGCACCGACAATTCACCCTTGTTCGTGCGGAACAGGACACCCTTCGACGCGATGATGTCGCCCAGATCCCACTTCTTGAACGCGTCGTAGACTTCCTGGCCGACGTCGGCGGGCGTGATGAAGAACTGGATCTGACCGCTGCCGTCTTGCACCGTTGCAAAACTCGCCTTGCCCATCACGCGTTTCAACATCATCCGGCCCGCGACCGCGACTTGCAGCGCCTCGGCTTCGAGTGCGTCCTTGTCTTTATCGGCGTAATCGGATTGCAGCGCGGCAGCTTGGTGCGTTGGCCGGAAATCGTTCGGATACGCGATTCCCTGCTCGCGCAGCGCACGGAGTTTGTCGCGACGCTCGGCGAGGATCCGGTTTTCGTCCGGTTCGGGAGCGTCGTCCGGCTGAGTCAGTTCGGTCATGATGTGTTTGGCTTTGAGTGCGATGAATGCGGCTTGGTCGTGGACCCGGTGCTGCGTCTATGCCGTTTGCGTGCTGTTTGCATCAGGCCGCGTGAACGACAATGTTGAAACTCAGGCCACACGGATGGTCGCAAATATTAGCGATGCAATGCTGCGATGTGCCGCCGCTATATTGCTGCAATACGTTACTGCAATGGCTTGCCGTGAACGAAGCAAAGCGAGGTAGCTGGCGCGGCGCGCGTGACCCACCCCGCGCTGTTTGCTTATACGCCCTGTTTGAGACTTGCGCCGATGAAGTCGTCCAGGTCGCCGTCGAGCACGGCCTTCGTGTTGCTGATTTCAACGTTCGTGCGCAGGTCCTTGATACGGCTGTTGTCGAGCACGTACGAGCGGATCTGGTGACCCCAACCCACGTCGGTCTTGCTGTTTTCCAGGTTGTCTTTCTCGACCTGGCGCTTGCGCATTTCGAACTCGTACAGCTTCGCTTTCAGCATTTGCATGGCTTCGGCGCGGTTACGGTGCTGCGACCGGTCGTTCTGGCACTGCACGACAATCCCGGTGGGCGCGTGAGTCAGGCGCACGGCCGAATCGGTCTTGTTGATGTGCTGTCCGCCCGCGCCGGACGCGCGATACGTGTCGGTGCGAATGTCCGCCGGATTGATATCGATCTCGATGGAATCGTCGACTTCCGGATACACGAAGATCGATGAGAACGATGTATGGCGTCCACCTGACGAATCAAAGGGTGATTTACGCACGAGCCGGTGAACGCCCGTTTCCGTACGCAGGAAACCGTAGGCGTATTCGCCTTCCACCTTGATGGTCGCGCTCTTGATACCGGCGACGTCGCCGTCGGATTCTTCGAGCACTTCGGTCTTGAAGCCTTTGCGTTCGCAATAGCGCAGGTACTGGCGCATCAGCATTGCCGCCCAGTCACACGCTTCCGTGCCGCCGGCGCCGGCCTGGATATCGATGAAGCAGTTGTTCGGGTCGGCCGGGTTGGAGAACATCCGGCGGAATTCCATTTCTTCGACGCGCTTTTCGAGCGCTGCCGTGTCCACTTCACATGAGACGAGCGTGTCTTCGTCGTTTTCTTCGCGGGCCATGTCGAAGAGATCCTGCGTGTCGCGCAGGTCGTTATCGAGGTCCGTGAGGGTGGTGACCACGGTATCCAGCAGCTTTTTCTCGCGACCCAGGGCCTGGGCGTTTTTCGAGTCGTTCCAGACGTTCGGGTCTTCTAGTACCCGGTTGACTTCGTCGAGACGCAGGGCCTTGGCGTCGTAGTCAAAGATACCCCCGGAGCTCGCCAGCGCGACGGCGCAGGTCGGCGAGGAGGTTCTCGATTGCGTTTAGACGTTCCGCTTCCATTTGATCGTTTTCAGGTTTTTTGGTTAAGGCCGAAATTATAGCTTAGCGGACGAAGGGCATTGGCGCGCGGACGGCGGCCGGGTTGGTGGTCCTCACCCGAGCGCGTGCTCAACGATCATCTGCACCCGGGCGACCCCATTCCAGGTATCGGAAACCAGCCGGTATGCCACAACGGTGCGCGCCGGCAGCGTTTCCGTGTGATTGAACCAGATAGCGTTGAACCGTTGCTGCCCGCGCCGCAATTGCAGCTTCAGATGCTTGTCCTTGACCAGCGCCTGGGACGCCACTTCAAACTCCCCGGAAAACACGGGTGCCGGAAAGCCTTGCCCCCAAACCGCGCCATCGATCAACTCAACAAACTGCGGTGTGAAATAAGCGTCCTCCAGCTCGCCGTCGGTTTCGACCACCCGCGACAACGCGTCGGACGTCAACCACTCGCGCCCGACGGCTTCGAACGCTGTGGTAAACCGCGGAATATCGGCAGTCACGATCGTCATGCCCGCCGCCATCGCGTGGCCGCCGAATTTCACGATCATCCCGGGTTCGCGCTTGGAAATCAGATCGACGGCATCGCGCAGATGAAACCCGGGAATCGAACGCCCCGATCCCTTCGATAAAACCCCGCTCTCGTCGGCATGGGCAAACGTGAACGACGGCCGGTGAAACTTCTCCTTCAGCCGCCCCGCGACAATGCCGATCACGCCCTGATGCCAGGCCGGGTTGAACAGCGTCAGGGTCGCGGAATCCGCCGGATCGATAGCGGCCAGTTCTTCCAGCGCCTGTTCCTGCATGCCGGCTTCAATTTCACGCCGCTCGCGATTGATCGAATCCAGTTGCTGTGCCAGTTCCCATGCGCGGCCGATGTCATCGGTGATCAGGCATTCAATCCCGAGCGACATATCCGATAACCGTCCCGCCGCATTCAGCCGCGGCCCGAGCGCAAAACCGAGATCGAATCCCGACGCGGCGCGGGCATCGCGCGCGGCCGCGCGAAACAGCGCCGCAATGCCGGGTTGCATCCGTCCCGCACGAATTCGCTTCAAGCCCTGCGCGACCAGAATCCGGTTGTTCGGATCGAGCTTCACGACGTCGGCCACGGTGCCGAGCGCGACCAGATCGAGCAGACCGTCCAGACGTGGTTCGGGAGCGTCCGTGGTGAACGCATTGCGGCGACGCAACTCCGCCCGCAACGCCAGCAGCACGTAGAAAATCACTCCCACGCCAGCGATGCACTTGCTCTCGAACGTACAGCCCGGCTGATTTGGATTCACGATCGCACGCGCGGGCGGCAGGTCGTCGCCAGGGAGATGGTGATCGGTCACCAGCACGTCGATACCCAGCGCATTCGCGGCTTCGACGCCGTCCACGCTTGCGATGCCGTTATCGACGGTAATCAGCAGATCCGGCTTCCCGCCCGCGCGGCTCGCAGCCAGCGCGACAATTTCAGGGGTCAGGCCATAGCCGTATTCGAACCGGTTCGGCACCAGGTAATCGATCTGCGCGCCGAACATCCGCAAGCCACGCACGGCGACGGCACAAGCGGTGGCGCCGTCGCAATCGTAGTCGGCGACGACCAGCATTCGGCGTTTCGCCGCGAGCGCGTCGGCGAGAACGACGGCGGCGTCATCGCAACCTTTCAGCCCGACGGGCGCGTGCAATTTCTTGAGCTCGGTCTCGATCTCCTCCGGCGAACACACGCCACGCGACGCGTACAGGCGCGCGATGACGGGGTGAACGCCGTGGCGCACGAGGACGGCGGCGTCGGCGGGAGAAGGGGCGCGGGTGACGATTCGGGTCATGCGGACAGGCCGGTGAAGATTCGTTTCATTCGATTCATTTCAATTCAATACATTTATTCGATAAGCAGCGCCGCGATCGGACGTCGCCGCCAGAATTTGCGCAGCGCACCGCGCGTGACGGTCAGCGACACGGAGCCGGTATCGCTGCACAACGTGAGACGCAGCGTGCCGAGCGTGCCGTTTTCAAGCGCGGCGAGGGCGGGCGCGAACCAGTCGCGCTCCAGTGTCCCGAGCGCGTCGTTCCAGCGCGCCCAGTCCTGTTCGATGAACGGCACGGAAAACGGGTCGACCTCGACGAGCGTACGGCCGTCTGTTGCCGTTGTTGAACCCATGAATGCGGCGAAAGATTCCGGCGGCGCTTGCGGCACGATATCGGCCGCCAACGCGAGCCCGCGCGTGGCCGGCGCGTTCGACATCACGTGCGCGAACGGGCTCGTCACGCCGCGTAGCGCACCTTGCGCGTGCAGCCAGATGGAGTTGATCGCGGGCAAGCCACGCGCTTCGCGCGCTTCGTTCAGCGGATGTTCGAACCAGGCCATCTGCACTTCGTTCTGCAGCTTCATCCACGCCCGTGAGCGCTCGCCGGTACCGGCTTCATGCGGCAACCAGATCTCGATATTGCGCCCGCTCGCCCTTAGCGGCGATGCGCCCGCCAGCCTGCCCAGATTCGGCCCGGCGACGTACCAGCGTGCCGGTTGCGGCGCCTGAATGGTCAACCCGAGGTCTTCTATCAGCGGCTTGACGACATCGAATAAGGTGAGGGCTTCCTGATCGTCCATACCCAGCGTTGCCGGATCGATCAGCACCAGGTGATCACGCGCGATCCGTACGTGCACCGGTTCGATACATGCCCAGGTGGTGTCGCCGGGCGTTCCGCCGTCGGCGAGCAACATATAGGGTGCGAGCGGCGCATCGTCGGTGGCCTGTCCGGGCGCCTCGTTTACCACGCCGAACTGCCGTGCGACCCAGCGCTCGTGGGGCAGCGTGCGCTGGAAGTCCTCGCCGATCACGCGTTCATCGAGCGTCGCGCGGGCGAGCAGCCGGTCGAGCGCGGGGCGGTCCAGCTTGTGCAGCGCAGTGGCGGCGTCCGCAGCCGATGGCAGCGCGAACGGCAAAAGAAGGTGAAGGTCTGGGAGCTTGGGCGTGGGCATGATGCTGCGCATTGTATGGCAAAGACCCGCTGTTCTCCGGGTGCCTGATCAGCTCGCCAACCCAGGTCCGATCACCTTGCGTCGACACCAGGGGTCAGGGATCAGCACAGCTTCACTGACTGCCGGGCCTGATGCATCACGCACGCGACAACTCACGCGGTTCAACCTTGCGATCGATTTCACTACGCGTTGGTAGTGTTTTCAGGTCATACATGGCCTGGAGATTCAACCAGAACTCGGGCGTCGAGTTGAAGTAGCGTGCAAGGCGATAAGCTGTGTCGGCCGTGACGCCCCGGCGTTCCTTCACGATTTCATGCAGACGCGTAGCCGGCACGTTCAGCGCCAGCGCCAGGGCGTTCACGCTCATTTCGAGCGGGACCAGATAATCTTCCCGCAAGATCTCGCCCGGATGAACCGGACGCATGCCGTTCTTGGACATGTGCTTCCCTATTCAGTGATAGTCGATGATTTCGACGTCGACGGGACCCTTCGTCGTCCATTTGAAACAAACGCGCCATTGGCCGTTAATCCGGATGCTGAGCTGACCGCGCCGGTCACCAGAAAGGGATTCGAGCCGGTTGCCGGGCGGCGACCTCAGATCACGTATTTCCACCGCAGCGTCCAGCGCTGTGAGCCTTCTGACTGCGACATCAGCGATTGCTTGAAACGGTTTCGGTGTTCCACCTTCGTAAAGTGCTTGCGTGTCCTTGCATCGGAACGTTTGGATCATTATGTTCATCGTATTACGTTTTGCGTAATACGTCAAGAGTTGCAGTAGGGGCCGTCACAGCGGTTGATGCCGGGTTATTGAAGGGGCGATGCCGTTCAGGTGGGCCTGGCGAGTATGAACTGCTGCATGGGCGGGGGAAGTCGTTCGAATGACCAGCGCGGTGGCTTGCGCCATCGTTTTTCACTCCGCCACGTCTTCCCGGCTAAAGGAGTGGCTAAGAATTGTGTGGCAAACTTCGCGCTTGATTGCAGACGGATCGGCGCGTCCGGCTCGCGCCGGATCAAAGCGGTAAGGATTGAGAAGGTGTTGTGATTGCCATCTGCGCAGACTGGCTCGAGTTAGCAATGGCGCAAGTCATCGGTCGCGCTCTTCACGAGCGCGTGGATTGGAAAAAACTGCCGTGCGCCGCATGCGCGAAGTAAAGATCGAAGAACGTTAGAACGCTGAAAAGGAATCGCTTGAAACTTCCCTATGAATGGCAGATCGGCTGGCGCTATACCCGCGCCGGCAAACGCACTACCGGCAACGGTTTCATCTCGTTCATCGCGCTGGTCTCGATGGCTGGCATCGCCTTGGGCGTAGCAGCACTGATCGTGGTGCTCTCGGTAATGAACGGGTTCCAGAAAGAGGTTCGCGACCGCATGTTGTCGGTGCTGGCGCACGTCGAAATATTTTCGCCGACCGGGTCCATGCCCAACTGGCAACTGACCGCGCAGGAAGCGCGCAAGAATCCGGAAGTGATCGGTGCGGCGCCTTACGTGGACGCCCAGGCACTCCTCACGCGCCAGGGCGCGGTCAGCGGCGTGGCGCTGCGAGGCGTCGAGCCGTCGCTCGAACCGCAGGTGTCGGACATTGGCAAGGAGATGCGAGGCGGCAAGCTCACCGATCTCGTGCCCGGCAGCTTTGGCATTGTGCTGGGTGCGGATCTGGCGACCAATCTCGGCGTGACCACGGGCGACAAGATCACACTGGTCGCGCCCGAAGGAACGATCACGCCGGCGGGCATGCTGCCGAGGCTCAAGCAGTTCACCGTGGTCGGCGTGTTCGAGTCGGGGCACTACGAATACGACTCCACGCTGGCGCTGATTTCCATCGCCGACGCCCAGGCGCTGTTCCGGCTACCGGCGCCCACGGGCGTGCGCCTGAAGCTGAAGGACATGCAGCGCGCGCCGGAAGTTGCGCGGCAACTGTCGCGAACGCTCTCCGGCGACCTCTATATCCGCGACTGGACGCAGCAGAACAAGACCTGGTTCTCGGCCGTGCAGATCGAGAAACGCATGATGTTTATCATCCTGACGTTGATTATTGCGGTGGCGGCGTTCAACCTGGTGTCGTCGCTGGTCATGACCGTGACCGATAAGCAAGCGGATATCGCCATCCTTCGGACGCTTGGCGCGCAACCCGGCTCGATCATGAAGATCTTCGTGATCCAGGGCGTGACGATCGGTTTTATCGGCACGGCGCTCGGCGTCTCGCTGGGGTGCCTGATCGCGTGGAGCATTCCGTGGCTCGTGCCCATGATCGAGCATCTGCTCGGCGTTCAGTTCCTGCCGCCATCGGTGTATTTCATCAGCGAATTGCCGTCCGAACTCGTCCCCGCCGACGTCGCGCGGATCGGTCTTATCGCATTCGTATTGTCATCGCTCGCGACGCTCTATCCGAGCTGGCGCGGTGCAAAGGTTCGTCCGGCGGAGGCGCTGCGCTATGAGTGACAACAACAACGCCATCGTGCTCGAAGCATCGGCAATCTCGAAGACGTTCGTGCAGGGCGGCTTCAATGTGCAAGTGCTCGACAACGCGGAATTGCAGGTCCGCCGCGGCGAGAAGCTGGCGATCGTCGGGGCGTCGGGATCGGGTAAAAGCACGCTGCTTCATGTGCTCGGCGGTCTCGATGAACCCAGCGCCGGCAAGGTTTCACTGCTGGGCAAACCGTTTACCGCATTGCGTGAACGCGAGCGCAACGAGTTGCGCAATCGCGCGCTCGGTTTCGTGTACCAGTTCCATCATTTGCTGGCGGAATTCAGTGCACTCGATAACGTCGCGATGCCGCTGCGGATTCGCCGCCTGAGCGAAGCCGATGCCCGCGCGCAGGCCATGACCATACTCGAGCGAGTAGGCATTGGTCATCGGGCGAAACATCGGCCGGGCGAGCTGTCCGGCGGCGAGCGTCAGCGCGTGGCGATCGCCCGCGCGCTGGTCACGAATCCGGCGTGCGTGCTCGCCGACGAGCCGACCGGCAACCTGGACGGCGCGACCGCGGACACGGTGTTCAACCTGATGCTGGAGTTATCGGAGACGCTGGAGACGAGCTTCGTGATCGTCACGCACGATCCCGATCTCGCCGCGCGCTGCGACCGCATCATGCGCTTGCGTGACGGCGTATTGTTCGAGGAGCCGGTCGTACCGGTTTAACTGCCGAGGGGGTCTCATGTGGATCGACACCCACTGCCATCTCGATGCATCCGAGTTCGATGCCGACCGCGACGACGTCGTGGCATCGGCATTGAAAGAGGGCGTCTCGCGAATCGTGATTCCGGGCGTGGAGCGCCAGAATTTCGCCCGCGTGCGTGAGCTCGCGCATTGCATTGAAGGCGGGGCTTACGCACTCGGCATTCATCCGTTGTTCACGCCGCGGGCGCTGGACGACGATCTGCGTGTGCTGCGCGAGCAGATTACCGCCAGTATGGACGACCCGCGGTTCGTGGGTATTGGCGAAATCGGGCTGGACTATTTCGTGCCGGGGCTCGACGACACGCGCCAGACCTTCTTCTATTACGAGCAGCTCAAGCTCGCGCGCGAGTTCGATTTGCCGGTGATCTGCCATGTGCGCAAATCGCAGGACAAGGTGCTCAAGGGCCTGCGCGTGTTCTCCGTCAAACGCGGTATTGCGCATGCGTTCAACGGCAGTTTTCAGCAGGCCGAAGCGTTCATCGCGCACGGCATGCGGCTGGGTTTCGGCGGCAATCTGACCTTCGAGCGGGCTCGGCAGATTCGACGCCTCGCCGCAGAGTTGCCGCTGGACGCGATCGTGCTCGAAACCGACGCGCCCGATATCGCGCCGTCATGGCTTTATAAGCATCGCAACGCGCCGGATCAGGTAGCGGGTATTGCGCGGGTACTTGCAGAATTGCGCGGCATTGGCGAAGAGGCGCTTTCTCTAGGCACAACGGCTAACGCGCACGCCGCGCTGCCGCGGCTTGGGCTTATCTCCGCATAATCAGTTCCTCGTTGTCATCCGATTGCAGGCATTGAAGGATTGTTTCTTCCTTCGATGCGCTTGCGCTCGCGTCGAGTTTTTGAGGAGCGGGCGTGCGGGGTATCTTGATTGGTTTTGCAGTGGGAGTCGCGTGCTTGCAGCAGCAAGCTGCGCTGCCCGGCGTGGCGGTCATCTGCGCGCTCGTGCTTATGTTTGGGTTCGCCTGTGCGATCGCGTTTTGCTTGCCGCGGTTTCGTGCTCCATCGCTGATGCGGCCGCATTGGTCGTTGGCTTTGGTTACGCCGCCTGGCGTGCCGACACACGACTGCAACGTGTATTGCCCGTTGCGTTCGAGAACCGCAACATCGAGTTGACCGGATTCGTGCGCGGGTTGCCTATGCAAGGCGCGGACAGCACGCGGTTCCTGTTCGAAGTCGAATCGAACGATGCGGCGTTGCCAGACTTTCCGCGTGTCGTACAACTATCGTGGATAGCTGTGGATGGATCCAGGCGCGGTCCTGCCGCCGTGCCGCCCCCTGCTCTTTGGGCCGGTCAACGATGGACGCTGGTTGCACGGTTAAAACGTCCGCATGGCAATGCAAATTTTCGTGGCCGGGACGCTGAAGTGGCGCTGCTTGCTCGCAACATCCGCGCGACCGGTTATGTGTCCATGCCGGGCGCGGCGCGGCGTTTGCCCACCGACGCGCGTGGCTTCGCGCTGACCATCGATCGTTGGCGCGCGCGCCTGCGCGGGAGGGTTTTAACGGCACTCGACGGCGCTGCGCATCAAGGGATCGTGGTGGCGTTGGCAACCGGCGCGCAAGACACGGTCAGCGACGCCGACTGGGCCTTGCTGCGTGCGACCGGCACGAGCCATCTGGTCGCAATTTCCGGGCTGCATATTGGTTTTGTCGCGGGGCTCGCGGCGCTATTGAGCGGCGGGTTGTGGCGGCGCTTGCGCTGGCGTGGATTGCCCGCGCCGCTGATCGTGTCGGCGCAGAAAGCGGCGGCGGCCGGTGCGGCGGTATTTGCGGCCTTCTATGCAGCGCTCGCAGGATTCAACGTTCCCGCGCAACGCTCGATGTGGATGCTGTGTTTCGTCGCGCTTGCCGTGCTGAGCGGCCGCCGGCCGGCGTCTTCGCTGGTGCTCGCGTGGGCGCTGGCATTGGTGCTGCTCGCCGATCCATGGGCGGTGACGGCGGCAGGATTCTGGTTATCGTTCTGCGCCGTCGCGGCGATCCTGTTTGCGATTGCATCGCGGGGACGACAGGCATCGGTCGGCTTCGCGGAGGAGTTCGCGGTGCCTCAGGATGATGAGGGCTCGTCGTCGAAGGAATCCGGGGATGAAGGCGACGCTCAATCACGCCGCCACATCCGCGACCGGCTTGGCGACGTGATTGGACGCATCCGGGCTCGCTCGCTCGCGTGGCTCAGACACAGGTTCAGGCGCATCGGCCGGGGGATTGCATCCAGCGCACGCGTGCAATACGCCATAACGATCGGCCTTGCGCCGCTCACCGCATACTGGTTTTTCCAGATTCCATTGCTCGGGCCGCTCGCCAACGCGTTCGCGATTCCCTGGATCAGCTTTCTCGTCACGCCGACCGTGCTTGCGGCCGTCTTGCTGCCCGCACCGCTTGACGTATTTGCGTACCGCGCGGCGCACAGCTTGTTAGTGCCGATGTTCGACGCCCTGGCGCACCTGTCGGGGCCGGCGTGGACCCTCTGGCGTTTGCCACAGCCGGATGGTTTTGCGCTTGCGGCCGCGGCCTTCGGCGTGATATGGGCGCTGGCTCCGCGCGGCTGGCCTTTGCGTTTTGCCGCGCCGCTCACCTGGTTGCCGCTGGCCCTGCCGGTTTCCCATGCGCCTCCGGCCGGCACGTTCCGGGTCACGGCGCTCGACATTGGCCAGGGTTCCTCGATTGTCATCGAAACCACCCATCACACCTTGCTCTTCGACGCAGGCCCAGGCCCTGAATCCACGCACGCGGGCGAGCGTCTCGTGGTGCCGTACCTGTTCGCCCACGGCCTGTTCACGCTCGATACGCTGATGATCAGCCACTCGGACTCCGACCACTCCGGCGGAGCGCCCGCCGTGCTCGCGAGCATTCGGGTCAGGCAATTCGTGGCTTCGTTGCGGCCGCGTGAAGCGTTGTGGAAGACGGCCCAGGACCATGACAGCGCTTTGTTGCGCTGCGTCGCAGGGCAGCGCTGGCAGTGGGACGGCGTGGTGTTCGACGTGCTATGGCCGCAGGCCGGGCCGCTATCGGCCAAACCGAACGCAACTTCATGCGTGCTGAAAGTAACCAGTGCGGCAGGACGCTCGGCGCTGCTGACGGCCGACATTGAAGCCGACGTCGAACGTGAGTTGCTGCGACCCGGGCAACGCGAGCCCGCCTGGCTCCAGGCTGACGTGCTGATCGTGCCGCACCACGGCAGCAAGACGTCGTCTACCGAGCCTTTCCTCGACGCCGTGAAGCCGCGCGTCGCGGTATTTCAGGTAGGCTACCGCAACCGTTTCAACCATCCGCATCCGACGGTTTTCGAGCGATTTCGACTACGGCATATCGAGTTATCGCGCAGCGACGAAGACGGCGCCGCGCGCATGGACGTGTCGGCGGAGGTGTCCATCGAACGGTTCAGGCAGACGCACGCGCGTTAGTGGATGGGACGGTGAGCACAAGATTGAGAGCAACACATTAAAAAGAGGGGGCACGCCGCTTGAAAGACATCCTGCATTTTTCGCATGCGAACGGGTTTCCAGCATCGACGTACCGGACAATCTTTGCCGAACTCGCCGATGACTACGAGATTCGCGCGATCGAACGTTTTGGTCACGATCCGCGGTTTCCGGTGACGCGCGACTGGCCGCATCTGGTGGATCAACTGCTCGAGGACATCGACGCCAGACGTCCGGCCGACGCAAAAGTGTGGCTGGTCGGGCATTCACTGGGCGGGTATCTGTCGCTAATGGCGGCGCTCAAGCGGCCGCAATGGGTGAAAGGCGTCGTGATGCTGGATTCGCCGGTGATCGCCGGCTGGCGCAGCAATCTGCTGCGTTTATCGCAATGGACCGGGCTCGACACGCGGCTTTCGCCCGCCGCCGCGACTAAAAATCGCCGCACGGACTGGCCGAGCCGCGAAGACGCGTGGCGCCACTTTCACGCGAAACCCGCGTTCGCCCGCTGGGACGAGCGCATGTTGTCGGATTACATCGATTTCGCGATTCCGGCGGAGATGGTTGGCGCCGCGGCCGTCGGCGGTATCAATGAAGCTGCGGGCGGCCTCAGCCGTCCCCGCAAGCTAGCGTTTGATCGCGATGTCGAATTCCGTATCTACAAGACGTTGCCGCGTACGCTGGGTGCGCGGGTCGCGCACGGCGTGCCGGTGCCGGTTGGATTCATCGCCGGAACGCATTCCCGGGAAGTGCGCCAGGTTGGGCTGAACATGACGCAGCGTATTGTGGACGGGCATCTCGAATGGATCGAGGGCAGTCATCTGTTTCCAATGGAACGCCCGGTGGAAACGGCGCGCGCATTGCAGCGCACGCTTAACGGGCTGCGGGGATAACGCATATCCCGTGAGACGCTTTTGAGCCACATTCAATCCGCCGATAAATTCGCGATCGAAACTGCTCATGCGCTGTAAATCGGCCCCGTCCGGCTCTGGGTTCCGGGGCGCCTTTCGGGTATAATCCGTTTTTCCCGCGAGCACCTAGCGATGACCAAATATGTATTCGTCACCGGCGGCGTAGTGTCTTCCCTCGGCAAGGGTATTGCCGCCGCTTCCCTCGCCGCGATCCTCGAATCGCGCGGTCTGAAAGTCACCCTCCTAAAGCTCGATCCCTACATCAACGTCGACCCCGGCACGATGAGCCCGTTTCAGCACGGGGAAGTGTTCGTGACGGAAGATGGTGCGGAAACGGACCTTGACCTTGGGCACTACGAGCGCTTCATCAGCACGAAGATGCGCAAGGCCAATAACTTCACGACCGGTCAGATCTACGAGTCGGTGATCCGCAAGGAACGCCGCGGCGAATATCTCGGCAAGACGGTTCAGGTCATTCCGCATATCACCAACGAAATCCAGGCTTTCCTGCAACGCGGCGCGGCTGCGGCTACCTGCGGCGAGCCTGACGTGGCAATCGTGGAAATTGGCGGAACGGTGGGTGATATCGAATCGCTGCCGTTCCTCGAAGCTGCGCGCCAGATGAGCCTGCGCCTGGGCCGGAACAGCGCGTGTTTCGTGCATCTGACGCTCGTGCCGTACATCGCGACGGCCGGCGAACTCAAGACGAAACCCACGCAGCATAGCGTGCAGAAGCTGCGCGAAATCGGTATCTCGCCGCACGTGCTGCTGTGCCGCGCGGATCGTCCGATTCCCGGCGACGAACGCGCGAAGATTTCGCTGTTCTCCAATGTGCCGGAAGACGCGGTCATCTCTGTATGGGACGTGGACAGCATCTACAAGATTCCGCAGATGCTGCATGACCAGGGTCTGGACAACATCATTTGCGAAGAGCTCAAGCTCACGGCGAAACCCGCCGACCTCAGCATGTGGGCCGGTCTCGTCCAGAAGCTCGAGAACCCGCAGAACGAAGTCACCATCGGCATGGTCGGCAAGTATGTGGAACTGACCGAGTCGTACAAGTCGCTGATCGAGGCGCTCAAGCACGCGTCCATTCATACGTCGACGAAGGTCAACATTGAATACATCGATTCCGAGCAGATCGAAACGGACGGCGTAGCCGGCCTCAAGCATCTCGACGCCGTGCTCGTGCCCGGTGGTTTCGGCGCGCGCGGCACCGAAGGCAAGATCAAGGCGATCCAGTACGCCCGTGAATCGAAGACGCCGTACCTGGGCATTTGCCTCGGCATGCAACTGGCTGTGATCGAATTTGCCCGGGACGTCGCCGGCCTGACCGACGCGAACAGCACGGAATTTGATTCATCGACCACCAATCCGGTCGTTGCGCTCATCACCGAGTGGTATGACCGCGCGGGCCGCGTTGAAAAGCGTACGGAAGAGTCTGATCTGGGCGGCACGATGCGCCTGGGTTCGCAGAAATGTCCGATCAAGCCGGGCACCATGGCTGCGCGTATCTACGGTACGGACGTGAACGAGCGCCATCGGCATCGTTATGAAGTGAACAACCGCTTCGTGCCGCAACTCGAGGCGGGCGGGCTGGTGATCAGCGCGCGCACGCCGAGTGAAGATCTGCCGGAAATGATGGAACTGCCGGAATCCATGCACCCGTGGTTCGTGGGCGTGCAGTTCCACCCGGAGTTCACGTCATCACCGCGCGACGGTCATCCGCTTTTCAAGGAATTCGTCGAAGCTGCGCGTGCGCATCATCTGGCGTTGAAGGCGAACGGCCTGGCGAGCACGGTTGCTGAACACGTACCCGCGCCGGCCGTGGCGGTTTCCGTCGGAGCGCAAGCATGAAGCTGTGTGATTTCGAAGTCGGTCTCGACCAGCCGTTTTTCCTGATCGCAGGCACGTGTGTCGTCGAGTCGGAGCAAATGACGATCGACGTCGCCGGCCGCCTCAAGGAAATCTGCGCGAAAGTGGGCGTGCCGTTCATCTACAAATCGTCGTATGACAAAGCCAATCGCAGTTCCGGCAAGTCGTTCCGCGGTCTTGGCATGGACGAAGGCCTTCGGATTCTCGGCGAAGTAAAAAAACAACTCGGCCTGCCCGTTCTCACCGATGTTCATTCGGAGCATGAGATCGAGGCGGTCGCGTCGGTCGTGGACGTGCTGCAAACGCCCGCGTTCCTGTGCCGCCAGACCGATTTCATTCACGCATGCGCGCGTTCGGGGAAGCCGGTCAACATCAAGAAGGGCCAGTTTCTCGCGCCACACGACATGAAGAATGTCATCGACAAAGCCCGCGACGCCGCGCGCGAAGCCGGTTTGTCCGACGACCGGTTCATGGCGTGCGAACGTGGCGTGTCGTTCGGTTATAACAATCTGGTTTCCGACATGCGCTCGCTCGCGATCATGCGGGAAACCAATGCGCCTGTCGTCTTCGACGCCACGCATTCCGTCCAGTTGCCGGGCGGGCAGGGTACGAGTTCAGGTGGACAGCGCGAATTCGTCCCGGTGCTGGCACGTGCTGCGATCGCCACCGGCGTAGCGGGCGTGTTCATGGAAACGCATCCGGATCCGGCGAACGCGAAGTCCGACGGGCCGAACGCCGTACCGCTACACAGAATGGAAGCACTGCTGGAGACACTCGTTGCGTTGGATCGGGCCGTGAAGCGCGGACCGTTTCTCGAGAACGATTTCAGTTAAGGACGCTGCGGGCGCTGCGCATAGTCAAGCGCGGGCGCTCGCTCAAGCATCCACATCCGCGACGTACCTGTAGGGGAGTGTCATGGCGAAGGGTTATGTCTTCATGAACGCGAACTTTACTGACCCCGATAAATTCCCCACCTATCAGCCGTTTTCAATGAAGGCGATGGAAGCATACGGTGGTAAGTTTCTGGTGCGTGGCGGACGGAGCGAGGCGTTTGAAGATTAATGCGCCCACCCTCGGTCGTACTCGAATTTGTTGACTGCATTCATCGACTACATTCATCGATTACGAGGCGGCGAAAAAATGGTATCACTCCGCCCAATACGAAGCCGAAGCGGCGCGCCACGTGCGAACGGGCGCAGCAGAATTGAACATGATGGTCGTAGAAGGCCTCTGAAGCCGGGCGCTCGCGCACTGGCAAGATGTTAAACCGACCTGCTGTCTGACCTGATTCACCGTCATTTCTTGAGGAAACCATGAGTGCTATCGTAGATATCATCGGTCGCGAGATTCTCGACTCGCGAGGCAACCCCACCGTCGAATGTGACGTCCTGCTGGAGTCGGGCACGATGGGCCGCGCCGCGGTGCCGTCGGGTGCATCCACCGGATCGCGCGAAGCGATCGAATTGCGCGACGGCGAAGCCGGCCGCTACGGCGGCAAGGGCGTATTGAAGGCAGTTGAACACATCAATACCGAAATCTCCGAAGCCATCATGGGCCTCGATGCTTCGGAACAGGCCTTCCTGGACAAAACCCTGCTCGAACTCGACGGCACCGACAACAAGTCGCGCCTGGGCGCGAACGCCATGCTGGCCGTGTCCATGGCCGTGGCGAAGGCCGCAGCGGAAGAAGCTGGCCTGCCGCTGTACCGTTATTTCGGCGGTTCGGGCGCCATGCAACTGCCAGTTCCGATGATGAACATCGTGAACGGTGGCGCGCATGCCAACAACAGCCTGGACATCCAGGAATTCATGATTGTCCCAGTCAGCCAGCCGACGTTCCGCGAAGCACTGCGTTGCGGCGCGGAAGTGTTCCACGCGCTGAAGAAGATCCTGAGCGATCGCGGCATGAGCACGGCGGTGGGCGACGAAGGCGGTTTCGCACCGAACTTCGGCAGCAACGACGAGTGCCTGTCCACCATCGTCCAGGCGATCGAGAAGGCGGGGTATCGTGCAGGTGAAGACGTTCTGCTGGCGCTGGACTGCGCGGCAAGCGAGTTTTATCACGACGGCAAGTACCAGCTTGCGGGTGAGGGCTTGCAGTTGTCGTCGGCGGAATTCACGGATTATCTGGCCACGCTCGCCGATAAATTCCCGATCGTGTCGATCGAAGACGGCATGCACGAAAGCGACTGGGACGGCTGGAAGATCCTTACCGATAAACTCGGCAAGAAGATCCAGCTTGTTGGCGACGACCTCTTCGTGACGAACACGCGCATCCTGAAAGAAGGCATTGACAAGGGCATCGCCAATTCGATCCTGATCAAGATCAACCAGATCGGCACGTTGACGGAAACTTTCGCGGCCATCGAAATGGCGAAGCGCGCGGGTTACACTGCGGTCATCTCGCATCGTTCGGGCGAAACGGAAGATTCGACCATTGCGGATATTGCGGTTGGTTTGAACGCCGGCCAGATCAAGACGGGTTCGTTGTCGCGTAGCGACCGGATCTCGAAGTACAACCAGTTGCTGCGTATTGAGGAAGATCTCGGCGATATCGCGAGTTATCCGGGTAAGTCGGCGTTCTACAATCTGCGCTAACGCCTTGGCCGGAATGGACGTTCGTCCTGATGGCCGCCGATTTATTCAGTCCGCTGCTTCGTGTTCCGATGAATGCGAGGCAGCGCCAAATAAAGTTGAAGTGTTAGCGTTTTTCTCGCCTCTTAAATGCGGATTGTCACCTTTGTTCTGATCCTGCTTCTGGCGATGATCCAGTATCCGTTGTGGTGGGGACACGGCGGCTGGTTACGTGTCCACGAACTGCAGCAGCAACTGGTCAACCAGACAAAGAAAAACGCCGACCTGAAACTGCGTAACGAACGCGTGCAGGGTGAAGTGGCGGACTTGCAGAACGGCACGTCGGCCGTTGAAGAGCGCGCGCGCTACGAGATGGGCATGATGAAGGACAGCGAGGTGTTCGTGCAGTTCGTCTCGCCGAATTCACCGGCTCCTGCTAATTCGGTTAACGCGCAATCGAGTGCTTCCACACGCGGGCAAGTGTCCGCAGCACCGTTGCGTGTAGTGCCCAATCCGGTGTCGCGTTCGAAGGAAGAGCGCCGGGCGTTCGAACGGCAGGCGACCAAGGACAAGATGGATGCGGCCAAGAAGAAGCAGGGCGGTTAGGTCCAGGCTCTCTTCAATCGAAGCAATCGCATGTAAAAAAAGCTGTTTCAACGTGAGTTGAAACAGCTTTTTTCTTGAGTGCCGTGACTTCGTGGCAAGCGACGCACAACCCAAGTACGTTTGAGGCGCTACCAATAATATCCGGGGTATCCGTAGCCGAAGCCCGTTCCCCATCGGTTACCCCAGCCACCGCTCGAATATCCGCCGTACACCGTAACCGGCGCGCGATAGTACTGGGAGTAAGCCTGGGCGGCAGCTTCAGCGGCCATTGCCTGTTGTTGCTCGGCCAGCACTTGCCGGTCGATCTGGTTATAGCGTTGCTGCTCAGCCGGCGAAAGCGCCGGCGGCGCCTGGTTCTGCGCCGCCGGCAGGCGGCTGTAGATAGGCGAGGGTCCCGGTGGGTCCATCATGCAGCCGCCGAGCGCGAGCAGCGTCGCGCCGGACAACGCCACAACCAGTTTCTTCGATACACATCCCAGGGGTTTCATTTCGACCTCCAGCGGGCCGGACATTGAGCGGAACCGGATCATGACATGGCACGGCACCGCAAACATCCATCCTGCGACGTCTTGTTACAGAGAAACGGCATGAATTCAGTGCCGTTGATCTGGAGCCGGACTCACCGCCTGTGAGATTTCGCCAGCAACAAAAAGCTGCGCCACGTCCACGGGATCGAACTCATAGCGCTGGTTGCAGAACTCGCAGTGCACTTCCACGCTGCCACGTTCTTCGACCACGCTGTCCACTTCGCCCCGTCCCAGCATCTTGAGCATGCCGCCCACTTTTTCGCGCGAGCACGTGCATTCGAAACGCGCTTGCGCGGGCTCAAAATGCTGCACGTTTTCTTGCCAGAAGAGCCGTTTGAACACCGTTTCCGGCTCCTCCTTCAACAACTCCTCGTTCGACAGCGTGCCGCCGAGATGGCACACACGCTGCCATGTATCGGCATCGTGTTCGCCCGGATGCGGGACGATACCGCCATCGCCGGGGAGCTTTTGCAGCAACATGCCCACGGCACGCTCGGTGTTCGCGGCGAGCCACATGCGCGTATCCAGCTGCTCGGAGTGGTGCATGTAGTGCTCCAGCACTTCCGCCATTGACGCCAGCGGCCCATGCTCGCCGCTTAGCGGCACGATGCCCTGATAAGCCTGCTGCCCGGGCTTCTTGTCGCGCGGATCGAGCGTGATCACGCAGCGTCCCTGGCCGTTGCGGTTGAGCAGGTCGGGGAGCGTCATGTCGTCGGTGATCGGTACAGGCGTTTCGCTCGCGCCTTCGATGGATTCAGCCAGCTTCGCGGTTGCCCGGAGCGACAAGTCCGAATTGCATTGGACGACAAGCATGGTCACCGGCCCGTCGCCATAGATTTGCATGATGAGCGTGCCATCGAACTTGAGATTCGCCGACAGCAGCGCGCACGCAGCCATCATTTCGCCGAGCACATTGCGCACGGGCGTGGGGTACGAGCGGCGCGTGAGGACTTCCTGCCAGGTATCACGCAGCGAGACAATTTCGCCGCGCACCGGCGCCGCGTTGAACATGAATTTTTGAAGCTGGTCGTTAACCACGCTTGGGTCCTTAGATCGACGGCGTAATCCGTGTCGATCGGCGTTCAGCCGATCCGCACGAGTTGCGCCTTGTAAAATTCGCGGCGGTCCGCGTAACCACGCGTTCCCGCCTGCATCTGGGCAATATCGGCTTCCGTGAGCTCGCGCACGGCTTTCGCGGGCGCGCCGAGGATCAGGGTGTTGTCCGGGAAGGTCTTACCTTCGGTCACCACGGCGCCCGCGCCAACCAGACAGTTGCGGCCGATGACCGCACCATTCAAGACCACGGCCTGAATTCCGATCAACGCGCCTTCCTTGATCGTGCAGCCGTGCAGCATGGCCTGATGGCCAATGGTCACGTTGGCTTCAATCGTCAGCGGATAACCCGGGTCGGTATGCAAGACCGCGCCTTCCTGGATGTTGCTGCCTTGGCCGAGCACGATGGGTTCGTTATCGCCACGCAGCGCGGCGCCGAACCAGACGCTCGAGTTTTCTTCCAACGTCACACGGCCGATGATGGTCGCGGTATCAGCGACGAAGACGCTTTCGTGGATGGTCGGGGCGGCATCGCCGAGCTTATAGATTGCCACTGTGTCTCCTGTGAGGGCTTGACGTGAGCCATGAGCGCGGATTGGTCAACAGGCCTTGGGCGCCGGCATGGCCGGTACAATCGGATGCAATCGGTTGAAAATTCAGTCGCAAAGCGGATTTGAGGCCGGTCGAGCTGATGCCATGGACTGCGGCCCCGGCGCGCCTCGTGCCAAAAATCTTCCGCTGAAAGCGCTATTTTAGCCGGTTGCGCCAAGGTGACGTGCGGCCCGGCTTTTGTGGGCCCGATCGACGGGATCTGAGCCGGAAATTTCAAACCGGCGTTTTGAATCGGTTTCCTCGGGCGACCGGTTATCTGACGATGCTGCCGGATTGGCCTTTATCGTTTATAAGCACTGCATAAGCACCTCAAAGCACCCCGGAATCATGTCCGAACAGTTTGAATATTCTGTGTTCACCAGCGTCCGTCCGACTGCGCTGGCGCTGCTCAGGGAATGCGATCCTGCCGCGAAGGCAAGCGCTACCCAGCGGTTCAACGAGCGTTTGCTGTCGGGCGGCATCACGCTCGACGCTGCTGCTCATATCCTTGATCCGCTTGATCTTCCCGGCCGCCCGGCGACCCCGGAACTGGTGGCGCCGTCATCGCTGAAGCGCCGCAGCATGCAATCGGACGCTGGACGTGCAGTGTTGCTGCACGCACTCGCGCATATCGAGTTCAACGCGATCAACCTCGCGCTCGATGCCGTCTGGCGTTTTCCGGCAATGCCCGACGCGTTTTATCGCGACTGGTTCAAGGTCGCCGCCGAGGAAGCACGTCACTTTTCCTTGCTGAGCGCACGTCTGGCGGAATTCGGGCATCAATACGGCGATTTTCCCGCTCACGACGGCCTGTGGGAAATGGCAGAGCGCACGCGTGGCGATGTGCTGGCCCGCATGGCGCTTGTGCCGCGCACGCTGGAGGCGCGCGGGCTGGACGCATCACCGCCCATTCGCCGGCGTCTCGCTCAAGCGGGCGATCACGCATCCGCGGCTATTCTCGACGTGATTCTCCACGATGAAATCGGCCACGTGCTGATCGGCAATCACTGGTTCCGGCACCTGTGCAGCGAGTCCGGCGCCGATCCGCACACGACCTACGCGCAACTGGCGGAGCAATATCACGCGCCGAAACTGCGCGGCCCATTCAACTTCGAAGCGCGCCGCGACGCCGGTTTCGATGAAGCTGAATTGCGCGCGCTCGCGGGCCTTGACGACATCGGCTCCATTCAAACTGCCCCGATTTCCCAATGACTCCTCTCAAAACGCCCGTTTCCGAATTCATCACCACGCGCGGTACGCGCCTGCACGTGCGCCGATGGGGATTGCCCGACGCGCCCACGCTGTTCATGCTGCATGGCTGGATGGATATTTCGGCGTCGTTTCAATTTGTCGTCGACGCCCTCGCGAGCGACTGGCAGGTGATCGCGCCCGATGCCCGCGGTTTCGGGCTGTCGGACTGGCCGGTGGCGCAGGGCAGGAGCGGCCATTACTGGTTCCAGGACTATCTGGCGGACCTTGATGCGCTGCTTGACCACTACGCGCCGGCTTCGCTGGGCGGTGAACCGGTGAACCTGGTCGGCCACAGCATGGGCGCGAACGTTGTTTGCCTGTACGCGGGCGTGCGGCCGGAGCGGGTCCGGCGTGTGGTCGACCTCGAGGGGTTCGGCATGGCAGCCACGAAGGCGGAGCGTTCGCCCGCGCGGATCGCGCAATGGCTCGACGATTTGCACGCGCCGCCGTCACTCAACACCTACGCCACGCTTGATGACGTCGCTCAACGGCTGATCCGCACGAATCCGCGCCTCCCGCCGGCGAAAGCGCGGTTTTTGGCCCAGCACTGGGCGAAACCCGACGATACCGGCCGTTTCCATCTGCTCGCCGATCCCGCGCACAAACTGCGTGGGCCGTTGCTGTATCGGCTGGACGAGGTGATGGCTGTGTGGTCGAAGGTGCAGGCGAAGGTCCTGCATGTCGAAGCGCTCGCTTCGCCGACCCTCGCGATGATCGCCGGAGAGGTTCCGACCGCCGAATTCAAACAGCGTTTCAAGGCGTTCACCGACTGGCGCGAGGAGATCATCGATCACGCCGGGCACATGCTTCATCACGATCAGCCCGAACGGGTGGCAGCGCTGATCGAAACATTTTGCGCTTGAGCGCGATATTGCCGGATCATCGGATTGACCGATCGGTCGGCGATAGATCCGCTTTGACGCATTGCAGTAGAATGACCGGTAATTCCTAGAGTTTTCATGATGAACGCCGACCTGCATTGCCACTCCACTGTTTCTGACGGCCACCTCGCTCCAGCCGAGGTCGCCGCGCGTGCTCACGCGGGCGGTGTGACACTGTGGTCGCTTACCGACCATGACCAGCTAGGCGGCCAGCGCGAGGCGCGGGAAGCCGCGCAAGCGCTCGGCATGGCGTATCTCGACGGGGTGGAGATTTCGGTGACGTGGGCGGGGCGGACGGTGCATATCGTCGGGCTGAACGTGGATGCTGAAAACCAGGCGCTGATCGACGGCCTGGCGGCCACCCGCAGCGGCCGCCAGGCACGCGGTGAAGCCATAGGCGAGGCACTCGCCGAGATCGGCATCCAGGGCGCTTACGAAGGCGCGCTGCACTACGTGAACGATCCGGCCATGATCTCGCGCACGCATTTCGCACGCTATCTGGTTGACAAGGGCTACGCGGAATCGACCTCAGACGTGTTCTCGAAATATCTCGGCGACGGCAAGCCGGGTTATGTCGGCCATCGTTGGTCCAAGCTGGCTGACGCCATGAAATGGATCAAGGGGGCGGGCGGCGAGGCGGTGATCGCCCATCCCGGTCGCTACGATTTCTCGCCGGTCGAATTCGCCGCGTTTTTCGATGAGTTCATCCAGCTCGGCGGCCGTGCGATTGAAGTCGTGACCGGCAGCCATACGCCGGACCAATATCGCGAATATGCTGAAGTCGCTCGCCGGTACGGCTTCCTCGCATCGCGCGGCTCGGATTTCCACGCGGCGGGCGAGGGACGCATCGACCTCGGCCAGTTGCCGCCGCTACCCGCGGATCTCAAGCCCGTGTGGGAGTGCCTGGTTTAAAAGCCGGGCCGCGCGGGCCTATGTGGCATCGCGCCGAACCGCTTGAAACGCCGCGCACGATCCTTGCATTCATTCACTTCCGCTTGTCGCGCAACCGCGTGCATTTGCGGGTATTCTCGCGTGTTCGCATGGGAACCGCCCGGCGCTTCTTGTCTGATATTCGGCTTAGATGCAGCTTGAATTCAGTTTGAAGCCCAGGCGTTATACCTGGCGCATAAAACATAAAAACACAACGTCTGCGCCGAGCGTGTCGGCGCCGGTTGGCAGCAATCCGGACAACCCACTTACGTCATCTGGTCATGTCTCAATTCTTTCGAATTCATCCTGACAATCCGCAACCGCGACTGATCAACCAGGCGGTGCAGATCATCAACGATGGTGGCATTGTCGCGCTGCCGACCGACTCAAGCTATGCGCTGGCGTGCCATCTCGACGATAAAAACGCCGTTGAACGCATCCGCCGGATTCGCGGTCTCGACGAGAAGCAACTGCTTTCGCTGCTGGTACGCGATTTATCGGAATTGTCGAATTTCGCGATCGTCGATAACCGCAACTATCGTCTGATTAAATCGGTGACGCCGGGTCCTTATGTGTTCGTGCTGCAGGCGACGAAGGAAGTGCCCCGGCGCTTGTCGCATCCGTCGCGAAAGACGATTGGCCTGCGCGTGCCGAATCACGCGATCACGCTGGCGTTGCTCGAAGCGTTGGGCCAGCCGCTGCTTGGCTCGACGCTGATCCTGCCGCCCGACATCCATCCGCTCAATGATGCCGAAGAGATTCGGCAGCGGCTGGAAAAACAGATCGATCTGGTGATCGACGCGGGCGCTTGCGCGATGGAACCGTCCACGGTGATCGACCTGACCGGCGAGGAACCCGTGCTGGTGCGTCCGGGCCGCGGCAGTCTGGAACCATTTGGCCTTACCGCCGAAAGCGCCTGAAAACCCCGCACAATGACACAATAGGCAGTGAGGTTGCGCGCAGGCTTGATCATGCCGGCTGACCCTGACGTAACCTTGCGACCTCGACGCTCGCGCCCCCACCGCCCGAAGGCGAACGCCAAACCGCGTCCGCCGCCGAGTGGCGCCACAACTGCTTGATACAATAGCGAGCTATGGATTCCTCCCTGATACAAACTATCGCGGTCTACGCGCTCCCCGTGATCTTTGCGATTACGTTGCATGAGGCCGCTCACGGCTATGCAGCGCGCCTGCTGGGGGACAATACGGCTTACGTGCTCGGGCGCGTGTCGCTCAACCCGATGCGCCATATCGACCCCGTCGGTACGCTTGCTATCCCGCTGATCCTCTATTTCGTCACGAGCGGCGCGTTCATGTTCGGCTACGCCAAGCCCGTGCCAGTCGCTTTTGGCAACCTGCGTAATCCGCGCTGGGGCAGCTTGTGGGTTGCGGCGGCAGGACCGGCGAGCAATTTCGTCCAGGCGCTGATCTGGGGCGTGATCGCGGTGCTGTTGGCGTCGTTCAACATCAGCGAACCGTTTTTCACGCGCATGGCTGCGGCCGGTGTTGGCGTGAACCTCGTGCTCGGTGTGCTCAATCTGTTCCCCTTGCCGCCGCTCGACGGTGGACGCGTACTGATGGCGCTGCTGCCCGTACGTGCTTCGATCATGCTTTCGCGGCTCGAACCTTACGGTTTCTTCATCGTGATGGCGCTTGTCATGACCGGTACCTTGACGCGTTTGTGGCTCGGGCCGCTGGTGAGCGCCGGGTATGTCGCGGTGTCGGCCATCCTGAATCCTCTTGCTTCGCTTTTACAATAAATCCATGTTCCCTGACCGTATCTTCTCCGGCATGCGGCCGACCGGCTCGCTGCATCTAGGCCACTATCATGGCGTGCTCAAGAACTGGGTGCGGCTGCAGTCCGAGTACCCCTGCTTTTTCGCGGTGGTCGACTGGCATGCGCTGACGACCCACTACGAAACGCCGGAAGTTATCGAGAAGAACGTGTGGGAAGTGCTGATCGACTGGCTAGCGTCCGGTATCGATCCGGCGCAGGCCACGCTCTTTATCCAGAGCCGTGTGCCCGAACATGCCGAGCTTGCGCTGCTGCTCGGCATGAGCACGCCGCTCGGCTGGCTCGAACGCGTGCCGACCTATAAAGAGCAGATCGAGAAGCTGAAGGAAAAAGATCTGACCACGTACGGCTTTCTCGGTTATCCGGTGCTGATGGCAGCCGACATCCTGCTGTACCGCGCGTCGCTCGTGCCGGTCGGCGAGGACCAGGTGCCGCACGTGGAGATGACGCGCGAGATCGCGCGGCGTTTCAATTATCTGTATGGGCGCGAGGCGGATTTCGAAGAGAAGGCGCTCGATGCCGCGAAGAAACTTGGCGGCAAACGCGCGAAGCTTTATCACGAGCTGCGTGTCGCGTATCAGCAGGAAGGCAACGACGAAGCGCTCGAAAAGGCGCGGGCGATGCTGCAGGAGTCGCAGAGCCTGTCCATGAACGATCGCGAACGGCTGTTCGGATACCTGGAAGGCGCGCGCAAGATCATCCTGGTCGAGCCGCAGGCGCTGCTGACGGAAGCGTCGCGCATGCCTGGACTCGATGGCGCGAAGATGTCGAAGTCGTACGGCAATACCATCGGCTTGCGCGAAGACGCCGAAACCATCACGAAGAAAGTGCGCACCATGCCGACCGATCCGGCACGGGTTCGCCGCACTGATCCGGGCGATCCGGACAAATGCCCCGTGTGGCAACTGCATCAGGTTTATACCGATGAAACCACGCATAAGTGGGTGCAGACGAACTGCCGCAGCGCGGGAATTGGCTGCCTTGAATGCAAGCAGCCGGTGATCGAGGGCATCTTGCACGAGCAGCAACCCATGCTGGAACGCGCGCAAAAATACATGGACGATCCGTCACTGTTGCGCGCGATCGTGGCCGACGGTTGCGACAAGGCGCGCAAGTTCGCGGTAGAGACAATGCGCGACGTCCGCGACGCAATGGGCCTCTCGTATAACTGATGCCCGCAATGCCAACGCCTGAAAAGTCACCCACGCCACCCACCACCACCAGCGCATGGATCGAGCAATGGTCGCATCTGGTGGAACAGGGCGGCGCGGTACTCGACGTCGCGTCGGGCAATGGCCGCCATGCACGTTATTTCGCGTTGCACGGGCATCCGGTGCTGGCGCTGGATCGTGATGAAACCGCATTGACGAGTCTCGCTGCCGTGCAGCATGTCACCACGCGTTGCGCCGATCTGGAAAACGCAAGCTGGCCGTTGCGCGAAGACGAGAAATTCGCCGCGGTGGTCGTGACGAACTATCTCCACCGGCCGTTGTTTCCCTATTTATTCGATGCCCTCGCGCCCGGCGGCGTGCTGCTCTACGAAACCTTCGCGGTGGGCAACGAACGTTTTGGCAAACCGTCGAATCCGGATTTCCTGCTCACTCCCGGCGAACTGCTCGAAGCCGTGCGGGGCCGGTTGCGGGTCATCGCTTATCAGGATGGTTTTATCAACGTGCCGCGCGCATCCTGCGTGCAGCGCATAGTCGCCGCCGCGCCGTCGCGGCCTACTCCAACGGGTCTTACGGAACGTAACAATGGGTCAGATCCCGTTCGTTACGTACTGCAAGGCTAATCCGCTACAATCGCGGTTTACCGACCAATTTCATAGCGTTTCATGACAAACGGAACACACGGCGGCATCCAGATCCGCGGCAGCATTCCTGCCATCGTCACCCCGATGCACGAGGACGGTAGTCTTGATCTGCCGGCGTTTCGAAAACTGATCGACTGGCATGCGCAAGAGGGTTCGAACGGCCTCGTCGTGGTCGGCACCAGCGGCGAATCGGCCACGCTCTCAGTGGACGAACATATCCTGATGGTGAAAACCGCCGTCGAACACACGGCCAAGCGTTTTCCGATCATTGCGGGCGCGGGTGGCAACTCCACGTCGGAGGCGGTTGAACTGGCAAAAGCAGCCAAGGAAGTCGGCGCCGACGCCACGCTGCAAGTAGTTCCTTACTACAACAAGCCGACGCAAGAAGGCATGTACCAGCACTTCCGCAAGATCGCCGAATCCGTCGACTTGCCCGTCATCCTGTATAACGTTCCGGGCCGGACCGTCGCCGACATGAACCACGACACCGTGCTGCGTCTCGCGGAGGTGCCGGGCATTGTGGGCGTGAAGGAAGCGACGGGCAATATCGACCGTGCGGCAAACCTGATCAAGTACGCGCCGGCGCATTTTGCGATCTACAGCGGCGACGATCCGACCGCGATCGCGTTGATGCTGCTTGGTGGCCACGGCAACATCTCGGTGACCGCCAACGTCGCGCCGAGAGCGATGAGCGAACTCTGCCGCGCGGCACTTGCCGGCGACGCCATCACCGCGCGCAAGATTCACCTGAGCTTGCTGTCGCTGCACAAGCAGATGTTTTGCGAGTCGAATCCAATTCCCGCCAAGTGGGCGCTTGCCGCGCTTGGGCGGATGGAAAACGGGATTCGCCTGCCGCTGACGCCGCTCGATGCGCGCTATCACGATGTCGTGCGCGACGCATTGCGCGAAACAGGACTTCTGGCCTGACGGCCGGCGGCGGGGCGCATTTAAAACGTGCGCCCCGCTGCAATGTGCAGTGGTTTCGGCCTTATTACCGTTTGGCCAGCCAGCGAGTGTCATCAACCCGTCGTTCATCGACCCGTTCCCGGCTTAGCTTCCAGGCAACGCGCATTCAGCATCACGAAGGACCTCATGAAACGTTCCGCCTTATTCAATCACGCTCGCACCCTGAGCGTGCTGTCGCTTGGAATCGGCACGCTGATCTCGCTTGCCGGTTGTGACACGTTGAACGACTGGCTCGCGCCGGATCGGGTCAATTACAAGGGTGCTGAAACGGCGCCTACGCTGACCGTGCCATCGGATCTGAGCACGGCGGACATCAGCCAGCGTTATGCCGCACCCCCCAAGCTGAATACGCTTGGCGGCGCTGCGCCACGTTCGCTTACGCCGGCAGGCAATGCGACCGTGGGCGTGCCGACGCCGCAAGACCCGTTCGGCATGCACGTGGAGCGTGATGGAGATCGCCGCTGGCTGGTTGTCGATGGCCGTTCCCCCGACCAACTCTGGCCGCAGTTGCAGGAGTTCTGGCAAGAGAACGGTTTCACGCTCAAGACCGACGCTGCGTCTACCGGCATCATGACGACCGATTGGGCTGAAAACCGCGCGAACATTCCTGACGACTGGTTCAGGAAGAGCATTGGCAAGCTGGTCGACTTTGCGTATTCATCGGGTACGCGTGATCAGTTCCGTACGCTGGTCGAGCGTGGTGCGAGCGGTTCCACTGACATCTCCATTACCCACAGCGCAATGGAAGAAGTGCTGACCGGCCAGGACAAGACTTCGTCGAAATGGGTCGAGCGGCCGCGTAACCCCGCACTCGAAGCGGCGTTCCTCGCGAAGCTGATGGAGAAATTCGGCCTTACCGACGCGCAAGCCAAGCAACTCCTGACCGATGCAACCCCGGCGACTGCAACGGCGACGGCGGATCCGACGGGTGGCCCGTCCACGCTCGATCTGTCGGAGCCGTTCGACAGCGCGTGGTTGCGTGTAGGCCTTGCACTCGACCGGACGAACTTCACCGTCGACAACCGGGATCGTGCAAAGGGCCTGTATTACGTGCGTTTCTCGGACTCCATGGCGGAGTTGAAGAAGGAAGGTTTGCTCGGCAAGCTCTTTAGCGGCGGCACACCCAAGCCTTCGCGCGAGTTCATGGTCAACGTGCGTCCGAAGGCGGACACGGTCACGGAGATTGCCGTGGTAGATGCGAACGGTCAGGTTGACACGTCCACCGATGCGCAACGAATTGTCGCGCTGTTGCACGCGCAGTTGAACTAGGTTTTCGCCAATGCGTTTTGCCAGTCTCGGCAGCGGCAGCGAAGGCAACGCGTTGCTGGTCGAGTCGGTCAGCGGCACCACGACTACACGCGTGCTGCTGGATTGCGGTTTCTCCGCGAAGGAAGTCGAGCGGCGCCTGGCGCGGCTCGGCGTGCGGGCAGATCAGATCGACGCCATTCTTATCACACATGAGCACACGGATCACATTGGCGGTGCGCTGACGCTGGCGCGCAAATGGTCCATTCCATTGCACATGAGCTGGGGCACCGCCCGCGCAGTGGGTGCGGATGATGCCCCGGTCGATCTTCACGTGCTCTGGGGCGATGAGAGCGTCATGGTGGGGGACCTGGAAGTGCTCCCCTATACTGTGCCCCACGACGCGCGTGAACCCCTCCAGTACGTGATCTCGGACGGCGCAAGCCGTTTGGGCATCCTGACCGATGTGGGCGGCGCGACAGCACACATCACGAGCGTATTGAGCGGTTGCGATGCGTTGGTGCTCGAGTCGAATCACGATGCCGAGATGCTCGCGACAAGCCGCTATCCGCCGTCGCTCAAAGCGCGTATTGGCGGTATGCATGGACACCTGAATAACGACGCGGCTGCGGGGATTCTTGCAGCGCTTGATCGATCGAAACTGCGCCATCTGGTGGCGGCGCACCTGAGTCAGCAGAACAACTTGCCTGAGCTGGCCCAGGCGGCGCTCGCCGCTGTGCTGGGTGGCACTCCGGCCGATGTCGTGGTTGCCACGCAAGCCGATGGGTTCGACTGGTTGTCCTTATGACACCGGTTCGCATTTCTCTATAAACGCTGCAACCCGCACTGCATCAACAACCCGCGTGCATCGATACAAAGAAACCAGCAGACGTAAAAAAACCGGCCCGAGGGCCGGTTTTTTCATAAGCCTCCCAGAATAACACCCTGCGAGGCTTACTGCGGAGGCTTCGTTTTCAGCTAGATGAAACAGCTAAAAGAGCGGGAAACCAAGCCCCTGACTATACGCTTACTGGCTTGCGCCCGAAGCGGGAGCAGCAGCCGAAGCTGCGTCGGTTGCCGATGCAGCAGCCGCAGTCGCGTCGCTTGCGGCGGCCGTTGCGGTCGACGCTGCAGCGCTCGAGTCGCTAGCAGCCGCCGTAGCGTCCGAAGCAGCAGCAGCAGGTGCCGAAGCAGCCGAGGTATCGCTAGCAGCGCCCGGAGCAGCCGTATCGCTAGACTTGTTGCATGCAGCAAGAGCAACAGCAGCCAACAGGGATGCTACGAGGAGAGATTTCTTCATGATCACGTCCTTTTATGGTTAAAGGTAAGCAACAGCGCAAAGTACCGGTAATGTGTGCTCCAACACCGACCCGGGCCGTTGTGGACTCACATTATGTATGTCTGTGAGACTTCCTACGGCTTGGGCGGAAATTATATGCACTTTCGTATCGACCGTCGATAAATCAGGGGCCAATACGTTGTCTTTCTCATACATTTCAACCCGCGGAACAGCAAGACAGGCCAAACACTAGGCGTTTGCGTCGACTTGTATCCAGCCCGCACAATACCACTCGTGCAGTAGCACTGTCATTGATGAATCGCCTGAGAGTGTTACAAAGCGTTTCCCCTCCAAATAGCGTTTGTCGGCAAGTTCAGGAAGCCATTTTTTGACCTTTCCCGACATTAAATCCTGCTCGCCATTCATAAAATAAGCGTGCTTGTCATAAAGCAGCACGGTCTTTTTATCGAGCTTCAAACCAGACTGTTTCGCGCAATCGATAAACCGGTTCTCATTCAAAGGCCGTCGCGGCGGATCAAATATGACATTCGGCTTCGGTTCGCTCAGGTACGTTCCGAGAAACGAAGCAACGTCCTTCTCATTCCATTCAATGTTCGCAAGGATCGCGCCAACCCGTTCGATCAGGAGCGGCGGCAACAACGCCGGGTGACTGACAGCCGGCTGGGCCGGGTCACGGTAGCGTTGAACACCCCCCTTGGCGCTGGCGCTGTGGGCGTCCTCGAGGCGCTCCGCAAGGTGGTAGAGGAACTGGCCTGACAGTTCGCTTGCAGAAGGCGCCCGAAAGCCAATCGAGGCTGTCATGCATTCACCTTGAGCCACGCCGTCATGAGCGATGTGAGGTGGCAAATAAAGCATGTCGCCCGGTTCCAGTACCCACTCCTCGTCCGCTTCGAAGTGCTGTAAAACTTTCAACGGCAATCCCTCTTTTAGCGAGAGATCGCGCTGCGCGCCAAAGCGCCAGCGCCGTTTACCGTGAACTTGCAACAGGAAGACGTCGTATGAATCGAAGTGCGCGCCCACGCCGCCGCCGTCGGTAGCGTACGAAATCATCAGGTCGTCGAGGCGGGCGTCCGGGATAAAGCGGAAGCGGTCGAGCAACGCGCGGGCACGGTCGTCGTGCAGGTTCACCCCTTGCACAAGTAATGTCCAGTCACGCTTTCTCACAGATGGCAATTCATCGGGTGCAAAAGGCCCGTGCTCCATTGCCCAGGACTTGCGAAAATGGGTGATGAGGCGCGATTCGGCGTCCTCGCTGTCGGCGAGCTCGAACAGTTCGTCGCGCGAGAGCGGCGCTTGAATGCCGGGAATCGCCTGACGGATCAGGAGCGGTTTTTTCTGCCAGTACCGGCGCATGAATTGCGCGGGCGTGAGGTTGCCGAGCAGGGTTGCAGGTTCGTCGGGAAGCGGCACCGCGAAAGGACTTGAGGGAACGTTAGGGGACCGCGCTGGCATCGTATAATTGAGGCTTGTATCTTGGAGAATCCAATGAAAATCGCAAAAGACACCGTCGTATCAGTAGCCTATAAGCTCTCGGACGCTCATGGCAATCTGATCGAGGAAAGCGACGAGCCGATGGTCTATCTGCACGGCGGCTATGATGGCACGTTCCCCAAGATCGAGGAAGCACTCGACGGACAGGAAGCCGGTTATCAGACCCAGTTGCAGCTCGAACCGCAGGATGCGTTCGGTGAGTACGATCCCGATCTCGTGAAAGTCGAGGCACGCGGCCGTTTTCCGGAACCGCTGGAAGTCGGCATGCAGTTCGAAGGCACCCCGGAAGACGGCGAGGACGAACTCGATTCGCTGATCTACACAGTCACTGATGTGGCGGAAGATAAAGTCGTGCTCGACGGCAATCATCCGCTCGCAGGCATGGCGCTGCGTTTTGCGCTGAATGTGCAGGAAGTCCGCGAAGCTACCGAAGACGAGAAGGAACATCAGCATGCGCATGGCCTCGACGGGCTCGAAGTCCTTGACGAGGACGACGAGGAGCCGGGCAAGGACGTTGGCCCGACCTTGCACTGAGGCGTTTCGTATGGGGTGATCGAAGCGATGTGAAACAAGGCGCAGGCAGGTTGCTGCGCCTTTGTTTTATCTCGCGTGATGATCCAGGTATGGGACTACTGACGCGTATCCATGCCCGACGCGCCGCTTGCCGGACTCGACGGTGTCGGCAGGATCGGCGGCAGGTTCGCGGGCGAATTCAAGTTCAGTATGGGCGGCACTGAAGACGCGGCATTGGATGTGGGCGTTGTGGTGTCCGGTTGGGCCGGCGGCGCGGAGTGTTGCGTCGGCTGTACCGGCTGCATCTGCTGGAAAAACGACGAAGGCCCGGGCGTATCGTTTTCAACGCCGGGTATGGAAGAGGGCATAGGCGACGACGGTATCGACGAAGACGCCGGCATGGTCGGCGCCGGTGCCTGGCCGGGCGCTACCGGTCGGACAACCACGTCACGCACGCGAACCCGAAAGGGCGGCCGCCACGCGAAGTCCGATTCGACCTCGATCCATTGCGATTGGGGTTTCTTCAAGCCGATCGCAATACGCGTCAGATTGGCCACCACTGCGCCTTTGTCGTTGTGCAACGGTTGATCGATGTGAAAGCCCCTGGGTATGGGCGTATCCGATTCGTGGATCACGATCACGGGGCCGCGAAACAACTCGGCCGCTTTGACAAGACTGCGCTTGAGTTCGAGAAACCCGTCGCGCGGCGTATCGCCGCGTGAAAAATGCAGCCATGCGAAACGATCACGACGCTCGTAACGCGCGAAGTCGGGGTCACCCTGCAAGATGACGACGACCGCACGCATGTCCGACCGTCGCGCGGTTTCAACCGCATGTTCCAGCCAGAATGCGTTGGCCACGGAACGGTCCTCGAATTCTCCGTTACGCCCGCCTGCGCTCAGATAGTGATTGTTTGGCGCGGGCGCGTTCAAGCCAATGAATGCGACACCGTCGCTTTGCCACCGGACATTTTCGCGGAACGGCCGAAAGCGCGCGACGTCGCTTTCGCGGATCACGTTCATGGGCGTCTGGCCGAGCGAACTCGAGTCGCCGAAGAACAGCTGGCGAATGAAATCCAGCCGCTCGACCGGATCGTAACTGCCCGCCTGCGCGAGACCGCAAGATGCCCAGTCGTTGCCGCCGGGCAACAGGACGACCGGTTTGCGGGAGCTATCGAAGATTTGCTGGCGCGTGTCATAGAGCGAATCCCGGCACGGTTCCGTTTCGCCTTTGAGGTCGCCGTTGTAGACGATGAACGAGGTGTTCCGTTCTTGCCCGATGGCGTCGAGCAGATGATGGAGCGAAGTTTCGCCGGCAGGTTTGTCGAGCACATTCGACGCGATTGCGAATGTGAGCGGCGTAAGCGGCGGTGCCTCGGCTTGCGCGCGCCCCGGCCTTCCGGCCAGCAGAAAGAAGGCGCTTAAGCAAGTACCGATGACGCGAGCGCGCACCATGCGTCGCGCGCCCGACCGGTCGATGGCAAAGTCCGCCTTAACGCGACACATCCGGAGCGTTCGACGCCAGCTCATGAAGCTCGTAGAGCAGATCGAGCGCGTCGCGTGGGCGCAATTCGTTCGGATCGATTGCTCGCAGCCGGTCAAGCGCGGGATGCGGCTGCGCTTCGACCGGTTCATCGTGGTCGTAGGCGTCAGCTACCTCAACAACAGGTGCTGCAAACAGATCGAATTGCGGCGATGGCTGACCGATCGACTGCTGCTCCAGATGCGCCAGGTGTTTCCTTGCGGCCTTGATGACAGCTGGTGGCACGCCTGCCAGTTGGGCGACCTGCAAGCCGTAGCTCTGGTTCGCCGGACCTTCGCTCACTGCGTGCAGGAACACGATGCCGTGGTCATGTTCAACCGCTGACAAATGCACGTTTGCTGCTTGAGTGAACTCGGCGGGCAACTGCGTCAGTTCGAAGTAATGCGTGGCGAACAGCGTATGGCAGCCGTTATGCGACAGCAGATGACGCGCAATGGCCCACGCAAGCGCCAGGCCGTCGAAGGTGGACGTACCGCGGCCGATCTCGTCCATCAGCACAAGACTAGACGGCGTGGCGTCGTTGAGAATGGCCGCCGCTTCCGTCATCTCGACCATGAAGGTGGACCGGCCGCCGGCGAGATCGTCTGCGGCACCGATGCGCGTGAAGATGCGGTCGATTGGCCCAAAGCGCGCACGTTTCGCGGGTACGTAGCTGCCTACGTAAGCCAGCAGCGCGATCAACGCGGTCTGTCGCATGAACGTCGACTTACCGCCCATGTTCGGGCCGGTGATCAGCAACAGCTTGCGTTCGGTATTCAGGCAACAATCGTTGGCAATGAACTGTTCGACCTGCGCTTCCACTACCGGGTGCCGTCCCTGCTCGATGTCGATACCTGCGTTGTCCGCGAACTCGGGTGCGATCCAGTCGAGCGCGAGCGCTCGTTCCGCGAATGCGCCAAGCAGGTCGAGTTCGGCAAGCGCAGCCGCTACGCGCTGGCAGTCGCCAATGTGCGGCAGCAGCGTTTGGAGCACGGCGTCATAGAGCAGACGCTCGCGGGCGAGCGCCCGGTCCTGTGCAGACAGCGCTTTGTCTTCGAAGGTCTTCAACTCAGGCGTGATGTAACGCTCGGCGTTTTTCAGCGTCTGGCGACGGCGGTAGTCATCAGGAACCTTGTCTGTCTGACCGCGCGTGACTTCGATATAAAAGCCATGCACCTTGTTGTACTCGACTCGCAGATTCACGATACCCGTTCGTGTGCGCTCACGCGTTTCCAGGTCGATCAGGAACTGGTCGCAGTTCTGCGAGATGTCGCGAAGCTCGTCGAGGTCGGCGTCGTATCCGCGCGCGATTACACCCCCGTCGCGAATCAGCGCCGCGGGTTCGGGCGCGATTGCGCGGGTCAGCAGCGCGAGGCATTCGGGCGGCGGCTCGAGCGATACGTCGATACGTTCAAGCGATGCCGCATTCATTTTCACGGCAGCAAGCCGTTCGCGCAGTTGGGGGAGTGCCGCAAAGGTATCGCGCAGGCTGGAGAGATCGCGTGGCCGGGCCGACAGCAGTGCAAGCCGCCCCGTAATCCGTTCGATATCCGAAATCTGCCGCAATGCCGCGCGCAGACCGTCCAGGCTGGCGGTTGCGGGCGCATCAAGCAATGCGCCGATTGCACGCTGCCGGTTTTGCGCGATGGTGAACTCGCGTGGCGGATGATGCAGCCAGTGCCGCAGCAGACGGCTGCCCATGGTCGTGCAGCATGTGTCCAGCAGCGAACATAAGGTGGGGGATTCCGTGCCGCGCAAGGTCTCGGTCAGTTCGAGGTTTCGCCGCGTCGCCGGGTCGAGGCCGATGTACTCCGATTCGTATTCCACCTTCAGGCTGCGCACATGCCGAAGTTGCTGGCCCTGGGTGGAAGCTGCGTACAGCAGCAGCGCGCCTGCGGCACCGCACGCGCAGGTAAGCGAGTGCGCACCGAAGCCGTCGAGGCTGGCGACATCGAGTTGCTCGCGCAGACGTTGCATGCCCGAGTCGATATCGAAATGCCACGCGGGCGTTCGTGTTGTTGCCCCTACGTTCGGCACTTCGAACGGCGCGTTGGTCGTGGAAAATGAGTCGGCGACCAGCGTTTCAGCCGGGCGAATGCGCTCGAGCGCCGCGCTCAATTGATCCGGCGCAACCTCGGCGAGGCGTAATGCACCGCTCGCCAGGTTCAGCCATGCCAGGCCGACGCTCGTGATCACGCCGCGACGGTTATGCGCTGGGCAGAGGGCGAGCAGGAAGACGTCGTTTTTGTCCGAGAGGAGCGCTGCATCGGTCAGCGTACCGGGCGTGACGACACGCACGACCTTGCGCTCGACCGGCCCCTTCGATGTCGCCGGGTCGCCGATCTGCTCGCAAATAGCGACGGATTCCCCGAGTTTCACGAGCTTCGCCAGATATTGCTCGCAAGAATGATGGGGGATGCCGGCCATCTTGATCGGGTTGCCGCCGGACGCCCCGCGTTGTGTGAGCGTCAGGTCGAGGAGGCGTGAAGCTTTGACGGCGTCGTCGAAGAATAGCTCGTAGAAGTCGCCCATCCGGTAAAACACGAGCGTGCCGGGGTGCTCCCCTTTGATGCGCAGATACTGCTGCATCATGGGGGTATGGTGCGACAGATCGACGGCACCACCGGGTTCCTGCGCGGCGTTGGCCGGATCTTGAGTGGTAGACGAAACGGAGATATGCGTACCCATCTTGAGTGCGTGAATTGGCGAAAGTCCTAAGGCCACGAGTGTACCGCGTCGGCTGGTCACGGGAATATCGGCCGAATGGCTAACCCGGTATGAAATGGTATTTCCCGGAACGCGGCCAATACGGTTACGCACGACAAAATGGCGCCTGGGCCAAGCAAAAGCGCCGGACATGCCGGTGGTTTTACATCTTCGGGAATTTCAAGCAGGACCAGTGAGGAACGTCACGCCGGGAATCAGACTGGCAGGGCGAGTTCCGCAACGGCGCCGAGCGGGGAGGATCGCCGAAAGGGTGGCTCCACGCCCAAGGGTCAGATTACCCTCTTTACGATTGCTTCGGCGCCAGCCGTCGCGGCTGTTGCCAGCGCGAGGCTTACCTCGGAATGAATCAGGTAGTCGGCTTTCACGCGGGCATCGATCAGTGGACGAAGCTTTTTACTGAGCCATTCGCGCACGGGAGCGGTCAATTGCGAAGAGTTGAAGTAGTGTGAAGTGCTTGTCTGAAGAGCGTTGATTCGGTCAAGAATTTGCGCTGTCTTTAGTTGAGCTATTGCTTTCATTAGATACTATGTAAGGGGCCATCGAAAGTAAGCTCCCTGGAGTAAAACGAGAATTCTGACACTCGTTTTTCGAAAGGAGCATGCAAATGGACGCG
>NZ_JBIYEB010000031.1:0-122960 GCF_044909315.1 Caballeronia udeis
GGTGGCGAAGCGTGTTCATGTCAGGATTCGCGAGAAAGAGGGGTTCAACTGTCCGTCGCTCTGGCGAGCACCGTGCTTTTGGGGCACCTATGAATTAAAACTGCACGCTGTGGACACTTAGGGTAGAGCGGTTAAAGCGTTTTCTTTGCTTCGTTTCTTTGTCGCTTTGGACAAAGAAATGACGTGCCGCCACGCACAGTGGCTAATAGTGATAAAGAGAAAATCCGACTCATGCAGACCACTAACGCCGAAAGCACCAACCCGGCATAGACCCCGACCACTAACCCCAAGCCCACAAAACCCCAAAACCCGTCCACCGGCGCGAGCGAAAACCTACGCAACAAGCTTGGCGCCACGCGTCTCAGGCAACGTCAGCGCCGCAAGAATCACTACGCCGTAAGCCGCTGCCGCGAAGGTTCCAATCGCGATGCCCAAGGACATCTTCTGAGCAACAAAACCGATCAGGAATGGAAACGTGGCGCCGACCGCACGGCCGAAGTTGTAGCAAAAGCCCTGACCAGAACCCCGTATGCGGGTGGGGAACAGTTCCGTCATGAACGCGCCCATGCCGGCAAAGATACCCGATGCAAAAAAACCGAGCGGAAAGCCGAGGATCAGAAGCATGGTGTTGCTCATCGGCACGCGGGTATAGACCAGCGCGATGACCATCGAAGCCAGCGAGAACACAATGAAGTTTAGCCGTCTGCCAAAGCGATCGCTGAGAAACGCACCGCACAGGTACCCCGCATACGACCCCGCGATCACCACGGCGAGATAACCGCCCGTGCCAACTACGCTCAGGTGCTGCTCGGTCTTCAGGTAAGTCGGCAGCCACGTGGTGATGGCGTAATAACCGCCTTGCGTGCCGGTCGCGAGAATAGCGGTGCGCAGCGTGGTAAACCAGATGCCAGGGCCGAAGATTTCGAGGAACGAGCTGCGGTCGTTGCTTTCCAGCTCGCGTTGTTTCTGCTGCTTGTGGACTTCAGGTTCATCGACCAGACGGCGGATCAGGATCACAAATGGCGCGGGCAAGATGCCGAGCGCGAACAGTGCCCGCCACGCAACGTCGCCGGGGAGGAACGAGAACACCAGCGTATAGAGACCGGCGGCGACAGCCCAGCCGATTGCCCAGCCCGCTTGCACCATGCCCACGGCCTTGCCCCGATCACGCGGCCGGATGACCTCGCCGATCAACACCGCACCCGCGGTCCACTCGCCGCCGAAACCGAAACCCATCAAGCCACGTGCGACCAGCAACTGCGTGTAGTTCTGGGCGAACGCGCAGACAAGCGTGAAGAACGCAAACCAGAGGATGGTGATCTGCAGCGTTTTCACGCGGCCAATGCGATCCGACAGAATGCCCGCCACCCAGCCGCCAAGCGCCGAAGTCAGCAGCGTCACCGTGCCGATCAATCCCGCCTCGCCCTTGCTCAAACCCCAGGTAGCGATCAGTGTGGGGATCACGAAGCTCAGGAACTGCGTGTCCATGGCGTCGAGTCCATAGCCTATCTTGCAGCTCCAGAACGCACGCTTCTCGCTTGGAGTCGTGTGCTTGTACCAGCCGAACATGCCGCCGCTGGCGGGTTCGTCGGGCAGCGCTTCAACCTGCGTGCTCGCATAGCGTGCTTCAGTAGTCATGTTTTCTCCAGGGTTCGTGAGCGCGCGCTCAGAGCACAGCGAGCGATGAGTTGGGGATGTCGGTCACAAGCATGTGGCCCGGCCGATGCGCAATCGCGAACGGCAACCGCGCGCTTTCGATCGCGCTTTGCGGCGTCACGCCGCACGCCCAGAACACGGGTATCTCATGGTCGTGAATAGAAACCGGTTGACCGTAGTCGGGCTGCATCAGGTCTTCAATACCCAGTACGGCCGGGCTGCCCAGATGTACCGGTGCACCATGCACGGAAGGGAACCGGCTCGTGATCTGGACGGCGCGCACCGCATGCGCACCGCTCATGGGACGCATCGAGACGACCAGCTTGCCGCCGAATGGCCCGGCCGCCTGGTTGGACATGTTCGTGCGGAACATCGGCACATTGACGCCCTCATCCACATGCCGCAACGGGATGCGTTCGCGCGCCAGCATCTGTTCGAATGAAAACGAACACCCTATGGCGAACACCACCAGATCATCACGCCAGAGTTCGACGATATCGTCGGGTTGCTCGCACAGCACGCCGTCGCGATACACGTTGTAGCCGGGAACGTCGGTGCGGACATCGAGGTCGCGGCCCAGCGCCGGCACGTTCCACTGGCCCGGTTCACCCACGCCCAGCAGCGGGCACGCCTTGGGGTTGCGCACGCAAAAACGCAGGAAATCCTCTGCATAAACGCTTGGGATGATGGCGAGATTGGCTTGCGCGAACTCACCGCAGTGCCCGGCCGTGGGACCGGTAAAACGCTTGCTGCGGACTTGCTGGCGGAAAAGATGCGGCATGGTTCAGGTCCCTCACGAATGCAATGAAATGGCGGCGAAACAAGTGACGAGATGCAGGTTAGGGCCGCAAAAAAAGTGGCGCCAGCGAGTTATTCCGCTCGCATGCGTTAAGGTTTTCTTAACAGTTTCATTGGGATTTTCACGTAACGGACCCGGCGCACGCAGCCGGATGAATAGGTGCTGAGCGAGGCTGCATGCCTTTGTGCGCGGTGTTTTAACGCGTGGACGCAGCCGCACCGAAGGACGTGTGCTGCTCAGAAACATCCTGCAGAAACTATCGATTAAACAGGCGTATTTTTTTGGCGGAGTTAATAATTCCTCCGGGCTGCCGTTAAGCGAAAGAGCGGGCTCGTTCTCCCGCGCCTCTCCTGACCGCAGTTCCTTTCAACTGGAAAACAAAAATGAACCGTCTGTCCTTGCGCCAGAAGTTATGGATGCCGCTGATTCTTTCGTGGTTCGGCCTTCTTACGCTGACTGTCTGGCACGCATACCAGACGCGTGACCTGCAGTTGTCCGAGCGTCATCGCGACCTGGATGACATTGTCTCGATGTCGTATTCAATCGCCGCCGGCCTCGACAAGCTGGCGCAGAGCGGCAGGATGTCCGTCGATGCCGCGAAGCAGGAAGCTATCGCGCGGATCGGCGACCTGCGGTACGACGGCGGTGGTTACGTGACGATTGTCGGGTCGAACTCGGTCATGATCATGCATCCGATCAGCCCGAAACTGGACGGCAAGGACATGTCGGACTGGAAGGACGCCAAGGGCAATTCGCTCTACAAGGCTATCGCCGCAGCCGGCAGTTCCGCGGAAGGCGGAGGGTTTCTCGAATACTGGTGGCCGAAGCCGGGCGCGACCGAACCGAGCTCAAAGCTGGGTTATACGAAACGCTACAAGCCGTGGGACTGGGACATGATCGCCGGTACGTACCAGGACGATATCCAGGCCGCGTTCTATCGCACGCTCCTGCATTCGCTCCTGATGCTGTTGGTACTCGGCGCGGCCATTTCGCTGTTTGCGTCCCTGGCAATCAAGAGCGTGAGCCGCTCGCTTGGCGGTGAACCCGCCGCCGCTGCACACCTTGCGCGGCAGATTGCATCGGGCGACCTGACGGGGCGCATCGACGTAACGGCGGGCGATACGCAGAGCGTTATTTCAGCGATTGCCCATACGCGCGACAGCCTGGCGGGCACGGTATCGCGCGTGAAGGACGCCGCCGACGCCATCAAGCTTGCCGCAGCGGAAATTGCCAGCGGCAACGCGGACCTGTCGAGCCGCACCGAGCAGCAGGCAGCGGCGCTGCAGGAGACCGCGGCGGCCATGGACGAGATCACGTCCACGGTACGCGCGAACGCCGACAATGCGTCGCAAGCAAGTCAGGTGGCGGCAAGCGCGTCGGCGCAAGCGCTGCGAGGCGGTAGCGTGGTGGACGATGTGGTCGAGAACGTGCGCGCGATTGCGACCAGTTCGAAGCAGGTCGCCGAGATCACGGCGGTGATCGACGGCATTGCGTTTCAGACGAATATTCTCGCGCTGAACGCGGCGGTTGAAGCGGCGCGCGCCGGTGAAAACGGCTGCGGTTTTGCGGTGGTGGCGGGCGAAGTGCGCAGCCTCGCGCAACGCAGTGCGGCGGCGGCAAAGGAGATCCGCGTGCTGGTCGACACGTCGCTGACGCAGATCGAAAGCGGTGCGGGACTCGCCGAAAACGCGGGCAAGGCCATGGCCGACATTGTCACGGCGGTCAAACGCGTGACAACCATTGTGGAAGACATTGCTACTGCGTCGAACCAGCAAAGCGTGGGGATTGAAGAGGTCAACCGGGCGATCGCGCAGATGGACGGCACCACGCAGCAGAACGCGGCGCTGGTCGAGCAGGCCGCGGCCGCGGCGAGTTCGATGAACGACCAGGCGCTGCGCCTGGGTGACGCCATGCAGTCGTTCCGGCTGACGCCTGCATGAATACACGCTTCCTCGAGACCTTCGTGACGCTGGCGGAACTGGAAAGTTTCCGGGCGACCGCGCGTGTCCTGCACGCCACGCCCGCGACCATCTCGCTACGCATCAAGTCGCTCGAGGACGAGTTGAAGACCGAGCTGGTCGACCGGTCCTCAACCGCATTTCGTTTGACTACCGCGGGACAGAGCCTGCTCGGGCTCGCGCGCAACGTGGTGGATGCCGCGCGTGCGTTGCGCGAGGCGGCGGGCCAGGAGGTGGTGGTCGGCGGCAAGCTGCGGCTCGGGGTGATCGAAACTGTGGTGCATAGCTGGCTGTCGCACTACATCACCTATCTCAACGCGAACTATCCGAAGCTCGATGTCGATCTCACCGTCGATTCGAGTTCCGTGTTGCAGCGCCGCTTGCTGAGCGGCGAGCTTGATCTCGTCATACGGGTGGAAGGGATCGACAGTACCAAGATTGCATCGAGTGCGATTGCGAGTTACCCGGTGCGCTGGATCGCAAGACGCGGGCTGTTGTCGCGGCGCTCCGCCGGGCTTGCGCTACGCGTGTTGCAACGGCCGATAGTCACGTTCGGCCGTGGGACGGCACCGCAGGTAGCGCTGGAAAGTATCGTGCATACGCTTGCCCGGCAAGAGAACATGCGGCCCGAACAAACGCGTATCACGTGCTCGCCATCGGTCGCCGCGATCGTTCAACTGGTGCGCGACGGATATGGCGTCGCCGGTATTCCCAGTCTTTTCGTCGCCAAGGAATTGCAAAGCGGCGAGTTCGTCGAGCTGCCGCTGAAGCCGGTTCCGCCACCGATTGTCGTGTCGCTATGCAAGCCCGTCGATGCCAGCGTGATGGTCAATGCAGCGGCCAACGCAGCGCACGTTGCGTGTTCCGCCTACTCGAAATCGATTAAAAAAGACTTCCTGGAAGGGCTTTAATCTTTGGGCGACGGCGCCTCGCGCTGGAACACGACGGTTGGCTTGCCCTTGTAGTTTGTCGTGCGGCTTGGCGCGAATGCACATTTCCTGGCGAGTGCAAGCGAGGGTGCGTTTTCCGGCGAGATAATGCAGACGATTTCATCGTCGGGCCAGCGTGTATCCGCCCACCGCAACGCGGCACGCACGGCTTCGGCGCCGTAGCCTTGTCGTTGCGACCCGGACGTCAACATCCATCCGATCTCCGGCGCTTCATCGAATGCCGGGTCGATACCGCGCTTGTATTGCCCGAAGCCGACCTCACCGATGAACTTGCCGCTGTGCTTCTCGCTGACTACCCAATAGCCGAATCCCATCAATGCCCAATGCCCCGCGCTTCGAAGCAGGCGCGCCCATGCTTCCTCCTTTGTGAACGCAACACCGGTGACATGGCGCACGACCGCGAGGTCCGACCACATGGCGTAGATGTCGTCGAAATCAGCGCGTTGCGGGGCACGCAGGATAAGACGATCGGTTTCCAGGGCAGCGGTGGAGTGGGGCATGGGGAAACATGTGTGCGTGGATGGAGCAGGGAATATAACCGTTCAGGCCGAGGCGGCGAACGCGAAGAAAGACGCAGCCACACAACCGCGTCAGGCCATCGCGCCGCTATGCTCCGACACCAGCATCTCGATCAACGCGCTCAGGTCTCGCGTTGCTTCGTTACGCATGGTTGGGGCAACATGAAGCTCCAGTTCCGCGGGCGGCAGCGCCGGCAGGCCGTCCGATTCATCGAACGTGCGCCAGCACGCGGGCAGCGTCCGGCGATCGATGATCGTCACCGCCGCGCCATGATTCACCGCAATGCGGATTCCGGTCGGACTCTGGCTCGTGTACACGAGTTGATAATCCCGCCCGATTGCGGTCAGTGCCTGCAATCCCCGTTGCCGGTAAGTACAGCTTTCGTCGAAGAGGGCGAGCGGCACCGGCGCATCCGCGCACAACTCGAAATCGTGATGCGCTGCCCACACCAGTTCCTGGCGCGCCAGGGGTTTTCCCCCGGCACGCTCGCCGTGCCGCACGACCAGCGCCAGATCGAGTTCACCTGCGCTCAGCCGTTCCAGCAATTCCAGCGATGTCCGGCAATGAATATGCGGCCGCGCACCGGGGCGCACCGCATAAAACGCCCGCAGCAGTTCCGGCAGCCATAGCTCCGCATAATCTTCCGGCAACCCGAAACGAATCACATTGCCGCGGCTCCCGCGCGTGAGCGAAGCAATTGCCTCGTTTTGCACCTGCAATATCCGCCGTGCGTGGATCAGGAAATTCTCGCCGTCGCTCGAGAGCGCGAAATGACGGCTGTTGCGCATGAACAGGTGCGCCCCAAGCCGCTCCTCGAGCGTCCGGATCCGCAGGCTGATGGTCGATTGCGTGCGATGAAGCTGGCGCGCCGCCGCCGTAAAACCCCCGCTTTCAGCCACCACGACAAACGCGCGCACGAGTTCCGCATCGAGTGAAGCGATCTTCGACCAATCGGGTTCGCTAATGGAATCCATCGGAAATACTCGCTTTCCAAAAGAAATTGGCCGCCAAAAGATCGGGCCGTCGTTCGCAGATTGTTGTTGAAGTCGACCCGTAAATCCACTCGCCAAAATATCGATTTGGAGCCTGCCGTGGTTCTCTCCGTTTCACTTGCCGATGCTGAATGCCTCGATCTCAGCGATATCGTCAACACTGACCGCTACCCCCTGCATGATCCGGACAGCGCACGCCTGACCGAACTGGTGGCGGCCTGCCGCGCCGAGCTGGCCGCTAGCGGCAGCGCCGTGCTGCACGATTTCCTGCGCCCGGAGGCGCTTGAGCGGGCACGCAACGAGGGTCGCGCGCTGGCCGCCAAAACCTACTTTTCAACTCGTAAGGTCAATGCTTACTTTACCGCCGACGACCCCACGCTCTCCGACACCGATCCCCGCCGTATCTTCATGGACCGCACCAGCGGTTTCGTGACACGCGACCTGATTCCGGCGGACGCGATTGTGCATCGCATCTATGTCGCCCAGGCGATGAAACGTTTCGTGGCGGATTGCCTGGGCGAAACGCGGGTGTGGGAATACGCCGATCCATATGCGGGTCTGGTGCAAAACGTGATGCCGCCCGGCACCGAGCAGCCGTGGCATTACGACACGAACGAATTCATTGTTTCGATGATGACCCAGCAGCCCACCGCGGGCGGCGACTTCGAATACTGCCCGAACATTCGCACGCCGCAAGGCGAGAACTACGAAGGCGTCGGCCGCGTGGTACGCGGGGAAACCCGCGAAGCCATCAACGTCATCACGCTGCGTCCGGGCGACCTGCAATTGTTCAAAGGCCGCTTTTCGCTGCACCGCGTCACCCAGGTAGCGGGCGAAATCGAGCGCCACACAGCCATCTTTGCGTACTCGCAAAAGCCTGGCGTGATCGGACGGCTTGAACGGACACGCCAGTTATACGGCCGCGTTTCGGAAGCTCATCTGGAAGCCGAGCAACGGCTCGTTCGCGCCGACAGCCTGGTTGATTAACCCGTCGATTAACGCTTATAAAACCCCCACATGTCGATTATTCGCCCTACCCATCTTCCTGAAGATTGCGAACCCACGGCCGCTGAAATTGCGCAGATTCAACGTGACCGGCTGGCTGCGGTGCGCCGTGAACTGAAGAAGCGCGACCTGACCGCCGCTGTGTTGTTCGACCCCACGCACATGCGCTACGCCACCGGCTCGCGCAACATGCAGGTCTATTCAATGCGCAACCCTGCCCGCTATGTGTTCGTGCCGGCGGAAGGCAAGGTCGTGCTGTTCGAATACGCGGGCTGCGACTTCCTGGCCGAAGGCCTGGACACGGTGGATGAAGTCCGCCCCGCCACCGCGATCTCCTACTACTTTTGTGATGACATGCTCGGCCAGGTCACCGAGCGCTGGGCAGCCGAGATTGACGAGCTGATGACACAAAGCGGTGGCGGCAAGCGCATTGCGATCGAAAGCGCGACCTCCGCTGCAGCGTTCGCGTTGCAGGCACGCGGCTATCAGGTCTTCGACGCACAGGAGCCGCTCGAACGCGCGCGCGCCATCAAGGTGCCCAACGAGATCAAGATGATCCGCGCGTCGCTGCGTGCGGCTGAAGAAGGCGTGCGCAAGCTGGAAGCGGCGCTTGTGCCGGGCATCAGCGAGAACGAGCTGTGGTCGCATCTGCACCAGCACATCATTGCAACCGATGGCGACTACATTGAAACGCGCCTGATCAGTTCGGGGCCGCGTACCAATCCGTGGTTCCAGGAAAGCAGCCCGCGCAAGATCCAGTCGGGCGAACTCGTCGGGCTCGACACGGACGTGGTCGGCCGTTTCGGCTATTACGCGGATTTTTCGCGCACGTTCCTGTGTGGCGATGTGCAGGCCACGGCCGCGCAAAAGAACCTCTACCAGCTGGCGTACGAGCAGATTCATTCGAACATGGAGAACTTGCGCGCGGGCACGACTTTCCAGGAGTTCATTGCCCGGGCGTGGAAGATTCCCGAGCCATACCGCGCACGCCGCTATTTCGCGCTCGCGCATGGCGTCGGCATGACGGGCGAGTATCCGTATATCGTGCATAGAGAGGACAACGAGGCCAAGGGGTATGACGGCGTGATCGAGCCGGGCATGACCCTGTGCATTGAAAGCTATATTGGACATGAGGCTGGCGGCGAGGGCGTGAAGCTGGAAGAGCAGGTCTATGTTCGCGACGACGGCCGCGTCGAACTGCTCTCGGACTACCCGTTCGAGGCGAGGTTGCTGGCCTGATCCTCGCAGACGGCGCGTCATTAAAAAAACCGATAGCAAACCAACCCCATAGGTGCAAGACGATGCTCAAACGATTCTTCAAAGCAGGCATTTCGGCTCTGGTCGTGGTAACGGCGACCGCGGGCACTGCGCACGCCGCAGGGACTTTCTGCAGCTCGGGCAAGACCGTGCACTTTGCGGGCATTACGTGGGAAAGCGGCGCGTTTGCGACTGAAGTGCTGCGTCAGATTCTTGAAAAGGGCTACGGCTGCGCGACGGACGTCGTGCCCGGCAGCACGGCCGCCACCGAGACCGCGCTGGCAAGCAACGACGTGCAGGTCTGGGCCGAGCAATGGACCGGCCGCAGCGAAATCACGTCGAAAGCGGTCGCTGCCGGCAAGGTCAAACTGGTAGGCGACACCCTCCCGGGTGGCACGAAGGAGGGCTGGTTCGTGCCTGAATACGTGATCAAGGGCGATGCGTCCCGCAACATCAAGGCCAGCGCACCGGGACTTGTTTCGGTCACCGACCTGCCGAAATACAAGGACCTGTTCGCCGATGACGAAGAACCGGAGAAGGGCCGGTTCCTGAATTGCCCGACAGGCTGGGACTGCGAACGCGTGAATACGCGTTTGCTCAAGGTGTTGGGCCTCGACGCGTCATACACCAATTTCCATCCGGGTACGGGCGCCGCACTCGATGCATCGATAGAATCGGCGTATCAGCGCGGCAAGCCGCTGGTGTTTTATTACTGGGGCCCCGCTGCGCTGATGGCGAAATACAAGTTCGTCGAACTCAAGATGCCGCCGTACAACGACGCCTGCTGGAAGACCCTGCGCGATGAAAGCAGCACGAAGCAATGTGCTTCGTCGTATATGGTTTCGCACGTGACGGTGGGTGTCTCGACGCCCTTCAGCGAAGCCGAACCGCAAGCCATTGATCTGTTCTCGAAAGTCAGCTTTCCGATGGACTTCCTGAACAGCACGATTCTCGAGATGACTTCGAAGAAGATCGACGGCTCGGCCATGGCCACCACGTTCCTGCGCACGCACCCCGAGATGTGGAAGACCTGGGTGCCGGCCGATGTAGCGGCCAAGGTGCAGGCCAGACTGGGCACTTGAAAACGGGCCCTTTCCTTCACCGCGATCCTTCTCAAGACGAGTGAACCATGACGTCCATCTTTCCGCATCTGTCGCTTGCCGACCCGATCAACGACAAGGTCGCATTGCTGGTCCAGAACTATGGCGATGCCTTCCACTCGTTCAGCCTGGTCGTGCTGAAGTACCTGCTGGTGCCGCTGGAAAGCGGCTTGCGGATCATGCCGCCGTGGCTGTTGTTAATCCTCGCGGGTCTGCTCGCCTGGCACGCCACGCGCAAGCTCTCGCTGGCCGCGCTGTTCGTGCTGCTGCTCTACGCAATCGGCGCGTTCGGGCTGTGGGACAAGCTGATGCAGACGCTTGCGCTGATGCTGGTCGCAACCGTGTTGTCGATCGTGCTGGGCATCCCGCTTGGCATCCTGTGCTCGCAGAACCGCTGGGTCCGCCGGGGGCTGCTGCCCGTGCTTGACGTGATGCAGACGCTGCCCAGCTTCGTGTACCTGATCCCGGTGCTGATGCTCTTCGGGCTGGGCAAGGTGCCGGCCATTTTCGCCACGGTGATCTATTCGCTGCCGCCGCTGATCCGGCTCACGGACCTGGGCATCCGGCAGGTGGATGGCGACGTGGTGGAAGCCGCGCGCTCCTTTGGCACGACACGTTGGCAGATGCTGATAGGCGTGCAGTTGCCGCTCGCGCGGCCGAGCATCATGGCCGGTATCAACCAGACCACCATGATGTCGCTGTCCATGGTCGTGATTGCATCCATGATCGGTTCGCGCGGTCTCGGCGAAGATGTGCTGGCCGGTATCCAGACACTCGATGTCGGCAAGGGCATGCAGGCGGGTATTGCCATTGTGATCCTGGCGATAGTAATCGACCGGATCTCGCAGGGTTACGGTCAGGAGCGGCGTGCACGGTTGGCGCTAAGTGCGAACAGAAGGGCCCGCGTGCAGGCTCGCCAGAGCGCGCGCAGTGCCGGTCTTGGCGAGCCGGAGGCGGCGGGCGACGCCGCGTCGCGTCGCGTCTGACCCTCATCCATCCCTTTTGCGGAGCGCGAACATGACAGCTATCCGAGTCAGCAACGTCTACAAGATCTTCGGGCCGACGATGACCCATGCACGTGTTATCGACATGCTCCGGCACGGCGCGTCGAAGGCGGACGTGCTCGCCGACAACGGCTGTAACGTCGGTCTCAACAACATCAACCTGAATATCGAGGCCGGTCAGATCTTCGTGATCATGGGCTTGTCCGGGTCCGGCAAGTCCACGCTCGTGCGCCACTTCAACCGGCTGATCGATCCGAGCGCAGGCGAGATCGTGATTGACGGCGAGAACATCCTCTCGCTCAACGCGGCGGGGCTGCGCGAGTTCCGCCGGCATCGCGTAAGCATGGTGTTCCAGAACTTCGGCCTGTTGCCTCATGCAACGGTGCTGGAGAACGCGGCGTACGCATTGCGTGTAAGAGGCGAGCGCCATGATGCAGCGAACCAGAAAGCCCGGATCTGGCTCGGCAAGGTGGGCCTGGATGGTTATGGCGATAAATTCCCCGACGAGCTTTCGGGCGGGATGCGCCAGCGCGTGGGGCTTGCCCGTGCGTTGGCGGCGGACACGGAAGTACTGCTGATGGACGAAGCATTTTCGGCACTTGATCCGTTGATCCGCACCGAGATGCAGGATCAGTTGCTCGAGCTGCAGAGGACGTTGAACAAGACCATTGTCTTCATCACGCACGACCTGGATGAAGCATTGAGACTGGGCACACAGATCGCGATTCTGCGCGATGGCGAACTCGTGCAGCAAGGCACACCTGAAGATATCGTGCGTTTCCCCGCGAACGACTATGTCCGCCGGTTCGTCGAGCGGCGCGCCGAACGCGTTGCTTGAATAAATCAGTTAGCCAATCAGTTAACACGATTGACTGAGCGCAGGACAGGGCCCGCAACGGGGGTCCTGGATACACACGCCCGTACCGGGCGATCAATAAAAGAAGCGTCATAAAAAAGCAGGTCCACGCCGGCGACACGCCGGGTCCATGGTTTTGGAGCCATCAATGAAAAAGCAAGCAATCTGCATGACTTTGTCATGCCTGTTCGTCTCGGGCGCGCATGCCCAAAACAGTGTGACGCTGTATGGTGTCATTGACGAAGGGTTCGACTATACGAATAACGTCAACGGCAATAAAGCCTATGAAATGCAGAGCGGTTATGCACAAGGCAGCCGCTGGGGATTGAAGGGCAATGAAGACCTGGGCGGGGGCGTCAAGGCGATCTTCACCCTTGAAAATGGGTTTAACCTGAACAACGGACGGCTGGGTCAGGGCGGCCTGGAATTCGGCCGGCAGGCTTTCGTGGGCATTAGCGACGCCACATACGGAACGGTCACGTTGGGCCGGCAATATGATTCGGTAGTGGATTTTCTCGCGCAGACAACGGCCAATGGAAACTGGGCGGGGTATCTGTTTGCGCACCCGTACGATAACGACAATACCGACAATTCATTCCGCGTGAATAACACGGTGAAATACACAAGCCCGGCATGGGCCGGTTTTCAATTCGGCGGCATGTATGGGTTCAGTAACGTGGCTGGGGGTTTTGCCAACAACCGGCTGATGAGCGTGGGTGCGCAGTACACCTACGGGGGCCTGCTGATCGCGGCAGCCTATTTGAACTCGGACAACCCTTCCGGCACGACGGGCGGCGCCATTTCCACGACCGACCAGAACTTCCTCGCGCAGCGCCTGCGGGTTTTCGGCGCGGGTATCAACTACACCATGGGTAACGCTACGGTGGGCTTTGCGTACACCAACTCGAACCTGTCCGATCCGACTTCCACGACCTATATCTCGGGGTCGATCGTGCCGGCAGGCGGGTCGATATCGTCGCTCAAGTTCAACAACTTCGAGATCAACGGCAAGTATCAATTCACTCCGGCGTTTTTTGTCGGCGCGCAGTACGTCTATACACGCGCTACTGATAACGCCAGCACCGGCACGGCTCACCCGAACTATCAGTCGGTGGGATTGATGGCGGACTACCTGCTGTCCAAGCGCACCGATGTCTACGCCCAGGCAGCATTTCAATCGGTCGGCGGCGACACCACCGGGACCGCGCTGGATGACGCCTACGTGCCGGGTGCGGCGGACGCTTCGTCCACGTCGAAGCAGGTTGTCGTGCGGCTCGCGATACGGCACGCGTTCTGAGTGCGGTGTGTTCGCGGGCGGCATCCGTGGTCCGCGAACACACCCGCCGCAAGCGTCACATCTTGATGACATCCATGACGGTCTTCTTCTTGTCCTTGAACTCATAGATCGTGACGGCTGCATCCTTGAGATCACCATGCGGATCGAACGCAATGCGGCCGATCACGCCGTCATATTGAGTCGATGGCATCGCGGCGAGCACTTTGCTGCGGTCTGTCGAGTCCGCGCGTTTCATCGCGTTGTAGATGACATAGACGGCGTCATAGGTGAACGGCGCGTACGCATCGATCGGCGTATTGAAACGTGCCATGTAGCGTTTTTCGAAGTCCTGTCCCTTGGGCATCTTCGAGAGCGCGAGGCCCGCCTCCGAGCACGTCACGTTGCCAATAGCGTCACCGGCCAGATCGATCATCTTCTCCGTGCATGCGCCGTCGCCGCCGAGCACCTTCGCTGTTATCCCGAGATTGCCCGCCTGCTTGGCCAACGGCCCGGCGGTGGCGTCCGAGCCGCCGTACATGATGACGTCGGGACGCAAGCCTTTTATCTTCGTCAGGATTGCGCGGAAATCGGTTGCCTTGTCGTTGGTCTGTTCGCGCGTGACGATCGCGCTGCCTTTCGCTTTCGCAGCCTTTTCGAATTCATCGGCGAGTCCCTGGCCGTAGGCGGTGGAGTCGTCAATGATCGCAATCCGCTTCGCGTGCAGCGAGTCGAGCGCGTAATGGGCGAGTGCCGGTCCCTGAAGCGCGTCGGTAGCGACTACGCGAAACGTGGTCTTGTAACCCTGCAGCGTGTACGTGGGGTTGGTCGAACCTTGCGAAATCTGCACAATGCCTGCTTCGCTGTAGATCTTCGACGCGGGGATGGAGACGCCCGAGTTGATGTCGCCCACGACAGCCACCACGCCGTCATCCACCAGCTTCTGGGCGACCTGCGTGCCGGTACGCGGATCGGCGGCATCGTCTTGGGAGTCGAGCTGGAACCTGACCGGCTTGCCGCCGATCACCGGGTGCTGGCTGTTGATCTCGTCGATCGCCAGCCGGGCGGCATTTTCGCTGTCCTTGCCCATGTGGGAAAGCTGCCCGGTCAGCGGTGCCGCGTGGCCGATCAGGACGACGGCCGGGTCGGCGGCGTAGCTTTGTCCACTGACAATCAGAAGAACCGCGGCGGCGAGGGCGCAGCAAGCGGGACGCGAAAAACGGAGCGGGGCGGAGGAGGTCACGGGCGGATCCTTGGGGCTTGGAGAGTGAGCGCGGGGCGTCCATCGAATGCGATTCCGCAACACGGACGGCGAATGTGGCTCAGTATTCAAACGCCAATTTGCGCCGTCCAACGACTAATTGTGTTGGACGGCAATAAACAAATCTAATGCCTCGCCGTCATTCAACATGGGCGAGCGTGTCGACCATGTAGCGGTGCCGAAGGCTGCGTCCAAGTACCGGATCATGCAGTTCGAGCTCGTAGCCCGCTGCTGCGCCTAGTTCGCCGAGCACGGCTTGCGTGCCGCAGAACATCGCCGATCCGGGCGGCATGGCGGTCGCGCCGAAACCTCGTTTAATCAGCTCGTCCGGACGCAGCAAACGGGCGAGCGTGCCTTCCTGGTACAGCGCGGGGGCGGCATCGCCCTCGATTCGCCAACTGCGCGCGATCAGCGAATCCCAGTGCGGGGCGATATCTGCATAACGCCAGAGCGCGGCGCTCACCGGCTTGGCGCACATCTGCTTCGACACGGCGACGTCGTAGCTTTCCACCCGGCGGTCCGTATGATCGGACCCTATGCCGACCAGCAAACCGTCGCGCGCGCTCTGGATCAGCACGACTTCGACCTCGCCGGATGAGTGCGTGCCCACAACATGGATTGCGCCGTCGGTCGTCAGCAAGGCGGGCGAGACCATGTAGAAAGTGGGCACCGACGCCGGGCGTTTGACGCCGAGCGCTTCCAGTTCGCGGATATGGTGCTCGACGTCGTGCGCGTCACGCCCCGCCCAGCCGGCGATGACCAGGCGGCTCACCAAAACTTCGATATCGACGCCGCTATCTATCCTGCATTCAAGTGTCTTCATCGAAATCTTTCACCGGGTGGATTCAATGAATGACAGTCTTGAAGAAGGGTGTGCCGATGTCCAACAAGTAAATGTGGGCCCACGTGCTCACTTTTTCTTGTCACGCGGGAATTCTTCCGGCGATAAACTGACGCAATGATTCGGTCGATGCCCGCCGCTTCGCCAGCTTCCTCAGCTTTGTTACACAACGCATCAGCCGGGGTGCGCCATGAATGTCCGCTTTCTCGAAACGTTTGTATGGCTCGCCAAGCTGCGCAACTTCCGGATGACGGCCGAGCACCTGCACGCCACCCAGGCCGCCATTTCCAGCCGGATTTCTGCCCTGGAGCAGGAGTTTGGCGTGCGTCTGTTCGACCGTGGGCCCCGTGATGTGACGCTGACGCAGGAAGGCACCAAGGCGCTTGTTTTCGCGGAGCAGATCCTGAAGCTGAACCGCGACATGCTCGCGAGCGTCAGCGACCGTTCCAAGGTCGCGGGGCTGCTGCGGCTGGGTGTGATCGAGTCGGTCGTGCATACCTGGCTGCCGGATCTGCTGAAGCGGGTAAGGGAGGAGTACCCGAACCTGACGATCGAACTCACGTCGGACACCACGGCCAATCTTTCCGGGCATCTCGTCAACGGCAACGTCGACGTCGCGTTGCTGACCACGAATGTGACCGGCAGCGACGCAGTCAACATTCCGCTTGGGACGCTCCCCATGCGATGGGTGGCGAGTCCCTCGCTCAACCTCTCGGCTGAAGCGCTCTCCGAGGCGGAACTGGCCGCGTTTCCCATCGTCAGTTTTGCGCGGCACTCGGCGCCGCATGGCTTCCTCACCGAGTTGTTCGCGGCCAGCGGCGAGACCACCGTTCAGATCAACTGCGTCTCGTCCGTGGCCGCGATCATTCGCCTTGTCGTCGACGGGTTCGGCATAGCCGTGCTGCCAAGCGCATTTGTCATGCACGAGTTGCAGTCGGGGCGGCTGCAATTGCTGCAGGTGACGCACCGCGTTCCGGCGCTCCCGCTCGTTGCCGCGTTCAGGCGCAGCCCGGACAGCCTGCTGTGCGAATCCATCACACGGCTTGCATTGCAGGTCGTACGCGATTTCAGCCTCGCCAACGGCCCCGAGTTCGCGCTGTTTCCCAACCCGGGTGATCAGCCGGTTTCATCATCAACCCTTCACGCCTTGCCGAAAAATGCCGACTGATTCCTACCCCTCGCTCACGATTCAACCGCTCAGCGCCGAGGCCTTCAACGCCTATGGCTGGATGCTGGGCAAACCGCTTAAACGCGATGGCCACGCTCCCGCGTACACCAGCCCGGCCTCGGATTTCTGGCGCGAACATCTCTTCGATACCGGCGCGGCGGGGGAAACCGAAGTCCTGTGGGTCAAGTACAGGAACGCCGACGAAACGGTCGCAAGCCTCGAAGCCCATTGGCTCACGCAGCAAGCCATCGTGCCGCTGACCGGGCCTGTCATCCAGATCGTCGCAACGAGCACGGAGGGCGGCCAACCCGACATGGAATCGCTGCGCGCGTTCTGGGTGCCGCAAGGTGAGGGTGTCTGCATGCGGCCACACTGCTGGCACGCAACGCGGGTACTTCAACCACACGGCGAGTCGACATGCCTGATGCTTACCCGTCGCTCCACGACCTACGACCTGGTGGTCCATCTGGAGACCGGAGCGCCCGCGTGCGAGAGCGCAATCAAGCCGATTCCGACACATCGGTTGGCGGGCCTGTCGGATAACCGCTAGCCAGGACCCATACAGGTCTGCGTCAGCCCCTCAAGCCCGCTTCAGCCTCTCGGGCTTTTCCATCGCCGCCAATTGTTCGTCATGGGTTTTGCGTAGCACCTCAACGAACTCCAGCGTCAAACGCGCCCGTGGCTGATGCGGCGGAAATAGCAGATAGGTCGGAAACACGACCGCCGGCGTGAACGGCCGGATCACGATATTGGGACCTGCAAAATCCTGCGCAACAATGGGATGCGCCAGCGTCACGCCCATGCCGCAGCGAACCATCTCGCAACAGATCGCGGAGTACTGCGCTTCGATCGCGAGCACCCGTTCGACTCCCGCGCGTTCGAACGCCTCGTCCATCTGCGCGCGCGTGCCGTCGCCGTGGCACAAGGATACAAACCGCTCGCCCTCGAGATCCTTGGGTTTGAGCGTCGCTTTCTTCGCTAGCCGATGACCTGCCGGCAATACACATACCGCCGCCACCTTCGATAACAACTCGATCTCGCAGTTGGACGCTTCGCTGGTATAAACCGCGACCCCGAGATCGCAGAACTGCGAACTCGTCCAATGATTGACGGTGCCTGAGGTGTTCACGTGCAACGAGATGGTGACTTCAGGGTGCAAGGCCTGGAAGCGCTGGATTGCATGCGGCACGAGGGTCAATCCCGCTGACGGCATTGCTGCGATGCGCAATCGCCCGGTCCCCAGGTTCTTGATCTGCGCTGCGGCATTCGTCAGCCCCTGCAGACCCACATACGCGCGTTCCACCTCGCGAAAAAACGCATTACCTTCGCTCGTGGGAATCAGCCGGACGCCGCTGCGCAGGAACAGCAGCAAGCCGGTCTCGCGTTCCAGTTGCGTGATCAGGCGGCTGATATTAGGTTGTGATGTGAACAATTCCTTGGCCGCCGCGGTCATGGAACCCGCCAGCATGACTGCCCGGAACGCCTCAATGTGCTTAAGATTCATTGAATGAAACCCATATCAGCCCTGTATAGCTAGTTATTTTATTCGTATTGGACGATATGCCTTGCGGCGAACAGAATAATTTCACTTGGGGGCACCCTTCCGCAAGCGTCCGACCCTGCACAGTCTGGAGAATCGCACATGAAACAACTGCAGCAAAGCCATTGCTCGTCGTCTTCTCGTTCGTATCTGCGGCCCCTGCTGGCCGCGCTCGGCTGCGCCGGGGCGTTGTCCGCATCGCTTCTGGCGCAGGCTGAAACCACGCTGTATGTGGCGAACGTCGGCGGGTCGAACGAGACCATGTATCGCGAGAAGATTATCCCGCCGTTCGAGAAGGCGCACGACGTCAAGATCGTCTACGTTGCGGGTAATTCCAGCGACACGCTCGCGAAATTACAGGCGCAGAAAGGGCACCAGCAGATCAACGTCGCTGTGATGGATGACGGCCCGATGTACCAGGCGATGCAGATGGGTTTGTGCGCGAAGGTCGAGGAAGCACCGGTGATGAAGGATCTATATCCGCTCGCGCGGCTAGGTCCCACGGCGGTGGGTGTCGGTATGGTCGCAACCGGGATTGGCTACAACGCGGATGCCTTCAAGAAGATGGGCCTGCCCCCGCCGGATTCCTGGAGCGTGCTGTACGACAAGCGCCTGAAGGGCAAGCTCGGTATGCCGCCTATCACCAACACTTACGGCCTGCATACGCTGGTGATGCTGGCGCGCTTGAACGGCGGCGGCGAGAAGAATATCGACCCGGGGTTTACCGCCATGTCCAAACAGGTGGCGCCCGATGTGCTGTCGTGGGCGCCGACTCCGGGAGAGATGGACGGCTTGATGCAAAGCGGCGATGTGATCCTCGCGCCGTATGGGAGCGGCCGTGCCGTTGCGCTGCAAAATACGGGTTTCCCGCTGAAGTTCTTCTATCCGAAAGAAGGCGGCGTCGCGCTGCAGGTCGGCGCTTGCGCGGTGGCGGAGAACGCGCAGCCCGCGTTGTCGCAGCAGTTCATCCAGTACTTGCTGAGCCCGCAAGTGCAGATGATCCAGGCGCAGGCGATTGGCCTCGGCCCGGTCAACAAGACCGTGCAACTGACGCCGGAAGTGGCGGCGCGCGTGCCGTATGGTCCTGATCAGATTTCGAAGCTTGTTGCAGTGGACTGGACGACAATCAACCAGCACCGGACCGAGTGGACCGAACGCTGGAATCGCAGCGTGGAGCGGTGAGCTTCACAGACCGGACAGACCGACCGCCGACTTCAACCCACGGACGCACATGAGCTTTCTGACTCTCAAAGGCATCTCGAAGCGCTACGGCGACTTCACCGCTATCGAACAGATCGACCTTGACGTTGAGCGTGGTGAGTTCCTGTCGCTGCTCGGTCCATCCGGTTGCGGCAAGACCACGACCCTGCAGATGATCGCGGGTTTTGTCACGCCGAGCACCGGCACCATCCTGCTCGACGGCCGCGACATCACGCATGAGCGGCCGGAGAAACGCGGCATGGGCGTCGTGTTCCAGAGCTACGCGTTGTTCCCGCATATGACGGTGAACGGCAACGTCGGCTTTGGCCTCGAGATGCGCAACATGAAACGCGCGGCACGCGCCGAACGCGTGGCCGAAGCCCTCGACCTGGTGCGCCTGAGCGGACTCGGTGCGCGTTATCCGAAGGAGTTGTCGGGCGGTCAGCGGCAACGCGTCGCCATTGCGCGTGCGCTTGCAATGCGCCCCGAACTGCTGCTGCTCGACGAACCGATGTCCAATCTCGACGCGAAACTGCGCGAGGAAATGCACATCGAATTGCGGTCGATCCAGAAGCGCCTGGGTATCACGACCATTCTTGTCACGCACGATCAGGTCGAAGCCATGACCATGAGCGATCGCATTGCGGTGATGCATCGCGGCGTGATCGCGCAACTGAGCACGCCGTTCGAAGCGTACGAACGGCCGGAGACACCGTTTGCATCGGCATTTCTTGGCAAGACCAACCTGCTGCCCGGCGCGGTATTGCGCCTCAACGCACGCTGCGCTGAAGTCGATGTTGCGGGCACCACGCTCAAGGTGCCGCACGAAGGCCGCGATGTGCAGGGCGAGGTGAACGTGTATATCCGCCCGGAGAAGGTCCATCTCGCGACTCTGGATACAGCAGCTGTTCGCGCCACCGGCCGGATTACCACGCGCGTATTCACCGGCAACCAGTGGCTTCTGCTGATCGATACCGGTCTTGGGCAACTGAGCGTGGCCCAGCCGAACAACGGCGCGCCGCCGCCGGATGAAGGCGCGCAGGTTGGCGTGGCGTGGTCGGACGACGACTTGCGTGTGCTTCAGCGGGAGGGACTTCATGGCCACGCTTGATAACGAGCGCCCCGGCGTAACGCCGTGGCTCCTGTCCGCCCCCGCGTTGCTGTTGTTCGGCAGCCTGCTGCTGGTGCCGTTGCTGTTGACGCTGGTGTTGTCCTTCCACGTTTTCAGCGACAGCCAGGGCACGCTTGCGACCTACACGCTGCGCAACTACCTTGAAGTCATCACGGATCCCTACTACGGCGCCATCTTCGCTCGCACCGCAGGAATGGCGTTCGCGGTGACCTTCCTCTGCATTTTGCTTGGCGTGCCCGAGACCATCGTGCTTGCGCGCATGAAGCGGCCATGGCAGTCCGTCTGCCTGCTCGTCGTGCTTGGTCCGCTGCTGATATCGGTCGTCGTGCGCACGCTCGGCTGGCAGATCCTGCTTGGTAATAACGGTGTGCTCAACAATGCGTTGCAGGCGCTTCACATCACGTCGGAACCTATCCGCCTCGTGTTCACCATGACCGGGGTTGTGATCGCGCTGACGCACGTGCTGGTGCCCTTCATGGTGATGTCGGTGTGGGCGACACTGCAGAAGCTCGACCCGCAGGTGGAATGGGCCGGCCGGTCCATGGGCGCATCGCCGTTCCGCGTATTCCGGCGCGTCGTGCTGCCGCAGATCCTGCCGGGCATCCTGTCTGGATCGATCATTGTGTTTGCGCTGTCCGCATCGGCATTTGCTACGCCATCGTTGATCGGCGGGCGGCGTCTCAAGGTGGTCGCGACCGCTGCATACGACGAGTTTCTCGGTACGCTGAACTGGCCTTTGGGAGCGACAATCGCTGTCCTGCTGCTGATCGCCAACGTGGCAATCGTGCTGGGCTGCAGTCGTTTGGCTGAGCGTCGTTTCAAGCACATCTTCGACTGAACCGGGAGACGCCATGAAACAAAACGGATTCCTGGGCCTGTTGTTCAACGTGCTGTTTCTCACGTTTATCGCCGCGCCTTTGGTCGTGGTGATCGCGGTCTCGTTCACCAACAAGGGCTTCATCTCGCTGCCGTTCGATGGCGCGTCGCTGCGCTGGTTCAAGGCGATCCTGGACAACGACCAGATCGTCGATGCCTTCTGGCTCTCGGTGCGTCTCGCGCTGGTGGCGGCGACAGCCGGGGTCGCGCTCGCGTTGCCGGCGGCGCTGGCCATCGCCCGTTATCGCTTCCCGGGCCGCGCCGCGCTGACCGGCTTCTTCCTCTCGCCCATGATGATCCCCGCCGTCGTGCTCGGCATCGCGTTCCTGCGATTCCTGAGCTTGCTCGGGCTTGGCGGTTCGTTCTGGGCGCTGTGCGCGACGCACGTGATCATCGTGTTGCCGTATGCGTTGAGGCTCGCGTTGTCATCGGCTATTGGCCTTGATCGCGATGCCGAACGCGCGGCGCTGTCGTGCGGCGCCAGCCGCTTCACCGCCTTTCGCCGCGTCGTGCTGCCGATGATCCGCACCGGTGTCGCTGGCGGCTGGGTGCTGTCGTTCATCCAGAGCTTCGACGAACTCACGATGACCATTTTTGTCGCGACGCCCGGCACGACCACGCTGCCCGTCGCGATGTACAACCAGATCGCGCAGACGATCGATCCACTGGTGGCCTCCGTGTCGACCGTGTTGATCGTCGGCACAATAGTTCTGATGCTGGTGCTCGACCGGATGGTGGGTCTGGACCGCGTCCTGATTGGAGAAACACGATGAGAGGTCATTCAGTCGACAGTCCCGACGTGCTGGTGGTCGGGGGTGGGCTGGTAGGAACCGCGGTGGCCTACGGGCTGGCGCGCGAGGGAGCGAAGGTCACGGTGCTGGACCAGGGCGATGGCGGTTTTCGCGCATCGCGTGGCAATTTCGGACTGGTATGGGTGCAGGGCAAGGGCTATGGTTTGACACCCTATGCACGCTGGTCGCGTAGTTCGTCGCGGCTGTGGCCGGGACTCGCTGCGGCGTTGCTGGAAGAAACCGGGATTGATGTATCGCTGAAGCAGCCGGGTGGTTTCCACCTGTGTTTCTCCGACGAAGAGATGGCCGAGCGCGAGAAGCGCCTGTCCACGCTGCAGGCAGAACTGGGCGGCGAGTATCCCTATCAACTGCTCGACGCGCAGGAGTTGCGCGAACGCCTGCCCGCCGTCGGACCTGAAGTGATCGGCGCAAGTTATACGCCCATGGACGGTCACGTGAATCCGCTCAAGCTGCTGCGCGCGCTGCACGACGCCATCCAGCGGCGCGGCGTGAAACTGATCAGCGGTCAAGACATCGGGCGCATTGTTCCCGAGACCAACGGTTTCGCCGTGCATGGCAAGAACGCCGTGTGGCGTGCACCGAAGGTCGTGCTGTCAGCAGGCCTTGGCAACCGTGCGCTCAGCGCCCAGGTGGGCCTGCACGCGCCGGTTGCGCCGAATCGCGGACAGGTGCTGGTCAGTGAACGGGTCTCGCCGTTCCTGCATTACCCGACCATCAATGTGCGCCAGACCGATGAAGGCTCGGTGCAGTTCGGCGACTCAATGGAGGAGGTCGGCTACAACGACTTCACGAGTGTCGATGTGCTGTCGACCATCGCGCGGCGCGGTGTGCGTGCGTTTCCGCTGTTGAAGAACGTGCGGCTGGTACGCACGTGGGCCGCGCTACGTGTGTACAGCCCGGACGGTTTCCCGATCTACGAGCAGTCGCTGCAGTATCCGGGCGCGTTCGTCGTCACGTGTCACAGCGGTGTGACGCTCGCGGCAGCGCATGCCATGCGCATTGCTCCGTGGATCACGGGCGGACCGATCCCCGATGAACTCGCCGCGTTCCGGGGCGGCCGTTTTCTCGCCGCCGATCGCGCGACCAGCCATGCTCATTAGCCGTTTCAACGTATCGCTTGCATGGGCTTCGGCATCAGGGGCGGCTTGCCGCCGCCCTTACCGTTTCTCCGCGATGCGTCTTGAACGCCGACATCCCGCTTTGCTTCGACCTGTCCGACTATGACTTCAAAACCACTATTCAGAGTGCTCTCCCCAGCCGCCGGCACCGATGCTCAGGCCGAGGCCACCACTATCCAGATCTGGTTCAACGACCAGCCGCTCAGCGTACCGGGCGGACGCTCGGTTGCCGCCGCATTGTTGGCCGCCGGCGTTCAGCGGTTTCGCGCGACGCCGGTGTCCGGTGCGCCACGTGCGCCGTATTGCATGATGGGCGCGTGTTTCGAATGCCTGGTCGAGATCGACGGCATGCCGAGCCGCCAGAGTTGTCTCGTCACGGTGCAGGACGGCATGCGTATTCATTCGCAAGAGGGAGCGCGCGATCTGCCGCCGTTTTCGGATGTGAACCCCCTGGAGAACGCTCATGGCCGTTGATATTGTCGATGTCGCCGTGATCGGTGCCGGACCTGCCGGGCTCGCTGCCGCAACCCAGGCTGCGAGAGCGGGCTTGTCCGTGGTCCTGCTCGATGAGCAGGAAGCGGTGGGCGGCCAGATCTATCGCGCGATCGAACGAAGCGACACGCAACGCCGCACCATCCTCGGCCCGGACTATACCGCCGGTGCGGCGTTGGCGAGCGAGTTTGCACGCTCGGGCGCGCGTTATGTGCCGAACGCATCGGTCTGGCAAGTCACGCGCGAGCGCTCGGTGCACTACCTGAAGGACGGCAAGGTAAGCAGCTTCGAGGCCCGGCGCGTGGTGCTCGCGACCGGCGCGCTGGAAAGGCCCTTCCCGATTCCCGGCTGGACCCTGCCCGGCGTGATGACCGCCGGCGCCGCGCAGATCCTGCTGAAAAGCGCGGGTGAGGCGCCGGCCGAACCGCCGATACTCGTCGGCTGCGGACCGCTGCTTTACCTGCTCGGATGGCAGTATGTTCGCGCGGGTGTACCCATTCGCGCACTGGTGGACACCACGCGTCACGAGGATCGCTGGCGCGCCAAGCGGCACATGTTGTCCGCCTTGCGTGCGTGGCCGTATCTGAGCAAGGGCCTGCAGTTGATGCGCACTTTGCGCGAGGCGGGCGTGCCGATGCACGAAGCCGCCGACGACCTGCGGGTGGAAAGCGGTATCGATGAAGACGGTTCCGAGCGGGCACGGGCTTTAAATTTCTCGGTACGCGGCGTGTCGCATCGGATCGAAGCCAACGTGATCCTGCTGCATCAGGGCGTGGTGCCGAATACGCAGTTCACGCTTTCGCTCAGGGCGGCGCATAAGTGGGACGACGCGCAGTTATGCTTCGCGCCCGTCACCGATCAATGGGGCGAGCTGGATGTCCCGGGCATCTTCGTCGCGGGCGATGGTGGCGGCATTGGCGGCGCGCAGGCGGCAGAGACGCAAGGCGAGGTGACGGCGCTGGCGATTGCCGCGCAGCTTGGCGCAATTGATACCGCCGCGCGCGATCGCAGCGCCGCACCGCTGCTTCGCCGCCTGGCGGAGGTCATGCGCATTCGTCCGTTCCTCGACAGTCTTTATCGTCCGCGCGACGAAAACCGCGTGCCGAAGGACGAGGTCATTGTGTGCCGCTGCGAGGAAGTGACGGCTGGTGAACTCCGGAATTTCGTGAAGCTCGGCTGTCTCGGACCGAACCAGGCGAAGTCCTTCGGCCGATGCGGCATGGGCCCATGCCAAGGTCGCCTGTGTGGATTGACCGTCACGGAAATTATTGCGGATGCGCGCAGCGTGGCTCCCGAGACTGTGGGCTACTACCGCATCCGTCCGCCGATCAAACCGCTCACGCTCGGAGAACTGGCCGGTGAATAAGCCCGTAGCCAATGAGTCGGACGTGCTGATTATTGGCGGTGGGCTGCATGGATCGAGCAGCGCATTCCATATCGCACGCCGCGGCGCGAGCGTGACCGTGCTGGAAGCCGATTACGTCGGTCGCCATGCATCGGGCGTCAATGCAGGCGGCGTGCGCACGCTCGGACGGCCATTGCCCGAGATTCCACTGGCGCTGATGTCGCGGGAAATCTGGCACAACATTGTCGATACGATCGGTGACGATTGCGGTTTCGTGGCGTCGGGCCAGTTGAAGATTGCGGAGACCGAAGCCGAACTCGATGAATGCCGCGAACGTGTCGCGCTGCTTGAGGCGCATGGTTTCACGCATGAGAAAATCATCGACCGCGAGACCTTGCTTGAACTGGAGCCGGCGCTTACGCCGCATGTGACCGGCGGCATCTGGGTCGAACGCGATGGTTACGCGTTGCCGTTCAGGACGACCACTGCGTTCCGGCTGGCAGCAGAGCGTCATGGGGCGGTGTTCCATGAAGGCACACCGGTCACGCGCATTGAACAGAAGGGCGAGCGCTGGTTCGCGCATACGCCGTCCGGAGTTTTCTCGGCTGCGAAGCTGGTGGTCACGGCCGGGGCATGGGCGGGCGAACTCTCGCAGCAAGTGGGCGAGCCCGTGCCGGTGTATCCGGAAGGGCTGATGCTGATGGTCACGCATCGGGCCGCACCGTTCTGCCGCGCAACGCTGGGCGCAACCGGGAGGCCTCTTTCCTTCAAGCAATTCGATAACGGCACGGTCGTGATTGGCGGCAAACTGATCGGAATCGCGGATTTGCCGGGACGTCATGGCGAAGTCGATTTCGCGCGGCTGGTCAAGAGCGCGAATACGGTTGTCGATCTGTTTCCGCATTTGCACAATCTCGGGATCAACCGGGCATGGGCGGGTGTGGAAGCCTTTACCGACGACTCGCTGCCCGTGATCTCGGCCAGCCGGCGTGCGTCCAACCTGACCTATTCGTTCGGATATTGCGGCAGCGGGTTTCAGCTTGGACCGGCGTGCGGGAAGCTGGTCTCCGAGCTGGTGCTGGACGGCGTAGCGTCGTTGCCGCTGGATGCATTTGCCATCGACCGGTTCAAGGATGTTGCGGCAGCATAGAGATGACACATGTTTGTGCCATGCTGATTGATGGTTATTTTAAATAAACAAGGAATACTTATGAATAATATCGTCAGGTTCGAAACCAATCAACGGATGAGCCGCGTGGTGAAGGCTGCAGGGCTGGTGTTTGTCGGCGGACAAACGTCGAATGACCGCACGCTTGATGTGAAGGGACAGACGCAGCAGGTTCTTGCGAAGATCGATGGTTATCTCGCGCAGGCGGGTATTGATAAAACGCGGCTGGTCTCTGCGCAAGTCTGGTTGGCGGACATTGGCCGCGACTTCGCGGGCATGAACGAAGTGTGGGACGCTTGGGTCGCGCCGGGTTGCGCACCGACACGCGCGACGGTGGAGTCGAAGCTGGCCGCGCCGGATCTGCTGGTTGAGATCACGGTGATAGCGCTGGCGTGATTTTGTGGGGTGAAGGTCGGAGCCTGAGCCGATGCTGAATTCAGCGGCGATCGCTCCGTCCGTTTAAACCGTCGCTCATTTGTTCACCGCACCATAGCCGAACGCATGGCCACGGCGATATCGCTCGCCACCGATACAAGAGCCCGACTATGCGCCTTCACCAGCGCGTCGTAGCCGGGCCCATCCGCGGCTTCATGTACAACGGAGCGCCCGCTTATCCTCTCTCCTCGATTAGGCGGACGCACCGACCAGATCACAGCCAGCGTCACTGCGCCGCTCGCCGACGCGTCGAAGCCCTGCACATCAACCGAGACGCGGTAGGCGTTGTCGTCCACACGTTGCGGGTAAGTGGACACTATCGCGCCCGGTATAAACTGCTCGAGGTCCGCCGCTAATACGCGGGAGATCTGGCTCTTCAGCGGTTCGGCCCAACGAGCGAACTCATCGATAGACACGCGGTTCGCATCCACCTTGGTGACTATTTGCGACCGGTCGATCAGTTCAGGGACCGTAACCGGATCAATAACAATAGTCACCTGCGCAACCTTTGGCGGCTGTTCGACCACCGGAACAGCGCTCAACGTATAGAACTTCGATTCGGGCGATGTCGCGCATCCCGGCAAAAAACTCAACGCAATCACGCTCAAAGACAGCAAGAAAAATCGCATCACTTGTCCCCTGTCTTGCCACGGATCAGCGCTTCCGGATGGCGTTCGAGATACTCCGCAAGCGAACGGAACGAGGCGGCGGTCCGTGACAATTCGCGCATGGTGTCGGTGGTGCTTTGCTGCATTGGCGAGTCGCTTTGCAACGCGCGATTGGCCGACGTGAGCGCTTCGCGGGCCGCGGCCAGCGTCGCTTTTGCTTCAGGCGCCAGATCGGTATTGATCGTATTGACCAGCACGTCCGCGTCACTCAGCGTCTTGCGCAGGTCGTTGCTGATTCCTTCGAACGGAATCTTGTTGAGCTTGGCGACAAGACTCGTGACGGAGTCCTGCAAACCCTGCAGATTGCCCGGCACCGTCGGCAATTGGGGTGTCTTTTTACTCCAGTCCACGGTCGCCTTGGGAGCCGCGGGGAAGAAATCGATCGCCACATACAGTTGTCCGGTAAGCAGGCTCGCGGTCCTCAACTGCGCCCTCAGCCCTTTCGATACCAGGAAGTCCGCGAACTCTTTTCGTTCCGCCGGAATACGCGCGCTGCGGTTTTCCGAGTCGTCGCTCTCGATCAAACGCTCGGGAAAAATGCTCACCTCGACGGGGATATTGAATTCCTTGTTCACCCTGTCGAAGTGCGTTTTGATCGCGGAGACCTCGCCAATCACGATCCCCCGGAAGTCGATGGGCGCACCGACGGCCAACCCGCGCACGGACTCCTTGAAGTTCAGCACGTATTTATCGACGATTGCGTCATGCCGTTTCATGGCCTCGGCCCGATCGGAGAACAACGCGTACGGGTGCTGTGCATCCGCTTCAAGCTTGGTGGTGCTGTCGGGCGGATCCTCGAAGGCGAGGCCGCCTATCAGGATGGAAACCAGTGACTCGGTGTTGATCTTCACGCCGGTCGTGTCCAACGACACATCAACGCCGCTTGCATGCCAGAAGCGCGTGTCGTTCGTCACGTACTTGTCGTAAGGCGCATTGACGAACACGTGCAAGGTCATTCCCTTGCCATCGGGATCAAGCGCGTACGAAACAATCTGGCCCACCTGAAGCCGCCTGAAGAAGACCGGCGAACCTATGTCGAGCGATCCCAGGTTTTCGCTTTTAAGCACGAACTCGCGTCCCGGCGCACCGGATGCAAGGACGGGCGGCGTCTCGAGTCCGACAAAGTCGCTACGGGACTCTTTTGCCGTGCCAACGTCCATGCCAATGTGCGAACCGGATAACAACGTCCCTATGCCCGACACGGTGCCGCCGGAGATGCGCGGTCGGACGACCCAGAAGCGGGTATCGTCAACCAGCATGCTGGACGCGTTGCGGGACATCTCTGCACTAGCCAGCACCGTCTTGTGATCGTCCGAGAGCGCCACGCTCTTGATCGTGCCAATATCCACGTTCTTGAACTTGATCTTCGTCTTGCCCGCCTCGATTCCTTCGCCGGTCGAAAAGCTGATGGTGATGGTCGGGCCTTTTTGCATGATGGATTGCACCGCCAGCCAGCCGGCAATCAGCACGGCGACAAGCGGCACCAACCACACAAGCTGCACGCGCCACTTCGACCGTCCGGATGCCGCTGCTATGGGAAAAACGGGCACGTCCCCTCGATCCTCCTCTCCCGCCACCTTATTCACGTTCCAGCTCCACTGCGTCCCATATAAGCCGCGGATCGAATGACAACGCGGCGAACATGGTCAGCACGACCACCGCGCCAAAAGCGATGGCGCCGGGTCCGGCTTCAATGCTCGCAACCGAACCGAACTGCACGAGGGCGACCAGGATGGTGATGACGTAGATATCGAGCATCGACCAACGGCCGACAAATTCGACGATCCGGTAAATGCGGGTTCTTTCACGCGGGATCAACGCAGAGCGCAACTGCGTGCTCCACGCGAGATAGGTGAGCGACAGGATCTTGAGCATGGGTACCACGACACTTGCAATGAAAACGATAACGGCAAGCGACCACGATCCTGTCGTCCAGAGATAAACAACACCACTGATGATCGTGTCGGATTGCGCGCCGAAGAGGGTACTGGTGACCATGATCGGCAAAAGGGCGGCCGGGATATAGAGGATCATGGCGGCGAAGGTGAATGCCCAGGTGCGTTTGAGGCTGTCCGGCTTGCGCAGATGCAAGCTTGCGTTACAGCGTGGGCAACTCGCGCCGTGCGCGTGAGCCGGCGGCTTCGAGAGCAGGTCGCAGTGGTGACAGGTGAATAGACCGGCACGCGCACCGGTAGCCGTTGTGGAGGAGCTTGCGGCGACCCCGTATGACACATCGGTGTTGTTTCGCACGCCGCCGATCCGCGCCCAACTATCGCGCGGGTTAAACGTCACGGCTGCAGCCGCGAGCAGCACCATCACTGCGCCGAATGCCCAGATCGCAACGCCGGGAACGACGGATGCGATGTGCTGGAGTTTGACGAGTGCGACCAGCAAGCCGAGCATGAGCACTTCAATCATTCCCCAGGGCGCGATGTGCCGCAGCACCCGAAGAACAATCTCGGGCTTTTGAGGAAAACCGCCTAGTTGCAAGGGCAATAGCAGATAAATCACCGCCGCTATATTCAGTGCCGGCATCAGGATGGTGGTCACAAAGACAAGGCCTGCTATGGCCCACATGCCATCTGCATACAACGATGAAGCCGCACCGAACAGCGTGGTATTGACAAGCGTGCCATTGACCCAAAGTCCGACGACCGGAAAGCAGTTGGCAATCGCGAACAGGATGGCTGCAGCCACGGTGAGTGCCAGTGCCCGATCGAATGTGGCCGGCAAGCTCCGGTAGAGGGTAGCGCCGCACCGTTGACAACGTGCAGTACCACCATCCGTTAGTGCCGTCTCCCACTGGAGCAGATCACATTCGTGACACGCGATTAACTTGGCTTCATTCATCTTCGACATCCGCTGGCGGGCGCTCGATCCGTAGCGCATACCTTTTATCCGACTGGCGCGGCTGCAATCGTGCGGGCGCCGCAGAGATCGGCTGACTTGACGAGACGCGGCATGGTTGGGCGCCTTCGAGAAGCCGCTGCGCTTACAGGCGATACGGGATCGGCCGTTGCTCGAATGCGATCTGGTCGTTCCCTGTCCGGCTTCACTTAAGCTGCGCTACCAGCGCGTCAGCCCCTTTTTCGATACCGGTCTTCGACGCGTTCAACTTCCCGACGCTTGCCCCAATGTTGTACGGGTTCGGGTACTGTTTTGTCACGTAGGCACTGAGCAGGCGGTTGGTCGAAGCGTCGTGGATTTCGACGGCGTAGATGACGGAACCTGTGAGGGCGCCTTCCTTGCCCCGGGCCGCTTGCACGCCGTTGTATAAACCGCCGGCAATGTCGAACCGTGAAAGGGTGCCGATAACCGGGGTGGTAGTCGCCGCGCCCGTTAATGTCAGCTTGACGCGCAGCGTGTCCGCACCTGGGTTGTTAGTCAGCTCGAAGCGGGTCCCCAGTTTTTCCGCAAACTTCGTTTGCATATAGCTGGCGAGGGACGCTTTGTCCGCATCCGTCATGTCGCCAAACTGGTTGTCAGCGCCCCGATAAACCACGACCGGATCAATGATCAACCGGCGGTATTGCCGCCAATCCACCTGGGTCGAGAAGCGATAAGGCACTCGTCCAGTCGTATCCTGCGGATCGGGTTTTAAATAGGATGACGATTCAATCCCTGAATACGCATCAGGCTTCACGGTTGTGCAGCCCACCAAGGCTGCGCAAATCACAGTTAGCAGCAAGTGCCGCGAATTGATCGTCTTGACCATTCATATCTCCGGTTCGGTTTCTGCATCAGACATGACAGCTCATGTGTGGCGCCAGACTAACATCGAATAATATCGATGTAAACCGACCGGGCGGTTTGTTTGTAAAATAAACTGGCAGAGATGTCGAACTGCAACGTGATGGCAGTTTTGTTACGGACGCACGCAAATGGGGCAAATGCGCTGCGTCGCGGATTCAGGGATACCTTGGGACGGTCGGCGGGGAGCTTTCGTTATTGGACGAATCCCGTGACCCGGTTTTCGCATGCGTGACTGGCCAGAGCCGGCCTGTCTGGAACTGACATCCGTAGCGGATGCGTCGCGGCGCGGGGGAATTCCCGCCGAGGTTGTCACCCGGCGGACAAGCTCTTTTCAGGCGCTTTGATCGCGCGCGCTTGCGCTGCGCGGCGCGCGCACCGAGCGTGCTTTTTTAGGCGTTTCTGCAGAAGACGGCCACTGGCGCTCGTCCAGCAGACGATCGAACAAACGGCCCCGCTCCTTGTCGGAAAGCGGACAGAGCCCGAGCAGGGCGCTCAACGCGAGACCTCTTGCCGCTTCCAGACGCAACAAGGCCAGGTCCGGGTCCGCCGCTTCGGCCTTGATGCGTTTGATCCTTTTCGCATCTGCTTCCCGAACGGATTCCATCAGTGAGGGGTCTTCCACCAGAGCCGCCAGGATGGCATGGCCGACCGGGTTCTGTCGGCCCATGGATTCGCGGGTCGAGGCGATCTGCGACAACAGCGTGGGGCTGGGCTCTTCAGGATCGAGCTTCGCCAGATAGTCTCTGGAGAAGTTCTCGAAATACTCGGTGCGGTGTTCGAGCAACGCTTTCAGCACGTTTCCTTTTGTCTGGAACTGATGCATCAGGCCGCCCTTGCTGATACCGCTTTCGCGCGAGATGGCGTCGAACGTGAGCTGGCCCGGACCATCGCGGCAAACAATGGTGAGCGCCGCCTGGATGGCCGCTGCACGGGAGCGTTCCGAGCGGGTTGGATTGTCCATAAATTCTCTCAAGAGCAGATACGCGTTCACGCAACTGCATAAAAAATCGCTAGAGCATGAGTGGCTGCTCAAGCGTTGTTGTTCTTTATCCCGGGAGGGATGCCTGCCTGACGGCTAGCGCATAGCTTCGCATACTTTTAAAGCGGCCTCTGGACCTGAACTTTACATGGGTCTCAGGCGGCTATTGCGCACGGGCCGTCATCATGCCCGCGTCATTGGTGGTTCAACACGATCAGTCATGACGGTCCCACGGCGGTTCGTCGCGAAACGCGTTGGCAAGGTAATCGATGAACTGGCGAACCTTCGACGGCACATAGCGCGCAGTCGGATAAATCGCATTGATGGTCAGCTCCGCCGTCCTGTAGTCGGGCAGCAACCGGATCAGGTTCCCGGCCTTGATATCCTGCCCAAAAACGAAGGTGGGGCCATACGCAATCCCGACGCCCGCGAGCACTGCGGAGCGCAGCATCTGCATGTTGTTGGCCTGCATCCGAAGCGGTCCGTCGATCACATGCTCGCGATTCTGTTTATCGGTCAGCGTCCACTCGGGAACCGATACCGCCTCGCTGAACGCAAGACGAGGTGCACGCCGCAAGTCTTCGGGATTCTTCGGCGCGCCCTCGCGTGCGAGGTATGCCGGCGACGCGCAGATCGCCATGCGGCAGGGTGCGAGACGTCGAGCGACCAGATCAGAGTCGGGCAGCTTGCCAATGCGGATAGCGACGTCAATGCCGGCGCTTTGCAGGTCGACATAACGATCGTCGAGCGAGACTTCAATGCTGACATGAGGATGGTCGTCAAGGTAGCGCGCGACCACGTCGCCCATATGCATTGCCCCGAACGTGACAGGCGCGGCGACCCGCAAGATGCCGCGTACCGTGCTGTGCGCGTCGCTGGCTTCCCGGTTGGCATCGTCGAATTCTTCGAGGATACGTTGGCACCGGACGTAGTACGTGCGCCCGGCGTCGGTGAGGCTCAGGCTCCGGGTGCTGCGATGAAGCAGGCGCACGTTCAACTCGGCTTCGAGCGCGCTGACATATTTGCCGGCCATGGAAGCCGACAGGCCAAAACGTTTGCCGGCGGCCACCAGGCTGCCCTCGTCAATGGCGGCGACAAACACGGCGATGCTTGCAAAACGGTCCATTTTATTCGATAGCCAAGCGATTGGGTGATGATACAAAAGAAGGGATTATCGTCTTTTATTCGCTAATCTAACATCGCCTTGTGAGTTTGGCCGACCGCGGTCAAGCCGCCGATATCAAGGAGTTTGCGATGAAAGTAGCGTCCAACGGCATACAGATTCACGTGAAAGACCAGGGCGACGGCACACTGCCGGTCGTTTTCCTACATTACTGGGGAGGCTCGTCGCGCACGTGGGATGACGTGATTGCGGCGCTTCCGGCGGGATACAGGACCATCGCTCCGGACCTGCGGGGCTGGGGCGACTCGGACGCGCCGGCCGCCGGGTACGCGCTTGCCGATTTCGCCGACGACGTGCAGCACATGCTTGTCGCCATGAACCTGAACCGGTTCGTATTGGCCGGCCACTCGATGGGCGGCAAGATTGCGCAGTTGCTCGCGTCGCGTCGCCCCCGGGGACTTGCAGGGCTCGTGCTGGTTGCGCCGTCTCCGCCCGTGCCGTTGGTCCTGCCTGGTGAAGTGCGCGCGGCAATGGAAGGCGCTTACCTCTCGCGGGAGTCCGTCGGCATGGCGATAGACCAGATGCTGACCGCCAAGCCGCTCAGCCCGAAGCACCGGGAACAGGTGATTGAAGACAGCCTGCGTGGTGCGTCTCAGGCGAAGCTGGCGTGGCCCCAATCCACGAGCCTGGAAGACATCACGCTCGATGTCGCTGCGATCAATGTCCCGACTATCGTGATTGCCGGCGAGCTTGACCGTATTGATGGCACCGCCATACTCGAAGCGGAATTGCTCACGCGTGTTCCGCATGCGGTCATGCATGTGCTGCCCGGTACCGGGCACTTGTCACCGCTGGAGTCGCCGGTGGAAGTGGCCGGGATCATTCGCGAGTTTGTCGATGGGCTTGAGCACGCCGGCGGCGATGCGATCACGGTCACCCTGCTCATGAACGTGAAGGAGGACTTCGCAGCGGATTTTGTTGGCGGCCTGTCTGCGCTGATGCGCGAAACGTCTTCTTCGCCGGGCGCGCGATCGGTTCGCGCGTTCCGCAATGCTGAGCGCGCCAACGCGATTTTGTTTGTGGAAGAGTGGGAAAGCGAGGCGGCATTCAAGAGGTACATTGCGTGGCGCACCGAGCGCGGCGATATGGCAAGGCTGACTCGAATGCTGTCGAAACCGGCTGAGATAACGACGTGGTCCACAGCAACGCAGGCCGTGAGTTAGGTCGCTTGCAACGTTGCGGTGTTTGATGCTGCGAAGCATACGGTAACGCCAGGTCGCCTTGAGCCTCCTGGCGTTTTTATTCCGCGATCATCGCGCGTGCCGCCGCTTCCTTGTCTTATGGAAACAAGAAACAATCCTGCTGTTTGCCTGCTGCAACATAGCGATGCTACTGTTCGACTGGCGCCCGTTGAGCGCTCCATCCCCGTGTACGGTCGTGCTCTTTCCAAAGGAAAGCCATCATGCGATACACCCTGTTCGAGCAACGTAAAGACGAATTGATTCTGGTTGCACGCGTACTCCTGATGATCCTGTTCGTGATCTTCGGCTGGAGCAAATTGACGGGTTTCTCGGGCACGGTCGGTTTCATGACCACGGAAGGTGCACCATTTCCCATGGTCTCGGCCATCATCGCGGTCGTCATGGAGTTTTTTGTCGGTATTGCGATCGTGATCGGGTTCTACACCCGGCCGCTCGCGCTGATTCTGGCGTTGTACACGCTGGGCACGGCGCTGATAGGACACCACTTCTGGACGATGACCGGCGACGCGTATATGGCCAACATGATCAACTTTTACAAGAACATCAGCATCATGGGCGGCCTGCTGCTGTTGTGCGTGACAGGCGCAGGCAAATATTCGGTCGACCGAAGGTAAGCGAATCCCTAAGCCGATTCATAAGGTCATCCATAGGTCATCCATAGGCGCATCGATCACTGTGTATTCTCGGGACCGGGCAGGGCGGATATCATACTGATCTTCACAGGGCTGGTTAAGCGCCTATAGACATCCGCCGCCCGGCTCTCGCCCGGCCCGATACCCGTATCTGCACCCAGCGACGTCAAGCATGAATTCCACTCCCGCTGCGCCCTCACGCCCGCCCATGCGCACTCTGACGCCGCTCGAGGCGCGGGTGCTGGCCGTACTCGTCGAAAAACAGCACACGGTTCCGGATGCGTATCCGCTCTCGGTCAACGCGCTGACCTCGGGTTGCAACCAGAAGACCGCGCGCTCGCCGGTGATGAACGTCACTGAGGCTGATGTCCTCACGACCGTTGACGACCTGAAGCGGCTTAGCCTGGTTTTTGAAGGCAGCAGCAGCCGCGTGCCGCGCTTTGAGCACAACATGAACCGGGTATTGGGCATCCCGAGCCAGGCCGCTGCGCTGCTCACTACGTTGATGTTGCGCGGGCCTCAGACTGCGGCGGAGCTTCGCCTGAATGCTGCACGCCTGCATGGTTTCGCCGATGTCTCGTCGGTCGAGGCATTTCTCGATGAACTTGCCGCCGGCGATCCGCCCCGAGTCGTGAAACTGCCGCGCACTCCGGGTGAGCGCGAAAGCCGCTGGGCGCACCTGTTATGCGGTGAAGTGAGCGTGAGTGTCAGTGAAGCTTCAGCCGGCGGTGCTGTAGATGACTCCGTTTCGTACACCGAGTTCGAGATGCTCAAAGCGGAGCACAAACGGCTCAGCGAGGAGTTCATCCGGTTGCGGACCATGGTCGAGCAGATGGCGGCCGAACTGGGCATCACCCTCGATAAAACGAGCGAACAGTCTTAGGGTTTTCGTTCGCACTCGGTTTTGGGGTGAGGTCTGCCGGTGTTCGGTGCTCAGGGGTCAGGGGTCTATGCCGGGTTGTCAGGTTCTGGGGGGTAGCGGTTGGAGTCAATGCCGGGTTGCTGCTTTCGGCGTTAGCGGTCTGCGAGAGTCGGATTTTCTCTTTATCACTATTAGCCACTGCGCGTGGCGGCGCGTCATTTCTTTGTCCAAAGTGACAAAGAAACGAAGCAAAGAAAACGCTTTAACCGCTCTACCCTAAGTGTCCACAGCGTGCAGTTTTAATTCATGGGCGCCCCAAAAGCACGGTGCTCGCCAGAGCGACGGATGTGTGAACCCCTCCTTCTCCGAACACAGATACCCACACGCTTCGCCACCAGTGATTGAACCTGCCCAAGGTTCACCCCGCGCTATCCGCGGACAACCTTCCACCGAATTTGTACACACGTCGAACCCCGTAGACAACCCACCTGGGAAGAAAGCCGCAGAAATGCACAAGGCCTTAACTCACGAAAATAACCGTGCAGCTCACGCAGCCAACCAACCAAGAAATGAGGCCGCAAAAATGCGTGATGCCGTCCCGGTTCCTTGGAAACGGGTGCTTGCCCGAGAGCACTGGTGGCGAAGCGTGTTCATGTCAGGATTCGCGAGAAGGAGGGGTTCAGACATCCGTGGCTCTGGCGAGCACCGTGCTTTTGGGGCACCCATGAATTAAAACTGCACGCTGTGGACACTTAGGGTAGTGCGGTTAAAGCGTTTTCTTTGCTTCGTTTCTTTGTCACTTTGGACAAAGAAATGACGCGCCGCCACGCACAGTGGCTAATAGAGCAAAAAAGATCAGCCAACATATAACGCGCGAGGACCTTGAAAGCAGCAACCCGGTATAGACCCCGACCGCTAACCCCAGAACCTGGCAACCCGGCATCAACCCCGACCGCTAACCCAAACCGCACCGGCAAACCCAAACCCGAAAACCAAGTGCGAACGAAACCCCTTGGTCACTTCACGCCACCACCCAGCACCTTATACAAGGTCACGAGGTTGGACTGCTGCGACAGCGTGTCGGAAGCCAACTGCTGCTGCGCGGTATAGAGCGTGCGTTGCGCATCAAGAAACGTGAGGAAGCTGTCCGTACCCGCTTTGTACCGCGCCTGCGCAATCGTGTAATAGCTCTGCGCCGACGTTACATAATCGTGATCCGCACTCACCTGATCGATGTACGTTGCACGCGCCGTCAGCGCATTCGATACCTCCTTGAACGCGGTCTGGATCGCACTCTCATAGTCGGCAATCTCGATGCTCTTTTCGATCTTCGCAACGTCCAGCGACGCTTTGTTGCTGCCGTAATCGAAGATCGGCAAGGACACGGTCGGCGCGAATGTCCACGCGCCGGTGCCGGCCTTGAACAGACCGGACAGCGTAGAACTCGACGCCCCCGCGGTCGCGGTCAGTTCTATCTTCGGGAAGAACGCCGCCCGCGCGACGCCAACGTTCGCGTTCGCCGCTTTCAACGCATGCTCCGCCTCCACAATATCCGGCCGGCGCGTAAGCAAGGTCGACGGCAACCCCGCATCGATCTCGGCGAACATCGATGTGGCGGTGGCCTGGTCAAATGCGGGCGCGGCCGGGAGATCGTCTGGAATGGGCGCGCCGAGCACAGCGACCAGGTTGTTGCGGTCCTGGGCTACGGCCCGCCGATACGACGCCAGACTGGCCTGCGCGCTGGCAAGCGTGTTCTGCGCCTGCCGAACATCGAGCAGAGAGGAGTTGCCCAGTTCCTGTATGCGCTTCGTGACGTCGTAGGTGGCTTGGTCAGACGCCACCGTGTCCTGCGTGATCTTCAGCAAGCGCTCGTCCGATAGACACGTCAGGTAGTCGGTCGCCACCGTTGCGATCAGGCTGATGCGCGTGCTTTGCCGCGATGCCTCGGTCGATAGATAGTTTTCCAGCGCTTGCCGCTTGAGACTGCGCAGACGCCCGAAGAAGTCGATCTCCCACGACGTAGTCCCAATGCTGAGGTCGTTCGATACGCTGGTCGCACCTAACGTGCGTTCGCGCGTCACGCTGCCGCTTGCCGATATCGACGGCGCCAACGCCGCCCGCGTGATGCGATATTGCGCCTCGTATTCCGCTACGTTCAACGCCGCCACGCGCAGGTCGCGGTTGTTGTCGAGCGCAATCTGGATCAGCCGCTGCATGCGCGGATCGCGAAAGAAGGTACGCCATTGGGTATCGACGGCCAGGGTATTTGATGTATCCGCGGCTGTCTTCTGCGCGGCGACCGTGCTTTCGTAAGCATCACCATGGGGATAGGTTGAGGCCACCGGCGCGGCGGGCCGCTCGTAATGCGGGTCGAGCGTGCAGCCGGTGAGTGTTGCGATCGTCGCGATCGCCAGCGGCAGCAGGCGAACACCCAGTTTCAATCTCATCATTGCTCACCTTCGTTATGCGTGGTGTGGCCGTGCTCGCCGAACAAACGCCGCACGACGACGAAGAACACCGGTACGAAAAAGATCGCGAGTACAGTGGCGGCGATCATGCCGCCCATCACGCCGGTGCCTATCGCGTGGCGGCTCGCCGATCCCGCGCCCGTGCTGATCACAAGCGGCAGCACGCCGAATATGAACGCGAGCGAGGTCATCAGGATCGGCCGCAAGCGCAGGCGCGCCGCTTCCAGCGTGGCGTCGATCAGGCTGCGGCCCTGCGCTTGAAGGTCCTTCGCGAATTCGACAATCAGGATCGCGTTCTTCGTCGACAGGCCAATGGTCGCCAGCAGACCGACCTTGAAATAGATGTCGTCGGGAAGCCCGCGAAGATGTGCGCCGAGTACCGCACCGAGCACGCCGAGGGGCACGACAAGAATCACTGCGATCGGGATAGACCAGCTTTCGTACAGACCCGCGAGACACAGGAACACAACGATCAGCGAGATCGCATACAGATAGATCGCTTGCGAACCCGCGAGCCGCTCCTGATAAGACTGCCCGGTCCAGTCGATGCCAAAGCCGGCCGGGAGTTTTTTGACGAGCGCTTCAACTGCGTCCATCGCCTGGCCGGTGCTTGCGTTCGCGCCGGTTTGCGCGGTGATTTCCATCGCGAGCGTGCGGTTGAAACGCTCGATCTGCGGCGGCCCGAAAGTCCACTTGCCGGTGGCGAACGCCGAGAACGGCACCATCTGGCCGTCGTAGTTCGTGGTGCTCGTGGTCGTGCTGCTTGAGGTGCTCGATGTACTCGTTGTGCTCGATGTGCTCGACTTCACGTACCAGCGTCCGATGTCCGAAGGCATCATCCGATAGGGCGCATCGGCTTGCACATAGACCTTTTGAATACGGCCCGTATCGACGTAATTGTTCACGTAGGTTGAGCCGAACGCCGTCTCCAGCGTGTCGTTTACATCGGCAACGGAGAGCCCTAGCGCGCTGGCCTTCTCGCGATCAATGTCGACGTGGAACTGCGGGGTATCGTCGAGACCGCCGGGACGCATGCCCGAGAGCAGGCTGTTGTTCGCGGCCAGCGCGATCAACTCGCGGCGTGCGGCCATCAGCTTGTCGTGGCCTTGCCCCGCGCGATCCTCCAGTTCGAAGTCGAGTCCGCTCTGCGTGCCGAGTTCATGGATGGCGGGCGGATTGAGCGCGAAGATCTGGGCGTCGCGTGCGGTGGTCGCGAAATGCATGTTGGCATGCAGGATGATCGACGCCGCCTGTCCGTCCTTGCCGCGGCGCGTGCTCCAGTCCTTGAGCTTGACGAATGCGAGCGCATTGTTCTGGCCCGAGCCGTTGAAGCTGAATCCCGTGAGCGCGATGATCTTGTCCACCTGCGGCAAGCCGAGATAGTAGTCTTCGACCTGCTTCACGGTCTCGAGCGTTTTCGCGGAAGGCGTGCCGACCGGCGTCGAGATCGACGTAATGAGGATGCCCTGGTCTTCTTCAGGCAGATAAGACGACGGCAGCTTCGTGAAGAGCAGCACGACCACGCCTGCTATCAGCGCATAGATCACGAGATAACGCACGGGCTTGCCGACCACGCGGGATACACCGGTCGAGTAGCGGTCGGTGCCGCGCGCAAGCACGCGGTTGAACCAGCCGAGCAGCCCGCGTTTCTCGTGATGCTCCACGTCCGAAGACCTGAGCAGTGTCGCGCATAACGCAGGAGTGAGCGTCAACGCGAGGAATACCGAAAGCAGCATGGCCGCCACGATAGTGATCGAGAACTGCCGGTAGATCGCACCCGTGGAACCGGAGAAGAAGGCCATGGGAATGAACACGGCGATCAGCACGGTCGTGATGCCAACGAGCGCGCCGGTGATCTGCTTCATCGCTTTGCGCGTCGCTTCAAGCGGCGACAGTTTTTCCTCCGCGATCAAGCGCTCGACGTTCTCCACGACCACGATGGCGTCGTCCACCAGCAAGCCGATGGCAAGCACCAGCCCGAACATGGAGAGCACGTTGATGGAGAACCCCACCACCGACATCACCGCGAACGTACCAAGCAGCGCGACTGGCACCACGATGGTCGGGATCAGCGTGGCGCGCAGGTTCTGCAGGAACACGTACATCACGACGAACACCAGCATCACCGCTTCGATCAGTGTCTTCACCACCTCTTCAATCGATATACGCACGAACGGCGTAGTGTCGTACGGATAGTCGACCACCACGCTACGCGGTAGCTGCGGCGTCAACTGTTCGAGCTTTGCGCGCACTGCCTTCGCGACGCTCATTGCATTCGCGCCGCTGGCAAGCTTCACCGCAAGCGAAGCGGCAGGCTTGCCGTTGAGCCGCGAGTCCGTGCTGTAATCGTCGCCGCCCACTTCCACACGCGCGACGTCGCTTAGCAGCACCTTGGAGCCGTCCGTGTTCACGCGCAGCAGGATCGAGCCGAACTCTGCGGGTGTGGTCAGCAGGCTGGAAGCGGAGAGGGTGGCGTTGATCGCCTGCGTCTTCGTCGATGGAGAACCGCCGATCTGGCCGACCGATAGCTGCACGTTCTGGTTGGTGATCGCGGTGGTGACGTCGCTTGCTGTCAGACCTACCGCCTGCAGCTTGACGGGGTCGAGCCACACGCGCATGGCGTGCTGCGCGCCGAACAGCGTTACGTCTCCCACACCGTCGATCTGCGTCAGCGGGTCCTCGATCTGCGTCGCAATGACATTGCCGAGATCGATGGAATTCATGCTGCCGTCGGAGGACGACAGCGAGACGATCATCAGGAACGAGCTGGCCGCCTTCGCGACCTGCACACCCTGGTTCTGCACCGTCTGCGGCAACGAGGAGCTTGCCTGCTCCACCTTGTTCTGCACCTGCACCTGCGCGATGTCGGCGTTGGTGCCCTGCTGGAAAGTCAGCGTGATGGTCGCCGTGCCCGCAGAGCTGCTGGTGGAGGACATGTAGAGCAGGTTGTCGATACCGCTCAGCTTCTGTTCGATCACTTGCGTGACCGTGGTCGCCACGGTTTCGGCGGAAGCGCCGGGATAGCTCGCCGTGATCTGCACAGACACCGGCGCGACGCTCGGATATTGCTCGACGGGCAGCGTGCGGATGGACGCCGCCCCCACCATCATGATGACGATGGCGATGACCCACGCAAGAATCGGTCGGTTAATGAAAAAGCCTGCCATAAGGTTCTCGCTTTAACCGCGGGTTGCCGACGCGGCCGTCGCCGCCGTAGCGGGGGCATCGGAATTTGAATCGGAAGGAGAGGGGCTTTCGACCGCCTTGACGAGTGCACCGGTTCGCGCCTTCTGTGACCCCGAGACGATCACGCGGTCGCCGGCTTTCAGGCCGCTCGTGACGATCCAGTCCGTGCCGTTGGCGCTGCTGGTGGTCACGGTGGTCTGCGCGACCTTGCTGTCGGCGCCGACGGTGAGCACGCTGGCCGAGCCGTCCGATGCGCGCGACACCGCCAGTTGCGGCACCGTGATCGCCTGCTGGTTCACGCCTTCCTCAAGCCGCGCCCGCACGAACATGCCCGGCAACAGCGTGCCCTCCGGGTTCGGGAACACGCTGCGCAGCGTGACTGAACCGGTGGTGGCGTCGACGGTGATATCCGAGAACAGCAGCTTGCCGACATGCGGATAATCACTGCCGTCTTCCATCACGAGATGCACCACCGCGCCGTCGCTGCCCGCCTGCTGCAACTGGCCGCTCGCGAATTCCTTTTGCAGCCGCAGCCAGTCGACCGATGATCGGGTGACATCGAGGTACATCTCGCTGGTCGCTTGAATGGTGGCGAGCGCCGTGGTCTGCTCGGCGGTGACAAGCGCACCCTCGGTCACGCTCGATTTGCCGATACGGCCGGCGATGGGCGCCACGACCTTCGTGTAACCGAGGTTGATGGCGGCGGTTTTCAATGCCGCGCGATCGGCGACCACGTCGGCCTTCGCTTCCTGCAGCGACGAGATGGCGTCGTCGTAATCCTGCTTGCTCACGCCGTCGATCTTCGATAAGTCCGTATAACGCGTGGCCTTGGTTTGCGCGGCGTCGGCCGTGGCTTGCGCCTTCACCAGCGTCCCGACGGCCTGGTCGTAGGTCGCCTGGTAGCTGGCCGGATCGATCTGGTAGAGCACCCCGCCCGCCGCGACCAGCGAGCCTTCCGTGAAGAGCCGTTTCATCACAATGCCCTGCACCTGCGGCCTGACGTCGGCCACACGCACGGCAGACAGGCGGCCGGATAGTTCGGTGCTGGCGACGATCGGATGCGGCGCGATGGTTTCAACGCCCACTTCAGGCGTGTCCTGTGGCGGACGCTGTGAACCGCCGTCGCCACAAGCGGCGAGCGACAACGCGGTCACCGAAGCGGCAACGGCCACAAGCGCACGGGTGCGCAGTGATCGTACGGTTCCGGAATGAAGTACGGATACCTGATGGATTATTCGGGTCATGCGGTGAGCATCCTTCGATCAAGGTTCGACAAAGGGCCGCCGGGCAGACATCGACACGCAGGTCTTTCGAAAGACGCGAGGGAAAGCGAAGGAGGGTCGCCTCGAGAGGCGTTCGACCAGGCCACGGAGGCTCGGGGAAAACCGCGCAACGCCATGCCAGCGGCAGGGATGACACGAGCTTAACAAGCCGCGCCTTACGCTGGATTAGTCACTGATTACACGATGTAACTCTGCTGAAGGCGGGCGTACAGGTGTACGCCGCAACAGTGTCAGGTGCGCATGCGCGAGGGGAAGTCGAGCACGACGGCGAGGCCGCCGCCGTCGGCGTTGTGCATGGACAGGTCACCGCCGTAACGGCGCGTGAGACGCCGTACGATCGTCAGGCCCAGGCCGCAATGCGCGTCGCCTCCGCGGGCAGGATCGATCCGCACGAAGGGCCTTAGCGCACGCGCGAAATGCGCTTCGGGCATGCCCTTGCCGTGATCGCGCACGCTGAGGCGGTCACGCCCGTTGCTCCGCGACGTCGCGATACACAACGGCGGCGCGCCGTAGGTGAACGCGTTTTCAACGAGGTTTGACAGGATCCGGTCCAGTTCCACGGCGGGCAGGCAAAAATCGTCGCCCGCCTGCAGGCCGAGTACGAACAGCGGCTCTCGCGCGAGCACGTCGTTGCCGTCGACATCCGCTTCAGCTTCCGCGTAGTGTCTGCGGCAGAACGCATCGACTGAAATCCACGGTGCGTGCGCGTCTGTTTCGGCATCGCGGGCGAAGTCGAGGAATTGCGTGACGATCTGCGCAAGCGATTCAGTGTCGTGGAAAAAACCGTTGCGCGCGGCGGTGTCCGGCACGAGGTTCGCGCGGACCTGGATGCGTGTGATAGGCGCGCGCAGGTCATGCGCCACGCCGGCCAGCATGACTGCGCGCTCCTGCTCGGCGTCGCTCAGTTCCCGGGCCATTTCGTTGAAGTCGCCAATCAGGCCCCTGACTTCCGATGGACCGTTGGCAAGGACCATCGGCGGACGATGCCCCAATCTGAATTCACGTGCTGCCCGTGCCAGTCGCAATACGGGTTTCTGTATCTGCCACGCGCCGAGCAGTGCGATAAAAATGGCAAGGAACAGCATGAGGGCGCTTGCACTCAGCAAGCGGCTCACGGGCGGTACCGAGGCTGGAATCACAAGCCATCGAGGTGATGAGCCATAACGCACCCACATGAGCGTTTCGGTGTGGTCAAACACCACGCGGCTTTGCGGCGGCAGGTGTGCACGCAGGGTGGTCTCGAACGGGCCGTCGGAATCGGCGCAGGGGGGCGGACACTCGAGCGGCGCGGGCCGCGTCCCGGCGTCGACAAAACGCAGGCCGAGCGCGGTGGCCAGACGCTCACTCGAGCCGTCGGCTGCGCTCGCTGCCGGATCCAGCACCAGCCGCACCAGCCGGCTGACGTGATCCGCCTCAATGATGCCTCGCTCGCGATCGACGATCACGAGCCACGTCAGTTGCATCATGACGAGCAGGCCCACGGACAGCAACGCAAGCCGGCCGAAGATCGTGTTGAGAGGGCGCAGCAGCTTATACATCGGCTTATGCATCCGGGGTCTCGCCGGGGGCTCGCGGTGGCACGAACATATAGCCAATCCCGCGCATGGTCTGGATGATGCGCGGTTGCGAGGGATCGTCTTCAATCAGTTGGCGCAGGCGCCAGATGGGCACATCGATGCCGCGTTCCGTCACGTCCGCATGCGTGCCGTACCAGAGCGTAAGCAGCCGCGAACGCGACAGCGTTTCCATTGGATGGCGCACGAGCACGTTGAGCAGACGCAGTTCGCTGTTGGTGAGACGCTGCGGTTCGCCGTCACGCGTGAGCGTGCGGCCGTCGAAGTCGAGTTCGAAGCGCCCGAAACGCACCGGTTCCGAGCGCGGAGTGATCGGGCTTGGCGAGCGGGCCACGCCCTGGCGACGCAGCACCGCGTTGATGCGCGCAAGCAGCTCACGCGGCATGAACGGCTTGCCGAGGTAGTCGTCCGCACCCATCTCCAGGCCAACCACGCGGTCGATGTCGTCCGCACGCGCCGTCAGCATGATGACCGGTGTGTCGTCATTGTCGGCGCGCAGCCGGGTGAGCGCCGTCAGGCCGTCGACGCCCGGCATCATCAGGTCGAGCACGATGATCGACGGGCGTTCGCGCATCACCACCTGATTCAGGTCGCGCGCGTCTTGCCGGAATGTGACGGCGAGGCCGCGTTCATCGAAAAAAGCCTTCAGCAGGTCGCGCAGCGCGGCGTCGTCGTCGACTAGAAGGATTCGGGTTTCGCTGTTGGACATGGCGTGAACCTGGATGAGCCTTGACGGCTTTGTAAGCTGCAATCGAATCGACTATAAACGATGCGCACCGAGGGCGTGTTACGGCGTCTTAGCGATTCTTTCAGCGCTTTTCGCGAGTGGTGCCGTCGAGCTGGCGCTCGACATGGTCCGTGCGGCACACCGGACAGTTGGCTCAGAACCTCTAAGGCGTCGTAAGACAGGGGTAACCAACAAAAATCCGCTGCGTCTTATAGTGCGGTCGGCGTGACTGAATCGCAACGATCAGGGCACGTCATTCATGTCAATCAAGAGTGAGCCAGATGGTTAGCAAGACCCGCAATACCCGTCGTCAATTCATTTCCACCACCCTCGCACTCGGAGCCGCACTAAGATTTCCGGCTGGTGCGCAAGCGGCCGGCAGCACAAGCAACAGCGCCTTATGCCGGCTAAGCGCAGAGCAGGAGGTCGGCCCGTACTACATTGAAGATGCATTGCTAAGGTCCGACATTACCGAGGGGCGCCCGGGCATTCCTCTTCTGCTGAACATAGCGATCGTTGATGAGCGCCGTTGTTCGCCGCTTGCGAATGCGATCATCGATGTATGGCAGTGCGACGCACTTGGCATCTATTCGGGATTCACCAGGCAGGGTGCGCTACCGCCGGGTCCACCGCCCCCGGGCGCCCCGAGTTTCGGGCCTCCTCCCGAGACCGGTGACCGTCATGGCGAACCACCGCCTCCGCCGCCAAGCCGACCGGGTGATCGGCTGACTTTCCTGAGAGGCGTGCAACGTACGGACGCTCGGGGGAATGTCGTTTTCCAAACGATTTTTCCCGGCGTTTATCCCGGGCGGACCAATCACATTCACTTCAAGGTGCGGGTCGCGGCGAAAGCCGGCGACGGGTCGCTCAGTGGCGAGCATGTCTCGCATGTCGGCCAGATTTTCTTCCCCGAGGAGCTGACGGTTGAATTGATGCGTAACCGGCCTTATCGCGATCATAAAATCCGGCGTACAACCCTGTCCGATGACGGGGTATTCGTCGATCAGCAAGGCGCTAAATCAATAGCGCGCGTGCAGGCAGTCGATCAGTCCGCAGTGGCGAACGGCTTGCGTGCGCAGATTGTCGCGGTCGTCGATCCGGACGCGAGCCCGGCCCCCGCGCGGCGCTCGCCGGGTGCGTTTCGCGGGTGACCTGCCTACCAGGTGACTTTCCTTTTAAAGTCATCACCGGCTAAGCAGCGCTGTCATTGATCAGTCGCCGTCGATAAGACGAACCGCGAGTTCCGGGCTGAACGCTCCGGCGGGTATGGTGGGTGCTGACCCGCAGGGTCCGTCGGAATTGCCCGGGACCTTGATCCATACCGGCAGCATGGCGCCCGTCGCGCCGGTCGTGCGCGCGCCAATCATCCTGGCGGGCGGATTGCACCACTGGCCATCTGAACCTTTGCCGTTACGGCTTGTATCGACAACGAATGGTTTGCTATAGCCGAATTGCCCCGTCAGGGCCGCATTCACGGAGTTTGCATAATCCGCGGATTCCTGCGTCGTATAGAAATTGGATACGTTCAGCGCAAAACCTTTTGCCTCGCTCGAACCCGCCGCATTAAGCCTGGCCGCCATCACGGCCGCGGGAACCCAGTGTGCGTTGCCGCCGTCGACATACACGTCCGCGGCGGGTGCGTTCTGGCGAAAGCGCGACACGGCATAACGCAGCAGGCCAAGCCGCTCGTCGCGCTCGGCGTCGGTCTTGAAGCAGTCCAGTTGAGCGGTCGAATCCGGTTCTACGATAACAACCGCACGGCGATTGCCCACGCCGCGCGAGAACGAATCTATCCAGGTGCGATAAGCCGAGGCGTCGGCCAGACCTCCCGCCGATGCCCCTCCGCAGTCGCGATTGGGAATGTTGTAGGCGACCAGGATGGGTTCCTGATGCGCGGCATCCGCCCGGTCGACGAAGCGTTTGACCGCCTTGTGAACGTCACCGCTCCAATTGCCGAACCAGCGCGCCATTGGCACGCTGGAAATCGATTCCTTGATGCGAGGCGCGCGGGGATCCGCTTGATGGCTTCGCACCCACAATGCGGGACTCGAGTCGGGATCGACATAAAACCCGGCGCCGGCATACGCTTGTGCAACACCCAGAAAGACCAGGGCGGCGATAGCAAGAGCGTGTTTGATGCGCATTTTTCGGTTCGGCTCCCAGGGAGGATGCAGCCGTGTATGTCTTTGTATCGAGCTGAGGTTCTTTCCCACGAATAAGGATTGGCAGCCTGCGACGAACCCATTCGTGGCAAATAGCAGCAGCTTACAGAAGACCGCCACATCGCGCTGGCGCACGTAGATTCATTTCCCGTTGGCGAGGTTCACTTATCAAGTAAAGCAAACGACGCCACGCAACCGGAATTGACGGCTATTCAGCGCCGGACACCTATTCGAAAGTAATGAACTGGGCAGACGTCCAGACCTTGCTGTCGTCCCGTTGGCGCGCAAAGAAATACACCGGCCGAAAGCCGAATCCGGAGTTCAGCGGAGCCACTTCAAGCGTGCCGGCCAAATCTACCGGCAAGGGTTTATCGGTTATGCGCTCCGCAGCGAGGAAGAGTTCCGTACCCCCCAATTCATGTCTCAACGCTCCTTGTTCAAGCAACGCTGCACCGCTGATTTCCCATCGGAATTCCGGTGCATGAGCGAACGGGTTGCCCTTGAGCGGATCTCCCACCTTCACGAAACTGTCTATGGTCCCTTCAATTACGATCCGCGCGTTCGCAAGATTGCTGATATCAATCTCGATGCTGTCGGCATCTCCGTAGGTGTCGCTGCGAAATTCAATGTCCGTCGTGCCGGTGCGCCAGGCGGCTTCTTCAATATGCTCGAACCCTGATGAGCTGAAATTGCCGATGGTGCCGTTGATGATACGAATCCGGCCGTGCCACGACGCCCACCTATATCTGTCGCGAATGCGGGCGCCGCCCCATCGCACGCGGATCTTCCGCTCCGCATAGCCGAGTTCCGCATGCAGATTGCGCTCCCAGATCAGGCCTGAGTGATCGAACGCCGCAACGTATTCCCAGCCGGCACGGCCGAGCAACCGGTAGTCGAGTGCAGCAGGTCCCCGGTGGGTAAATGCATCACCCTGCCAGTGCTGGCCGCACCGAACCAGCGCCGCGCTGTGTTCGCCCGTCGTAGCCCAGGTGCGACGCGCGCGGAGCGCACGGCCAACGGTGCCGCGATCCAATGTATCGGCGATCACGCCGGTCAGGCCGCCATTCACGCCGAACACCTGTACGCCAGGCGCGCCTCCTCCGGGTCGACCGCGGTGTTCGTCACCGCTCGCGGCAACGCCAAGCTGATAGCCGCGCGCGATCACATCGCGATAAAGCCAGTCGAAGTGCCCCCAGCTCGACGCAATTTCGACCAGGCGCTCCAGTTCCGGATGGTGCCAGTCGGGGATGTAGCGCCGGCCTCCGACATGCGGCATGACAAGGTGATTCTCCGCATCGTCAAGATAAGCGTCCCACAGTTCTTCGACGGGCCAACGCCCCAGATCGACGCCTGTGCCCTTCATGTCCTCGTTCCATACCAGCGTCCGGTTATGTTCGCCGCGAGCGTTGTAGGGGAATCCGGGGGGCTCCTCTCCGAGAAAAACGACGTTGTGGTCACCGCCGGCCGTTGAGCTGCCGCACCACTCCTGCACTGGATAGACGACAAAGCGACCGGCTTCGTTGAAGTGCTCGACCGTTTCAACACCCAACGCCCAGTTTGCATCGGTGATCTGGAAGTCATTCGCCGTGTACCCGAGCACGTCGATACCGCCTATGTCGCGTGCGTATGCCGCGTTATAGGCCGGACTGTTGGTGCCTACCGTATCGTGCGCGTGGACATGCAGGTCCGCATATATCGAGCGTGGGGCGGGAAGGCTCTCATCGACTGTCAGGAAAACCTCGGAAGGACGTACGCCGGTCAACGCCGGTGCGTCCACCACAATACGCAGCGTTCCCCGTTCTGTCGGCAGGTCTTCAAGTTCGCAGGTCGCCCACCCCGGCTCGGGAAGACTCAGTTCGCGGCTGTAGACAACCGTCCCGGCGCCATCAAATACCTGCACCCGCAATGGGGTGTTGATGTTGCTGCATACATTGCCCCAACGGTCCTGCAGTGACAGCCGGTACGGTGCGCGCCGGGACGGATGAACGAAGCGTGGCCCATTCACCAGCACCCGGCAGGGCGCACCCGCATGGATATCAATGACCACGTCGCCCGGTACGGCCACAAAACGCGACGTGCCAAGCGGATCGACATAGAAACGAAACCGGAAGGTATCCTCAATAAAGGTCTGGACGCGCGTTCCCGGACCGCGTCGGCGATCGCCAAGCCGGATAACAATGTGATCGCCCGCATTGAGATAACCATCGGCAACATCGACAATGATTGCTTTTTGAAACGGACGCTCATGGCCCTTCTGATCGAACCGTACGTTGAGTGACTGCACAGTTGCCGGGCTTTGGCCCGGCACGAGCGGCGCAGCCTGATACTCGGCGCTGATAAAGTTCGCCGCGCCGGGATCACCCGTCTGGAACAGCGCCCAGTCGGAATAGAATTTGAAAGTCGCCTTGAGCCAGGCGCCATCCGCAACCCCTGACGCGCCGACCTCGTAGTCGAGCACGATCTCGCTCCACTCGCCGGCTTCGAGACGGGTAACGTTACAAGTCACTCGTCCGGCAAACGGCAGTGCCTTGTGCCTTTCATAAAGTCCGACAGGCGCAACGTGCCGTCCCAGACGCTCGCGTAACGCAACGCCCGCCGCTTCAATGCTTTCGTGTATTTTGCTCATTAGCTTGTCCTTCATGTTTGTAGCGGTCTTCCGGGTAGCGGACTCAATGCGCAAATGGCCATGGAGCGGTAGGGTTCCAGATCGGAATTCCGAGGTAGGCGTACCAGGGCGCCATCACGCAGATTCCGTAGGCGACCGCGATCAAGACTGAAATGACCCCAACCTTGGCGTAGTCCGCTGTCGAAAATGCGCCGCTGCTGTACGCAATGACGCCGGCTGTAATTTGCGTAGGTAGCAAGTAAGCGAAGCTGTCTGTATCGCTGACAAGCAGCGTGAAGGTGACCGGATGCAATCCAAGGCGGGGCGCCAGAGCCAGCGCGATCGGGGCGATCATGGTGACCGCCGCCACGTTCGATAACATGCCAATTCGAATCACATGCGTACCAAGCATGACGATGGCCAGCATCAACCACCAGACGTGCCCATAGGTGACCGCATAGATGTGGTCCGCTGCCCATTGCGCCAGTCCGGAACCGCTGATGGCGGATGACAGCGACAGTGCACCGCCAAGCAAGAAAAGCGTGCCCCAGATGGTGCGCTCCTGGATTTCTTTCCAGCCAAAACTCAGCACGCCCGGAGAAAACATCAAGGCAACGGCGATCAGCGCGACGACTTCCGACGGCATGCCATGCAGCGGTTCGGTTGCCCACATCAACGCAACGAGCGCGAGGATGGCAAGTATCCGGTAATCCTGGGGCGAGGCGGCCGGCAGCTTGCGCCGCTCGGTATTGATAGCCTGGCGCCCTCCCGGAATGGAGACCGCCCTCGACTTGAAGTAATACTGTACCCAGCATTGGGTCAGCGCAAACATGCCGAGATAAGGCCACTGCAAACGGAACCAGGTGAAATAGGAGATCCGTATGCCAAGCTGCTTTTCAAGTAGCCCCGAGACCACCATGTTGGGTAAATGTGCGGTGAGAATGCACATGCCGCTGATCATTGATCCGTAGACCAGCGTCTGAATAACGATTGCCTTCTTCGCGTCGCGTTCGCGCGATGTGTCACCGAACAGCCCGACAATGCCGTTGGTCACCGGCAACAACGTCGCCGCCCGTGCATTCGCAGCGGGCACGATAAGCGACATCACAAAATTTACGACGAACATGGCCCAGATCACGCCATTGGCGCTCTGCACCTTCAATTTGTCGAGCAACACCAGGGCGATGCGACGATCGAGTCCTGCCGCCTGCATGATGGCCGAGAACAGGAACGCCGCCAGGCACAAGAACACGACGGGCGTGGAAAATCCGCTCGCAGCCTTCGGGAATGCTCCGACCGCGTGCGAGAGCACCAGCAGCATGGGAATGAGTATGCCGCTCACGCCAACAGGAATGGCTTCGACGATCCATACAATGGCTACCCAGACAACGACCGCGAGGGTGGCCTTGCCCTGCGCTGTCAGACCCGCCGGAGTGGGGATCATCCAGGCAACGACAACGAAGCACAGCCACGCAAAAATGAATCCGGCGGGCCCTCGCCAGGCTGTCCCCGACCCTGATAGCGGGCCGTTGGCCTCTACCGATAGAACCCCTGGTGTTTCTTTGCTCACTTGCAAACCCCTGATGACTAGGCTTAAATGCGACGGCTTCAATCAGAGTTGGCATAATACGTATTAATACAAGTTGAGGAGCCAACGGTTTGTCATATCGATACACAGATTTGCGAAAAGGCTCCGTCGCGTCATGCGGCCATGCAAGTAACCGTCTATGAAACTGCAACGAGAGAACGCAACGCCGCTGTATGAACAGATGGCCGACACGTTGCGCGCCGAGATCGAGCGCGGGGCTTTCGGACCGACGGGCAAACTGCCTTCGGAGGCGGAACTCAGCGAGCGCTTTCGCGTGAGCCGGGTGACCGTGCGCCTCGCTATTGGCAAACTGGCAACCCAGAATCTTGTCGAGCGAAAGCAGGGAAAAGGCACGTTCGCCACCGCCAGGCAATTGACGCACCGGCTCGACGTGCTGCAAGGCTTCTACGATTCTCTTGCCCGGCAGGGCGCCGAGCCGCAGATGGCGCTACTGCGGTTCGAAGAACGTCCCGTACCGAAGAGCGCACAGTGGGCGCTTGCGCCGGATGTGGGGACGTGCATGTATGTGGAGCGGGTGCATTCGGTCGACGATAAACCCGTCGCGCTGGCGCAAACCTATCTTCTGCCGGAAGCGCGGGTGATCTCGCGCGAACAGGCGGCCAGTACGACCTCCTACGAAATGATTGAATCCATTTTGGGGTGGACAATCGATCGGGCTGACATATCGATCAGCGCCGTTGCGGCCTCGGGTGAGCTTGCTCGTGGCCTTGGTGTTCGCAAGCTTGCGCCTTTGCTTGTAATGAAGCGCACTTCTTATCTCACCGACGGACGAGCCTGCGAGACAACGGTTTTTCATATTCGTCCCGAGCACTACGAATTCGTTTTAAGCAGCACTTCAACGTCTGTATCGATCACGACCGCGCGCTAGGGTTCTCTACGGCAAGCCCTGCACCGACGACGTCCCCATTACGACCCGTTGGTTTTGACCGGTCTGGCAGCAGCGTATTGCGCGGGCGGCTATTGACCGACGGCTTATGCGGCTCTAAAGCGTTTGGCCTGAGCCGCGCTTTGACCAGATGTTGTCTCACCATGTCGTACGCCCAATAAAAACAGAACGTGTACGGAAGGAAAACGAGCAGCAGTCCGAGATCCATGAGCAGCGCCTGAACCAGCGTCATTTGCAGCCACCATGCGGACAAGGGGACCGCTATCAGGACCAGACCCGTTTCGAAACCCAGCGCATGAATCACGCGCTGCCATTTCTGAACCTTGCTCGATGCATAAGAAATAAGGATGCCGAAGAAAGAGTTAAACGCGAAACCCCACAGCATGGCGGTGATCGAAATTGCAGCGGTCAATGCCGTGGCATCGCCCAATGGCTTGTCGACGACCCATGACAGGACGGGAGCAAAAATACTGATGGCAAGTCCTTCGAAGAGAAGGACCTGGAAAATGCGTTCATATAAGCCGCGTGGCGTGGTCATCTCGACCTCCCTTGTGAATGGATGGTTGCCATTTTCAGGGGTCGCGCCTACTATTCCAAATTGCTTACTATCGGAAAACCAGATAGATCATGGTCGTTTCCATCGACGCGTTGATTGTGTTTTCGGAGGCCGCTGCGGCGGGTTCGTTCTCGGCGGCCGCGAGAAAGCTGGGACGCAGTCAATCAACCGTCAGCACGATCATTGCGGACATGGAGATTGACCTGGCCGTCGAACTCTTTGACCGGTCTTCGCGAAAACCCCGTCTTACAGCGCATGGGGAGGCGTTGCTTGCCAACGCCCGGGAGACGCTTGAAGCACATGATCGCCTGGTGCAGGCAGCGGCACGGCTAAGCGCGGGCCTGGAGCCGAGCCTGAGCCTGGCCATTTCCAACACGTATCAGCCCCCTCATTACGAGAAGTTGCTCGTTGCATTCGAAAAGCGCTTTCCCACGGTCGAACTCGAGTGCCTGGTCAAGGAGGACGAAGACGTGGTCTCGCTGGTGCAGGAGCGCCGCGCCGAGCTTGGCCTAGTGGCGGCCCAAGCCGGCTATCCTCCGGATGTCCGCTCGATCAGGCTGGCGGAGTCGTCGGAGCTGGCATTGTTCGTCGCCAAGGGGCATCCTTTAAGTGGCCTTCCGGACCTGACTATGGAGGCGCTCGCCAAGCACCGTGAATTACGGATCACCACAGGAGTGAAACCGGGCGAGCATCAGAGAAGCGTGCGAGTCTGGTCTGCCGACAGTTATCTGCTCCTGCTGGAAATGGCGGAGCTGGGCTTCGGATGGACCGAGTTGCCTCGCTGGGTCGCGGATCGTTTTGGCGCGAAAACGTTGAAGGAATTATCGGCGCGCGGGTGGCCCCGGTTGGTCGCTGTCGACGCCCTGTGTTTAAAGGGAGTTTCGCTGGGCATCGCGGGGAACTGGCTGCTGGATGCCCTGACAACGCCCGGTGCAAAAGTGGATGCGAAGTAACCCCCAATGAGCCACCAAGCGCTGCTGCGGCTTAGCCGCCAAGCCGCTCGATCATCGCAACGCCCGCAGCCGGGTTGAGTGTCTTGAAGCCGCTGATCACATACAAATAGACGTCTCGGGGCGTGGCCGTCGCGGCCGGTTTGCCAACCGTTTCAAGTCCCTTCGGTGTGCCGCCGGACGCCCAGTCGCGGGCGCGTCTGGTCCATAGATCCAGCGTGTCGTCGTCATAGCCATGCGCAAACTGTTCGGTCGTCCCCATGATCCGCGCATAGACAAACTTCGCGGTTACGTCCGCGATCTGTGGATATTTCGAGTCACCCGCCATCACGATGGCAACACCATGCTTGCGGGTGAGGGCAACGAACGCTTCGTCGCGAAAACTCTCATGCCGAACTTCGAGCGCATGCCGGATTTCGCGGCCATCGACCTTATGCGGCAGAAGCCTAAGGAAGGCTTCGAAGTCCTCCGCATCGAATTGTTTGGTCGGGGCGAATTGCCAATTGATCGGGCCGAGCTTGTTTTTCAATTCGAGCACGCCGCTGGCGAGGAAACGTTCGACCGATTCGCCGGCTTCCGCAAGCACCCGCCTGTGTGTTGAGAACCGCGGCGCCTTTAGCGAGAAGACAAAGTCATCCGGCGTTTCGTCGTGCCACTTCGCAAACGTGGCCGGTTTCTGCGAGCCGTAGAACGTGCCGTTGATCTCGATGGTGGTCAGCTTGCGGCTCGCGTATTCGAGCTCGCGCTTTTGCACGAGCCCTTGCGGATAGAACGTGCCGCGCCACGGTTCGAAGGTCCAGCCGCCGATGCCGATCCTGATCTGCCCGGCCTTGCCCGCTGTCTTTCGGGTTGCCATGAATGAGATTCCTCCCGGTGCACTCGATGCGCTCAAGTGTAGCGAATTGGAACCCGGCGTGCGATGCGTACCCAGTGCGCCGGACAGGGCTCGGTCAAGAATCCGCGGTTCGGAGCAGCACCGGTAATCCTTTGACCTGGGTAAACGGACGGGACGTTTTTGGCTGCGCTATGGCAAGCGGCGCTTCTTGAACCGTTGCGCTACAAAGTCCTCGAATTTACGCCACATGGGTGCCGCTTGCCATGTGGCTAGTGACAGCGTGGCCGCAACGACCAGACTGAGGACAAACACCGGATGCCCCGGGTGGAATGGAGCCGAACAGGCGTTACCGGGTAAATGAATAGCTGAGCGCAGGTTGCACAGAGCCGCCTCGATTTGCTCGCTTCCCCATAGCCCCGCGACGATAATCGCGCCAACGCCGATCAGATCCTGCAACAACACCGACCAGATGCTCAAGATGAAGAGGATAGTGAGAACGGTCAGGATCGACACGCCGGGGAGATGGAAACTCGAGGCGGTCGCGATGGTCAGAATCAGGATCGCGGCCCCGACTGTTCGTGGTGCACGCAATACCGAGAAGAAAATTCCATACGCGAACAACGTCCATCCTGTTACTACGACCAAATGAGGGTAGCTCGCGTCATCGGGGGGGTTAGCATGCGTCATGAACAATTGCGTCAGTACGAGTACGACACCGGTGGCGAGAATCCCGCCATTGAGGGCGGCGCTCGTACGCGACTGATGAGTCAGGCCGCGGGCAACGAAATAGAACCCGAGAACCGGTACCCTTACCGATGCGAACAACATGCTCAAGGGACCAAGCTTGGCATTCTTGCTGGATAGTGCAGCTTGTGTCGTCGCCACGGTATGCGCAAGCGTCCGGGTAAACATGTCAGATCCGGCCTCGTCAAGCAGCCGCTCGCCGCCAATCAATCCATTTCTCAGCGCGTCCTGCGCTAGCGCCGGAGTCGGATCAGCTAACTGTTTGCCGTTGGTCAGTTGTCGCAGACATGCCGCTCCTTCGCCTGTGGAGTCGGCACCCAGTTCCTGGTCGTATATGATGCATTCGCACAGGTTACGTAGTTCACCCAATAAAATCTCGTAGTGAATTCTCAACGTCACGACTTCGGAACACACTGGCAAGAGGTCCGGCATGTCACTGCCGGGAATCCCCAGAAAGGCGAGTTCGGCGTTCAGCCGCGACGTATAGTGGTTCGTTGTCCACGCTGTCTTAAGCTGTTCCTGTAACGCGGCGGATGCGACCGAAGTCAGTGCGAGCGAGGTGATCGCGGCGACCGCCTGGGCGGGATTTGAATAGACCCGTCTCAAGCGTTCCGGGTTGAGAAGAACTTTCAGAAGGCGCTCGGAGCCGTCGAGCCTTCCGTAGATCCAGTCGTTGGCACGCCATGACTTTTTATAGAAAGCGCCAAAATGACCGAGCTGCAGCCCAAGCAGCTTGTCCCGGGCGGCGCTCTTTCCACCAACCGGACTGCTGGAGTTGCCGCTGATCTGAACCAGTTCAATCAACGCGTCGTCGGAAAGCTGGTCGCGATCAGCGAACGCGTATTTGATGACCTCGAGCTGCAGCATCCGGTAAAGCGTGGCGCAGAGCGGGTCAGCCGGGGCTTGCAGCGGCGGGGACAGGAACTCGACCAATGCCTGCACTCCGCTGCGGTCGGCTTGATCTGCTGCGTTCAGGTCCACGGCACTCAAACCCGTGATCACCTCCGAAGCAACCGGGCAGGCTAGCCGAATCAGTCTTGCGATCCGATACGCCTTATCCCCGCACTGCTCGCGACGCGAAGGGGTATCGAGAAATTCGAACATGGTCACGAAGTCTTGTTCGTTGACCAGTGGCTTCGTTGCTTCTTCCGCAGCGGTCGGGGGATCAGCCGGATCTTTCTGCGCCCTTCTCCTTACACGTCCAGACATGTCGATCAGCAGTTTCCGCGTTTTTTTGTCCCACTCCCGGTCTTCCCTCTTGCGTTGATCGGCAAGCAGATCGACCATTTTAAAAGCCTGAGCCCACAGGTCTTTCAGGGCTGCTACCACGCTTGTTTGCTCCTCCAGTTGCATCGCGCCGGATTTGACGACGTAGCCGAAAAGCCGTTGCGTCAACCTGAGAAGATTGAGCAATACACTTGCCGAAAATTCCACGGGAGATAAACCCCACTCCCAGATCTTCGCGTCCGCGCAGCCGGTGAACTGGGTATCGTCGGACCAATGGACTGGAATCCACCCCTTCCATTCGATTGCTTCGAACTTCAGACGCATCATTTCCCGCCCGTTCTTTCCAACGGCGGAAAGAGCCGGCGCTAACGACGGGTTCTTGCGGACTATATCGGGCAACGCGGAATAGACGAAGGTCTCGAAGGTATCGGCTATGCGGTGTTTGCGGTAGAGCGGAAAAAGGTTTTCAGCGAGCCCGAGCAACGTCGCGGCGTTAAACGAACGAACCAGCTTGAGCACGTCGTTGCGCCGGGTACGTACACTGTGATTGTGGTCCTGTATCTCTTGCAGTTGATCGGAAATGGTCTGTGATTGCGGGATTCCGAGCACGCTGGCGGCGAGTACCGGCGCCAGCTCCGGTGGAGCATCCGGCGTGGCGCTGTGAGTGGTCGATGAGCCGTCGCCAGGGTCTGGATTGACGTAGGCAAGTACACGCCGCACGCCGCGCTGTGTCGGCATCTGGAAGATCGCTTGCAACGCTCCCCGAAACGGCTTGTTGTCGAGAATTCCGCCGTCAATGACATAACGTGTCGAGACGGAGGCCAGCGCATCGCCTTGCGAATTGCACAGGTTGGCGTTTTTTCCAACCCCTGAAGGTTCAAACGCGAAGGGGAACGAAGCTGTTGACCTCGCGGCCCGCGATAACTTCTCGACCATCGAATCGCGTTTGGAGAAATCATCAGGTTTCGCGTCACGCGTGAAGTGAAAACAGGCAAGGTAATCCATATCTCCGACTGGGGAACCCAGATCATCCACCGTGTAACTTGGGCAGCCGTCAAGCAGCGTAGTGGTCAGCCGGAGGTCAAGCGGCATGTCGCCGGGAAGGCGTATTGGCGAGAGGTTATTTCTGGCCAGACTGGTGAATGCCTGTTTGATCTGCGGCAAAAAATAGTCGTCGCCTCTCAGCAGCGACCCTGGGTTTTCACCCAGCGGCGGACGCAGGAGGTCATCGAATGCGCCCATTTCCTGCCAGACCTGCCGCAGCTCCGAAAAGTCACCTTCATATAGCATGGCGATCCCAAGCGCAGCGCCGTTTATGCCTCCGGCACTGGTGCCGCTTATGACGTCGACTCTTGCGTCTGTCTGTGTCATATCGAGCAACCCGGTGTACACGGGATCAAGTCCCTTCACCAAACGGAAGATTTCATTGGTGACGCCTCCCATCCAGACTGCCAGGCTGACTCCCCCATTCATGACTAACGCCAGTCGAAGTTCTTCTCGTTGTTCATCAGGCATGGTTGGCCTCGCCTAGGAACGATTGAAGTGATTGTTTGACATCCGACATGCGTCGGCCGGTCACTTTGCGCGTTGCGCAAGACGATCCATGGCCGAAAAAATAGGGCGGTCCTGTTTATTCGTGGCTTGTCCCTGGAGCGATTCTAGTAGCCGCCTCTTCGTTGTGTGTCTGAAAACGAGGATTTCTCATGCGGACTGTACGCCACCGAACATGAATCTCGTTTCGTGCGGAACGATATTTACGCCATGCATGAGTGCCCGCAAGCAGGGGTGGAGAAACTCCCTGTTTTCGATGAACGGTCATTCAATTAATGAGGATGACAAAGTGTTGAGAATATATTTGGTATGCGAATAATTAATTGAAGAAGAACGAGTATTGCAGTGCCGCAATCATCGTCTGTCAATGGTGGGGGGTATCCATGTACCGCACTGGAATCAGGTTTTCATCGGCGGCCATGCGCTTCGCCTTGTTGGCGGTATTGGCAAGCCTCTCGGGATGCTCGTTCTATAACCAGCCGTATCCACCGCCGAACGTGCACCAGCAAGGCTACGATCTCCAGGTGGTGCAGGTCGATGATTTTGGATCGCTATGGGATCCGAAGGAGGCTGGCAACACCCTCCAGGCACTGAAGGAAGTCCCTCAAAATGAGAACCTGCTGGTGGTGATCTTTATCCACGGCTGGCACCACAATGCCGCCGCCGGGGACGAGAATCTTCTTGATTTCAAGGAGACCATGGCCGCGCTTCGTTCGGCGGTAGACACACCTCAGCGCTCGGCGGTACGCGAGGCGCAGACAGGCTCATCGAAGCTTAATCTTGTAGGTATCTATGTGGGGTGGAGAGGAAAGTCGCTTCCATTGCCGCTTGACTACGCCACAATGTGGTGGCGCAAGAGCGCGGCAGAGCGGGTGGGTGACGGAGACATTTCCGAGTTCGTGGAGCGGCTCGACGGTATCTACCTCCAGCGCAACGCGACTGCCGAGGGCAAGCAGCCCGGCCAACGGCCTTTCATGGGGCTCGTTACGATCGGGCACAGTTTCGGTGCCCAGGTGCTATTCAGGTCGATCTCCAGGGCGCTTGAATATCCGCTGGTTCAGCGCGCACCCTGCGAGGCGCAGATCCTTGCGCCCAATGCGAACACCTCGAACCGTACGATGGTGCAAAATCCGGTGGATAGCCTCGGGGACTTGAATATCCTGGTTAATCCGGCGCTCGAGGCTTATCAGTTCGGTCGGATCGACGCCCTCTACAGGCAACTGGCATTTTCCTATACCCAGACGCCTCAGCTCGTGGTGTTTTCCGCTGACAACGATATTCCCAGGCAAACATATTTTCCGATTGGACAGGCCGTGAATCGGCCATTCCGTCCCGGGTTTCGCTCCGCTGACAACGACTATCAACGCGCGCTTTGGGCCACTGCACTCGGAGATCTGCAGCAGCAGCAAACGCACCGTCTTGATTTGAGCACTAAACCGGACTCGCTTTCCGATTCCGACTATGGCGGCTCCCAACCAGGCAAGACCGTACGGGAATTTGATTTCAGCGGGGAAACGGTATTTAGCGGAGTCAAGCTGGAACCGTTAGCGCCGGGCGTGTCAGGCGGACCGGCAGCCACCGCGAATAGCCCGGTGATCGTGGCCGTTACGCACGACAAAATCATTGATGGTCATAACGGAATCTTCGAACCCGTGTTCAGGAATTTCCTTGTGCAGTACGTGGCCTATATAGAGGGAAAGCGATTTCTCCTGCGCAGCGGAGAATCGGTGGCGCTTAGATCGGCACCGGGGTCCCAGGTTCAGAGCGCTAAACCTGCGTCTTCTCAGCAATGCAACGAATAGGAATAGCGTTGTATGCGGTCCGTGCGAGGGGACTCGCCCGGACACCCGTATAAACCGTACGCGAATCATACGGCTGGAGGTGCTTGCCGCACCGCGAAGAAGCCCTTCCTGCCAGCGCGGTCGTTAGCCAACGCGGACTGTCCGGTACGCGTGAACGCCACGAGCGCGAGAGAAACCAGCGCTGCAAAGACCACATAAAAAGCGGGCACATAGTGGCTGCCGGTCGCCTGCGTCAATGTTGACACAGTCAACGGCGCCATGCCGCCAAACAAGGTCACCGCGAGGTTATACGACAGCGCCACGCCAGTCGAACGTGCCTTTGCCGGGAAGATCCCTGACAGCATGCCGGGATGTGGACCCGCTATGGCAGCCTGGAAAAGGGACGCAATGATTTGCGCGATCAACAGGCGCGTGAGCGATGGCGCAGAGACAATGAACCAGAACAAAGGGAACGTGCACAGCAACCAGCTGATCACCAGCGGATAGAAAAGCCGGTAGGCGCCGAATTTATCGGCGAGTTTTCCTGACACGGGAAACAGCAGGAAGTTGATGACCCCGCCAATGAACGTCCCAAGCAAAGCCGACTTGAGCGGGAGATGCAGTTGATGTTCCACATACACGGGCAAATACGCGTTCCACAAATAATTCGACGCGGTGCCTATGATCATTACGCCCATCGCACATAAGGCGGCATCGCCTTGTTCACGCACGAAGTCGCGCAGCCGGAAAGCGCGCGTAGCGCCGGCGCGGACTTGCTTGCGCAACGCCTCGAACTCAGGCGACTCGGCAATGTTATGCCGGATATAAAAGCCCAGCGGTCCGATGAGTGCGCCAATCAGGAACGGTACACGCCAGCCCCAACTCACGAGCGAGTTCGTCGAGAGAGTATTGATCAGCAGATAGCTGCACCCTGACGCCAGCAAGATGGCAAGCGCCTGCGAGGACATGTTGAAGCTGCCGTAGAACATCTTCTTGCCGGGCGGCGCACTTTCCACCACAACCACCGACGAAAGGCTGAACTGCCCGCCGATCGCCAGTCCCTGGATCAACCGTGCCAGCAGAACGAGCAGCGGAGCCGCGACGCCCAGGGTCGCGTACCCGGGAGCCAGGCCCAGTATCAGCGTGCCGGCACACATCATCAGCATAACCAACGAAAGTGCACGCGTGCGGCCAACGCGATCCGCATAGATGCCGAGCAGAACTCCACCAAGCGGCCGGACAAGAAAGCCAACGGCGAACGTGGCGAGAGCGAGCGACATGGACACTACGCTGCTTCCCACGGAGAAGAACACCTCTGCGATGATCTTCGAGAAATAAACATACGCGGTGAAGTCGAACCACTCGAAACCACTGCCGATCACCGAGGCAACCAGTGCGCGGCGGACCTGTCGCCGGTCAGGCGCAGCGGGCGTTGATGCACCTTCGTGTTCTGCTGGATTCATATGTCATCTCCTCCTGCGCGTTGCCGCTGAAGAGCAGGCAAATAAGTGCGATATGCACCGCCGGCGCGAATACGCACCGGGCGAGAGAGCCTCGCGGATTCGCGAGCTTATGTCTTCATATTGTTTTGAACTAGCTGGAGCGGCGCTCGCGCAGCACGCCGGCAAGGAAATCCTGAACCGCGCTCACGGCCATCATGCCGTTGTGCGGAACGTTATCCAGTTCATCCATCTCGACACTGACCCCCGCTGCGTCGAACGACGCCTTGAGCGTCCTGAGACGTTCCGGACGGGTAGCGCCGGCGTCGTTCGCGCCCGGCATGGTGTGGCGGCCACCTTCCCGATGCGTGATCTCCCACGTTTCCAGGTCCGCTTTGCCGACCACCATGTGAACCGGCACGCGGCGCAATGTGTCGAGGTCGAACGTCTTGCCGAACTGTTGTTCGAAACCCCGCAAGCCGACCCACCAGTCGCGGTTGACATCGAGCAGGGTCACCGAGCCCGGTGCACCAATCGACACGGCCCAGAGCTTTTCCGGGTGCAGGTAAGCGAAACGATTCGCAAATTGGCCGCCGCCGGAAAAGCCGAACAATGCGAACTGGTCGAAACGCTTGCCATAACGCTCGCTGATCTCGTCGACCATATCGAGCAGCACGCGGTCATAGCGAATGTCACCTTCCATCAGATGTTTGAAACCGTCCCGATTGCCGTCACCGCACACGCCGACCGGAAATAGCGGGCATAAGACGATGCAGTTGTTCCAGCGCCCGAACTCCGCGAACGCATCGCGGTAATGAGCGAACTGACGCCCCGTCCCGTGCATGACCACCACGAGCTCGACGTTATTGCCTGACTGGCGGACGGTTTCCGGCACGTACAGCGTGTAAGCGAAACGTGGGTCGTTGCGACTGGAAAACACGGTTGTCGAACCCAGTTCGTAATACGCCTGTCCGCGCTCGGCGGTTTCGTCCATGGACGGGGAGGGGGTTGCCTGAGACATGTCTGCAGCCTTGTGGTGGAATGGTTCACCGTACAATTGTGCAGTCGGTCATTCAAAAAAACTAACTGATTTATATTTACACAAACTAAACTAAACCTTTAGTCTCGCGATGTCGGCACGCTATCTCCATGAGCACTATCCGGTTTTTGCGCACGTTCCTTGCTGTTGAAAAATACGGCTCGTTCGCCGCGGCCGCGGCTCGCGTTGCGTTGACCCAGGCAGCGGTCGGACAGCAGATGCGCGCGCTGGAGGAGGAGTTCCGAAGGCCGCTGTTCTCCCGGTCGGGGCGAGTCATTACGCTGACCCCCGCCGCTCGTGCGCTGATCCCCCAGGCGCGCAAACTGGTCGCGGCGTATGAGGCAATGCTGGCTGACGCGGACACCGGACACGAGATTGCAGGCAGCATCACCGTGGGGGCGATTGTCTCGGCAATGGGCTTTCTGTCGGAGAATGTGGTCAGCCTGAAAGCGCAGTATCCGGCGCTCGATGTCCGGCTGGTTCTCGGTCATAGCGGAGAGCTTGGGGAGCAGGTCACGGCGTCCGGGATAGACGCCGCGCTTACCGTGCAGATACCGTACGAGATGCCTGTCAATCTTCAATGGACGCCGCTTTACGAAGAGCCTTTGATGCTGATCGCAAGCACGCGGGTTGCGACGGCTCAGGCGGACGTTGGGTCCCTGCTTAAGAGTCATCCGTTCATTCGCTTCGACCGGACCTCGCCAACAGGGGCAAAGGTCGAGCAGACCTTGCGGCGCATGCGGATAAAACCCAAGGAGGTTCTCGAGGTCAATTCGGTAGCCGCGATCATCGACCTGGTCCGGCAAAACGTGGGAGTTTCCATCGTGCCTTTGCTTAAGCATGTGGAATGGGCACGCGACCATTCGCTGATTGCACTACAACTTCCCTACGGTCCGCTCAAGCGGGTAATCGGTATGCTTGAAAGTGATCGCCAGCTCGAGATTACGGCGGTCGTGCGGCAGAAGCTGCTGCAAACATTGGCTTGAGCCACCCTGGATTTCCCCGATGCATCGCCCCAACCTTACCTACTCTTACCGGCGCTAAAGATCTGGCCGCTTCAGTCGATAAGCTGGAGAGGCCGCTCAGGACCGACCAAGGCCGACAAGAGGATGAGGGAAGTTGCTATGCAGATAAGCAGTGTTGCGTCGTTGCCAAGTTCGGGGCGGACTATTGCCGCTTCGAGCACCGCGGCTGACCAACGGTCTGTATCCGAAGACAACGCCGACCCGGCGCAGGCAACACAAACAACACAAACAACCCAAGCGACCAAACCGGCAGATGCCGCGACACAGGATTCGGCCGTGACGATTTCGCCCGAAGGTGCTGCAATGGCCAGTCAGGATGCAAGCAGTGACGGGGGATCGGCGTCGAATGTATCGGCAGTGAAGTCGCTTGCGTATGGGACGCTTGGACTCGAGCGCCCCGACCTGCCGCAACAGGACCATAACGAGTTCTACACGGCGGGCAGATGGATCGCTGCGGGACTCACCATTGGAGGCATCATTTCGCTGTTGGTTTGAGGTTCACAGGCGTCTACAGACCAAAGCCCAGTTGTGACTTGCCTGACGCAGTCAAATCGTCCGCGGTGGCTCGTCCGCCGAAGTCGACTTCGAAATGGTCAGCCGGAAAGTCGGGCGGGCTTCTGCCTTCCAGAAAACTCGGCAACTGGTGTTTCAGGTAGTCGTCGTTCTTGGCGCACCCCGGTGCCGACGAAATGTACATCACGTTGCTGTAGCCCTGCCCGCGATGCGCGTCCTCGACCGCGTGGATCACGTCGCTGTGCCAGAACACGGTGTCGCCGGCTTGCATCTTCGGGATTGACGAGAGCGCGTCGAACAAGGGCGCGTGATATTCCGGCTTGATCGACAACGCTCGTCCCGGCATGGCGCCGCAGAGGTCGTCGTCGGCTACGTCGTCCTGAAGCGCGCGCAACAGGATGTACGCCATTGCGTTTGCGATTGGCACGAGTTGCAGGGTGCCGTCGCCGGGACCTTGAGGTGTCAGCGCCGTCCAGCCCTGGAAAGTGCGGAACATCGAACATACCGCCGGCGATGCGATCTCGCGGACATCCGGTCGGAACGCAGCGTCGAACGGATCATATTGACGCCAGCTGCCATCGAAGATATGGCGGTACACCTTGCGAAAATTACTTTCTATCCAGCGCTCAACCGAGCCCCCGTCGCAATGGGCGGAGAGGCCGAGCGACTCAGACCCCGGTGGCCTGCGACGCAGACGGTCGGCATAGGCAGGAACGCGGTCTGGGTCGAAGTGCACACGTCCTTCGCTCTCGCTGCGCCACAAGCGGTTCAGGAAGATTCGCGCGGCGGTCAGGGAGGGCGCCTGGCGGGCAAGCACCTGCGGTTTTGACCAATAGATTCCATAGATCTGCGGCTTGCCGGATGCCAACTGACCAAAGTATTTGTCTTCCGCGCGGTTTTGCAGGCGTGTGTCCAGATCATTGCGTTCGACGTAGTCCGCAATGTCCCGGTCCCAGCTTTCCACCAGCGCAGGGTCGAACACCTGCCGAATCACGCATGCCCCTCGCGTCTTGATGAGTTCGACTTGTGCGGCGGTGACGCGCTGTTCTGCGATGTCGGAAAACTGGATCTCGGGGATGACGGCTTCGCCGCGATTGCGCTGCCCGGTAATGAGCTTTGCCTCGGCAATGATCGCTTGTTCGACCTCGGCGAATACCTCTCGATAATTGGGCAATTGCTCGCGCAACTCCCGTTTGGCCTGGCGAATCGCAGCGGGAAGATCGTCAATGATCAGGGCGGCCATGCTTGTCTCCATCTGAGTGTTGGCATGACCGGAGCATATGCCGCGCACGTTCTTCATGGTGATACTATTCAGACAACTACTTTGCTTGTTCAGCCATGAATCCGCATCCATGAATCTGCAACCATGAAGCCAGCATACGAACATGTCGAGTTCGGCGGCAATTGTTCCGTCCGTGTCTATCACCGGCGGCTTCCCCGCATTCCGTTCGAGTGGCATCACCACCCGGAATACGAACTGACGCTGACAATGAACAGTCACGGGAAACGCTACATTGGTGATTCAGTTGCCAGCTACGGGTCTGATGACCTTGTGCTGGTCCCGCCGGATCTTCCCCATACGTGGGCGTCGAACCGCTCCATTGAGCCGTCGTTGCCGCAGGTGGCGATCGTGATCTGGTTCGAGGGCGAGTGGGCTCGGCGGCTCGCCGATTGTTGCCCCGAATATGAACCGCTGCGCAAGTTGCTGCGCAGGGCGGCTTGCGGACTGGCATTCGAGCCCGAGGCGGGAGGCGCGATGCGCGAGCGGATCGGAGAATTGCTGTCGATCGCGGCGCGCGAACGCCTCGCCGCTACGCTGGAGATCCTGTGCACGCTCGCCGACACACCGGGCGAACCGCTTGCGTCACCCGGCGCTTTCAACGACCGCGATGGCGGACCTTCAGGTCATGAACCCGAACGCATCAACCGGGTGCTTTCGTTAATCGAAGCACGTTTCGCCGAGCCTTTGCGGTTATCGGAACTGTGTGAGGCGGCGAGCCTTTCGGAACGTTCGCTTGCGCGCTACTTCGCCCAGCACATTGGCGAAAGCGTAGGCCAGTACATGACGCGTGTGAGGATCGGCCATGCTTGCCGGATGCTGCGTGACACGTCGTTGCCTGTTTCCGTCATTGCGGCACGGTCCGGGTTTGCCAATGTTTCCAACTTCAACCGGCAGTTCAAGACCGTGAGGGAAACGACGCCCGCGGCTTATCGCCGGGAGTTTGCCGAGGCCGGCGTTCCTGATGACGACGATACTGCGCGGCTAACCGAGCGCTCTCCATCGCTGCAAGGGAAAGGGATACGTCCGTAGGATCAAATGCTCAAGTACCCAAGTACGATAACGAGGTTGCGATGACCACGGTCATCGCAACCTGCGGGAGTTTCAATCACCAAGGATAACGAACGATGCAACTGGCACGACGGTTCGTCGGCGCAATCCGTCGCTAGGTTCGGCCGGTGATATTCTTGCGTTCACTGCATTTCCCAATGCAGATGCTGTGTGAAATGCTCTCTGTCAATTGCCAAGAGACCGAAGCAACACCTCTTGCATAGCGGGCACACTACTAGCAGCTCACCTTCAGGCGTCTAGCCGAAGGCGAACAACCAGGATGAAAGTCATGAACGACAAGCGAGATGTGGCGCCAGACAGCACGGCAGCGCGAGTCGCCTTGTGGCGTGCTCTGCATGTCGAGGCCGACCCGCCGCCACATGTGCTGGAAGACCGGATCGGTCTCAAGTTGCTGTCCCCGGACGACGGTTGGCGCAACCGTGGGGACATGGATCCGCAATTCACGCGGCCCTTTCGCGCATCGATCGTGGCTCGTGCCCGCTTCATTGAGGACCTGGTCGTCGAGCAGGTCGGCCACGGGCTGAGTCAGTATGTGATCCTCGGCGCCGGCCTTGACAGCTTCGTACAGCGGCGGCCGGAGATAGCGTCCCGCCTCAGGGTATTCGAAGTCGACCAGCTGGCTCCTCAGGAATGGAAGCGCCAGCGTCTGATCGAACTGGGCTTCGGCGTCCCGGACTGGCTACGCTTCGTGCCGGTCGATTTCGAGGCGGGCGGATCCTGGCGGGACGAGCTCGTGACGGCCGGCTTCGACAACAGCAAGCCGGCAATCGTGGTCTCCACGGGCGTCAGCATGTATCTCACCAAGGAGGCGAACGCCGCTACGTTGCGCGAGGTCGCGGCCCTCGCGCAAGGATCTACGCTCGCGATGACGTTCCTGCTTCCGCTGGAGCTTGCCGACCCCGAGGTACGTCCCGGGCTTGAGATGGCCGAGAGGGGAGCGCGAGCAAGCGGGACACCTTTCCTCAGCTTCTTCACCCCGCCGGAGATACTGGCGCTGGCCCGCGAAAACGGCTTTGGGCAAGCACGGCATGTCTCGGCAGCCGATCTTACCCAGCGCTACTTTGCGGGCCGGACAGATGGTCTGCGTCCGCCGAACAACGCGGAGGAACTGCTGGTGGCAAGTACATAGCTGCCCCTGGAAGCTGCCGCAGACGTCTCTACGCAACCGGTAACGCATACGAGAGACGCACCATCCGCCCGCCCCAACGCCCGTCAACGCAAGACGTATTCATTGGGGTAAGTCGATTCCCAGCCGCCGCCGAGCGCCTCGCAGAGGGTGATGAGGTTCGCGGCAGCGGTCGCCTTGCTTTGTTCCAGATTGCTCTGACCGTCCAGCAGTTGCTTTTAAGCAGCAGCGGAAAGATTTGCGCTTTCGTGGGATTCGTTACCGAGACACTGCGCAAGGACGCGCACCTTCAGGGCGTGGACGCTGCTGCAATGCGAACTTCCCGGTAGGCGGCCACCAGTGCATCGAGGTCGAACGCCCTGTTCAGTCCACTTGGATTGGGTACGACCCATGCGCGTGCGCCGCCGAATGGCTTGGTTTGCAGCCCCCAACTGATATTGCGTGTGCCGGAGATTCCCGAGAGCGCCATCTTTCCAAGGAACACGATGTACCGCGGTGCGTAGTGTTCGATCTTGCGCCGAAAATCATCGCCGGCCAGTTCAATCTCGGATCGCGACAGATCGGCGGCTTGCTCTGTTGGCCGCGGGACCACCGTTGTGAGACCGCAGCCATATTGAAGAAGCGTGCGGTCGTCTTCGGGACGAATCTGCCCGGGAGTAAAGCCGGCAAGATGCATCACCCGCCAGAACCGGTTGCCTCTGCCCGCAAAATGATGACCCGTCGATGCCGCACGTATACCTGGATTGATCCCGCAGAATATTATCGACAACCCCGGTTCAAGGACATCAGGAAGCGATTGCCGGGAATCTACGTAAGTGACAGATGAGAGAGTCATTGATAGGAACGTTTTGCGACACGCACCACAAGCTCGTGTCCCCGGTTTTTAAAGAGGCGTTCGTCACGAACGAAGATTTTGTCGGGCTGCACTGACATTTGCGGAAATTCGTGGGCAAGGCGGTCAGCGTCCGCCCAGTGAGTTGTAACGTCCTTGTCGTCAAGCAGTCCCGCATGGGCAAGCACGAATGCCCCGTTGCAAACGATATCAGTCACGCACAACTACGGCCCCAGTCTTTCCATCAGGAAATCGACGAAGCTCCGCACGCGTGACGACAGGTGCCTCGCGTGCGGATAGATCAGGACGAAGGGCCGCGAACAACCGCCATAAGGGATGAGCAATTCCTTGAGCGTTCCTTCTGAGATGTCTTTGTCGACAATGAAACGATAGGTCTGGAAAATGCCCGCTCCATGGCGCGCCAGGGTCACTCCGGCAAGCACATCGCCCGACGACGCGTAGCCGCCGCGCGTCATCATCTCCGCTTCCTCGTGTTCCTGGTTGAACACCCACGGGAGATTGCGGCCGGTACTTGGCAATGCATACTGGATGCAGTCGTGATTGACCAGATCGTCCGGCGTATCCAGTTTGCCGGCATTGCGCAGATAAGCCGGCGAAGCGACGGCCACCAGTTCCGCATCCTCGATCTTTCGCGCGATCAGACCGGAGTCGCTCGGCGCACGTCCGCGAATGGCCAGGTCGAAGCCTTCTTCCGCGAAGTCGATATTGCGGTTGCTAAGGTGCGTTTCGATCGTGACACCCGGATAGCGGGCACGAAACTCGGCAAGCAGGGGAAGCACTCGATAGTGGCCATACGGGGTCGGCATGCTGATCCGCAACACGCCGGTTGGTGTGGTTTGCTGGCCGGTTGCTTCACGCTCGGCGTCGGCAAGCAGGCTCAGCACCTGCCGGCATTGTTCGAAGTAGCGCCTTCCTGCATCCGTCAGGCGGATCTGTCTTGTTGTCCGCACAAACAGGCGCACACCCAGGCGTGTCTCCAGGCGCGCGACTGAACGGCTCACGGCGGCCGGCGTCACGCTTGCGGCGTTCGCGGCAACCGTAAAGCTCTCGAGTTCAGCCGCAAGGCAGAACAGTTCAATACTGCCCAGGAGAAGATCTTCAAATTGACGCTGCATGGGCTTTCTACAACCTTCGGTATCGCGCTTTCTTGCGCTGGCAGAAAGGCGCCCGGAACGGGCGCAAAGTGTACGCAGCGGACGGCGCGGTCGCCTTCGGTGCGCAACAAGGGGCGATACAGAATATCAGGATCTAACGCGAGGAGCATCCGGGAGGAAGCGACATGACCAACGCGTGGTCTCTGAAGCCGTGCGCCTATACCGTCGCGCAGGACGCAGGGAAGGCGCGTAGTTTCGTAGCGAAACGCAGGGGGAGTCTGGATACGGTGCGCACTGGGCCGCTTAGGCAGCGGCTCTGGTGAGGCGGTTGCCAGCAGCGGGGGATGATCCAACCAGCCTTCGAAATGAAAAACATGCGAGCCCGCAGCAGCTTGCAGGCTAGCGGGAAAGCGGACCGCTGACAGGGCGTACAGGAAGGCCTCTACGCCAGCGCCCGTTGCGCCTGGTGTCCATTCGACGAAGACCAAGCGGCCCGAATCACCGGATGCGTCCCGATGTTCAGGCCGGCTTCCGGGCTAGCTGCTTGCGATAGAGCTCGACTGGCAATCCACCCCAGCCCCAGTTCTCGGTGTCCACCTCTTCAATGACAACAAAGGTTGCTTCGAGCGGTTTGTTCAGCACGTCGAGCAGCAACTGACTGACGCCTTTGATGAGCTGGGCTTTTTCGTCGGCAGTGACGGAATGGTTGCCGGGCCTGGACCCTTCGCGGGTCACCTGAATTGTAACGATAGGCATGTCGTCCTCCGTAATGGTCGGTTGACTTCAAGGGCGGCCGCTAGCGCCGCCCGAGGTGATCAAGGGGATCAGTGGCCGGCGCTCTGGCCGCCGTCCACGTGCAGGATTTCGCCAGTCACGAACGGTGCTGCATCCAGATAGAGGACAGCGTTCACGATATCGCTCATCTCGCCCATATGACCCATCGGATGCATTGCGTCGAGCGTCGCATGGGTTTCCTGCGGGTGCATCGGCGATTTGATGATACCCGGCGAGACGGCGTTGGCGCGAATCCCCTTTTTCGAGTATTCAATAGCGAGCGATTTGGTGGCCGCGTTCAGTCCGCCCTTGGTCAGCGACGCCAGCACCGAGGGTATGCCGTCGACGGCGTGGTCGGTCAGGCTGGTCGTGATGTTGACCACATGACCGCTGGCATTCTTTTCCATCTCGGCAATGGCCAGTTGTGTGATGTAGAAGAAACCGCCGACGTTCACGCCCGTCATGGCTGCGAAGTCTTCCGCGGTGTAATTGGTGAAAGGCTTGGCGATGAAGATGCCCGCGTTGTTGACCAGCGTGTCGATGCGGCCAAAGCGGGCGACGCCTTCCGAAATCACGCGACGTGCGGTAGCCGGGTCGGCAATGTCGCCGGCGATAGTCACAATATTGGGGTCGTCCGAGGGGCTGACCGACCGTGCGGTTGCGACAACACGGTAGTCGAGCTTTCGGAACGCCTTGACCAGTTCGGCGCCAATGCCTTGCGATGCACCGGTAACAACAACGACTTTTTGTGATGTGTTCATGATGAAACCTCCAGATTGGATACTTGGGATCAGATGCTGATCGGGCCGCTGGCTCCGATAGGTATGAAATCTATGCGCATTGGCGCCGAATTCGAATACCCGCCATGGACAAACAGTCGTGCTTGCCAGGTACAAATGAGTTCTGTCGCGGCTGGGCTTACCGGTGCGCCGTGCTGCATAAACATCTGGAGAATTGAGTGCGAGGCGCTCGTGTGGTCGGCACGGTCCTCCCGCGGCACTGCTGATCGTGCGCGTGGCGGAAGCCATCCAGGCGAGTTGATGATGCGGTGACCGGGTGATTGCCGCGACAGGCGGCGTTCGTGTCCCACGCGGGTATGGTGCTGGAACGCGGGAACAGTACACTACGCGTTCCAGCAGCAAACCGGCGCCTCCGGCCTGCATGCGCCAGGTCTCCCGGGCAAGGACTTCACTTCGTGAAGGTCTCTTCAAAACACTCGATTCGCACCACAACGTCATGGACTATTTTGCGGCGGTACGCGCCTTCGTTTGCGCAGCGGAACTGCAAAGCTTCAGCAAGACCGCGCATGAAATGGCGGTCAAGACCTCGACCGTCTCACGCTATGTAAGCGAACTCGAAAAGGATCTGGGCATTGCCCTGTTCAACCGCTCGACGCGAGGTCTCGTCCTGACGGAGGGCGGCAGGGTATTTCGCGAGCATGCGCTGGTTGCGCTACAGGCCCTCGATGATGCGCGCCACGTCACGTCGTCGCTGAATCGCACACCGCAGGGCCTGCTGCGCGTTACGATACCTCCCGCATTTGGGCGCCGGCACATCGTGCCGCATCTCCTCGCTTTCATGAGGCGCTATCCGGACATTGACCTCGACATCGTGTCGGCTGACGAAACGCTCAACATGATCGAAGCCGGCATCGACGTTGCGATTCGCACTGGCGTGCTCCCGGATTCGTCATTGATGGCCAAGCGCGTGGCCTCGCACCGGCGCATCGCCTGCGGCAGCCCCGATTACTTCAAGCGCAACGGGACGCCTGCCGTTCCTGAAGACCTGAGCGCACACGATTCGCTGCGCTTGTCCTTGTTACCAGACGACAAATGGTCCTTCACCCGAATCGGGGATGCACGCAAACGCACACACAAACGCACGGCGCCGCAGCACGTGCTCGTGGAATTGAAAGGACGTTTGCGCAGCGACGACTCCGAGGCCCTTCTGGAGCTCGCCCTGGCCGGCTGCGGCGTTGCGCTGCTGCCGACCTGGCTTATAGGCCCGGCCCTGCGTGAGGGGCGCCTGGTGCACGTGCTGCCCGAATGGGAGGCGCGCACGGGGCGAGCAGAACCGGCGATCTGGGCGGTTTATCCACCGAAGAAAATCGTTTCGTCGAAGGTGCGCGCATTCGTCGATTTCTACGTCGATGTGATTGGCGAGCCGCCCTACTGGGAAGACGGACTCGCGTTGATGCTGCAGGCTTAGCGGGCGAAGCGGATGTCGAGCGCGCGCAGCCAGGTTTGCAAGCCGGCATCCTGGATCGGAATCACATAGGCGTTCTCGTTCGTTTCATTGAAATGCGCATGCCAGTATCCCGGCGGCGTCACAAACGTCATCCCGGTTTCCCAGTCGACACGGGTTGGATTCACGATGTCGCCCTTCTCATCCAGCTCGGTACCCACCAACGTATAGACGCCCGGATTGCCTCCGGCAATGAAGTCGAGCGCTATCGACTGGTGGCGGTGCGGCTTCTGCGTCGAGTTGGGCGGCACAATGCCGAACATGGCCCACAGCACATGGGTCACCGTTCGCGTTTGCGGGAAGTTGGCGTTGCCCATCAGCACGCTGATGCGGTTGCGCCGGCCCGCATTGGGTTCATCCGAGACCCGGCTTAATTCGGCCTGTGCCCGCGCGGCCGGGTACAGCGTGGGTGCAAAGCGTGCGCTCACGCCGGTTGTGCCGAGATAGGTCAGCAGAGGGGCGTCGTTGACGTAGTAGAGCGTGGCGGTCGCGTTGGCCGACAGCACAGCGGCAGCACCGCCAGGCAGCGTAAAGAAGTCGCCCTGGGCGAACGGGAATGACGTCTTGTTTTGCGTCACGCCGCCCGCCCCGCCGATTACGTAAAAAACCTGGGACGTCGCATTCGGATCGAGCGTCAGGTCGTCACCTGTGTTGATGCGCAGGAAATTCGCACTCAGGCCGGGACTGGTGGCGGGGCCCGGGCAACCCAGTTCCGCCGACAGGTCGAGCGGTACCACGCGGGTTGCGCCGTTCGAGTACAGCGAAGGGGGGAAGTTGCGGAACGGCACGCGCGAGATGAGCTTCGCGCCAATCGGGTTGGCGGACGACGTGTACTCGAAGTATTGCGCGTCCCTGGTCGCGGGAGACGTTTCAGCGAAGGTGGCTTGGGACGTTCTGTTCAACATGATCTGCTCCTGTGAGTTCGGAAAACTTCGCGCAGGCCTTGTCATGCGGGGTGGCTTGCGTCGGAAAGCTGCACTCACTGTAGGTGCAGGTCACTGGCTGCAGAAGTGCCCGAAATCGAAATCACTGTTGCGCAACGGGGGGTATCGCGCATCTGCTTCGGGGAAGTCCGGATAAAAAACACAGACCGTCCAATACAAAAAGCCGCGCTCCTTTCGGAGCGCGGCTTTTCTGACAAAGGGCTGACTGAACAACCAGCCCCGAGCGCAGCGCTTACCAGCTATATCTGTATCCAACCTGACCAAACACGCCCTGGCGATAATCACCGCCAATGTTGCGGGAGTACTTGACGTTGGCGTACGTTTCCGACGCTTTGCTCATGCTCATGGTGACGCCCACACCCACTTCATACCAGGTCTTCGACAACCCGCTGTTGAACGGCGAACCGTCCACTGACGTGTTACCCGGCGTCAGGAAGTCGTGCAGTACGTCGGCGGTGAAGTAGGGCGTCGCTGTTCCCGACTTGGTGTCATTGGTCAGGTTCGCCTTGAAGATCCGGAAGCCGGCTCGTCCGCGCAACGCGTTGCTCGACGTGCTCGATACCGGCGAGATGCCGTCGTTGAAGCCGTTCAGATGCAGGTACTGGTACATCAACTGGGCTTGCGGCTCGATGGCGATACTTGTCGATCCGATCAGCAACGGCTTGCCCACTTCACCGGACAGGCCCGTGCCAACGCCGTTCTGCGAAGCGCCGCCACCATACACATCGCCGTACTTGTTGTGATAGTGGGTGAGTTGCGCCACGGCGTCGAAATAGCTGCCGTCCTTCAGGTACCTGGTCCAGTAGCCACCGAGCGATTGAGCCTGCGTTTCGACTGAACCGGTCGCGGTCGTCAGCGTCGGATTCAGAGCGCGTGCGCTGTCTTCGAACGTTGCCGACGACGAGCCGATAGTCACCGTGACACCCGCATGCGTGCTGCCGCCTGCCGGGTTCGTCGAGAGCGTCCAGTCCTTGCCGAACTGCGCGAAGAACGTGCGCTCATCGGCGGAGAAACGAGCGCCGGAATCGGCGTTCAGGCTCTGCCCGCCAATACGTCCCCACACGCCGTTGCCATAGGTTCCCTGTGCGTTCTCGAGACTCGCGACATCGCCGACACGCTCATGCAGCCGGTTCATGATCGAGAAACCGTAGTCAAGGTTGAGCGACGGTGTCATGGTGTAGCCGATCACAGCAGGACGGTACGCGATGACCGAAGGCTGAGCGGTGGGCGTGGTGTTCGGCGTACCCGCGGACACGATCGGCGTCACCGGCGTAACGACCGCGCTAGGGGCGGTCGGCGTGGTTGGTGTCGCCGGTGTGGTCGGCGTCGTCACAGGAGGCGTCGTCGGCGTCGTCACAGGAGGCGTAACGGGTGTCGTCACAGGAGGCACCGGCGTCGTTACAGGAGGCGTCACAGGAGGCGTCACGGGAGGTGTAACCGGCACGCTATCGAGCGACGAGCGCAAGTAAAAGTCGTCGGGACGACCTGAGCCGCCTTGATACAACAGGTACTGGTATGCCCCGGCCTGAACCGGCGCAAGCATATGGAAAGTCGTGGCTGCGGCGGTGCCGTTCACCTGGACGACCTTGATGCCGTCGCCTACCGTCAGCGCGCCCAACCCGCTCGGGAGCACCGTCACGGTCGTGCTGCCGCTTGCGTTGCCGCCAATGACCAGTTGATCGGTGAACTGATTGGATGCTGCGCCGCCGGCGTTCATCACCGTGTTCACGATCAACTGCGCATTGGTCCCCCCCACGTAGTTGCCGCTCACGTTCAGCACGTTGCCGGTCACGCCCGATGCAGCTGCCAGATTGATCGTGTTGTTGTTGGCGAGATCGCCGTGGATCGTGAACGTGCCGGTCGACGATGCCGAGAAAGCCGGCAATGCGTTCGCCGCAGCGATCGTTCCCGAGTTGACCACCGAGCCCACCACGGTGCCGAAACCGCCGAGTGTGGCGCCTTGCGCAACGGTCGTCGTGCCTGTACCGATGCTGGCCAGATTGTGTTGCGCATCGCCGACCGCAAGGGTGCCCGCCAGTACGTTCGTGTCGCCGTAGGTGCTTACGCCGTTCATCGTGAGTACGCCGCTGCCGAGCTTTGTCAGCGAGCCTGTACCGGTCACGCCTTGTGAGAGCGTCGACGAATATTGCTGCGTATCGATCGTCCCGCCGTTATCGCCGATCGAGATTGCACGGGTCGAGGCAAGGTCGAGGTTGTTGGCCAGTTGCAGCGTGCCGCCGTTGAACGTGAGACCGCCCGTGGTCGCGCCCAATGCGTTATCGGCTGCGATATTGAGCGTGCCCTGCGTGATCAGCGTGCCGCCCGAATACGTGTTGCCGCCGGTTGCCGTGGGCGCCAGGAACAACGTGCCCGCACCGGTTTTCTCGATCGAGCCCGTGCCGCTCAACAACCCCGCGTAGGTGCCGTCATCGGTTTGCGCGAAGCGGACCAGGCCGTTGTCGGTAATCGCGGCCGGCAGGCTTTGCGCCCGCGCTTGAAGCGTACCCGCGGCATCAACCAGCATCTGGCCCGTGTAGGTGCTGTTATCGCCCGTCAGGATCAGCGTGCCGCCCGCAACTTCCGCGCTTTGCACGCCCGGCAGGATGCCATTGACGGTCCACGTACCGGTGTCCGTCTTGATCAGCGTCTGGAAGTTGACGATGTTGCCCGTCAGCGTGTCCACGCCGAGCCCGCTCAGGAACAACTGGTTGTTGCCTGCGCCGCCGTCGATCGTGCCCGTCACCGATGAACCGGTGTAGATGCGCATGATGTCGTCGCCACCCGAGAATATGATGTCGCCGATCACCTTGCCCTTGTTGGTGAAATCGATGGGAGCGTCGCCGCTCGAGCCGATCACGCTGCCGGGTGACTGGATCACGCCGGTTTCATTGTTGATGACGGTGTTGCCGCCGACCTTGTTCTGGAACCAGATGGCGCCGGCGTTGATCGCCTGGATCAGGCCGTTGTTGACGATGACGTTGCCCTGGCCTTGTATGTTCACGGCCTCGGCAATGTCCTGCGTGCCGTTGGACAGCACCTGGCCGCCGGCTTGAACGGTCAGCGTGCCGTTGTCCTGGAACTCGATGGTGTTCGCGCCGGTGCCATAGTTGCCGTGCGAATTGACGGCGTTGTTGCTGACCGTGCCGCCCGACTGAACCGTGATGTTGGCGTTGTTAGCCAGGCTGATTGCCGATGCGTCGCCCGTGGTAATCGTCGCGCCGTTCTGGACAGTGACCGTCTGATTGTCGTTGCCCGCTACATAGCCGGTACCGATGGGTGTGGTCCATGGGTTCGGCGAGGTTGAATTGCAGACCGTATCGAGGCCGTTCACGGCACACGCTGCTGCCGCCGCAATAGGACTCAGGAGAAAAGGAATCAGCAGCAGTGATGGTGCAAGCGAGATCGCTCGCGAACGAACTTGATGAGTCATGAACCGCCCCCCGGTGTCTGTTATCTGTAAAAGCGGGCGGAATTTAACAAGCAGGCTTTCTGGTGAATGTGGCTAGCCGAACGAACGAGCCCGGAAACCTTACCGAGTAATACACGCTTTGTGCAGCATCGCGCTTTAAGCGGCAGAAAGAGATTGGGTAACTGTCAATTGTTGTTAATTCGACGAGAAGTCATTGAGTGACGTTGCGCCGGTCCGCTAGCGGCGCGCCAATAGCAGAATCTGTTCTTGCGCTATGAGCGCTGGCGAACACGCAACGCAGATGCAGCGCGTTGTGTGGGTTACCTATCGTTCCAGCGCGAATGTCTTGCTTCAAGGCGTTCCCTCCGCGCCCATGCATCGGTACGATGCGTTTTTCGGCGCTTCACGCGCTTGGGCAAGCGCTGATATCGGGGGATATATGGGAGCGAAAGGCACGGTGGCGAGCAGGCCGACGAACGTTCATGTTCATCTTTACTACGGCGTCGATCCAAGCCGGTATCGCAAGGACGAGAACGTCGGGTGCCTGTATGGCTATCACTATGCCGAGTCGGAGTCGATGACGCTTTCGTATTCCCAGGATCATCCTGAAGGACGTGTCCTTCGCACCATTCGACGCGGCTTGAAAGCGCTTCTCGGCTGCGATCTCATCCATACCTTTCGCAACCGCGCTGCGCTGCTTGAAGCGGATGTGATCTGGACGCATACGGAGCGGGAGTACTTGTCGGCGGCGTTGCTGCTCATGCTCAAGCGCGGTCCGTGCAAGCCGCTTCTGCTGGCGCAAAGCGTGTGGCTGCTGGACATCTGGGAATCGCTTGGCGTGTTCAAACGCGCAATCTTCAAGAGGCTGCTAAGCCAGGCAAGTTTGCTGACGACCCTGACTCACGACAACGCCGCACTAGTGAAAAAGTTCTGGAACCGCGAAGCAACGGTGGTTCTCTACGGCATCAGTACAGACGATTTCCCTTTGCAGCCGGTGTCCGGGTGGCGCCCTCACGGACCCTTGCGCGTGGCGGCCATTGGTAACGATCGTGATCGGGACTGGCAGACCTTCATGGCTGCGTTCGAAAACGACCCGCGCTTTAGCGCGAGGCTGGCGACCCAGCGCAAAGTCACGCGTCCTGATCAGGCGGACAACATTGTGATTGCACCGGTGTCGGGGTTGGCGGAGCAGCGTGCGCTCTACGACTGGGCCGATGTGATTGTCGTACCGCTTCATCCCAATCACCATGCATCGGGTATTACGGTTTTGCTGGAAGCGGTGATGGCCGGCAAGGTAGTGGTCGCAACAGACATAGGCGGTCTGTCGGACTATTTCTCCGCTGACGCCGTCTCCTACGTACCGGTCCACGATGCACCGGGCCTGCGCGAGACTGTCGCCGCGTTAGGGGCCGATCCCGAAGGCACGACCGAGCGGATTCGCCGCGCGCAACAGGAGTTGGTATCGAAGGATCTGACGACGCGCGGTTTCGCCCGGCAACACGTCATGCTGACGCATCAGATGCTGCGCGAGGCACAGCCGGACGAACGGGCGGAATCGCTTGCGCGTGTGTAAACCGAGGGTCAAATGACGCAAGCGGCAGCTCGACACGCCGTTCGCCGACGCAAGCAACGCGCCCTTACTTGCCAGCCTGTATTTGCTTAAGGAAGTCGTGCTGGAAAATGCACATGCGATACACGTTGTGATACCGGCCGTTGCCAAAAAACTCTTCGATCAGTTCGGCTTCCTGTTTGAAGCCGCACTTCTCGTAGACATGAATGGCTGACTGATTCGATACATCCACGATCAGATAAAGCTTGCGCAGGTTGAGCACGGAAAACGCGTAGTCCGTGGCGAGCAGGGTCGCGCTTGTTGCATAGCCCTGGCCTTGGGCGCCGGGTGCAATGATGATCTGGAATTCACCGCGTCTATGAATGTAATCAAGCTCGATCAATTCCGCGAGCCCTACGGTCTCGCCGGCCTTGTCGACAGCGACGAAGCGCCGTTCACGCAAATCGTGGACGTGGCGATCGTATAGCTGGGACAACTCGGAGAACGTTTCATAGGGTTCTTCGAACCAGTAACGCATGATCTTTGCGTTGTTGTTAAGACTGTGGACGAAGTGGAGATCGGTACGTTCGAGCGGCCGCAGCATGAGCTGATTGTTCTCTTCGATGATCATGAATGACACTCCGCGAATGGTGGATCGACCTGCAATATAACTTAAGGGCCTGCGCGTGCCTGATTGCGTATAGGCCTTAAGGGACGGCATCCAGCCGTGCGCCATAGACTTCGAGCGCGGCATCGCGCAGTGCTCGAAGCACGACGTTTGCCGCGGGCGACAATAATTGCGTTTGCCGCGTAATGATGCCGAATGCATCCATGCGGCACGGCAATTCAATAGCCAGCCGCTTGAGGGTGCCGAACTCCTCATATTGCCGCGCGACTTCTTCGGGCATTACGGCGAGCATGTCGCTCTGCAGCAAGATGCCCGAGATTGCAACGATATTGTTGGTGTTCACCACATTCTGCGGCGAACTGAGGCCGATCTGCGAAAAGACCATATCGAATCTATGCCGCAGCACGCTGCCCGGCGGATGCAGGACCCATCCTGCATTGACAATGTCATGCATGGTCAATCCGGTCGCATGTTCAAGCGGATGCCCGGGGCGCACGACTACGCAAAGCGGTTCCTCGGCAATGGGTTCGTAACGCACCGCATCCTTGAACTGGCCCTGCCGCTCGAGTACGCGGCCAATCATGATGTCGAGGTGGCCCTCCGCAACCAGCGGCAGCATGACGTCTGATGTTTCCACTTGAAGCCAGATCTGCAATTGCGGATAAAGCGCTTTCACGCGTGCGATGGCCATTGGCACCATGGTCGCGGCGGCTGCGGCAATTGCGCCAATCTGCACCTGGCCCACCAGTCCCGCGCGCAACGCGGAGATCTCGTCGTGCGCCTGGTTCAGATTCGAAAGCACCATGCGCGCATGCCGGATCATCACTTCGCCGTACAGCGTGGCGTGCATCCCGTGCGGCGTGCGGTCGAAGAGCCGCACCTCCAGCATGTCCTCCAGTTCCTTCAGCAGACGCGACGCGGCCGGCTGCGTCATACCGAGGACATCGGCGGCGCGGCGGACGTTGCCTTCTTCCTCCATGGCCGCAAGCAGCATCAACTGCCGGGTCTTGAGACGCGCGCGCACGAACCAGTTCGAGTAGCTTTGAGCCATCGCCGTGCGCCTATGCCTGAATCAAAACGACACTGAAAGCTTCCTGGCTTACTGGACATGCCGACGTTTTTTTCATTATCGTTTTCGCTTGGTGACAAACAAGGTCGTGGTTCCGGGAAAGTGCGGATTCTCTATCGGGATCAGGCCAAACCTGCCGCGGTGGACGCGTCCGGGCGGCTTTGGACGTTAATCGTAGCCGATCACGGCCGTCGGGCAGAGAGGCCGCGCAAGCCACATTATCGCTGCTTGGCTGCAACTGCACGGTTTGGCGTACGAGGGAGGAATGACAGGCGCTTGGCCGAAGCCGGGCTGGCAAGCCGGCGGTAAGGTCAAGCCGTGGCGATCAGCAGCACGCCGGTGCCCGCGAGCCCGATGGACCAGAGGCGGTCGAAGTTGATCCAGCCGCGCCTGAGGACGCCCACGCCCAGCCAGTCGTACACCAGCAGTGCGATACCCGCTGTCACGAGCAAGGTGGCCAGCGTATGCAGGCCGACGGCGGCGAGCGAGATCAGCAGCGTCCCGGACGATCCGCCTGCCATGGACCCGCACAAGGGGATCAGCGCCGGAATCAGCATGAGCCCGGCGCCGTGTGCGGTTGCCATCAGGAACGACCAGAGGACGAGGCCGGCAAAACCGGTCGTCATGCCAACCCGCACGCGGTGCCGGTGCCCGTAGCGAACCTGATACAGCGCCCAGGCGACCAGCAGCGCGCCGCTTGCGATGCGGATGAGGTGGCTGTCCACGACCATCCCTGTGGTGGCCACGAGCGCGGCGACTATGCCGATAGAAAGTGCGTGGCCTAGCGCCATTGGCGGGATGGCAAGAAGGACGGCTTGCCGGCTACGCCGATGCAGACCGAGGGCGACCGCAAACAGCCAGCCCATGGCGGGGTTCAGTCCATGAAATACGCCAAGCCCTGCAATCGCAAGCCACTCCCATGCGTGGCCCGACCCGGCCCATGCCATGTTCATGACGCGCCCGGCGCGAGCGCTCCACGAGATCGCCGGCTCGCGGATAACCTCATGGATAACAGTACGAGTCCGACGAACAATCACCGCCCTCGAGCCGTACCTGATGCGGCCGGTGCGTGGAAGGCCACTCGACCAGGAAGCGCGGATCGAACTCGATACCACCCTCCGGCGACGCATCCAGCTTCACCATCCAGCCTTTGAGACCATCGGGATAAAACTGTTCGTCGATCACGCCGTATAGCGAATTGGTGAAATAGACGCGGCGGCCGTCGCGGCTGACTTCGACCATCTGCGGTCCGCCGTTCAGGGAGCGGCCGTCAGCCTTCGGATGTGACTCGCGCGACACGATGCCGCCGATCCTCACGGTCCCGGTGAGCTTGGGCGCGAAGGGATCTGACACGTCGTATTGCCGCAAGTCGCCGGTTCCCCAGCACGCAACGTAGAGGAAGCGGTCGTCCATCGAGAGGTCGATGTCGGTGACAAGCGGAGGCACCGCGCCGAAACCCTTCAGCATGGGCGGCAACAGATCGGGGTTGGCGGGCTCGGCCGGAATTTCGATGATCTTCTTGACGGCCCACTTGTCACCATCGCGGTACCAGGTCCAGATAGACGCGGATAGATCGTTCAGGCTGATCACGGAGTTGACGAAGCCGTATGCCTTGGTCGGGTCATGGGCGGGACGCAACTCGAACACGAGCTGGTTCTCCTTGCCGAAATCGATCTCCTGTTGATGCTTGCGTGTATGCAGGTCCCAGAAATGCAGCTTGTGGCCGTATTGCCCGCCCAGCAGGATTTGCGGCACGAGACCGTTTTCGAATGTTGCAGGCAAGCCCCATTCGCTTGTGACCAGCGTGTCGTGTCCGAGATGCCACCAGGCGTCGTAGGCTAGTTGCTGAGGACCACGATCTATTTCCCATTGGCCGCGAATGTCGAAGGTCTCATGGTCCATCAGGAAAATGCCGCCCGGTGCTTCGCCTTGCGCATTTCCCAATGCGGCCACGTAGATACCTTCGGGTCCGCAGTGAACCGTATGGGGCCGGGTATAACCGGCTTTCTCGGCGACTTCGGCGGGCTCCAGCACGCGCACGATCTTTGGGTTGCGAGGGTCGGCCTTGGTATCGAGAATATGAATTCTCGACGATCGCAAACCGGGCACGACCAGATAACGACGCTCGGCGTGCGGATGGGGTGCATTCGGGCATAAGCAGGAACTGCAGGCGTTCCAGCCGAAATGATGAAGCTCGTCGCCCGAGTTGGGCATGGCGACGTTGCTGATCAGTTGCGAATAGCTGGGCGAGGCGGGGTCCACGTCTATGACAGCAATGGCGTCCGGCACCTGTCGCGTGGGATCGAAACTCGCGACGTACGCGATGGTTTCGTGCGGGGCCTTCATGGCCATCCGCGGGGAAGGATAGAACGTTGGATCCGGTGTCCAGGTAGCCATGCCATTTCTCCAGGGAACGTTTTCCCTGGTGGCCGGGTGGAAGCCGCACAGGGATTATCCGCAGACCTACCGAGCAAATATACCTTGTTTACCGCATCCGATTGCCCGAGCCGGTTGGCGCCCAAAGCTTGATTTCTTCTAAGCGAATACCGTATGGCGATATGCGCTCGCTTGCTTGCCGCAAGCATGGGTGTAAACACGAACGCCCGGCTGCTCCTTGCCGGGCGTTCAAAGCGCGAGTGCGTGGGAGCAGTCTATTTGCGCGCTTTCCGACCTGCGGTTTTGGCCGCCGGTTGAGCCGCGGCCACGCCAATCTGGCTGGCCGGGAAATTGACGATCCTCGTGCCGCCCGCCGGCCTTGCGTACGAGCGAAGCGCCTGACGGGAGCTGGATCTCGCGCCGCCGGCAATCGCGCTCATTGCCTGCTTGTCGAGTTCCACGCTGTCGGGTAGATCCTTGATCAGAATTGCAGCCATGGTGTCATCCAGGGTAGGTTAGGGTTTCCATTCATTCCAGTATAGGCAATTCAGGCGTTTAGAAACGCCTGATCCGCTGCGGGAAGAATCTTCCCGCAGCGGACGCCGACGCAACCGGACCTGCATTGCGGTTGCTTCACACAGCGATCGCTGAACCGGTGCTTGCATACTGCGCCGGATTGACGCTCAGGCGTAGCGGTCCGAAGCCGGCGCCGATCACGCCGACGTTGTTGAGCGCATTGACCTCCACGTTTTGATATTGAATGATGTTCTCGTTCGAGGTTACTGCGACGTTGACGTTGGCAAATGCACCGGGGTTGACAGGCAACGAGTTACCGCCGCGCACGTCCGACATGGCGTGGCGGTCCAGCTCCCGGCTGTGAGATAAATCTTGAATCGTGATGGACGACATGGCGGTGCTCCAAGGTGAAAAGTAAGGGTGGCCTGAACCGGTAGCCTGGAGACCGTGAGGCCTCCGGGTTGCCGCGCAGCTTCAGAAGTTGATCGTGTTCTTGTTGGTGGCGGTCTGCTTCGGGTCGACCGTCGAGTGAATGCCGCTCGCGAACGCCACGTTGTTGCCGTTGTTGTTCAGCGTGTTCTGCGACTGGCTGATCAGTTGAGTGGCATCGAACGAAGCCTCGTACGAGGACACGTTGACGCCAGGCCAGTAGCCAGGCAGGTTGCCACCGCGTACGGCGGACATGGCGCGGCTGTCGAGTTCTTCGGTGACGGACAGGTCTTTGATGGTGAGTGATTTCATGACAGTTCTCCTAAGGGTTAAGCCAGGTGGCTTTAGAGGTTGGTGAGCATCTTGTTTGCTCGCTGGACACTAATGCATGGGCTGTGCCAGAAGCGCCGGCGAGCAATGAAATAATGCTCAAAGGCTCGTGGAATAAGGCTTGGCGGAATCGACTAAGCGCACGGCCTGCGTGCTCTTGCATTCGCATTCGAAGCGGATGACGGCTTCGGGCCAACAGCGGGAACCCGATCTGTTGGGCCTGGAACAACATGTGCCCGATCGAACACCCGCGGCGAAACCATATTGCGAAAGGCAGGGCTGTCACCTAGTATCGAATCACTGGGAGTGAGGGTAACTACAGACAATATATTTACTATGGAGCCGCGTACGAGCCGTCGAGATGACCAGTCTTGCGCAAGCTATTCGAACCTTCCAGAACAGTGGTGCGTCGCGTGATGAGTTTTTAATGCTCGTCGACAGCGCGCTGTCCGCCGACGACACGTCGCCCGGGCGCCTGCTCGAAATACTCCGCGAAGAACAAGCCAGGACGCCGCTGCCAGCCGATCTTTATGCGGTTGTGCACCGGCGGATAGAGCAGGCGTCGCTGGCAAGCCATGGCGCGAATACCGACGAGACGCGCTTGCAAACTTCACCGGGCGTGTTGCAACAGCGCTCGACACCCTCTTCCCAATTCCCGCCGCCTGCGCGTGATTTCGTGATGTCGGACACGGATCAGGTCAAGGAGGTGGGCGACACCCTCAACGGCCGTTTCGTGCTCGAGGAATGTCTTGGTGTGGGCGGCATGGGGACCGTCTACAAGGCGCTCGACCTGCGCAAGCTCGAAGCATCGGATCGCCGTCCGTACATTGCGATCAAGGTGCTGAATCTGCAGTTTCGCGGCAATCCGAAATCGCTCATTGCACTGCAGCGCGAAGCGAAAAAAGCGCAGGCGCTCGGGCATCGAAACATCGTGACGGTGTACGACTTCGATCGTGACGGCCCGGTGGTCTACCTGACCATGGAGTATTTGTCCGGCAAGCCGCTGAGCCGGATCCTGCGGGCCCCGGAGTTCAAGGGCATGCCGTATGCGGAGGCGTTGCCGATCTTCACGGGCATGGCGAACGCGCTCGCCTATGCGCACGAGCGTGGTTTCGTGCATTGCGACTTCAAACCCGCCAACGTGTTCCTCACCGATACCGGCGAGGTGAAGGTCATCGACTTCGGTATTGCCCGCGTGTTCCAGCGGCCTGAAGAAGAAACCGACGCAACAATCTTCGATCCCGGCAGTCTCGGCGCGCTGACACCCGCTTATGCGAGTCCGGAGATGCTGGAGCATCGTGAGCCCGATCCACGCGACGACATCTACGCGCTCGGCTGCACCACCTACGAGTTGCTGACCGGGCGGCATCCGTTCGACCGCGTACCCGCAACCCAGGCGCGCAGCTCGGGCCTCAAGCCCCAGCGTCCCGAGGGGCTGGGAACGCGGCAATGGCGGGCGCTGAGGACCTCGCTGGCGTTCGAGCGCGAAGCGCGCATGCCGACGGTCACGCGCTTTCTGCGGGAATTCGGCGGTACGGAAAAGCACACCGGCATGCCGGGCGCCGCGCTCAAGGCGGCTGTCTCGGCGGGCGTGCTGGCCGTGGTGGCTGCGGGCGGCTATTTCTATGCGTCGTCGCATCGCGCAGTGTCACCGGGGCAGGCCGCAGTGTCACCGGAGCAAGCCGCAGCGCCACCGGGACAAGTCGCCACGTCATCGGAAAAACCCGCCACGCCACCCGAGACAGTTGCCGCGGCGCCGGCCGCCCCGGCTGTCCCGGCGCTTTCACTCGCGACGGTCGCGCCAGTGCTCGCGAGCGTGCCATGTTCGGCGCTGGTTGCTTCAGTGCGGAATCAGGCACTTGGCGTGAGCGGCTATCTCGGCCGTAGCTATGGCACGCAGAAATTGCGGACGACGCTGAGCCAGATTCCGGGCGTCGCCAATCCTGCCGTACAGGTCCAGGAAGTCGACGACAACAAGTGCGACATGCTCAAGCTGATCGCGCCCTACCTGACTGCGAACCGGCCCGCAACGATTCAAACCCGGGATCGCAATACCCAGTTGACCGAGGGTCAGCCGCTGGTCGTCCAGATCACTACGCCGCCCTACGATTCATGGGTCAATATCGACTACTACCAACTCGACGGCAGCGTGGTCCACCTGCTGCCGAATGCACGTTCGAGGGACAACCAGGCTCCGCCGAACTATGCCGCGACAATTGGCAGCGCGGGCGACTGGATCGTGTCGAAACCGTTCGGCACGGAGATGATCGTGCTGCTCGTGACGCCCGCAGCCCTGTTCGATACGGCCAGGCCCGACAGCGAGTCGCGAGGGGACTATCTGCCCGCTGTAGCGAAGCGGCTTGCCGAGATCGCGAATAAATTCGGGCGCGACAAGATCGCCGTGGACCTTGTTCAGATCGATACGCATCCCCGCAAAAAATAGCGGGCGCTTCCCGCTATTTCATGTCGCGCGCCACGCGCATGCCGTTTTGCGATTGCCGTACGCTGGTGCTGTATTTGAACCGCGTGGACGACTGCATGTAGGCGCCGCCGTCGGGCCAGGAACCGCCGCGGATCACGCGCATCGGGCAGCCTGCTTCGTCCCACACACGGCCATCTGTCGGCGCGCCCTTGTACGAACCGTGCCAGCAGTCGCCGACCCATTCCCACACGCTGCCGTTCATGTCGAAGAGGCCGTAGGGATTGGGCAAGAAGGACCCTGCGTTCACCGGGCCATCCTTGCGCCATGGCTCGCCGCAGTCCTTGCAGTCGGCGTAACCCTTGCGCATTTCATTGCCCCACCAGTAGATCGTGGTGGTACCGCCGCGTGCGGCATATTCCCACTCGGCTTCGCTCGGCAGGCGATACGTCTTGCCCGTCGTCTTGCTGAGCCATTTGACGTAGACCTGTGCATCGTCCCAGCTTAGATTGCGCACGGGTGCGGACTTTGAGTTGTTGCCTTCAATATCGATGCGCGGGCACCCGCTTGCGTCCGCGCAAGCATTCCACTGCTCGATGGTCACTTCGTATTTGCCGATGGCGAACGGCCGGCCAATGCTGACCTTATGCACGGGACGTTCGGCGGGATCGTCGGAATTGCTGCCCATTTCGAACGTGCCGCCCGGTAATGCAATCAGCGCCGGACAGGCGGCACAGTCCTTGATCTCGCTCACGGCGGACGTGCTTGTCTTGACGGCTGCAGCCGGAGCAGGAGCGGCAGCCGGCGCGGGGGTGGGCGGCGGCGCGGTTGCGGCCGCGGATTTTTCCGCTGGCGCCGGTACCGGCGTAGCGGGTGAGGCCGGCGGAGTTGCCGCGTGCGTCTGGTTGACCTGAGCGGGGGCTTGCGCCTTCGGCGCGGAGGCAGCAGCACGAAGCCGGTCGATACGAGCGTGCGCGAGCGTGGCAAAGCGTCCGTTTGGATAGGCCTTCAGGTAGGCTTCATAGTCGCTTGGATAGGTGCTGTCCTTGATCGATTCCCAGAAGGTGAGTTCGTATTGCTCGTTGCTATCCTTGGGAAGAATTCCCCGGCTCTGGTACGCGACCACGGTTTCGGCTCTCAAGGAGCTCGGACTGCTGTTTTCCGCTTGCAGTGCGGACGGGGTGAACTCGAACTTGAGGCGGTCTGCCTCCGCGGCTGGTCCCGCTATCATCCACGGCACCTGCTGCCCCCCAGTCGCCACGCTCACGGATCGCGCGACATCGTGCAGCACGTCTTCAATATTTCGCCCCGGCTGGTCAATCGCGCGCAACAACGCCGTGGTGTACATGCCATGCCGCATGCCGTCGGCCGCGTATGCGCCGGGCGCGGTTGCATACGCGATGATCGTATGGCCGGGCGGCTGCACCATGCTGACGTTGGCGGGGTCATACGGATTGTTCAGGCAGGTATCGAGCACAACAAGGTTAAGTTGATTGCTGCGCTGCGCCGACATGCCCGCCACTATGTTGTTCAAGTCGATGCCCTGCGTGAGCGGAGCCGCAGGCGAGTCCTGCGCGTCGACGGGCAGCAGCTGGGTGGACTTGCCGACCTGCATCCCATGTCCGGCGAAATAGAACAGGCCCACGCCGCCAACGGCCAGGCGCTCGTTAAATTCGTGAATTACTTCGTTCATGCGGGTACGGTCAAGGTTCGAGTACGTCATGACATCGAAACCTAGCCGGTTCAGCAGTTCGCTCGCTGCTGCCGCATCACGCGTGGCGTTGGCGAGCGGATGATCTCCATAGCTCGCATTGCCGATCACCAGCGCAAGCCGGCGCGCAGGCGCCGCACCCTGTTCCTCGGCTGCGCCGCTGCCGAGCGCCACGGCGCCAAGCAGGACCGCGAGCCACAGATTTCTCCACATGATTCTTCGCCACATGATCACACCCCGTACCGGTATTCGACGGCACCTTCAAGGAACCGCGCCAGAGCTGCATGATCCGCGGGAGCGCCACGAGCACTCACGCAGAATCCGTTTGTCCGATGGGCGAGCATCACGACCAACCATAGCACGCAACTACTTCATATCAACGTGGGCGAGAAGGCGTAACAATGCAACGTGTCGTGATTGGCCCGGGGATTGGCTTTTTATGACGAACGCATCTCCGCGATAAAAGATGGATGCCTAATTATTCAGACGATACCCAAGAAATGGTCGATTGACTCATGGCCTGACAACGGTCGATTGGCCCTTCTCCAAGGCATGTCTTTTTAGTGGATTCCGTCCTAAGCTAACAAGAAGAAAACCGTGCATAAGGTTCGGGAGAATTCGAAAATGCTAAGAAGAACCGTCCTTGGCGTGCTCGCTGTCATGACCGTGCTGACACCGTCGCGTTCATTCCCGGCGGCGCGTACGCCTTCTCCTCCCGGCGCAGAGGCATTCATCATCTGGCCGCCCGACGGCGCGGTCATCACGGGCGGCAAACTCTGGGTCCGCATGGGCTTGCGCAACATGGGCGTATGTCCGAAGGGCATCAACATTCCCAATGTAGGACATCATCACCTGCTGATCGATACGGAGTTGCCGCCGTTCGATCAGGAAATTCCCTCGGACCGCCAACACCTGCATTTCGGCGCGGGCGAAACCGATGCGCGAATCGAGTTGCCGCCGGGCAAGCACACGCTGCAGTTGCTCATGGGCGACTACAACCACGTGCCGCACGATCCCCCGATCTATTCGAAGAAGATCACGATCACCGTGAAATGACGGGTGCGTCGCAGTGGTGTTTTTCAGGTGGGCTGCAATCATACGGGAGGGCGTGTGCCATGAAGAGATTTTGCGCTGCCGCGGCGATCGCGGTCTCGCTGATATCCGTGTCCGGTTCCGCGCTGGCCGGCCCCACACCCGCCCCGCCCAATGCGTACGCGTATATCGGCTACCCGAACAATGGTCAGACGCTTCCCGCCGGCAAGCCATTTCGCGTGTGGTTCGGGCTGCGTTACATGGGCGTCGCCCCGCGTGGCGTGCAGTATCCGAATACCGGCCACCACCATTTGTTGATCGACACCGACCTGCCCACGTCCTTCGATGAGGAGATTCCCTCCGACCGCCAGCACCTGCATTTTGGCGCGGGTGAAACGGAGACCACACTCGAGCTGCCTCCCGGCAAGCACACGCTGCAATTGCTGATGGGCGACTACATGCACGTCCCGCACAACCCTCCCGTCTATTCGAAGAAGATCACGATCTACGTCAAGTGATTGGTCCGGTTCACGCGCGGCGAGTGTCGCGCATGAACCAACAGTTCCCCGAAAAAGCGTTGGTTACCACCCGTCACGAACGTGCCGGATGGCGCGCGGGCGGCAACTTCCGCTACCCCGGTGTCATGGCGCAGATCCTTTCCCGGTAAGCTTCGGAGCCATCGGGTGAAGGCTGCCGGACTCGCCTGGCACGGGCCATGCGTTAGTGTCCAGCGAGCAGACATGATGCTCACCAACCTTTAAAGCCACCTGGCTTGACCCTTAGGAGAACTGCCATGAAATCACTCACCATCAAAGACCTTTCCGTTACCGAAGAACTCGACAGCCGTGCAATGTCCGCTGTCCGCGGCGGCAACCTGCCCAGCTTCTGGCCGGGCTACAGCAGCACGGCGACGAGCCTCTCGTTCAGTGCGGAACAGTTGATCAGCCAGTCGCAAAACACGATCAACAACAACGGCAACAACGTTGCATTTGCCAGCGGTATCTCGGCGACGGTCAAGCCGACCCAGAGCGCCAACAACTACAACACGGTCAACTTTTGATCGACGGGTGCAGGCGGCGAAGGTCATCCGGCCTTCGTCGCCATACCGGCCCGGACCCCAGCTCTGCAAGTCTTCCAGCAGCATTCCACCTACCCGGAGTGAGATCATGCAAGTCATGTCGCCATCGCGCGGGTTGCAGGGCCGCGCATCCAACTTCTCATCCCCGGGTAACGTGCATGTCCTGTTCGCGCGCATGGTGCTCCCGGTGCTTGCCTGCACGACACTTCTCAGTGGTTGCATCGACGTGAACGTGCCGGACTACAAGCGTCCTGATACTCCCGCCAAGACCACCTGGTCGCAAACGGCCAAGGCGCTCGTGTCACCGGCCGACACCATTACGCTCGACTGGTGGAAGCAATTCCACGACCCGTATCTCGACTCCCTCGTCAGCCGGGCAATAGCAGGAAACTTCGATATCAAGATTCTCGCGGCGCGTGTGTCGGTCGCGGGTGGACAGATCAACGAGGCACGTGCCGGAGCGCTTCCCACCGCCGATCTCGGCGCGGGCGCGGAGTTTGATAAAACCACGCGGCAGGATTTCTCGAAGCAATACAACGTCGCCACGCAGGTGAACTGGGACATCGACATCTGGGGCGCGGTCGAGAAGGGCGTGCAGGCGCAGAAGGCCGAATATCGCGCGACGGAAGCGGATTGGCGCGCGGGATATCTGACGCTGGTGTCCGATGTCTCCACGACCTACTTTCAGATTCTTCAGTTCGATGACCAGATTGACCAGCAGCAAAAAACGCTGCGTACCAACCAGCAGATCCTGACCATCTATGAAGGCATGGCGAAGAATGGCCTTGTGCCGAGCACCCAGGTCCTGACGCAGCGCGCGGAAATCAACCGCATGACCAAGGACCTGCTCGAATTGCATCGCGCCCGCGATCTGGCGAACAACGCGCTGGCCACATTGATCGGTGTCCCGGCCGGCGAGTTCACCGTGCCGGCGGGGCAGCTCGAGAAGCGTGTGCAGATTCCCGTCGTGCCGGCGGGCTTGCCGGCGCAATTGATGGCGCGGCGACCCGACGTCGTGGCAGCCGAATATCGCGTGCTGGAAGCGTACGACGTCGTGGGACAGGCGAAGCTCGCGCAGTTGCCCACCATCAGCCTCACGGGCCGGGGTGGTACCGCGAGTTTCGCCCTGACCGATTTATTGAAGTCCTTCACGTTCAGCTTCTTGCCCAGCATCAACATTCCTTTGCTGGACCCGGGCGTCAGGGCGCATGTCAAGACGACCGAGGCGCAGACGGTCGTGGTCGAACAACAGTATCGGCGCACTGTCATGGGCGCGTTCGAGGAGGTGGAGAACGCGCTGGTCAACCTCGACGCGCATACGAAGCAGCGCGCGGAACTGCAGGAGGAAGTGGGGCACCTGCAAGTGGTGGCCGCCCAGGTTGAAGCGCAGCTCAAGGAAGGCGTGGTGTCGCAACTGGAGGTCTTCGAGACCGAACGTACGTTGCTTGCGGCAGAACTGGCGTTGCTTGAAAACCATCAGCAACTGCTCTCCGACACAGTCACCCTCTATAAATCCCTGGGCGGCGGCTGGCCGGCGGTCGACGTCCAGAAGACGGACGAAGCAAGCGACACAACCGCCGCGCATGGTGCGCAGCGTGAGTTCACCGCAAGTAAGGGAGCAACGAACTAAGCGCACGCAACGGCCACGATTCAAGGGAGATAGTTCACATCGGCCAAAATCAATGTTCGGAATGCAAAGTGTTAGTTCTCTGGCGACAGATGTGTTGCTGGATCATTGACTACCGCCAAGCGTGACTTACACTTCATGGCGTCACTGCTTTCGTTGCGGTTTCGTCCAACAAGGTTCATCGGCGGGAAAATGGGAGAACGCGGGGTCGTCGCCCTGCGCTCAACGCGTGATGAACGTCCTTCGAGATGTGGACCCATGGCTCCAGGAGAAGCTTCCGTTGCCGAGGCCGGGCCAATGCTGCACAAGGCCTTCGATCTCTTGCTCGAGCCCGAGTCTTATCCCGCGGCCGGCGTCATTCGTATCGACGAAAATCTGTTTGCGGTCGGGCGGTTTGAAGCGCCTTTCGCCTCTTGTGAAGCCGACGCCGTTGCGCAGTTGTCGCGGCGTCACGCACGGATCTTTATCGAGAACGGCGCAGCATACGCGGCTGACCTTGGCAGCAAGAACGGCACGACGGTGAACGGCGTGTTGCTGCGCGAGAAGCCCATGCGGCTGCAGAGCGGCGACGTCATAGGCTTTGGCGGCAAGCTCACGTTCCGGGTGCGGATGGAGCCGCGCGCGGTAGCGCGGGCCTATGCAGCGCAACCGGTGCATCTGACGCTCACGCCGGAACGCGGCGACCTCGGATTGCATCCGGTCGAACTCGCGGAGTTTCCGTTTCTCGTCAGCAAGGCGGACGAGACGTTCTTGCAATACAGCGACCGCTATCCTCATCAGGTTAACTACGTGTCGCGGCGGCACGCGCATATTTTTGTCAAGGCGGGCATCCCGTTTGTCGAGGATCTCGGCAGCACGAACGGAACATTTGTCGATGGCAAACGGGTGGGCGAGATCGCTGTGCCGCTGCAAGATGGTGCATCGCTGGCGTTCGGAGGCAATCACTTCGCGTACATCGTGAGCCTGCGGCGGGAAACGGAGCCGGGTGCAATCACGACCACTACTGCCACTATCACCACTACGGCGGCGAGTTCAACCGGCTCAGCGGCTCAAGCCACGCCGGATGATCTCGACAAGACCACCTTCATCACCACCGCACATTCCTTCCTGGATATTTTCTGCGTCGACCAGGGTCAACCGTCTGACGATGAGATCAACCGCGAGATCTTGCCTGATGAACGTGTTCCGGCACGCCGCCGCTCTCGCAGCAGGTTCGTGCGCTTTGTTTCCGACCTTGGCGCGGCATTCGGCGGGGGGCAGGCGGTGGAGCGCCGGGTGCTCTTCTGCGGCCTGGCATTTGTCGCAGCAATGATCGCGATCGGCAGCGTGCTTTATTTCAGCGGCACGGCCGAGCGAGACCTGAAGAGCCTGGTCGCTCACGGCGATTATCGCAATGCCGTGAGCGTCGCGAACGCTTATCTGGGCAAACATCCTGACGATCCTCATGCGATGGTCCTGGGTACGGAAGCGCTTCTCAAGGGTTATCTGCCGGACTGGCTCGACCAGCTAAAACGCCGGAATTTCGACGGCGCGCGCTCGGTCGTCTCGCAGATGGAGACACTGGCCGCGACCAATTCCGATGCGCGTTTTCTCGTCGATGAGATCGCGTGGATTGGACGGCTGGAAGCGTTCATGGCAAGCCGCGAGAGGGCGGATGCCCCCATTCGCATCTATGCCGATGAAAACCGCATGAGCGAGTTGCTGGCGCAGTGGGAGAGCGACCCGAGCGCTCATCAACGGCGGCTGGACCGGATTGCGTCCACGGTACCGGCGTTCAGGGATCTGTACGCCGTTGCACTCAGTCATCTGCGCAAGCTCGAGAGTGAGGACTCGGTTTATCTGGCGGCCATCGAGCGCCTCAAGGGGAGTATTGACCGGGCGCTGGCGCCCGGCGGCGACCCTGACGCGCTAAGCGGCGAAATAGCGGATTACGCCGACAAATACCCGCGCCTGGCAGGCCTCGATCGCGTGCAGGACGATCTCCGGCAATACCTCGCGCTCAAGCACGCCGTGCAGTCGCGTGAGCTTGGTCCGCTGATCGACGCCATGCAGAAAGCGCGCTTTACCACGCCACCGTTTCAGGCACAGCGGCGCCAGCTTGAAGCGCACAGCCTGCCAACTCCAGATGTCGTGCAGCGCTACATGGCGGTATCGGATGCATGGAGGAACGGAAAGGCGGAGCCGGCCATGACAGGGCTTCGATCGATGGCGGGTGGGCCGTGGGCCGACGCCGTCAGCGCCGAGCTCGCGCACAAGCAGGCGGTGGCCAGCCAGTTCGCGGACCTGCAAAAGTCGCGTGGCGCGCAAGGCTACGATGATCGTGTGCTGTCGTTTGACGAATCACTCGATCCTCTTGCCGATACCTGGTTCGTCAATGCGATCCAGCCGGATCTAAGCACCCTCAGGCAGAAGGCACTCGAGCGGGCGGACGAGTGGCTCAACCGGGCGCAGACGGCGTGGACGCAGTATCGGACCAACGGTGGGATTGGCGGCGACCAGCGGCTCGAAACCGGATTGTCGGATGGCTTCAGGAAGCAGGCGAAGCTGCTCACCGGCGCGTGGTCCGGCGCGCAACGCGCCGCGCAGTTGCTTCGCCAGTTGAAGGCGGATCGCAGTGCGCTCGCCGACAAACTGCTTGCCGAAATCAACGCGGAAGTGGACTTGCAGCGGCGCTCGCTGTTGCAGTTGAGTCCTGTGCTGGATCCCGGGCTGCTGAGCGCCAAGCTGGCGCTGATCGGCGAGGACAAGTCCTCTTACAAGGGAGCGAACGGTGAAGAACGACGCGCACCCTAAATCCTTCGCCGAATCGCTTGGCGACCACAGCGTGGAGGGCATCTCCATTCTCGTGGCGGAGCCCTTGCGATTGACCCACGCACTCATCTACACCATGGTCGCGCTGGTCGTGAGCGCGCTCGTATGGTCGTTTGTCGGCCGGGCGGACGTGATCGTCACGGCGCAGGGCACACTCTCGCCCGAGTCGGAAGTGCGGCGGTTCTATGCGCCTATCGACGGTGAGTTGGCCGATGTCTATATCGCGGAGGGACAACCGGTTTCGAAAGACGACGTAGTCGCGCGGCTCAACGCGCGGGGCGCTATCCAGGCCGCGACCAACGCGCTGGAAGCGCAGTTGAAACTCGATGACGCGGAGCGTGACTGGAAAGATTTCCCTGAGAAAAAGCTGTTGATGGAGCGCAAGGCAGCGGCGCTGAAGGACCAGATGGAAGTGGAGGAGCATCTGCACCAGACACGTGTGTCCGAAGGGACCACCAAGCTGGCCGAGGGACAGAAAGCCCAACTCGCCGAGGCGCGCACCGAGCTGGACAGCGCCCGCCGCACGCGTGACGCGGCGAAGCTGGAGCTGGACCGCTACGCCCGGCTGCTGGCGTTGCCGGGCGGCGGGGGCGTGTCGGAGATCCAGGTGGAGAGCAAGCGCAATGCGTATATGGAAGCAGACAACGCAACCCGGATCGCCCAGTCAAAACTTACGGAACTCGACTTCCGCCTAAGCCACGAGTACTCCCAGGCCAAGGCGCAACTCGAAACCAGCGGTCAGGAAGCGACCAGCCTGAAGCTGCAATACGAGTCGGCCATGCGGGAGATCGCGAGCGCGGGCGACAAGCTGCGGCTGCAATTGCAAACCGCGAGGCTCGTCGCCGAAGCGGCTGACCGTATCCGCTTCGAGAATATCGATAAGGATAACTTCCTGTTGATCCTGGCGCCGGTGTCGGGTGTCATCACGGACGTCACGTCGACGCAACCCGGCGACAAGATCCAGGCCAACACGCCGCTTGGCGGCATCGCACCCAAGGACGCGCGGCCGGTGCTGAAGATCGAGATAGCTGAACATGACCGCGCGTTCCTGCGCGAGGGGCAGGCGGTCAAGCTCAAGTTCAATGCGTTTCCCTATCAGCGCTACGGGGTGATCGACGGCACGCTCGAATTCATCTCGCCTGCGACGAAACCGTCACCGGAGACCAAGCAGCCGGTGTATGAAGGCCGCGTGACGCTCTCCCGCGACTATTACCAGGTGGCGGATACGCGCTACCCGCTGCGCTACGGCATGACCGCGACCGCGGAGATCGTGGTGCGCGAGCGGCGCCTGATCGATCTCGGGCTTGACCCGTTCCGGCAGGTGGCGGGGTGATGGGTCCAAGGGATGACGGGGCGGTCCTCATCGAGCGCTTTCCATGTTTAACAAGGGGCATAAGAAATGACGGCGATTGTGCGAATAGACGATGAAGTCGTCGATGCCGATGAGTTCATCCGGGTGTTGAAACTGACCGGGCAATTCGAGGGACTCGTCGAGCAGCTAGTGCGCGACAAGCTCACCGTGCGCGCGGCGAAGAAGCAGCGTGTCGACGTGTCCGAGGGCGAGATCCAGGTGCGCGCCGATCAGTTCCGGCGCGTGCGCGGCCTGCACCGCGCCGCCGACATGAACCGTTATCTCGACGCGCTCGGCGTGAATCTCGACGAGTTCGAGGCGTTCATCACGGACACGCTCTATCAGGAGAAGATGCTCGAACAGATTGGCGGTGACGCCGACGTGGAGGCTTTCTTCAAGCTGAACTCACCGCGTTTCGACAGCGTGGAGATCAGTCATATCGTGCTCGAAACACCCAGTCAGGCGAAGGAAATGATTTCGTATCTGCAGGACGATCCCGACAGCTTTACGGAGATGGCGCGGGAGCACTCCATAGCCGACACCCGCGAGCAAGGTGGCGTGCTTGGCAAGGTGCTGCGCGGGTCGCTCGCCCCCGAGATCGAAGCCAAGGTGTTCAATGCAGCGGCCGGCGACCTGCTCGGACCGTTCCCTACGCCCGACGGCACCGCCTACGAGATCTTTGCGGTGACGGCGAAACGTCCGGCCGAACTGGATGCCGATGTCGCCGCCGAAATTCGCCGGTTGTTGCGCGAGCAATGGCTGCAGGCGCGGGCGCAGGAACACATTATCGAGGCGCGCTAGGGCGTCGCGGACGACAGGAGGCGAGCACATGGACGTACCGCAGAAACTCGATTCCCCGGCCGCATTCCTCGCGACCGTGGAGATCCTGTCGCCGTTCACCGCGGAGGAAATCGAACGGCTGGCCGAGCAGGCGGAGACGCGTTTTCACGCATTCGGCGAGACCGTTTGCAACGCGGGTGACATTGCGGACGGACTGTTCGTCATCAAGGCCGGCTCGGTGCGGATCTTCACGGAGGAGCACGGCAAGGAGATCAGCATGGGCGTGCGCCGCGAACGGGAAGTGTTCGCGGACATTGCCATGTTGCGCGAGTACCGGCATGAATCGTCGGTGCGTTCGTCGGGCAAGACGGAGCTGCTGTTTATTCCGCGTCGCGCGATCGAGCCGATCGTTGCGAACAATCCGGCGGCGCTTGCGTTCGTCACGAGCTACGTCGCGATCAGTTCGGCCGGCGGTTTTGTCGCGAAGCTCTTCGACCTGCGAGGCAAGATAGACAAGACCGAGCTGGAGGCGTCGGTGCGCAGCGTCGGCGTGAAGCGGGTTGCCGCGGGCAAGGAGATCATCCATCAGGACGCGCGCGATGACCGGCGGCTTTATGTGGTCCGGCAGGGCGAAGTACGGATCGTCCGCAAGGAGGGCACGAGCGAGTATCTGCTTGCCACCTTGCGGGCGGGCGAGGTGTTCGGAGAGAAGGCCTGCCTGCTGCGGCAGGAGCAGCAGGCAACGGCGATCGCGAACGTGGATACACGACTGTTGGTCGTGCCCGAGAAAACCGTGCACCTCGTGCTCGAGCGCAACCCGAAGCTTCGTGAGGTGCTGGAAGACCGCATTCGTTTTACCGAGCGCGAGTTGCAGCGCCAGAAAAAGCTGGAGGAACGACGCTCGTTGCCGGCCATGCTGGACCTGCACTCGAAACCGGAGCTTGGCGAGCGGGTGATACGCCGCTTCGCGTGGGTCCAGCAGGCAGAGGAGATGGATTGCGGCGCGGCGAGTCTCGCGATGATCTGCAAGCACTATGAGATCCCCATGACGCTCGGCAAGCTCCGCGAACTCGCCAACGTCACGACCCAGGGTGCGACGCTTGACAGTCTCGCGCGGGCAGGCGAGGTGTTGGGCTTTACGACGCGTGGCGTTCAGTGCACCTTCGAGTCGCTGCGCGGTTTCGAACTGCCGTTCATCGTCCACTGGGAGGGATATCACTACGTGGTGGTGTATGGCATCTCCGCGAACCAGGTGTGGGTGGCGGACCCGGCAGTCGGTTTTCGCAAGATGGATGTGGAGGAATTCGAGCGCGGCTGGAGCGGCACCTGCCTGCTGTTCACGGCTGCACCCGAACTCGCGCAGGCCGCTGCCGGACGCTCACCATGGGTGCGATTCGTCGGCTACCTGAAGCCCTACAAGAAGATCCTGGCGCACCTCTTCCTCGCCACGTTCGTAATCCAGGTGCTCGGTGTCATTCCGCCTCTAATCATCCAGAATATTCTCGACGGGGTGATCGTTCACCAGAACGTCGGGCTGCTGCATCTGCTGATTGGCGGCCTGATCATCTCCAACCTGTTCTCACAATTGATGTCGACTATCCGTGCGTATCTCGCGAACTTCATGGTTCGCAACATGGACTTCGCGATGATGTCGCAGTTCTTCCGCCATACGCTTTCGCTGCCGTTCTCGTTTTTCGCCAAACGCAAGACCGGAGATATCTTCGCGCGCTTCCAGGAGAACCACACGATCCGCGCGTTCCTCACGGAATCTACCGTGACGACCGCGCTCAACTTGCTGATGGTCTTCATCTACTTCACGATCATGTTTTTGTACAACGTGAAGATGACGCTGCTGCTGATCGGCTTCGTCATTCCGATCATGGCGCTGACCGCGCTTGCCACGCCGAAGATCAAGAACTATGCGCGCGAGGTTTTCTCCGCGTCGACCGAAGCGAAGTCCTTCTTGATGGAAGCGCTGGGCGGTGTGGAAACCATCAAGGGCATGGGCATCGAGCGCACGGTGCGGCTGAAGTGGGAAAAGAAATACGCGAAGGCGCTTGAGGTCCAGTATCGCGCGCAGGGGTTCAATATTGCGGTGTCGTTCGGAAGCCAGGTCCTGAACGCGGCCACCACGATCGCGATTCTCTGGGTCGGTGCGAACATGGTCCTCACGCACGAGATGACGATCGGCCAGTTGATCGCGTTCAACGCGTTCATGGGGAGTGTGCTGACGCCGCTGATGGGGCTGATCAGTTTGTGGAGCCTGCTCAACGACGCGGGCGTAGCCATGGAGCGGCTGGGCGATGTGCTCGACATGGAGCCTGAGCAGAAGCCCGAGGATTTGCAGTCGCGCGTCATATTGCCCGACCTGCAAGGCGAGATCAGCCTGAACAACGTGTATTTTCGCTATGGCGGCGGCGACACCGAGTACGTGCTGGAAAACATCAGTTTCGACATCAAGCCGGGCGAACTGATCGCCATAGTGGGCAGCAGCGGCTCCGGCAAGACTACGCTTGCGAAGCTGCTGGTCGGCTTCTACACACCCACCGAAGGCAAGATGGTGGTCGATGGTTACGACCTGAACGTGATCGACAAGAACGTGTACCGCGCGCAGATAGGTTATGTGATGCAAAGCAACCTGCTGTTCTCCGGGACGATCGCGGAGAACGTCGCGAGCGGCGACGAAGCGCCGGACCGCCGGCGCATTGAAGAAGCCGCGAGGATGGCCGACGCGCACGCGTTCATCAGCAAGATGCCGTTGGGTTATGAGCAGATCGTGGGTGAGCGCGGCGTGGGTTTGTCGGGTGGCCAGATCCAGCGGTTGTGCATTGCACGCGCGCTTTATCACGATCCGCGCCTCCTGGTTTTCGACGAAGCGACCTCCGCACTCGACACCCAGTCGGAAAGCAATATCCTCGGCAACATGCAGGAGATCCTGAAGGGCCGCACGGCCGTGATCATTGCGCACAGGCTGAGCACGATCATGCGTGCCGACAAGATACTCGTATTGTATGAAGGAGCGATTGTCGAGCAGGGGCGTCACGATGAACTTGTCGCGCGCAAGGGGATGTACTACCAACTCGTGCAAAAACAATTGAGCACCGCATGAAGATACTCGACGATATTGAAGACCTGCCGGCCAGCCCTGCGACCTCATACGCGGCGCTCCTGGAGAAGATCGAAATTCTCCGCTCGACCTTGCGCTGGTCGTCGCGCATGGAGCGCCCGGAAATCGAGAAGCTGCTGAGGCAGGCGAGCGTGCTGCGCGACGAAATCATGCAGTTGTCGCACAGGGAGCGCTTCGTGCAGGCGGCTGTTGCCGAGCCGCAGCGTTTGCCCGGATCGCCGCGCGAGCGCCGTGAGGCGTTGCTTGCGCGAAGCTTCGTATTTGAAGGCACTTTCGGCGACAACCCGAAATTGCTGGAGGCGCTGGAGATTGCCGAAAAGGCGGCGCCAACCGACCTTCCGGTGCTGGTGGACGGGGAGAGCGGAACCGGCAAGGAACTGATGGCGAAGGTCATCCACGCGAACGGCTCTCGCGCGGACAGGCCGTATATATCGGTGAATTGTGGTGCGATTCCGGACAACCTGCTGGAGTCCGAATTATTTGGTCACAAGAAGGGCGCATTCACCGGGGCAACGAATGACCGGAAGGGGAAGTTCGAGAGCGCGCATACCGGCACTATTTTTCTCGATGAGATCGGCGAGCTGCCCCTTAGCGGTCAGGTCAAGCTCCTGCGCGTGCTTGAAGCCCATGAGATCCAGCGTGTGGGATCCGATGAACCCATTGCCGTGGATACACGCATTGTGGCGGCGACAAATCGCAACCTGCGGCGCATGAGCGAGGAGGGGCGCTTTCGCGAGGACCTGTTCTACCGGCTCAGCGTGATCCACCTGACCTTGCCGCCGTTGCGCGAGCGGCGCGACGAGATTGCGCTGCTGCTGGCTTATTTCGGCGACGAAGCCGCGGCAACGCTCAAGCGTCAGCCGGTGAAGATGACGCTCAGGCTGCGCGAGTTCCTGCGGACCTACGATTATCCCGGCAATATCCGCGAGTTGCGCAACCTCGTCTACCGGATCGTTTGCCTGGCGCCGGAGACGGCGGACCTGGAACATCTTCCCGTCGATATCCGTCCCGGTAATTCAACGTCGGCCATGAGCGGTCTGGCCGCAAGCGCTGTTTCACTCAGCGATGCCAAGCGCACGGCGAGCGATGAAGCAGAGCGCGCTTTTCTCGAGCGCGGCTTGCACGAAGTCGGCGGGACGGTCGCGGAATTGGCGAGACGCTTCGAGATGAACCGCTCGCATGTGCAGATGCTGTTGAAAAAGCATGGGCTGCATTCGAAGGATTTTCGCAACCACGCGGGCTCTGCCGCGCAGAAGGGCAAGGCTGGCTAGAGGGTTGGATTGATCTGCGTTTTGTCGAGGCAGAAAATGTCCTCGGCTTGCGCCGCGACGACCGAGATGTTGTCGCGGCCGCCACGCTGCAGCGCGAGTTCAAGCAACTGTGCTACCGCTTGCCCGCAATCGCCGCATGCCAGGACGCCGCCCATCTCCTCGTCGCTGACTTCGTTGCTCAGGCCGTCGGTGCAGAGCAGGAAGATGTCGCCGTCATGCAGATCGATACGGTCGGCATCGAGTTCGAGTGTGTCCATGGCGCCTACCGCACGCGTGATCAGGTGTCTCCCCGGATGATTCAACGCCTCTTGCGCACTGATCTGGCCGCGGGCCTTCAGCTCCTCGACCTGGCTGTGATCTCGCGTCAATTGCCGCAAGCAGCCTTGCCTCGAAAGATAGAGCCGGCTGTCGCCTGCCCAGACATAGCCGCAGGACCGCTCGCTCGCCAGCAGAAGGACCACGGTGCTGCCGATCCGGCGCACTTGGCGCCGCGCGGCTTCCGAGCGCAACTCCGCGTTCACGGCGAGGAGCCGCTCCCGCGCTTCGCGCATGCGTTCGTCGAGCGTGACGGGTCTGCCGGGCGCGGGCGAGCGCTCCAGCGAGTCGATCACCATCCGGCTTGCCACGTCGCCCACTGCGTGACCGCCCATGCCATCAGCGACGGCCCACAGGCCGTGTTCGGGCATTTCAAGGCAGGCGTCTTCGTTGATCTCGCGTACGAGACCAACGTCGGTGCGAGCGGCCGATGTCCATCGAAACTCACCAGTGTTGTTCACAAGACCTCCGATGTCTGCTGCGGCGAGTGCTTCTTCGCCGAAGGGGTGCCGCATTAGCGGCGAGACAGAACCGGCTGCTTCAGGCGTGCTTCATATGTCCTTCCGGGTACCGCGTCCTGCTTCAGGCAGCGTGGTTGAGGCTGCGCTCGTTCGGGTTGACCGAGATGTTCGAGTTCGAGCCAGTGTTGTTCACGTTGGTGGTCTGGAACTGATTGATCATCTGGTCAGCATAGAAGTTGTTATTGGTTTCGTACAGGTTCACGACTGGCCCTATCGAGGGTTGGGATGCGACGTAGGGTGTGATCCAGCCATACACCCAGGGCGCACCACCCCCGTGGATACAGGTCATCGCTTCGCGATCGAGCGTGAGATCGCAGGGAAGGTCTTCAATGGCGATTGCAGTCATGGTGAGGCTCCGGTGGTCTTGCCTGGTTAGTGAATGTGCTTCTTTATGCAAGGCGCATGCCGACAGCGGAGCCGTGGAGGTGCTTTTCCCGCCGTGCCTTTCGGCATGGGGATTTGAGTCATATCGCGTGGCATGCGGTCGCCCCTTGCCCGATGAATTTGGTTGGACCGGAGCCAACATCCAGGGCCGTTCAGTCGTCGCAATACCAACACTCGCGGATCACGTTGGCCGGAACGTGGCGTCGCATCTTCATGGCTGATGTGAAGAGACGAAGCAAAACCGAAGCAAAAAAACGCAGCAAGGACAGCGGCGTTTTGAGTACGCGTGGCTCGCTAATACCCGTCCGCCGACCTGTCGCGCCTCGCAGGTTTCATAGCCTGTCGAGCGATGGGTTAGATCCAACACATCGCCCGAAAAAGTGTTGGGTCTCTCATTGCCTTTACGCCGCCTTCAACTCCCTCATTTCCTTCTCTCCCTTGTCACACAAGGCGGTATGCGCATTGGCCCGGTTGATGCAATGACTTGATCAACCGCCGGCTTACATGCAACACCCCGGCTTCCACGCTTCCAGGAGAAACCGGTCATGTCGGGCAATCAATCATCCAGGCTTTGTGCTCGACCAGGCCGCTCAACTCCCGACGTCGCCATCGACTGCGAACCCGTCCCCGGTGCTCATCTCGTGACGCAACGCCCGGGTTACGAGCATCACGGCATCTATGTCGGCAATGGCCGCGTCGTGCACTACGCCGGCTTTGGCCGCTCGATGCATCGCGGTCCGATTGAAGAAACCACGCTTGAACGCTTCGCCGCAGGGCGCGAGATCCGTGTTCGCGTACATCCCACGGCCATGTTCACCGGACAGGATGCGGTCCGCCGGGTTCGCTCAAGACTGGGTGAAGACCATTACCGGCTGCTTAGCAACAACTGCGAGCACCTGTGTGCGTGGGCGCTGTTCGGCGAGAACCGCAGTTCGCAAGTGGAGGCCTGTCTTTCTCACCCGGGTCTCGCATGCCGCGTGGCAATAGCCATGCTCAAAGGCTGGATAGCGGCGAGGGGTCGTGGCGGCCTGCTCGCAGCTTGAACCTGTTCACTGTCACCATCGAGGAGAAACATCATGAACACCCAACCTGCCCAACGTAATTCACTGCGCCGGATAGTCGAAAAATGGCTCGCGCCAACACCCGCCGCACCGGTTCGCGATATCCGCCTGTGCCGTATGCCGGCGAACCATGTCCGCTATGTCCGCGTGGAAGCGCTTCGACCGACTGGCGTGCTCGCGCTGTTTTTCTTCCGTCACGATGACGGATCGTGGCAAGTGTTTCCGCCCGAAGCCGCACGCATGACGATGAGCCCACGCCGCCTGGCAATGTGATGCACGGTGCGATGCGCTTGCAGCGAAGCTGGAACAACGCGTTTAAGCGCTGCGACATCCCAAAGTGTAGGAGCGATGTGCGCGACGAGCTCGCTAATTCGCCTTGCGATCTTCATTTCTGCCGTGCCGCCCCGCAAGGAGCCACGGACATACCGGTTTTGATATCGGTATCGTTAAAAAACTGATTGGAAAGGAATCGGCGGCTTCCTTAATATCCACTCGAATATTAAAACTCCGAGACACCGCCGCTTCAATGAAACGCGAATCGCATGTCCACCCGCTATTCGGGTGCTATGTCCACGGCGGCCGGGCGACGAGCGCAACCGTGAGTCGTCTTGTTCCTTCTTCCGCTTTCGACGAGCCCGTTGGCGACCACTCTCACGCGCCGCCTCCCACCAGGGAAATGGGATCCACCTTACGCGCGACTTCGCTGAAATACACGCGGTACCTCTCCAGTGCAATAGCGTCAGCGGCGTGCCCATGGCGCGCGCGGCGACGGCTGCCGTACAGCGCTGCAGCAGCATCGCGGCAGGCGCGCGCAACAGCCTCGCCGGCTAAAGATTAACCAGCAGGACCGCAAGAAGGGGCGAACGGGCTGGCAAGCCTGCGCTCCGCTGCAGAACACTCAAGCCATGCAGCCTTTATTCCACCAGGAGACGCCACCATGAATCAGAAGCTTCGCCGTTTGACCTTGTCCGCTATTGCAGCCACCGTGCTCGGCATTCCGTTCGCATCGCAAATGTCCGCTCACGCCGACGAGCCGCTGAAAGTTGGTTTCCTCGTCAAGATGCCGGAACAGGCATGGTTCATCAATGAGCAGAAAGCGGCGACGGCTCTCGGGCAGAAGGAAAAATTCTCGGTGGTGAACATCGGTACGCCGGACGGTGAGAAGGTCCTCTCCGCTATCGACAATCTGGGAGCGCAAGGCGCGCAGGGCTTCGTGATCTGCGCGCCCGACGTGCGCCTTGGACCGGCTATCGAGGCACGCGCGAAACGCTACAACATGAAGTTCGTGACGGTGGATGACCAGCTTGTCGACTCGAGCGGCAAGCCGTTGGCGAACGTGCCGCACCTTGGCATGTCCGCGTTCAAGATCGGCAATCAGGTAGGCACCGCGATCTCCGATGAAATGAAAAAACGCGGCTGGAAGCCAGAAGAAGTCGGCGCGCTGCGCATTACGGATTACGAACTGCCCACGGCGAAGCAACGCACGGACGGCGCAACGGAGACGCTGCTGGCCGGGGGCTTCAAGAAGGAAAACATCTTCGACGCTCCACAAAAAACCACCGATGACGAAGGCGGTTTCAATGCCGCGTCGCCCGTGTTGTCGCAGCATCCGAACATCAAGAAGTGGGTGATCTACGGCCTCAACGAAGAGACCGTGCTGGGCGCCGTGCGGGCCACCGAGCAACTGCATATTGCGTCGGCGGATGTGATCGGCGTGGGCATCAATGGCGCGGGCGAAGCATTCGCCGAGTTCCAGAAGAAGGAGCAAACGGGCTTCTACGGCACCATCGCGGTGAGTTCGACGAACCACGGCAAGGACAGCACGCAGAACCTCGTCGACTGGATCAAGACCGGCAAGCAGCCGCCTGCTGATACGCAGACTACCGGCAAGCTGATGGTCCGCAGCAACTGGCAGGATGTGCGCAAGGAACTGGGTATCTGAGCGTTTCGCGACGGGCGTCGAGCAGCTCGATGATCGTTGTGATCGTTGACTTGCACCACGCCCCGATTCAGTTTTCAACGAGGAACGCTCAATGATGGATACCGCAGTGGCCACGGCCGCGCCTTATCTTTTGCTCGACAACATCACCGTGCGCTTTCCCGGCGTGCTTGCGCTCGACTCGGTGTCGCTGGGTGTGCGCACCGGCGAAGTCCACGGGTTGATGGGAGAAAACGGCGCGGGCAAATCCACTTTGCTCAAGGTGCTCTCGGGCGTCAATTCAACGAGCGGCGGCAGCTTGTCGCTGGACGGCGTGGAGCAGCAGTTCACGACCACCAAGGCGGCCATTGAAGCCGGCATCGCCATCATTTATCAGGAGCTGCATCTCGTCCCGGAGTTGACCGTGGCCGAGAACCTGATGCTCGGCGCCATGCCAAGCCGCTTTGGTGTGCTCGATGAAAAAGCGCTGGTGAAGCGCGCGATCAGCGAGCTGGATCGTCTTGGCGAAAAGATCGATCCCAACATGCAGGTCAAGCATTTGTCGATCGGGCAGCGGCAGATGATCGAGATCGGCAAGGCGTTGATGCGCAACGCCCGCGTGATTGCCTTCGATGAACCCACGAGTTCGCTGTCGTCGCGCGAGACGGAGCAACTGTTCAAGATCATCCGCGCGCTCAAGGAGGAAGGGCGCGCGATTATCTATGTGACGCACCGGATGGACGAGGTGTATGCGCTCTGTGATCGCGTGACGGTGTTTCGCGATGGCCGTCGCATCGAGACCTTCGAGGAAGTCGATGGACTCGAGCGTGACCGGCTGATCAGTTGCATGGTCGGACGCTCGATCCATGATGTGTACGGATACCGCGCACGCGACATAGGCGACGTGCAACTCGATGTCCAGGGACTGATGGGACCGGGTCTTGCGGAGCCGGCCTCGTTCAGCGTGCGCAAGGGCGAGATAGTCGGGTTCTTCGGGCTCGTTGGCGCCGGACGTTCCGAGCTGATGAAGCTGATCTACGGCGCGGTGAAACCGGTTGCCGGACAGATCGTCCTCAAGGGGACGCGACGCAAGTTCAGGTCGCCGCGCGATGCGGTGCGTGCAGGGGTGGCGCTTTGTCCGGAGGACCGCAAGCAAGAGGGCATTGTCGCGATTGCTTCCGTGTCCGACAACCTGAACATGAGTTGCCGGCGGCATTTCAGCCCGTTCAACATACTGAATAGCCGCAAGGAAACCGCGACCACGACCGACTACATCGCGAAACTTGCCATCAAGACACGCAACGGCAACACGCCTATTGGCACGCTCTCGGGCGGCAATCAGCAGAAGGTCATTCTCTCGCGCTGGCTGGCGGAAGAGATCGACGTGTTCCTGATGGATGAGCCCACGCGCGGTATCGATGTCGGCGCGCGCAGCGAGATCTATGGCCTGCTGTATGGCCTCGCGGAAGCCGGGCGCACAGTAATCGTGGTGTCGAGCGATCTGGCCGAAGTGATCGGCGTGGCGGATCGCGTGATGGTGATGCGCGAAGGAAAGATAGTCGGCAATTTGCCCAAGGCGCAGGCCACGCCGGATCAACTGATCAAGCTTGCGCTCCCCGGCTGACGGCCGCGACCACTGGCTCAAAGACTACCTGCGGCGTGTGTCAATGCGCTGCGAACGAAAGAGACATCATGCAAATAACTCCTGTCACCAATCAGTCGAACTCCACCGAAAGCACGGGCACTCGCGCGCGTGCTGCACGAACCTGGGACCTCATCAACAAGTCGGGCATCGTCATGGTGTTCCTGATCTTGTTCGTGGCCTTGTCCTTTACCGTGCCGGGTTTCATCAGTTCGCGCAACATCCAGGGCCTGCTGCTGTCGGTCACGCTGATCGGCTCCATCTCCGTCACCATGATGTTTGTGCTCGCGCTCGGTGAAGTCGATTTATCGGTGGCGTCCATCGTCGCGTTTGCCGGCGTGGTGGCGTCCACGCTGATCACGGCCACGCACAGCGTCACGCTCGGAATTGCGGGCGGCGTGCTGGCGGGCGGGGCGGTCGGGCTCGTGAACGGCGTGCTGATCGCGCGCTGGAAGATCAACTCGCTGATCGTCACGCTGGCGATGATGGAAGTCGTGCGCGGGCTGGCTTACATCACGTCGAATGGTGACGCCGTGATGATCTCCGAAGAAAGTTTCTTCGATCTGGGCGGCGGTTCGTTCCTTGGGATCTCGTATCCGATCTGGTCGAATATCGTCGGTTTTGTGTTGTTTGGTTTTCTGTTGAAGAAGACGGTCTTCGGCAAGAACGTGCTGGCGGTTGGCGGCAATAGCGAGGCGGCGTTGCTGGCCGGTTTGCCGGTCATGCGCATCAAGATCACGGTGTTCGTGCTGCAAGGGCTTGTGACCGGCTTTGCGGGCGTGATGCTGGCATCGCGGATGAGCCTGGGCGATCCGAAGACATCGGTGGGACTGGAACTCGGGGTGATTTCAGCCTGCGTGCTGGGCGGTGTTTCACTGACGGGCGGCGTGGCCACTATTTCCGGCGTGCTGGTCGGGGTGCTGATCATGGGCTCGGTGCAGGACGCAATGAGTCTCATGAATGTACCGACCTTTTATCAGTATCTGATTCGCGGCGGGATCCTGTTGCTGGCCGTGTTGTTTGATCAGTACCGCAGAAGCAAGCGGGTGGCTTGAGATCCTTAACTGGCTGGTGTGAAGCCGCTGCTTCCAATAAAAAGCAGCGGCTTCAAGCGAAACCCTTTAGTCCTCGAACTTCTCAACCTCATGCCGCCCGCCAAGCAACATCGCATCGGCAACATGCTGAAGCGGGCTCACATCAACATCACTAGCCCCTGTCGAGATCAACTCGAAGAATCGATCATAAAGGCTCGGATATTCCCTCTCCTGACCGATGTCCTTCATCTCCCCATCGATCTTCAAGAACTTCCCGCCCTGAGCCAGATGCAAGAGGCCATCACGGGTGGTCACTTCAATCTGCCACAACTCTTGCGGACCAAAGCGCCAGTCGAATTCCGCCCGGATCGGCGTGCCTAGCGCGTCGCTAAAATCAAGGTTTGCGGCAATCGGATTGTGCCGGTTCGCCGGCACGAACAACTCCGCCGATTTCAGGAAAAACGCATGCGGCAAGATGCGCGTGATGATGGATAACGCATTGATGCCCGGGTCGAATACACCCAAACCGCCCGGTTGCCAGATCCAGTCCTGACCCGGATGCCAGCGGCGCACATCCTCCTTCCACAGCACATTCACCGCCTTGATCTCTTTTCCGGCCAGCCATGCACGTGCGGTTTCAACACCCGGCGCATGACGGGAATGCCACGACGCAAACAGGGTGCATTGATTTTGCCGAGCCAGGTCAGCGAGCACGGTAACCTCGGTCACGCTCGCGCCCGGCGGTTTCTCAAGCATCACATGCTTGCCCGCTTCAAGGGCCGCGCGTGCCTGGGAGAAGCGGACTTGCGGCGGGGCGCAGAGCGACACAGCCTGCAAAAGCGGCTCTGCCGCGAGCATGTCCTCGACATTCTGATAATTGTTAACCCCGTCGATCCGCGCATTCCGGCTCGCTCCTGCAATGAGCTTGAACCCGGAATGACCGGCAATAGCGGGTAAATGCTGATCGCGAGCGATCTTGCCGACACCGGCAATGCCTATCGCAACTTGCTCTGTCATGGTTGGACCTTAAAAAAAGCTTGGTTCATGTGGCGTGCAACGGTGACACGTGCAGCGCGCCGGATTAATGCGAATGCCGCGGCACATCGGCGCCTCGGCACCCCACGAGAAAGTCGAAGTCGCAGCCTTGGTCGGCTTGCAGGACGTGATCGACATACAGCTTTCTATACCCGCTCGTGTCCGCAATCGCAACGGTTTGCACCTCGGCCCAATTGGTGAGACGGGAGGCGAGTTCCGCATCGCTGATGTCAAGGTGCAGCTTTCCAGCCAGGCAATCCAGCTCGATCCAGTCGCCTTCCTTCACCACCGCCAGCGGTCCGCCGGCACGGGCTTCGGGCGCCACATGCAGCACCACGGTTCCATACGCCGTGCCGCTCATGCGCGCGTCCGAGATCCGCACCATGTCGGTCACGCCTTGCGCCAGCAGCTTGGGCGGCAAACCCATGTTGCCCACTTCCGCCATGCCCGGATAACCCTTCGGTCCGCAGTTCTTCAATACGAGAACAGAGTCAGCGGTTACGTCGAGTCCGGGGTCGCCGATGCGGGCCTTGTAGTCATCGAAGTTTTCAAACACGACCGCACGGCCGCGATGCTTGAGCAATGCCGCCGTTGCCGCCGACGGTTTGACCACCGCGCCATTGGGCGCGAGATTGCCACGCACGATGCACAAGCCGCCGTCGGGGACGAGGGGTTTGTCGAGCGGGCGGATGACTTCCTCGTCGTAGATAGGCGCTTCTTTAGAGTTCTCCCACAGCGAATGGCCGTTCGCCGTCAGCGCGTCGGGATGGGGCAGCAAGCCTGCTTCTCCCAGGCGCCGGATGACGCCGGGCAAGCCGCCCGCGTAATAGAACTCCTCCATCAGGAAGCGCCCCGATGGTTGCAGATCCACAAGCGTGGGTGTGCCGCGTCCAATGCGCGTCCAGTCATCGAGTTCAAGATTCACGCCAATACGGCCGGCGATCGCCTTCAAGTGAATCGCCGCATTCGTCGATCCGCCGATCGCCGCGTTCACGCGAATCGCATTTTCGAAGGCCTCTTTCGTCAGGAGTTTCGAAAGTCTTATGTCCTGCAGCGCCATCTCCACAATCCGCATGCCCGACATGTGCGCGAGCACGTAGCGCCTGGAATCCACCGCGGGAATCGCAGCGTTGTGCGGCAGCGTAACGCCAAGCGCCTCGGCCATGCAGGCCATGGTGGATGCCGTGCCCATGGTGTTGCATGTGCCCGCCGAGCGCGACATGCCCGCTTCCGCCGACATGAATTCGTGCAGTGTGATCTTGCCCGCCTTCACTTGCTCGCTCAACTGCCAGACCACCGTGCCCGAGCCGATATCGCGGCCATGATGTTTGCCGTTGAGCATCGGGCCACCGCTCACCGCAATGGCCGGCACATCGCAACTCGCGGCGCCCATCAACAACGCGGGCGTGGTTTTATCGCAGCCGACGAGCAGCACGACGGCATCGACGGGATTGCCTCGAATGGATTCCTCCACGTCCATGCTGGCGAGATTGCGCGTGAACATGGCGGTCGGGCGAAGGTTGGATTCGCCATTGGAGAACACGGGGAATTCGACCGGGAATCCACCCGCTTCGAACACGCCGCGCTTCACATGCTCGGCGAGCTTCCTGAAATGTGCGTTGCAGGGCGTGAGTTCCGACCACGTATTGCAAATGCCGATGATCGGCTTGCCCTGGAATTCGTGATCGGGGATGCCCTGGTTTTTCATCCAGCTTCGGTACATGAAACCGTTCTTGTCGGCAGCGCCGAACCATTGGGTGGAGCGCAGCGGGCGTTTTGCGTCTGACATCGATTTTTCCTTAACCGTTTACCATTTCAACACTTCATTTGCACGAACGCGGCAGGCGTTCAGGACCTTTTTAGCGATTGCATCAAGCACACCGGCTTATCCGTTTTATAGAACATGCAGAGCAGTCGCGCTGTCTTACATGTCCAACTGATCTCACCGGATCGAGTCAGCTCCGAGACCCGAGTGCAACAGGATCGGCTTTGTTCGCGCCATCGTGTTGCCGTGCCGCATCCCGTCGCTTCAGCTTTGAGCTTGCTCGTTCACCCGATGCCGTCCCGTCCGACTTGCGGCGTGCCGCATGCCGTTCGATCACGCGTTGCAGCAAGCAGAACGCGCACAGTAGGGCCCCTATGACGATGCGGGTCCACCATGAACTCAGCGTGCCGTCGAACGTGATGAGGGTCTGGATGGTCCCCAGAATGCCAACGCCGAAGACCGATCCGATCACATAACCGACGCCACCTGTGAGCAAGGTTCCGCCGATGACCGTGGCGGCGATCGCATCGAGTTCCATGCCCTGGCCTTGCAAGCCGTACCCCGAGAGCACGTACAGCGTGAACACCACGCCGCCGAGCGCCGAACAGAAGCCGCTCAGTGCATACACGCCGACCTTGGTGCGCGCCACGGGCAGCCCCATCAGCAGCGCGGAGCGTTCGTTGCCGCCGACCGCATAGACGTTGCGCCCGAAGCGCGTGAAGTGCGCGACGAAGATGGCGAGCAGAAGCGTTGCGATGGCGATCAGGCCGCCGGCCGTGAGCGAAGCGCCGCGAATATCGATGTGAAAGCCCGACAGCGCGTGGAAGGCGGGGTCGTTGATGGTGATCGACTGCGTGGTGATCAGGAAGCACGCGCCGCGCGCGAGGAACATGCCCGCCAGCGTGACAATGAACGGCTGGAGTTTGAAGAAGTGGATCAGCGCGCCCATTGCTGCGCCGTACAACGCGCCCAGCGCGAGCACGAGCGGCACGATGACCCATATCGGCCAATGCAGATGTTCAGCGAAGACCGCGCAGAGAATGGTCGTCAAGGCGACGACCGATCCCACCGACAGGTCGATGCCGCCCGATACGATCACAAACGTCATGCCGATCGCGACGATCAGCAGGAAAGCGTTGTCCACGAGCAGGCCGAGCAGCACCTGGAGCGAGAAAAAGCCGGTGTACATCACGGAGCCGAACCCGAACAGCGCAATGAATAACACGACTGTGACGACGATCGGCAGGGTGCGCGGATCGACCAGGCGGTCGAGAAGGTTCCTCATTTTGCAGCCTCGGCAAGGGGCTTCTTCGGGGTGAAGGGGAAGGCACGTTTCAGTTGCCGCATGATGACCGTGCGGGCGGTGGCCGACTGGATCACGCTGACCACCAGCACCACCGCTGCCTTCACGACGAGCGTGGCTTCAGGCGGTACGCCGATGGAGTACGTGGTGTAGGTCAGCGTCTGGATGATCAATGCGCCGAGCACGGTGCCGGCGAGACTGAATCTTCCACCGAGCAGCGACGTGCCGCCGAGCGTGACCGCGAGGATCGCATCGAGTTCGAGCAACAACCCGGCGTTGTTGCCGTCGGCACTGCGCACATTGGAGCTGATCAGAATGCCCGCTATGGCCGCCGTCAGTCCGGAGAAGGTATAGACGCCGAACACGATTGCGCTGGAACGCAAGCCGACCAGTTTCGTGGCCACCGGATTGATACCGATTGCACGGATGAACATGCCGAGCGCGGTGCGATTCATGAGCAGCGCTGTCGCCGCAATCGCACCGGCCGCGACCCACACGGAACATGGCATGCGGGCCAGATAACCGCCGCCCACCACGAGATAACCCGGTGCGCCGATGGGGATGATCTGGCCTCCCGTGAGCAGTTGCGCGACGCCGCGTCCGGCCACCATCAGGATCAGCGTGGCGATGATCGGCTGCATGCCGACGAACGCCACCAGCACGCCATTCCACATGCCGGCGAGCACACCTACTGCGAGTGCTGCGGCCAGGGCTTCAATCACTCGCGAAGGGTCGTCGGCCAGGATGCTGGCGGCTGCCGCACCGGCAATTGCAACGACCGCGCCGACAGAGATATCAATGCCGCGTGTTGCGATCACCAGCGTCATGCCGAGCGAGACGAGCACGAGCGGCGCGGCACGGTTGAGGATATCGATAGGCGCGCCGAACCAGTGACCGTCCAGCACGGTGATTGAGAGGAAGTGGGCGTTCTGGCTCAGGTCGAGCACGAACAGCAGCACGAGCGTGATGAGCGGCCATATGAGGGGGTGTTGCAACGCGGCTTTGATGCGGTTCATCGGCTACCCCCTGCAATGAGTCTGTACACCTGATCTTCCGACGCCGCGTGTCCCTCGACCTCCGCCACTTTGCGCCGGTCGCGCAACACCGCGATCCGATGGCTCACGCGCACCACCTCGCTCACCTCCGACGAGATGAAGACAATGCCGAGCCCTTTCGCACAGAGCGCGAGCACGCGATCCATGATTTCGAATTTGGCCGCGACGTCGATGCCGCGCGTGGGTTCATCGAGGATCAGCATCTTCGGTTCTGTCGCCAGCCAGCGCGCCAGCAGGACCTTCTGCTGGTTCCCGCCCGACAGAAGCCCGATGGGCTGTTCGGCATCGGGCGCCTTGATGCCCAGCCGCTCGATGTAGTCGTCCGCTATCTGGCGTTGTTTCGCCCGGCCGATAACGCGCCACCAGCCGCGTTGCACCTGCAGCGCGAGAATGATGTTTTCTCGTATGGAAAGATCCGCGACAATGCCTTCCTTCTTCCGGTCCTCCGGGCAATAGCCGATGCCGCGGCGCACCGCATCGCGAGGAGAACGAAGCTTCGCCGGTTTTCCATCGATAGACATTGAACCTGCATCCGCACGCTCCGCGCCGAACAGGAGCCGGGCCGTTTCGGTGCGGCCGGAACCCAGCAGCCCGGCCAGCCCGAGGATCTGGCCGGGCTGAACGTCGATATCGACAGGATTCATCACACCGCGCCGGCCAATCCCGCGCATGGCGAAGAATGGCGGCACGGCGGTCTTGGGCGCAGGCGGTTCATCCGCCGCGTGCTTCAGGCGCTCGGTCATGCGTTCATGGCCCACCATCTTTGAAACGAGGAGTTCCACGGGTAAATCGCGGGCGAGATATTCGCCTTCACGTTCACCATTACGCATGACCGTGATGCGGTCCGATATGGCGTAGGTCTGTTCGAGAAAGTGCGTGACGAACAGGATCGCCATACCCGATTGCTTGAGCTTGCGGAGAACGTCGAAGAGCCTCGCGACTTCGCCGTCGTCAAGGCTCGAGGTGGGTTCATCGAGGATCAGCACACGCGCATCCACCGAAACCGCACGCGCGATGGCCACCATCTGCTGCACGGCGATCGGATAGGTATCGAGTGATTTGGTCACGTCCAGGAAGACGTTCAGCTCGGCCAAGGCCTCTTCGGCCCGGGCATGAATGGTCTTCCAGTCGATCGCGCCACGCCGTTTCGGTTGCCGGCCGGCGAACACGTTTTCAGCGACGGACAGATTCGGGCACAGGTTCACTTCCTGATAAAGCGTCCTGATTCCAGCCGCTTCCGCGTGGAGCGGGGTCGCGAAATTGACGGCTTCGCCGCCGAGGCGTATCTCGCCTGCATCGTGTGCATGGACGCCGGTGAGTACGTTGATGAGCGTCGATTTTCCGGCACCGTTCTGACCCATCAGCGTATGGATCTCGCCGGGAAACAAGCTGAAGTCCACGTTCTGCAACGCCTTGACGCCCGGGAACGACTTGGAGATACCGATGGTTTCAAGAATGGGCGAGCCGGTCATGAACGAAGGCCGTAAAGGGAGGAAAGGGGGGATTGCAAGTGCGCCGCGAGTCCGCTGTTACAGCCGGACTCGCGTTTGCCGGGTGTTTTCTCCGTGGCTGCCGCGGCTCAATACTTGCGCTGCGGCAGGACTTGCGCTGCAACGCTCATCGGGAAGATGGTTTCCTCGGTCACGATGCGCTTGGGCAAGGTCTTGCCCGCCTTCACGTCCTTGACGGCCGTCATGAGTTGGGGCCCAAGCAACGGACTGCATTCCACGTCGACGTTGATCTTGCCCGCGACCATGGCTTCGAAGCCGCCCTTGGTGGCGTCGAACGAGACCACGGTCACATCCTTGCCGGGCTTGATGCCGGCCTCTTCCATTGCCTGGATTGCCCCAAGCGCCATGTCGTCGTTATGGGCATAGACCACGTTGATCTGCTTGCCGTAGGTCTTGATGAAGGCTTCCATGACCTGCTTGCCGCCGGCGAGCGTGAAGTCGCCGCTTTGCGACGCGATGACCTTGAACTTCGGATCGTTCTTGATCACTTCAAGCAATCCGGCGCGACGGTCGTTGGCGGGCGCTGAGCCGACCGTGCCCTGCAACTCGGCTATGTTGATGGGACCGGCGTCGTTCTTATAGTGGTCTTCTAGCCATTTGCCCCCGCGGCGGCCTTCTTCGAGGAAGTCCGAACCGATCATGGTCACGTACAGCGAGGTATCTTTGACGTCGATATTGCGGTCAGTGAGAATCACCGGGATCTTGGCGTTTTTCGCTTCGATCAGTACCGGTTCCCAGCCGGATTCAACGACGGGGGAGAACGCGATCACATCGACTTTCTGCGCAATATACGAGCGGATCGCCTTGATCTGGTTTTCCTGTTTTTGCTGGGCGTCGGAGAATTTCAGGTTGATGCCGGCGTCTTTGGCCGCGGCTTTGACAGACACGGTATTGGCGGTACGCCAGGCGCTTTCCGCGCCGACCTGTGAGAAACCCAGGGTGATCTTGTTGTCATCGGCGTGGGCGGTCAGGTTTGCGCCCAGCAGCAGCGCAGAACCCAGCAGCGCACCAATGGCTGCGCGTCGAGCATGTCTCATGGTTGTCTCCGATTTAATTGTGTTTGTGTTCGGTACTGCTGCGCCGCACTTATGCGTGCCTACGCGTTTTCGCGCGGTCGACTGCTTCAGGACGTACCGGAATGAAGCGTAGCGCCGGGGTTCATGGCGGTCCAATCAGTTATTCGGTGTTTGCAATACCAGAATTGGTATCGCGAAGGAGGAGGCGGACGCGTGCCGCCCTCCGGAATTGACCAAGCTTGCTGAGACTTTGGATTCGTAGCTTCTGAGCTCAGGTGTAACAGGTGGGTGGCTTAATCCGCCGTCCCCAAATAGGCGGCTTTCAGCGCGGCGGCGTCGAACTTCACCATTTTCATCATGGCATTGGCAACGCGATTGGCCTTTACCCGATCGGAGTCAACCATCATCGGGATGAGATCGGCTGGAACGATCTGCCATGAGACGCCGAAGCGGTCTTTCAGCCAGCCGCATGCCTGGGGCGATCCGCCGTCCGCGAGAAGGGCGTTCCAATAACGGTCGAGTTCTTCCTGAGTGTCACAACTGACCATGAGGGATATTGAGTGATTGAACGGCTCAGGCTGCCCGGAGATCATGGCGATGAAGGGCTGCCCAAAGAGCTCAAACTCGACGATCTTCGTGGAACCGGCGCTCGGCACCGGGGTGACCCGAACGACACGCGAGTCTGGAAAGATGCCCGCATAGAAAGCAGCTGCTTCCTCAGCGTCCGTGGAGTACCAAAGAAAAGGCGTGATCTTTTGAATCGTCATGGCGAATCTCCTGTGAGTAGTGGTGGCTAAATGCGGAGGCAATCCGCATGCCCCCATTGAGACGACGAAGGGAGGCCACCAAAATTGACACGCCGCGAATAAAAATTCACTTTCTGCCGGGGGCGAACCGCTGTACGGGACCCATTTCGGTCCCTCGGTTCGCTCCCAGGCGGTCGCTCATGCGCCGAAAACCCCGGCGTCGTCCGTGGTATTTGATGCGGCGCCTGCTGCTTCGAGAAGGTGGTCGTTGCCGCTCACGCGTTGCCAGAGCAAGCGTCGCAATGAACACCACGCCCCAATGTCCTGGGGTGAAACAGGCCGAACCGTAACTGAGACTGGAGGCATGCCTGAAGGGATAATCAATAAGGTCATCTGCATTGACCGGCGTTATCGCGCACGCCATTTTCACTCACGAGTCCATTTCGACTATGAACATCCGCGCTTGCTGGGCTTCCCGACGTTCGGCCTTGATCGGCGCATACCTCTCGGAATTGTAGAAGGCTAGCGCTTGGGCGAGAGTTGGAAACTCAAACACGCCGGCCATCGGCAGCGGCGCCTCATCCCCCTCCAGAATCTGCGCGACAGGACCGAAATGCAGAATCTTCCCGCCCGCCTCTTTCAGCGCTGCCTGAAAGCGCGGAGCGAGCGCGGCCTGCTTGGCGGAGTCGATGACGCGTAGATTGACATGTACATATGCCGGCATTGTGTTCCCCTTAATAATGCATATACATTATTATGCGAGGATGGGGCTGTCAAGGAGGGTGGCGTGAACGGTTTTGATCCAGAATCTTTGAAGGGCGTCGAAGCGGAGTGTCCGGGCTTCCAGGCTCGTGCAACGGCGCGTGCACTCACGCGTTATTACAACGCCTGCTTCAAGCCGCTCGGGCTGACGGCTGAGCAATTCAGCCTCTTGGTTGGGATCGGTGCGGCTGAGGGGGCGACGGTCGTCGATCTTGCGGATAGGGCCGGGGTCGATCCGACTACCCTCAGCCGAAATGTTCAGAATCTGGAGAGCCGGGAGTTGGTTCGCGCTAAAGGCGGACGTGGCCGCGCTGGAAAGCAGCTAGCGCTGACGACATCCGGGCGTCGACTCGTGGTCGATGCGTTCCCGGTGTGGAATGGGGCCAAGGCGGAACTCGCCCGTCGCATGGGCGATGAAAAACTTTGTTCGGCAAGGCAGGCAATGGCGGAGCTGGCCAAGGCCGCAGAATCCTCATGTACCGACGGCGATCGGCAACCCGCGACCCAGAACGAAGATACGCCGAGCTGAACTAACTGCCCGAAACTTGACAGGCCAATGCGATGACCACTTTCGAGCATATAGGGGTCGCTTGCCCCTTATGAACATCGACACCACCACCGCAGCCGGGCGTACGATGATGCAGATGGCCGGGGCCTTGGCCTGGTTCGAACGCGCCATGATCCGGGAGCGGACCTCCGCCGGTCTCGACGCTGGAAAGCGCAAGGAGATAGCAATGTTGAAACAGGCAATTCCGAACATCTTCGTCAAAGACTTCCAGGCGGCACTCGCCTACTACACCGGGCCGCTCGGCTTCCACCCATTGTTCGTCTACGGCGAAACCCCTTTCTACGCTCACGTGGCGCGTGATGAGGCGATTCTGGCAATCCGCCATGTGACCAGGCCTGTAATCGATCACACCGCCGGCGAGGAGCTGCTAAGCGCATTCGTCGAGGTCTCCGACGTCAACGCCCTGCACGATTCACTGCAAGCAGCTGGCGCTCATATTTGGCAAGCACCGCGCGACGAACCTTGGGCCATGCGTAGCCTGATCGTCAGCGATCTCGACGGCAACCTGATCTGCTTTGCGTTCAATCTGGCCAGGTAAATGGATAGCGTGGCGGCCCGACGTGCAGTCTCGGACAAATCGTGAGGTGACCATTGCAACTGTAGCGCACAAGAATCAGCAAAGACGACGGGCCGATGTTGGAAGCAAATGAGCCATTGCAGTGGCCGTGCTTTCAATCAACCGGACGACCGGAGATGGCCGACCTCTACCCGACACTGCCGGCTCAATTCGACCTGACCCGGTCATTCGCTTGATAAAGATTAAACGGCGGTCGAGCACCTACTTTCGGACGTCCCCTTTACGACTTGGGGAAGGTCACCGCCGGAGTTCGGCGCTCCACACCGCGAGTGACCACAGCGTGTATATAGGCCACTAAATACCCGGTCACTCAAACTTGCCTTCTTAAAGCATGCCATCGTTCCGCGCCGCACCTGGAACCGCGCTGCTATATTGAGACAATCCGCGCCGCTCGGTGCCGCAGCCCCGGAGGTCCTTCATGGTTCGACTGGTCATGATCCTTCTCGGCGTCGACTATCTGCGTGCGAGATGGAAGGCGCTGATGGCGGCCGGATGGTTCAGCGTCGCGCTGGGTGTCGAAGTGTTTATCGACATGATGGACGGCTCGCTCTACTTTCCGCTCAAGCCGTTCGCTTTCCTGTTGCTTCTGGAAGGCCTCTCGACGCTGGCCGTCGCGTGGACCGGCATGGGCGGCCAGCGCAAGCTGCGCTATGTGAAGGGTTCGGCCTTCACGCTGGCCGCCACATTGATCCTGATCGGCACGCTGCACGCCAACTTTATCCTCGCGATGGTCTTCGGCACGCTTTTCTTCGCCGACGGCCTGCTGCAGATCATTTCCGCCAGAATCGTGCGGTTCCGGCGCTGGCGTCTTGCCATTGCGGGCGGCGTGTTCGAGATGGTGGTGGCGTTCATCTTCTACTTGCCCTATCCCGTGCGGTACGCAGGGACGATTCCATACTGCGTGTCGCTCGGCCTGCTGTTCGGCGGCTGGAACATGATCCTGCTCGCCATGCGCGTGCGCAGGATGGAGCACAACCCCGGGGTGACCGGTTTCGTGCCGACGACACCTGCTGTTGCGCCCGAGACGGAGCTTCGCAGTCCTGTTTCAGGCGTAACGGAATGGGACGGCCCACCATCGGACAACGAGCGCGCGCTCACCATTCACGTCTGGACGCCGGCTGCCACCGCCAAGGCCGAGGCGCAGCCACGTGTGATCATGAACCGCTATATAGCGGCCGTTGACCGGAACGGCGCGATATCCACTGGCCACGCGGCGCTGGAGTCGCCTGAGGGCATATATATCAGCCTGTATCCGGGTACGGAAATCGATCGATCGCCCGACGAGTTCGCGCGCATGCTGCGTGCGACGCGGGAAAATGACATTCCGGGCGTCTTCCAGCCGGACTATCGGACCGAGGCTAATGCGTGGTGCGAGTCGACCGTCAAGGTGCGTATCCGCAACTACGATCCGGAACGCTTGCAACGGTTTTGGGATGTGTATCGACAGGACACGACCTATAACCTGACGTATCGCAATTGTTCGAGCACCGTAACGCGCGCGCTCGAAGCGGCCATTGAAGGTGCGTCGGCACGGGTGTGGGCAAAGTCCGGCGGCTGGAAACCGCTGCTGCGGGTGATGTCGACGCCCGAATTGTGGGTCGCCGCTCAGGTGCGCAAACGCGCGGCAACAATGGCTTGGACGCCCGGGCTGACCCTCGATTACGCCCGCGCGCTCAGCATGCTCGCCGATCCTAGGCCACTAGGCTGGGTCAAGATGGCGCGGCTCGCGCTCAGGACGATGTATCGCTCGCGTCGTCGCTGGCAGGCCGAGGAGGCCGAACAGGCTAGCGCGTCGGCTCTCAGGGAGACCTCAGTGCAAGACGCCACGCGGACGGAAGCTTGAACGGTGGCGCGCACGGGGGTGTTGTTCTGGGCGCTGCGGTTGTGGTGCGGCGGCCGAACGTAGAAATAGAAACAGGAACAAAACCGCTAGTACGCAGGTATTTACGATCGAACAGAAAGTAAAAAATATCAGGATAAGTTGAGACGCGGTCGGAGACGTGGGCGATTTCCGTCGGTCGGCAAGCGGCCGCGCTGCGTCGCTGTCCGACCCCTTCCTGATCTTCGCTCGACGCCGGCGGATGACCGCTTCGCAGCCGAATTCGGTCGATCAGCCGGTAGGCGAACGATCCGAACCGAACCGCGTGCTGGGCGCGCTACCGCGCCCGGATGGCTCGCCTCAATCGCGAATTGAACTGCGCTAGCTCTTTGTCAGCGAGCACGTAGTCGCCGCAATCGTGCAGGCGGGCAATGGCGAGATCCAGGAACGCTCGGACTCTCTTGGGTTGAGCAGTTCGGCTTCCGTAGTAAACGTGCAAACTAAAGTACGCGCTCATATGCGGCAAGAGAACGGGAACCAGTCGTCCCGCGCGGATATGGCACGCAGCCGAGAGACTCGAGAGCTGCCCCATGACTTGCCCCGCGAGCACTGCTTGCACTTCCAGCTCTGAATCGTCCGTCGCGAACGCAGGGGACACCTGCCGATGTTCGAGCTTGCCATCCACGGTCAAGTACCAGGGCGCTACCTTGCCGGTGTCAGGATGCCGGAATACGCTGCAGCGGTGCGCCGCCAGATCATCGACTGTCGATGGCGTTCCGTGCGCCTTGAGATAGTCGGGCGCAGCGCATACGATCATCTGGATCGGGAAAAGCTGCCGACCGATCACGCCCTCACCGGCCGACGCCCCAATCCTGAAACCGACATCGACGCGATCCAGTACCCAATTGCCGATACCGTCATCGAGCTGGACGTCCGGCTGGATACCGGGGTGCTCGCGGCAGAACTCGTCGAGCAGAGGCATGAGGAGCGCGGCGAACGACGATTTCGGTCCAACGATGCGCAGCGGGCCCGCGATTTCATCCTTGGACTCCCGTGCCAAGGCCACGGCCCTGTCCAATGCCGCCAGAGCGGGCTGGGTATTTTCCAGAAATCGTTGGCCCTCCTCGGTCAGAGCGAGGCTACGCGTCGTCCGATGCAACAGACGAACTCCTAGATGCAGTTCCAGTTGTGCGATGGTCTGACTGGCTGCCTGGGGTGTGACGCCTTGAGCCAGTGCAGCCTGCCGGATGCTGCCGAGTTCCACGGCTTTGGCGAACATCGCGATGGCCTTAAAGTCATTGACAGGCATGGTCAATTTTTCTGATGGAGCGCGAATAGAACGGTCTGACAGAGCGCCCAGTATCAAGCTGAAGTTGGTACTGATACAAGATTTATTCTACTAGTCACTTGAAACCGAGACTCCTAAAGTTGCGGACATCGGGCCACTCGCCCACGTCGTCAACTGCAAGGAGCGCATCATGGATAAGCGGCAACTCGGCCGTTCTGGACTTGAGGTTTCAGCGCTTGGCCTGGGGTGCATGGGGTTGAGCTTCGGTTTCGGTCCGGCCACCAATCGATCAAAGGCTGTGGAGTTAATCCGGGCCGCCTTCGATCGGGGCGTGACCTTTTTCGATACCGCCGAGGTCTATGGGCCGTATCTCAACGAAGAGGTCGTTGGCGAGGCATTGGCGCCCGTCCGCGATCACGTAGTCATCGCGACCAAATTCGGCTTCACCTTCGGCGATGACGGAAAACAGCAAGTTTTGAGCAGCCGGCCGGACCATATCCGGTTGGCGGTCGAAGGGATGCTCAAGCGTCTCAAAACCGACGTGATCGACCTGCTTTACCAGCATCGCGTGGACCCAGAGGTGCCTATCGAGGACGTCGCCGGTACGGTGAAGGAACTCATCCAGGCAGGCAAGGTAAAGCACTTCGGCCTGTCAGAGGCTGGAGAGCAGACCATCCGGCGCGCGCATGCTGTGCAGCCCCTGGCGGCGCTTCAGAGTGAGTATTCAATGTGGTGGCGCGAGCCCGAGGAAAGGATCCTGCCTACGCTGGAGGAACTCGGCATCGGCTTCGTGCCGTTCAGCCCCCTCGGCAAGGGTTTTCTCACGGGCGCAATCGCCCAAAACGCGGTCTTTGGCAGCGACGACTTTCGAAGCAAGGTACCGCGCTTCACGCCCGAGGCACTTCAGGCAAATCAGCCACTTGTTGACGCGCTCGGGGCCATAGCCAGGAGCAAAGGTGCGACGCTAGCTCAGGTTGCACTCGCATGGCTGCTCGCCCAGAAGCCCTGGATCGTACCGATTCCCGGCACGACGAAGTTGCATCGCCTGGGGGAGAACCTTGGGTCGGCTGAAGTGGAATTGACCGAGACCGAGCTTCAGCACATCGACCAGGCGCTCGCGAACGTCGAGATTCACGGCGATCGTTACCCGGCCGCCCTGAAGCCTACCGCCTGATTCGACGAGCTGTCTGATGATGACATGATGGTCGTCGCAACGCTGGAGACGGGCACCAGCAGCTGCTTCTCGCATCGCGATCCGGGCGATCGTGAAGTGGATGAGCGAACGAAAGCCTGGCCTCTAACATGCAATCGGGATGATTACCAGGAAGATGCAAGACCTGAGCGGCTTTCGCGGGCCGAATGTTCGCGAAAGCACTCAAAGCCGACATTCGAACTGGCAGAACGAAGGACTGTTCCTGGCCGAACAGCGACGGATGGCGATCGGCTGACATCGACCCAGGCTGTGTGGAAACCCGATGGCATTACAATGCGACGCGTGACGCCGCCCCCCAGCGGCGCGTTTGACTGCCTTCGCAGCCATCACAAC
>NZ_JBIYEB010000032.1:0-121201 GCF_044909315.1 Caballeronia udeis
AAATTGCACGTGCGCTGGCGACCGATCCGAAGCTGCTCGCACTCGATGAACCTGCTGCCGGCATGAACGCGACGGAGAAGGTCGAACTCACGCGCTTGCTCGACAAGATTCGCAGCGACGGCCGCACGATTCTCTTGATCGAACACGATGTGAAACTGGTGATGGGATTGTGCAACCGGATGACGGTGCTCGATTACGGCAAGGTGATCGCCGAGGGTCTGCCGCAGGACGTGCAGAAGGATCCGAAGGTGATCGAGGCTTATCTCGGGGCAGGGGTTCACTGATGGCTACGACGAATGGCGCGAACGGCGCAGCGATGTTGAAGATCAAGGGGCTGCAGGTCAGCTATGGCGGCATTCATGCCGTCAAGGGCGTGGACCTGGAAGTGGGCAAGGGCGAACTCGTGACGCTGATCGGCGCGAACGGCGCGGGCAAGACGACCACGATGAAAGCCATCACGGGCCTGAAGGCGTATTCGGCTGGCGATATCGAATACATGGGCGAGTCGATCAAGGGCGTGCCATCGCACGAATTGCTCAAGCGCGGTCTGGCGATGGTGCCGGAAGGGCGGGGTATTTTTGCGCGCATGTCGATTCTTGAAAACATGCAGATGGGCGCGTACCTGCGCAACGACAAGGACGAAATCGACAAGGACACCGACCGCATGTTCGGCTTCTTCCCGCGGCTGAAAGAGCGGGCGTCGCAGTATGCGGGCACGTTGTCGGGCGGTGAGCAGCAGATGCTGGCCATGGCGCGGGCGCTGTTGTCGCGGCCGAAGCTGCTGCTGCTGGACGAACCGTCGATGGGTCTCTCGCCGATCATGGTCGAGAAGATCTTCGAAGTGGTGCGCGAGATTTCGGGCGAAGGGTTGACGGTGCTGCTGGTTGAGCAGAACGCGCGTCTGGCGCTGCAGGCGGCGAATCGCGGCTACGTGATGGACTCGGGTCTGGTGACGATGTCCGGTGACGCGAAGACCATGCTCGACGATCCGAAGGTGCGGGCGGCCTATCTCGGCGAGTGATCGGCGTTGGTGAATGAAGAAGCCGCATGCCTTTGAAGGGCATGCGGCTTTTTTAATGCGTGATCAAAGCCGCTTGCCGAAGCTGACCACTTCATCCATCTGATAACCGAGTTTCGCGTAAAACGCCTGCGTTTCAGGCTTGTTCGCCATGATCTGCAGATTGAGCTTCGGACATCCGATAGCGGCGAGAGCGTGTTCCGCGTGCCGGACCAGCGCACGGGCATAACCGTTACCGCGTTGATCCTCGGCGACCGCGAGCGAATACATCCATCCGCGATGCCCGTCGTAACCCACCATCACCGTGCCGATCAAGCGCTCTTCCAACATGCCGACAAAGAAGAACTCCGGCTGCATGGCGAGCTTGTTTCGAATCGATAAACGCGGATCACGCTGCGGCTTTCCTGGCATGGCGTATTCCGGAAACGCTTGTGCCCAGAGCGCGAGCACGTCCTGCGTGTCACGCTCGTCGAAAATCCGGATGATCATAGCGAATCCAGCACGGTCCGAAGCATCGACATCATCTGGTCGATCTCAGGCTTCGTCACGTTCAGCGCCGGCATGAAGCGCAGCAGGTTCGGCCGCGCCGCATTCAGAAGCAAGCCATCCGGTCCCATGTCGCGCGCCATGTCGACAATCTTCGGACCGTTGTCGTTATTGAGCAGCAACGCGCGCAGCAAACCTTCGCCGCGTTCGCCGTTAAAACCGCGCTCTTCGGAGAGCTGCAGCAACTGCGCCTTCAGGTACTCACCGCGCTCACGCACGCCTTCGAGAAAGCCCGGCGCGGTCAGTTGGGAAATCACCGAAAAACCCGCGGCCGTCATCAGCGGATTGCCGTTGTACGTGCCGCCCTGGTCGCCGGGTTCGAAGCATGCGACTTCCTTGGTCGCGAGCAGCGCGGCCAGCGGCACGCCGCCGCCAATGCCCTTGCCGAGCGTCATGACATCCGGCTCCACGCCCGACAATTCATACGCGAACAAGGTGCCGGCGCGGCCGCAACCGCTTTGCACTTCGTCGACGATCATCAGCAGGTTATGTTTCTTCGTCAGCGCGCGCAAAGCCTGCATGAACTCGCGCGTGGCCGGGATCACGCCGCCTTCACCCTGGATAGGCTCGAGCATCACGCCGACGGTTTTATCGGTGATGAGCTTTTCCACCGACGCGATGTCGTTCAGGTCAGCCTTCGGGAAGCCTGGCACTTGCGGTGCATAGATGGTGTCCCAGCCCGGCTTGCCGCTGGCCGACATGGTCGCCAACGTCCGGCCGTGGAAGCTGTGATCGAACGTGATGATCTCGTACGCGCCGCCCTTGAACTTCTTGCCCCACTTGCGCGCGAGCTTGATCGCGCCTTCGTTGGCTTCGGCGCCGCTGTTGGCGAAGAACACCTTGTCGAAGCAGCTGTTCGCGGTCAGGAGGCCGGCGAGCTGGGCCATCGGCGCGTTGTAGAAAGCCGGCGACGGGTTGATCAGCGTACGAGCCTGTTTGTCCATGGCTTCGATCATGCCGTCATTGCAATGACCCAGACTATTCACCGCCCAGCCCTGGATGAAGTCGAGGTATCGCTTCTCGTTGTTGTCGTAGAGCCAGGAACCCTTGCCGTGCGTGAACACGATCTCAGGACGGTTCGTGATGAACATCAACGATTCGACGGGGTACTCTTGGAAATTCATGACGGCGGGCTCCACGAAAACAGCAAGGAAAAAAGGTGGCAGGGAAAAATACCGAACCAACAATGCAAAAAGCCACGGAATTCCGTGGCTTCATGGTGGCGAAGTGTGCGCTGGTTCGAAAACTCAAGCGCCAATCCGTGACGAGCCAGCGGCATCCCTAGGGGAGCAGCGAGCGGCGACGTCGAAGAGTGGCGTAAATTTTGAGCATTCGCGAAGAATACGATATGAAGTTCCTGCGTGTAAACCATGGCGGCCCGATTTTTTTCGAGCCGCCACACTCGCCGGCTTCAGTGTGCTTAAACCGGATTGGCGAGATCCGCCGCGCTGGTGAACGAATCGGCGTAGAACTCGTCCTCCGGCAAACGGTGGTGGCTCGTGAAATCGCGCTGCGCGGATTCCACCATGACCGGCGCGCCGCACGCGTACACCTGATACGCGCTCAAGTCTGGCAGATCTTCAATGACAGCACGATGAACAAAGCCCGTACGGCCAGTCCACGCGTCGTTTGCATCGGGTTCCGACAGCACCGGCACGAACGAGAAGTTGGGCACGTCCTTCGCCCATTGTTCCGCCATGTCCATCATGTACAGGTCCTGCTTGCGGCGGCCGCCCCAATAGAGCGTCATGGGCCGGTTCAGGTTCTTGAACACGGCATGTTCAATGATCGCCTTGATGGGCGCGAAGCCCGTGCCGGAAGCGAGCAGCACGATGGGCTTCTCTGAATCCTCACGCAGGAAGAACGTGCCGAGCGGGCCCTCGAAGCGCAGGATGTCGCGCTCTTTCATGGTGCCGAACACGTGGTCCGTGAAGGTGCCGCCGGGCATGTGGCGCACGTGCAGTTCGATGGGGCCTTCATGGTGCGGCGGGCTCGCCATCGAATAGCTGCGGCGCTTGCCGTCCTTCAATATGAATTCGATGTACTGGCCGGCCAGGTATTGCAGACGCTCGTTGGCCGGCAATTGCAGCTTCAGTTCAATGACGTCGCCCGCCTTGCGTTCCAGCGCGTTCACGCGGCAGGGCAGCTTCTTGACCTGGATGTCGCCTACGCCTGCGACCTCGCGTATGTCGACCGTCAGGTCGCCCTTGGCGGTCGCGCAGCAGAGAAGGGCCATGCCGCGGGTCTTCTCGTCGTTGGACAATGCTGACGATGAATGCGGCGCCTGCTCGACTTCGCCGGACACGACCGTGCCCTTGCAGGAACCGCAGGCTCCGTTCTTGCAGCCGTAGGGAAGTCCAATGCCCTGACGCAGGGCGGCAAGCAGCACCGCTTCGTCGGGTTCTACCTGAAACTGCCGGCCGCTTTGCCGGAGCGTAACGTTGAAAGCCATAGATCCTGGATGAGTTGGATGAAACAAATGCAAAAGCTGTCGCGGCTACAATCGACAGCATGATCGCCACTCGAAAACTACGCCGCGCGCGCGTGCTGATTGCCGGTTGCGGCGATGTCGGCCTGCGGTGCGTGCCGCTTCTCGCTCACCGTGCCGCCGCGCCTCGCGTGATCGCACTATCAAGTCAACCCGCGCGTGCCGCTGAACTTCGCGCAGCCGGCACGACACCGTTGATCGGCAACCTGGACGAGCGCCGCAGCCTGCGGCGCCTGGCCGGTCTTGCGTCCACGGTGCTGCATCTCGCGCCGCCCCAGAAAAACGGCGACGACGACAGCAGGACCCGCGCGCTGATTGCCGCGCTGAGTGCGCAGCGACGGTCCGTTGCGCGCGGGGCGACCAGCGCGGTTGCGCGCCAGAGGGCGTGGCGCGGATGGTTTCGCGCGACCTTCAAAAGCAGCATGCGAGCGGGCGTCAAAATGCACGCCAAAGCCATAAAAAGACCGTCTATTGTACCCGACCGGGTTCCGGGTACCGCCGCGCGCCCGCGGCAAATCCGCCTGATTTATGCGAGCACGTCGGGGGTTTATGGCGATTGCGGCGGGGCGTGGATCGACGAAACGCGCCCGGTCAGGCCGGACAACGCGCGTGCGAAACGGCGGGTATCGGCGGAAAGGCAATTGCGGGGCGCCACGCAGCGCGGTCTGCTGAGTGCATCGATTGTGCGGATTCCCGGCATTTACGCCGGCAACCGCCTGCCGCTGGCACGGCTGCAGAAGGGCACGCCGGCGCTCGCACCGGCCGAAGACGTCTATACCAACCACATCCACGCCGACGATCTCGCCGCCATTCTCGTACTCGCGATCCGGCGGGCACGTCCGCAGCGCGTGGTGCATGCATCGGACGATAGCGACTTGCGCATGGGGGACTATTTCGACCTGGTCGCCGATGCGTTCGGTTTGCCACGCGCTCCCCGTGTTTCGCGCGAGCAGGCGGAGACGCAACTCGAGCCGATGATGCTCTCGTTCATGCGTGAATCGCGACGTCTGCAGAACACCCGGCTGCGAGACGAAATGCGTTACGCGTTGCGTTATCCGAGCATTCACGACTTCCTGCGCGACTTCCTGCGCGACTTCCGGAGCGAGGCGAATGCTCAGTTCACCATCACATCAGTACCGGTAGAGTCTCCAGCAGAATGAAGCACAGCAAAGCCCCGATCAGCGCACCAATCAGGTTGGGTTGATAGCGATGGCGCAGATGCATCGTCACCAGCAATCCGACGATGAACAACACGCTGAAAGCCACGAACGCAATCATTGCAATGGTCATGTGAGCGGCCATGATGGCCCTCCTGCTTCTTTTAATAGTCGTGTAAGGAGTATAGATTTACGTCGTAAGAAAGGCATGCTGCAACGCGGCACCAGCGCGCTGTGTTAACACCTATTGAATCGCGACAGTCCGGCTCACAGTCCGCTCATCGCGAGTCAATGAAGGCCGATACATCTGCGAGCACCGTCGAGCGTCCCCGCAACGGCAACGCCAGCGCCGAAACAATGCGGATATGGCCGAAGCCGTCGTAGTGTTTTACGTCCACCGAGTCGCCATGTTTGCGCAGCATGGCCGCCAGGCGGTCGGTGTTGCCGGGATCGACAACGGTGTCGTCCGTGCCGGCTGCGAGGAACATCGGCGGCTCGTGGCCAGTGACGAAATTGATCGGCTGGCTCTCGGCGCGCGTGCCCGCCGGAAATACGTCGAGTAGCGTGGGGTCCTTGATCGGCAGGAAATCGTAAGGTCCAGCCAGGCCGATCACGCCGCGCAAGTCGGTTTTCGACATCGCTTGCGAAGCGAGGTAACGCGGATCCGTCGCGATCAGCGCGGCAAGATGAGCCCCTGCCGAATGACCCATGACGAACAGCCGCAACGGATCGCCGCCGAATTCATGTGCGTGGTCACGGGTCCAGCGTGCGCTGGCTGCCGCATCATTAACGAAACCGGGAAACGCCGTTTCCGGATATGTCCGGTAGTCGGGCAGCACGGCCACGTAACCGCGTGAGGTCAATGCCTGTGCGACGAACAGGTAGTTGCCACGGTCGCCGTTTTGCCAGCTTCCACCGTAGAAGAAGACGACAACCGGGCGCGGCTCGGTGCCGGCCGCGACGGGCACATAGACGTCGAGTACCTGACGCGGATCGCTTCCGTACGCAATACCTGACGTTTTCCTGTAACCACCCGAAGGGATGGCGGCGTTCAAAAGTTCGACGGGGCTGCAGGCGGCGAGCGCCGCAGCGGCAAGACTGGCAAGCCCGAATGTCACGATGCGGCGTTTTTCTTGTGCGGGCATAAATGTCGAAAAGCAGGGGGATGCCACGTTCTACGCTCGAAGCGCGCGGATGGATGCAGCGCACCGGCTTGGTCTCATCGTGACGTTAAACCCGCCGCGATCGTGACTCAGCGCGCTATCGCACGAACATGACGCACGCCGGGCGCATCAGCCTTGCCTGAGCATGGCGAGGTCTGCATCGTCCAGCCAGCGCCATTGGCCTTCGGCCAGGTCATCGGGCAAACCAAAGCCGCCAATACGCTCCCGATGCAATTGCTCCACGCGGTTCCCCGCCGCCGCGACCATCCGCTTCACCTGGTGGTACTTGCCCTCAAGCACCGACAGTTCGAGCTTTCGCTCGTCGCGTTGTTTTGCGCTAACGGCCGCAATTGGCTGCGATTCGCCATGCAGCAAGACGCCGTCGCGCAGTGCGCCGAGTTGAGCATCGTCCAGTGGATGGCGCGTGGTCGCGAGATATACCTTCGGCACCTTGCGTTTGGGCGACGTGAACGCATGCACGAACGCACCGTCGTCGGAGAGAAGCAGGAGGCCGGTCGTGTCCTGATCCAGACGTCCCACACATTGCACGCCGCGCTCCGTCAATGGCGGCGGCAACAGGTGAAAGACGCTCAGGTGATGTTGCGGATCGCGCGAGCACTCGTATCCCGGCGGCTTGTTAAGCACCAGATACGCCTTTTCCCGATACCGCCACGTCGCGCCATCGACTTGAAACTCGAATGACGCGAGCGCGTCAGACGCGATGTCGATCGCGGCATCGGTACAAAGCGAACCCGCGATGGATACGCGGCCATCCGCCACGAGCGCGCGGCATTGGCGGCGCGAGCCAAAGCCCTGCGTGAAGAGAATGCGTTCGAGATCCATCAGGGCGGTTCTTGGCTCAGGCGGAAAGGGGGACGGACATTCTAGCAACCGCTGCGCTTCGATCCCGCCTGGCGGCTGCGTGAACGGGGGCGGCGCGCGGTCATTCCACCATTGCCAGCCTCCGTCGTCGGCCATTCGTAAAGCAGGCCGATTAAGGTCTTTTCATAGTTGCTCCCCTGCATGACGTTTATGCTTTTCGCTTTGTGCCCGTTTTGATCTGTCGTTTTGACCTGTCTCACGCGTATGACGAAAGGACGCTGACAAGCCGGCATCCTTTCCACCACTCCGATCCCTCTTTTCACCCAAGGAGCAGGACATGGCAAGAAACACGGTTGCGGAATTTTTGGCCAGGACGCTGGCGGCGGCTGGCGTCGAGCGTATCTGGGGCGTTACCGGCGACAGCCTGAACGGGCTCGCCTACAGCCTCGACCAGGTCGGCTCCATCCGCTGGATGCATACACGCCACGAGGAAGTGGCGGCGTTCGCGGCAGGCGCCGACGCGGCTTCGACGGGCAAGCTTGCCGTGTGCGCCGGCAGTTGCGGCCCGGGTAACCTGCACCTGATCAATGGCTTGTACGACTGTCACCGTAACCAGCAGCCGGTGCTGGCGATTGCCGCGCATATCCCATCGACGGAAATCGGGCTGGGCTACTTCCAGGAGACCCATCCGACCGCGCTGTTCAAGGAATGCAGCCACTACGTCGAGCTGGTGTCGAGCGCAGCGCAATTCCCGCGCGTGCTCGCCCGCGCAATGCGCACGGCGATCGAAGAGCGCGGCGTAGCGGTGATCGTGCTGCCCGGCGATGTCGCGTTGAGCGACGCGCCAACGGAAAAACCCGGCTGGTCCGCCACGGGGCCGTCGACCATCCTGCCATCGGACATCGATATAGACCGGCTTGCGGCCATGCTGAACGAGTCGGAAGCGGTGACGCTCATGTGCGGCAGCGGCACCGCGGGTGCGCACGACGAAGTGGTTGCGCTCGCGGACATGCTGGGCGCACCGGTCGTCCACGCGATGCGCGGCAAGCAGTTCATTGAATGGGACAACCCGTACGACGTCGGCATGACGGGGTTGATCGGTTTCAGCTCCGGCTACCACGCAATGATGTCGTGCGACACGCTGCTGCTGCTCGGCTGCGATTTCCCCTACCGGCCGTTCTATCCGGCCGACGCCAAGATCATCCAGGTCGACTGGCGCGGCTCGAAGCTCGGCTCGCGCGCGCCGCTTGCACTGGGGCTGGTCGGCACGGTCAAGGAGACGGTCGCGGCGGTTTTGCCAAAGCTCACGCGCAAGCCGGACCGCAATTTCATCGATACCGCCCGCAAGCACTACGCGACGGCGCGAAAGGGGCTCGACGAACTGGCTACGCCATCAGGCCCGGGCAAGCCGATTCATCCGCAATATCTGACGAAACTCATCAACGAAGCGGCTGCGGAAGACGCCATTTTCACCGCCGATGTCGGCACGCCGACGGTCTGGGCCGCGCGTTACCTCACGATGAACGGCAAACGCCAGCTACACGGCTCGTTCAACCACGGTTCCATGGCCAATGCGATGCCCCAGGCGCTCGGCGCGCAGGGCGCGAATCCGGGGCGGCAGGTGATCTCGCTGTCGGGCGACGGCGGGTTGTCAATGCTGCTCGGCGACTTGCTCAGCGCCCGCCAGCTCGATCTGCCCATCAAAGTGGTGGTTTATAACAACAGTCTGCTTGGCTTCGTTTCCATGGAGCTCAAGGCCGCCGGATACCTGGATACCAACGTCGATCTGGCCAGGACCGACTTCGCCGCCATCGCCCAGGGCGCGGGGATTTTCAGCATCCGGGTGGAGGAGTCGGAGGACATTGCAGAGGCTCTGCAGAAGGCTTTCGCCTATCCCGGACCGGCGCTCGTGGACGTGGTGACGTCCAAACACGAGCTGGCCATGCCGCCAAAAGTGGAACTGGCGCAGGCAAAGGGATTCAGCCTCTATATGCTGCGCGCGATCCTGAACGGGCGCGGGGACGAAATCGTTGAGTTGGCCAAAACCAATTTTCGATAGGAATGCGCTGAATTCGTTGAAATTCTCTGTATTTCGAACAACAATGCGGTGCTGCAATCGATTTATAACTCCAGGGAGATTGGTAATGAAGAAGTTCTCGCAAATTGCAATGGTTGGTGCGCTCGCATTCGCGTTCGCAGGCACGGCAATGGCTCAATCGGGTGGTGGCGGTTCGAAGACGGACGAAAGCAAGCCTGCTGTCAGTCCTACAGAACCCAAACCGCACCTGCCGCACTTCAAGCATAAGAAAGCAGCATCGGGCGTCCACGGTACGACGTTGCATCAACAAGACAAGGCGTCGCACCTGAAGGGTGCATCGGCTGCCGCAGCCGCGTCGGCCCTGGGTACCAATGACAAGGGCCAACCGCAGTAAGCGGCAAGGTCAGGAGCCAAGCGCCCGGGACAGCATGTGTCAGGCGCTACATACGGCGGCACGTGCAAACGCGCCGCCGTATTGTTTTTGGGGCGGTGCAAGCAGCCCCGGTATTTTCATACCATTAGCCGCGCACGCACTGCAGCGCGCAGTCCACCAGGCCGCGAATCAGCCGGTCACGTACCGACCCCCGTTTCCAGAGCACGCCGAAGCGGCGAGGTTCTGACTCCATTGGCAAGCTGATCCGCGCGATGCGCAAGGTGCCGGTTATTGGCGTTGCGACATCCGGTGCGAGGGATACCCCGAGTCCGCGATCCACCATCATCGCGATGGCTGGGAGCGAGCTCAGTTCGAAGCGCTCGGTCGGCACGATCCCCGCACGTCTCAGATAACGCTCGGCCTCCTTGCCGCCCGCCCGCGAGCGGTCGTAGCGGATCAGCGGTTCGTTCGCGAGCAGGTCATGCGCGTCGCGTTTCGCCAGGCTCTCCGGCGCGATCACCACCAGCGGTTCCTCACGCAGCAGCTCCCACACGAAGGTTTTCGGCATGGCGAACGCGGGATGCGTGCAGACGGCTGCATCGACGTCGCCTTGCCGCAATGCTTCATACAATTCGTTCGAGGATCCCGACTGAATGAACACCTTCACATGCGGATGAGCGCTGACAAAATGCGCCAGGATGTCCGGCAGCAGGTTATGCAGCGCCGTATTGATCGTGCCGAGCCTGAGCTCGCCCGTCGCGTGTTCGTTGTTGGCGAGGATCTTCAGGTCGGCGAGTTCACGCAGCAAACCCCGCGACTGCGCGACGATCCGGCTGCCTGCAGGCGTGACCGATACCGTCCGGCCGGCACGCGCGAGGAGCGGCGCACCGAATTCGCGCTCGAGCGCGCGGATCTGCTGCGCCACCGCAGCAGGCGTCAGGTCGAGGCGGCGCGCGGCTTCGGCCATTGAGCCGGTGTCGACGACCAGCAGGAAACTGGTCAGGAACGAGGTCTCCATAAAGATACTTTTAGTTGATTTTGAAGGCACATTCTATCGCTTTATCTTCATTGTGCCGATGACTAGACTGGCGGGATGAAAAGCAAATTATTTGTTCCGGGCTCACGGCCCGAACTGTTCGCCAAAGCGCTGGCGAGCCAGGCAGACGCCCTTTCTTTCGATCTCGAAGACTCCGTGTCGGAGGCGCGCAAGCCCGAAGCCCGGGCGCATCTGCGCGATCTTCTTCTGGGTTTTCCATCCGGTTCGAATGCTTCGTCTTCGGACCGGTTCGGTGGAAAGACGATGATCGTGCGCGTGAACGCCATCGATTCACCTCATTTCGAAGCCGATCTCGCCGCCGTCGTGCAGGCGGGCGTCAATCTGATCAACCTGCCGAAACCGCGCCATGCCGACGACGTGCGGGCAGCCGCGAGCGCGCTTGATGCCGCCGAGCGCGCCAACGGCGTGACGGAGCCGATTGGCTTGCTGCTGAATATCGAATCGCCCGGCGCATTGCGCCGTGCGTTTGAACTGGCCGGCGCGCATCCTCGCGTGAAAGGCCTGCAACTTGGGCTGGGTGACTTGTTCGAGCCGCTGGGCATTGCGCGGCGGGAGACCGCGGCGATCCAGCAGGCCATGTTTGCGTTGAGCATGGCGGCGGGCGAGGCGGGCGTGTTCGCCTACGACGCGGCGTTTGCCGATATCCGCGATCAGGCCGGTTTCCAGGCCGAAGCGCGGCTTGCACGCAGTCTTGGTTTTATCGGCAAGAGCTGCATTCATCCGAGCCAGGTGGCGCTCGCCAACGAAGTATTCCAGCCGACGCCCGATGAGATCGCCCACGCGCAACGGGTGGTCGAGGCGGCAGCAGAAGCCGATGCGGCAGGCCGGGGCGCGTACGTGGTCGACGGCAAGATGATCGATGGCCCGTTCGTCGCTCGGGCGCGGGCGATCGTGGCACAGGTGGCTTTGAATACGGCTTCAGGCGCGGCTTCAACGCAACATCGGGGGTCACGGCCATGAGCAAGCCATCCCGCAGACCTGATGGCGCACGCGGACCGCTGAGCGGCATTCGTGTGCTTGACCTGAGCGCGTATATCGCCGGGCCGTATGGGTGCAGCCTGCTGGCCGACCAGGGCGCCGAAGTCATCAAGATCGAGCCGCCCGCAGGCGACAACCTGCGCAAATATCCCTCGACGCTCGAGAGCGAAAGCCGAGCGTTTCTTGGCGTGAACCGCAGCAAGCTTGGTCTCGCGCTCGACCTGAAACAACCTGAAGGGCTGGCTGCACTCAAGGCGCTGGTGGCGACCGCCGACGTGCTCGTGCACAACTTCCGGCCGAGCGTGCCGGCGCGTCTCGGTATTGATTACGAGCAGCTGAAGGTGCTCAATCCACGACTCATTTACTGCGCCGTGACCGGTTATGGCGAAACCGGACCGCTCAAGGACAAGGCCGGCTACGACCAGGTCCTGCAGACCATGACCGGCATGTGCACGATGCAAGGCAAGAGCGGGGGGCCGCCCGAAGTGCTCTATGGATCGGTGGTGGATTACTACGCGGCGGCGCTGGTAGCCGGGGGCGTGTCATCCGCGTTGTTCGAGCGTGAGCGCAGCGGCGAGGGACAGTACGTGGGCGTGTCGCTGTTGCGCAGCGCACTCGCCATGCAGTCGGCGCGTCTGGTCTGGGCTGACAACGAGCCCCGCGAAGTCGGCCGTGACATGCGTTCCGGCGGCATCACCGGCATTCATCCGACGCGCGGGGGATACCTCTACATCTCCGCCAATACGCCGCATTTTTGGCAGGCGCTGTGCCGCAAGACGGGCCTCGATGCACTCGCCGCCGATCCGCGTTTCGATACCGTCAGGAAGCGCGCACTCCACGTAGATGAAATCGTGCCGCAGCTTCACGCCGCCTTGCAGGCTAAAACCGCGCTGGAATGGGAAGCGCTGTTTGGCGAAGACGTGCCTTGTGCCGCGGCGCGTACGGTCGAAGACATGTTCGACGACCCGCAAGTGCTGGCCGAAGACATGATTGCGACGTACGAGCATCCGGTAGTGGGGCGATATCGCGGGCTCAAACGTTCGATCCGGTTCGGCCGGACACCCGGTCCCGAACCGTTCGCCGCGCCCACGTTTGGACAGGATTCCGAGCAGGTGCTGAGCGAACAAGGCATGTCGGGCGAGGACATCGAAGCGCTCCGGGCGAAGCGCGTGATCGAATAAAAGCGAATAAAACAAGCAAGAGAAGGAGACACGTCATGCCCGCAAACACCCCGGCGCCACCGCTTGCCTGCGATGCGCATATGCATGTCTACGACGCCCGCTATCCGCACAGCGGCACGCTGGTGAACGGCGCTAACGCCGACGACTATCGCCGTGAGATTCAGGCGCGCATTGGCACTACACGCACGGTGGTCGTGACGCCGCGTATCTATGGCGTTGACAACCGCGTGACACTCGACGCGATCCGGCAACTGGGCGCAGACCGTACGCGCGGCGTGGCGGTGCTGCGTCCCGACGTGAGCGATGCGGACCTCGTCACGTTGCACGAAGGCGGTATCCGCGGGATTCGCTTCACGCTGTACACGCCGGTGCAGGCGGTGGTCGGCTTCGACATGGTGGAGTCGTTGTCGCGACGAGTGCATGAGCTTGGCTGGCATGTCCAGTTGCATTGGACAGCGGCTCAGGTTGTGGAACATGAGGCTTTGCTAAGACGCCTGCCGTCGAAGATCGTCTTTGATCACCTCGCGCGTTTGCCGTTGCCCGAGGGTATTGATCATCCGGCGTTCGGCGTTGTTCGTTCGCTGCTGGATGGAGGGCGTGCGTGGCTGAAGCTGTCGGGTCCGTACCTCGATTCGCGAGTGGGCGAAGCGCAACGCTACAGCGACATGGACCGCGCGGCGCATGCATGGGTCAATGCGGCGCCTGAGCGGCTGGTGTGGGGCAGCGACTGGCCGCACACAACCGAGACGGCCAAGCCCGACGATGCCGCGCTGTTCGACCTGCTTTCGCACTGGGTGGAAAACCCCGCGCAACGCCGCGCCATTCTCGTCGATAACCCCGCCAGGCTATATGACTTCTGAAATGACTTCTAACGCCGTCCGACGCTAAAACATCCAACAACAATTACAGGAGACTGACTTGAAACCAGCGAGCGCTTCACCTTCGGGCGGCAGCGGTAAAACGCGCTTCACCAACGCGACCATTGACCTCTTCGAACGCGTCATTCCCGACCCGTTCGTTCTCGCCATCATGATCACCGCGTTCGTTGCGGTCGTGTCGGCGTTATTCGCGCCGCACGCGTCGTTCATGGGAATTGTCGGTGGCTGGTACAAGGGATTCTTCGATATCCTCACGTTCGCGTTCCAGATCACACTGATCCTCGTCACGGGCCATGCGTTCGCGCACGCGCCGCCTGTGCAGCGGCTTTTTCGTGCGGTGGTTTCTCTCGCTCGCACGCCGGTTCAGGCTGCCACGCTCACCTTTGTGTCGGTAGCGGTGGCCTCGTTTTTCAACTGGGGTTTCGGGCTCGTGGTTGCAGCGCTGCTCGCGCGTGAAGTCGCCAAGCGCATGCGCGTGGACTTTGCGTGGATAGTCGCGGCCGGGTTCTCCGGCTGGGTCGTGTGGGCGAGCGGTATCTCGAGTTCGATCGCACTCGCGCAGGCGACGCACGGCAGCGCCATGAACGTCGTCGAAAAGCTGACGGGGCAGGTGCTGCCGTTCGGCAGCACGGTGTTCACCGCGTTCAATCTGGTGCCGACGATCGTGATGCTGGTCGCCACGCCGATCGTGCTGGCCTTTCTCAAGCCGGCCGATGAAGACATCGTCGTGCTCGATCTCGACAAGAATCCCGATCCGCCCGCCAAGACCCGTCCCGCAGGCAAGCTCACGCCGGCGAAGTGGCTCGAATATTCGTGGGTGGGCAGCGCGTTTATCGGCGCGGCGGGGGTGTCGTTCCTGGCGATTGCGTGGACGCACAAGACAAGCTTCAGTGGCGTGAACGCGGTGATCTTCGTGATGTTCATCGCGGGCGTGGTGCTGCACGGCTACCCCCTCGCTTACGCCGATGCCATCAAGAATGCCGCGCGCCAGACCGGCTCGATGATGCTGCAGTACCCGCTCTACGGCGGCATCATGGGGATCATGGACGCGACCGGTTTGCCCGACGTGCTGTCGCACTTTTTCATCGCTATTTCGAACGCGCACACGCTGCCTTTCTGGAGCTACGTGTGTTCCCTGATCGTGACCTTCCTCGTGCCGTCCGGTGGCGGCCACTGGGCGGTGCAGGGTCCGTTCGTGGTGCCCGCGGCGGTGGCGCTGCATGCATCGGTACCCGGCACCACGATGGCGGTCGCCATGGGCGAGCAGGTGTCCAACATGCTGCAGCCGTTCTGGGCCGCACCGGTGGTCGCCATGGCGGGTGTCGGCGTGCAGCGCGTGCTTGGCTTCACCGTGATGACCTTCCTGCTCGGCGCCGTGGTGTATGGCGCGGCCTTGCTGTTGCTGATCTAGGCGTTCGCGCTATTCGTGTGCTGGAAAAACGAAGTGATGGAGACTTGAATGGAGACGTCTGAAACACGCAATCCCCACGCCGCGGCGCCATCGGGCGTAACGGCATGGAGAGATCGCTGGTGGGTGATATTCGATGTCCGTATCGGCGTGTTGCCCTTGCCGGTGTATATCGTGCTGCTGCTCGTGCTCGCCGCCATGGCCGCCGGCGGCAAACTCGATGCCGATCTTCCGACCGGCATCGCGTTGGTCGCCGTTGGCGGTTTTACCTGCGCTGAACTCGCGCGGCGCATTCCGTGGATCCGCCACATTGGCGCAACGTCGATCTTCGCGGCCTTCCTGCCGTCGGCGCTGATCTATTACCACCTGATGCCGGTGAGCGTGGTGAAGTCGGTGACGTCGTTCACGAAGAGCACCAATTTTCTCTATCTCTTCATCGCTGCGATTATCGTGGGCAGCGTGCTGAGCATGGACCGGCAGACGCTGATCAAGGGCTTCATCAAGATATTCGTGCCGGTCTGCGCCGGTTCGCTCGCAGCGGCGCTGGTGGGTACAGGCGTGGGCGCATTGCTTGGGCTTGGCGCGAAACACACGCTCTTTTTCGTGGTCGTACCGATCATGGCGGGTGGCGTGGGTGAGGGCGCGTTGCCGCTGTCGATGGGGTACGCGCAGACGCTCGGTGTCGATCAAGGCCCGCTGTTCGCGCAGGTGTTGTCGGCGGTCATGCTCGGCAACATTGCGGCTATCTGCTGTGCGGGTTTCCTGAACTACGTGGGTACGAAGAAACCGGCGTGGACCGGCAACGGCCAACTGACGCGTAACACCGATTCCTCGCAAGCGGACACATCGGCGGTGGCGCCTGTGGCGTTTGAATTCGATGTCAGTTCGGTTGCCGCAGCAGGCGCTACCGCCATCGCGCTGTATCTGGTCGGGCAGTTGAGCCATCAATGGTTCGGCTGGCCTGCGCCTGTGGTGATGCTGCTGCTGGTGGTCGCGGCGCAATTGCTGCAAGCGGTTTCTCCCCGCGTGCGCGGCGGCGCTCGCTTCATGTATTCGTTCTTTTCCACCGCCGTCACGTATCCGCTGATGTTCGCCATCAGCGTCGCCATGACACCGTGGGGCGAGATCGTAACGGCATTTCATTGGGCGAATATCGTGACGGCCGTGGTGACCGTGCTGACGCTGGTGGTGACGGGCTTCGGCGTGGGCCGGCTGATGGGTATGCATCCGGTGGAAGCCGCGATGGTCAACGCAACCCACAGCGGACTGGGCGGCACGGGCGACGTCGCTATCCTGACGGCAGGCAACCGCATGGAACTGATGCCGTTCGCGCAGATCGCGACGCGCATTGGCGGTGCGATCACGGTAATGGCCGCACTGGCGGTGTTCGCTTATATGCGTTGAATCTGCGCTGTATCTGCGTTGAATCCGCGTTGAATCGATAGCGGCGCGTTACTCCCCGCGCTGCCCGAGTCCCTCGACGATCACGCCGACAAACGCCTCTGTTACTGGCGGCAGCGTGCGTCCGCGCTTCTTCACGAGCGCGATGGGGCGCACGAAACCCGGCTCATCGATAACCCGCGTCACCAGTGCCGGCTCGGCGCGCACTTCGCGCGCCGAGCGCGGCAGGATGGTCACGCCGAGCCCCGCCCGAACCATGGCCACCGCCGTCATCATGTAGGTCGGCTCGCAGGTGGGTACGGGCGCGTAGCCGGCGCGTTCGAACGCTGCGTCCACCACTGCCCGCACGCTCGTTCCCGCCGCTGTCAGTACCAGCGGATAGCGGACGATCTCCTCCAGTCCGATCCGCTTGCCCGCTGTCAACGGATGCCCGTCCGGGCACACGACGCACAGCCTGTCTTCGCCCGCGTGCAGCACTTCCAGCGAGGCATCGGTGACATCGCCGCCGGTCAAGCCCACGTCCACATCCTCGTTACGCACCAGCGTATTGACCACGCTCGCGACGACATCGCGGATTTGAAACGACACGTGCGGCAACTCGCGTCTGAAATCCTGGATCAGATCAGGCAGCAAGCTCGCGGCGAATGACGGCAGGCACGCCAGCCTCACCGTGCCGGCGGAACCGTCGCTGAGCGCGCGGGCGTCGTGGAGAACCTGTTCCATGTCGCCCAGCGACTTTTGCAGGACCGGCAGCAGATCCCGTCCGACCGGTGTCAACGCAACGCTGCGGCTATTGCGGTCGAATAGCCGCGCGCCGATCGTTTCTTCAAGGCGGCGGATCTGCACGGTCAACGCGGGCTGCGACAAATGCAGCCGCACAGCGGCGCGCGTGAAACTGCCTGCCTGGGCCACGGCGATGAACGCGCGGATATCGCGGAGATTCAGGTCCATGATTCTCATCTATTACAAAACATGATTGCTGCCATCAAATCATTTCAATTGTTTTATCGACGCCCTGAAACTACGCTTGGTTGACTCATAAAACAATCGATTAAAAAAATCGGAGACAAACCTTGCTGCCCCTACTTGGTCTTGCCACTATCGTCGTCCTGCTCGCGGCGATTCTTTCAAAACGGATGTCGCCGCTGGTGGCGCTGATCATCGTGCCGATAGCGGCGTCGTTGATCGGCGGCTTCGGCTTGCAGACCAGCAAGTTTGTCATCGACGGGCTGAAGAGCCTTGCGCCTGTCGTCGGCATGTTCGTCTTCGCGATCCTGTACTTCGGCACGATTACCGACGCCGGCACGCTCGATCCGATCATCGACCGCATCTTGCGCACGGTCGGCACGCGGCCGACGCGCATTGTGATGGGCACGACGCTGCTCGCGCTGCTGATTCACCTCGACGGCTCGGGCGCAGTTTGCTTTCTCGTGACCATCCCCGCGATGCTGCCGCTTTACGACCGTCTCAAGATGGATCGGCGCGTGCTGGCTGCGGCGGCATCGATGGCGGCGGGGATCAATTTCCTGCCATGGACCGGGCCGATGATCCGCGCGTCGGCGTCGCTGCATCTGCCTATATCGGCGTTATTCAATCCGCTGATTCCGGTGCAGATCGTAGGCCTCGTGTTCGTATTCGGCGTGTCCTGGTGGCTCGGCCGGCGCGAAGAGAAACGGCTCGGATACACCGGCGCCGATGGCGCAATCCCGATGCCGAAGCGCGAACTCACCGACGAACAGAAAGCGCTGCGCCGGCCGAAGAATTTCTGGTTCAACATTGTGCTGACGCTGGTGGTGCTCGGCACGATGGTGGTGATGGGCGAGAAGATTCCTCCGGCGATCATGTTCATGGTCGGGCTGTGCGTCGCGTTGCTCGTCAACTATCCGAATGTGGATATGCAGCGCCAGCGCATTGATGCCCACGCACGCGCCGCGCTGATGATGGCCGGCATCCTGCTCGCAGCGGGCGTGTTCACGGGTGTGATGCAAGGCAGCGGCATGCTCAAGGCGATGGCGCAGGCCGCGGTTGGTTTTGTGCCGCCTTCCATGGCAACGCACATCCCCGTTGCACTCGGTTTCCTGTCGATGCCGCTCAGCATGCTCTTCGATCCCGACTCGTTCTACTTCGGCGTGCTGCCGGTGATCGCGGAAGTGGCGGGGCAGCTTGGCGTGCCCGCCGTGCATGTCGGCCAGGCAGCGTTACTTGGTCAGATGACGACGGGGTTCCCGGTCAGTCCGCTCACACCCGCCACGTTCCTGGTCGTCGGGCTGACCGGCATCGATCTCGCCGATCATCAGAAATTCACGTTTCCGCTGTTGTTCGGCGCATCGATCGTGATGACGATCGCGTGTGTCGTGCTGGGCATCTTTCCTCTTTGAGCGCGTTCTTTTAACGCAAGGAATGGGTATGACTGCTGCACTCAATGCTGTGACCCCAGCCGCCCGCGTGCGGATAGGCGCGGGCGCGGGTTACTCGGGCGATCGGATCGAGCCCGCGGTCGAACTGGCCGAACATGGAGCGCTCGACTATCTCGTGTTCGAGTGTTTGGCAGAGCGAACCATTGCGCTTGCGCAACAGGCGCGGCGTGCGAATCCGGAGCTGGGTTACGACCCGTTGCTCGAGGCGCGGATGCGCGCGGTGTTACCGGCCGCCGTGCGTAACGGTGTACGGATCATCTCGAACATGGGCGCGGCGAACCCGTTGGCGGCGGCGCGCAAGACGGCATCTATTGCGCATGAGCTGGGCTTGAGCGGTTTGAAAATCGCGGCTGTCAGCGGAGACGATGTACTCGATGTCTTGAGGCAAGGGACGCATGTTTTCGAGGAGTCGGGCGACAGCGTTGCCGACTACGACGGCCGGCTGGTTTCGGCGAATGCGTATCTGGGCGCGGAGCCGATTGTCGATGCCTTGAAGGCCGGCGCCGATATCGTGCTCACCGGTCGCGCGGCCGATCCGTCATTATTCACGGCGCCGCTGATCCACGCGTTCGGCTGGGCAATGGACGATTGGGACATGCTTGGCCAAGCGACGGTGGTGGGGCATCTGCTCGAATGCGCGGGACAGATCACGGGCGGTTATTTCGCCGATCCCGGTTTCAAGGACGTGCCAATGCTCGCACGCCTCGGCTTTCCGATAGGCGAGGTCGGCACCGATGGCGCCGTTACGATCACGAAGGTCGCGCACGCCGGTGGCCGTGTGACGGAGGCCACGTGCAAGGAGCAATTGCTGTACGAGATCCACGATCCCCGCCGGTATCTGCAGCCCGATGTAGTCGCCGACTTCACGCAGGTTCGCGTGGCGGAGGAAGCACCGGATCGCGTGCGCGTAAGCGGTGGGTGCGGGACACCGCGTACAGGAACGTTGAAGGTGACCGTGGCTTACGTGGACGGGTTTATCGGCGAGGGACAGATTTCGTATGGCGGCCCGGGCGCGGTCGCGCGGGCGAAGCTGGCGCTCGAGATCGTGCGTGAACGGCTCGAGATAACGGGCGTCGCGACCAGCGAACTGCGCTTCGATCTGATCGGTATCAACTCGTTGCACGGCGCGACGCTCGGTGAGCGTAACGCGGAACCGTATGAGGTTCGCGTTCGTATCGCTGGCCGGACTGATTCGATGGAGCAGGCGGTTCGTATCGGCAATGAAGTCGAGACGCTCTATACCAATGGCCCGGCTGGCGGCGGTGGGGTGACAAAGACAGCACGCGAAGTGATCGCGGTGCAGTCGGTGTTGTTGCCGCGAGAACTCGTTCGGCCATCGTTCGAGATGGTGGAGGTTTGAGATGAAACTACGTCAACTTGCTCATTCCCGAACCGGCGATAAGGGCAATACGCTGAATGTATCGGTGATCTGTTACGACGCGCGGCACTACGATCATCTGCTCGCTCATGTCACGCCGGAGCGTGTGAAAGCGCATCTGAGCGATGTGGTGAAGGGCGATGTGACGCGCTTCGAATTGCCGGGAATAGCCGCCGTTAACTTTGTGCTCGGGCGCGCGCTGGGTGGTGGCGTGACACGATCGCTCGCGCTCGACGCGCATGGGAAATCGCTGAGTTCGGCGTTGATGGATCTGGAGATTCCGGAGCCTTGAAGCGTTGCGTTGTTGAGTTGAGTGCAGCAGCGTAGGGAGACGGCTGTGGAGAGTCCGGCGTTTTATTTCGGCTTTCAACTCCTGGCAGCCGCCAATGCGTTCCAGTCGTTTGACCGCAAGCAATTTTCCATGGGCGGTCATCGCCATGACAACCGGGTCACGGCGACGACGCGTCTTCAAACGTTCACTCTTCGCTGGTTGCGGTCGCGCTCTTGCGCGGACGCCGGCTAGCCGGCGCCGTTTTACGTGGCGTCCTTTTTGCGGCTGTTTTCTTTGCCGCCGTTTTCCTCGCAGCAGACTCGTCCGTGCTGTCGACGGTTTCAGCTGTAGCGGCAATTTCAACCGGCGCTTCCGGCTGCGTCTTTGCCACGACTTTCTTCACTGCCGCCTGACGTCCGCGCCGCGCTACGCCGCGTTTGGGTGACGGCGTTTCACCGAGTTCGCTGGCTTGCGCAGGTGGTTCCTCCGTGCGTTCCACGAACACGAATTCTTCCTTCGCCTTCGGCGGTAGCGTGAAGAACGGTCGCTCGTCGACGGCTTCAGCGTGAGCTTCGGGTGGCGGCTCCTGCGCTACATCGAACAGCGGTTCGTGAACCTGCGGCCTCGGGTTCCGATTGTTGCGGCGATTGCGGTCGCGGCCTTGCTTGGGTCGCGCTTCTGCCTGGGTCTCGGGTTGTGCGCTTTGGGGCTCGTCGAAAAGCGGCTCCATAACCTCCGGTCGTGGGTTCGGCCCGCCGCTTGACTCGGAGCGCGGTTCATCGGAGAGCGGTTCGGAAACTTGCGGACGCGGGTTGCGGCCCTTCCTCCGGTTCCGGTCGTTACCCGAGCTGCCCGTTTGCCGATTTTCCTTCGACACGACGGGCGCCTCGATGTCCTTTACCGGTTCTGTTACGGTCACTGATTGCGCGCGAAACACAAATGATCCCGACTTTTCGTCCCGTCCGACTTCGAGCAAGCCGCGCAACTGGGCTTCCTCGAGCAGATTGCCGAACGCGCGGAAACCGTAGTACGACTCGTTGAAATCAGGCTTGCGCCGCTTGATCGCGCTTTTGAGCACCGAGGCCCAGATCTTGCCGCTTTCGCCACGCTCGGAGGCGAGATCATCGAACGTTTCCACCGCGATCGCAATGGCCTTGGCCTTGCGTGCTTCGAGCTCCTGCTTGGGCTGGCGATCGTCGTCAGGGGAGCGTTTGGCCGAGGATGCCGCCGCGTTCGCATCGCGTGCGTCGCGTGCTTCACGGGCCTCGCGCGCTTCACGCTTGGCGATCGCGCGTTGCTGCTCGCGCACGAGGTCATCGTAGAAAATGAATTCATCGCAGTTCGCGACGAGCAGGTCGGAGGTCGAGTTTTTCACGCCCACGCCGATCACTTTCTTCGCGTTCTCACGCAACTTCGACACGAGCGGCGAGAAGTCCGAATCGCCGCTGATGATGACGAAGGTATCCACGTGGGACTTCGTGTAGCAGAGATCGAGCGCGTCGACGACGAGGCGGATGTCTGCTGAATTCTTGCCGGACTGACGCACGTGCGGAATTTCGATCAGTTCGAAACTCGCTTCGTGCATGGCGGCTTTAAAACCTTTGTAGCGATCCCAGTCGCAATAAGCCTTCTTCACCACGATGCTGCCTTTGAGCAGCAGGCGTTCGAGCACCGGCATGATGTCGAACTTGTCGTATTTCGCGTCGCGCACGCCGAGGGCGACGTTCTCGAAGTCGCAAAACAACGCCATGCTGACGCTATCAGGGGATGAGGCCATAGAAACTCCAGCAGGAATGCCGGGTGTGCACGGCAGTATTAACGAGCGCACATGATATCTGTTTGTGCGCCGGGGTTTGACCGGAGAGAAACAATCGTGATGGGGAGGGGCTGTCAGAGCTTTGCGGTCGCGATGCCACGTTACGAGAATATAGAGGAATGGACGTGTTCTGATCGGAGGAATGTTCTGGTTGGCACGCGATCTCTCGGGGTGATTGATCTCCCCCTGATCTAACCCAGCCCCAAATGTGAAAAAGCCGTCTCTGCATAAGCAGAAACGGCTTTTCGGAAATGGTGCCCGGGGCCGGAATCGAACCGGCACGCCTTGCGGCGGGGGATTTTGAGTCCCCTGCGTCTACCAATTTCACCACCCGGGCAAACAGCATTTGAACCAGCCGGTTGAGGGCGGAAGAAATCCGACGCCAACCGGCAAGTCAGCGATTATGCCGAAAATCGTTTCCGCGGGCAAGCCCTCGGACACCGGCGGGAGACAACTGCATGCACTGCCAACTGGACCACTCACTGGCTCAAATACGTGAACTGGCCGTTCTTGATGATGCCCATCACGCTTGCCCGCTGATCCAGCCCGACGTGATCGGTGGCGCTGGTGTTGACCACGCCGTTCGGCACAACCAGTTCATGCGCGTGTTCCAGCTCCGAACGCAATGCCACCCGAAATGCCACCGTCCCAGGCTGTCCGGCCTTCAGCGCCCGTCCGACCGCATCCTGCAGCCGCGGATAAACCCCGGCCGCATCGCCGGCAAACTGCGTGACCGTGCCCTTGCCGTACTTCGCCTCGTAAGCATCGACGAAAACCAGCGCTGCTTTCTTCGACGGGTGATCCGCGGGCAAGGTCCGCGCGACCACGACCGGCTGCGTCGGGAACAGCGTGCCTTCCACATCCTTGCCGCCGAGCTTGATGAACTCCGGCGTCGCAATGCCGTGCGTCTGATAGATCGCGCCCTTGTAGCCGCGCTCGATCAGCGTGCGTTCCGGCAGGACCGTCGGCGTACCCGCGCCCGCAATCAGCACCGCATCCGGTTTCGCGGCCATCAGCTTGAGAATCTGCCCGGTCACGCTCGCGTCGGTGCGATTAAAACGCTCGCTCGCGACCACCTTGATATGCCGCAATTCGGCGAACTTCGAGAATTCGTTGAACCAGCTATCGCCGTAACTATCGGCGAAACCGATGAAACCGACCGTCTTCACGTTCCGGCTGACCATCGTGCGGGTCATCACGTCAGCCATCGCGCTGTCGGTCTGGGCCATCTTGAACGCCCATACCTTCTTGCCTTCCTGCGGTTCAACCACCGACGCCGAGCCGATCAGCGTGATCATCGGCGTCTGGTATTCGGCCACCGGATCGAGCGCCGCGAGCGCTGCCGGCGTGATGTTCGGTCCGACGATCACATCGACCTTGTCTTCTGTAATCAGCTTGCGGATATTGCGCACGGCCGCGCCCGGGTCGGAGCCGTCGTCGAGAATGATGTATTCCGCCTGCTGACCTGCAATAGTCTTCGGCCACATCAGCATGGCGTTCTTGCTCGTGATGCCGATGGCGGCCGCCGGCCCCGTGCTCGACAAATCGACACCGACTTTCAGTTGCGCACGGGCCGTTGCGCTGAAAAACGCGAGTGCGCTGAGCATCAGCGCCGGGCGCATGAACTTCGACAACTTCATTGGATGGTCTCCGCGAAGAGGTGTGGTTTAAAAATGCTGAAGTGTGGGGCTGACAAAATTCGCGCGGCACGATCGCGCGGCACGAGTTTCGACGCGAGCGCGGCTCGCGTCGTACTCGAACCCGGTCAATCAAAGCTCGTAGCTTTCATGCTCACCCGAGAGCGCCTGCTCGATCAGCTTGCGGTTCATGGAAGGCGAAAGCAGTTCGACCAGCGTGTACACATAGCTGCGTAAATACGCGCCCTGTTTCAAAGCGAGCCGCGTGACGTTCGTGCCGAACAGATGGCCGACGGGCATCGCGCGAAGATGTTTATCGCGTTCGGGGTTGAACGCGATATCCGCGAGAATGCCCACGCCAAGGCCCAGTTCGACGTAAGTCTTGATCACGTCGGCATCAATGGCTTCCAGGACAATGTCCGGCGTCAGGTTGCGCAGCGCGAACGCCTGGTTGATCTTCGAGCGGCCGGCGAACGCGTTGTCGTAGGTGATGATCGGGTATTGCGCCAGGTCGTCGAGCGTCAGCAGCTTGCGCTCGAGCAGCGGATGATCCGGTTGCATGACCGCGACGTGGTGCCACTGGAAACACGGCAACGACACCAGTTCCTTATAGTTGGCGATCGCTTCCGTGGCGATGGCGATATCGGCCTGATCGTGGATGACCATTTCGGCCACCTGCGTCGGACTGCCTTGCAGAATCGAAAGATGCACCTTCGGGAAACGCTTCTTGAACTCCGCGATGGCGTTCGGCAGCGAATATCTCGCCTGCGTATGCGTGGCCGCGATCACCAGGTTGCCCTGATCCTGCGCCGCGTAATCTTTACCGACACGCTTCAGGCTTTCGACTTCCTGCAAGATTTTTTCCACGGAAGCCAGGATAATTCGCCCCGGCTCCGTCAGCGAACGAACCCGTTTGCCGTGACGCGTGAAGATCTCGACCCCGAGTTCATCCTCCAGCTCGATGATCGCTTTCGATACCCCCGGCTGCGACGTGAACAGCGCTTTAGCGGCTTCGGTGAGGTTGTAGTTCTGCCGGACGGCTTCGCGCACGAAGCGGAACTGGTGCAGATTCATATATAACCCATCCGCATATCAAAGTAATTTATCAGTCGTTTGCAATATATAGGAAGTTTATTACCATCGAGCCAATTTTTCCAATATCGATATCTGTATTTGTCATAAGCAAATGAGCGCATGGTCCGAACGGCGTTGCAGGCAATGACTCTACTGATAACGATGTGCGGCGTGGCTAGGACGCCGTACTGGTGGAACTACTAAAAACTGGGGCCCCCGAATGTATCAATACGATCAGATCGACCAGAAAATCGTCGACGAACGCGTCGCTCAATACAGCGACCAAGTGCGCCGCCGCTTGTCCGGCGAGTTGAGCGAAGAAGAATTCCGGCCGCTGCGCCTGCAGAACGGTCTCTATATGCAGCGGCACGCGTACATGCACCGCATCGCGATTCCGTACGGCAACTTGCGCAGCGACCAGATGCGCATGCTCGGCACGATCGCGCGTGAGCACGACCGCGGTTACGGCCACTTTTCGACGCGGACGAACATCCAGTTCAACTGGATCAAGCTTGAAGAGACGCCGGAGATCCTGCGCAAGCTCGCATCGGTGCAAATGCACGGCATTCAAACGTCAGGCAATTGCATCCGCAACATCACCGCCGATCAATTTGCCGGCGTGGCGCCCGATGAATTCGTCGATCCGCGTCCGTGGGCCGAAATCCTGCGTCAATGGTCGACTTTTCACCCCGAGTTCGCGTGGTTGCCGCGCAAGTTCAAGATCGCGATCAACGGCTCGGTGGAAGATCGCGCGGCCGTGCAAGTGCATGATCTCGGCGTTTATCTGAAGAAGAACGCGGCCGGTGAAGTGGTCGCAAGCATTCTCGCGGGCGGTGGCCTGGGACGTACGCCGATTGTTGGCGCGATCATCAAGGAAGATCTGCCCTGGCAGCATCTGCTGACGTACTGCGAAGCCGTGCTGCGTGTGTATAACCGCTACGGCCGTCGCGACAATATGTATAAGGCGCGGATCAAGATTCTCGTGAAGGCGCTGAGCCCCGCGAAATTCGCGCAGCAAGTGGAAGAAGAGTGGGTGCATTTGAAGGACGGTCCTTCCACGCTCACACAGGAAGAACTCGATCGCGTGTCGCAGTTCTTCGCGCCGCCCGCGTATGAAAAGCTGCCGGATACGGATGCGTCGTATGAAAAGCATCTCATCGAGAGCAAGGCGTTCGCGCGCTGGATCGAACGCAACGTGCGTCCGCACAAGGTGCCGGGTTATGCGTCGGTGACGTTGTCGCTGAAGCCCACGGGCATTGCCCCGGGCGACGCAACGGACACGCAGATGGAAGCGGTCGCCGATCTCGCCGACGAATTCTCGTTCGGTGAAATCCGCGTCTCGCACGAGCAGAACCTGATCCTCGCGAACGTGAAGAAGCGCGACCTGTACACGGTGTGGGAACGCGCGAAGGCGCTGGGTTTCGCGACATCGAATATTGGTTTGCTGACCGACATCATTGCGTGCCCGGGCGGCGATTTTTGCTCGCTCGCGAATGCGAAGTCAATCCCGATCGCACAAGCTATTCAAGAGCGTTTCAGCGACCTCGACTACGTGTATGACCTGGGCGACCTGACGCTCAACATCTCGGGTTGTATCAACGCCTGCGGTCATCATCACATTGGCAACATCGGTGTGCTGGGTGTCGATAAGGACGGCTCGGAGTGGTACCAGGTCACGCTTGGCGGCGAGCAAAGCTCGGGCGCAACGGGCGCGCATCTCGGCCGCGTGATCGGCCCGTCGTTCTCGGCGGAAGAGATGCCCGACGTGGTGTCGCAAGTGATCGATACGTTCGTTGAGAACCGCATTGAAGGCGAGCGTTTCATCGAGACGTATGGCCGTATCGGCATCGCGCCGTTCAAGGAACGCGTGTACGCGTCGCGCCAGCCGGCGCATGCTTGATTTGCTACGTTGAGCCGCTCAAGGAAAAAAGCACATGGCTTTGATTATCAAGAATCGCGAAGTGGTTGAAGACGACTGGACCGTGGTGCGTGCCGCCGAAGATGGCGCGCTGCCCGCAGTCGATGCATTGTTGCCGGCCAAGGCGATCGTACCGTTCACGTGGTGGAAAGAGCACAAGAACGCGTTGACCGCGGCGCACAAGAAAGAATTGATCGGCGTGTGGCTTGCTCCCGACGATGAGCCCGCGGAACTGGTCGAGGACTTCGACAAGATCGCGCTGATCGCCGTTGATTTCCCGAAGTTCAGCGACGGCCGCGGTTTCAGCATCGGCCGTTTGCTGCGCGAGCGTTATCAGTGGAAGGGTGAGTTGCGGGCCATCGGTGACGTACTGCGTGACCAGTTGCGCTTTCACGCACGTTGCGGTTTCGACGCCTTCGCCGTTCGCGCCGATAAAGACATTCACGACGCGCTGAATGCGTTCGCTGAATTGAGCATTCCGTACCAGGGCGCAGCGGACAATCCGGAGCCGCTGTTTCGCCGTCGTGGTGCAGCCGAACGTGGCCCAGTCGCCGGAGCGTCTGCATGAATGCCGAACTGCAAGCCAAAGTCGAACGCCTTGACGCGTTGCTCGATTCCATCGCGCAACGTCATGCGAACGTCAAGCTAGCCAGCAGTCTCGCGGCCGAAGATATGCTGCTTACGCATGCCATTCTTTCACGCGATGTAAAGATCGGCATCTTCTCGCTGAACACGGGCCGTCTGCATGCTGAAACGCTGGGCATGATCGACCGTGTGAAAGAGCGTTATGGCTATGACATCGAACAGTTTCATCCGCAGCCGCAAGCGGTTGAGGAGTATGTTCGGGATCACGGTCTGAACGCGTTCTATGAAAGCGTCGACCTGCGCAAAAGCTGCTGCGGGATTCGTAAGGTCGAACCGCTGAATCGCGCGCTGAAAGACGTGAGCGCGTGGGTTACGGGACAGCGCCGCGAGCAATCGGTAACTCGCGTAGAGTTACACGAAGAAGAGCACGACGCGCCGCGTGGCATCGCCAAATTCAATCCGCTCGCGGACTGGACTGAAGCCGATGTCTGGGCCTATTTGAAAGCTTTCGATGTTCCCGTCAACCCGCTGCATGCGCGCGGTTATCCGAGCATTGGCTGTGAGCCGTGCACGCGCGCCATCCGTCCGGGCGAAGACAGCCGGGCAGGACGCTGGTGGTGGGAGTCGCGGGACACGAAGGAATGCGGATTGCACGTGACGAATATTAAGATCGTGGAAGACCGCAGCGCAGCGCCAAGTTCGGCGCTCTGAAAGCATTGATATTGACGCATGACACCGCAACCTGGTTGTCATGAAAAGTAACCAAGGAACGACGCATATGAGCACAACGCTCGATTCAACAGTCAACGCCCCGGTCGCGAATCACGGTAACCGGATGGACCACCTCGACTGGCTCGAAGCCGAATCCATTCACATCCTGCGCGAACTCGTGGCCGAGTGCAGCAAGCCTGCGTTGCTGTTCTCCGGCGGTAAGGATTCGGTCGTTGTGCTGCATCTCGCGTTGAAGGCATTCGGCCTGGGCTCGGGCCGCAAGACCGTGCTGCCGTTCCCGCTGGTTCATATCGATACCGGTCATAACTTTGACGAGGTCATCGACTTTCGCGATCGCCGCGCCGCTGAGATTGGTGCCGAACTCGTGGTCGGTCATGTCGAAGATTCGATCAAGAAAGGCACCGTGCGTCTGCGACGCGAAACGGATTCGCGCAACGCCGCGCAAGCGGTGACGTTGCTCGAAACCATCGAAGAGTACGGTTATACGGCGTTGATCGGCGGCGCGCGTCGCGATGAAGAAAAGGCCCGTGCGAAAGAACGCATCTTTTCTTTCCGCGATGAATTCGGCCAGTGGGACCCGAAAGCGCAACGCCCGGAACTGTGGAGCATCTATAACGCGCGCCTGCATAACGGCGAGCATCTGCGCGTGTTCCCGATCTCGAACTGGACCGAACTGGATATCTGGCAATACATCGGCCGCGAGAAACTTGAACTGCCGTCCATTTACTATGCACACGATCGCGAGATCATCCGCCGCAATGGCCTGCTCGTCCCGTTGACGCCACTGACGCCGTTGCAGGAAGGCGAAGTCTCGGAAGTCGCGCAGGTGCGTTTCCGGACGGTGGGCGACATCAGTTGCACGTGCCCCGTTGCGAGCGACGCCGACGATGTCGAGAAGATCATCGCCGAGACGGCCGTGACGGAAATCACGGAACGCGGCGCCACGCGCATGGACGATCAAGCGTCCGAAGCCGCGATGGAAACCCGCAAGAAACAAGGTTATTTCTAAGCATTACGCCGTAACAAGGAATAGGGAAACATCATGAGCATTCATCAACCCGAAGACCTCGGCGTGTTGCGTTTCATCACGGCAGGCAGTGTCGACGACGGCAAGAGCACGTTGATCGGCCGTCTGCTGTTCGATAGCAAGGCGGTGTTGTCGGACCAGCTGTCGGCATTGTCGCGAGCGAAGAATAAGCGCACCGTTGGCGATGAAATAGATTTGTCGCTGCTGACCGATGGTCTTGAAGCCGAGCGTGAGCAAGGCATTACGATCGACGTTGCATACCGCTATTTCGCTACCGCGAAGCGCAAGTTCATCATTGCCGATACCCCCGGCCACGAGCAGTACACCCGCAACATGGTGACGGGTGCTTCGACGGCGCATGCCGCGATCATTCTCGTCGACGCCACGCGGGTCACGCTGAAGGACGGCGTGGCGCAATTGCTGCCGCAGACTGTGCGCCATAGCGCGATCGTCAAGTTGCTCGGGTTGCAGCATGTGATCGTCGCGATCAACAAGATGGACCTGATCGACTTCAGCGAGTCGCGCTTCAACGAGATTCGCGACGCGTATGTGGAACTCGCGCGCCGGCTTGGAATTGCCGATGTGCGCTTCGTACCGGTGTCGGCGCTCAAGGGCGACAACATCGTGAGCGCCAGCGAGCGCATGCCTTGGTACGCGGGCGAACCGCTGCTCGATCTGCTCGAAGCGCTTCCGGTGGCGCAACCTGTTGATCAGGCGCTGCGTTTTCCGGTGCAATGGGTCGCGCGCCAGGACGGCAGTCAAGCCGACGATTTCCGCGGCTACATGGGCCGGGTTGAGTCGGGCGAGGTGAAGCTGGGTGACACGATTACCGTGCTGCCGGCGAACCGCGATGCAACCGTGGCGGAGATCATCGCGCCGGTTCCGGGCGGTGTGGCGCAGGTGGATCGTGCGTTCGCGGGCCAGACGGTTACCATTCGCCTGGCGGAACATATCGATGTGTCGCGCGGCGATACGTTCGTGCCGCGCAACACCAGCGGCACGAAGATCGAGCCGGCGAAGAAGCTGGACGCGGACCTCTGCTGGTTCGATGAAGAGCCGCTCTCGCCGCAGCGCAAGTACCTGCTGAAGCAGACCACGAACACGGTGTTCGCACGGATCGGCGCGATCAAGGAAGTGCTCGACGTGCATACGCTGCTGCACTCGGTAGACCGCCATAACCTGACGATGAACGACATTGGCCGCGTGGCGCTGACGCTTCAAAAGCCGATTGTCTGCGATGCCTACGACACGCATCAGGGTACCGGCGCGTTTGTTCTTATCGATGAAGCGACGCATCACACGGTTGCGGCCGGGATGATTCGCGCGTATTCAGCCTGAGTATTGATTATGGGTAAGGTGTATCTGATCGGCGCGGGGCCGGGTGCTGCGGACCTGATTACGGTTCGCGGCGCTCGGTTGCTGAGCCAGGCGCAAGTCGTTTTGCATGACGCGCTGATCGAGTCGGCCATGCTCGACTACGCGCCGGATGCGCGCAAGATCGCGGTGGGCAAGCGCTGTGGGCAGCGTTCGACCGCCCAGCATTTCATCAACAAGCAGATCGTCGATGCCGCCCGCGAGCATGAAATCGTCGTGCGCCTGAAGGGTGGAGACCCCATGCTGTTCGGTCGCGCGGACGAAGAAATGCGCGCGCTGGAAGCTGCGGGTATTGAGTACGAAGTGGTGCCGGGAATTACGGCCGCGCTGGCGAGCGCCGCGACGTTGAAGCGCTCGCTGACCTTGCGCGGAGTATCGCGGAGTGTGGCGTTGGCGACCTACAGCCGTGCGCCTGACACCGATGAAATCCGCGAGCAGGCAAGCGCGGATTCGCTCGTGTTCTACATGGGCCGCGACAGCGCGCCGGAGATTGCGCAGCAGCTTATCGATGCAGGGCGGCCGGCGTCGACACCGGTTGCTATCGTCGAGGCTTGCAGTACGGAACGTGAGCGTTCGTTGACGCTGACGTTGGGCGAAATGGCAATTGGTGAGGCCCAGGACTGGCTCGATGCATCGCAGCCGAGTTTGCTGATGATCGGTGAGGCGTTTGCGGAGCGGTCGTTGGGGGTGTCGGTCCAAGACGTGAAAGCGGCAATGCAAGCCGCAGCCTGATCCAGGTCGAAGACCGTGCGGAGAAAACTTGCTGTAGCGGCGTGCGGGATCTCTGCTTGATGCAGCTTGCCGTTCATTTCGTCTGAAAGCCCTCGTTGGTCAATGACCCACGAGGGCTTTTTCACATGCATGCGGGATAGCTGACGCTTGCCCCTGCATTTTCAACGCTCCGTTCCGCGGCCTTTGAAGAACTACGCTTTCTGCACCGCTTTTTCCACTTCCCGCAGGCCAATGGCCTGCGGCTTCCGGAACGCCGAGGTTATCTTGTCGCACTCTGCCTTGGGAACGCCGAATTCCTCGAAGTAAGTCCGCCACTCCCTCACAACCGCCGATAGTTGCTGAATGATTTCGACGGCCGCGTGCTTGAGCAGGCCGAATCGCCCGGCCGCGGAGAGGGCATTGTCGAGCGTTGCCAGCCGGCCCATTGCCGGACCAACTCCCAGGACGAGGAAGCGCTCGGAGCCGACCTGCGGCTTCGGCACGACGTCGTAAAGGTCGCTCAGACGCCAGCCCTTGTTCGCTCCGTCCCACACAAACGCGTGATTGCGCAGATGGTCGTCGTCGTTCGTCACGAGGATGTTGAACACCATGCGCTTGAATAACTCGACCTTGTCAGCTGCCACGAAACCCGTCGCGCCGCGTTCACCGAGCAGGTCGGCCAGGTCGGTGTAATTGGCCGATGCGGTATCGCTCTCATGCATCTTGAGCATGGTCAGCGCGCTCACGACGTGCCGTTTGCCGAACGCGCCTCCGGGCAGCGGCACGCGGTCAAACCGCTCGATCAGCATGACGTCACGCCCATCGGGCAGGTGCACGGGCTTGGTGACGGGCACGCGCATCCCGCACTTGCGGGCGAGTTCAAGCGTTGCGCGCTCGACCACAGGGACGTTGAAACCGTCCCGGGCGACGGGGAATTTGGCGACCCATTGCCGTCCATTGTCCAGCAGCACGGCTTTGGGTCTTGCACCGCCGAAAGTTGCACCGACGCTAAAGAGCAATTGCAACTTTTTCGGAACTGGCTTGCCGTCCTGGATCATGGCTGCGGCGTCGAGCAGATAGGACAGCTCTTTTGCATCCGGCAACTTGCCGGGTTCCGCAGGGGCGGTGGGGGAATCCCTGAAATCCAGTGCGCCAGTCCGGTGTGGCCCGGCATGAGCCAGATATTCGGTCTCGGGCAAGCCGTCGGGCGCAGCCCTCAACATATTCTCGATAACACGCCGTCCCCAGGAGTCCGGGGCTGCGTCACGAATGGCGCCAAACAGCGCCAGTCCGGCAGGTGGCTGGAATACCATTTCTTTGGACTGCTTCGCTTCGTCCAAAGGCATGCTGACCGGGTCCACAGCAGCGGCGTTTGCGCGTTGCAGATACTTGTTGCCGTAGACAAAGGTCGATCCGGCGGGCTTGATGCCTTCTTCGAATAGTTCGAGCTTACCGGCAGGAACCGACTCGGCCGCGCCTTCGAGGGCGATGAAGACGTATTTGCTCCATGTCGTAGTATTAAAAATCATACTCGCCTGTCTTCGTAGCGGTCTTGCGTGGGCGCACACGGGATTCCGTTTTACGCCGCGCTTCACCGATCACGTCGTTTTGCGGATTCGCGAGCGGCTGGAGCAATCCGAGCAGGCCGGCCCGTTCAAATGCATGCAGCCACGATGAGAAACTGACCGACACATCGCCGTTTTCAATGCGTACCAGCGTGCTCGGACTGATATTGGCTCGTTCGGAAAAATCCTTCCGGGTCATGTTGCGTGCGATCCGGGCGGCGGCGATAGCACGTCCCAGCCCCTCGGCCTCGCGGCTGAGTTCCGGAGAAGAAAATTCCCTGTTGTCGCGCTTCATTTTGTTGTATCTGACATATAAACCCACTTAATTGGTCAGTATAGACAAAAACCGAAGAGTGTCAATGTTATGAAATGACGAATTTATCCATATCTGACCAAATAACCGGCTTAATTATTCAGATATGGATAAATTAACGACCTAAGAGACGCGTGATTGATGAAACGACTGTGACGGGAAACGTACGCAAACTCACCTCGCAATCAATATCGGAGCGTGGGTATCGATGCCTCGGCGGGAAAATTCTTCGACAAGAAAATGCCCCGAGAGAGTCCATGACTCGCGGGGCATTGTGGAAAACGGCCGTGCTTTCGTGAGCACTTATCAGCGCGTTAGCGAGGGGCTGAAAAACCTATCCAATCTGCCGAACGCAATATTGCGCAACCGCATTCAGCACGGACTCGTCTTCACCAACGGCTGTCGCACAGTGAAGGGTCAGCGACGGAAACATCACGCGGCACCGATCGAGCAATTCGGGCAGATCACGCCGTATGTGGCCGCCCTGACCGAAAAACACAGGCACGACGGTGACGGCATCGCACCCGTCTGTTACCAGCTGTTCGATAGCCGTGGGCAAATCAGGCGTCATCAGTTCGAGAAACGCGAGCGATAGCGGCTCAGGGCGCAAGGCCCGCAGTTTCGTGGCGAGCCGTTCGAAAGGCTCGGCCCAGCGCGGATCCCGTGCACCGTGGCCGAACAAGATCAAACCGTGCTTGCTCATGGCGTTCTCCACAGTCTTGAAGCCCTAATACCCTAATGCCGGTCCACCCAACGCAACCCGATCAAGCCGATGACCAGATACGCCAGCGCCGGCGCTGCGGCCGTCAATGGCGCGGGCCAGGTGTTCAGCGTACCAATGTGCGAGAACAGCGTGTTGATGAGCTGGAAGCTCATCCCGATCATGATGCCGCCGAATACCTTCACACCGACTACGCCGGCCCGCGTATGCAGATACGCGAACGGCAGCGACAGCACCAGCATCACGAGCACCGCGAGCGGGTACAGGATCTTGCGCCAGAACGCGATTTGATAACGCTGCGTGTCCTGATGATTTTCCGTCAAATGCTGGATGTAACTGAACAGGCTGAACATCGACATCCGGTCCGGCGACACCAGCAGCACCGACAAGATCTGAGGCGTGAGTTCCGAGCGCAGCGAATACTCGGGCAGGGTGATCTGTTTCGCGCGATACACCGGGTTGAGCGCGTCTCCGGGATTCACGGTTTGCGGCGGTGCGTCGATGAGTTCGGTGTCCGTTACGCCAGTGAGTTTCCAGTGGCCCGGCGGCTGGAACACGCCGCTTTTGGCAATCCGCACGTTCGTCAGCCGGAACAGCGAATCGAATTCGTAGATACGGACGTCCGCAATGGTCGTATCCGGATTCAGCGTGCCCACGTTCACAAAGCGCGTGACCTGTTCGCCGTCCGCGCGCGCGGTCAGCGTGTCTTTCACCCAGACGCCCGATTCGAAGTTCATCGACACCGACGACCCCAGCGCTTCGAGCCGCACTTTCTCCGAGAGCTGGTCAGAGTAGGGCCCAACCACTTCGCCGATCACATACGTGAGCAGCACCATCGGTATGCCGATCTTGAGCAGCGAGCGCAGCGCCTTGCCGGTGGACAATCCGGACACGCGGAAAATGGTGAACTCGGAGGCGGCGGCCATTTGCGCGAACACATAGATGGCCGCAATCAGCGCGGCAACCGGGATGATTTCGTAGAAGCGCGAAGGCGTCTGCAATGCCACCCGCAGCACCGCCAGCCCGAATTTGTAGTTGCCGTGCCCGACCGTGTTCAGCTCATTGATCAGGTCAAAGAAGAAGAACAGGCCCGAGAATGCAAACAGGATGAAGATGAACGCGAGATAGATCTGGCGCGCGAAATACCGTTCGTAAATGCGCATTGCGTCAGGCCCCTTTCGAGCGCGTGAACGCCGGCAGCTTGAAGAGCGGGCGATTGCGTATGCGCATCCAGAAGATGAACGCAACCATGACGGAAACGATTATGTGCAGCGCCACCAGTCCGACCACAAATGATACCCGGCCTTGCTCGATCCACGACTGCACGACATTCAGCAGGTTGGAATACGTCAGATAGATCAGCACGGCCATCACGAGATTGATTGTGCGACTGCGTCGGGGGTTCTGGTAAGAGAGCGGAATGGCGAGCAGCATCAGGTTGATCGCGATCAGCGGCAGTCCCGCGCGCCACGCGATTTCGGCAAGGTTGTCACGGGTGGGATTGGCCAGCAGTTCACTCGTATACATGCCGGTGGTGGTCGGCGTGTTCACGAATTGCTGGCTTTGGATTTTCACGCCGTAGCGCTCGAATTCCATGATCCGGAAATTCGGCTGCCCCGGAATGCCGTCGTAGCGGCGGCCGTTTTCCAGCACCACGAAACGATCGCCATTGGCGTGCGTTTCGGTATGGCCGTTCTTCGACACCACCACGTTGACCTTGCCGCCTTCCGTGCTCGTCACGAACACGTTCTGCACGTGGCCCTGGTCCGGCGACATCTTCTCGATGAAAAACACGCGATGGCTGGTTTGCGATTCGCGGAACTGGCCGGGTGCGAGCAGCGAGACTTCGTCGCGTTGCTGGAACCGCGCCTTGATCAGCTTGCTTTGCAAATTCGACCAGGGCCAGACGACGAACGCGAAAAATACAATGGCGATGATGATGGGCGTGGAGAAGAGCGCGATCGGTTTGATCAGCGCCGTCTGACTGACGCCCGACGCGAGCCACACAACCATTTCCGAGTCGCGATACCAGCGCGTCAGCACGAAGAGAATGGAGACGAACAGGGTCACGATCATGATCACGGCAAGATAGCCGATGACGGTGAGGCCGATCAGCACGACGACGTCGCGCGGGTCGACTTGCCCCGATGCTGCAAAGCCGACGATGCGAATCATCATCGTGGTCAGCATGATCGTGAGCAGCACCATGAATACGGCGCCAGCCGTATACGCGAGTTCACGCTGAAGGGAGCGTTCGAAGATCATTGATTGTCAGGTGGAAACCGGCGGCGACCAGGCGGTTGGATTATGTGCGGTCCGCGTTTGCGCCACACGCCATGACAAACGTGCCGATTGAACGGGTCATGAGCGAGACATTCAATCAGGGTATCGCTGCCTGCGACCGCCTCGGAAAAAATAGCGGATAATTGCGGCTTTCATCCTTCAGCCCAGATTTTATCCGAGGATAAGCGCGATGGACTTTAGCATAAAAGCCTGTGATTGGAGCAAAGGCTCGGCAAATGGTTTCCTTAACGGGAAGGCCGATGTAGTGGTGCTCGGAGTGTTCGAAGCGCAGACGTTGACGGGCGCAGCCCGCGAGATGGATTTGGTGACCAAGGGACTGCTCACGCGCACCGTGAAAGCCGGCGACATGAGCGGCAAGGCAGGTTCCACGCTGATGCTGACCGAAGTGACGGGGATTGGGGCGTCACGGATTTTGCTGGTCGGGCTCGGCAAGCAGGACGCTTTCAATCAGAAGGCTTACACGGAAGCCGCGCGCGCCGCCTGGCGGGCGCTGCTTGCCACGAAGATCGCGAATGTGGCCTTCACGCTCGCCCAACTGCCGGTGCCGGAACGCACCGGCGACTGGGGTGTGCGTTGCGCTATCCTCGCGCTGCGCGAGTTGACCTACAAGTTCACGCAGATGAAAAGCAAGCCGGAAAACGGCGATCGGGCGCTGAAGAAAGTGGTGTTCAGCATCGACGCCGCGGAAGAAAAAGCCGCGAAGCTCGCCGTGAAACACGCCACGGCGCTCGCCAACGGCATGGATCTCACGCGCGATCTCGGCAATTTGCCGCCAAACGTCTGCACCCCCACGTATCTCGGCCATACCGCGAAAAAGCTGGGCAAGGAGTTCAAGCTGAAGGTGGAAGTACTGGGCCAGAAGCAGATCGAAGCGCTGGGCATGGGTTCGTTTCTGTCGGTCGCGAAAGGCTCGGTCGAACCGCCTGCTTTCATCGTGATGCATCACCAGGGTGCGGGCGCGAAGGCCGCTCCGGTCGTGCTGGTCGGCAAGGGCATCACGTTCGACACCGGCGGCATCTCCATCAAGCCGGGCGAAGGCATGGACGAGATGAAGTACGACATGCTCGGCGCCGGTTCCGTATTCGGCACCATGCGCGCCATTGCGGAAATGGGGCTGAAACTCAACGTGATCGGCGTGGTGCCGACCTGCGAGAACATGCCGGCCGGCAACGCGGTGAAGCCGGGCGACATTGTCACGTCCATGTCGGGCACAACTATCGAAGTGCTGAATACGGACGCGGAAGGCCGCCTGATTCTCTGCGACGCGCTGACCTACGTGGAACGTTTCAAACCCGCTGCCGTGATCGACATCGCCACGCTCACGGGCGCGTGCGTGGTCGCGCTTGGCCATCACAACTCGGGCCTGTTCTCAAAGGACGACGCGTTGGCGGGCGAGTTGCTGGATGCATCGAAAGAAGCTATTGACCCGACCTGGCGCATGCCGCTCGACGACGAATACCAGGACCTGCTGAAGTCGAATTTCGCCGATGTGGCGAACATTGGCGGCCGGCCGGGCGGCGCGATTACCGCGGCGTGTTTCCTGTCGCGTTTCGCGCAGAACTACCCGTGGGCTCACCTCGACATCGCGGGTACGGCGTGGAAAAGTGGCGCCGCAAAGGGTGCAACCGGACGTCCCGTGCCGCTGCTCACGCAGTTCCTGGTCGATCGTGCGGGCGAATGAGCGTGGTTGAAGCGAGCGTGAGCGTGGAGGGGCGGGCATGACGCGAATCGATTTCCATTCGAATGTGGGGGATTCGATCGCGTACGCCTGCCGTCTCGTGCGCAAGGCCTACCTGAGTGGCCAGCCGTTGATCGTGCTGGCCGAACCCGAGCGTTTGAAACGGTTCGACGAGCAATTGTGGACGTTCAAGCCGCTCGAGTTCGTGCCGCATTGCATGGCGGACAGCGCGCTGGCGGCCGAGACGCCGGTGTGGCTGACTGCGTCGCTGGAGTCGCTGGTGCAGAGTCCGTTGCACCAGATCCTGTTGAACCTCGGCGCAGCGGTACCGCCGCAGTTCGCGCGGTTTGAACGCCTGCTGGAAGTGGTCGGCAACGAGGAGCACGAACTCGTGGCTGGGCGCGACCGGTACAGGTTCTATCGCGATCGGGGCTATGTGCTCAACAACTACAAGCAGGGCGGCTGAGCACCCCGCTCAGTCGCAGGGCGCGGCGGCCACGCGGTATGATCGTAAAAACGCCCGCCGTTAGCCTGAGTCTGCCTGCCATCAGCCTGCCATCAAGAGACGGAGTCCACCGTGCCCACTACCACCGCGCCCGATACGGCTGAAACACCCGAAAACTTCGATTCCTCCATTCCCGTCCTGACCAATGTCATCGTGCCGGGCCGGCCTGACCGTGCCCGTGTTGCACCGCGTGCGCCGGAGCCGGTGTTGTCGCCGGCGGCGCCCTCGCGCGAGGAGCTTGCGCACGGCGCGGATCGCGACGCCGATGTGATCGCGGACAGGCTGCGCGGGAGATTTACGCACTTTTTGACCGGCGATGGCCGGGCGCTGATCGAGGAGCGCTGCAGGGAGTCGTTGCAGGAGCATTCGAACTGGCTGGTCAGCCAGATCACGCGGGAGGTTGCGTTGGCGCTGGAAACCGAGTTGACGCAATGGGTGCGCGAGGCGGTGGCGGACGAACTGGAACGGCGAGGGCGCCAGTAGAAGGGGTTTTCAGGGCGGTTGCGGTTCCCGCCGGGGCCGAGCCCGGCCCAGTGAGCGCAGCATTTTTATCCAGCATCGATCTTCGCCGGCACCGGCAGAACCTGAAACGGTCCACCGGCGCCAAGCGAAATACAGCCAGCAATCAACCCTCAATCAGCCCGTTACCGCGCCCTTGTTCGCCGGCAACGCGAGTGCAGCATACTTGGCCAGCACGCCACGTGTATATCGCGGCGCGGGCTGCTTCCACTCCCCGCGACGGCGCTCGATCTCGGCGTCGTCCACGTTCAGTTGCAACAGCAGCTTGTGCGCGTCGATGGTGATCGAGTCCCCTTCCTTGATGAAAGCGATCGTGCCACCCGCATACGCTTCGGGCGCAACGTGACCCACGACCATGCCCCACGTGCCGCCGGAGAATCGTCCGTCGGTAATCAGGCCCACCGATTCGCCCAGCCCCTGGCCGATGATCGCTGAAGTCGGCGCCAGCATTTCCGGCATGCCCGGACCGCCCTTCGGGCCAAGATAACGCAACACGACAATGTCGCCCGCCTTGATCTGCCCCGCGACAATCGCGGTCATCGCGCTTTGCTCGTCCTCGAACACGCGCGCCGGGCCGGTGATGACCGGGTTCTTCAGGCCGGTGATCTTCGCCACGGCGCCGTCCGGCGCCAGATTGCCCTTCAGGATTGCCAGGTGGCCTTCGTCGTAGAGGGCCTTGTCGATCGGGAAGATCACGTCCTGGTCAGCGCGCGGTTTCGACGGCACGTCCTTCAGTTCTTCCGCAATAGTCTTGCCCGTGATCGTGATGCAATCGCCGTGCAGCATGCCCGCGTCGAGCAAGATCTTCAGCACTTGCGGAATCCCGCCGGCCTTGTGCAGATCGGTCGCCACGTACTGACCCGACGGCTTCAGGTTGCAGATCACCGGCACTTTCTTGCGCATGCGCTCGAAGTCGTCGATGCTCCATTCCACTTCCGCCGCGTGGGCGATCGCCAGGTAGTGCAGCACGGCATTGGTCGAGCCGCCCGTCGCCATGATCAGCGCGACCGCGTTTTCAATCGATTTCTTCGTGATGATGTCGCGCGGTTTGAGGTCGGCCTTGACCGCTTCGACCAGCACACGTGCCGATTCCGCTGCGGACGTGACCTTTTCTTCGTCGGGGTTCGCCATGGTCGACGAATACATCAGCGACATGCCGAGCGCCTCGAACGACGAGCTCATGGTGTTAGCCGTGTACATGCCGCCGCACGAACCGCTCGACGGGCACGCGTTTTTCTCGATGCCGTCGAAATCTTCCTTCGACATACGTCCAGCCGAGAACTCACCCACGGCTTCGAACGACGAGACGATGGTCAGGTCCACGCCCTTCCAGTTGCCCGGGCGGATCGTGCCGCCATACACGTAGATGCCCGGCACGTTCATGCGCGCGAGGCCGATCATGCCGCCGGGCATGTTCTTGTCGCAGCCGCCGATCACGACCACGCCGTCCATCCACTGGCCCTGCACGGCCGTTTCAATACAGTCGGCGATCACCTCGCGCGACACGAGCGAGTACTTCATGCCTTCGGTGCCCATCGACATGCCGTCCGAGATCGTCGGCGTGCCGAAAACCTGCGGATTCGCGTCCGATTTACGGATCGATTCGATAGCGGCATCGGCGAGCTTTTGCAGGCCCGAGTTGCACGGCGTGATGGTGGAATGACCGTTGGCGATGCCGATCATCGGCTTGTCGAAGTCTTCTTCCTTGTAGCCAAGGGCGTAATACATCGAGCGGTTCGGGGAACGCGCGATGCCCTGCGTGATGTTTTTCGAGCGGCGATTGAAGGCCATGTGGGGGCTCCTTGAGGATTTTATTGTTTGATCGCGAAAGGATGAAGCTTGTGCGAACGCGTGTCCAATATATTATTCAGGGTCTATTAGGTCGCGGAACATCTTGGTGGAAGCGCGGAACGTCGAACTCAGATTGTTGCGGTATTTTGTGACCGTTGCCGAAGAAATGCACTTCGGACGGGCCGCAGGGCGGCTCGCGATGACGCAGCCGCCCCTGTCGCAGGCCATCCGGGCGCTGGAAGACATGCTCGGCGTGGCGCTGTTCGTGCGTACGAAGCGCTCCGTCGAACTGACGCCCGTAGGCAAGGACCTGCTGCCGGAGGTGCGTCGGCTGCTCGCGAGCGCCGACGGCCTGCGTCCACTTGCCCAGTCGCTTGCGCGGGGTGAGGCTGGGGTCCTGTCCCTCGCGTTCGTTTCCACCGCCGATTACGGCCTCCTGCCGCTGCTGCTGCGCGATTTCGGCGCCCGTTACCCTGGTGTCCGGCTGCAACTCGTGGAAGCGACCAGCGACGTGCAGGTGGAAGAACTGGTGGCGGGCCGGATAGATGCCGGGCTCGTCATCCCCCCGTTGCCGCCGCGCCACGCCGCTGCGCTCTCGTATTTGCCGATCGCGCGCGAACCGTTGGTCATTGCCATGTCGGACAATGCCGCGGCCGAACTCGGGCAGGGCGCCGAAGAGTGGTCGGAGGCCCCCGTCAGCCTGCATCAACTCGCCGATGCGCCGCTCGTCGTCTTTCCACGGCGTCTCGCCCCCGGTTTCTATGACATGATTATGGGTTGCTACGGCGCGGCTGGCCTGATGCCGCGTGTCGGGCAGGAGGCCATCCAGATGCAGACCATTGTTAGCCTGGTATCGGCTGGCATGGGTGTCGCGCTCGTGCCGCAATCGCTGCGTCATCTGCGCAGGACCGGAGTGGTGTATCGTCCGTTGCTCGAATCCGGACCGGTTGTCGAGACCGGACTCGTGTGGCGTGCGGCGGAGGTCAGCCCGGTGCTCGCCGGTTTTATCGATATAGTGCGCACTCATGCGGCTACCCTGCCAGCGTTGCCGTGACCTCAACACGTAAATAGAAACATGCTCATTCACCCCAATTTCGATCCCATCGCGCTTCATCTCGGTCCGCTCGCTGTGCGCTGGTATGGCCTCATGTATCTGCTGGCGTTCGTCCAGTGCATCGTCATCGGCCGCTTCCGGCTGCGCTTGCCGTACGTTGCGGCGCAAGGGTGGACCACGAAGGATATCGACGACATCCTGTTTTACGGGGTGCTGGGCACCATCCTGGGCGGCCGGATTGGCTATGTCGTGTTCTACAAGTCGAGTTTCTACCTGGCGAATCCGCTCGATATATTCAAGGTGTGGGAAGGCGGCATGTCCTTCCACGGCGGCATGCTTGGCGTGATAACAGCAATGATCGTGTTCGCGTGGCAGCGCAAGCGAACCTGGCTGCAGGTCACCGATTTCGTCGCGCCGCTGGTTCCGCTCGGGCTCGCGGCCGGACGTTTCGGCAACTTCATCAACGGCGAGTTGTGGGGCCGTGTGACCAATCCGAACGCGCCGTGGGCCATGCTGTTCCAGAATGCATCCCCCGATGACGCCATCTGGCTGCGCACCCATCCGCAGCAAGCTGTGCAGTGGCATTTGAATGAGATCTTCGAGCGTTACCAGATGCTGCCGCGTCATCCGTCGCAGTTGTACGAGATCGCGCTGGAAGGGTTCGCACTGTTTGTCGTAATGTGGCTGATGTCGCGCAAGCAGCGGCCGGTGGGCGCGATTTCGGCGGTGTTTCTGATTGGTTACGGCCTCGCGCGCTTCACGGTTGAATTCGCGCGTGAACCCGATGATTATCTCGGTCTGCTGGCCATGAACCTGTCCATGGGCCAATGGCTTTCACTGCCCATGATCATCGGCGGAATTGGCCTGCTCATCTGGTCATATCGGCGTGGGCGCGCAGTGCCTTCGGAGTCCGCAAAGCTCTCCTGAACGAACGTTCAGCCTTTGCAAGTACCATGAAAAAGCCTCGCACGCAGCGAGGCTTTTTCATATTGCGAGACTTGAACGCCTAGCGGTTCATCTGAACCGAACCCGAGACATTCACGGTCACCGTCGAGGTTCCCGCTTCCAGCGCCATGGGCGCTGACATCTTTGCATCCGCGCTCATGCTGCGTGCGGCCATCATCATGACCGGGCGTGGCGATGACCCGTTATGGCCAATGTTCACCTCGCGGATCGCATAACCGCTGTAGCCGAACGCCTGCGCCGAACTCTGTGCCTGCTGCTTGAACGAAGCAATGGCCTGCGCCGACAGCTTCTGCTCCGCCGCGCGCTGCGCTTCCGGCGACAGCGAGAACGTCACGCTGCCCACCTGCATTGACTCGCTCATCTTGCCTGCGAGCTTGGATGCTGCCGTGAAGTCCTTCGACTCCAGCACGACTTCCGTGCGGCCGCGCCATGCGGAGATGCGGCCATCGCGATCCGTCGACGGGTAGACGGTGAACGAACCACTGTGCGCGGTGACGTTATCGACACCCTTGGCCTGACGCAGCGCCGCCTCGGCGCGTTGATTGAGTACCGTTGTCAGCGAGGCCGGGTCTTGCGCTTCCTGCTCATAGAACAGCGTGATGTCGACCACGTCCTGCGGCACGTCTGCGGTGGCCTGTGCTGCCAGCGACAACACGCCCGACGGCTGGGCCTGAACGATGCTTTGCGCAAAAGCGCTCTGTGCCACGGCAGCGCCTGCAAGCAGCACAACGGCTGCCAGTGTGGAAGTGGTGTTTTTCTTTGTCATCGTCTAACTCCGTAAGCATGAGTGCACGTCATGTGACGCGAAGCTTAGGCGCCTCTCATGCACGCGAAGTTCCCTTCAACGGGGTTACACGAGGTGCTCGGTGATAAAGCGCCATTGGGCTTCGGTGACCGGTGTGATTGACAACCGATTGCCCCGGGCGAGCACTTGCATGTCGGCAAGTTCCGCATGATCGCGCAGCGTGGCGAGGGCAATGAGCGGCGTCTTCTTTACAAAGCGGACGTCAACGAGCAACCAGCGCGGCTTTTCCGGCGATGACTTGGGGTCGTAGTAGTGGCTGGTGGGATCGAATTGGGTCGGATCGGGATAAGCAGCCGACGACACCTTCGCGATGCCGACGATTCCCGGCTGCGGACAACTCGAGTGATAGAACAGCACGCCGTCGCCAATCTGCATGCCGTCTCGCATGAAGTTGCGTGCCTGGTAATTACGCACGCCGGTCCAGGGCAGCGTTTTTTTCGGAGCGTGAGCGAGATGGTCGATGCTCGCTTCGTTCGGTTCCGACTTCATCAGCCAGTAGTGCATGAATGTCTTCCATGGAGAAAGTTGCCGTGCAAAGAAGCATGCACGATGCAGGATTCACAATGCAAAAGAAAACGGCGCCGGAGAAACTCCAGCGCCGTTAGTCCATTCAGTCAATCAACCGCTATTCAACCGTTCGCAAGCAGGCGCAAACAGATACGCATGCTGCTTAAAAAAGGTCCCCGCCCAAGCCGCTAGGCCGGCATCCTGAACCTGGGTTCAAGATTGGTCGCAGTAAGCAGCACCTTGGGCTCATCAGACAGAGTGACGCGCTCGCCAGTGCTACAAGGTCCCACAACCGTGCACAATGGCATTGGTTCAAGGAATATATGACCTTGGCAAACCAGGCAGGGAGCGACCACTTTACACCAATCAACGAGACGATGCACCAACGATCCAGGAAAACTTTATGGTGACCGATGAATTTGTTAAATGCACCATGACGTAGAGACAAATCGTGGAATCGTGCCAGGATTTCGGCAACAAAATAACATTCGGACATTGGCTTGCACGTCAAGCATTTAAAGCAAATTCCAGCCACTACACACTGACTATCGAGCCAACTACGGCGGCAAGCATTGAAGCAACGACCGCAGCAACTATTGCGCTTCGGATTGTGAAATCACGACGTTCAGTTGCTCGTTCATTTGATGCATGGTGCGGCGAATTTCTTCGGCCGGGAACGCTTCGCCGTGACGCACGCTGTTTTGCAGCTTGAGCAATTCCGACGCCAGCGACAACGCCGCCATTACCGCGATCCGATCCGTGCCGCGCACGCTGCTGGCGTTTCGCACTTTCGACATTTCCGCATCTACGCGCGCTACCGCTTCACGCAATGCGCCTTCGGTTTCCGGCGAACACGCGAGCCGATACGGCGCGCCGAGAATGGATACCTCGATCTGTTTCGACGTCATGCCTTTTCTCCGTGATGGTGTGATTCTTCGTGCAACGCACCGTGCGCCGAGTCGGCGGAGTCCGGTTCGATGCCGCCATCGGGAGGCAAAAGGGCAAGCTGGTTATCCGGCTCCGGTGCAGCTTTCGCACGCGGCAATTTTTCGAGAATCGCATTGAGGCGAATCTGCGCGTCGTCGATCTTGGCCGACAGCGAGTCCCGCTCCGCCACCAGTGCGTCGCGTTCTGCGCGCACAGCGGCAAGTTCGCCCTGCGTGTTGGCATAGTCGGCGCGCAACTGTTCGAGTTGCTGGGCCAACGCGTTCTTCGCTTGATGATGGCGTTCGCTGATCTTGATCAGCCGGCCGATATTCTGTGACAGTGATTCGAGTTCGTTGAGCATGTGCTGCGTCCTCTTAAGACCTCGCATTTTAGCGCGCTTCTCCGGCGCTTCAGAAATTTGGTTCGTTTCCAGACGTAACAGCAGTCAGTCTTCAAAGCATGGGCACGGCTCTTTATTTGTAGGGGGAAACGTTTTATGGGGATTCATTCTCCCATTCATTCAGGCGTGCGAGCGTTTGTCGAAATATCACGAGAAAGCCCTCAAAACAAGGGTAAATCGAATAATCGAACCATGGCGAAGACAGTCCGCGCGCCTGCATTGTCCTGCTTTCTTGACGAGCCATTGTGCCGCTCTTAAACTCGCGCCACCCTGGCGCTCGTGCGTGCCAGCCTGCGTGCAGTTAGCCGGAAAGCCGCGAGCGGAGTCTGCCCGGACGAGCCAGCCTGCACCGCCCCCGCAACGGTAAGCGACTACAACGCAAGTTGCAAGTCGGTCCCGGCGCACGTTGTCCGGCCCATTTCACCACTCGAAACGGCGTCCGGCAGCCGGGATACCGGCCATGGGGAGCACACGACCTTGCGGTTGGGTTGCGTTCTGTTCACTCAGCATGGATCCGCGGGACCCGGCTCGTGCATGCATCATCCGGACCGGTCTCGCCCAATTGTCCGCATAGAGCTGATATCTGGCGGGATTGTTCTTGCGCGGTGCACCGTCAGCCCGTTCGCCAATGCGGATCCCCGCTGAGGCGAAATCGGCCGGACGTGGTGCAGCGCAACGCTTGCAACGGTTGCTCGAACACGTGTCAGCGGTGAACGGCAATGCGTCGGCGGCGTGTGCAGGTCTTTACCCGCGACGGTGGCGATCACATCCGCCGTGCTTGAACCGTCGTCGGTCTGTACTATCCGTTCAGCAGCAATCCGTCGATCGTCCCAAGCGCTGCCATTCTGTGGAGCGGTGCGCTTGCCGGCAACCTCGATGATCTCTTCAACAAGGACTACCAGCTTGCGCACTCGTACAACATGCCGCGTCGCCGTGCCTCTGTCACGCCCGGCCGGCAGCCGCTGTGAACGTTAAACGCATGAACGCCCGGCGCGCTTTCATGATCTGGACCGTGCTCGGCGTGGCCGCGCTCGCAGTGTTCGTGGTCTCGCTGGCGCTGGGGAGTATCGCTGTCTCGCCGCTGCGGGTGATGCAGGCGCTCGCGTCGCGGTCGACTGACGTGATCGATGAAATCGTGCTCGGCCTGCGCCTGCCGCGCGCGCTCGGCGGCTTTGCGGCGGGCGCCTTGCTTGGCATGGCCGGCGCGCTGCTGCAGGTCTTGCTGCGCAATCCGCTCGCTGAACCCTATGTGCTTGGAGTATCGGGCGGCGCCGCCGCGTTTGCGCTTGCCGCGATGTTGTTCTCCCTGTCGTGGTGGAGCGTCGACGTTGCCGCTTTTGCGGGCGCGTTCTTGTCGATACTGCTCGTGCTCGGCCTCGCCCGGCGGGAATTGTGGCGCGGCGAGCCGCAGGACACATCGCCCCGGTTGCTGCTTACCGGAGCGGTGATCGCGGCTGGGTGGGGCGCGTTGATCACGCTCATGCTCGCGGTCGCGCCCGAGAACCGCTTGCGCGGCATGGTGTTCTGGCTGACCGGTGATCTGAACGGCGTCGCGATGCCGTGGACCGCCTTGATCGCGCTCGCGATTGCGCTGATCGCGATCATGCCGGCTGCGCCGCAGCTCAACGTCCTGCTGCGTGGCGACGTAGCGGCCGAGGCGCTTGGCGTGCGGGTCGTGCAGCTGAGGCTGCGCGTGTATCTCGTTGCGTCGCTGGCGGCAGCCGCTGCGGTGACAACTGCCGGGACCATCGGGTTTATAGGGCTCGTGGTGCCGCATGTGTTGCGCCTCGCGTTCGGCAACGATCAGCGCATGCTGCTGCCTGCATCCGCGCTTGCGGGCGGACTGGCAGTAATGGGCGCGGACCTGATCGCGCGCACGGTGATCGCGCCGGCGCAGTTGCCGGTGGGTGTCATCACCGCGCTGATCGGTGTGCCGGTGTTCTTGTGGATGCTCCTCAGGCGCGCGCCATGAACGGACTTCAGGTCACCCATCTCACGTTGCGCGCGGGGAGTCGCGTATTGATCGCGGATCTCACGCAGACCTTCGCGCCCGGCGAAATGTGGTGCGTCGCCGGTCCGAACGGTGCTGGCAAGACGACATTGATCGCGGCGATGGCGGGGGTATCGAAGATGGCATCGAATGCAATTTCCCTCGATGGAAAGGCGCTGAGCGCCTGGGGTGCGAACGAACTCGCCCGCCGACGCGCGTTGATGCCGCAAGCCTCGCATGATGCATTCAGCGCCACCGTTCTCGATACTGTCATGCTCAACCGCTTCCCGCATCTCACGGGCTGGGGTTGGGAAAGCGAAGCGGACCGCGCGGCCGTGCACGCGGCGCTGGATATGCTCGGCCTGGCCGAGTTCGCTTCGCGCGATGTCCTGTCGCTCTCCGGCGGCGAACGTCAGCGCGTGGCACTGGCGGCGACCTTGTGCCAGGACGCACCGCTGTTGTTGCTTGACGAACCGCTCGCGCATCTCGACGTGCATCATCAGATTGATTGTCTCGAAGCGTTGAGCGGGTGGGCCAGGTCAAAACAACGCAATGTGATTTTCTCGTGTCACGATCTGAACCTTGCCCGGCGTTTCGCCACGCACGCTTTGTTGCTCGACGGCGCCGGCCACGCGTATGCAGGCCTCGTTCGCGATGTCCTCACGCCCGAGCGTGCCGGTGCTGCGTTCGGTTATCCGCTTACCTTGATCCAGCAGGACGGTCACGAGGCGCTCGTGCCCGTGATGCGTTCAACCTCACCTTACACATCACTATGAACGACACACTTCCCCGTCCCGAACCGCTCGATCGATCCATGGCGGCCGAGCTGCAGCACGTGATCGATACGAAGACAAAACCACTCGGCAGTCTTGGGCGGCTCGAATCGCTCGGGCTCCAGATCGGGCTGATCCAGCGGACTTTAAAGCCGCGTATCGAGCGGCCGGCGATCATTGTTTTTGCCGGTGATCACGGCATTGCTGCCGAAGGCGTGAGCCCGTTCCCGCAGGAAGTCACCGTGCAGATGGTCGCGAATTTCATCGCGGGCGGGGCGGCGATCAATGCGTTGTCGAAGGCGGCGGGCATGACGCTCGAAGTGGTGGACGCAGGTGTGGCGAGTTCGTCGCCAGCGGCGGCAGGGTTCGTCGATGCAGCGATCCGGCGCGGTGGTACGCGCAACTTCGCAAACGAACCGGCGATGACGCGCGACGAAGTCTCGCAAGCCATTGCACGCGGGGCCGAACGCGTGCGTTTTCACGCGGCGCTCGGGACCAGCGTGATTGGCTTCGGCGAGATGGGGATCGCGAACACATCGGCGGCGGCGTGCCTGATGAGCAGGATCTGCAACGTCGAGATCGACGCGTGCGTAGGACGCGGCACGGGACTCGACAACGCCGGCTTGAACCACAAGCGCGATGTGCTTGCCGCGGCGTTGGCGAAACACGCCGCCTCCACCGATCCGGTCGAGACGTTGGCCACTTTCGGCGGCTTTGAAATTGCGATGATCGTGGGAGCGTTTCTCGCGGCGGCTGAAGCGCGCATGACGATTCTCGTCGATGGTTTTATCGTTACGTCGGCGTTGCTTGTCGCTCATGCGCTTAACCCGGCCGTCCTTGACTACTGCGTGTTCGCGCATGCATCGGATGAAACGGGCCACCGGCGCATGCTGGAATATTTCAACGCCGAGCCCTTGCTGCAACTTGGCTTGCGCCTGGGCGAAGGTACCGGCGCCGCGCTCGCGTTGCCGCTGTTGCGCGCGGCGGTGGCGTTCATCAATGAAATGGCGAGCTTCGAATCGGCCGGCGTATCCGACAAGGCCGTGTGATCCCGACATGAACCGGCCATCGCAGGAACTCCGCTACTTCTTCACCGCGCTCGGGTATTTCACCCGCGTGCCGGTACCGCGTTGGGTTGGTTTCGAAGCGCATTATCTGAATGCGGCGGCGCGTTATTTTCCGTTGATCGGCGCACTGGTCGGCGGGTTGGGTGCGGTCGTTTATCTTGCCGCGCTGCAGGTGTTTCCGGCAGCTGTGGCGGTGTTGTTGTCGATGGCGGCAACGCTGCTTGTCACCGGGGCGTTCCACGAGGACGGCCTTGCCGATTGCGCCGACGCCTTCGGCGGTGCATACACCCGCGACGACGTGTTGCGCATCATGCACGACTCGCGGATCGGCGCGTTTGGTGCGATTGCATTGATCGTCGCGCTTGCGCTGAAGTGGCAGACGTTGGCCACCATGCTGCCGTTGCGCACGGCGTGGATGATTGTCGCGGCGCATGCGGCAAGCCGTACGTTCGCGATCAGCTATCTTTGCACGCTCGACTATGTACGTGCTGAAGGCCGGGCGAAACCGGTCGCGCAGAAGATGAGCGCGGGCGCGTTTGTTTTAGCCGCGCTATTCGGATTGCCCTGGCTTTTCTGGCCGGACTGGCGGTTTGGTTGCGTGATGATCGTGGCGCTTGGTGCATTGCGCTTTGCGATGGGACGCTACTTCGTCAAGCGTATCGGCGGTTATACCGGGGACTGCCTCGGCTTCGCGCAGCAAATGTTTGAACTCACTATCTACCTGATCGGACTCGGATGGATCTCGTCCTGATTCGCCATCCCGCGGTTGGCATAGACACCGGGATTTGTTATGGCAGCACTGATGTCCCGCTTCTTGGCGATGCAGCCGATTCTGCGCGTGTGCTGGGCGACCGGTTGCGGTTGCTGAAAGTGCCGCCGCTTGAAGGTGTCTGGCACACGAGTCCGTTAAGCCGATGCCGCTTGCTGGCCGAAGCACTCGGTCCCGTTCAAGCCGATGCGCGTTTGCAGGAGCTCGATTTCGGCACATGGGAAGGGCAGCGCTGGGACGGCCTTGATCGTGCGGCGCTCGATGCCTGGGCGGAGGATCTTGAACATGCCCGCGAGCACGGCGGGGAGAGTGTCGCGCAGTTCGCCGAGCGCGTGGTGGGTTGGGCCGATTCCGTTTGTACCGCCAACACTACCGGCCCTGTTCACGCGGTGACGCATACCGGCGTCATCCGTGTACTGACCGCTGATTTACTCGGCGTCCCGCGCGCGAACGCGATTCAATGGCCGCTGGATTTCGGCGCGATCGTCTGGTTGAAACGCGTGCGCAATGAATGGCTGCTGGTCCGCTGGAACGCCTGAATCTTTACTGCGGACGGCGCGCTCTTGCTACTTCAATGTCTTCACACAAGGTTGCTGCCCCGAGCGCGAGACGTGGGGTCGGCCGGTTGATCAGGTCACCGTCGATACCGAACAGGTTGTTGCGCACGATCGCTTTCATCGTTGGCCATTTGCGCCACGCATCCAGCGATGGCAACGCATGTTGCGAACTCGTCGCGCCCGGCGTGGCCGTCACGATCGCTTCAGGATCGGTGGCGAGCACGGCTTCGGTCGAGATGGTGGGCACCAGCGGTTTAAGGTCGGTGAACACGTTGTGGCCGCCGCACAGATCTATCACTTCGCTGATGATGTGCGTCCCGTTGAGCGTCATCAGCGGGTCGTCCCAGACCTGGTAAAACACGCTCACCGGCGGCCGGTTCGAATAACGCGTCCGCAAGCCGGCGATGTCGTGACGGAAGGCGTCCGACGCTTTGTTCGCCTGAGCCGATGTCCCGAGCAGGACGCCGAGTTTATCGATGGTGACAGGGATATCGTTCAGCCTGTGCGGCTCGCTGAAAAACAGCGGCACGTGCAGTTCGCGCAACCTGTCGATCTGCCGCATTGCATTGCCGTGGCGCCAGACGACGATCAGGTCCGGTTTCATCGCGACGATGCGTTCGAGGTCCAGCGATTTGTTGTCGCCGACACGCGGGATGGATTTGGCTTGCGGCGGGTAGTCGCTATAGCTGACCGCACCGACGACGCGCGCGCCGCCGCCCGCGGCGAACAGGAGTTCGGTGACATGGGGCGCCAAGCTCACGACGCGCTTTGCCGGGGCGGCGAGGGTGACGGTGGCGCCGGTGTCGTCGGTGACGGTGAGGGCTTCTGCGCGAGCGTGGGCCGAAGCAAAAATCGCAGCGATGAAACTGAGTGCGAGGAAGTGACGCAAGGTCATGAGGTTCGTGAGGTCGGGTGTGTCATGCGTGGCGGGGTCTGCGATCGAAGCATGTCATTGTTCAGCGGATCGCTTTCACGGATGCATCGAACGCCCCGGCAAATCTCGCCCATTCCTCTTCCGATCCCGTCAAACCGATCCGCAAACTGGGCAACGCGCTATGCTCGAAGAGCCGTGTCCAGATTCCGCGCGTGCCCAGAGCATGCTGCAGCATCGCCGCTTTGCCGGTCTCGAACCATACAAAAAGGGGCGTCGCGCGGGGATCGAAACCTTGACTGCGGATCAACGCTGCCAACTTTGCACTATCGCGAGCCAGCGTGGCGCGAGTCTGCGCCTGCCATGAAAGATCATTGAACGCGGCCTGGACCGCATGCCGTGCCGGACCGCTTACCGTCCACGCACCAAGCGCTTCTGAAAGCGCATCGCGTAGTGGCGCTGCCGCGAGTACAAACCCCGTGCGAATCCCGGCTAGCCCATAGAACTTGCCCACGGAGCGCAGCACGACCAGCCCCTCTCGCCCGCTCTCCGATGCCAGCGACATAGATGCATCGCCGTAAGCATCGGCGAACGCTTCGTCGACGATCAGCGTGCCGCCCCGTGCCGCCAATTGCTCGTGCCACCCGAGCAGCACATCACGTCCGATACGTTCGGTTGTCGGATTGTTAGGATTCGCAACGATTACATGGTCGACGCCGTCCGCCAACGCAGCAGACGCGACATCGAGCGTCATGATCCGATGTCCGGCGCGCTCAAACGCGGGCGCGTATTCGCCATAGGTCAAGGACGCAACGGCCGCCAAACCGGGTTTCAACAAGCCCGGCAACACGCGAATCGCGGCCTGACTGCCGGCAACCGGCAGCGCCCCTGGCGCGCCATAGTGGCGCGCTGCAAGCTCGGTCAGACCATCCATGTCTTCGGGCAAGCGGCGCCATGCGTCCGTTGGCACCGGCGGCACCGGATACGCACGCGGATTGATTCCCGTCGATAAATCCAGCCAGTCGTCCAGTGCGATCCCGTATCGACGCGCGGCTTCCCGCAGATTCCCGCCATGCCGGATGGGCTCAGCCATGGAACCCCACGCCCGTGAAAGCCAGCACCAGCAGGATGGCGAGCCACAGCAGTATCGTGCGTTCGACCAGCCGCAGCGCCGCCACCACATGCCGCGGCGAGGCAGTCATTCCGAAACCGAGCACCGGCCGTGTTTCCAGCGTGCCGTGGTAGATCGCCGGGCCGCCGAGCAGCACGTTCAGGCTTCCGGCGCCCGCCGCCATCACCGGCCCCGCGTTCGGGCTGTCCCACAGCGGCGCCTGCGTGCGCCAGCAGCGCCACGCCGTGCGGGTGTCTCCGAGCAGCGCGTAACTGGCCGCGGTGAGACGGGCGGGCACGAAGTTGAGGACATCGTCGAAACGGGCTGCGGCCCAGCCGAAACGAAGATAACGCGGCGTCCGGTAGCCCCACATTGCGTCGAGGGTATTCGCGAGGCGGAACATCAGCGCGCCCGGGCCGCCGGCAATCACGAACCAGAACAGCGCGCCGAAAATTGCGTCGTTGCCGTTTTCCAGCGCGGATTCCACGGCTGCGCGGGACAGCGCGGGTTCGTCGGCGTTGGCGGTGTCGCGCGAGACGATCCGCGCCGTCAGCCTGCGCGCGGCGTCCAGATCGCCGAGCCCGAGCGCGCGGGCGATCGGCGCAATGTGATCGCGCAGGCTTTTGGCGCCGAGCGAAAACCACAGCAGCGCGACGTGCACCACGCACGCGGCGGCGAACGGCAGCACGCTCACGAGAATCCAGCTCACAGCCACGGGCGGCACGACGGCAAGCAGCCACGCAAGTATGCCCGCTGGCCGCGCGCGGAACCCGGTATTCATTTTTGCTTCGATGCGCGTGGCGAGCCGCCCGAACGCGACCAGCGGATGCCGCGTGGCCGGCTCACCGAAGATCCGGTCGATCACGACGCCGGCAATGGCGAGCATCGCCGTGACGTAGAAGGAGAGCAGCAGCATGTCAGCCTTTCAGTACGAGCGGCAGGCCGGCGACCATCATGGTCACGTGCGTGCTCGCGGCGGCGACGCGCTGGTTGAGTCGGCCGAGTTCATCGACGTAAAGGCGCGTCCCCGATCCCATGGGCACCACGCCCAGCCCGATCTCGTTGCTCACCACGATTACCTTCCCGCGCACGTTTGAAAGCGCGGCGTCGAAGTCGCTGAAAGCCTGCAGCGGCGGGCCATCGGGCAGGCTGCCATCGGCGGGGAACAGCAGGTTGGCGAGCCATAACGTCAGGCAGTCGATCAGCACCACATGACCTTCGCGATCCAGTTCGCGCAGCACGCCGCCCAGATTGACCGGTGCTTCCACCAGCGCCCAATGTGCCGGCCGGCGTTCGCGATGCTGCTCCACGCGCGCGGCGAATTCGGCATCGCCAATACGCGCCGTCGCCACGTAAGTGACGGGCAAACCGCTGCCGGCGGCCAGCCGTTCGGCGTAGGCGCTCTTGCCCGAGCGCGCGCCGCCCAGGATGAAGGTGAGGTCAGGGGAAGTCATCGCAATATTGTACCGGCGGGCGCTACCATAACGGCTTCCCGCAGAACCAACGCCACCAATGGAACCGATGACCACGCAAACCCCCATGCAATTTGCACCGCGCGGCACGCTGATGATCCAGGGCACGACCTCCGACGCCGGCAAGAGCACGCTGGTCGCGGGCCTGTGCCGGCTCGCGCGGCGCGGCGGCATGCGGGTCGCGCCGTTCAAGCCGCAGAACATGGCGCTGAACAGCGCGGTGACCGTGGACGGCGGCGAGATCGGACGCGCTCAGGCGCTGCAGGCGATAGCGGCGGGCGTGGACGCGGAAATCGACTTCAATCCCGTGCTGCTCAAGCCGACCAGCGACCGCGGCGCGCAAGTGATCATCCACGGCCACGCACACGCCAATCTGGATGCCCGCGCGTATCACGCGTATAAAACCGTTGCGTTCGATGCCGTTCTTGCCTCGTACGCCCGGCTTCAGCAGCGTTTTGACGCGATTATCGTGGAAGGGGCGGGAAGCCCGGCCGAGGTGAACCTGCGGGATCGCGATATCGCCAACATGGGGTTTGCCGAGCGCGTGGATTGCCCGGTGGTGCTGGTGGCGGATATCGACCGTGGCGGTGTGTTCGCGCATTTGCTGGGGACGCTCGCGTGTTTATCGGAGACCGAAAGGGCGCGGATCCGCGGCTTCGTGATCAACCGTTTTCGTGGCGATATCAGCCTGTTGCAGCCCGGTCTCGACTGGCTGGAGGCGCAAACCGGCAAGCCGGTGCTGGGCGTGGTGCCCTATCTGCATGGCCTGACGCTGGATGCCGAGGACATGTTGCCAAGCCAGTTGCACACGCGCGGCGAAGCCCCTGGCGAGGCGCTGAAGGTGATCGTGCCGGCGTTGCCGCGCATCAGCAACCATACGGATTTCGACGCGTTGCGCGCGCACGCGCAGGTGGATTTCTCCTACGTGCGTGCAGGGACAACGCCGCCACCGGCCGATCTGATCGTGCTGCCGGGGTCGAAAAGCGTGCAGCGCGACCTGGCGTGGCTGCGGGAAAATGGCTGGGATCGCGCGATCGAGCGCCATCTCCGGTACGGCGGCAAGGTGTTGGGCATTTGCGGCGGCATGCAGATGCTCGGCCGCACCGTGGATGATCCGCAGGGGTTAGAAGGGCCTGCCGGCTGCGTGAACGGCTTGGGCCTGCTCGATCTCGACACCACGCTGACGGCGGACAAGCTGCTCGACAACGTGACCGGCCGGCTGACCTTAAGCCCTGAGCGCCCGGAGAGCCCCGAGCCTGCTCCCGTGCGAGGCTACGAGATCCACATGGGCCGCACGACGGGCGCAGCGCTCGCCCGGCCTGCGGTGATGCTCGACGGCGAGCGTCCTGACGGCGCGATTTCCGCCGATAACCAGATCGCCGCCACCTATCTGCACGGCATTTTCGATACTCCCGAAGCCTGCGCGGCGCTACTGGAATGGGCGGGTCTGCGCGATGCCGCCGCGCTTGATTACCCGGCGTTGCGGGAGGCTTCGCTTGACCGCCTCGCCGATACGCTCGGGCAATCGCTGGATCTTGACGCCATCGGTTCGATGTTCGCCTGAACGAAGCGCGCGATTCCCGCACGCATTCAATTTCAATACAAGATCATCTGGGTGCATCGAAACAACGCGATGGTCTTACCCTCGCCGTTCGTCACGATCGCGTCCCACACTTGCGTGCTTCGGCCCAGGTGGACGACTGTTGCCTTGGCCGTGATGACGCCCTCGCGCGCCGTGCCCACGTGGTTGCTCTTCGTTTCGATGGTCGTAAAATTCTTCGCACCCTCGGGCAAGTGAGCGATGCAGGCGTAGCCGCAACAGGTGTCGGCGAGACCGATCACGGTCGCCGCATGCAGGAAGCCGTTTGGCGCGAGCACTTCGGGCCGCACGGTCAGTTTGCCGGTGAGCGTGCCGCTTTCCAGCGATACGACTTCGACGCCGAGCAGCTCCGGGAGGCGGCCGCGCTGGCGTTCCCGCAGGGAGTCGAGGGTGATTTCGGGGCGCAGTGTGGCCATGTTGCGGAGTCCTTGAAGTTGAGCGGCGTTGTTGACGCGCATGGATTGAAATAGGCAAATCCGATAGTATCAACGGCTCGAACTTTTCACTTAATGCAGCGCTTACAGCACGCCGGGGGTGTCAGGGCGTCGGGCGCGGCCGACAACGCGTGGATTGAATCTATGACGGTGATCGTGGTAGCGAATCCGAAGGGCGGCGTGGGCAAGAGCACGCTGTCTACGAATCTGGCTGGTTATTTTGCGGCAAACGGCGAATGGGTCGCGCTCGCGGACCTGGACAAGCAGCAGTCGGCCCACGGCTGGCTGGGCTTGCGCCCGGACACGCTGCCGAAGATAGAAGAGTGGAAGACCAACGTAGACGCGCCGTCCAAGCCGCCCAGGGGCCTGGAAAAGGCCGTTGTGGACACGCCCGCCGGGATTCACGGCACCCGTCTCGCGCTGGCGCTGGATCTGGCGGACAAGGTGATCGTGCCGCTGCAGCCGTCCATGTTCGATATTCTCGCCACCCAGGAATTTCTGGAACGGCTGCAGAAGGAGAAGGCGGTACGCAAGGGAACCATCGAGGTTGGCGTGGTGGGTATGCGGGTGGATGCCCGGACGAAATCAGCGGATCAACTGCATCGGTTTGTGGAAGGGCTTGACCTGCCGGTGCTGGGTTTTATCCGCGATACGCAGAACTACGTGCAGGTCGCGGCGCACGGGCTCACCATCTGGGACGTCGCCAAAAGCCGGGTGGAGAAGGATATCGAGCAGTGGCAACCGATTATTGAATGGGTGTCGAAGAAGTAGAAGAGGATGTGGACGCAGGCGACCCTTGCGGGCACAAAAAAACGCCGGTTGGCTTCAATTCCATGAAAGCCAACCGGCGTTTTTGCGTTTTCGCAGCAGACCAGACCCGATTCAGGTCCAGTTCTGCGTCGGCACGTGGTCGCGGTTTCCCTTGATACGGTTCTTTTCGTCGACGAACACGAGATCCGGCTTCCATCCTGCCTTCAGTTCGGCCTCATCGACCAGCGCGAACGCCGCAATGATCACCAGGTCGCCCAGTTGCGCCCGGCGCGCGGCGGAGCCATTCAGCGAAATCATGCCGCTGCCGCGCTCGCCCTTGATGGCGTAGGTCGTCAGGCGCTCGCCGTTGTTCACGTTCCAGATATCGATCTGCTCGTTTTCAACCAGATTCGCGGCTTCCAGCAAATCCTCGTCGATAGCGCACGAACCTTCGTAATGCAGTTCGCAATGCGTGACCGTGGCGCGGTGAATCTTCGATTTCAAAAGCGTTCGCTGCATGCGTCTCTCGCTCAATTTTCTCTTAAATTTCCAGGTTGTCGATCAAGCGGGTCGTGCCCAGCTTGGCGGCGGCCAGCACCACGAGCGGGGCCGCGGTATCGGCCGGGCCGGGCGGCAGCAGGTCCACGCGCTTTCTCACCGCGATGTAATCGGGCTGCCAGCCACGCTGCACGAGCGACTCCACGGCTTCTTTTTCTACCGATGCAAAGTCGCGATTGCCCGCCAGCAACGCGTCGCGCACGCGATTGAGCGTTTTTGCCAGAACCGGCGCCTCGGCGCGCTCGGCCGCTTGCAGAAAGCGATTGCGGGAGCTGAGCGCCAGACCGTCGGCGTCGCGCACGGTTTCAGCCGCGATGATTTCCGTGGGCAGCGCAAACTGATGGCACATCTGCCGCACGATCATCAGTTGCTGATAATCCTTCTTGCCGAAGACGGCCACGCGCGGCTGCACGCAGGACATCAGCTTCATCACGACCGTACATACGCCCTGGAAGAAACCCGGCCGGAATTCGCCTTCCAGGATGTCGCCCAGGTTAGTCGGCGGATGAACGCGATACTGCTGCGGCTCCGGATACAGGTCGGCTTCGGTCGGCGCGAACAGCACGTACACGTTCTCGGACTGCAGCTTTTCGATGTCATCCTGCAGCGTGCGCGGATATTTATCGAAATCTTCGTTCGGCCCGAACTGCAGCCGGTTCACGAAGATACTGGCGACTACCGGGTCCCCGTGCTGGCGCGCCAGCCGCATGAGCGACAGGTGGCCTTCGTGCAGGTTACCCATGGTCGGGACGAAGGCGGTTCGGTTCTGGCCGCGCAACTGGTCGCGCAGTTCATGGATCGAGCTGATGACTTTCATCTAGCAGGTGTCTCCTGGCGGGCAGCTTTGAAAACACTGCTCCAAGGGGAAAGAAAGGGGAAGGGCCTACGCCACTTTTGCGCCACGGAAGGCTTAAGCCGGCGAATACGCGAGTCTCACGTAGATGGGCGCATACGGCTCGGCCTGGGTGATTTCAATCAGCGCTTCACGCGACAGTTCCAGCATCGCGATGAAATTCACCACCACGACCGGCACGCCGCGCGACGAGTCGAAAAGATCGCCGAATTCCATGAAGCGGGCATTCTGCAGGCGCCGCAGGATCACGCTCATATGCTCGCGCACCGACAATTCCTCGCGCGAGATCTTGTGATGCTCGACCAGGCGGGCGCGTTTGATGACGTCGGCCCAGGCGGCGCGCAGGTCGTTTGCATCGACGTCGGGGAAGCGTTGCGCCGAGCTCTGCTCGACATACACCTCTGCCCGCAGGAAGTCGCGGCCCAGTTGCGGCAGGTGATCCAGGCGCTGCGCCGCGAGCTTCATCTGCTCGTATTCCAGCAGGCGCCGCACGAGTTCGGCGCGCGGATCTTCCGCTTCCTCGCCCGTATCCGCCTTTTTCACCGGCAGCAGCATGCGCGACTTGATCTCGATCAGCATGGCCGCCATCAACAGATATTCCGCCGCCAGTTCCAGGTTGGATTCGCGAATCTGGTCGACGTAGCCCAGGTACTGGCGTGTCACGTCGGCCATCGGGATGTCGAGGACGTTGAAATTCTGCTTGCGGATCAGGTACAGCAGCAAGTCGAGCGGACCCTCGAACGCTTCGAGAAAGATCTCGAGCGCGTCCGGCGGGATATACAGGTCGGTGGGCAGCTTCCAGAGCGGTTCGCCATACAGATGCGCGAACGCCACGCCGTCAATGGTGTTCGGCGTGGAATCGTTCGCGGGCGCGGCAAGCGCCGCGGCGCGATCATCCTTGCCCGAACGCCCAGGGTGTCCCGAACGCTCCGGAGCCGGCTGCGCCTCGCGGGCGGCACTCACGTTCAGAAGTTCTGGTAATAGACGTAGGGCGTTTGTTCGACTCGCGACGTCTTGATCTCCGAGCGCTCGTCGAGGTCGATAGGCTTTTTGTCCCACAACAGCGCACGGCCCTGGCGCTGTTCTGCTTCGAGCGACGGTTTCTGCTCTTTCATCTGATTGATGAACTGGGTGATGTCCGACAGGTACATGATTCGACTTCCGTTGGCTCAGAGCGATTCGAAAACGGGCGCGGCGCAGGTTTAAGCGAGACGCCGCCGTGATTGGCTGCAATTTTACCGCAAGCATCAGGGAGCGGAGCGGTTAACAACGTCCCGCCACGTCCGAAGACGTCCCAAGCCCGCCCGAAGCTCGCGGATAAGCGGAGACATCGGCCATCCGGTCTGGCGGAACCGTCCCGATAGCAATGGTAAAACCCTGTCAATTATTGAAACACCCGAGGAACAAGCGCGGCAGAGAGCCGTCCAAGGCGCACCTCCGGCATTTTCCGGAGCCGGTGGGTCGAAGCGCGCGACGATCGGCTTGAACGTTGTCCGATCGGCCAACCCGGCGTTTTTTGGGACAGCCCGCCGCGCCAGTGTGGTGAAATAGCGCCTGCTGGAACGACGCCCGGCGTTTGGCTGGCACCGCGCCGGTACCGAGCAGCGGTCGTCCCGTGCCACGTCGCCCACGCAATCCCACTCAATTCAACCCCGGAGGTCACGTTTGGCGGGGCGCCTGTTTGATCCGCTGCGCTTCAAGCGCGGGCAAGCCGATAATCGGCGGCTTCAGCCGCCGGTTATCGCGTCGTCGAAGGCGCCTTCCCGTGCGTGGTCGTGGTCATTCGTGCGCCGTGCCGTCTGGTTGTTCCACGCGCTGGCGTTGTTTGCCATCGCACAGCCCGCGCAGGCGAAATACGACGTCGATATCGACGCGCCGCGCAGTGTCCGGTCGCTGTTGAAAGACCATCTGGATTTATCGCGTTTCAAGAAACGCGACGACATCAGCGACGAACAATTCGACTTTCTGGTCACCGCGACGCCACAGGAAGTCCGCGATCTGGTCGCGACCGACGGTTATTTCACGCCGATCGTGCGGACCGACGTGAAACATGACGGCAACAAAAAATCCGTCACGATCAGCGTCGATCCCGGTCCGCAGACGAAGGTCGCCTCGGTTTCGCTGACATTCAAGGGCGCGATCACGACCGAAGACCCGGCTCAGGAGAACACCGCGCGCCTCGCATTTTCGATCAAGGAAGGCGATCCGTTCTCGCAGAGCGCGTGGGACGACGCGAAGAATACCGCGCTCAAGGCCTTGCAGGCCCGCCGGTATCTTGGCGCGAAAATCTCGCAATCCCAGGCGCGCGTGAATCCGCGGACGCACATAGCGGATTTGTCAGTGACGTTCGATAGCGGCCCGACCTTCACGTTCGGCCAGCTCGACATCAGCGGCGTGCGGCGTTACCCGGAAAAGATCATCCACAATGTGAACCGGATTCACCCGGGCGACACCTACGACGTCGCACGGGTGAACGAGTTGCAGCGGCAGTTGCAGAACACGCCGTATTACGCGTCGGTCGCCATCGACGCGGACAACGACGTCAACAAGCCAAACGAAACGCCGATGCACCTGAAGGTCAGCGAGTATCCGTACAACAGCGTGCGCTACGGCGTGGGTTACGCGACAGATACCGGTCCGCATATCCAGGGCGCGTACAGCTATCTCGATACCTTCGGCAAGGCTTATCCGTTCACCATATCCGGCCGTCTGGACCAGACCCAGCAATACGGCCAGGTGCAGCTCGCGATGCCGCCGGACGGCCGCACCTGGGTGAACAGCGTGCTGGCTTCGTACACGAACACGAATGTATCCGACACGCGCATCTATAGCGCACGCGTGGGCGTGCAGCGCACTCGCTCGCTGCAGAATATCGACACCACGTTTTCGCTGCTGTTCTATGCCGACCGGCTGACGCAGAATCTTGGGCCGCCGACCACCAGCCGCGCGCTTGTGCCGTCCTGGCAGTGGGTGCGCCGTAATGTGGACGATCCGCTGTTTCCGCGTTCGGGCAACCTGATTCGCGCCGAAGCGGACGTCGCGGTGAAGGGTTTGCTCACCGATCAAACCTTTGGCCGCGTTTATACGAACCTGCTGCAGTACTTGCCGCTGGGCAAGCGCGACCTGTTCGTGTTCCGCGCGGAGTTTGGCGGGGTGTTCACGGCGGGCAGTTCGAGCGGTGTTCCCGCGTCGCTGCTGTTCCGCGCGGGCGGTGCGAATTCGGTGCGCGGTTATGGGTATCAGAGCATTGGTAATGATGTCGATGGCTCGGTATTGCCGACCAAGTATCTGATGACCGGCAGCTCGGAGTACCAGCACTGGTTTTCGCACGATTGGGGCGGCGCGGTGTTCTTCGACATAGGTACCGCCACCGACACCTGGAAAGAGCGCGTATTCGAGCCGGGCACGGGTGTGGGCGTGCGCTGGCGCAGTCCGGTCGGGCCGGTGAACGTGGACATTGCGTATGGCTTCAAGAATCGCGATATCCGCCCGTACCTGACGCTCGGGATCGCCTTTTGATGAATTTGCCCGGATTATTTCGATTGTTCCTTCAAGCATGAGCGACCAGAACGGCCAATCTCCCCGAGACCCGCCGGCCCCTTCCGAGGACCGGGGGAACGGCGCGTCTGAAAATGGAGCGCCTGCACCGAAGCCACGGCGCGGCGGCTGGCGCCGCCTGGCCAAATGGCTCGGCGGCGTGGTGCTGGTGCTTGTGCTCTGCTTCGCGCTCGGTGTCGCGATGATCCTGTACGCGCTCAACAGCGAGCGCGGGACGCGCTACGTGTGGCAGGCGGCGACGTCGTTGCTTGGCGGCCGGCTGAGCGGCACGCTCGACGGCGGCGCGATTGCAACCGGCTTGCAATTGCGCAACGTGCACTGGAAAAGTCTCGACGGCAAGGGGACGGATATTGCCGTGGACAGCGCTTCCGGCCGATGGGAACTGACGCGTGCGCCGTTGCGTTTCACTATCGACTATTTGCATGTCGGAACGGTCGATGCCCGCATCGCGCCTTCTCCGAAAGACAACAGCAAAGTCGAGTTGCCGACCGATTTACGTTTGCCTGTCCAGCTCTCCGTCAGCGACGTCACGCTCGACAAGCTCCGCATTCATGAAGGCGCGACGACCACAGAATTCTCGCGGCTCGCGCTGGACGGGCATAGCGACGGCCGCCATCACGAGGCGCGCATCCAGCGTCTCGATACGCCATTCGGCGCGGTCACGGCCGCGTTGAAACTCGACGGCGGCGCGCGCCCGTTCCCGCTGACCGGCGATGCCGGTTATTCGGGCGAAGTCAGCGGCGAGGCCGTGCAGGTCGCAGCGCATCTGACGGGGTCGCTGGAAAACCTCGCCGCCGATATCAACGCAAGCGGCCTGAAGCTCAAGGGTCAGGCGCACGTTGAGGCAGCGCCGTTCGGCGACGTGCCGCTCAAGCGCGCGCTGGTGACCATCGATCACGTCAATCCGCAGGCGTTCAACCCGAGCGCGCCGTTTGCGGATCTCGCGGTGCGGGCCGAACTGAAACCCGATCCGGCTACGCCGAATACGCTCGTGGTGACCGGGCCGGTATCGATCGTGAACGCGAAGCCGGGTTCGGTCGACAAGCAACTGCTTCCCCTGATCGATGCTCGCGCGAACGTGAAGCTCGATGCATCGGAGCAAACCATTTCGGACCTGAGCGTGCGGCTGCTGAAGGACGCAACCGTCACGGGCGGCGGAACGCTCAAGGGCGCGTCGGGCCGGTTCGACCTGAAAGTCGCGAAACTCGATCTGAACGCGATCGAATCGACCATCCGGCCGACCCAGTTTGCCGGCCCGATCGGCATCCATCTCTCCGGCGATACGCAGACGATCACGCTGGATCTCAATGACCCGAAAGCGGCGTTGCACGCGCAGGGCAAGGTCACGCTCGATGCGAAACAAACCTCGTTCGATGGCGTGAAACTGGGCGTAGGCAAGGGGCGCATAGAGTTGAGCGGCGCGCTGCAGAAGGACACGCATTCGAGCTACGACCTGAAGGCGAAGCTCATCGACTTCAATCCGCTGCTGCTGACCGACGCACTGGTCACGAAGCCTCCGGCGAAAGGTGCTTCCAAAGCGAAGCCGGCGGTGAAATCCGGGCCCATCGAGGCGCGCGTGAACGGCACGCTGTCGGCCGTGGGCGTACTCGCGCCAACGCTGACGACCAAGGCGCAGTTCAAGCTCGGCGACAGCGTCTACGACAACCTTCCGCTCACCGGCGCGGGCACGATCCAGGTCGTGGGAACGCGCATCCTGCCGAGCACGGCGACGCTCTCGATTGCCGGCAACGACGTCGATCTCAACGGCAGTTTCGGCGCACCGGGCGATCGCTTGCGTTTTCGTATTGATGCACCTCAGCTCGAGCGGCTGGGGTTCGGACTAGCAGGGCTCGTCAAAGCCGACGGCGATGTCACTGGTTCGTTCGCGCATCCGAACCTGGCGGCAAACTATCAGGCGGACAGCGTGGTGTTCGGCGCGAACCGCGTTGGCCATGCGGAAGGCCGGGCCGAAGCTCGCGACGGCGCGAACGGCGCGCTGGTATTCACCCTTCAGGCTCGCGATGTCAGCGCGGAAGGGGTGGATCTTTCGAGCCTCGACGCGAACCTCAACGGCACGCGCGCCAACCATACGCTCAACGCGTCCGCGGTCGGCAAGGTGCACGGCAATGCGGTCAACCTGACCGTGGCCGCGAACGGCCGCCTGACCGACGCCCGCGACGGCGCGCATTGGGACGGTACGGTCACGCGCTTGTCCAACAAGGGCACGCCGAACGTCAATCTCGACGCGCCGCTGACCGTGAGCTACGCGCCGAACCACGTCGTGCTGGGCGCGACGCGCGTATCGGCGGAAGGCGCCGTGCTCGACTTGAAATCGTTCGCGCTCGATGGCGGGCGCATCAGTTCGGCCGGCCAGTTGACGAATCTCTCGGTGGCGCGGCTGTTTGAAATCCGCCAGGAACTGGAGGGCGGGCCGCCACCCACCAAGACTGATCTGGTCTTCGACGGCGACTGGAATTTCGCGCTCGGCGCCACCGCGACGGGCTACGTGCAACTGAAGCGGCGCTCGGGTGACGTGTCCATCGACGCGGCTCGCGGCGTCGCGGCGCTCGGCATCACGGACATAACCGCTCGCGCGGACTTTACCGGCGGCAACCGCCTCAACGCGACGCTGCACGCGCAGGCGACGCGGATCGGCGTGATCGATGCGAACGTCCACACGAACCTGGTGGCGCGCGACGGCGTGCTCACGGTCGCGGACGAAGCGCCGCTGAGCGGAGCGATCGACGCCAATGTTCCGACGCTGCGCACGACTGGCGGGTTGTTCGGGCCGACTTATCTGCTCGATGGCCATCTCGGGTTGAAGCTGACCATCGCGGGGATCGTTGCGAAACCGACGGTGTCCGGCATGCTCACCGGCGACGGGCTGTCGGTCACGGTCATCGACCAGGGCGTGCAGTTAAAGGACGGCGTGATCCGGATTGCGTTGTCGGAGAATCTTGTCGATCTGCAGCAGGTCGAGTTTCACGGCGCGAGCGGCACATTGCGGGCAACCGGCAAGGTGCGGCTGGATCAGCAACAGCCGGACCTGACGGCCAGCATTATTGCTGACAAGCTTGAGCTGTTTGCATCGCCTGACCGGCAGTTGCAGTTGTCGGGCAGTGCATCGGTGGCGAACGCAGGTCTGCAGGGCGGCATGGCGATCGACGGCAAATTCACTGTCGATCACGCGCTCTTCGACCTGCCCGAGCAATCGGCGCCGTCGCTTGGCGACGACGTCGTGATCGAGCGTCCTGACGGTACGGTGAAGGGCGAGGACCAGCACGTTGTGGAGACGGGCGAGAAGCCCGTGGGCGCGTTTGCGCCGCGTGCGAATATCGATATCAATCTCGGCCAGAAATTCCGCTTTCGCGGCGCGGGTGCGGATCTCGGCCTGGCCGGGACCATCACGGCCATGAGCGCGCCGAACATGCCGCTGCGGGCTGTCGGCAATGTGCGCGTGACACCGGGGTCCACCTATACGGCGTTCGGGCGGAAGCTGGGGATTGAAAACGGCTTTTTCACGTTCAACGGACCGGTTGCGAATCCCGGCATCAATATTCTGGCGATGCGGCGCAATCAGGAGATCGAGGCCGGCGTGCAGGTGACGGGCACGGTGCAGTCACCAATCGCAAAGCTGATTTCGGAGCCGAACGTGCCGGATAACGAGAAGTTATCGTGGCTGTTGTTCGGGCATGGTACCGATCAGGGCAACAATATCGGTCAGCAGAGCGCGATGACGAATGCGCTCGCGTTGCTGGGGAGCTCACAGGGCAAGCGGATTGCGCAGACGTTCGGTCTGGATGAGTTTTCTATCGGAACGAGTGAGGTTGGGCTGACCGATCCGCAAGTCGTGATGTTGTCGAAGGCCATCAATGAGCGGCTCGTGCTCGGCTATGAACAGGGTTTGCAGTCGGCAAGCAATGCGATCAAAGCGACGCTGAGCCTGTCGCGATTCTGGTCAATATCGGCGTACGGCGGCACATTCCAGGGTCTCGATCTGCTTTATACGCGGCGCTTCGATTCGTGGTCGCGAAGGAACGGGCCGTCGGAGGGGAAGTAGCTTACGCGCCGCATGAACGTTAAAAGGGCCGCGTCCAACGTGAGTTGGCGCGGCCCTTTGGCCTTCGGTTCGGGCGCGGCGATCAATCAACCATGAATCAGCCATCGCCCGCCCGATACTTTTACTTCACGCGCATGCCCGGCTTCGCGCCGCTATGCGGTTCAAGAATGTACAAACCCGGTTCGGCTTTCTCGTCGTCGGCGGACGCGGCCAGCACCATGCCCTCCGACAGCCCGAACTTCATCTTGCGCGGGGCGAGGTTTGCGACCATGACCGTGAACTTCCCGATCAGGTCCTGCGGCTGATACGCCGACTTGATCCCGGAGAACACGTTGCGGGTTTTTTCCTCGCCAACATCCAGTGTCAGTTGCAGCAGCTTGTCCGAGCCTTCGACCGCGGTGCAATTCACAATCTTCGCGATTCGCAGGTCGACCTTGGCGAAGTCATCGATGGAAATCACGCCTTCCGCTTCCGGCTCTTTCACCTTTGCGGCCTTCTTTGACACTGCAGCAGATGCAGAACCAGAAGCGGCCGCAGGCGCGGCAGCAACCGCCTGCCCCGGAGCGATCGATTCCAGGTTCGCGGCGATCAGCGCGGCGATCTGTTTCGGGTCGACGCGGGTCATCAAGTGCTTGTACGCGTTGATCGGCTGCGAGGAACGAAGCGGTGTGGAAACATCGGCCCAGACCAGCGGCGCGACGCCGAGGAACCCTTCCACCGATTCCGCCAGCAGCGGCAACACCGGCTTCAACGCCAGCGACAGCAAGCGGAACGCCTCCAGGCTCACGCTGCATGTTTCATGCAGGGCAGCGGAGTTGGCTTCGTCCTTGGCCTGATCCCAGGGCTTCGCGGTATCGACAAACGCGTTGACGGCATCGGCGAGATCCATGGTCGTGCGCAACGCCCGCCCGTATTCACGCGACTCGTAGAGCGCAGCAATTTGCGGCACGGCTGCGCGCAATTGCAGCAGCAGCGGATGATTCATCGCGCTGTCCAGCACGCGGCCGTCGAAGCGCTTGATCAGGAACCCTGCCGCCCGGCTCGCGATATTCACGTACTTGCCGACCAGATCGCTGTTCACACGTGCCTGGAAATCTTCGAGATTCAGGTCGATGTCTTCCATCGTGTGGTTCAGCTTCGCGGCGAAGTAGTAACGCAGCCACTCGGGATTGATCCCGGTATCGATCACGCTTTTCGCCGTGATGAACGTGCCGCGCGATTTGGACATCTTCGCGCCGTCGACGGTGAGAAAACCGTGGGCGAACACATTCGTCGGCGTGCGATGGCCGGAAAACTCCAGCATTGCAGGCCAGAACAGCGTATGGAAATACAGGATGTCCTTGCCGATGAAGTGATACTGCTCCGTTTTCGATCCCGGCCGGATCCATTCCTCGAAGTCGATGCCGCGCGCATCCGCCAGATTCTTGAAGCTGGCGTAATAACCGACTGGTGCGTCCACCCAGACGTAAAAATACTTGCCCGGCGCGCCGGGGATTTCGAAACCGAAATACGGCGAGTCGCGCGAGATATCCCAGTCGGCAAGCTTCGCGTCGCCCTTGTCGCCGAGCCATTCGCGCATCTTGTTCGTGGCTTCGGGCTGCGCGAGTCCGCTGACCCAGCCGCGCAGGAAACCTTCGCAGCGCGGGTCGGAGAGGCGGAAGAAATAATGCGTCGAGGTCTTGCGCACCGGCGTCGCGCCCGACACCACCGAATACGGGTTGATGAGATCGAGCGGCTGGTACGTGGACCCGCAGACTTCGCAGTTGTCGCCGTACTGGTCCTTCGCGCCGCACTTCGGGCATTCGCCCTTGATGAAGCGATCGGGCAGGAACATTTCCTTGACCGGGTCGTAGGCTTGCTCAATATCGCGCGCCTCGATCAGCCCGGCCGCCTTCAGCGACTCGTAGATGGATTCGCACAGCACGCGGTTTTCTTCGGCGTCGGTGGAATAGTAGTTGTCGAACGAGATACCGAAGCTGTCGAAATCGCGCTTGTGCTCTTTCCCCACGCGCTCGATCAACTGCTTCGGCGTGATGCCTTCCAGCTCGGCACGCAGCATGATGGGGGTGCCGTGGGTGTCGTCAGCGCCGACGTAATAAACCTCGTGACCGTGCATTCGCAGCGAACGCACCCAGATATCCGTCTGGATGTATTCGACCATATGGCCAATATGAATCTGACCGTTCGCGTACGGGAGCGCGGACGTGACGAGAATCCGGCGCTGGACAGGGGTGGCTGACGCCGCTGCGGGTGCGGATGGTGACGAGGTGGGTGCTGACGGTGCTGACATAAGGCGGCTGGCCTGCGGTTAAAGAATTCGGTGATGGCGTGAAAAAGCGAATGAAGATTCTACCAGCCAAGGGTCCGCCGTTCTCAGTCGGGCAGCGGCGGGGATGGAGCGGTGGGGAAGACGGCTGGTGTTGGAGGGTCTGCCCCTCCAAATTTCAGACGAAAAAAAACCGGGGCGATTAGCGGCCCCGGAGCAACAACGACAAGAGGAGAATGGCACGTGGCGGCAAAGCCAGCCACCTACCGATAAGACAGACACGGACTGCAGGGGCAAAGTTTCAAATATTTTTCATGTTCGCGTTGGATCTGCTGCGTGTCTGCTGTTCCGCCGCGAAACGAATCGAATCCCTGGCCTGGTTACCGCGTCATTCCCCCTTGTAAATCAACCGTATTACTGAACCTGACCCGGCTGAGCAGTAGCGCGCAGGTAGATTTCCACGCGACGATTCTGCGCACGGCCGAGCTCAGTGCTGTTGTCGGCGATAGGTTGCGTCTGGCCCATGCCTTGCGCCGAGAGACGTTGCGGCGCCACGCCGTGGCCGGCCAGATACGATGCCACGCTTTGTGCACGGTTTTGCGACAACGTCTGGTTGTAAGCCGGCTGGCCGGTGCTGTCGGTATGTCCAACCACTTGCGCGATCAGCTCAGGATGCTGAGTCAACGTTTGCGTAACCTGATCGAGCACCGGTGCGAAACCCGGCTTGATAGCGTAGCTGTTGGTGTCGAACGAGATCGCGTTCGGGATGTTGACCTTCAGCGATCCGTCCGGCTGTTCCGTCACCTGCGTGCCCGTGCCCTTCGTTGCGCCGGTCAGCTTGCCCTTGATGGCCTGCCAGTTGTAGCCGGTAATGCCGCCAGCCGCCGCGCCCACACCCGCGCCGATGGCCGCACCCTTGCCGCCGCCGAAGATTGCGCCAAGCGCCGCGCCCGACGCCGCGCCAATGCCCGTGCCAACGGCGGCGTTATTGCCTTGCTGGGTGGCGCAACCGGCGACCAGCGCACCGGCTACGGCGATTACGGTCAAGCGGGTCATCATTTTCGAGTTCATTATCAATTCTCCAGGGTACCAATTCAGACAAAGCCGGCTCCGACAGCGCGGAACGGTCCCCGTAGGGTCTTCCGGCGAGTCGTAACGGCTGCCACTACAATACGGCCAAGGATTCAAGCGATTATAACGATGCGTCCCCGAATCATGGCAGCGTCGGATAGTGCATCGCCCTGTGCTGCGGCGCAACGTGGTGCAACAATTCCTTTCAATTTCATAGTTTGCGTGCGGAACATTCGATCCGCCACAGCAAAAAGCGTTCCCCTGGAGTTTCGATGAGTCTTGATCGCGCCCAGATCGATACCGCGCTCAGCGGCTTGATCGATCCCAATACCAATCGCACCTTCGCGGACACGAAAAGCATCCGCGGCGTCACCGTGGACGGCGCCAATGTCACGGTGAACGTAGTGCTGGGTTATCCGGCCAAGAGCCAGTTCGACGCCATCCGCGCGCTCGTGTCCAACGCGGTCGCCAGCGTGCCGGGCGTCGGTGAGACACAGGTGACGGTGTCGTCGCAAGTGGTCGCGCATGCGGTCCAGCGCGGCGTGAAGCTGCTGCCGAACGTGAAGAACATCATTGCGGTGGCGTCGGGCAAGGGCGGGGTCGGCAAGAGCACGACTGCCGTGAACCTCGCGCTGGCGCTGGCAGCGGAAGGCGCGTCGGTCGGCATGCTGGACGCCGATATCTACGGTCCGTCGCTGCCCATGATGCTTGGCATCATGGGCCGTCCGGAATCGCCCGACAACACGACGATGAATCCGCTCACCGGCCACGGCATCCAGGCCAACTCGATCGGTTTCCTGATCGAGCAGGACAACCCCATGGTCTGGCGCGGCCCCATGGTCACGTCGGCGCTCGAACAATTGCTGCGCCAGACCAACTGGAAAGACCTCGACTACCTGGTGGTCGATATGCCGCCCGGCACCGGCGACATCCAGCTCACGCTCTCGCAGAAAGTGCCGGTCACGGGTGCGGTGATTGTTACCACGCCGCAGGACATCGCGTTGCTCGACGCCAAGAAGGGCTTGAAGATGTTCGAGAAAGTGGGCATCCCGATCCTGGGGATCGTGGAGAACATGAGCACGCATATCTGCTCGAACTGCGGCCACGAAGAACATATCTTCGGAGCGGGCGGGGGGGAGCGGATGTCGAAGGAATATGGCGTGCCGGTGCTCGGCCATTTGCCGCTCGATATTGCGATCCGCGAGAAGACCGATGCGGGCCAGCCGACGGTGATCTCGGAACCGGACAGCAAGATTGCCGAGGCGTATCGATCGATCGCGCGCAAGGTCGCTATTTCGATTGCCGAACGTCAGCGCGACATGACGTCGATGTTCCCCAGCATCGTAGTGCAAAACACTTAGACGGCTTGAGGAGCGTGCGCGATTTTGGCGGCGCGTGTCGCGGTATCATGTCGCCTTGATTGGCGCGGCCAGGTGAACACACGGGGTGGTCGCGGGTCGCCATGAGGATCGCATGAAACAAAGATTCGACGGGCCTGAATCGCGCAGACTCCCTGCCGCGAGACACCCGGTCCCGAGCCTGGTGCCGAGTTTGAGCACGACTGTCAGCGCATTGGTCAGCGTCTTGCTGCTCGGCGGCTGCGGCCTCCTGTTCCAGAACCACGAAAAACGTGCCGACGCCACGTTGCAGCCTACCGGCGGCAATACGGCGACCGGCACGGTCACGTTCATCGAGCGTGCAGACGGCGTCCAGGTGTCTTACAACTTGTCGGGCATGCCGCCCAATAGCGAGCATGCACTGCAGATCCATGAGCGCGGCGACTGCATCATCGCGGCCTCCTCCGACGGCGGCCCCGTATTCGCACCCGCGTCCGAGCGCAGCGATTCCGGTTCCAAGGTGGAAGGCGACCTCGCCAGCATTCGTGCCGACGCGAACGGCACGGCGACGGGTTTCATCGTCGCGCCGGATGTGTCGCTCGACGGTGTGCGTTCGGTGTTGTCGCGGGCCATCGTGCTGCATCGCGACGCCGCGGACGCCTACGCCATCGTGCCGCATGGCGCCGGTCCCGCGCTCGCGTGCGGTGTGATCAAGCAGTGATCTTTCAATGAAATCAGGCTGTTGGGGTGCGCGACCCGGCCTGTTGGCATAGCCGCGTCGTGCAGCCGGCACATCAAGTAAAATACGCGCTTCTCGTCTGGTCTGGCTGGCTTCGGCGTGCTTCTGCATCTATCCCGAGTCTCCGGCCATGCCCTGTTTCAAGCCCGGCGGCACTTCTGAGGCCGCCTCTTTCGTTGGGTAGCGTTCCCTATGAGCATCAAGTCCGACAAGTGGATCCGGCGCATGGCCGAAGAGCACAACATGATCGAGCCGTTCGTGCGCGATCAGGTGCGGGTGTCTGAAGATGGCCGCAAGATCGTGAGCTATGGCACCTCCAGCTACGGTTATGACATTCGTGTGGCAGACGAATTCAAGATTTTCACCAACATCAATTCCACGATTGTCGACCCGAAGAATTTCGACGAGAAATCGTTTGTCGACTTCAAGGGCGATGTCTGCATCATCCCGCCGAACTCCTTCGCGCTTGCGCGCACGGTCGAATATTTCCGGATTCCGCGCTCGTGCCTGACGGTTTGCCTCGGCAAATCCACGTACGCCCGCTGCGGGATCATTGTGAACGTGACGCCGTTCGAGCCGGAATGGGAGGGATATGTGACGCTCGAATTCTCGAATACGACACCTTTGCCTGCCAAAATCTACGCGAACGAAGGCGTGGCACAGGTTCTCTTCTTTGAAAGCGATGAGATTTGCGAGACCTCGTACGCCGATCGTGGGGGCAAGTATCAAGGGCAAATCGGCGTAACACTGCCGAAGACCTGACGTTTCTCAATTATTCGAAACGTCATTGCAACGCTTTTTGAAAGACCGCTGGAATCGAGCACGCATAACTCGGCCAGCGGTCGTTCCATTTGGAGATTCGCCGCATGAAGTTCCGTTTTCCCGTCGTCATCATCGACGAAGATTTTCGCTCCGAGAACATTTCGGGTTCCGGCATCCGCGCCCTTGCCGAAGCGATCGAGCGCGAAGGCGTCGAGGTGCTCGGGCTGACGAGTTACGGCGACCTGACGTCGTTCGCGCAGCAATCGAGCCGTGCGTCGTGCTTCATCCTGTCGATCGACGACGACGAATTGCTGCCGTACGTGGACAACGTCGTGGTGGCGGAAGGCGACACGCCTGAACTGGCCTCCGCGATTGTCGCGCTGCGCGCGTTCGTGCAGGCGGTGCGTCGGCGCAATGCCGACATCCCCATTTTCCTGTACGGGGAAACGCGCACGTCGCGGCACTTGCCCAACGACATCCTGCGCGAACTGCACGGCTTCATCCACATGTTCGAGGACACGCCGGAGTTCGTCGCGCGGCACATTATTCGCGAGGCGAAGGTCTACCTCGACGCGCTGGCGCCGCCGTTCTTCAAGGAGCTCGTGCAGTACGCGGAAGAGGGTTCGTACTCGTGGCATTGCCCGGGGCATTCGGGCGGCGTGGCGTTCCTGAAAAATCCGCTTGGGCAGATGTTCCACCAGTTCTTCGGCGAGAACATGTTGCGGGCGGACGTCTGCAATGCCGTCGATGAACTTGGGCAACTGCTCGATCACACCGGGCCGATCGCGGCGTCCGAGCGTAATGCGGCGCGTATTTTCAGCGCGGATCATTTGTTCTTCGTGACCAACGGCACGTCGACATCGAACAAGATCGTCTGGCACGCGACCGTTGCGCCCGGCGACATTGTGCTGGTCGACCGCAATTGTCACAAATCGATCCTGCACGCGATCACCATGACAGGCGCGATTCCCGTCTTCCTGACGCCGACGCGCAATCACTTCGGCATTATCGGACCGATTCCGCGCGACGAATTCAAGCCGGAAAACATCCGCAAGAAGATTGAAGCGAATCCGTTCGCGCGTGAAGCGCTGGCGAAGAATCCGAAAGCCAAACCGCGCATCCTGACCATCACGCAAAGTACCTATGACGGCGTGATCTACAACGTCGAGATGATCAAGGACCTGCTGGGCGACTTGCTCGACACGCTTCACTTCGACGAAGCCTGGTTGCCGCACGCCGAGTTCCACGACTTCTACCAGGACATGCACGCTATCGGCGCGGGGCGTCCGCGTACGGGTGCGCTGGTGTTCGCCACGCACTCCACGCACAAGCTGCTTGCGGGGATTTCGCAGGCGTCGCAGATCGTGGTCCAGGACTCCGAGAACAGCACCTTCGACAAGCACCGCTTCAACGAGGCGTACCTGATGCACACGTCCACGAGCCCGCAATACGCGATCATCGCGTCCTGCGACGTGGCCGCGGCCATGATGGAGCCGCCGGGCGGCACGGCGCTGGTGGAGGAGTCGATTGCGGAAGCGCTCGATTTCCGCCGTGCCATGCGCAAGGTCGACGACGAATATGGCGACGAATGGTTCTTCAAGGTGTGGGGTCCGGAAGCGCTGGCGGAAGAGGGCATTGGCGACCGTGAAGAATGGGTGTTGAAGCCGAACGACCGCTGGCACGGTTTCGGGCCGCTTGCCGAAGGCTTCAACATGCTCGATCCGATCAAGGCGACCATCATCACGCCTGGACTGGACGTGGATGGCGAGTTTGGCGAGACCGGGATTCCGGCCGCGATCGTGACGAAATATCTGGCGGAGCACGGCATTATCGTGGAGAAGACCGGGCTGTATTCGTTCTTCATCATGTTCACGATCGGCATTACGAAGGGTCGCTGGAATTCGATGGTGACCGAGTTGCAGCAGTTTAAAGACGACTACGACAATAACCAGCCGTTGTGGCGTGTGCTGCCTGATTTCATTGCGCAGCATCCGTCGTATGAGCGAATGGGATTAAGGGATCTGTGCGAGCAGATTCATAGCGTCTATCGGGCCAACAATATTGCCCGGCTGACCACCGAGATGTATCTCTCGAGCATGGAGCCGGCCATGAAGCCGTCCGAAGCCTATGCGAAACTGGTGCATCGCGAGATCGATCGCGTGCCTATTGACGAACTCGAAGGGCGTGTGACCAGCATCCTGTTGACGCCTTATCCGCCGGGCATTCCGTTGCTGATTCCGGGCGAGCGGTTCAACAAGACGATCGTGGACTACCTGCGTTTTGCGCGCGAGTTCAACGAACGCTTCCCGGGCTTCCATACGGATATCCACGGGTTGGTTGGTGAGATGATCAACGGGCGTATCGAGTATTTTGTCGATTGCGTGGCGCTCGAGCGCTGATGTGACAGCGTGAGAACGTAGGAATGACAAAGGCCCGCGAATGCGGGCCTTTGTCATTGGTGGTCGGACTGATCCAACGCTTGGCCTCTTAGGTAACGATAAACCAGCGCTCGGTCACGCCCGGTTCCGGCAAGGCCTTGGGTGGTCGCGCGAACGCCGGATCGGCGGCCATATCGTGGAGTGCGGTTTCCAGCGAGTCGCATAACGCGGTCAACGCCAGGTCATTTTCTTCGAGACCGAACGGATCTTCGATCTGCGCCGCGATCGCCTCCAGCGACATGAACGCGTACGCGACCAGAAGCGCGAACAAGGGCGTGAGAAAACCCGCTCCATCGACAAGCCCGAACGGCAGCATCACGCAGAACAGGTACACGGTCCGGTGGATCATCACCGAATACGAGAACGGCAGAGGTGTCGACGCCAGCCTTTCGCAGCCGCCAATCACGGCCGACAACTCGTTCAGGTTTTGCTCGAATGCGAGCACACCGTAGCCATCGAGTGCACCTTCGCGAGCGCGCGTGCTCGACCATTCGCCGAGCCATTGCAAGATCAGTGACGAGCGATATTGCGCCTGAACGACCCGCTGATAAAGCGTTGCCGGAAGGCGCGTGGCGAGGTCGGGGAGTGGGTCGGTGCGACGCATTTCGTGGCGCAGTGCGTGACCCAGTGCACCAATTCCCGCGATGAACTCGTGCGTGTCTTCGTTTTTCACAGCGCGCGGCAATGTCAGCGCCTGCCGCGCGAGCGAGCGGCCGTGGATCAGCAACGAACCCCATAGCTTGCGGCCTTCCCACCAGCGCTCATAGCTTGCGCTATTGCGAAAGCCCAGGAACACGGCGAGCGCGATGCCAACGAGTGCGAACGGTGGCGTACCGAGTCCGACCGGATAACTTCGGACATGGTCGTGCATCACGATTGCAGCGATGGACAACATGAAGATCAACGCGAGGCGTGGCAATAGTTGCGGCAGCACGGACCCGCGCCAGACGAACAGCATGCGGAACCAGTTGAGTTTGGGACGGGTGATCATGGGCGTACCGGAAACAACGGAATTGAATGCATGCTGAGCAATTGCCGAGGGTGACTGTAGCCAGATCGGCTACGATCGTAGCCAAATCAGCTACGATCGGTCCCGCGATGTGCTTCGCCGGCCGCCTTATTTACCCCAACGCCGCGCGAGCCGCCTTTGCCGCCGCCCGAACCTGTTCCGGCGCTGTTCCGCCGGCGTGATTGCGGCTCGCAACCGAGCCTTCCAGCGTGAGGTATTCGAACACGTCCTCACCAATCAAACGCGCCACGTTCGGCAGTTCCGCGCGCATTTCGTCGAGTGTCAGGTCGGCCAGATCGCAGCCGCGGTCCACGCAGATTCGCACGGCCAGCGCTACCGCTTCGTGCGCATCGCGGAATGGCAGGCCGCGTTTCACCAGATAGTCCGCGAGATCGGTCGCCGTCGAAAAACCTTGCAACGCGGCTGCGCGCATGGCGTCCGGCTTGACCGTGATACCCGCTGCCATCTCGGCGAAGATACGCAGGGTATCCGAGACGGTGTCGACGGTATCGAACAGCGGTTCCTTGTCTTCCTGATTGTCCTTGTTGTACGCGAGCGGCTGGCCCTTCATCAGCGTCAGCAAAGCAATCAGATGCCCGTTCACGCGCCCCGTCTTGCCACGCGCCAGTTCCGGCACGTCCGGGTTCTTCTTCTGCGGCATGATCGACGAGCCGGTGCAGAAGCGGTCAGCCAGGTCAATGAATCCCACCCGTGGGCTCATCCACAGCACGAGCTCTTCCGAGAAGCGCGATACGTGCGTCATGATCAGCGCGGCAGCCGCGGTGAATTCGATGGCGAAGTCGCGATCCGACACGGCGTCGAGCGAGTTTGCGCAGATGCCGTCGAAGCCCAGGGTTTTCGCCACGGCGTGACGATCGATCGGATAACTCGTGCCGGCGAGCGCCGCAGCGCCAAGCGGCAGGCGGTTCACGCGCTTGCGGCAATCGAGCAGGCGTTCGCTGTCGCGGCTGAACATTTCGACGTAAGCCAACAGATGATGGCCAAACGTCACGGGCTGAGCGACTTGCAGGTGGGTGAAGCCGGGCATGATGGTTTCGGCGTTTTGCTCGGCAATATCGATCAGCGCACGGCGCAGCGCGACCAGCAATTCGCCAATCGTGTCGATTTCGCCACGCAGCCACAGGCGGATGTCGGTCGCGACCTGGTCGTTGCGCGAGCGGCCGGTATGCAGGCGTTTGCCGGCATCGCCGATAAGCGCCGTCAATCGTGCTTCGATGTTCAGGTGGACGTCTTCCAGATCGAGTTTCCACTCGAATTCGCCGCGTTCGATTTCGCCGCGAATCTGCGTCATGCCTTGCTGGATGGCCTGGAAATCCGCATCGCCGATGATCTTTTGCGCGGCCAGCATGGCGGCGTGCGCGAGCGATCCCTCGATATCGACGAGCGCGAGGCGCTTGTCGAAGAACACCGATGACGTGTAGCGCTTGACCAGATCGGACATTGGTTCGTTGAAGCGAGCCGACCAGGCTTCGCCTTTTTTGTGCAGTTGGGACGTCATAGTGATGTTCGTAAGAGGACGGAAAGTCGATGGCAGGCGGCCGGGCGTAGCGCGATCCGGATAGAAACCCGCGGAACTGGCGATTTTACAGGCAATGAGAACGGGCAACCATCGAACGCGTAGAAGGGGCGCCAGGTGGCGCCCCTTCTACGCAGGGTCAAACGACCACCGTCAAGCTGCCGGAATGACCTTACCCGTATAGACGACCGGGCCGGTTGGCCCATTCGGATTCGGTGACCCGCCGATCGGCTCCACCGACACCGCCAACACCGGATACGCATTCACAGACGCCGCTTTGAAGCGCGCGGTTCCCCCGACGGGCAGCACGCCGAGCGACACCGGGTGCCCTTCCTTGGGCAGGCCCCAGAGCTGCATGGATTTATCGGAGGGATCCGACGAGCCGCTCAAGCGTCGAACGGTGACTTCAGAGGTCCGGTCGTCCCAGGTCACCAGCATTCTCGCGTTGGATTTGTCATCGGCAAGCGTTGCCACATAACCAATCCGCGGTTCCTGGGCCACTTGCGGTGCGGGCGCCGGCGCAGGAACGGGCGCGACCGTCGACAGTTCTCGAATGGACACGACCAGCGCAATCGCTGCAATGGCTGTGGCGGTGATCGACCAGCCGCGCCAGAACGAGAGATTCTCGAACCAGCCCGGCTTCGGTCGGGTAACCGGGGCTGCAGACGGAATCGGCCGGGCCGCAGCCGCCTCGCGCCGGGCGTTCACCAGGTTCAAGCGTCGCTCGATAGCCGGCCAGATCTCCGGCGGCGGCGCAACCGCCGGACCAATCTCGGTCATTGCCGCCAGCCGCAAACGCCAGGTTTCCACCGCCAGGCGAATGGCCGGATCGTGCTGGGAGATAGCTTCAAACCGTCTGCGCGATCCCCCGCGCAGCACGCCGAGCGTGTACTCGGCTGCAAGTTGGTCTACCAGGCCTGCGTAGCGATGCAGATCCATCACAGACCTCCCAGGCACGTTTTAAGTTTTTCGAGGCCGCGCCGAATCCACGACTTCACCGTGCCAAGCGGTACTTTCAGGACGTCGGCCACTTCGCTGTGGCTCTGATCACGCAGATAGGCCAGCGCCACGGCCTGTCGCTGACTGGCTTCGAGCCGCTCCATGCAGATGGCGAGTTGCCGCGCTTCCTGGCTCATCAACATCTGCTCGGAGGGATCTGCCTCATTTGCCGGCAACGTATCGTCCAACGTATCGCTCCACTCTGTTTCGGCGCTTGCCCCGTTGGCCTTTTGCCGCCGCAAATAATCGAGGGCCCGGTTGCGGACAATCGCCGCCATCCAGGTCATCGGCGCGGAGAGGCCGGCTTTGTAGTCGCCCGCGTATCGCCAGATATTGACGAACGCATCCTGCAAAACTTCTTCGGCCCACTCGCGCTTCACCAATATACGAAGCGCAAGGCCAAACAGTTTCGACGAAGTTAGCTCGTAGAGCGTGCGCAACGCGGCGGCGTCTTCAATGGCGACGCGATCGAGCAATTGCACGAGGGTGTCGGCGGTCGGGTCGTGGGGGAGTGTTGTCGTCATGGAACCGGTCGGGTAGGCGCGCGATTAATCTTTCAGAAACAATCGATATGAACCGCGCTGGTTTTTTTGCATCCGGATGCATCCGTTTCGCGTTTGTCTGCGTATTACGGATACGGGCCCGCTTACGGCGCGCGAGATTCGCGGCGCAACCGTGCGCAGCTCACCATGTGTCCCCGTTCTCCTCCGGCCCTGCCGGGGAGATGCGGATTTGCCCGACCGTAAAGGCCGGGCATTTTTTTCGGCTATCGCTATCGGTCGAGCAGCGCGCCGACGGCCCGGATTCCTGCGCCTCACACCATTTGCGGCGGCGTTTGGCGGTGGTCATCGTTTCTGGCCGGCCCGCAGAGTCCAAGCGTCGCCGAGCTATTCGCGGGGGCGTTCTGCCGCGTCAGCACCTACCAGGATCACCAGCTTCAAATCTTCCCTATGCGCCGGCTTGAACGTAATCTGGTCGAACACCAGGCGCCCGCGCGTCGGATGATTGAATTCGCGCGCACCGCCTTCCCGTTCGCCGACGTCCTGTGACGCCCAAAAACGCGCGAACGCATCGCTTGCGGCACTGAGCGAATCGATCAGCGCTCGGGTGGGAGCATCGTTCAGATGGCGGATCGAATCCGCCCGGAACTCCGCCACGAGCCGTCGCGCGCGCGTCTCCCAATCCACGATCAAGCTCTGCGCGCCAGGCGCTGTGAACGTGAAGCCAAGCAGATTACGGTCCTGAGCTCCGTCCAGCCAGCCGGCGAATAACGCCGCCGCTTGCGCGTTCCAACGCAACGCATTCCACTGCCGGTCGAGGACGTAGGCGGGCGCATCGATCAATTCCACCGATTTCAACAGCGCTGCCGGTGCGTCCTGCGCCGCGGGATCGGGCTCGGCGGGATCGCGCTGGGCGGCCAGTTCGAACAGATAGGCACGCTCGGCCCGCGATAACTGCAATGCCACGGCAATGCGCGCCAGCGCATCGGCGGACGCGGACACGGGCCGTCCCTGTTCTATCCACGTGTACCAGGTTGGACTGACGCCGCACAACTGGGCGACTTCTTCTCGCCGCAACCCGGGCGTGCGGCGGCGCGGGCCGGGCGGCAAGCCGACGGCCATCGGCGACAGCCGCTCCCGATGCGCGCGAATGAAGTCGCCAAGCGCATGAGCCGGGGTGGCGTCGAGTGGTGGCGGGGCGTCGTTGTTTTTGCTGGCGGCGGGGGCAGTGGGTGACAAGGGCATGAGGCTCAATACGCGCTTTGGAAAATCCGACAGCGGTTCAGGTGGTTTAGATACCAGAATAACTGTTCAACCTGTACTGGTACAAGACGGTGGTTATTGTAGCGTCGCGGTTGGCAAGTAAATACTGACGAAAACCTGTATCGATGGACGAGGCGGGGCGAGCAAACTGCCGACACGGTCGGCTACCTTGCTGTGGAAGCCCGCGACATATCAAGTCAAGTGCGCCACGAACCCGGTGATTTACCCTGCCACGAAGTAATGAAAAAGCCGGCTGTGCAACGCACAAGCCGGCTTTTTCGATCAAGCATTCCCGTTGCTGCCTGGTGGATCACCCCGTATTGCGCAACCCCGCCGCAATCCCGTTGATCGTCAAATGAATCCCGCGGCCCAACCTCACGTTGTCATCCCCGGCACGATGGCGTTTCAGCAACTCCACCTGCAAGTGATTCAGCGGATCGAGATACGGGAAGCGGTTTTTAATCGACCGCGCGAGCAACGGATTATTCGCCAACCGCTCGTTGTTCCCCGTGATTTCCGACAACACGCTCGACGTCCGCTCCCATTCCGCGACGATCCGGCCGAACACGTGCTTGCGGAGTTTTTTATCCGTGACGAGCTGCGCATACCGCGATGCCACCGCAATATCCGTCTTCGCCAGCACCATGTCCATGTTCGACAGCAGGTTCGCGAAGAACGGCCAGGTCTTGTGCATCTTCTTGAGCGTATCGAGACGACGGGTACGCTCGGCTGGGTCCGCTGATGCATCGAGGAAATCGGTCACCGCGCTGCCGAAGCCATACCATCCTGTGAGAAGCAGGCGGCATTGGCCCCACGAGAAACCCCATGGAATAGCCCGCAGGTCTTCAATCTTGCGTTGCTTCGGGTCCTGCAGTTTCCGCGATGCCGGGCGGCTGCCGATGTTCAACTCGGCGATCTCCGAGATCGGTGTCGATTCGAAGAAATATTCCTTGAATCCGGGCGTTTCATACACCAGCGCGCGATACGCAGCCATTGCCGAATCAGACAGCGTCTGCATGGTGGCTTCGAACAGCGGCAACTGCGGCGGCGTGTTCTCGTGCGGCAGAAGCGATGCCTCGAGCGTGGCTGCAACTACGAGTTCGAGGTTACGGCGGCCGATCTCCGCATTGCCGAACTTGCTGGCGATCACTTCGCCTTGCTCGGTCGTGCGGATCTGGCCGTCCACAGTACCTGGCGGCTGCGACAAGATTGCCTGGTAGGTCGGACCGCCTCCGCGGCCGACCGTGCCTCCGCGTCCGTGAAAAAGCCGCAATGTGGTTTTGTGTTGCTTGAACAAAGCCACCAGCGCCAGTTCCGCCCTGTACAGCTCCCAGTTCGACGTGAGGAAACCGCCGTCCTTGTTGCTGTCGGAGTAACCGAGCATCACTTCCTGCTCACCGCCTTGCAGTTCGACCAGCTTGTCCACGCCCGGCAACGCAAAAAAATCGCCCATGATGTGCGGTGCATTGCGCAAGTCGGCGATGGTTTCAAACAGCGGAATCACCATCAGGCCATCGTGCGCTGGGTCTTTGGCATGTCCCAGACGCCCTTGCAGCAAGCCCGTCTCCTTCTGCAGCAGCATGACTTCCAGCAAGTCGCTGACCGTTTCCGTGTGCGAAATGATGTAGTTTCGCACCGAGCGCGTGCCGAACTTCTCCCGCGTCACGCGCGCCGTTTCGAGCACGCCGAGTTCGCTCTTCGCGAGGTCGGAGTAATCGAAATAAGGGAGCCGCAGCGGCCGTGGCTGGGCAAGTTCGTTCAGCAGCAACTTGACCTTGTCGGCTTCCGGCAGGGCGGTGTAATCGTCCTGAACGCCTGCACGTGCAAGCAGTTCCGCGATCACCGCTTCGTGGATATCCGAGCTTTGGCGCAAGTCGATGCTCGCCAGATGGAAGCCGAACACTTCAGCCGCACGTGCCAGCGGTGACAGGCGCGGTGCGGACAAATACTCGCCGTGATGCGCGGCGAGCGATTCGATCAGCACGTTCAGGTCAGCGCCAAATTCCGCCGCCGATGCGTACGGTTTCGCCGGGTGACGGCTGCGCGCCGGGACCACGCCTTGACCGAGCCGCGCGTCGGCGGACGCCACCAGCCGCGCATACACGCCGATCAGCGCGCGCCGGTAGGGTTCATCGGTGCGATGCGGCGACGAATCCGGCGACGCATCCGCGAGCGTCTTCAGCGCGTCGCTCGCGCCGGCCAGCAAATGCGACACCGACAACTCCGCGCCGAGCTTGTGCGCCTGATCGAGATAATGTTCGAAGATTACCGTGGCCTGGCGCGTGATGGCGTGTACGAGCGTGGGCGCGGTGACGTTCGGATTCCCGTCGCGATCCCCGCCAATCCAGCTGCCCATTTGCAGGAACGGCGGCAGACGCGCCGGCAGGCCGTGCTCGGTCAGCGCGGCTTCAATATCGGCATACAGCGCGGGGATCTCTTCCAGAAACGTCGCGTGGTAATACGAGAGCGCGTTTTCGATTTCATCGGCGACGGTCAGGCGGGCGTCGCGCAGCATCCGCGTTTGCCACAGCGACGTAACCCGGGAGCGCAGCATGGCTTCGTTGTGCGACCGTTCCCGCGCGGTCAGTTCCTGATCACGCTCGGCCAGCAGCCGCGCGACTTCGTGCTGCGCGTCCAGAATGCTCTTGCGTGAAACTTCGGTCGGATGAGCGGTGAGGACAGGGACGATAAGCGCGTTATCGAAAAACTTTTGCAGCGTAGCTTTCGCCGACTTCGCATTCGGGCTCGCCTTTAGCCGCTCGATGGCATAAGCCATCGTGCCGGGCTGCGGGGCGGAACCGGCGAGCGCGTGAATCCGCCGGCGCCGGTTGTGATGCCGGTCCTCGGCGATATTCGCGAGATGCGAGAAATAGCTGAACGCGCGCACGACGCTCACCGTCTGCTCGGGCGAGAGCGATTTCAAGCGCTTTTCCAGCGTCTGCGATGCCTCGTTGTCTTCCTCGCGACGGAATTTCACTGCTGTCTGACGAATCGTTTCGACGACATCGAATACTTTGTCGCCTTCCTGCTCGCGCACCACGTCGCCCAGCAGGCGGCCCAGATAGCGGATGTCTTCAAAGAGCGGCTGGTCCTTGTCGTCGCGCGTGCGGGACGAGGCTTTGGGCGCTTTACCGTTCTTCAGGGTTTCCGCGGGCGCGGGGTTGGCGGCAGCACGGCCGTTCGTCACGCGTTTGCTAGTCCCGGCCGCTGCCGTTTTCACGGGGGCGGCGGTCTTAGACGCCTTGCTGACAGTGGCCGCGCGGCTACGAACGGCGGGCGCCGTAGCGGGCGTGGCGGAAGAAGCATCCTTCGATACAGCGTTGCGGCGGGGGCGGGCGTTGCGCGCCGATCCGGGAGACGTCACGTTGAATTCCTCTTGAAAGCCAGAGACAGGATACCGGCGCGGCCCGGCGCCAGAAAAGATGAAAGGGCGCGAGACCGCCGGCCGGTGCGACGTTCGACTGCTTTGCCATGCTTCATTACTACGCAGCGGATGGAACGCGAGATGGCGAAGGTCTTCTACCGTGGCGGCGCGATAAAATGCGGGCCCCGGCGATGCCGTGCGATGCGGCACAACCTTGCTGTCTCCGTCCTGCCGCCTCGCTCGAAGCCCGTGCTGCGGCGCTCGGGCGCGGGGTCCGACTGTAATTGGGCAATGGCGTGCGTGCTACCATTGTTTGTTATCCATCCCGTCATTCGATTGACTTTGCAATGAACTCCGAGACGCCTTCCACGCCACCGCCCGACACTCTGGTCATTGCCTCGCGGGAAAGCCGTCTAGCCATGTGGCAGGCCGAGCATGTGCGGTTTGCGCTGCACAAATTATATCCATCTTGCGACGTCAAAATCCTTGGAATGACGACACGCGGCGATCAGATTCTCGACCGGACGTTATCGAAGGTCGGCGGCAAGGGCCTGTTCGTCAAGGAACTGGAAGCTGCGCTTGCCGACGGCCGCGCCGACCTGGCCGTGCATTCGCTGAAAGACGTGCCCATGGAACTGCCGGAGGGCTTCACGCTGAGCACGATCCTCGAACGCGAAGATCCGCGCGATGCCTTCGTCTCGCCGCACTATGCGTCGCTCGAGGAACTGCATGAGGGCAGCATCGTGGGGACCTCCAGCCTGCGCCGCGAAGCCATGCTGCGCATGCAGTTTGCTCATCTCGACGTCCGCCCGTTGCGCGGCAATCTCGATACCCGGCTCGCCAAGCTCGATCGCGGCGATTACGCGGCGATCATTCTTGCCGCCGCCGGCTTGAAACGCCTTGGCCTCGAGTCGCGGATTCGTGTCAGCCTGCCTGTGGAAACCAGCTTGCCGGCCGCGGGACAGGGCGCGTTGGGCATTGAAATCCGTGCCGGCCGAGACGATCTCGCCGCCTGGCTTTCACCCTTGCATCATGAAGCGACGGCCGCCGCCGTCGAAGCCGAGAGGATGGTGTCGCGCTCGCTCGGCGGCAGCTGCGAAGTGCCGCTTGCCGCGTATGCGGACTGGCGCGACGGCGTGCTGCATTTGCGTGGTTGTGTATCGACTGTCGACGGCACGCGGGTTCTGCGCGCCGAAGGTTCCTCGCAGGGCGCTGACGTGCAGGCCGCGCTGGATCTCGGCCGCCGCGTCTCGGCCGAACTCGAAGCACAGGGCGCAATGGACATCGTCCGTGAGTTGAGTACCGCGAGCGGCCCGGGCATTGCTCCCGCTGCTTCGCCTGCCGACTGATGGCGAGCGCTCAGGGGTCCGCTTATTCATCGGGACGGCCGGCGCAGCGACCGGCTGTTGTCGTCACGCGTCCTTCGGGCCAGTCTGCCGCGTTGCTGGCGCTGCTGCAGGGCGCCGGTTTCGAGTCAATCGAGTTTCCGCTTATCGATATCGGTCCGGTAGCCGACGTCGCCCCGCTGCGCGCGGCGCTCGGCGAGTTGTATGCGCCCGCTGAGCTTGGGTTTGCATTGGTCGTGTTCGTGTCGCCGAATGCCATTGATCACGCCTTTACCGCGCTCAGTTCCGCGTGGCCTTCGCATGTAGCGATTGGCGTGGTCGGACCCGGCAGTGTGGCTGCGCTCGCGCGGCAAGGTGTGGCGCCACCGGCCTATACCATCGTCAGCCCGGCGGCCGGCGCAACGGTGACCGAAACACCCACGGACCCCCGTTACGATTCCGAAGCGCTGTATGCCGCTATCGAAACGCATTTCGGCCCTGGCGGTCTCAAGGACAAACGCGTCTTGATCGTGCGCGGCGACGGTGGCCGCGAGTGGCTGGCGGACGCGTTGAGCGCAGCGGGTGCGAAGGTCGAGAAAGTGGCGGCGTACCGGCGGATCGTGCCGGAACCGTCCATGCGCGACTGGGAGCGCATCCACGCCCTGCTCGCAGGCGCTCCCCACGCGTGGCTGCTGACAAGCTCGGAAGGCGTACGCAATCTTGAAGAGCTTGCCCGCGAACATCTCACCGTCGATGAAACCCTGACGCTCAAGCATGTGCCGCTCGTGAGCCCGCATCCGCGTATTGCCGAAGCCGCGCGGCAAGCGGGTTTTGATAGGATTACGGTGTCCGGCGCCGGCGACGAGCGTATCGTGCAGGCACTCAGCGGCATCTTCGCCTCGGCAACGGAAGCAACGGAACACACAGCGAAACAACAAGAACCGGACGCGCAGGTTGCAAAAGCGCAAGAACATGGATACAAGGCCTCGACGGCAGCGCCGTTCAGCCAATCCAGTCAAACCAACCAGGAGTCCGCGCCGACGGGTTCCAGGCCGGCCTCAACGCCGGCTCACCAACCGGCTCAATCACGCATGACTGATTCGATCGATTCGAGTAAAACCGCCCCGCAGTCCACCCCGTCAACCCCGCCGTTGCCGCCGAACACGCCGTTCACGCCCTACGAGTCGCAGCCAAAACAGCGCGGCGGCGGCGCGGGCACCGCGCTGCTGTGGCTGGTGCTGTTGATCGTGGTCGTGGTGGCTGGTGTGGGCGGTTTCATGCTCAACCGCAAATTCGATCAGCGCGACGCGCAATTCGCGCAACGTCTGCAGGCGAACGACACGCAAACGGACGCCTTGCGCGCCCAGGCCGATCAGGCCGCCAGTTCCGTGCAGGCGCTCAATACGCAGATCATCCAGTTCCAGGGCAAACTCACCGACGCGCAGGCGCAAAGCCAGGCGCTGCAACAGCAATACCAGGATCTGGCGAGCAATCGTGACGACTGGACGCTGGCTGAAGTCGAACAGATCCTCTCGAGCGCGAGCCAGCAGTTGCAGCTCACCGGTAACGTCCAGCTTGCGTTGTACGCACTGCAAAGCGCGGACACGCGCCTGGCTGCAACCACGGGTCCGCAGATCGTGACAATCCGCAAGGCCATCGCGCAGGACATGGAGAAGCTGCGCGCAACCCCGTCCACCGATCTCACCGGCCTTGCCATCAAGCTGGATACCGCAATCGATCAGATCGACTCCCTGCCGCTGGCGGGCGAAGCGCCGATCGCGCAGCCGACGGCTCATGCCGATACCCCGCGCGACACCGCCTCCATCGCAGCCGCGACCGGCCAGCCGTATTGGAAAGTTTGGCTGCAGCAGCTTGCCGGCGGTATTGGGCAGCAGTTGTCGAGCCTGGTGACGGTGCGTCGTATCGATAACGCCGACGCGATGCTTGCATCGCCGGATCAGGGTTATTTCGTGCGTGAAAACGTGAAGCTGCGTTTGTTGTCGGCGCGCCTGTCGCTTTTGTCGCGCAGCGAACCCTCGCTCAAGTCGGATCTTCATGCCGCCGACACCGCGCTCGGCCGGTATTTCGATCAGTCGTCGGGCAAGGTCAAGGCGGTTCGCACGCTCCTGCAGCAAGTCGACCAGGCGTCGCTCGCGGTTACCGTGCCTGACCTGAATGCGAGTCTCGCGGCGGTCCACCAGTTCAAGCGAGGCGGATGATGACGATGCGCGGACTCATCTGGTTTGTGCTGCTGTTCGCGGCGGCCGCGGGCCTGGCGCTCGTCGGCGTCTTCGATGGTGGGCAGGTGCTGCTGGTCATGCCGCCTTATCGGGTGGATATATCGCTGAATCTGTTCGTGGTGGCGCTGGTCGTATCGTTCATCGTGATCTACGCCGTGCTTCGCGCCATTCGCAGCGTGCTGAAAATGCCGCAACGGGTGTCGGCGTACCGGACCCGCTCGCGGCTCGCGAAGGCGAATGCCGCGTTGCGCGACGCCATCGGCCATTTGTATGCGGGACGTTTTTCGAAGGCGGAGAAGTCGGCACGCGATTCCCTGAGCGTCGGTGAAAACACCGGTGCCGCCGGGCTGATCGGTGCAAAGGCGGCGCACGAGATGCACGAATACGCGCGTCGCGACGAATGGCTCGCCAAGGTGCAGGACAGCGACTGGCAGGACGCGCGTTTGATGGCCACCGCCGACATGCGTGCCGATGGCCGTGACGCCGACGGCGCGCTGGTCGCGTTGACCGAGATGCAGGCGCAAGGCGGCCGGCGGCTGCATGCGCAGCAGATTGCGTTGCGCGCGCAGCAGCAGTTGAAGAACTGGGGCGAAGTGCTGAAGCTGGTCAAGACGCTGGAGAAACGCGAGGCGCTACATCCGGCGGTCGCGGTGCGTTTGCGTCAGGTCGCATCGGAAAATCTGCTGCGTGACCGGCGTCACAATCCGGACGCGTTGCTGGAGTTCTGGCAGTCGTTATCGGCGACCGAACGGCAATCGCCGCGCTTGGCCGATCTTGCCGCCGAATTGCTGATTGCGCTGGACAGAAGGAACGACGCGCGCAAGATTGTTGAAGAAGCGTTGAATCACAACTGGGACGCGCGGCTGCTGCGGCGGTATCCGGATTGTGCATCGCCGGGCGACGCATTGCCGTTGATCCAGCGCGCCGAAGCATGGCAGAAGGAGCGCACCGAAGACGCGGACCTGATGTTCACGCTTGGGCGTTTGTGCCTGCATCAGCAGTTGTGGGGCAAGGCGCAGGCGTTCCTGGAGTCGGCATTGAAGCTTGCGGACAACGAACCGTTGAAGATTCGTACGCATCGCGCGCTGGCCCGTTTGCACGAGCAACTCGGCGATAGCGAAAAGGCGAGCCTGCACTATCGCGAGAGCGCACTGGCAATGAACGTGGTTTGATTTTTTACGGGCTTTGAATAAACCGCGGGCTTCTTTCTGATGCGCAAGAAGCCCGCGGTTTTTTATTGCGGCATTGGCCGGCGGCCAACCGCGTTCGTTTTACGTGTTGCTGCGCCCGGATGCGGCACGCTCGGCACCACCGGTAATGCGGTCAGCGCGGTATCGTCGGTAGGCGAGAGCAGCATGTTGAGCGAGAGCACGTCGCTGTCGGTCAGGCTGGCCGTGGACGCCTTCAGCTTCAGCGAATTGATCAGCGTGTCATAGCGGGCCTTCGCCAGATCGCGCCGTGCCGAAAAGAGCTGATCCTGTGCGTTGAGTACGTCGATGTTGATCCGCACACCAACCTGATATCCCAGCAGATTCGATTCAAGCGACGTCCGCGCCGATTGTTCAGCGGTTTCCAGTGCGCGAACCTGTGCAAGTCCACTCGATACCCCCAAAAACGCCTGTCGCGCCGATAACGCCGCCGAACGCCGCGCTGTGTCCAGATCTGCTTCCGCCTTGTCTTCCAGCGCCAGCGTCTGGCGCACGCGGCTTTGCGTCGCGCCACCTTCGTACAGCGGAATGGTGAGCTGTACACCGACGGTCGCATTGGTGTAATACGCGCCGTAATTGCCCAGTTCGGCCGCGGCTGCCGGCACGCCCGGTACAAGCGTATTTGCGCCACTGCCAAAACCGCCGCCGAAATTCCCGCCGAAGTTGCCGGCGCCCGCGGCGCCCAGACTGCTCTTCGCGTAGCTCGCGACCAGATCTAGTGTCGGATAATGACCGGCCTTCGCTTTCAATGTCTCGCGCTGCGAGTTCGCAACCGCCAGTTGCTTGAGCACGACCTGATAGTTTGCGTCGCGCGCCAGGTCGACCCATTGCTGCATGTCGGCGGGAACGGGCGGTGGCAGCGTTACGCCCCGCGCGAGGCCATCCACCCGCGTCACCGGATGCCCGACGATCTGCTCCAGCGCCGCCAGCTTCACCTCGAGATCGTTCTGCGCCGCAATTTCCTGCGAGATCGCAGAATCGTATTTGGCCTGGGCTTCGTTGGTATCGGTGTTGGTCGACTGGCCGACATCGAACGAGCGTTTCGCCGATTCAAGCTGCTCGGCAATCGACGCCTTTTGCGAGCGCACGATCGCGACGCTGTCCTGCGCCGAAAGAGCGTCGAAGTACGCCTGGCCGAGCCGCACGATCAGGTCCTGACGGGCCGCCGCGAACTGCGCCTGAGCGGATGTCAGGGCGATCTGGCCTTGTTGATAACCTTGCCAGCTCGCGACGTTGATGAGGGGTTGCGTCAGCGAAACGGTGTAACCGTTGCTGTTGCCCGTCGATGCAGGGAAACCGCCGCCGAGTTCCGTTCGCTGCTCGGTGGCGGTCACCGAGGCCGAGAGTTGCGGCAACAGTTTCGCGCGCGCTTGAGGCAGTTGCTCGCTGTCGGCGGTGAGGCCGGAACGCGCGCTCTGGAGCTGCGCGTCGGTTTCAAGCGCTTCGTCGTAGAGCTGATTGAGACTCACGGCCGATGCTGGCGAGCATGCAAACCCGGCACCTATGCTGCATAGCGCGAGCGTGAACATCGGGCGCATGGGATTCGTCCGGAAGGGGAAAGCGGAAGGGTAGAACGACTAAAACGGCGGCGCGAACGCGGACGGATCAGTAGGTGGGCACGGCCGGGTCGACCTGACGCGACCATGCGTCAATACCGCCGAACAGGTTGAACACGTGCGTAAAGCCGCGGGACTCAAGGAACATGCCGACTTGCGCGCTACGGGCGCCGTGGTGGCAGATGCAGACGATCTGCGCTTCGTCGTCCAATTCTTCACTGCGCGCCGGGATATCGCGCATTGGTATGGCGACAATGTTGGCGAGCTTGGCGGTTTCGATTTCCCACGGTTCGCGGACGTCGAGCAGGACAGGGGCGGGACGCGATGTATCGGCGAGCCATTCGGCCAGTTCGGGTGCGGACAGATTTTGCATGGGATTCCGGTGAAAGTGGTTAGCGACAGCGAGCGGATGGCCCGCCGGTGCTACCCGCACAAACAAACGTGCAGCTTGCAACGTGATGAAACCTGATGAAGCGTGATGCAACTTGATAAAGCATCCGGCTTCGGACTCGCCGCTAAAAAGTGAGCGCGAGTCCGAACCTGAAACCGGGTCGCGTCAGAACTTGAAGCGCGACGGCTGCACGGCGTTCTTGAGCGGCGGGATCAGCGTTTCAAAAATATCGGCGACGCGGAATTGCTTTTCATCCACGCGCGTAATGATTTGCGCTTTCATGACCGGCGCATTGCCGACAAACGCCGCCAGCCGGCCGCCGATCTTCAGCTGATCGAGGAATTCCTGGGGCATGACCGGCAGGCCGCCCGAGACGCAGATCACGTCGTAGGGCTCGCCTTCTTTCCAGCCGAGTGCGCCGTCACCGAGCACGACCTGTGCATTCGACACGCCGTTCGCCGCCAGGTTTTCTTCGGCCAGTTTCGCGAGTTCGGGCTCGATTTCCACGCTGGTGACCGAACGGCCGCGTGCGGCGAGCAACGCCGCCATGTAACCCGAGCCGGCGCCGATCTCGAGCACGACTTCGTGCTTTTTCACGGCCAGTTCCTGCAGCACCCGCGCTTCGACTCGCGGAAACAGCATGTGTTGGCCGGCGGCCAGCGGAATTTCGAGATCCGCGAACGCGATGTTGCGGTACGCGGCCGGAACGAAGTTTTCACGCTTGACGATCGACAGCAGGTTCAGGACGTCCTGGTCCAGCACATCCCAGGGGCGGATCTGCTGTTCGATCATGTTGAAACGCGCTTGCTCGATGTTCATGTTCAGTCTGCGGGTCGATCGACCGTTGGGGTGGAGTTGACGTAAATGCAATGCCCGAAATAAGGCGAAAATCGAGGAGAGATTGTAGCAAATAGCCGGCGGCTTTCGCTGGCGCGTGTTGGCGGGCGTCTGCCGCGATCCCGCCGCGAGCGCGGATCAGTGCGGCAAGCGGACGTCAAGTTTGAGCGTGACCAGCCGTGCGATCAAGACAAATGCGGTCGATATCAGCACGTTGTACACCCCTTCCAGCCCCAGCCAGTCGAGTCCGAGATACAGCCAGCAACCCGCGAACGCGCATACCGCGTAGGGGCGCGAATCGCGCAGGATCAGCGGCACTTCGTTGCACAGCACGTCGCGCATGATGCCGCCGAACACCCCCGTCACCACGCCCATCATGGCTGCCGTGAACGCGGGCATGTCTGCATCGAGTGCAATCGAGGTCCCGGAAATGCTGAAAAGGCCCAGTCCGATGGCGTCTGCAATCAGCAGCGCGCGCTGGTCGAACAGGCGCGTGGTCGTGCGCAGCAGGAACGGCGCAAAAATCGCCATGATGAAGATGACGATCACGTAGTCTTGATGCAGGACCCAGTAAAACGGCCGGCGCGACAGCAGCACGTCGCGCATCGTGCCGCCGCCAAAAGCCGTGGCGAGCGCCACCAGAAAGGCTCCCACGGCATCCAGCCGGCGCTTTCTCGCTTCAATCAGGCCGGAAATCGCATACGCGAAGATCGCGAACGCCTCCATGATGGAGATGGCCAGCGTGAGCCTGGGATGCACGGTTACGGCCCCTTTCGCTGGTCGCGCCGGTGGTCCGGATCGTGATCGCCGTGGGACCGGGGACCCCGGTCCTGCGGATGACCGTGATACTGCGGCGAACTGCCCGGTTGCAGCAGCACGAGCACGGCGCCCGCGCCGCCGTCATGCGGCCGCGCCTGACAGAACGCGATCACTTCCTCTTTCTGCACGAGCCACGCGCGCACCTTGCCCTTGAGCACCGGTTCGCGTCCGATCGACCCTAATCCCTTGCCGTGGATCACGCGCAGGCAGCGCAGCCCGCGTTTCACCGATTCACGGATAAATTCCGACAGCGCCTCGCGTGCCTCCTCGCGCCGCATGCCGTGCAGATCGAGTTGCGCCTGCACGATCCACGCGCCGCGCCGGAGCTTGCGCACCACTTCCTGACGCACGCCGTGGCGGCAATAGGAGAGGGTGTCGTCGGTATCGAGCAGGCTTTCGGGGTCGTATTCGTCGGAGAGCGCTTCGTGCAGCACGGCTTCTTCGTCAAGGCGCGTCTGCAGCGGCAGCGGCGACGGTGGCACGCGCGGCAGCGGCACGCGGGGCGGCACTTTCAGCGGTTCCACCTCACCGATGGAACGACGGAACACATCCGCGTCCGCAACGGCTTCGCGCTCGGCCACCACCGCGGCGGCGCACTGTATCTTGCGTTTGGCCGCAGCGGCCTCGAGTGAGCTGCGCAACGCGCCGAGCCCCGCAAGACCGTCGCGTTTCAAGGCCGCCGACACTTCCTCCACCGTCGGTGCAGCGGCCTTCGGCGCAGCGGCAGCGGTATTGGGCGCCGACGCGGCGTCGCGCTGGCGTTTCAGCTTGGGTTCGTTCGGATGGGGCAGGTTCTTGGGCATTGCACGGCAGAAGAAGATGCACGGCGGCGAAATACGAATCACGCACGAATCACGCCGCTCCGGAAACCCTTTTTAACATGGGCAGAGGAAAAATCGGCGCGGAGGATAGTTTCGTAGCCGTTTTCACCCCCCTCAAAACGAAAACGCCGGCCGATCCAGAGGATCGCGACCGGCGTTTCTTTGTCCCCGGCAAACCGGGGCGTATTCAGGCGGCGCGGAACTTCGTGTCGTCGTTCGACCCGCCGCGCCGCGCGTCCAGCCGCCTACCGTTCCGCTTCGGCGCTCATCGAGTGCACGGCGGGATTTTCGTTGATGCTTTCAAGATAACGCTGGGCATCGAGTGCGGCCATGCAGCCCGTGCCGGCGCTGGTCACAGCCTGGCGATAGATGTGATCCTGCACGTCGCCAGCGGCGAACACGCCCGGAATACTCGTGCTGGTCGCATTGCCTTGCAGGCCACCGGTCGTGATGATGTAGCCGTTTTTCATCTCGAGCTGGCCAACGAACAGGTCCGTATTCGGCTTGTGGCCGATCGCGACAAACACACCTTGCAGCGGGACGTCGCTGGTCGTGCCTGTTTCGGTGCATTTGATGCGCAGGCCCGTCACGCCGGAAGCGTCACCCGTGACTTCGTCGAGCACGTGGTTCCACTTGATGTCGACCAGGCCTTCCTTTTCCTTCGCGAGCAAGCGGTCGATCAGGATCGGCTCGGCACGGAACTTGTCGCGCCGATGAACCACCGTCACCTTCTTGGCGATACCCGCCAGGTACAGTGCTTCTTCCACGGCCGTGTTGCCGCCGCCGATCACCGCGACTTCGCCGTTCTTGTAGAAGAATCCGTCGCACGTGGCGCAAGCGGACACGCCCTTGCCCATGAACGCTTCTTCCGAAGGCACGCCCAGATATTGCGCCGATGCGCCCGTCGCAATGATCAGCGAGTCGCAGGTGTACTCGCCCGAATCGCCGATCAGGCGGATAGGCCGTTCGGTCAGCTTGGCGGTGTGGATGTGATCGAACACAACTTCGGTGTTGAAGCGCTCGGCATGTTCCAGCAAGCGCTGCATCAGCTCAGGACCTTGTACACCCAGTGGGTCGCCGGGCCAGTTTTCGACGTCGGTGGTGGTCATGAGTTGACCGCCCTGCGCCAGCCCCGTGATAAGCAACGGCGACAGGTTGGCACGCGCCGCGTAGACAGCGGCGGTGTAGCCGGCGGGGCCGGAACCAAGAATCAGCACTTTTGCGTGTTTGGGCGAAGACATGAGAGCAATCCGTTGTGGTTAGGGCCGAACCGTTGATCCGCTTTGATCTGCGTTGATCGGCTTTGATCTGTTAACGATTCATGTCGGCTTGAGCGCGCGGACGGGTGAAAGTCGCTTGTGGCGGCGAACCGCATGCCACGCACTGGTGCCGGTGACCTGTAGTTAGGTGCGAGTTCGCCATTATAAAGGCCGTGAAGAAGGCCCGCCGAGTGATCCTTTCAATGGCCGCCATAGCACGCTCCGGGGCCCGCACCCTGCAACACGAGTGTTACAGGGTGAAACCGCAGACCAATTTTGCCCGAGCATCGCAACGCAGCGTTTACAATGCGTCATTAAACCTGTTGACCCGGCGCACCCCATGTGGCGGGTCAGAAAGCCTTACGGATCAATGGCAAAAGCTACCTATTCTCCAAGCGCGCAGGCATTGCCGCACCGCATGTCGCGTCTTTTTACCGAGATTCGATGGATCTTGCAGGTCGCGCTCGGCGTGTTCCTGCTCATGGCGCTGGTGAGCTACAGCCGCCACGACCCAAGCTGGACCCACGCCGCGCAAGTCGACCAGATCGCTAACTGGGCGGGCCGCGTGGGCGCGTGGACAGCAGACATCTTGCTGCTGTTGTTCGGGCTCTCGGCTTATTGGTGGGTCGTGCTGCTGGTGCGGCAGATCATCGCGAATTATCGGCGTATTACGAATCACGAAGCGGCTGACGCTGACGAAGCGCCGTCGAAGGACCGCACGTGGCTGGCCGAGGCGTTCGCGTTCGTGCTGGTGCTGGCCGCCAGCGACGGTCTCGAGGCGTTGCGCATGTGGTCGCTCAAGGTGCAGATGCCGCGTCAATATGCATCGGGCGGCGTGGTTGGCGAGGCGGTCGCGCACGGGGTGTCCCACGCGCTCGGTTTCACCGGCGCGACGCTGTTCCTGCTGGTCGCGCTGGCGATCGGTTTGTCGCTGTATTTCAATTTCTCATGGTTGTCCGTCTGCGAAAAAACTGGCGACGCCATCATGGCGACCATCACCGGCGCGAGAATGCGCCGCGAGGCCGGCCGCGACCGCAAGCTCGGTGAAGCCGCGGCCGAGAAGCGCGAAGGCAAGGTGGTGCGCGGGCGCGTGAAGATCGAGGAGCAGGAGCCGGTCATGATCGTGCCGCCGGTCGCGCCGGCCAAATCGGCGCGGGTGGAGAAGGAAAAGCAGGTGCCGCTTTTCACCGATCTCCCCGGCGACTCCACGCTGCCGCCGCTGGCTTTGCTTGACGCCGCGCCGGAAGTGAAGGAAACCATCTCCGCCGATACGCTCGAATACACGTCCCGTCTGATCGAGAAAAAGCTGAAGGATTTCGGTGTGGAAGTGGGGGTGGTGGCCGCGTATCCCGGGCCGGTCGTGACGCGCTACGAAATCGAGCCGGCCACGGGCGTGAAGGGCTCGCAGATTGTCGGGCTGGCGAAGGATCTGGCGCGCTCGCTGTCACTCGTCTCCATTCGTGTGGTCGAGACCATTCCGGGCAAGAATTACATGGCGCTGGAGTTGCCTAACCAGCGCCGCCAGACCGTGCGTCTGTCCGAGATCCTCGGTTCGCAGGTTTATGCCGATGCCGCTTCTCCCCTGACCATGGGTCTCGGCAAAGATATTGGCGGCAAGCCCATCTGCGCCGATCTCGCGAAGATGCCCCACTTGCTGGTGGCGGGTACCACGGGCTCGGGCAAGTCGGTGGGTATCAACGCGATGATCCTGTCGCTGTTGTACAAAGCCACCGCCGACGAAGTCCGCATGATCCTCATCGACCCGAAGATGCTCGAAATGAGTGTCTACGAAGGCATTCCGCATCTGCTCTGTCCGGTCGTCACTGACATGCGGCAGGCCGGCAACGCGCTCAACTGGGCGGTCGCCGAGATGGAACGCCGCTACAAGCTCATGAGCAAGATGGGCGTGCGTAATCTTGCGGGCTTCAACAACAAGATCGACGAAGCCACCAAGCGCGACGAGAAGATCCCCAATCCGTTCAGCCTGACGCCGGACGAACCGGAACCGCTCAACCGCTTGCCGACCATCGTGGTCGTGATCGACGAACTCGCCGACCTGATGATGGTGGTCGGCAAGAAGGTGGAAGAGCTGATCGCGCGGATTGCGCAGAAAGCGCGTGCGGCCGGCATTCACCTGATTCTTGCCACGCAGCGGCCGTCGGTCGACGTGATCACCGGTCTGATCAAGGCCAACGTGCCCACGCGGATGGCGTTCCAGGTGTCGTCGAAGATCGATTCGCGGACCATCCTCGACCAGCAAGGCGCGGAATCGCTGCTGGGCATGGGTGACATGCTTTATCTGCCGCCTGGCTCAGGGTTGCCCGTGCGCGTGCATGGCGCGTTTGTGTCGGATGAAGAAGTGCACCGCGTGGTGGCCAAGCTGAAGGAACACGGCGAGCCGAACTACATTGAAGGCATTCTTGAAGGCGGCGTGCTGGGCGATGGCGAGGACGGTGCGCCAGGTGGTGCAGGTGCGGGCGGTGGAGAAGGCGAAGCCGATCCGCTCTATGACCAGGCTGTCGAAATCGTTATCAAGAACCGGCGTGCATCGATCTCGCTTGTGCAGCGGCATCTGCGGATCGGTTATAACCGGGCAGCACGGCTGCTCGAACAAATGGAAAATTCGGGGCTCGTTTCGGCGATGTCATCGAACGGCAATCGCGAAATCCTCACGCCCGCGCGTGAAGCTGAATAAGGCTTTCTGGAGAGTTTTTTATATGCAGTCAGTTTTGAGATCGGCGTTGAGAGCAACGCTGAGGTCGGGTAGCAACACCGTTAAAGCCGTCGTTTTTGGCGCTTCGCTGTTGTTGGCGTCGCAGGCTTTCGCGAGCGGCACCGAACAGTTGAAGGCGTTTATCGCGCAGGTTCACTCAGCGCATGGCGACTTCGTCCAGCGTGAGGTGAAGGCGCCGAGCAAGGCGGCATCGGCTACGCAGGGCATGGCCGCGCGGCTTGGCGGCACGTCGAGCGGCACGTTCACGTTCGCGCGGCCGGGCAAATTCATCTGGTCGTACGACAAACCCTATTCGCAGGTATTGCAGGCAGACGGCGACAAGCTCTACGTCTACGACAAAGACCTGAACCAGGTCACCATCCGGCCGCTGGGCAACGCGCTGGGCGCGAGTCCGGCCGCGATCCTCTTCGGCAGCAACGACCTCGACAAGAATTTCACGTCGCGCGACGCGGGCGTGAAGGATGGCATCGACTGGCTGGAACTGACGCCGAAAGCGCAAGACACCCAATTCCAGCAGGTCGGTATCGGCTTCAAGAACGGCAATCTCGAAGCGATGGAATTGCATGACGTATTCGGCAACGTCACCTTGCTGACGTTCTCGAATATCGAGAAGAACCCGCCGCTGAAAGCCGATCAGTTCAAGTTCATCGTGCCGAAGGGCGCGGATGTCATTAACGGCTAACCCGGCACACGCTGCTTATGCCGGCGTGAGGAGATGACGGTCCTCACGCCCAGACGCTCATCTGAGCGCCGCTTAAGTCGCTGACGATTGTCGCTGCTCCCGGCGACCCGCGACCAACGCCAGATAAGCCAGTGCGCCCACCACGAGCGCCGGCAGCGTTGCGCCCAGATTCGGCAGCCACTGATTGATCGCGTGATACGCCGCGATTCCCAACGCCCACGCAATAAAACCGCTCACGTGCCAACCGCCCGAGAAGCCGTACGGACCGCGCGGATCGGTGAGCGCGGAGATTTCAACACGACGTTTTCTCACGATAAAGTGATCCACCAGCACCACGCCAAATAGCGGCGCGAACACTGAGCCGATCAGCAGCAGGAAGTTCTGGTACTTGCCCATCTGCACGAGCAGCGCGACCAGCGTGCATAACGCGCCGAATGCCGCCGACAGCAACGGCACGCTCGCCCGTGCCCAGAAAGTACCGGTGGAAACGGCGGCCGAATGGATATCGGCGAACGCGTTGTCGATCTCATCCATGAGAATCAGCAGCAGCGCAATCCCGCCCGCCGCCTGAGCCAGTGCAACGGTCAGCAGCGCGTCACCGCCACCGGCCGCCAGACCGTAGAACGCACCCAGCGCATAAAACCAGATGTTCGCGATTCCGTAGCCGAACAGCGTGCCGCGAAACGTACCGCCCGCGCTGCGGCCGAAACGCGTGTAATCCGCGATCAGCGGCAACCATGAGAGCGGCATGGCAACCACGAGGTCGATACCGGCCCCGAACGGCATGTCGCCCGTGCCGGGCCGGTTCATCAGCGCGCCAAAGTCTTGTTTCGCCAGCAGATTCCAGGTCAGCCAGCCCGCTCCGCCGAGCAGCAGCCAGATCCCCCATGTGCGCAAGAAGCGCCGGACGAAGGAGAGCGGGCCGGTGATTGCGAGTGTTGTTGCCAGCACGCCGAAGATCAGTGTCCAGATCAGCGGCATGGAGAGGCCGAATGACTGTTTGGCGAGGGCATCGGCGGAATCGCGCATCACGATGATTTCGAACGAGCCCCAGCCGACCAGTTGCACCGCGTTGATCACCGCGGGCACGGACGCGCCGCGCAGCCCCAGCGTGGGGCGCAGCGACGACATGGCCGCAAGGCCAGTGTCCGTGCCGACCACGCCCGCGAGCGCCAGCAAGACCACGCCGATCACCGTGCCGATCACGATGGCCGCGAGTGCATGCGGCAACGACATGCCCGGCACGAGCAGCGCGCCGGCCTGCGCCACCAGCAAGCCGATGCCGAGTGAAAACCACAATGCGAAGGCGTCCGACGTGCCGAACGCGCGGCGCGCGGCGGGGACCGGCAGGAGCGGCGCATAGGTCGCTGCGCCGGTTTCGCCGGCCGTGCCCGCAATGTTCTCCGGAGTATTCCCCTTAGTATTCCCTTGTCCCATTCGCGTTTCGTCCTTATCTGTAGGGCTTGGCCCGGTTCATGCGCGTTTCTTCGAGTTTGCCGCGGCTGTCATAATCACCCATTGCGTCACCCGTTACGGCTCGATTTGCGTTTCGTCGAGGCGAAACGTCGATTTTGAAGCAGTGACGGCGTCTGTCTCGAAAAGCGCACGATTATCGCTGTCTTGGCTCTTGCTGCGCACTATCCAAGTTTTACCCAGACTTATTCGGAAACCCTCCAGAGCGCCATGTTCGAAGAAAACCGTGCCAATGTTCCGCTCGCCGAGCGTCTGCGTCCTCGCACTATCGACGAGGTTATCGGCCAGAAACACCTGCTTGGCGCCAGCAAGCCGCTGCGTGTCGCGTTCGAATCCGGCGAAGCACATTCCATGATCCTCTGGGGGCCGCCGGGCGTGGGCAAGACCACGCTCGCGCGGCTGATGGCGGCGGCGTTTCACGCTGAATTCATCTCGCTGTCAGCGGTGCTGTCAGGCGTGAAGGACATTCGCGAGGCGGTCGAACTGGCGCAGATTCATCGGGCGAACGGGCATCAGACGCTGGTGTTTGTCGACGAAGTGCATCGCTTCAACAAAAGTCAGCAAGATGCATTCTTGCCGCATGTGGAATCGGGCTTGTTCGTATTCGTGGGCGCGACGACCGAAAATCCATCGTTCGAGGTGAACAGCGCGTTGCTGTCGCGGGCGGCCGTTTATGTGCTGAAAAGCCTCGACGCAAGCGAACTCACCGAGTTGCTGGACCGGGCGCAGGGTGAACTGGGCGGCCTGACTTTTACCGACGACGCCCGCGATGCGCTGATCGGTTCCGCCGACGGCGACGGCCGCAAGCTGCTCAATAACCTCGAGATCGTTGCGCGGGCGGCGGCGCAGCAGAAGTCGACGAATATCGACGGGCCGTTGCTGGGCAGCGCGCTTGCCGAGAATCTGCGTCGTTTCGATAAGGGCGGCGACGCGTTCTACGACCAGATCAGCGCGTTGCACAAGTCGGTGCGCGGGAGTAATCCGGACGCGACGCTTTACTGGTTTTGTCGAATGCTGGATGGCGGTGCTGATCCGCGTTATCTGGCGCGGCGCATCGTGCGCATGGCATGGGAAGACATTGGTCTCGCCGATCCGCGTGCCGGGCGCATTGCGCTCGACGCCGCTGAAACCTATGAACGGCTGGGTACGCCGGAGGGCGAACTGGCGCTGGCGCAGGCGCTGATTTATCTGGCGGTCGCGCCGAAATCGAATGCGGGCTACAAGGCCTACAACGAGGCACGGCAGTTTGTGGGCAAGGATCAGTCGCGCGGCGTGCCCGTGCACTTGCGCAACGCGCCGACGAAGCTGATGAAGGAGTTGGGCTACGGGCACGAATACCGTTACGCCCACGATGAACCTGACGCGTACGCGGCAGGGGAAACGTACCTGCCGGACGGCATGCGCGATCCGCACTGGTACGAGCCGACGCCGCGCGGGCTGGAAGGCAAGATCGGCGAGAAGATGGCGAGGCTGGCCGAGATGGATGCGCAATGGCGGCGCGAAAACAAAGGCGGGAAGAAATGATCGCGGCCGCGTGTAGCGGCATTGTTGATGAATAGAGTGGCGACTAATTTCAAGACAGGGTTTTCTGGAACGGAAAACGCCCCGAACTTCAGTCCGAACGGCTAACGCGGCCACAGCACGCCAATAACCCTTCGGTGCTGAGCTAAAATCGCGGATTCGCACCTACTAAGAACCGGCCCTGCCATGCTCGACATTCAACTTCTGCGCAAAGACCCCGACGCTGTCGCCCAGCGCCTGGCCCAACGCGGCTATACCCTCGACGTCGCTGCGTTCGCGGCACTGGAAACCGAACGTCGCGAGATCCAGACGCGGACCGAAGAACTGCAGATGCGGCGCAATACGTTGTCCAAGCAGATCGGTGCAATGAAAGGCCGTGGCGAAGACACCGCTGCCGTGATGGCGGAAGTGGGCGGTATCGGCGACACCATGAAGGCGTCGTCGGCGCAGCTCGACGACATCCAGAAGCGCCTTGCGGACCTGATGCTCGGCGTGCCGAACCTGCCGCACGAAAGCGTGCCGGTTGGCCGCGACGAGACGGAAAACGTGGAGTTGCGCCGCTGGGGCACGCCGCGTTCGTTCGATTTCGAAGTGAAGGATCACGTCGATGTCGGTGCGCCGCTCGGCCTCGACTTCGAGACCGGCGCCAAGCTTTCCGGCGCGCGTTTCACGCTGCTGCGCGGTCAGATCGCGCGGCTGCACCGCGCGCTTGCCCAGTTCATGATCGACACTCACACGGAGCAGCACGGCTACACGGAAGCGTACACGCCGTATATCGTGAATCCGGAGATTCTGGTCGGCACGGGGCAGCTACCCAAATTCGCTGACGACATGTTTCGGGTGGAGAAGGGCGGAGAAGAAAACACGGTCACGCAATACCTGATTTCGACGTCTGAGATTTCGCTGACGAACACGGTCCGGGAAAGCATTCTCGAAGCCGCTGCGCTGCCGGTGAAGCTCACTGCGCACTCACCCTGCTTTCGCTCGGAAGCAGGCTCGTATGGCCGCGATACACGTGGCCTGATCCGCCAGCATCAGTTCGATAAAGTGGAAATGGTGCAGGTCGTGTCGCCCGAGAAATCCTACGAGACGCTCGACGAAATGGTTGGACACGCCGAAGCAATCCTGCAGAAACTTGAACTGCCGTATCGCGTGATTACGCTGTGCACGGGCGACATGGGGTTTTCGGCGTCGAAGACATTCGACCTTGAAGTCTGGCTGCCGGCGCAGAACACCTATCGCGAGATCTCGAGCTGTTCGAACACTGAGGCGTTCCAGGCCCGCCGGATGCAGGCGCGGTTCCGCAATGCGCAGGGCAAGCCCGAATTTGTTCATACGTTGAACGGGTCGGGGCTGGCGGTCGGGCGCACGCTCGTTGCGGTGCTCGAGAACTTCCAGAACGCGGATGGATCGGTGACGGTTCCGGCGGTATTGCGGCCGTACATGCGCGGCGTAGAAAAACTGGAAGTACCGAAGGCGCACTGAGCCGTCGTGTTGTAACAGGCTCACGAAAAGGGGTTGGAAATCGATTCCGAGTCGTCTATAATCTTTCTCTTCGCTGAGCATCGACCCGCTCAGCGAAGGCCGCAAAGAGCTGGTAACACGCAGCAAAGCGGTTGCAGTAAATGGAAAGGTGGCAGAGTGGTCGAATGCGCTGGACTCGAAATCCAGTGTACGTTTAGGCGTACCGTGAGTTCGAATCTCACCCTTTCCGCCAGAAATTCATGTAAGCCGTTGAATCTTAAAGGATTCGGCGGCTTTTGTTTTTTGAACTCGCAAAACAACTATCAAAACGTTGAAGGATAAAAAGCTCGATCTCGGGCAGGCGAGACTTTATGCGTCGCCGTAGATTGCGGTTAACTATTGCAGGTCTCGGCTACAGTAGACGTTGCCCTTTAGTGTGATGTTTTGGATAGCATGGTCGAGAAGCTGTTGAAAGCGATAGTGGCCGGTCAATACGTTTGCCAAGTGCACGCCGTCGAGCAACATCATCGTAAGGCCCTTCCCCGTGGGAAGCGTAGCGAGAACGCCGCTTGTAAAGCCAGACATGGAAATGAACAGGCCACGGCCGTCCATCTTGCCAGACAGTTTGTAATGGAAGTGGGCTACTTGCGCAGGATCGGTCTGCGCTGCGGTCCATTTCAACTCGACTAGATAGAATCGCCCCTCGTACTTGATCGCACCGTCGAATTGCTCACCGGTAATTCGGAACGGCTCGACAACCGGGATGTCGCTGACTTTCATCAATTCGGTGAAGATCTTCTCAAGCTCGTAGCCCTTTTCTTGAGCCGCGAGGCTATGCGCGGCCAGAAATCGATGCTGAAGGCGAGCTAGCTTGCTTTCATAGTTGTCTATGGCGACCTTGGCCGAAGTACTGCGCGCTGCCTGTTTTGCTTCTTGCTCCTTGTTCTGCTTTGCCTGCAAGTCCTTGAGCCGCAGTGCTGCAAGCTGCGCTTTCTGGACTTGGTGACCACTGTCCTGCGGCGTGAAGGTTTCTTGCTCGATGAGGAGACGAACAAAGTTTCGGGAGACTTCGAGGCGGCGGTTGTACTCGTCATTGCGCAGATGCTGATACAGCGCGTCCATTTGGCCGCGTTTGGTCAATGCTTTTCCGGCTTCATCCCGGAGTGTCTTGATGCGCTCAATGACGGGTACCGTCACCCCAGAGCGCTGCCATGCCTTGTGCAGGTCGCTCTTATACCAGTAAAGATTTGCCAGTCCATCTTTGATCAGGACTTCAATTTCTTCATTGAATACGTCGAACATTAATTGTCCCGATACGAGAGGTGTGCCTATTCTGGAATGTAATACGTCAAACGAACGTTCGTTACTGGCCTCGGAGAATAGGACAATTGTAGCGGGTGCTTTGTATGCGTGAATGCTCCTCCTGAATTGCCATGCGAAATTTGTGGCTGAGTTCCAGAAGCAGTGCGCACGACGCTGCTGTACCGCTTACCGTATTTGGGCGCTGACCGGTGAACGGGAAGCAGTGCTAAAGTGACGAAAACCCGGCGCAGGATCAGGCTGGCCGGGCTTCGGGTAGGTGCATGCTACCGGGCGGACTAAATAGCGCAAAGCGCAGCGTCCTCGCGTATGGAGCGACTGCTAAACCACCTGCATTTCTGCAGAATCCAGTCAGGTGCGCGTTTGCCTGTCTACGCGCTGTGCGGATGGAGTGGTGATCCAGAGTTTTTAGAATCATTCACCGCATGATCAAAAACGTTTGCACGTTCGACCCCTTTACGCCGACGCAGATGACGGCGCGAAGGCATTATATCGCGCCGTCCGATCTTGCATAGGTTTCTAGAAACGTCGACGGCAGAGGGCTGGCGTCGCATACTCCAAAGGAAATGCATGCGGCCGCGCGGGCAACGCGCACGAGCCGTATGGCGAAGGGTTGGTGATCGCGGCCGACCAACCCAAGGCACTCTGTTCACACGACAACCTTGCATGCGGCTTTGCCGCTGATCGCCTTCAGTAATCGAATTTACGGGCCGGAAATATTTTTGACCATACCTTGCTTGGTTTCGGGCGGGCAAATGAAGCATAAATCTCCCCGGCGTCTGCGATAGCATCTGGATCGCTATTTCGTAGCGCTCCAGCTTCCGAAAGTTCGACGGCGTGGTGCGCAAACCGCTTAACTAGCTTTCGATGCCGACTTGGCTCGGTAAAATAATCTATTAGGCTTGAGATCGTGAAAATGAGAATAATGGTAGGTAGCCCGAAAAGAAGAACAAACTCGATTGCGTCCTTCCAGTCGCGATAATGTCCGATAGATACATCATTCGAAAGGCTAACTACAGACATCTGCGGTGCCTTGTCCCCGTCGAATACAAAGACGGCGTCGTAGGATTCGCCCGCGCTTTGCTTTGGAAACGCCTTGATCTTAAAATTTTTAATCCATGGTTCCTTCGTTGGGATTTCCTCAATAATTTCGGGCTGGGGAATTCCCGACGGTGTAATGATCCCGCTGGAGATTAACGTGAAGGGAGTTTTCGGATCGATGATCGAGAACATTAAATCCACGTTGTTGAATTGCTTTGAGGTACGGTTGTATATCGAAAAATCGACGATGCTGGCATTGCTTAGCGGTTTGCCCGCGTACGCCATTGACAGCCCTTGCTGCCCAAGCGATGCGGAAAGATAGCTGTTTCGCGCTTGCTGGTGATATTCGAGATCACTCGTCAACCACTGTTGTCCAATCCAAAAGAGTGCAGCACCCGCGCATGCTGCGGTGACCCCCTTTACGGCTTCCCCGGAAATAAACTTCCTATATTCCATTCGGCTCCCTTTTTCTTTCCGCTCTTTCTAGACTTGTAGGTCCTGGCTACGACGAATTCCGCCCGCTCCGGACTGCTCGCACAACGAATTAGTTATCGGTGCGACGTGGAATTTCTTTAGTTGTCTTGCGTTGCTTCGGACAAGTTCGCATGAAGCCGACTGCAAGACACTCTGTCGTGTTCGCTCGGCGTGGGATCGCAAGTCGAGGATCGAGATAGTCAATCGTCCGATTTCTTGTCGGCCGGAACGTCGGTCTGTTCATTCCCATGTTTATTTACCTCAAGGAAGTCGGGAATTTGTAGGCTGCATACCCGCGTCTTCGAGGAAACTGAGTCGCCGACCCGGGTAGCACGATTCGCAATTTATTGATGGGCGCGCGGGCACCGGGCAAATCTGTCTGTCATCGGCCGGTCGTTTAAGCACGAGTCGACGGCGACCAGGGCCATCTATGCGTGTCTCTGGCTCACGCCCGTCAGAAACTGAATGGAGGCAGCGGAGGCAGTCCTGCAGGTGTCCAATTTTTTCGCGACGTCGGCCCAAACCCTGTGCGAGTGGACTGCGGGGGTTCGGGGCGATTAGGAGCGTATGCGCGTAAGCGTCGTGCGGACAGAGTGCTGCGTGCCTGGGGTTCGCTGCGCAATGGATTCCGGATCAAGGGGGCAACCATTTTATGCTTCGCGCGCATCTTAGCTTCCGAATTACGGGGCATGGTAGGTAAAATAACTGAGCGTCGCATTCAGCGAGATATTTGCAACAGTACAAATGCTTGGTGGTCGAGTTAGCTTGGCGAGCAAGTCACCTAGTTGCACGAGGAAACCCATGGAAAAGGTCGTATCAACTGCTCGTCTCAAGTCCGACCCTGTTGGGCGGCTACTCATTGACGATTTGCAAAGGAATGCGGAGGCGTTGCGGCTGGAAAACGCCGTTCTTTACTATGATTTTCCGCTTTTCAGAGACTACGAGGAAGAGTTGTACCAACCGGCGGTGTTTATCTTACATCCGGAAAAAGGTGCAGTGGTAGTATCGGTTCCCGATACCGCATTTGATATTGCAAAGCAAGATTATTTGCTAGATGAATTCCATAATTTATTGTTTGCGAAGCTGTTGGCCAGTCGGCGCCTCAGAAGTGGGAAAAACGCGTTAAAGCTCAATATAACAAGTATTTTGTTTTTGCCGCACGACTTCGGCGTTGAAAATTACTCTGGTGAAAACATCGCAGTCGGATCTTTAGACGGCCTTCGTGCAGCTATAGCGTCCATTGAAATACGCCCATTAGCGAACGATGATTTTCTCGAAGCACGCTCTGTTATCGAAGGTGTAAAGGCGCTATCGAAGGCACCGGCTAGAGAGACCGATCTCGATGATTCAAAGCCGAAAGCCTTAGTCCTTCGAAAGCTTGAGGACGAAATCGCTAACTTCGACGCGCATCAGCGAAGGGCTGCCTTAACGGTCGCATTGGGTCCGCAACGGATTCGCGGTCTTGCTGGTTCGGGCAAGACGATAATTCTCGCGTGGAAAGCCGCCCATATTTTGCTGACAAACCCCGATAAGAAGATTCTGTTCACCTTTTACACGCGCAGTTTGTACGAGATCATACGCAAACAAATTACGCGTTTTTATCGTCACTTCCGTGATTCCGATCCGAATTGGGAGCAACTGCATGTCTTGCATGCTTGGGGCGGCCGTCGCGAACCGGGCGTTTACTACAATGCGTGCCTTGATCACGGGATAACAGCGAGGACGTTTAATCGCGCAGCACCAATGAGCTTTGATGCCATCTGTGCGGACCTCGTTGGTAGAGCCGCTCTCATGCACAAATACGACGTTGTGTTGGTGGACGAGGCTCAGGACCTGCCTGACAGCTTTTTTCATATTCTTTTTCAAATCACCAAGGGCAATCGAGATGAAAAAACCATAATTTGGGCGTACGATGAGTTCCAGTCGATTTTTGCGCCTCGCATGCGAACACCCAAGGAGCTTTTTGGTATTGATGATGATGGAGCTCCTCGCGTTGACCTTGATCGTTCGGCCCAGAAACTTGGTTTGGGCGAGTACCTCAGCAACGATCTCGTTCTCTACAAGTCGTATCGGAATCCATTAAATGTATTGGTCTGCAGTCACGCCATTGGGCTAGGGATTTATGGACCTCAGATTGTCCAAATGCTGCAAGACCGCGAGCATTGCGAAGATGTCGGATACGTTGTCGAACAGGGTGATTTTTCTACAGGGTCGGACACGGTATTAGTAAGGCCTCAAGAAAATAGCCCATTAGCCGTGCTTCAATATGAGAATCCCGCGGAAATAATTAAGCTTTGTAAGGCAACGAAATTTTCGGAAGAGCTTGACTGGATCGTCGCGGAAGCTGGTTCGCTGATGAGCCAAGGACTTCGGGCGGACGACATATTGATCATCTGTCTCGATGACATGAACGCAAAGACATACCACGGTGCCTTGGCGGAGCGCTTTAGTGCACACGGCGTTGGCACGCACGACGTCTTAAATAATCCATTTGCGGCTTCTACGTTCCGTTCTGAAGGCCGCATCACGCTAAGTACGGTCCACCGTGCAAAGGGCAACGAGGCGGCGGCGGTGTTCGTAGCTGGCATTGACGCGGTTGCTCCGGACCTGCGAGGCCGTCGCGCCCGGAATCGGTTGTTCACAGCTTTCACACGAACCAAGTGCTGGTTGCGCGTCAGTGGATTGATTCCAACTGCCGACGGGCTATTCAATGAAATTGAGACTGCCATTAATCTGTCGCCTCGTTTGCATTTTTCGTGGCCAGACGTCGCGAACGTCGAAACGATACAGCGAGACCTGAGCGGACGCCAAGCGAAAGCCAAGCGACTTCACTCTGATTACGTAAAGCAGATGACAGAGCTTGGGTTCACGGAAGACGACGCGCAAACCTGGAGCGAGGGAGTGGAAAAAAGTGAATGAGCGCGAATTTCATCAATCGCTGATTGGCGCTCATGCGTTTTTTAAAGACTTGGGAATCGCTAGACCAATGGTTGCTCCGCGATCCCTTCCGGTGAATCCGAGCTTCAACAAGTTTGCGCTTGATACAGAACTGCCTTACGGAGACGTCTACTTTGCAGGCCTTCGGCTTGGGCAGTTCAATTTCCAGCTTTCAGATTTTTCTTATTTTCAGTTTAGCTTCGCGACCAGCGATGACGTTCGCTATGCATTTTATCCAGCTCCGTTCGGCGCAAAGGCCCAAGCGCGACTGGACCTGCTACATCAGTTGTTATTGCGCGGAGACATTGATGAAGAGGCATATCACACCTTTGCTGAAGAGGTGCCGCTCAACTACGGCAGACCACTTCTTCGCTACGAGTACAACGTCGGTCAATACAAACTGGGACTGCATCCTGCTTCGCATTTGCACATTGGTACGTTCGGCGACGATCGATGGGCTTTCCAACGGCAGCTTACGCCACGCGCATTCGCGTTGATCATAGGGAAACTTTATTTTAGGCCCCATTGGGAGGCGGTGACGGTAAATGGAGAGGATGATTCACGAGAAAATGAGTTTGATCGAATTCTTCTTGAGGAAAGGCGCCAGTGTGTCATAACTCCGCAGCATATGTTTTCTGAAGAGGAGCATGCATTCTTCTTTTCGTGATGTCACGAATAAGACCACAATTATGCAGTAACAGCTACGCCAAGCGGGTAAGCCGCAAGTTGTCTCAGTTTTTCAGAGTTCGCATTCGATCACTGAATCGCATGTCGACGGCGTTCTAAGGTTGGTGCTGGTCCATGAGCATGCGCAATCCGAGGGAGACGGCCGCAAAGGAACGCTTTTAACAGGCCTGCGGGATACCGAAACCGGTTGAACCTGTTGAGAATATAGTCGAGCATGCCGCACTAATTTATGCGCTCTCCGCGCAAGCTCGCTTTATCGTCGCGATCCCAACGCCAAACTGTTCGGCCGTCACCCTAATGCTCGCGCCGTTCTCAGCGCGCCACGCTTTGATCGCAGCATAGTCATGCGCCCGCGTACGGCCCACGTACTTTCCCGCAGCCTTCGCAATCGCCACGCCGCGCCGTTGCATCTCCACCCGGTTCGTGTAGTCCGCTTCGCCCTGTGCCGCCATGAATGCCAGCACGGCGTCGCGCATGGCTTTCTGAATCGCGTCCTTCTCCCGTCCGTCGAACGACATCCCGTTGAGCGTGCATTCAACGCGGATGCCCTGTTCCATGAGTCGGCGCATCGTTCGGTGTAGTTCGTCGTATCGGCGGCTGATGCGATCTAGCCAGCGGACGACCAGGACACCGCCGTGCCGGAGATCATGCTCGACCCTACGCCACTGCTCCCGATCTTCTGGTGCAACGTGGTAGCCGCTAATGCCCTCGTCAATGAAGATGTCCTTCTCGTGTACGCCGTGCTGTCTGGCGTCCTCGTACTGGCTCGCTGACGACTGTCCATCAGTGGTCGAAATTCGCCCGTAGTAGCGTTTGTGCATGGTTTTATATGGATCTTTTGAGTTAGTAGCTCAATATTACCACATGGCTCAACAACGATTAATTCTGTTGAGCCAGTCCGCGCGGCTCCGAGCCATGGCTCGCTACGGTGTACCCGTGTGAGCTACGCTAGGATCGATGACGCGGTAGATGAATCTGCCAGGGCGTGCGGCGACTTTCGAAGAGCCGGAATAACTGTATAAGAAAAATTTATAATCGAATACACATGACGATGCTGGCGATGGTCGCTAAGTTCGAGCGGGATTTGATCATCGAGCGCACGCCTGCGGGCCTTGCAGGGGCAAAGGCAGTGGAGAAGAAGTTAGGACTCAGGGACGGGCCAACTCCGGAGCAAAAGGCGATGATACGGACGAAGCTCGCGGAAGGAGAATCAGCTCATGGACTGGCGAAGGAACATGACGGGGCAGAGCCGAGAGCTCGGGCAGCTCGTTACCGACCGCCAATAGTTCATCCGTTGCCGCCTTCGAAATCGTTAGCGTGTCCGTACTATACTGTTCTCGCGCGATACCGTAGTTCCATAGCCGAGTGCGAGTTGCAAAGTTCCGCCATCAGAACTTGCACTGCACCCCTCACATAGTTCAATCTTCTACGGACTTACCGAGTGCACTTGGTGACAGCGTCTCGAATAGATAATGAAATAAATCGTCGCCTTCATACTGATATCGGAGCGTAGCATCGGTCAACAAAGCGTTGACCGCTCGATACGACTCGAAGTCAAAGCGCACTTGCGAATCGTATGCGCTCTCTCTTATGAAATCGGTCTCCTCCATTCCATGGTAAATGACATCAATGTGCGGACTATCAATCGTATGGAAACCTTCGCCGTTGAGCGACTCAATCCTATCTGTGACACTGTCAATTAGTTCTTCTGGGGTTACGGCGGGTTCTCCAGTATTGTAAAAACGCACGAGCATATCCAGGACGAACACAAGCTTTGCCGGCGACAGGTCGGCGACCTCGTTTCGTGCAAGCTTGCGCACAATATCCTCTTCACGAACGAGACGCTCGACGGTCGCAGACACGGTGTCGCTTCGGAGTCTTAGAAAGGCATGACAATGCTCGGGCTCGATTACTCGAACCCGGGGAAGTTTTCCGAGTTCTGACGCTACATTAGCAATCTGCACTCCATGAGTCTTCCTGTCAGTGCACAGCAGGATGTAGTAGCGTTCTAGCGCTCCCTCATGTTCGCTGCACGCATCGACGTACTGAGCTTTCAGCTCTTTCAGCACGTCGCCTCGTCTGATGTCATCGAAGGACTTTATCTGGATACCAACAAAGCGATCATTTTCCTTCTCGTCTAAATTCATATCGTACCGAAGACGAACGTCAATGCCCTTGTCGCGCATCCCCTGCACCCGGTTGGAAATGGCACAGTATTTCAAAAAATAGTCCAAGATCTCTTGTGTCAGCTCTAGCACTCGCGGCACCAGATCTTTGTCGTGTTTCAGTTCTCGGAAACTATCGGTAACCTGCGACGGGCTTCGCCGAAGGAGCAACAATTCCTGCAGTACAACGCAAGGCGTGGTGATCATCGATCCCTCCTCGACCGCGAATATATCGATGCCGTTCGTCCTCGTATTCGGTTCACTCTGCTACCTCTTCCCATTGTTCCGTTCTTTCATTCCGCCGCATGTGTTGCTGGGTGGGGTAATCTCTACCCACAGTTCGGAAAGCCGCGAGAATTTGAGCGAGTTCAACAAAATATAGTTTTTCATTTCTCGCTTTGTCCGAGGCCACGTACGCTCCTGCCAGAGCCCCGTCTGCATGCTGAACAGGTACAAAGATGTAGCTGTGAATAAACTGATTGCAGACGAACGCAAGGTCTCGTTGCTCTGTATGCGTAACGTCCAGATCGAACAGCTCACCAATCCGATGCGCATTCATGTAGTCAACCGTTTTGATGCACGGGGACCAAACCATCTCAAGCATCATCGTTCGTGTACTTGGCGACATTTTGAAGGTGTCCAGAAGTTTGCGGATTGCGTAGAAGCCAACAAATAGCTCACGCTCGACGCGCACGAGGATGCGCTCTTCATTCGTGCCTTCTATGCGCAAGCGTTCCAGCCACGTGGCAGCACGTAGCAGGGGCTTTTTCCAGTAGTGGGACTCCGATATCATCATTGAGCCTTTTTGCGAGTCGCCGCTGTCGGGAATTCGGTCCCTATGATATTACTTGGAAGCGGTCGCGTACGAAACATTGGTGGAGTCTGGCGCCGAACGACTTCGGTCGACGGCAGTCGGTCGTCTACGGACGCTCATGGCCTTGCCTGTACTCTTCACCCTCGGGTCGACCGCAGCTAGGCATTTTCGCGAGAAGCCCGCCGAATGGGAAGTGTCGGGACGAGCGACGATAAATTCAGTTCCTGGCCGTCATTGTTGCGCGGGTCGTCGTGGATCGCGCGCGCGAGTGTCGATAATATGCGTCTACGTCATTGCGTCACCTTCGCCGGAGTATGAATCAAACATGCCACACTCAAGACAATCGATTAGCCCAGCGGCGCGAACCCATTTGCTTTGTTATCTGGTGGCGAGTGCGCTTGCATCCCACGCATTGACGAAAACGTGGCGAGTTGAACACGTCGTCGAATCGGCACGCATCTGGTTGGCTAGAAACAAGACGTCGGCCAGCTGGCTTGATCGGCTGATGCTTGGTCAACTAGCGCTGAAGTTGTCTCGCGAGCACCTGTCCGCTTCGAACACAGTACGTCAATCGGATGCCCTCGCGCTGTTCACGGATGAATTGGGACTGAATTATCAAAGCCCGATGATCGGGCACATCTGGCAGCGGTGCAGCGATGCGCTGGAGGTAGGCTCTTACCGCGCAGGCGCATAGTGGCCACAAAGGGACGTTGCCTCGGGCTTTCAGACAAACGTTCGAACGTCGCATGCACCTCGGTAACCGACGACCGCGCGGCGATCGCGTCCATCGAACTCTTGACCATTGCCGACGAGAGTTGGTAGTGGCAAAACTCCTCCTTGGATTGCGGATCTGACCGAGGAGGCGAAAGCTCAGCTTCTGACCAAGAAGTAAACTGTTGTGCGTTTGATTGCGGGGATCCGAGCGTCGCGCTTGCTGCCCTTGTAAGTTTGGAGTGAGAACGTGAAGAAGATAATCATTAGCCTGTGCTTGCTATGCGACGCCGGTGTCGGCCATGCTGAGAACTGGGTAAAGCAGGTTGATACGCCACATCTGATCTACATGGATTTCGATTCGCTACGATATAAGGACGGACTCGTTAGTTTCCTGGAAAAGGAAGCCTTTCCAAGCCGAGTTAGCACAAGGCTGCCACCTACGTATCAGCAACAGATCTCCTTCAATCAAGCTGTTTCACTGCAGATTTTGAATTGCAAGCTTTTGACAATGACGCGCATAGAAACGAGGTATCTCGACGTTACCGGTGAGGTCGTAGCAACACAACAGTTTGATGGTTCGAGCTGGGGGCCTGTCAGAGCCGACTCGTGGCTGAATGGGGCGCTGAAAAACATCTGCCCCCCGTAGGACTATCGTCACTAATAGAGCGTTGGTCATATGCGGTATCAACGGCGCGACAGCAGGCGTCAACCAGGCGAAGACCGCTGAAGAGGGTAGTCGCGCGGAGCGTCGCTTGATTCGACTCGTGCCACAAAAGCGGCGACCTGAAATCCAGCTTGCTCAAACCAAGATTCGGCAGGTGAACGACGGGTAGTAAGAAGCGGGTATAAGCATGTTGGCCATGGTGGCGGCATGATCACAATGATCAATAGTCCGGGCTCGACCTAGCCGACCCATCAGCGGCCATGGTCACCGTGCTGCGCAGCGGACAGTCGGCGTACGTTAGACTAGTGGCGTCAACGTGGCGATTTAGGTCGCCACTTTGTATGCAGTAGGGGCACGGGTTTGGGGTCTGTCTTCGCGAGGACGTTCACAGCGATGCGCTCGCAGTAGACGCGGGCCAGTTCGGCTTGACTTAACTTCTCTAGTTCTTGAATGTCAGGTGAGCCGACCAAGAATTCCAACAATTTCTCTTTCGATGTCTGGGAGTAGCTAGCCAGAACGAAGTCATAGAAGTCGACCGGCGTATACGCCTTGTGGTTTACAGAGACGTCGCCGAAAAAGGTCTCCGGATGCTTGATCCAAGCGGCGAGTTCGGCATCCGAAAGTGTCGCTCGGAATGTGATCGATTTGCCGTCGTCGGTATGAGCAATGCACATTGCGACCTTCTCATTCTCCATGACAACCGCTGAAACGAGTGTGCCCGAGACGTGGTTGCCATCTGCATCTGGAATGATGTATCTGTTACCTATCAACAGCTGATCCTTGGTGTCCGTGAATGCGAGTTCAGGATTCGCGCCATCGAAAGTTGAAGGGATTTCCGAGTGGACTCGTATTGACTTGAGCAAATCGTGCATCTCGATATGAGCTTGTCGACCATCTACGGCCGCGCGCAACGTCGAAAACTCATGATCGAGCTTGAACTCGTCGATATGGAAGCCGTCGGCCAAGACGACGCTGCGTCCCCGTGTCTCATCGAGGTGGTGTTCCCAAGGTGAATTAGTGAGAACGACGTAGGCAGGCGGAAGACGCTGCGCTTGAGGATCAAGTACTTCGAATCTCCTCAAAAGATCGAACGCACGCTTGACGAATGCTGGAGGCTGGCCGTCGACGCCCTCGTCTGGAGCGTTTAGGTCGATGAAGACGATGCGGGTTTGGTTCGCTGCCTTGTTAAGCGCGCGCACAAGTTGCCGAGTGATCCTGCCGCTCTGTGCTCTTTTCGCTTCAACCGAAAACTTCTTTCCTGTGCGCGTGTTGGTTGCCGTGAATTCACAGTGCGATGTCTTGCGATCGTCCTCATCTTCAAATTCGAGCGTGAATCCAGCGCGAACCAGCATCGCAGCAACCTGCACTTCATAGCGAGCACCGGAGAAGTGCTCGTTGTTGTGCAGTCGAGCTATCAGCTTAGCTCGAAGCTCGGCGTTATGTTCAAGCGCGTACAAGTCGTAAGCGAGATTCATGTAGGCAGAAACTGCTCCCGTCATCTTCGCACTTACAACCTGTCCAGGCTCCGTAATAGATATTCTCTGCTGCTCGCAGAGCTTGTGATACCAGATAAGGATGGGATGCCGCTGGTCCAAGGGTTTCTTTAGCTCTGCATTACCCCACTCCGTGCCTATCGCGTCTTTCAGATAGTCGATGAGGAAGTCATGGAACGTTTTCCACTTACAGGAGTACAAGATGCGGTTCTTGACTGCGACCACCTGGTGGCCGCTATCCAGTGTCGCCGCAATGATTGGTCGGCCGAGCCCTTGTTGCTGTTTGCGTTGATGTTCGTGCGCCAGATGACGCGCGTTCAAGGTCGGTATCGCGGCCATGACTTTGGCAAGACGCTCCATGTCCCCAAGGGCGCCATGACACTTCTTGTATTTCATCCCGCTGCCACAAGGACACGGGTCGTTGCGGCCAACTTTCGCCAAATGTGTTCCCCTTGCATCTCAGGCATTAAATTCACCGTGCCATCAAATGCGCCCGTGCAGATCGGACACATACCGGCACTTCGACAGTGGTGGTCAACGCATTGAGATCTGCAAAGACTTATGGCTTGCGCCATTTATCAGGGTTACCGCCGGAAGTATTGCGCACACGCTCGACGTGTATTGCCGCATCAGGGTTGATTTGGCGGGCACGCTCTATCGCTTGCTGTTGCGTGGATTCGACGGCGCTGGCACGTTGGGCTCCCGGCTTTGTCACCGCATAGGAGCCATCGGGGCGCCGTTCCACGTAGAGGTTATTGCTCATAGGGCCTCTCGGAATCTGGCATATGCCCGCCAGAGGCTAAGCACTAGAAATAGTACTTCGGTTGAAAGACTACCACCGGATCTAGTGCCTGGGTGGAAAATCGCGATGCCCGCCAATTCTCCCAAAGCTCAACTTTGCAGAGCACCACTCCTACGCAGTGGATAGCTCTAGGATGGATATGCGCAGTCGTTCTTGAACTTCTGCTATTGGCCGGACGCAGCCGATCAGAGAGCTTAATCACCGCATTATTCATTCGGCTGAGGACCGAACACATGCGGACATGGATCTCATTCATGAGATAGAAGGCGCGCTCGGAAACATTTAATCATGATATCCATGAAGACGAAGCGGAGATGCAGCAAAAAACGGCTGCGCGCAAGGCGCACCCGTTTCTTGTTTCTTCTTGGTGCTTCCGGGTCTGTAATGTCGAACATACGCTAACATTATCCTTTAGCGTATGTTTCGGCTAGCCATATGCTGTCTTTCCCGCGAGCGAGAGAAGGCAGATAGATGAGGTTCAGATTGGCATCGTTGGTCGACACAGGGCTACCGTTTGAAAAATAACTCCAAGTGATGATGATCGACGATCTAGCCGACCTACCAGATTATCCCGCTCTCCAGCAATTCGCTCGTGCGCTTTGGCGTAACGGTTCCAGCCGAGGCGCCGCGCTTCTGATCGGTGCGGGATTTACCAAGAATGCGATCCGCCCTGGTATGGATACACCGGCTCCGCCGCTTTGGTTCGATCTCGCCCGCGATCTGGCCGGCCAACTCTATTCCGGCGCAACGCACCAGGCTCCGACAAATCCGCTAAGAATCGCCGAGGAATATCGAACGTATTTCGGGCAGGCTGCCATGGACGACTTTATCCGTGCGCGGTTTCCAGATCGCGCGTGGTTACCCGGCCAGTTGCATACCGAGCTCCTGGAATTTCCCTGGTCCGACATCCTGACGACCAACTGGGACACCCTCCTTGAGCGGGCAGCGGAAAGTGCGGTAGACGCAACATATGATGCTGTTCGCTCAGAAGCAGACCTTCCGCACGCACGGTCGCCGCGCATTGTTAAGCTGCACGGGTCGATCGGAGATGTCGGACCGTTGATCTTTGCGGAAGAGGACTATCGGACATACCCCGCCAAGCATGCGGCCTTTGTTAATCTTGCACGGCAGATATTTATCGAGAACGAACTGTGTCTCTTGGGTTTCTCCGGCGATGATCCGAATTTCCTTCAGTGGGCTGGCTGGGTCCGCGACCAACTGGGTGGGAATGCTCGCCGTATCTACCTTGTTGGGAATCTTGACTTGCCACCTGCGAGACGGAAATTCCTAGAGTCCCATAACATCGCTCCGATCGACTTTGCACCTATTGCCGGCAATGTTTCCCCAGAGGAAAAACATGCTACAGCAACGCGTCTCTTCTTTGATGCGCTGAGGGCGGCAAAGCCCATTCCACTACATGAATGGCCGTTGACACCATCCAGCCTCTATCCGCTCCGAAGCTCAGGAGCTGATGTGTTTCAGCGTGTTCGCAAAGATGACGCTTTCGCAGCCGAATTGCTCGACAAAACAGCGGCGCTCTTGAAGGCCGACCGGGAACGATATCCTGGATGGTTCGTCTGTCCACGGACCTTTCGGCACAGCCTTCAATTTGGCGGCGACGAGGCCTGGCTTTTGCGTGCGCCCGTGCTCGCGCGCTTCGACTATCCCCGACGCGGAGAGATTCTGTATGAACTTCTATGGCGTCGTACGATGGGCTTCCATCCGCTGCCTGAGCAGTTGGTCCAGGGCATTACACAGTTCCTCGAAGCGGTCGAGATTGAAACCGAACCAAGTTTGCGTTGCCATTTTGCGGTTGCGCTAATGCGGGACGCCAGGTTGTCCAACGACGACGATACTTTGGACAGGTGGGGGAAATTTGTTGAGGCCAATACCTCAGCCGATGAATCCATCAGATTGGAAGCGCAATACCAGAGATGTTTGCGCGCGAGAGACCGGTTGGACCTCCATGCGCTATCAACGGGTTTAGCTGCGCTTGATTCGGATGACCCGATCTGGCGGATACGTCGCGCTGCGCTACATGCCGAAATAGGGCGTTACGTTGAAGCGACGAAGTTAATCAAGGAGGCGACCGTCGATCTGGATAAACGACACAGGTTAGATCGTTTTTCCCTTTGGATTAAGGCCCGACTCGGATGGGCTGATTGGCTGAGCCGTGGCGTGGACGCAGCGAATTTCAAACGACGATCCGACGCGACACGACCGCGAGAATTCAAGGACCTCCTGATCGATCCATCGCAAGAAATCGAACACATGGAAAATCAGGCGCAAGCAATTGAATCCAAGCAGCGTAAAAACGATGTGGAGGTCGTTCCGTTGTTCGATCCAGGACACTATCGTGACTCTTCCGGAGAGGGTCTGGGCAACGCGCTTTCCGTACTCTATGAGCTCGACCAGTTAATTGAGGTAGTGGGGCTGCCAATTCGCATTAACAATGTCGGAATTTGTAGTGAAGCTGCAATCAGCAGTGTCAAAATAACCTACCAGCAGACCGTTGACTGGTATGTTTGGTTGCTTCGTGCGCTACACAGCCATTTCGATGAATCTTTCGACCGGTACTTCGGGCGCGTGGCGATTGCGCAACTCTCGCCTGAAGTGAGCGGCGAACTTATCTCCATCGTAAATCAGGCAATCTCCTACTGGTTTGATCTCGTTGAAATGTCGCAAAGCCCAGAACATCGAGATGACCTGATGCATGCTGGGGATCAGCTAAGATTACATTTGACCGTTTTGTCACGCCTGACGGTCCGAATGTCCGAAGACGAGGCTCAACGTGCATTCGAACATGCGCTTGAACTCGCAAAGAATTCACTCATTTGGCACCACTGGTTGCTTGAGGCGCTGAGCGAGCTTGCGAATTACGCTCTAGCGGCAATCTCAAATGAACGACAAGGCAAGCTGGCACTCGTTTCAATGGAGTTTCCGCTGTCCGTCGAGAAGGGGGCCGAAAAACGTTTCTGGCCATCGATTGTCCGGGCCGCATGGGAGTCGATGCCGGACAGGCTGAAAGATGATGGACGATGGCAACATCGCGTCAACCAGCTTATACAGGCAGCACGGAAAGGACAGCCGGCACGGGACGAGGCAATTTTGCGGCTTGCTTACCTTGCGATTCACAAAGTGCTAACGACCGAGGAAGAATCTGCCTTTGGGGACGCGTTGTGGTCGGACACAGATGAGCAGGAGGATGCACTTCCTTCTGCCACTGGTTTACTCGTTAGTACCATCGCTCAACTACCGTACCCCAACGGTATTGACGCGGTATCACATGTACGCGCGAGACTGTTCGGTGTCGACCTGGAAGCCATTCTTGCTTTGCCACAGCCATTGGACTCACGGGTTCTTGCAGACAAGCAGTCTCACCTAGCATCGCTGCTAAATGCCAAACAAATTGGTTTGACGTTGGAAGCTGATCAGGCAATTCGGCTCTTTGATCAGTTGGTAAGTTGGACGCCGATGAAAGCCGATGCCCACGACCCGTTCGGGATGTCTATGGTCAACGACTTCACCGACAGAATGCTAAATCTTATCGGCCCCATCCTGGCGAACGCTGTTATACCGGCGATGACCGACGCCGATAGAACCGAGCAGCGAGCACGCGCGCTTTTAGAATTTATATTTGGTACGAAGGCATGGCACAGCCTCCCAGGTCTTCCTTACTTCCTTGTGGCGTCTCCGGACATGAGCGACGAGGTTGCGACAATGGTACGAAGGGGATTGGTTGGCACTTCGCATCAGCGCGTCAGCAACGCGACGGCGGCTCTGCTGTGTTGGGCAGCACTTGCTAAGGATCGGGTATTGCCTGAACTGCCAGGTGCTCTCATCGAACAATTGATCTCAACCATCGAGACGCGACACGAGCATGGGCTCCACGCCCTCTTGGACGCAGCGTGCGTTTTGCTGAAAGATGGATTTGTCAAGGATGCGAATCCACTTCGACTGAGGAGGGCGATCGCCGACCTTTTGGTTGAAACACAGTATGCCGATATCGATATAGCTAGCCGAAAGGCTGTGTCGGTTTCACTGACCCGTGTCGAATGTGTGAAGCTAGCAATGGCACTCCGAGGACATGTAGACGACGACGGGACTCTAGACGAATGGATCAACGCAGCGAAATGTGATCCTCTGCCAGAGGTTCGCTTTAGCGTGAATCAAACTTGAGCGCTTCAAGTTGGTGTAGCGTGCAGCCGGCATCAATGTATCTTATCCTCACAGTGGGAAGTGTGCGGGTCGTGGAGCGAAATCAGCGTTCCAACCGCACCGCGAATCGTTGTCGCAGAGGACGACCTAAGCTTGCTGCCTAGCAATGTTAGACAACGACGGAGCGCTTGAATATCGGATCTCCAGCGATCTTCCGTGCGTATGCCCACCGCATTTTCCGAAGATCGTCAAGCTCTTGATTTCTTTTGTCTCTCGGTAGAGAGCCGCCACCGCTGTTTAAGAAAATATACCTGACGTCGGTCCAGAACTGCTTCACCGCGTCAAAGAAGTCGGACAGAATTTTGGCCGGGAGGATCAGGCTTGAATACAGCGCCTGATCGTCTGACACCCATCCCGTTGACGGCTTATTTGCTACAGTGCAAAGAGACCAGAAGTGAGGGTAATATTGACTAAGCTCTGCGACCGATCGTCCCTCACCATGACGACAAATATTCGCCACGGTTTTCATTAACCGCAGCACCGGGTAAGCGGGAAAGGCGCTCAGACCAATCTTGCGGTGTTCCTGGAGGAGTCCGCTCAGTTTGTCCAAGTCGCCGGTTCGGATGACCTTAAGCCATCCTGATTCGTCGCGTTTGGAATCCGCCGATAGCAATTGGTAAAGGGCGCTCTTCAACCATGCCCGCAACTCCCTCTCGAACATTCCATCAATGGACAGGCAAAAATTCTGGAGACTTATCTGCCGAATTTCGCGTGTTTGATGGAGATTCCAATGCCGTAGGTAATCTGATGACGACAGGTCCGCTTTTCGTCCCTCTTCTTCGGCGTTCAGTGTATCGAGCCAAGGTTCTACTACCTTGTTCATAAACGCGGAGATCGGCGTGACGTTCAAAATTGCTAACTCATCGACTAGATCGCAATTTCTCCACTTGTGGGTGTCGATCTCGGAGGTAGGGCTGCTCTCGGTCAATGGCATAGAAAGCGTTCTCGGTAAGGGTTTGTCTAGGCGATAGCTACAACATGCTTTTCCCGCGATTATAACGAGCCAAGGTAACGCGCTGCCCGCGCTAAATAAATAGGAGCATACGACCGTTGCGCAACGGGAGGGACGCCATTTGCACTCCAAAAGGCGTGGTTGCGCGTCATCGCTGCATCGAAACTTGATAGCGGAAATCCAAAACGCGTGGCTTCTCGCCGCTGCTTCACGGTGTGAGCGATAGATTCGAAATGGATTGTTTGAGCGCCGCTCGGGAATCAATGAGACTGTGCGTAATGAAACCGGGCAAATCCATGCTTGTGACAAATGCAGCGGGCACCCACACTGCGACCCAGTGCGAGCACCATACGACTACCGCCTTTCCAAGCGCGTTGTCGTGCGACCAGTACCAGCCGTAGCTGGACCAGCTTGTATTGCCGCCCAGCGTGTCTAAAAGCAACTCTTTATCGGGCAGCAGAAGCTCGGCATGATCGAGTATCGTCCTATCTTTGGAGTCCAGAAGATTGCGGGCGTTCATATCCGCAGCAGCCCCCAATGGCGACTTGATGAATTTTTCGACTTCTGAGATGCCAGAGCGAGCCATCGCGTGCATAGCCCGCCAGCACGTTAAGCGAGCGAAATGACCGAGCAACGTTAAGTTCTCAATGGGGCAACTGTCAAACACAGAGTATCCGCACGGTGCATCGCGGCCAAGCAATGTCTCCTCATGGGGAGCGCGGGTGAGATTTAGTGACGTGTAAATCAGATTCGGCTTCTGCGCGATGCCAGAGTTATCAATCAGTCGAGATACTTCAGCTTCGATGGTGCCGCCGAAATGCGAGTCACACTCAATACACATTAAAGGCGCCGTAGGTAGTGACTGGGTTGCTATTATCTTGACGTTCGCCGCAGCAGACCGAACGCCGTTGGCGCGCTTGCTCTTGAAATCATATCTGTTCGACTTTCTCGAATCCTGGCCGAACAGCTTGTTGCGAATGAACTCGCTGATCACGTGGCTGTTGGCTAGGTCTTTCGACTCGCCACAATAGATGCAACGTGGTGCCCCTACACTGTTATTGCTCATCTTCGCCGTGCTCCCACCGCCTCGCCGAGGAGGCCATCAATTCCGTTCTATGCGGACGCAACTCAATTTATACCAAATCCGGAACAACGGACATCCCGGCTAGCGTTTGCTTCTCTCTTCGAGGGTCAATCGTCAGCAAAAGGATGGAGATAACTGGGTGCTGGGCGACGGTTCAAAAAAGCCCACCCGCCGGAGGTCCCGCTGTGTCGACGGCCGCGTGTGAATTTCCGGCATATAGGCGCCATTTCGTTTTCGGCGTAATGGCGCCACCGGATTTCCGGCGTAATGGAGCCACGGCGTTTTCGGCGTAAAG
>NZ_JBIYEB010000033.1:0-114842 GCF_044909315.1 Caballeronia udeis
TTCGATCCCGATGCTTTTGACCTCGCTGCCGTCAACGAACGACTATCGGAATTTGAGTTCTGAACGGTCGGCGCGGCCTCTGCATGACGCTTACGGTGCAGACGCGAAAGGCTACGCCGGCCATGGCGACCGGCCGGCTCTACAAGGCATTCTGGTACGTTCCAGAGATCGGCCGCTGGGTTAAATCCGACGAGGAATACTACGGCAGCAACGGCACGCGCACGCAACGGTTTTCGAGCGAACTGGAGTCGTTCAAGCGCGCCTCGCAGTAGCGGGAATTCGGCCCCTGGAACGCGGTGACGATGATTGATTGACCACCAAGATTGCCGGCACGTTGCCCGCACGGTTTTACCGCTGTTTACGCCCAACCAGGGGCACATTTAACCGCGATGGGCACAGCAGATCTGCATCAACGCCCACCCGCCAGTGACACTGACGCCCGGGGTCATCTGCGCGGTTTGACGTCTCCCCTCCCGACGATTACTGCGCGTTACGGCACGTCATTGTGTCGAGCAATAACGGCAGTATCATCTGGTTTGGATGGAGAATCAAAGCGCTGGATGACGGTTGCAGATGAACCAACAGGACTTCGCCCGTGGAGTACGCTGAGCATGAATCCGCGGCTTCCTGCTCAGCGTACTGCGCCTGTGACACAATCATTGCGTGCCGGCCGGCTCATCGCAACCCGCCGCAATGACACGTTCCAACTGGAACCCCGAATGTAGTCGGCCTCATCTCCGAATTCGGTCGCCCCTCACCTGGCTGCGCCATGCCCGAAAATAAAGAAAAATCCGAACCCAACACTTCGCCGAATGCGGAGCAGCCCGGTGCCGCCCCGCGCAAACCGAAGCGCTGGCAGCCGTCCATTGCGCTGCGCAGCATCCTGATGGTGCTCGTCGGATTCATTGCGTTCGTCATTGTCTCGGGCATCGTGCTATACAAGCCGATCATGTACGGCGACATGATCGAGAACTTCGGCATAGTAATGATGCTGACCGTTCCGGTGATTGCGGCCGTCGCGTTCCGTGTTGGCCTCGATTCGTGGCTTGATTCGGAGTGAAGCGAGTCAGTCATCCCCATTCGCTTCCTGCCGTTTGAATGGCGCCGCACTCAAGCCGGTTCGTCCGCCTCCATGCCGCTCAGAACCGGGCGCAGGTGTGGCAGCTCATGACTCACATGCCGCGCCGTCTCGAACAGTTCCGCGAGCCAGTTGACGAACGCACGCACGCGCGGCGGAACACGGCGATGACGCAAATACGCGACGGATACCGGCATGGGTGCCGGCCGGTAGTGCGGCAACACTTCACGCAGGCGCCCGGAGTCAAGATACGGCTGTGCGAGCGCACGCGGCGGCTGGATCAGACCCAGCCCGCGTAGTCCGCATTCCAGATACGCGTGCTCGTCGCTGGTGTGCACGAAGCCTTCAAGCGGCACGTTGACCGTGCCGCCATCGACCTGAAAATCAAAGTCCGCCGCACGCCCGGTCTGCGCGCACAGGCAATTCACCGCGACGTGGTCAGTGAGCTCGTCGAGCCCCACCGGCGTGCCTTGCCGCGTGAGATAGAGCGGACTCGCACAAGTCACATGCTCAAGCGCACCGAGCCTGCGGACCGACAGACCCGAGAGGCCCGAATCCGGCAACGCTCCAATCAGGATGCAGCAATCGATCGCTTCTCCGACCAGGTCGACGTGCCGGTTGCTGACGCCGAACGCGAGCACGATATGCTCGTAGCGCGCATGAAAGTCCTCGAGCGCAGGAAGCACGATCGCATTGGCGACCGCCGCCGGTATCTCGACGCGCAGCCGCCCGCGCGGCCGGTCGTCTATACGCCTCAGGCTCGCCTCGATGTCGTCGATATCCGCGAGGATCTGCACGCAACGCTCGTAATAGGCGGCGCCCTCGGAGGTCAGGTTGAGCCGGCGCGTGGTGCGCACGAGCAACGAGATACCAAGCATTGCCTCGAGGCTCTGCAAGAGCGTGGTCGCGGTTGCGCGCGGAATGCCGAGTGAACTCGCGGCACGGGTAAAGCTATGGGTGTCGACAATGCGCACGAACGTCCGCATCGCCATGATGCGGTCCATCACGGGCGCTTCTCCTTAGGATTTTGTAAGCACCGCGCACGCCATGGGCACGCGGTGCCGATACCTGCCTGCAGCGTTCGCAGCTTTCAACTAGTGGCAGCAGTCCCCTGCTTCGTGCTGGGGAACCGGGCCGGCACCTGCGCCGTTACGCACTGCGTCATATCGATCGTGATGACGCAGCCACTCGCCCATGTTGTGCTTTTCGTCGCGGCCTTTCGGCGTGAGATCGAGCAGGTTGTAGGTGCCGATGAGCGGCTCGCCGCCGCGTCCGTACGCCGAGAACGTATGGAACACATCACCGGCATCATCCTTGTAGAACACGCTGATCCCAGGCAATTCGTCGCTGTCGAAACCTCCTGCTACGACGTCGTTCATCTCGAAGTTGTAGTACACCTTACCTTTTTCCCGCTGTTCGGGTGTGAACGACACATGGTAGTCATAGTTGAATTCGCTGCCGAACGACGACACCCAGTGGAAATGCCAGCCCATGCGTTTTTTGAATGCTTCGATTTTCTCGAGCGGCGCACGCGACACCGCAACGTACGCCACATCTCGTTGCTCGACATGAAGCAGCGCACCGTCAATATGATCGGACAGGAACGAGCAGCCCGGGCACCCCTCCTCCCAGTCCGGCCCTAACATGAAGTGATAGACAATCAACTGGCTGCGACCGTTGAACAGGTCAGCGAGCGTCTTGCGGCCATGTGGCGTGTCGAACGTATATTTAGTGTCGACCTTCTCCCACGGCAACGCGCGGCGCTTTTTGGCGAGCGCGTCGCGCGCATGCGTCAACGCCTTTTCCTCGGCCAGATGCGCCTTGTGCGCCGCGAGCCATTCTTCCCTCGAAACAATTCGATGCGGTTCCATGTGCGTTTCCTCCTGTCTTGAAGTGATCAGGCGAACTGCCGTGCAAGTCCATCGAGGACCTGGTTCCAGCCACCCTCGTGACTATCGCGTGCGGCTTCATCCGCGAACTGCTCGTGCTTCAGCGTAAGTAACGTGCGCTCGCCGTCACCCTCACCTTCTCTGCGCAGCGTGAACGTAACGCGGGACTCCCGCTCCGGCGTGCTGCGCCACGTCCACGTGTAGACGAGTTTTTCGTCTGGAACAACCTCCTGGTACACGCCGCTTACCTCGCGCTCCTCGCCCTCGGGCGTACGCATGACGATCCGGAAGCGCCCGCCGACCCGCACGTCCATCTCCGCGTGAATCACGTCGTTATTGTACGGATGCATCCACTTCACGATTTGCGACGGTTCCGTCCAGGCGGCGTAGATTTTGGCGGGTTTTGCGTTGATCCTGCGCTGGAGCGTGAGACTGGGTTGGGTGGGCATGGGTCCTCCTCCACAAAGGCGGCAAGGCGATCAAGGGTATCGGTCCAGAAGCGCTGATAGCGGTTGAGCCATTCCATCGCCTCCTCCATCGGTCCGGCGGCAAGCCGGCACGCGACGGTGCGGCCTGTCTTGGCGCGCGTGATCAGACCAGCATCCGACAACACATCCAGATGTTTCATAACGGCCGGCAACGACATCGCAAACGGCTCTGCGAGTTCGCTCACCGACAGGTCCGCATGCGCGGACAAGCGTGCAAGGAGCGCACGCCGCGTTGGGTCAGCCAACGCAGCGAAAGTGCGGTCCAATGCGTTTTCCTTAAACTTAACCATGAAGTTAACTATAGAGGATCACTCCGCTATGTCAAGCGGGTTGCGGGAATTTTTTTCAGGGGTTGTGGCGGATCATTACTGAATTTCGCTCATAGGCGTTTGCCGCCCGGAGTCGCTCAGGACCGCGCTAACAATCGCGGATCACGCAGCGAAGCGCGGAATGACCTCGATCACCTTCGCTCTCGCATGGGTGCTCAAGAACCGCATTGTCAGCAGCGCCATCGCGGGTCCGCGTACTGACGCGTAGTAGGACAGCTACGTCGAAGCACTCAGTTTGCAGCCAGGACCCGAGGACGGAAAACTTGTCGATAGCCTCGTCGCACCGGGGCATGCGTCGCCCCCCGGTTATACCGATCCCGCCTACCCGTTCGAAGGACGGCGAGTGGCTTGAAACACCGGGCGGGCTCCGCACAGTGTTGATTCACTCGCCATGACTCACCGCCACGCGCAGACATCGCCAGTTGCAAGCTGTTGTTGCCCGAGAACGAATGTCGCGTTGACCGGTGCGGGAGCCTGCACTTGCTGCTCGCCGAAATTGAACGCGAAGGTCAGGTCACCCCGCCTCCGAATGCGCAAACCATCGGCCAGCAGTTGAGTCTCGATCCCGGCCGCCTTCGCCGCCTGCTGCAACACCGCGCGATGCAATCCGTGCGACAGCCACGCCGCTATATATCGAACATTTCCGTGGCTGAGCACGGCCGGCCACGCGTCGCCGAACTGCGCATCGACGCGTGTCTCGCCATTGGCTCGGACATGCTCACGCCAATGCATCGCATGACCCTGGTGGTCATCGAAAGAAAGTACGGGCGTAAGCGTTGGGCGCAGCGTCTCGACTTCCAGCACCTGCATTGGTAATACTTTTTGCAGCGGGCCAGGCGGAAGGCTGGAAGGGATCGCGAATTCGGTCGTCTTCGAACCGCTTCTCGGACCGAAGACCCATTGCGCGGAACTCCTTTCTATCTGGCCGACAAGCGTTTCGTCTACTACAGCAATGCTCGGAACGACCACTAGCCGGTACGGTGACAAATCAGCTTCGCTCGAAACAATATCGACATCCAGGCCGAGTTCACGCAGCGCCTCGTAGTAGTCGAACACCAGCATCTGGTAGTCGAAGGTCTTGCCGTGACGCTGGATCTCGAATATCCATTGCGTCTCATAGTCGAACACGATCGCGGTGCTTGCACGCGTTGACGAACCAAGTCCTGACAGCGCCGCCGATGCCGCGATCTCGCGAGCCGCCTGCTGCACTTCCAGACCACCGGGCGACAATTCGTTGTTCGGCAGATTGAGCCCGGAGTGCATCTGTTCCTGTGCAAACGGACACTGGCGCCAGCGAAAATACGACACCAGTTCCGCGCCGTGTGCGAACGCTTCATACGCCCATAGCCTGACCATGCCTTTCGCCGGCACCGGATTCCACGCCGCCCAGTTCACCGGTCCCGCCTGCTGCTCCATCACCCAGAAACGTCCGCCGCCTATCGCCCGATAACGATCGTGATCGAACGCGGAAACATCGGGATGCGCGGTCCGCGCGTAACGTGCCTTCCGTTCTTCAGGCAGCGCGATCGATTCGGTACGTGCGATTGGATAGCTGTCCCACGCAGCCACATCGATTGCGTTCTCTTCAGAGAAGCGGTAATGATCGAAGATCGTGAAAAAACCCATGAAGTTATGCAGCAGGTCGGCCGTGGGCGCATGCCGTCGCAGCACCTCAATCTGTTCACGATGAAAACTCGCCACTTCGTCGGACATGAAACGGCGGAAGTCGAGCAGATGAATCGGATTGGCGTCTGTGGGCGTCAGGTTCGGCAAGCCGATTGCATCGAACGACGAATACTCCATGCTCCAGAACACATTGCCCCATGCTTCGTTCAGCGCATTCACGCTTTCGTAGCGAACCTGCAGCCACGCGTGAAAGCGCTTCAGCGCGGCTGGCGAATAACTCGGCACGGTGTCGTGGCAACCGAGTTCGTTATCGGTCTGCCACGCGACAACAGACGGATGCCGCCCATAGCGCCCAGCCATCACGGTGACAAAACGCACGCACTCACGCCTGTAAATCTCGCTGGAAATATCGTAATGGCGACGCGAACCGAAGTTCCAGCGCACGCCATCCGCACGCACCGGCAGCACCTCCGGATACGCGTCGATCAGCCATTTCGGCGGCGACGCAGTGGGTGTGCCCAGCACGAGCTTCAGCCCCGCAGCCGCCAGCGTCTCGATGGCTTCGTCAAGCCACTCCCAGACGAATTCGCCGGCGCGCGGCTCCATCCGGCTCCAGGCGAATTCCGCAATCCGCACATGCGTGATACCGAGTTCGGCCATACGCTTTGCATCGTCGGCCCACATGGAGCGAGGCCATTGTTCCGGGTAATAGCAAACACCAAGTTGCATGAGAGAGTCTCGTTAGTGAGTAACAGCAATGATGGCGATGACGGTGAACAAGCGCCTAGCCCTTGCTTGCACCAAAGGTCAGACCCGCGACGAAATGCTTCTGCATCGCGAAGAACATCAGCACGGAAGGCAACCCGGCCAGCACCGAACCAGCGGCGACGAGATTCCACGCGGTCGTCCATTGCCCTTTGAGCGCGGCAACGCCTACGGTGATTGGCGCGGCCTCGTCGCCTTGCGTGAGGCATAGCGCCCAGAAGTAGTCGTTCCAGACAAACGTGAACACAAGGATGCCGAGCGCCGCGAGCGCAGGCCGGATCAGCGGCAGCACGATGCGCAGGTAGATCGTCCATTCGCTGGCCCCTTCCACGCGCGCGGCCTCGATCAGCTCGAAAGGCAACTGCTTGATGAAGTTGCGCAGGAACAGCGTGCAAAACCCGGTCTGGAACGACACATGGAAAATCACCAGCGCCCACACGGTATTGAAGAGACCCACTTTCAGCGCCATGTCGCGTACGGGGATCATCAGGATCTGGATAGGCACGAAGTTGCCGGCGACGAACGCAAACAGCACGGCGGTATTGCCCGGGAACCGGTAAGTCGCCAACGCGAAGCCCGCCATCGAAGCCAGTACGATCGCCCCGATCACCGACGGCACGGTGATCAGCACGCTATTGGCGAAGTAATGCAGCATCGGCGTTTGCGTAAGCGCCGTGCCGTAGTTCTCGATCAACGCAAAATGCTTTGGCCAGCCCCAGTAGTCGCCTTGCGACAGCTCCTCCGAAGAGCGTATGGATGTAACGAGCACGGCCAGCATCGGCAACAGCCAAATTAGCAGCGCAAGCGGCAGCGACGCTTTGTAGAGCCTGCGGTTAAGCGGTTTCCAACGTTCAACGGGAAGCGGATACATGACACGTGACTCCTGGAAATCAGCGTTCTTCGCGCAGCATGCGGCGCAGATGGAACACGATATAAACGAGCATGATCGCGAACAGCACGACTGCAATTGCTGCTGAATAGCCTTCGCGGTAATACTTGATTGCCTGGTCGTACATGTAATAGGCGAGCACGGTGGAACTGTCGAAAGGTCCCCCGACGCTCATCACCGCGATCAGGTCGAAACTGCGCAGCGCGCCGATCACGGTGAGCACCACGGCCATGAACGTGGCAGGCCGCAGTTGAGGAAGGATCACGTGCCACAGCAGCGCCACGCCCTTCGCACCTTCCATGCGCGCCGCCTCGACCACCTCCGGATTGATGGCCGTCAGACCCGTGAGATACAGCACCATGCAGAATGGCGTCTGAGGCCACAACGCGGCGAAGATGATGCCCAGCGTCACCGTGTGCGGATCACCGAGCACAGTAATGCCGTGGCCGACAATCAGCCTCAGCAAACCAAAGCCAGGGTCATAAAACCAGCTGAACACGAGGCCCACCACCACGCCCGAGAGCACGAACGGTGCAAAGAACAGCGACTTCACCATGCGCATGCCACGCACATGCTGGTTCAGGTACAACGCGAACAGCAAGCCGAGCGGCGGCGCCAGCAGGAACAGCGCGAGCCAGATCAGGTTGTTCTTGAGCGCCGTGTAGAACGTGTCCGAGTGGAACAGTTCGATGTAGTTATCGAAGCCGGCGAAGGTCTTCGGCGTCATTCCGTCCCAGTTATAAAAGCTGAGGGAAATGCTGCTGATGATCGGATACACCACGCACAGGCAAAACAACGCACAACCCGGCAGCAGGAAGAAAAATGCGGCGCGGTGCTGATGACGGCGTGTACTGGAGGCGTGCCGGCGCCGAACCGCGGGTAAGCGGTGCGCTGCGGAATGAGACATGATCGGGCCTCGTCGGGGATCGTTGGCGAGCGCCAGCGGTTATGCAACACGCAACCGCTGGCGCCCCCGGGCTTACTTCTTGTAGATACGCTTGCGGGTCGCTTCGAGGCGGACGAGCACGGCGTCGAGTTGCGACGGATCGCTATAGAACTGCTGCATCGCCTTCATTCCTTCGTCGGCCATTTCCTTCGTCATGTCGCGATCATAGAACTGCGCAATGCCGCCCTTCGTGTTCGCAAGCGTCTGGAAACCGACCTTCGAAATCTCGTCCTCAGGTTCAGCGGACTGGCTGTTCGACGGCAGTTGTCCCCAGCCCTTCGCAAGATCGGCATTGATCTGCGGCTGTTCCATGAAAGCCAGCAGCCTGTGGGCATCGGCCTTGTTTTTTGCCTTCGCCGGAATCAGCAGGACATTGACGGGGCCGTCTTCGGCCAGCGGCACATTGGGGTCGATCACCGGGAAACGGAAGAAGCCGGTCTGAGGCCGGATGGAAGCCGGAATGCTCGCCGAGAAGAACGTGCCCATCAGCATCATCGAAGCCTTGCCGTTGGCGAGAAATGGCGCAATGGAATCGAGATCGTAGGACAGTGCGTCGTCAATGTAGTAGTGGTTGTCGATCAGCGTTTTCCACGCGATATAGACTTTCTTCACGCGCGGATCGGTGTACGGGATTTCGCCTGACATCAATTGCTGATGGAACACGTTGCCGTTGATACGCAGGTCGAGATAGTCGAACCATGCGGCAAGCGTCCAGCTGTCGCGCGCGGCTACCGCGATCGGCGCAACACCGCTTGCCTTCAGCTTCTTGCAGGCGTCCAGAAATTCATCCCAGGTTTTGGGCTCGCCCTTGATGCCGGCCTTCTCGAACAGATCCTTCCGGTAGAAGAACCCGTAAGCGTCGTAGCCAAGCGGCGCCGCGTACTGCTTGCCCTGGTACGTGGACGCTTCCTTGACCGACGCGTATTGCTGCGACCAGCCATTCTTGCTCCAGTCGGGCGAGAGGTCTTCCAGCAGGCCACGCTGTGCGTAATACGCCATCCGCTCGCCGTCATGCCAGGACACCACGTCAGGCGGATCAGTGGCGAGCCAGCCGCCCATCTGCACCTTGTACGCCTCTTCGGTGATATAGGTCACCTTGAGATCGACATCGGGGTTAGCTTTCTTGAATTTGTCGAACGCGTCCTGCCAGGTCGAGCGCTGGTTACCGCGCGCCGATACGTTGACCGTCAGCGTGGCGGCGTCTGCCACGGCGCAGCAGAGCAGGCCTGCTGCAAGCGCGGCTGCCACTGATGCATGAGCCAGACTGCGAAGGCGATGAGCAATCATCTTTGTCTCCTTGACTACCTTGTTGGCTGACAGCAAGTCACTGCCAGACGATGTAACCCGCTCTGTGGCGGAATTGGGTTTTGAAGCTATCCATGCGTGCTTTAAGCCTTAAGCTGCGATTCGTTCGGGCTCGCGCGCGTGGCGCCGAAGCGCAAGTCCATCCGCGTCGAACAAGTGGCACGCCGACGCTGGAACATGAATGCGGATGCGCTCGCCTGACGTGATCGGCGTATCGCCGGGCGCTTTCGCGACGAGCGTGCCGGCCGCGTGATCTGCGTGAACGTAGCTGTGCTCGCCAAGCCGTTCCGACAGCACGGTGACGCACTGGATGGACTGCTCGTCGCCATCGAGCCGCAGGTGTTCCGGGCGCACGCCGAGCGTGACCGGCTGCCCGTGCTGCAAGCGCTGGCCATCGACATGGGCAACCAAGCATTCGCCGCTTTTCGCGAGCCTCACCGTCACATTGCCCGGGCCGATCGATTCGACAACCGCGTCGATGAAATTCATTCTCGGTGAGCCGATGAACCCCGCCACGAAGCGCGACTTCGGGTGGTGATACAGCTCGAGCGGCGCGCCGGTCTGCGCAACGCTGCCAAAGCGCTCCGTGTCCGCGCCTGCGTGCAGCAGCACGATCCGGTCGGCAAGCGTCATGGCCTCGACCTGATCGTGGGTCACATAGACCACGCTCGCGTTTGCAAAGCGCTGGTGCAGCCGGGCAATTTCCACCCGCGTCTGACCGCGTAATGCAGCATCGAGATTCGAGAGTGGTTCATCGAACAGGAACACGCCGGGTTCGCGCACGATAGCCCGGCCGATTGCGACACGCTGCCTTTGACCGCCCGAGAGTGCTTTAGGAAACCGGTCCAGGTAACTGTCCAGTTGCAGGATGCGCGCGGCTTCACGCACCTTCCGGTCGATCACGTCCCTTGGCTGCTTCGCGAGCTTCAGGCCGAACGCCATGTTGTCGAACACAGTCATGTGCGGACACAACGCGTAGCTCTGGAACACCATCGCGACGCCGCGCGCGGCTGCAGGCACATCGTTCACAAGACGTCCACCAATATGCAGCTCGCCTTCGCTCAGGTCTTCGAGACCGGCAATCATTCTCAGCAGGGTCGACTTGCCGCACCCCGATGGCCCGAGGAAAACGCAGAACTCGTGCTGGGCGATCTCCAGGTTCACGCGCCTGATCACCGGCGGATGGTCACCATATGACTTCTGCACGTTCGCAAGACGGATTGCCGCCATGTTGCCTCCTGATTTAACCGCTTAAATTTTTGCGTAAAATAAACGGCACATCGTTGTGCCGCGTGCATTTAACCGCTTAAATTCAGGTACGATCGAATCAGTCATGATGCGTGTCTCGGTTGTGTTTTCCAGAAAGCTATCAACGTCGCCCATCGCTTGCAACATTTGAATCGCATTCCCTGAATGTGGGAACAATAGAAAAATGGTCACTCTGTCTGAAGTTGCGAAGCGCGCGCATGTCACCGCGGCGACCGTGTCCAACGTGCTGCGCAATCGCGAAAAGGTCCGCCCGGAAACGGCCGACCGTGTGCTGAAGGCGATTGCCGATCTCGGCTATCGGCCCAATTTGAACGCGCGTGCATTGGCCGAAGGCCGTTCGTCGACTCTCGCTTTAATGCTCTCTAATATCTCGAACCCGTTCTATCCCGAGTTCGTGCTGGCGGCCGAACGTGCCGCGCGCAAGGCAGGCCACTTCCTGATGGTGTGCAACACCGACGACGACGCGGAGATCGGCCGCGCTTACCTGAACCAGATTGCGGGAACGCTGGCGGACGGTGTGCTCGTGATGAATACCGACATTGCCATTAACGACCTGTGCGCGTCGGCCATGCACAGCGCGCCAATCCTGCTGGCCATGTGGGAGCATCCGGAAACGCCGCCCGCACTGCCCTGCATTGCCGTGGATTTTGCGCACGCGGGGGCGCTGGCCGCCGGGCATCTGCTTGAACTCGGTCACCGCGAGATCGGTTTGCTGATAGGAGACGGTTGCGGCGGTTTGCAGGATGCCCGGTCCAACGGCTTTCGCGCCGCCATGCGCGAGGCAGGGATTGAAGCGGATGCCGCAGCCGTGCTGCAGATCCGCGACTCGATCGACGCCGGTTACGCCGCCTGCATGCAGTTGATGGCGAACCGCCCTCACCTCACCGCGATTTTCGCGACCAACGACCTGCTGGCAATCGGCGCGGCGCAAGCGTTGATCACGCTTGGGCGCAAGGTGCCGGACGATGTGTCGGTGATCGGCATCACGGACATTCAGCTCGCGCATCAGGTGCACCCCGCTTTGACGACAGTCGCGATCCAGACCGCGGCCATTGCCGAGTTGTCCGTCGATCGGCTGATCCAGCTCATTGAAGCACCCGCGATGCAGCCGACCATGGTGCTCGCTCCGCCACCTGCACTCGTCGTGCGGGCATCCACCGGGCCGCGGCGAGCAGCATCGACCTAAGCGCGAAAGAGCGATAACGACCCATCCTGACAGCGCATGGCGCGACCATTTAGTTAGCAATCCACAAGCAATTTGTAATTTTTTCTATTCAGACCAGGGATCCGCGCACGGCTTCCCATTGCCGGCTTAAACCTTAGCTTTCTTTTAGCTTTCTTAAACCCGACAATAATCGATAGCACCCCATATTGATGATATTTGCGATATTTTCTTAGGAAAATCCACCGTCGCGTTACAAGACGTTACGCACGCTCATATCGTAATGGTTCGGAATGCATCGCCCAACACGATCGGTCATAAATCGCCTCCAGTTCGATACACTGCGATACCGTCTTATTCATTCGTTGCGGGAGCCGTTGCATCCAGTCCGGTGAACTTGCATGCCCTCCCTGGATCACTTGGGGGCCAAGTACTTTCGATGGCATTCCGGGTCTAGCTCAAGGCTTCTTCGCTAACGAATAAACGGCAGCAATGCCTGGCTGATCCAGCCAGCTTGTTGAAGATCATGACGGATTCCGTCAAACGCCGGCCAAGCCGGTGACGAGAGACATGTGGCACTTGCCGGGTCGGGTTTGTAATGAACCGCCCGGTTATCCAGGGCAGAGTTTGTTTTCGGAGGGCGCAGGTATGAGCGGGATGAGCGACACCGGTTCCACGCAGGTAAAGCCCAAGAGGCGCTGGCGCATCTTGCTCTTGTTGGTGGTGCTGGTGCTGATAGCCGTCGTGGTCGTGCATGTGCTGCGGGCCAAGAAGCCGCAACGCGCAACCCCGCCGCAAGTGGTGACAGTCGCCACGGCAACGCTCGGCCCAATGCCGGAAATCCTGAGTGAACTGGGCACGGTTACCCCCACCGCCACCGTGACCGTCTTGCCGCAACTGAGCGGATATCTGACGGCAGTCGGCTACAAGGAAGGCCAGGACGTGCAGAAGGGGCAGTTCCTCGCACAGATCGATCCGCGCCAGTATGAAATCGACAAGCAGCAGGCCGAGGCGACACTCGCCAAGGACCGGGCTGCACTCGCACAGGCGCGCGCCGATCTCGTCCGCTTCACGCAATTGAACGAGCGCAAGTCCATTGCCGAGCAGACCTTTGCCGACCAGCAATTCCTCGTGCAGCAGGACGAGGCCGCGGTGAAGGTCGACCTGGCCAACATTGCGCAGTTCGACCTAGACCTGGCTTATTGCCACATCACGGCACCGGTTTCCGGGCGCGTCGGCCTGCGCCTTGTCGATCCGGGCAACTACGTTACCGCGTCGTCATCGCCTGGCATTGTGGTCATCACCACGATGAAACCCACCACCGTGCAATTCACGGTGCCGCAAGACTCGCTCGCAAGCGTGCTGCAGCGCATGAACGGAGGCGCGAGCCTGCCGGTCACCGCCTACAGCAGCGACAACTCCAGGGAAATTGCCACCGGCACGCTGTACGCGGTCAGCAACCAGATGGCGACGAGCACGGGCACGATTACCTTACGGGCGACTTTCCCCAACGACGACGAAGCACTGTTCCCAAGTGAGTTCGTCAACGTCAAGCTGCTTGTCGACACGCTGCAAAATGCCGTGCTGGTTCCGACCCCGGCAGTGCAAACCGGAGCGCCGGGCGACTATGTGTACCTGGTGAACACGACCAATAACACCGTCTCCGTGCACAAGGTTACGCTCGGCCCGAGCGACGGCAAGAACACGGTCATTGCGTCAGGGCTGGCGGCGGGCAACGTCGTGGTGACAGACGGCACCGACCGGCTGAGCGACGGCGCGAAGATCCAGGCGGCCGCGGCGCGCCCCGCTTCGGGCGTTGCCGCCAGCGAACCGGCTGCAAGCGGTGCCCAGGGTCAGCACAAGCACGCCCGCGGCGGCGCGTCGGGCACGGCCGCCGCCTCTGCCGACGCAGCCTCGTAGAAGCCGAGCCTACGCGCCGATGAATATCTCCCGCCTGTTTATTCTCAGACCGGTAGCCACGCTGCTGCTGATGATCGCCCTTGTACTGGTGGGCCTCGTCGCGGTGCGCGTGCTGCCGGTCTCCTCGCTGCCCAACGTCGACTATCCGACTATTCAAGTGCAGACCTTCTATCCGGGCGCGAGTCCGGATGTGATGGCCACCACGGTGACCGCCCCGCTCGAAGTGCAACTGGGCGAGATTCCCGGCTTGCAGCAGATGACCTCGTACAGCTCGGACGGCGCGTCGGTCATCACGTTGCAGTTCGACCTGTCGCTGAACCTCGATATCGCCCAGCAGAATGTCCAGCAGGCCATCAACGCGGCCAACAGCTTCCTGCCGACCGGCCTGCCCGGACCGCCGATCTATGCGAAGGTGAATCCCGCCGACCAGCCGATCCTGACGCTGGCGGTCACGTCCACTTCCATGTCGCTCACGCAACTGGAGGACGCCGCCAATAACCGCCTCGGCACGAAGATATCGGAAGTGTCCGGCGTGGGTGTGGTCACCACCAGCGGCGGCAATGTACCCGCGATCCGGGTCGAAGCGGACCCGCAGAAGCTGGCCGCCTATGGGTTGAATATCGACGACCTGCGCACGCTGCTGAGCTACGTCAACGTCAGCCAGCCGAAAGGCAACTTCGACGGCCCCGACCTCGACTACACCATCAACGGCAACGACCAGATCAGCGATCCGAAAGACTACATGGACACGGTGGTCGCCTACCAGAACGGCGCTCCCGTGTTCATGCGCGACGTCGCCAGGGTGACCTCGGCGCCCCAGGACATCGAGCGCGGCGCCTGGTACAACGGCACGCCCGCGATCGTGCTGAACGTGCAGCGCCAGCCGGGTGCGAACGTGATCGCAACGGTCAACCAGATCATGAAGCAGTTGCCGCAGCTCGAATCCACACTGCCGGCCGGCATGAAGGTCACCGTGGTCTCCGACAGCACGGGCGTGATCCGCTCGTCGGTCTCTGACGCGGCGGTCGAACTGATCCTGGCTATCGTGCTGGTGGTGGCGGTGATCTTCGTGTTCCTGCGCAACGTGCCCGCCACCATCATCCCGAGCATCTCGGTGCCGGTGTCGCTGATCGGCACGCTGGCGGTGATGTACCAGTTGAACTACTCCATCGACAACCTCTCGCTGATGGCGCTGATCATTGCCACCGGCTTCGTGGTCGACGACTCGATCGTGATGATCGAGAACATCGTGCGGTATCTGGAGGAAGGCAAGACGCCGCTCGAGGCCGCGCTCGAAGGCGCCGGGCAGATCGGCTTCACGATTCTCTCGCTGACCATCTCGCTGATCGCGGTGCTGATCCCGCTGCTCTTCATGGGCGGCGTGATCGGACGCCTCTTCAGCGAATTCGCGGTGACGCTCGCGGTCACCATCGTGCTGTCCGCGGTGGTCTCGCTCACCGTGGTGCCCATGCTCTGCGCGCGCCTGCTGCGCGCCCAGGCCGACCGCCATCCGAGCCGCTTCGAGCGCATCAGCGAGGGCCTCTTCGACAAGACCCTCGCCGGCTACGAACGGGGCCTGCGCTGGGTGCTGGATCATCAGGTGCTGACGTTGATGGTGGCAGTCGGCACCGTCGTGCTGACGGGCGTCCTGTATGTCGTGATACCGAAGGGGCTGTTCCCGGTGCAGGACGTCGGGGTGATCGAAGGGATCAGCGTGGCCGACAACTCGGTGTCGTACAAGACGATGGTGACGCGCCAGCGCGCACTCGCCGACGCGATCCTTAAAGATCCCGACGTCGTCTCGCTCACCTCCTACGTGGGCATTGACGGCACCAACTCCACGCTCAACAACGGCCGCTTCCTGATCAACCTGCGCGACCACGACAAGCGCTCGGACACGGCGCAGGAGATCGCCCGGCGCCTCCAGGACGAAGTCGTCAATGTGTCCGGGATCAAGCTCTACATGCAGCCGGAGCAGGACCTGACGCTCGACACCACGGTTTCGCCGAACCAGTACAGCTTCGTGCTGCGCGGACCGAGCCAGCAGGCGTTCCAGAAGTACGTGCCGGAACTGATCGCGCGCCTGAAGCAGATTCCGTCGCTCGCCGATGTGCAAAGCGACATGGACACCGACGGCCTGAGCGTCAACGTCCAGGTCAACCGGCAATTGGCGGCGCGTTTCGGCATCACGCCGGCCACCATCGACAACGCCCTCTACGACGCGTTGGGCCAGCGGATTGTCTCAACCATCTTCCAGCAGTCGGATCAGTACCGGGTGATTCTTGTTGCCAAACCAGAGTCGCTGCCCAACGTGAACTCGATCGGCAACCTGTATTTGCCGAGCCAGACGAGCAGCACGGGCCAGGTGCCGCTGTCGGCAATCGCGCAGATCCAGATCGTCAAGTCGCCGCTCGTGATCAGCCACCTGGCGCAGTTCCCGGCAGTCACCATCTCGTTCAATCTCGCGAAGGACGCGTCGTTGAGCACGGCGGTCGCGCGCATCCACGAAGCCGAACAGGCGGTCAAGCTGCCGCCTTCGATCACCTCATCGCTGCAGGGCGCGGCGCAGGCGTTCCAGGACTCGCTGTCGAGCGAGGTGTACCTGCTGATTGCCGCGCTGGTGGCGGTGTATATCGTGCTGGGCGTGCTGTATGAGAGCTTCATCCATCCGGTGACGATTCTCTCCACGCTGCCCTCGGCGGGTATCGGCGCCCTCCTTGCGCTGATGATCGCCGGCAGCGACCTCGACGTGATCGGCATCATCGGCATCGTGCTGTTGATCGGTATCGTGAAGAAGAACGCCATCATGATGGTGGACTTCGCACTCGATGCCGAGCGTAACCACGGCAAGCCACCGCGCGAGGCGATCTTCGAGGCATCCTTGCTGCGCTTCCGGCCGATCCTGATGACCACACTCGCGGCCATGCTCGGCGCGCTGCCCATGTTGCTGGGCAGCGGCACGGGTTCCGAACTGCGCCGTCCGCTGGGTCTCGCGATCATCGGCGGCCTGACCCTGAGCCAGATCCTCACGCTCTTCACCACCCCGGTCATCTACCTGTTCTTCGACCGGATGGCGGAACGCACGCGGCGCTGGCGCAACCGTAACAAGCCTGAAACGCCAGCAGTTCCGGAGGAGGGTGCGCCGTGAACATTTCGGCGTTATTCATCCGGCGCCCGGTCGCGACTACCCTTCTGGCAATCGCGATCCTCATCTCGGGCGCACTGGCTTACTTCCAGCTCCCTGTCGCGCCGCTGCCGAACATCGCTTTCCCCGTGATCGTGGTGCAGGCCAACATGGCGGGCGCGAGCCCCGACATCATGGCGTCCACGGTGGCCGAACCGCTCGAGCGGCGGCTCGGCACGATCGCCAATGTGGAAGAGTTGACCTCGATCAGCTACGTGGGCTCGTCGATGATCGTGGTCGAGTTCGGACTCAACCGCGATATCAACGGCGCCGCCCGCGACGTCGAGGCAGCCATCCAGGCGGCGCGTGCGGACTTGCCGACCACCTTGCGCAGCAATCCGACCTATCGCCAGTACAACCCGGCGGATTCGCCCATCATGGTGCTCTCGCTGACCTCGGACACGCTCACCAAGGCGCAGCTCTATGACTCCGCGGACTCGGTGATCCAGCAGCAGCTCTCGCAGGTGAACGGCGTGGGCCAGATCACGCTGGGCGGCGGCGCGTTGCCCTCGGTACGGGTCGAGTTGCAGCCGGGCAAACTGAACAGTTATGGCCTCGGCCTCGAGGACGTGCGCGCGGCGATCGCCGCGGCCAACGCCAACAGTGCGAAGGGCCATCTCGACCAGGGCGACCAGCGCTACGTGGTCATATCCAACGACCAGATCAACAAGGCAGCGCCCTACCGCGACCTGGTGGTCGCCTATCGCGACGGCGCTCCGGTGCTGCTGCGCGACATTGCCCAGGTCAGGGACTCCAACGAAAATATCCGTAATGCCGGGCTCTACAACGGCAAGTCGGCGGTGCTGGTGATCGTCTATCCCATGCCCGGCAGTAATGTTGTCAGTACCGTCAGGCAGATCAGAAACGTCTTGCCCGCGATCGAGGCAACCCTGCCGCACAGCGTCCATGTCAACGTCGCGATCGACCGGTCGGAATCGGTGCGCGCGTCCGTGGCGGACACTGAGCGCACGCTCTTTATCGCGGTGCTGCTGGTGGTCGGCGTGGTCTTCGTCTTCCTGCAGTCGCCGCGTGCCGTGCTGGTGCCGGCGGTGGCGTTGCCGCTGTCTATCGTCGGCACCTTCGGGCCGATGTACCTGCTCGGCTACAGTATCGACAACCTCTCGCTGATGGCGCTGACCATCGGCACCGGCTTCGTGGTCGACGACGCGGTCGTGGTGCTGGAGAACATTACGCGCCACCTCGAAATGGGCCTGAGTCCGAAAGAAGCTGCGCTGAAAGGCAGCGGCGAAGTGGGCTTCACGGTGATCTCGATGAGCCTTTCGCTGATCGCGGTGTTCCTGCCCATTCTGCTCATGCCTGGCATTGTCGGCCTGCTATTCCACGAGTTCGCGGTGACGCTGTCGATTGCCATCCTGATCTCGCTCGTGATCTCGCTGACGGTGACACCCGCCATGTGCGCATATGTGCTGAGCCGCGAGCACGCGGGCCATTCGCGGGCTCGCTGGGCGACCTGGATCGAGGCGCAATTCGAGCGCTTCAAGAACGCCTACTCGCGTTCGCTCACCGCCGTGCTGGACCATTCGCTGCTGGTGATCCTGTTGCTGATCGGCCTGCTGGTAGCGAACGTCTTCCTGTTCAAGCTGCTGCCGGCGACGTTCTTTCCGGAGCAGGACACCGGCATCCTGATCGGGCAGATCATTGCCGACCAGAGCATCTCCTTCACGGCAATGGAAAAGAAGCTAGCCCAGTTGCAGGCGATCGTGCAGAAAGATCCTGCGGTCCAGTCGGTGGCGGGCTTTACCGGCGGCCGCGCGCTGAACAGCGCAAACGTGTTCATTGAGCTCAAGCCGCTGGCGCAGCGCCACGCGACCGCGACCGAAGTGGTCAACCGCTTGCGGCCCAAGCTGAACCAGGTCTCCGGCGCGCGGCTTTTCATGCAGGCGCAGCAGGATCTGCGGATCGGCGGGCGGCAGTCGGCCGCTGAATACCAGTACACGCTGACAAGCGATGATTCCGCCGCGTTGTTCGCGTGGACGCCCAAGCTCGTGACCGCGCTGAACAAGGATCACGACCAACTGCTCGACGTGAACTCGGACCTGCAGCAAAACGGCCTGCAGACCTACCTCAAGTTCAACCGCGCGACAGCCGCCCGATACGGCTTCGCGCCGAACCAGATCGACAACGTGCTCTACGACGCGTTCGGCCAGCGGACCGTATCGACGATCTACAACCCCCTCAACCAGTACTTCGTGGTGATGGAAGTGGCGCCGGAGTACTGGCAGTACCCGCAGACGCTCGACCAGATTTTCCTGAGCACGGCGGCCGGCAATCCGACCGGATCGCAGCAGACGCAAATGCCGGGCGCCACGGTCACGGGCGTTACCGCGGCGAGCGCGGTCAGCACAGCGTCGAGTGCGTCGTCGAGCACCAACTCGCTGAACTCGAACGCACAAGCCAACGCGACCACCAACAGCATCTCCAACAGCAAGGGCGGCAGTTCCAGCGGCAGCGCGGACAGCACCTCGGCTGAAACCATGGTGCCGCTGCCGGCGCTCGCGAGCTACGTCAACAACCATACGTCGACGCAGGTCAACCACCAGAGCGGGCTGGTGGCCGCGACGATCTCCTTCAACCTGCCCGCAGGCGGATCGCTCAGCAAGGCGCAGGTGGCGCTCGAAAACGCGCAGCGTGAAATCGGCATGCCGGCCAGCATCCATGGTGCGTTCGCGGGCGCGGCGCAAGCCTATGCCCAATCCATGGGCACCATCCCGCTGCTGATCCTTGCCGCGCTGGGTGTGGTCTACATCGTGCTCGGGGTGCTCTACGAGAGTTCGATCCACCCGCTCACCATCTTGTCGACGCTGCCTTCGGCCGGCATTGGCGCCACGCTCGCGCTGCTGATCTTCGGCACGCCGTTCTCGGTGATCGCGCTGATCGGGATCATCCTGCTGATTGGTATTGTGAAGAAAAACGGGATCATGATGGTGGACGTGGCGATCCAGTTGCAACGCAACGAAGGCATGCCGGCGAAGCAGGCGATTCACGACGCCGCCGTCGTGCGTCTGCGCCCGATCATGATGACCACCTTCGCCGCCGTGCTCGGCGCTGTGCCGCTCGCGATCGGTATCGGCCAGGGCGCTTCGCTGCGCCAGCCGCTGGGTATCACCGTGATGGGTGGCCTGATCCTGAGCCAGGTCTTTACGCTGTACACCACACCGGTGATCTACCTGTACCTGGACCGGTTGCGCTTCAAGCTCGTCAAGTGGTCTTCGGGACTGCCGTGGAACCGGCAGGACGAACAAATGGGGCCGCCGGCGCAATCGGGGCAAACGGATACGAAGGCATGAAGATGAAGATTTCCACCAAACCCCTGGCCGCGGCAGCAGCCCTGCTGCTCGGCGGCTGCATGGTCGGCCCGGACTACCACCGGCCGCAGGTCAGCGTGCCCGCAACCTTCCACGAGCTGCCCGGCTGGACCCAGGCCGAGCCGGCCGCCGCCGGCCCGAAGGGCGCGTGGTGGACAGGCTTCAACGATCCATTGCTCGACGAGCTCGAACCGCAGGTGGTGGTCTCCAACCAGACCGTGGCCCAGGATTATGCGAACTACCAGCAGGCCCTCGCCGAGGTGAAGGTCGCACGGGCCAGCCTGTTCCCGACCATTGGCGTGACCGGTTCGGGTACCCGGCAGCGCAGCTCGACCAGCTCGAGCGTCAGCAGTTTCAGCAAGGCTCAGACGGTGACCAATTCGGGATCGCTCGAAGGCAATGTGAGCTGGGCGCCCGACCTCTGGGGCTCGGTGCGCCGCACGATCGAACAGAATGCCGCGACCGCGCAGGCCAGTGAAGCGACACTTGCGAATGCGACGCTCTCCGAACAGATTGCGCTCGCCACCGCCGTGATCGAATTACGGACCAGCGACGCCAATATCGACCTGCTGAAGCAAACGGTCCAGGCGTACCAGCACTTCCTGAACGTGGTGTCCGACCAGGACAAGTTCGGCACCATCGCGCCTTCCGACGTGATCACCGCACGCACCCAGCTCGAAACTGCGCAGTCGAACCTGATCGCGCTCGGTGTTGCACGCGCGCAAGACGCGCATGCGATCGCGGTGCTGGTCGGCAAGAACCCGGAGGACCTGGACATCCCGCATAGCACCGCCATGCCCACCTTGCCGACCATTCCGGTAGGCGTTCCGTCAACCCTGCTGCAGCGCCGGCCCGATATTTCAACGGCCGAACGTCAGATGGCGGCCGAGAATGCCGCGATCGGCGTGGCGGTCGCGGCGTACTACCCGACCATATCGCTGTCCGCGCTGGACGGCTTCACGCAGTCGCCATTGGGCGGTTTGCTGCACGTGGCCAACTACGTCTGGTCGCTGGGCGGCAGCGCCACCGAGACAATTTTCGACGGCGGCGAGCGCAGCGGCGAAGTCGCGGCAGCCAAGGCGGCCTACCAGGCAGCCGTCGCGAATTACCGCGGCACCGTGCTGACCGCGTTCCAGGATGTCGAGAACGATCTGTCCGGCTTGCGCATCCTGGCCGAGCAGTCCGACGCGCTGGATGCCGCCGTGCGCGATGCAACCCGCGGCGCCGAGATTGCCTTCAACGAGTACCAGGCCGGCACCGTGGACTACACGACCGTGGCGACGGCGCAGGCGACCCAGTTGACCAATCAGCAAACGGCGTTGAACGTGCAGGAGTCGCGGCTGCTCGATGCCGCTTCGCTGATCGGCGACCTGGGCGGCGGCTGGTCGGACAGCGCGCTGCACGATCCGCGGCATCCGGAGAGTGCGGCAAGCGCAGCCAGTGAGGCGAGTGTGTCGAATTCAGTGAGTCAGTAAGGCGGTAAAGCCCGCCCCCGGCTGCCATGAAATCCCCGCGTTACACTACGCTCCACTCCAGCGGGGACCCTTCAAGTGGCAAAAGTACCCACGATTCGCGATGTCGCCGAACTGGCGGATGTATCGAAGGCGACCGTTTCGCGTTACCTGAACGGCAGCCTCGCGCTGCCACCGGAAACGGCCAAGCGCGTAGACGACGCCGTCGTTGCGCTCAACTACCGGCAGAACAGCCTCGCCCGGCGCCTGAGCCTGGGCAGCAGCGAGACCATCGGCCTGGCCATGCCGGAAGTCGCCAATCCGTTCTTCGCGGAACTCGCGGATGCCGTCGAGGAGGCCGCCTCTGAAAGCGGCTATGGCCTCGCGCTCTGCATCACGCGCAACAAGCTCGAACGCGAGGCGCTTTATCTGCGCTGGCTCGATACGCGCCATCTCGACGGCCTGATCTTCGCGACCAATCGCCCGGATGACGGCTCGCTGCGCAGCCTCATAGGCGAGCGTGCCAACATCGTGCTGGTCGACGAAGACGTGCCGGGCACCGACGTGCCCAAGGTGTTCGTCGACAACGTCAAGGGCAGCTATCTGGCGACGCGTCATCTGCTCGACGCAGGGCATCGGCGAATCGCGCACGTAACCGGCCCCGAAACGCTGTTCACCGTGCAGGAACGGCTGGAGGGCTACCGGCGGGCGCTGGCCGAAGCAGAGGTCCCCTTCGATGCCGGCCTCGTACGCTACGGCTCCTATGACCGCCGCTTCGGACGCGCCGCGGGTGCCGATCTGATCGCGCTCGCCCAGCCGCCCACCGCCCTATTCGCGACCAGCGACTACATTGCCGTCGGTGTGCTCGATGCATTGCGCGAGCGCGCCCTGGACGTGCCGGGCTACATGTCGATAGTCGGTTTCGACGACATGGAATTCGCCAGTCTCCTCATGCCGCCAATCACGACCGTGCGGCAGTCGGCGGCAGAGCTCGGCCGGACCGGTGTGGCGCTGCTGGTCGCCATGCTCACCGGGCAGTCCACCACTTCATCCACCGCCTCGCCCACCACTCTGACTACCGTTCGCCGCCTGCCGGTCGAGTTGATTGAACGCGCTTCGGTCGGTCCGCCGCGCTCCGGTTTATAAGCACTTTCCTCCGTACTTACCCGCATCTTTTTTGAAACGGTTGACAGCCTGATACTCGCGGATTAATTTTTTATAAACCGGTTTACAAGCGAGCGGCGCAATGTCGGTTGCGTCCATGAAGTCCTTCTTTAATCACCGGCCGCGGAAGCGCTCATGGAGTGCGCGAACCGCGTCCGGACCAACCAGGAAAGGGATTCCGATGAGCGCAGCAACGAATTTCCGCCGCATGACCGCCATCTTGTTGAGCGCCTCTCTGCTTTCCCTCGCGGCCAACGCCGTGGCGGCAGGCAAGAAGATCGCCATGGTGCAGATCAACCAGGAGGCGCTGTTTTTCACGCAGATGGACCAGGGCGCCCAGGCGGCGGCAAAAGCCGCCGGCGTCGAACTCGCCATCTTCAACTCGAACAACGACCCGAGCGCGCAGAACAACGCGATCGAAACGTATATCCAGCAAAAGGTCGATGCCATTCTCGTGGTCGCGATCGATGTAAACGGCATCAAGCCCGCGATCACGGAAGCCAGGAAAGCCGGCATTCCGGTGGTGACCATTGACGCTATCGTGGACGGTGACAACGCGGTGCAGGTCGGCGTCGACAACAAGAAAGTGGGCGAAGACATCGGCAAATACACGGCGAACTACATCAAGACGAATCTGGGTGGGAACGCGAACATTGGCGTGGTGGGTGCGCTGAATTCGTTTATCCAGAACGTGCGGCTGGACGGGTTCAAGGCGGGCATCGCGACGGTTCCGGGCGCGAAGATTGTCTCTACGGTCGACGGACAAAATGTGCAGGACCAAGCGCAAACCGCCGCCGAAAACCTGATTTCCGCCAATCCCAATCTGCAGATCGTGTATGCAACCGGCGAGCCTGCTCTGATCGGTCTTGTTGCTGCCACGTCAGCGCAAGACGCTACCGGCCGCGTGAAGATTGTCGGCTGGGATTTGAGCGCACAGGCAATCACGGGCATTGATGCAGGCTTTGTGATTGCCGTGGTCCAGCAGGACCCGGAAGGCGAAGGCCACGCCGCGGTGAATGCCGCCATGAAGCTCATCAGCAAGCAGCCCGTGGAGAAAAACATCTCGGTGCCGGTGACGATCGTGACCAAGGCGAACGTCGGTAAATACAGGGCTATCTTCAAGTAAGCCCGCTTCGACCCTTCACGGAGAACCGCTATGCAAACCGATGCTGACACTCCGCGCGTGCGCATGGAGCACATCACCAAGAGCTATGGCGCCGTGCAGTCGCTGCGTGGCGTCGACCTGCACGTGATGCCCGGTGAAGTGCTCGGGCTCGTTGGTGACAACGGCGCGGGCAAATCGACCGTCTCGAAGGTGCTGTCGGGCGCGGTGATACCGGACAGCGGCAGCATCGAGATCGACGGCAAACGGGTCAGTTTCTCGGACCCGGGCGACGCCCGCGCGCATCACATTGAAATGGTTTATCAGGATCTGTCGCTGTGCAATACGGTCGATGTGGCCGGCAACCTGTTTCTCGGCCGCGAGCCCATGCGCCGCGTCTGCGGCGTGCAGGTGCTCGATCATCGCAAGATGCATCACGACGCTCGCGACATGCTGAATAACCTCGGCATCCGTATTCCCAGCACGAAGCTGGACGTGGAAAACCTGTCGGGCGGGCAGCGTCAGGCCATTGCGATTTCGCGAGCGGTATCGTTCGACCCGAAAGTGCTGATCATGGACGAACCCACGGCCGCGCTGGCCGTGGCGGAAGTCGAAGCGGTGCTCGAACTCGTGCGCACGATCAGCGCACGCGGCGTCAGCGTGATCCTGATCAGCCATCGCCTGCAGGACCTGTTCCTCGTGTGCGACCGGATCAGCGTGATGTACGAAGGGCAAAATGTTGCGGACAGGAAGATCGGAGAGACGAATCTGGAGGAGATCGTCGACCTGATCGTGGGCCACAAGTTCAGCGCTCGCTCGGCGCGTGCGCTTGCGGAGAACTGACATGGAACTCGCCATGCATGACAAGTCCAAAGCGCCGCGCCTGCCATTCAGACATATGCTCGGGCGCAATGCGGGCGTAGCGAGCATCGCAGCGTTCTTCATTGTCTGCGCCCTCGTCTTCACGCTCGCGACGCATACGTTCCTCACCGCCGGCAACCTGCTCAACGTGCTGCGTCAAAGCGCTCCGCTGCTGATCGTCGCCACGACAATGACGCTGGTCATCACCACGGGTGGGATCGACCTGTCGATCGGCTCCACGCTCGCGCTCGTGGGCGCGCTCTCGGCGATCGCACTGCGTGCCGGCGCGCCGGGTATTGTCGTGCTGCTGGGCGGCCTCTCGCTCGGCGCGTTGATTGGTGCGATCAACGGCTACTTCATCGCATTCGCGGGAATGCCGGCGTTCATTGTGACGCTGGGCACGCTGTCCGTGGTGCGCGGCATTGCATTGCTGATCACGCAGGGTTTCTCGGTGCCGATAGAAAACGACGGATGGTTCGTCGAACTGGGCCGCGGCCGTTTGCTTGGTGTGCCCACGCCGGCGGTCATTGCGATCATCACGTTGCTCGCCGGATGGGTCATGCTCCGCCATACGCGGTTCGGACGCTACGTGACCGGCATAGGCACCAATTCTGAAGGCGTGCGGCGCGCGGGTGTCAATGTGCGCAACGTGACCCTGAAGGTCTATGTCCTCAGCGGCGCGGCCGCGGGTCTTGCCGGGCTCATCACAACAGCGAGGCTCGGCAGCGGATCGTCGAATCAAGGCGTGGGTTTTGAACTCGCAGTGATCGCTGCGGTTGTTCTCGGCAGTACTGATCTCTTTGGCGGCAGGGGAACCATTCTCGGCACCTTGCTGGGTGCGTTGACCATTGCCGTGCTCGGCAACGGGCTGATCCTGATCAACGTCTCGCCGTTCTATACGCAGATCATCCAGGGCGCGATCATGCTGCTTGCGATATGGCTCAATACGCGCATCTTCTCCGCACAACGGCGCAAGAAAGGCTAAGCGATGAGTTCGATCTTTCGCCGCGACGCACGGCTGCCAATAGGCATCGACAGCGGCCATGTGATGACGGTGCTCGGCCCTCTCCCCGTTGCGCAGATGGGCGTAACGCTGATGCACGAACACATCCTGCTGGATGCGTCCGGAAAATGGGTGCCGCCCAGTTGCTGCAGCGACCGGTTTATCGGCGAGCAGAAGGTGCATATCGGCATTCTGGGTGCGCTGCGGATGAATCCGCTGATGAACCGCGACAACTGCCAGTTGTTCGACGCCGACGTAGCTGTTGAAGAACTGATGCGCTTCCGCGAACTGGGTGGCAATACGGTGGTCGATCCGACCAATCTCGGCATTGGACGAGACCCCGCCGCGCTGCAACGGATCTCGCGGCGTACCGGCCTGAACATTGTGATGTCGACGGGGTTTTATCTCGAACCCTCGCATCCGGACTATGTGAAACACAAGTCGATCGACGAACTGGCCGCGCAGTTGATTGCCGACGTTGGCGGCGCCGATGAAAAACCCGGCGTGCTTGCCGGAATGATTGGCGAGATAGGGGTCTCCGCGGCATTCACGGCCAACGAGGAGAAGTCGCTGCGCGCGGCCTCGCGAGCCAGTGCGGCCACCCATGTGCCCCTCTCGGTACATCTGCCAGGCTGGGTGCGGCACGGGCATCGTGTTCTCGACATCGTGGCGGAAGAAGGCGGCGACCTGAACCACACCGTGCTGTGTCACATGAACCCGAGCCATATGGACGTGGAGTACCAGCACTCGCTCGCCGGACGCGGTGCCTGGCTCGAGTACGACATGATCGGCATGGAGTATTTCTACGCCGATGAAAACGCGCAATCGCCCTCCGATGAAGAAAATGCCCGCGCAATCAAGGCGCTGATCGATGCCGGTTTCATTGACCGGATCCTCATGTCGCAGGACGTGTTCATGAAGATCATGCTGACGCGTTTTGGCGGCCACGGTTACGGCTACATCCTCAAGTATTTCGTGCCTCACTTGCTGCGTCATGGCGTGACGAACGAGCAGATTGAAACAATGATGATTGTGAACCCGGCCCGGGTTTTCTCCGGCGGATAACGGGTATTCACGCAAGACGATGTGAACCGGTTCCACCTTGCGCGGTGTGCCGCCGACACGGCCCGCCGCGCGCTTAAGGAGCACATGCATGACCAAATCTGTTTTGCTCGCCGGAGAGAGCTGGACGAGCATGTCGACGCACATCAAGGGCTTCGACCAGTTTCCGACCGTGACCTATCAAAACGGCGCGACCCTCTTCCTGGATATCTTCAAGGGCAGCGGCTATGCGATCACGCATATGCCAAGTCACGAAGCGCAGGAAACCTTCCCGTCAACGCTTGACGGATTGCTTGCTTATGACGCGATCATTCTCTCGGACATTGGCGCGAATACCTTGCTGCTGCATCCGGATACGTGGGTCAAGAGCCAGCGTACGCCGAACCGTCTCAAGCTGTTGCGAGAGTATGTCGAGGCCGGGCGCGGCCTGATGATGATCGGCGGCTACCTGAGCTTCCAGGGCATCAACGGCAGCGCGCGGTTCCGCAATACGCCGGTGGAAGAGGTGTTGCCGGTCACCTGCCTGCCTTACGACGATCGTGTTGAAGTGCCGGAAGGATTCACCCCGAAGGTGGTTGCTTCGCATCCGTTGGTCGAGGGGCTTGGAACGCAGTGGCCACACTTGCTGGGTTATAACGAAGTGCAGTTGAAAGCGGGCGCGACGCTGATAGCGACCGTTCCCGAAACAGGCCACCCGTTGCTGGTCGCCGGGACACACGGCCGTGGACGCACGCTGGCATGGACCAGCGATATGTCGAGTCATTGGCTGCCACCCGATTTCTCCGCGTGGGACGGCAACGCGCGGCTGTGGACGAACTGTCTCGACTGGCTGACCTCGGATGAAAAATGATCGCGGAGTCACCTCATGAACGGGGTTGAGGCGCGCGTTTGCGTTGTCGGCAATGCGGCTATCGACGTGGTTTTCCGGGTCGATCACTTGCCGCTTGCCGGCGAAACGTTGCTTGCTGCCGAGACGTTGCACGACTTCGGCGGCAAGGGCGCAAATCAGGCCGTGATGGCGCAACGCGCCGGGGCCCAGGTGCAATTGTTTGCCGCTCTCGGCGACGACACCGATGCCGACCGCTTCATGGCGCGGCTCGTGGAAGAAGGTATTGATGTGCGTCATGTCGCCCGCTTGCCGTGCAGAACGGATATGTCGATTGTTACGGTCGACAGCCAGGGCGAGAATACGATTGTGACCCGCAACAATGCCGCGGCGCGCTATGTACCGTCGCAAGACGCGGTACTCGATGCAACGCGCAGCGGCGACTGGATCGCCATGCAGGGCAACCTGAGCGAAGCTGTCACGGCAGGTCTGCTGCATCACGCGCATACGGGCGAGCGTCTAACCTTGCTCAACCCCGGACCCGTCTGCTTCGATTGCCGTCCGTTGCTGCGCTACGTCGATGTTCTCGTGGTCAATCGTGTCGAGGCCGCCGCGCTGACACGGCTGGACGATCCCGGGGAAGCGGCCCGTTCGCTGCAGGAATCGGGCGCGGGCAATGTCATCGTTACGCTGGGTTCCGAGGGCGCTCTCTGGTGCCGCCCGGGACGCACGGCGCGAATCCCGGCGACGCGGGCCAACGCGGTCGACACCGTGGGTGCCGGCGACGCTTTCTGCGGTGCCCTCCTCGCGGCGCTTGCGCAGCATATCCCCATGACGGTGGCCTTGCAGCGGGCACAAGCCGCTGCTGCATTCGTTGTCGAAAGAAGCGGGACGCAAGCCGCTTTCCCGAGCCGCGCCGAGTTGTTCGCGCTCTTCAACTCTCTAACCTGAATTCAATCAATATGGACACCTCATCTGGAGTTGGACGCGGACGCACTGATTGCGTCGAGCAGATTTTTCGACGCCCGCGCGGCGTGGTGATCGGCGTGATCCACTGCCCGCCGTTCCCCGGTTCGCCGCGTTATCAGGGCGCGTCCAGCGAGGCGATGTACAGCGCCGCACTCGCCGACGCCGTGGCGTATGCAAAAGGCGGCGTTCATGGACTGATTGTTGAAAATCACGGCGACGTGCCGTTTTCCAAGCCGGACGATATCGGTCCGGAGACCTCGGCGTTCATGTCCGTCACCGCCGATCGAATTGCGCGGGAGACCGGCTTGCCGATCGGTATCAACGTGCTTGCCAACGCGGCCCTCCCCGCGCTGGCAATCGCGGCGGCAAGCAACGCGGCGTTCGTGCGCGTGAACCAGTGGGCCAATGCCTATGTCGCGAACGAGGGCCTGATAGAAGGCGCGGCGGCGCTCGCGTTGCGCTACCGTGCGAGATTGCGTGCCGATGGCATCCGCGTTTTCGCCGACGCTCACGTCAAGCACGGCGCGCATGCGATCGTGTCGGACCGTTCGCTTGAAGAGCTGGTGCGCGACGTGGAGTTCTTCGACGCCGATGCGATCATTGCGACGGGGCAACGCACCGGGGACGCCGCCAGCACGGATTATTTGCGGCAGATCAGGAACGCGACCACGCTGCCGCTACTCGTTGGCAGCGGCTGCACGGAGCGCAACATCGCGGAAATTCTCTCGGTGGTCGACGGGGTGATCGTCGCCAGTTCGTTGAAGGTCGGCGGCGTGTGGTGGAATCCCGTCGATCAAAACAAGGTCCGCAGTTTCATGCAGGCGGCACGGTAGCGGACGGCGCGGGTTGGCACGGCGCCGCGCCGCTTCCGAGCGACGCCAGACCGTCAAGCGGCTTGACCGCAATAAGCCTCGAGCCGGTAGCCATCAGGATCAATGACGTAAGCCGCGTAATAGTTGGCGCCGTAACTGGCGCGCAATCCGGGCTTGCCGTTGTCGAAGCCGCCCGCGCCAAGCGCAGCTGCGTGAAAAGCATTGACGTCCTCACGTGCGAGAGCAGTGAAGCATAGATGCAGCCCTGATCCGGCGTCTGGCGGAACAGGACGGTCTGCTGCATTGATCCAGAGTGCGACGGTGTCCAGGCCATATCCGAGAGAATCCTCTGCTTCGCTCAAGCAGGTGTAGCCGAGCGCGTTCAGCGCTGCGTCATAGAATTGCCTGGCCCGGGCGATGTTGCGGACGCCAATCGAGATGTGATCAATCATGGAAATTCTCCTTGAGGATTGAGCACCCATCGTAGGATGGCCGCAAGCTTCCCGGCTTGGGGAAAATTGCTATTCGCCTGGCGTCTGGTTGTCAGCTAATAATCATTGTCAAAAAAGCTTCCTATGCCGACAAGATGGAAATCGAAAACCCATCCCATCCCTTCGCGCCGACCGTCTGCACCGCCGTCGAATCAAGCTTCGGATGAGTGCCTAGCAACTCGAAATATTTCCGCAAGCCAAGCACATCAGGATCCGTACTCGCGAAGTCGGCCATCCTGCCCTTTCTGATGACGTTGTCGCCAATGATGATGGCGCCCGGACGACACAGTTCAAGCGACAACTGCAGATAGTCCGGGTAGGTTTTCTTATCGGCGTCGATAAACACCATGTCGAATGGTTCGACCTTATTGTCGATAAGTTGAGCGAGCGTTTCCACCGCCGGTCCAACCACCACCGACACCGTTTCCGACAACCCCGCGAACGCAATGTTTCGCCTGGCAACCGCCGCGTAGTCGGGGTTGGCTTCCAGAGTCACCAGCGAGCCTCCTGAGGGAAGCCCGCGTGCGAGCCAGATCGAGCTATATCCGCCAAGCGTTCCAATTTCAAGAATGCGCCGGGCCCCACGTATCCGCGCAAGCAACTGAAGAAATTTGCCTTGATTGGGCGCAACGTTGATGGATGGCAAGCCCGCGTCGGCACTCGATCGCAAGGTCGCTTCCAGTGCTTCATCCGCCGGTACCAGTTGATTACAAAAGTAAGTATCGAGTAAATCCCATTGCTGCTGATCCATGGCTTCGTCCGAGGTTGTCCTGACGAAAATATTCTATGCCATTGCCCCGTGAGCACGCAGTTCAACGCCCGGCCGGACGAGACTATTCAATAGACGCATGGCATTATTCGTCTACGATAATCCTCTTCCGAAACGCTTCAGCGAGCGCACGAATGTCCTTCCACACCTGGTTTCTTTTCGCCGCAGCGTATCTGGTCACGACTATTTCGCCCGGACCCAACGTCCTGCTCGTCATCCGCAATACGGTTCGATTCGGTAGCCGCGGTACGGCTGCGACCATCGCCGGGAATCTGCTGGCACAGTTGGTCGTCGTGGTGCTCGTGGCGCTGAGTGTGGGCGCGGTACTCATAGCCATGCCGCCTTTGTTCCTCGCCATGAAGGTCCTGGGAGCGGTATACCTCATGTTTCTTGGCATAAAGCAGTTGAGAAGCGGGAACAAAAGCCGGAAGCCCAAGGCCGCCGCATCAATCAATGCACTGCCTACGCATGCTCTCGACAAGCGCAAGATTTTTCGCGAAGCGTTATTGGTGTCGGGAAGCAATCCCAAGACATTGATCTTCCTTTCCGCGTTCATGCCGCAGTTCATCACGCATGACCGGCCGCTGGCAGCACAATTCATCGTGATGTATCTGACCGTGGCTTGCACCGTGGCGCTGGTTCACACCGTGTACTCGTTCGGCGTGCGCCGGATTCATAACGGGCTTGGCACAAGCCGGTGGATTGAAGCGCTCAAGCGTTGCAGCGGCCTGGTCTTCTTCGGCCTCGGCATCAAGCTTTTAACGGCCAGGCAAGCGTAACGATCTGGCGCTCGCCCATCGATTCAATCCGGCGCAAACGAGCAGCAAAAACGCCGTCACGAAGAACACCGCGCGCAAACCAATGTGCGCACCGATCAGCCCACCGATCAGCGGGCCGATAACCTGCCCGCTGAACTGGGCCGACTGCAGATAGCCGAGCGTCTTGCCGGAATTGTGATCGGCGACCGAGTGCCGGATCTCCTTGGCTATGGATGGAAGCAGTCCCGCGAGCGTCATGCCCATCAAGCCGCGAAGAATGGCCAGCTGCCACCATTCGGTGACGAACGCCTGCGGCACCAGCACCACGCCGGTCGCAATCAAACACCCGATGATGACTTTCGAGCTGCCGATGCGATCGGCAAGCGCGCCAAAACGCGCGGCAGTCAGCATGCTGCCGAACGCCGATGCCGCCATCACGATCCCGGCCATGCGCGCGACATGATCGACCGGCACGCCGAGTTGCCCGATATAAACGGTGATGATCGGTTCGATCGACATGTTGGCGAGCAACACCATCATTGCCGTCACCAGCAGCGCGAGGATGACATTGCGGTTAACCGCCGGAGGCAACGCCCCGCCAGCGTCAATACGCTTCTTCGCGTCGGTCGCAGGATCGAAGTCTTCACGCACCACCACGATGGTCAGCAGCGCAGCCACCGCGATGATCGCCCCGCCGACGAAGAATGTGCCGCGGATACCGACCCATGTCGGCAGGAAGCCGCCAACCAGCGGACCAACGAGATTGCCCGCGAGCGCGCCCGTCGATAACATGCCCAGCGCCCATCCTGAGCGCTCGCGCGGCGCCTGCGTCCCGACCATCACAATGGAAGCGGATGCATAACCGCCGATCAACCCCGCGACCAGCCGCAGCACGACCAGCTCGGTGAGGTTGTGCGCGAGTCCGATCAACGACATCACGACAGCCATGCCGACCGCCGCGCGGATCAACATGGGCTTGCGGCCATAGCGGTCCGCCAGACGTCCCCAGAGCGGCGCGGTAATCGCGGTACCGAAGAACGTTGCGCCGAACGCGACCCCCGACCACTGCACAATCGCCGACGGCGAACTCACGCCCAGCTGCTGCACGTACAGCGGCAGGAACGGCAGCAGCATGCTGAGACTGAGCAGCGTCGTAAAGGACCCGAATACGCAGACAAATAAATTGCGCCGCCAGTATGGCGCGTTGCGTTCTGCATAGCTGAGCCTCTGGACATGGCCGTCCGGAGATATGAGCGAACTGCTTGCTTGCGGATTCATGAGAGCCTCGAAACGTTCTGTCAGGCGTTGAACGATGGCCGGGCGCATGAGCGTCGATCCGGGTCACCATCGCAAAAGGAGTAGACCGCTTGCATATTATCTCAATTTGGGAATATTATGTTTACATCGTTCTCGAATTGAGATTTTCATGGATCACACCAGTCTCGACATTTTTCGCGTCGTCGCCGCCGAACTCAGCGTGACCCGGGCGGCCAAGCGCCTGGGCCGTGTGCAATCGAACGTGACCACGCGGATCCAGCAGCTCGAAGAGGAACTGGGGGTGCCACTGTTCCGGCGGGACGGCAACCGTCTCACGCTAAGCGCGGAAGGCGACCGTTTTCTGGGCTACGCCAACCGCATGCTGGCACTGGCCGACGAAGCGCGACAGGTGCTGAGTCCTCAGGCGCCCTCGGGCACGCTCAGGATCGGCGCCATGGAAAGTACGGCCGCGGCTCGTCTGCCCGGACCGCTTGCCGCCCTTCATGTGCAGTACCCCGAGGTCCAGCTCAGGATTTCAACAGCACCTTCGCGGCAACTGCTGGAACAGGTTCGCAGCGGTTTGGTCGATTGCGCGTTCGCGGCGCTGCCGCCGTGCGGTGACATGGCGTCGGCATCGGATCTCGAGGCAGTGGGACTGATTGGCGAACCGGTCTTTCGCGAGGAGATCCTGCTCGTGCTGCCGCCGGGGCATGGTGCCGTCCGCCAGGGCTCGGATATCACCGTGCGTTCGCTTGCCGCGTTTGCAGATGGGTGCAGCTACCGCGTGCTCGCCGAAGAATGGTTTGGCCATGACAGAACGCCGCTCGACATCCAGGAAGTCGGGTCGTACCACAGCATGCTGACCTGCGTTGCCGCAGGCGGCTGCGTATCGCTCGTGCCGCGCAGCGTGCTGGATCTGCTGCGCGATCCGCCGGCGTTGCGCACTCATGTGGTGGCGAAGGTGGATACCTGGCTCGTTCATCGAAACGGCTACGAGACGGCAGCATTCGATGCGCTGCGCGAGGCGCTTGCGCCATTCATCTCGAAGCAACCCGTAGTCAAAAGGAAATCATCATGAGCACGATTCGGCAGGAGGCTTCGTCGACAGCAAGCCAGGGCATGGCGGCAGTGGTTGCCGCGCTGGTCATGGCGGTCGGCATGGGGTTCGGACGTTTTGCATTCACGGGCATCTACCCGGTCATGGTCAGCGATGCCGTGCTGACCGTGCATCAGGGCACGCTCGCCGCGTCGGCCAACTATGCGGGTTATCTGCTTGGGGCCCTGCTGACTGCCGCCGTGCATCCGCGGCACTCGCGCAGGGTGTGCGTGCTTGCGCTTGGGGGCATCGTGTTGTGTCTCGGGGTGACGGCGCTGTTGAGTGCGCCCTGGCTGATCATCGCGATGCGCGGCATCACGGGCTCCGTCAGCGCGGTCACCATGGTGGCGGCTTCGTTGTGGCTGCTGCAGCATCGCGGCCACACGAGCGGCGCTCCCCTGCTTTATGCGGGTGTCGGCATGGGCATTGTGCTGTCTTCTGAAATGCTTGTCGCGGGACGCACGTTTGACCTGCACAGCGCGGGGCTTTGGTGGGTGCTCGCAGCAGGCTCATTGATCCTTGCCGTCATCGCGCTGCCGGGTCTCGATTCCCGCCCTGTCGAGGCTACCGGCACGCGTCCGGCTTTACACGGACACGAGTCCTTTCCTGCGCTCGGTGCGGGACGGCTGATTGCGCTCTACGGGCTTGCCGGCTTCGGCTACATCATCACCGCGACCTATCTGCCGTTCTTCGTCAGGAACGCGCTTGGTTCAATCGATCCTATCCAGGTCTGGGCGTTGTTTGGCCTGGGTGCGGTTCCGTCGTGTTTCATCTGGCATGCGGTGCATATGCGCCTTGGCACACGACGCGCGCTGTTCGTGAATCTCGCGCTGCAAGCGGCCGGCGTGATCCTGCCGGTGCTGGCGCCGAACCCGGCCGGATACCTTGGCAGCGCATTGATCGTGGGCGGTACCTTCATGGGCACCACGACAATTTCAATGCTCGCCGGCCGTCGGGTCGCACACACCTTGCGGGTGAGCATTCTTGCCGTGATGACGGCATGCTTCGGCATCGGGCAGATCGTGGGACCACTCGTGGCCAATGCGATGTATGCACCGCATCATTCGTTCTCGGGATCCCTGAGTGTGGCGGCAGCAGCGCTTGCCGTGGCGGCCCTGCTGTGCGTACGGTTCACACCGGCGAAGTCATAGCGGGCATTTGAACCGGTCTATCCGACCTCTTTCAGTCTCTGCGTCAGAAGCGCGTACTTGTCTTGCGATGTATCTGCCAACGCAGCCTCGCGTGTGGATGGCGTGTCGTCATACGGCACCGGTTCGGCGAACTGACTCACCGTCAGGTCCCATTTTTTCCCGTCGACCAGATTGTAGAAGTGCGTGCCGCCTGAGGTCCGCGTTGAAAGAATCTCGCCACCGAAATGATCGTGCACAACAAGCGCGGTGATGCTGCAATGATTCTGCGCCGGATTCGACGGCGACCAGGCGTTGGCCGGACTTGACGTGTCTCCCGACCATACGCGTGAGATTGCCCTGTACAAATCGAGGGGAGTTGCGAAAGCCGTCAATACGGGAGCGATCTGATCTTCCTGGGTCATTGCAAAATCCCTTGTCCAATTTGAAAGTGGCTTAGCCATTTTATCGCACGGGCAAGACGGCGCGCCGCATCCCGCATGTTGAAACTTACGTCGCCTTGCGGCGTGAGGATCGAAAAGCTAAAGTTGCGGACAATATCTACCCCATTGCACTCTTCTGCATAAGCCATCCGAGGCTGGACCAAGCGGGGGCATATACATTCGGTCTTAGCCGGTTCAAGCGCCAAGCCTGTCGATAAAAACGACCACAAACTACTCGATGACTACTTACGCCGCTCTCTTGCGGGCCGTGAATGTTGGCGGCACCGGCAAGCTTCCCATGACCGAACTCCGCGCAATGTGCACCTCCGCTGGTTTTTCGAATGTGCGCACGTATATTGCCAGCGGCAACGTTGTATTCGAAAGCAAGCTTGCGGAAGCGTCCGTGAAGGCCAGGCTGGAGCGTTGCCTCGAGTCTTATGCCGGCAAGCCGGTCGGCATCCTGGTCCGGACCGGCGAGGAGCTGAAGGCGGTGCTTGCCGGAAATCCCTTCAGGTCGGAAGCACCGAATCTGACCGTAGCCATCTTTCTAGATGCTCCGCCGCCAGCCGATTTCCTGGATAGCGTGAGCGACCGGCAGACAGAACAAATCGCACTCGGTACGCGTGAGATCTACGTGTATTACAAAGACGGAATAGCCCGTTCAAAGCTGAAAATCCCGGCCGCGAAAACTGGAACCGCTCGCAATATGAATACCGTGGCCAAGCTCGTCGAGTTGACGGCAGCTTAGTCAGGTTCAGGCCTTTACGGCGTCCAGGCACGCTTGCCAATAGCGTCGGGCGGGCGGCGGCGCGGCTTCGTTTTCCCGAAACTGTTACTCTTCCCACTCCCGACCGCAGCCTGGTCGCACGTGGCAGGGCCAAGTGCCTGGCGTCAAGCAATACAGGATTTTGAATGTTCGGTTTTCTGCGTAGTTATTTTTCCAACGACCTGGCGATTGATCTCGGCACCTCAAATACGCTGATCTACATGCGTGGCAAGGGTATCGTCCTTGACGAGCCGTCGGTGGTCTCCATTCGTCAGGAAGGCGGCCCGAATGGCAAAAAAATCATTCTGGCCGTGGGCAAGGAAGCCAAGCAGATGCTCGGCAAGGTGCCAGGCAACATTGAAGCCATCCGCCCGATGAAGGACGGCGTGATCGCCGACTTCAGCATTACCGAGCAAATGATCAAACGCTTTATCCGCATGGCGCACGAAACCCGCCTGTTGGCGCCATCGCCGCGGATTGTTGTCTGCGTGCCCTGCGGATCCACCCAGGTCGAACGCCGCGCAATCAAGGAAGCCGCGCATAGCGCAGGAGCGTCGCAGGTCTACCTGATCGAAGAACCCATGGCGGCCGCTACCGGTGCCGGTCTGCCCGTGTCCGAGGCAACGGGCTCCATGGTCGTCGACATCGGTGGCGGCACCACCGAGGTAGGCGTCATTTCACTCGGCGGCATCGTGTACAAGGGGTCCGTGCGCGTGGGCGGCGACAAGTTCGACGACGCGATCGTCAACTACATCCGTCGCAACTACGGCATGCTGATTGGCGAGCAAACCGCTGAAGCCATCAAGAAGGAAATAGGCTCCGCGTTCCCTGGTTCCGAAGTGATGGAAATGGAAGTTAGGGGCCGCAACATGTCCGAGGGTATACCGCGTAGCTTCACGGTATCCAGCAACGAGATCCTCGAAGCGCTCTCCGATCCGCTGAACCAGATAATCTCGGCGGTCAAGATCGCGCTCGAGAATACGCCGCCCGAACTTGGCGCCGACATTGCCGAGCGCGGCATCATGCTCGCCGGCGGCGGTGCACTGCTGCGAGATCTCGACCGCCTGCTTGCCGAGGAAACCGGCCTGCCCGTGCTTGTCGCTGAAGCCCCCCTGACGTGCGTCGTGCGCGGCTCGGGCATGGCGCTCGAACATATGGACAAATTCGGCAGCGTGTTCTCCTATGATTGATTGAAAGCGGCGGCGCAGTCGCTCTTGCGGTCACTTCATGCGAATCTTCAGGTGATTGCGTGACGCTTGCTATTCATCCTGTCCATCCCCTTCGTTTCGAGCACATGGGCCGCTGCCGGAATTGGCAGTTAGCGGCGCATTGAAAACAATAGACAGGTATCCGAAATATAAATGCCACAAATCCTTCACTGAGCATCTTGAAGGCGGGTTGTAGGATAGCAGTCCGGTAGTCACGGGAAATGATCATGCCAGATCTCATGTTTCCTCATACGAGTGCGGTCAGCGGACGTGCCCGCAACCTGAGTCTGGCAATCTTCCTGCTGATCCTCGCCATAGGCGTCGCCTACGTCGCCGTCCATCTGGTCATAGACCTCGAGCCGGTACAGCAAAGCTCGGCATTCCCCTACGTCCTCCTCGGCTTCGCGATGCTGATCGCGCTTGGCTTTGAGTTCGTCAATGGTTTTCACGACACGGCGAATGCCGTAGCCACCGTTATCTACACTCACTCCCTGACACCCAATCTCGCGGTGCTCTGGTCGGGTGCGTGGAATTTTGTCGGCGTCATGGTGTCCAGCGGCGCCGTGGCGTTCGGTATTGTCCAGCTGCTCCCTGTCGAGCTGATTTTGCAGGTGGGCGGCCACGCGGGTTTCGCCATGGTATTTGCGCTGCTGATTGCGGCGATTGTCTGGAACCTGGCAACCTGGTACTTCGGACTACCCTCCTCCAGCTCGCATACGTTGATTGGTTCGATCATCGGCGTCGGTCTGATGAACCAGCTGATGCGTGGCCCATCCGGTACCAGCGGCGTCGACTGGGCGCAGGCGGTAGGGGTCGGAAAATCACTGCTGTTCTCGCCGATTGTCGGCTTTTTGCTCGCCGGACTGCTTCTGCTGATACTCAAGGCCGTGGTGCGTGTCCCCGCGCTCTACGCCGAACCGGTCGGCAACAAACCACCGCCGTTCTGGATTCGCAGCCTGCTGGTCCTGACCTGCACGGGGGTCTCCTTCGCCCATGGTTCGAACGATGGGCAAAAGGGCATGGGCCTGATCATGCTGATTCTCATTGGCACGGTGCCGACAGCCTATGCACTGAACAAAGCGGTCACGCCCGAACAAACGCAGACCTTCGTGGCGGTCGCGCATCAGGCGTCGGCCGTGTTCGCCAAATACGCGCCCGGCGCGCCCGCATCCACCAACCCTCGCGCGGATGTTGAAACGTACGTGCGAACCCGTCAGATGACACCGGCAACCCTGCCGGCGGTACAACAACTCACTGATACCGTGGCCCAGCAGGTCACGGCAGCGGGATCGATCAGTACGGTGCCGCCGAGCCTGGTCGACAACGTCCGCAACAGCATGTATGTGATATCGGAAGCGATCCGTCTGATGGAAGCGTCGAAGCAGCCCGCGTTCACCGCCGACGACAGGGCCGTGATAGACAACTACAACAAGCAACTCAATCACTCGACCAAGTTCATTCCGACATGGGTCAAGGTCGCGGTTGCGATAGCACTGGGACTCGGCACAATGGTCGGCTGGAAGCGGATCGTGGTGACGGTCGGGGAAAAGATCGGCAAGCAACACCTGACCTACGGCCAGGGTGCGTCAGCAGAGGTAGTAGCAATGCTGACCATCGGGGCAGCGGATCTGTGCGGACTCCCGGTATCGACCACGCACATACTGACGTCCGGCGTCGCGGGCACAATGGCGGCGAATGGATCGGGCCTTCAATGGAACACCCTGCGAAGCCTGGTGCTGGCCTGGGTGCTTACGCTGCCGGCGTCCATTGCGTTGGCCGGCGCGCTCTATTGGGTGTTTCGGGTAGTCGCTTAACCGATCCTAAGGCGCAACTGCCTCTTTCCCGCACGACGGACAATAATGTGCAAACGCGTTCTTCCGCGTTTGGCAAAAAGCGCATGCGTTGAACAAGCTGATTCCGCAGTGCATGCAGAAGTCGAGTTTCGGGTCGCTGAGGTCGGCCTTGCGTTCGCACCCCGGGCAGATGCCCTTCGCAAAGCGGCTTTGAGCAACGTCATAACTTAACGCCTGGCGACGCTGGTCATCGGGTAACGTCTCCGCGGACTTCTGATTTTGCAGGTAACGCTGCAAGGCGTTGATGGAATAACGCCCTACCAGAATAGTCACGACCACGCCCACGATGTACCGGACATAACCGCCGTAGTCGGGAAGGTACGGAACCAGTTCGACAAAAAACGCGAACAGCGCGAAAAATATAAAGCCCCAGACGAAGGGCCAGTAGCGGTTCTTGCGATGCTTCGCAAACAGCCATCCGCCAATCATCAGCAGGGGCAACGTAATCGCCAGCCGGATGAGGAAATTCTTCATCTCGATGCCGCGCTGAAGCGCATCGAATTTTTCCTCGGCCTGGGTACGAAGCGCCGCTTCCGCCGCTCGTTGCTTCACCAGCACTTGCCGGGTCTGCGCGTTGTCCTGCTCTATCTGGTCCAGCGCCTTTTGTGCGCTGCGGATATTGTCATTGAGCGTCTCCAGCGAACGCGTACGGCTGACAAGCTCCTTGTTCTGATCGGCCTGCTCGGTCGCCGTGCGGGTGGCAAGCCAGTTCGAAAATGTTTCGTGCGCGCTCGTGTACTCGGCCGTCGCGGCTTGCAGTTTGAGCCGCTCGGACTCCTCGGCTACCGCACCGTCGCGTGCATTGGCTTCTGCTTGTTTGATCGATGTTTCTATCGCGGTGCTGGCGCCCGGATCGATCAGCGAGTCCAGCGTAGGCGGCGCCTCGACACCCGGCAAATTTCCCACCACAAGCCCGCCCAGGCCAATCAGGAAACCCGCGAACGCGAAAGCGATCAACCACAGCGCACGGTGAAACCATTTTTCTGACACTCGCATGGGTCGCATCGATCTATCCCCGTATTGATTTGCTGTATGGCGGACGACCGGTTCATGCATGCTTCAATCGTCGGACGCACGATCAAGTCTCATCAGGATCGCGATGAAGCAAGTCAACGAACCAGGGCTTTGGTCTGCGGAATAATAGCGTAAGCGTCCCGGAAGGACGCGCTTGACGGGAGCAGGCGTAGCGCTTCTGAGGAGAAGCTCGGGATGACGTCTCAGGCGAAGTCGCTGATCAAGCCGGTCGTCGCGCCGGACTCAACCATCATCTGCACGAGTTCGGATCTCGCGATTTTCAGGGCCGGCTCAAGTGGCTATGCTGGCAATATCGGCTTACGGTTTTATTTCTTTAACCTTTCCGGTCATTTAATTAAACGCCACCCTCACGCAATTTCCTCGCAGAGCGTTCGCTGGTCCGCTGACTCGTCTTCAGTACCGGCGCCGCGCAACAACACGCTGCTGCCCTGCGCTGAACATCGGGCGCGCGAGCGCTTCAGATACATGCTGGGCGTCATTCCACAGAAACGTTTGAAGTGCCGGGCGAAATGGCTCTGGTCGAAGAACCCGACTTCAGCCGCCACCACCGATCCCGGTATGCCCGCCAGCAGCAAGGCCTGCGCGCGCTCAATCCGTAGTCCGCATAAATACCGGTAAGGCGAGGAACCAAACTGCTGCCGGAACGCGGTCGCGAACCGCGACACGCTAAGCGCGGACAGCTCGGCCAGTTGTGCAAGCGTCACTGGTTCATCGAAGTGAGCCTCGATAAACGCACGTGCTTCAGTCAGCGGCATGGACTGTTTCATGACGTGGCCACCACGGGTTGAGCCGGCGGTGAAGCGGCAAACGCCGCAAACCGGCTGACCGAAAATGCATCGAGCGGAATCGATGTCGTACCGGTATCGATCAACTCGGCCAGCGTCTCACCCACGCCCGGGCCAATCTGGAACCCCGAGCCGCTGAAGCCGAACGCATAGAACAGGCCGTCGGTTGTCGAGCTGCGGCCGATCACCGGCTCGCCGTCGGGCAAGTATCCTTCCACACCGCTCCAGACCCGGATCACGTGCAGCGGCGCCATCGCGGGAACCAGCCGGCGAAGCTGCGCGATCTGACGCACGGTATTCACCGGCAGCACGGACGCGCGCCGCGTGAGGGTGTCGGCGGGACCGGGTGGGCCGCCGCCTATGATGATGTTGCCGCGGGGAATCTGGCGGAAGTAGATGCCCTCCTGCTTGATCGATGTGAACACCCCGATGGACGACTTGAAGACATACGGTACGGGTTCAGTGACGGACATTTGCGGTCCGCTTGCGCGCAGCGGCACCGGCTCGCCGAACTGCTCGCTGAGCCAGCTTGCCCAGGCGCCCGCGCAAATCACGAGCTGCGCTGATCGATACACAACGCCTGCCGCAGTCTCCACGCGGAAACCATCGCCGTCCTTCTCCACCCGCACGATCTCCGTGTTCTCCACCACTTGCGCGCCAAGCCGCGCCGCCGCCCGGCCGAAGGCCGGCGCGGCGAGGCGCGGATTCGCATGGCCGTCGAGCGGCGAGATGGACGCCGCCAGTACCTCGCGGCCGAGAAAAGGAAAACGGTTGAACATCGCCTGACCGTGCAGCACTTCCAGTTCAAGGCCATAGGCGCGCGCATCGGCGGCATAGCGGTCGAACGTGTCCGCGTCGTGCGCGTGATAACAGACCCGTGTATGGCTCGACGGCAGGAATTCGACGTCCTCGCCCAGCAGTTCCTTTGAACGCTGCCATGTGTTGAGCGCGCGGTTCGCCATCGCGAGTTGCGGCAGCGCACGGCCTTGCCTGCGGATACCGCCGAAGTTGACGCCGCTCGCCTGCTGGCCGGTCAGGCCGCGCTCGAGCAGGATCACGGAACAAGCGGGATTACGGCGGCGCAGGAAGAACGCGGTGGTCGTGCCCATGATGCCGCCGCCGATCACGATCACATCGGCCCGGCGATCGGTTAGCTGAGCCGTCCCCCTGGCGCCCCGGGAATTCGCGGTCATTCGCTCGCCTCCGCTTCCTCTGCCAGCCTGACCGGCAACGGCTTGACGGGCGCTTGCCCGCGTAACCGTCCAACGGCCGCCAGCGGCACGGAGGCCGCCGCCGCGATCACTTCCGCTCCCGCGTGAGCGCAAAAGCGGCCCTGGCACCGGCCCATGCCCACGCGCGAAAATGCCTTCGCTCTGTTCGCTTCCTGCGCACCGGTTTCCCGGACCACACGACGTAACTCGCCCGCGGTAATGGCTTCGCAACGGCACACAATAGTCTCGTCCGGCAACATGCTCGCGAAGCGTGCCGGCCAGGGGAATGCCTTGCGCAGGCCGGCCGCGAAGCGATTGAAGACCTGCAGTTGTTCGCGCAGGGTCGCCAGCCCTTCAACCTTCAGGCCAGCGTCCTGCATCGCGGCGAGAGCGGCGAGACGGCCGGAACGTTCGGCCGCATCGGCGCCACGGATACGCGCGCCGTCACCCGCCAGATAGACCCCTTTGACGCTGCTGCGGCCGTCTTCATCGGTAGCGGGAAGCCATTGCTGCGCGGCTTCATCGAAGGAAAATTCGCAGCCGGCCAGATCGGCGAGCTGCGTCTCCGGACGCAAGTGATAACCGAGCGCGACCGCATCGCAAGCCACCTTGAAAGGCATGCCGCTTTGCAGCGCAACTTCCACATGACTCACGCCGTGCTCAGCCGAACCGCTTATTTCAAGGGGCCGTACACCGCGGTACACCCGCACCTGTGCACGCCTTAGCACTCCCATCAAAGCGATGCCTTTCTTCAACGCGGCGGGAATGGCGAGCAGCTTCGGCAACGCACTGAGCCGTTGCAAAAGCGTGGAGGTATCGAAGACGGCGGACACCGCGGCGCCCGCCTTCACATACTGCGCAGCGACGAGGTAAAGCAGCGGCCCGGTGCCCATCAGCACGACTCGCGAACCGATCGAACAGCCTTGCGACTTCAGCGCGACTTGCGCGCCCCCCAGGCTATAGGTACCGGCGTAGTGCCAGCCTTTGACCGGCATCAACCGGTCCGTTGCGCCGCTGCAAATGATCAGCGCATCGAATTCGAGCGTCCGGTAAGACTCCCCGCTGACGAGATGCACGGCGTTCGCCGAGATGTTCCAGACAAGCGTCTCAGGCAGATAGTCAATGCGGTTCCTGAGTGCGTCGAAGCTCTGATGCAACCCAGCCGCGCGTGTGCTTTCGGTGCCGTAGAGCGTCTCATAGGAGCGCGTAAAACCCTCCGGCTGGCGTCGATAAATCTGCCCGCCGTCCCGTCGCCCTTCATCGATCACCGTCGGCCGCAGACCTGCTTCGGCCAGCGCCTCAGCCGCCCGCACACCCGCCGGTCCCGCGCCGATCACGATCACCCGCGCGGCCATATGCCCTCCCCGGCGGTGGCAAGTTGCGTAACGATCGACATGCCCGCAACCGCCGGCGTGGTGCATGCGCGCAACCGGTCACCGTCGGCGGTCCAGACCCAGCAATCCTGGCACGCGCCCATCAGGCAGAAACCCGCGCGGCGGCCATCGCCGAATTCGGAGTCGCGCAAGGTCCTCATCCCGGTCAGCAAGGCGACCATCAGCGTGTCGCCATCGGCGGCCTGCCGCGCCACGCCGTCGACTGTTATCACAAACGTCTTGCGCTCCGTTTCCGCGAGCCGCACGAACCGTCCGCTCATGCTTCAACTACCTCTATTGTCTGCATCCGGCTCAGCTCGGCCGTTGAATGGTGGCAAAGAATTTCCGCGCCCGAGGGCAGCTTCTTCACGGAGGGTGGCGTGGCGTTGCATTTACCGTCGATACGAACCGGACAGCGCGCCCTGAAGCTGCACAGTTCAGGTATGTCGGCGCTCTCGCCCATCTGCGGCAACGCGGCGCTGTCGACCAGGCGGCGTGCGTCCAGCCAGCCGGGTTTCAGCGCCGGCACGGAGTCGACCAGCAAGCCTGTGTACGGGTGATACGGCGGCGCCGCGAGTACCTCGCGCTCGCCCGCCTCCACGCGATGTCCCGCGTACAGCACGATCACTTCGTCGCAGATCGAACGCACCGTCGAAATGTCGTGGCTGATGAACATGTACGACACGCCCAGCTCGCGGCGCAGTTCGGCAAGCAGGTCGAGGATCGCCGCACCCACCACGGTGTCGAGCGCGGAGGTGACTTCATCGCAGAGGATCAGCGCGGGATCGGCCGCGAGCGCACGCGCCAGGTTGACACGCTGCTTCTGTCCGCCCGACAAACCCGCCGGCGTGCGCTGCGCAATGGAAGCCGGCAGCTTGACGAGATCGAGCAGTTCCAGCATCCGCTTGCGCGCCGCCGCCCCGCGCAGACGATGATAAAAAGCGAGCGGCCGGCTAAGGATATCGGCAATGGTATGGCTCGGGTTCAACGCGGTATCGGCGTTCTGGAACACGATCTGGATCTGGCGATATTGATCAGGAGTACGTTGTGACAGCTGGGCAGGCAGCGGCTTGCCGTCGAAGAAAACTTCACCGCGCGCCCGGTCGACCAGACCCGCCACCACGCGCGCCAGCGTCGTCTTGCCCGATCCTGATTCCCCGATCACCCCCAGCGTGCAGCCGCGCGCAATGGAGAGGCTGACGTCGTCGAGCACGCGCACGGCCGGCGCACCATAACGGTCGATACGGCCATAACCCGCCGCCAGCCCGCGGATTTCGAGCAGGGGCGGCGCGAGTTTCTGCGCCGCGGTCTGCACGCACAACACCGGTTCCGGCCGCCGCGTGGCGGCCAGCAACTGCTGCGTGTACGCGTCAGCGGGCGCATCGAGCACCTGCGCCACCAGGCCATTCTCTTTTACCCGGCCGCCGTTCAACACGACAATCCGGTCCGCCATTTGCGCCACCACGGCCAGGTCGTGCGACACGTAGACCGCCGTCGTTCCCAGCTCTCGGATCACCTTCTTGAACGCCGCGAGCACTTCAATTTGCGTGGTCACATCGAGCGCGGTCGTCGGCTCGTCGAACACCACCACGGCTGGATCGGTGATCAGCGCCATGGCCGCCATCAGGCGCTGCAACTGCCCGCCCGAGACCTGGTGCGGATAACGCTCGCCGATCGTATCGGCTTCCGGCAATGCAAGCGCGCGAAACAACTCGATCGCCTTGCGCCGCGCCGCGTCCTTCGTCATCAGGCGATGCAGCAACGCAGGCTCGGTCACCTGGTCGATAATCGTGCGCGCCGGATTGAACCCCGACGACGCACTTTGCGCCACATACGCCACCGTCCGGGCGCGTAGCGCCCGGCGGCCTTGCTGGTCGAGTTCGAGCACTTCCGTCTCGCCGATCCGCACCGATCCGCCACTGATGGAACAGCCCTGCCGCGCATACCCCAGCAACGCCAGCGCGATGGTCGTCTTGCCCGATCCCGACTCGCCGATCAACGCAAGCACTTCGCCTTTCTTCACCGAGAAGTCGACGCCCTTCACGATCTCGGTCACCGGATCGGGGGCGGCGCCTGCCACCACTCGCAAGCCCTTTACTTGAATCATGTCGATCGTGTGGGCACTCATTGCGCAGCTCCTTGCCCGCGGCCGCCACGGCGGCGCAGGTTATCGATCAGCAGATTCACGCCGACAGTCAGCGTCGCAATCGCGATGGCCGGCATCATGACGGCAGGCGCTCCCTCAGCCAGGCCACCGATGTTCTCGCGCACCAGCGAGCCCCAGTCGGCATTGGGCGGCTGCACGCCGAGGCCCAGGAAGCTCAGGCCGCTGAGCAGCAACACGATGAACACGAAGCGCAGGCCGAAGTCGGCGAGCATGGGATGGATCATGTTGGGCAGCACTTCCACGCGGGCAATGTAGAACAGCTTTTCGCCGCGAGCCCGCGCGACCTGCACGTATTCGAGCGTCATCACGTTGACCGCAAGCGAGCGCGAGATGCGGAACGCACCGGGGATGTAGGCAAGCGCGGCGACGCCCATCAGCATGGGAATGGATGAACCAAACGCGGCGATCACGACCAGCGCAAGGACCTTGCTCGGAATGGAGATCAGCGCGTCGAACAGGCGGCTCAGGATTTCATCGACCCAGCGGCCCGACACGGCGGCAACCAGCCCGAAGAACGTGCCGATCAGGCTCGCCAGCAACGCTGCGGCCAAGGCCAGCCCGACCGTATAACGGGTGCCGTAGAGAATCCGGCTGAGCATGTCGCGGCCGAGGTAGTCGGTGCCCAGCAGGAACGCGCGGCTCGATCCGGCGAAGACATCCACCGAAGACAGCGCGCCGCTTTTATAAGGCGCGATCCACGGGCCGACGACCGCGATCGTCAGCCAGAACACAACCATCACGAGGCCGATCAGGCCAAGCACGGAGAAGCGCCGGTGCAGCCGCTTCAACACGCCGGGCCGTGGCCCTGCGAGCTCAGGCTCGGGCTCCGGCACGGCCAGGTCATTGACGATTTCATCGAGGCCCATTTCGTAGAGCTCGGTGCCGGGATGGTGAATGGAGGAGTTGGCGGGTCGGTTCATCGTTGACGCAGCCTCGGGTTGGATATGATTTGAGCCAGGTCGGCAATCAGCACAAGCAGCAGGTAAGCCGCGCAGAACACCATGACGCAGCCCTGTACCAGCGGCATGTCGCGGTTCGTGACGGCGTCGACCATGAGGCTGGCGAGACCCGGATAATTGAAAATCGATTCGACGATCACCACGCCGCCGAACAGATACGAGAGGCTCAGCGCCACCGCATTCGCGATCGGGCCAATGGTGTTCGGCAGCACGTGGCGCAGGACCACGCGCATGGGCGACGCGCCTTTCAGGATCGCCATCTCGACGTAGGACGCATTGAGCTGGTCGAGCACGGCGGCGCGTGTCATGCGCGCCATCTGGGCCACGAGCACGCAACACAGCGTCATGACGGGCATGGCGTAGATCCGCAACAGTCCGCCGAACGACGACACCTCGGACAAATACGACAACGCGGGCAGCCAGCGCAGCTTCACGGCGAACACCAGCACGGCGATGGTCGCGATCAGGAACTCAGGCACCGCGACCGTGGACAGCGTCAGCACGTTGAGCACGCGGTCGAGCAGCGAGCCGCGAAACATGGCCGAGAAAATGCCGATGAACAATGCGACCGGCACGGATACGAGCGCCGTCAATCCGGCCAGCATGAGCGAGTTGGGCAGGCGCGTGGCAATCAGTTGACTGACCGGCAAGCTATTGGACAACGAGGTGCCGAAGTTGCCGGTGACGATCAGGTAGAGCCACTCGAAGTAGCGCTGCAAGGCCGGCTGGTCGAGCCCGAACTGGTGCCGTAACGCTGTGACCGCTTCGGGCGTGGCTGCCTGCCCGAGCGCCTGCTGCGCGGCGTCACCGGGGAGCAGGCCCGTGATGCCAAATACCACTGCCGAGACAATCAGCAGGGTGAGCAGTGCAAGGCCCAGGCGAGCAGCGATAAGTCGTGACGCGTGTGCTTTCATGTTCCGCCTCCGGGGTTGAAACGGCACGCCCCGCGCGGGCGGCGTGCTTTACTGCCTGATTTACAGGACCGCTTAGCCCTGTTTTAACTCTCCAGCCAGACATGCTCCGCGAACATGAAGCCCATCAGGCCGGCCAGCGGGATCGAACCCAGGCCCTTGAGCTTGGTCGTGAAACCGTCGATCGAGCTCTGGAACATCGGAATGCCGACACCGCCGTTCTCGTGCACCAATACCTGCATGTCGCCGTAGATCTGCTTGCGCTTGGCGTCGTCCGGCTCGCCGCGCGCCGCCACCAGCATCTGGTCGAACTTCGGGCTCTTCCAGTTCGCTTCGTTCCATGGCGCGTCCGACTTGAAGAACTGCGTGAACAGCACGTCGGCGCTTGGGCGGGCATTGATATTGCCGAAGCCCAGCGGATGTTTCATCCAGTGGTTCGACCAGTAGCCGTCGGCGGGCACGCGCGTGACTTGCAGGTTCAGCCCCGCCGCGGGCGCGGCCTGCTGCAACAGCACTGCCATTTCCACCGAGCCGTCAGCCGCCGGCGACGCAAAAATCTGCACGGGCGCGTTGCCCACCTTCGCCTTCTGGAAGTAAAACTTGGCTTTCTCCGGGTCGTAGGGGCGTTGCGGAATGCCGGGCATGTAGTACTTGTTGGTCGGATCGATCGGCTGGTCGTTGGCGATCGTGCCGAAACCCTGGAACACGGCGCGGCGGATCTGCTCGCGGTCCAATAGATAGAACATACCCCGACGAAAATCATCGATGCCGGTCATCCCGCCGTCGTCGCGAACAATCAGGTCGGTGTACTGGCCCGTCTTCGTCTCCAGCACCGTGAACCCCGGCGTCCCCTTGATGCGGCCCGTCGAGCGCGGGCTGATCGCGTTGATCAGTTGCACATCGCCGGACAGCAGCGCATTCACGCGAGCGGATTCGTCGCCAATCCCAATCAGCTCGACCTCGTCCAGGTGCGGCATGCCCGGCTTCCAGTACTTCTCGTTCCTCACGCCGACCGTACGCACACCCGGCGAGAAATCCTTGAGCGTGAAGGGACCGGTGCCAATAGCCGTCTTGAAGTCGGTCGTGCCGTCCTTGATGATGAGGAAGTGCGAGTCCGCCAGGATCACCGGCAGGTCGGCGTTCGCGCCTTCCAGCGTGATGGTGAGCTCGTTCGGGCCCGTGGCCTTGATTTCCTTGAACTGGTCGGCGAGCGTTTTAGCCTTCGATGCCGTCGCCGGATCCTTGTGACGCATCAGCGAATAGATCACGTCGGCCGGCGCAAGCGATTTGCCATCATGGAATTGCACGCCGCTGCGCAGCTTCACGATCCACACGGTCGCATCTTTCGACTCCAGCGACTCGGCCAGCGCCATCTTCGCGCCGAGATGCGAGTCCAGTTCGGTCAGGCCGTTGTAGAACATGTTTGCACGCACATAGTCCGTGCCGAGTGCGCCCTTGGCCGGATCCAGCGTGTCCGCGGCGGATGCCGACTGCGTCGCCACGCGGATCTTGCCGCCCTGCTTCGGTTTTTCCTGCGCGAGCGCCGCGCCGCTCGCGGTGAGCAACCCCGCCCCGGTCATCGAGGCCATGCCGGCCGCGGCCAGTGCGCGCAACACCTCGCGCCGCGACGCGCCCCGCCGGGTCAGACGCCCGAGTTCGCTCACTTGAGTCCCGGCTGGGGCATCGGCGTGTTGCAGATTTTCTTTAGTCATTGAAACTTCTCCGCGAGGTGGCTGGGGTGGGTCTTGGTCTTGGTGTATTTCGGTTTGATGCGGGGACGTCGATACAAAAATGCCGGGCGGCAGGAAAGCGCCGCCGGTCGAACTTAATAAAACACATCCTTGATGCGGTAGTACGTGCCGACAAGCGGCAGGAACCAGGGCTTGCCCGTGTGGCCGGGAATCGCGGGCCACTCGAATTCACGCCACGGATTCGCGGCTGTGCGGCCGTCCATGACATCGGCCATGACCTGCCCCATGTGCGTGGACATCTGCGTGCCGTGGCCGCTGTAACCCATCGAAAAATAGATGCCCTCATGCTGGCCCGCACGCGGCAGCCGGTCCGCGGTGATATCGACGAGACCACCCCAGCAATAGTCGATGCGTGCCTGCGCCAGCGCCGGGAACATCTCCGCGAGGCCGTCCTGCAGGATGCGTCCGCTCTTCGCGTCCGACGGCTGCTCGGACGCCGTAAAGCGCGCCCGGCCGCCGTACAGCAACCGCGAATCGGGCGTGATGCGGAAATAGTTGTGCATCAGGCGCGACGTTGTATATGCGCGGCGATTCGGGAAGATCTGGTTGACCAGGTCGGCCGGAAACGGCTCCGTCACCACGATAAAAGACCCCACCGGCGCCAGGCGTCGCCGGTACCAGCCAAACGGCCCTTGCCGTGACGGTCCGGTAGCGACCAGCACTTGCTTTGCGCGGACTTCGCCACGTGCGCACACGATCCGGTAACCCCCGTCAGCGATCTTTTCTATCGATGTCACGGGCGCGTTTTCGTAAAGCTTCGCGCCGTTACGCACGGCGGCGTCCGCCAGACCAACGGCAAACTTGCCCATGTGCATCTGGCCGCCATGACGCTGCAGCAGGCCGCCGAAAAAACTGTCCGACTGAACTTCCGTCCGGATCCGGTCACGGCCGATGATCTCGATATCGCCATCGACTTCACGCCGGATCACCTCCGCCGTCTTCTCCAGATGCTCGAGATGATGGGGTTTCGACGCCAGCTTCAACTTGCCCGATGCGAGGTAATCGCACTCAATCTGCTCTTCGCGGATCAGGCGTTCGACGGTATCGACCGCGGCCGCATACGCCCGATAACATCCGCGCGCCTTCTCCACTCCAAGCTGCTGGACCAGTGCGGCAAAATCCTGCGCAACGCCGGTATTGACCTGACCGCCGTTGCGGCCCGACGCACCGCCGCCAATTCGTCCCGCGTCCAGCACCGCCACCGATGCACCGCGTTTGCCCAGCGCCAGCGCCGCCGACAAGCCCGTGAAGCCCGCCCCGACCACCGCCACGTCGACATGACCATCGACGGGGCCATCGCTCGTCGAGCGCAGCGGCGGCGCGGTGTCGAGCCAGTAGGAGTCGAGCTTCATAAGGCGATTCCCTGATGCAAGAAGCGTTGGAACTGGAACTGCTTGCCGCTGGTGCTTACAACCACCGCTTACAGGCCGAGCAGCGTGGCGAGATGCGGGATGTCGTCGACTTCGGTGTACTCGTAGTACGGCGTCGACGGTTCATGGCCGCGCTTGACGAACGCCTTGTGTTTCACGCCCATGTCGTGGGCGGTCATCAGGTCGTAGCGCAGGCTTGACGACACGTGCAGCACGTCTTCCGGGTTGCAGTTCAACTGATCGAACATGTACTCGAAGCCTTGCATGCGCGGTTTGTACGACTGCGCCTGCTCGGCCGTGAAGACAGCATGGAACGGCGCGCCGAGCTTGTCGACGTTGCTCTGGATCTGGTTGTTCGACGCATTCGACAGGATCACCAGCTTGTATTTCTTCGCCAGCCGCGAGAGACCTTCCGGTACGTCCGGGTGCGGACCCCAGGTCGGCACGGCGGTATAGAACGTTTCCGCCTTGGCTTCATCGAATTCGACATTCATGCGTTTGCAGGCCCGTTTGAACGCATTCACGAGCACGTCGCGATACGGCTTCCATGCACCGAGCACTTCATCGCGCCGATAACCCGAGAAGAACGCAATCAGCTTGTCCATATCGGGGCCGCTCAGCACGTCGCCGTACATTTCCCGCGTCATGTCGGCGAGGCGGAACTTGGTCAGTGTGCCGTAGCAATCGAAGGTGATGTACTTCGGTTCGAATTCGATCATGGTGATAGTCCTATCGTTGATATGAACCGGCGAGCGGTTCAGTGGCGAAAACAGGGAAGTGCATTCCTGTAATAGATTTAATCAGCGCAAAAAACATGGGTGTCCCTGATTCATGCAATCCAAAAACACAAAACACGCGTTTTTCAGGGTGTCGGCAGCAGAGTATGCGGTTGGCGTTGCGGCCCCTTCGCGGCCCGTGTGCGGGCTCAGGGTTTGCCCTTGCTTTCGTGTGAGTCACGGCAAGCCTGAAGGCCCGGCCAGCCGCGGCACGCGACCCTGCCCGGCCTTATGAAATCGTAGGGCCGGCCGTGCGGCATTTATCGTCGACAAAAACAGCGGCTCAGCAGATCACACGCGTTTTAAGAGCGCCGACACGCCGTTTTGCATTGAACTTCGTGCGGTGCGGCCTGAGCGTTCTTTCATGAAAAGATCGTCCTAGCCACGTCGCTTGTGGGGTGCGAGAGTGGCGGCGTGAAACCTGAGCTTGAGCTTGATTTAAGTTTGATAAAAGGCCTGATGAGTGGGTTGCGGAGCGGCTGAAGTGAAAGCCATCGAGGGAGGTCGGCGTGTCCGAGCAAGTCAACGAACGAATGAGCGAACAAGTTACCTATAGAGCCTTTACCGCCGACGATATCGCCGCGGCGCACGGGTTGACCGTCGAGCTGAAATGGCCGCATCGGGCGGACGACTGGCGTTTCGTGCTGCAGGCGGGCACGGGGTTTGTCGCCGAAGCGGCGGAAGGGGTGATCGGCACCGCGTTGTGCTGGACTTACGGCGCTGAGCGCGCGTCGCTGGGCATGGTGATCGTGTCGCCGGCGTGGCAGGGCCGCGGGATTGGCAAGAAGCTGATGGAACTGGTGCTGGAACGGCTGGGGAAGCGCGTGACGTTTCTGCACGCAACGCCCGCCGGACAGCCGCTGTATGAGAAGTTGGGGTTCCGGGCTGCGGGCACGCTGGACCAGCATCAGGGCGCGGCGTTCCAGCCGCCTTTGGTGTCGTTGCCGGCGGGAGAGCGGCTGCGGCCGCTGGGTTCCAACGATACCCCCAGGTTGATCGAGCTGGCTTCGCGCGCATGCGGGCTGGATCGGGGCGAGGTGCTGCCGGCGTTGCTTGAGAATGCGGATGGGATTGCGCTGGACCGCGATGGCGAGTTGCTGGGTTTTGCCTTGTTCCGGCGTTTTGGCCGCGGGTTTGCGATTGGGCCGGTGGTGGCTCCGGATGCGCCTGATTCGAGCCGGGCGAAGGCCTTGATCAGTCATTGGCTGTCGTTGAACGAGGGGGTGTTTGTTCGTATCGATACCCCTGGAGATAGCGGCTTGACCCAGTGGCTGGACGGACTGGGACTGCCGCGGGTGGATACGGTGGTGAAGATGGTTTTGAATGGGCCCGAGAGTGCGACGCCGGATTTGGCGGCACCCTTTCCTCCCGCCGATCCGGACGTCAGGCAGTTCGGGATCATTAACCAGGCCATGATGTAAAAGCCCTCCGGGGAGGGCCGTTCGCGGGGTCGGCGGTCCGCCCTTCACCATGGCAAATCCCTACGAATTACCGCTTTTGCGCGTCTGCCGCAGAAAATGCTGCGGACGCGCTGCAAAACGCGGCATTCGCGCTATTTCACGAATTGTTTAGGGCGTCGGGGCACCCCCCTCCTTCTCTAGTATGGAACGGTCCCCAGCCCCTTTCCGCGACGAGAAAAAATCCCCATGTCGATCCAATCACTCATTGAAGCCGACCGCAAGCATCTGATTCATCCGGTCATCAACTACCGCGCTCACGAAGCCCGCGGCGTCACCGTACTCGACTCCGCCAGCGGCTCGTTCCTGCGCGACGCCGAAGGCAACGAACTCCTCGACGCCTTCTCCGGCCTCTGGTGCGTCAACGTCGGCTACGGCCAGCCGAGCATCGTGAAAGTGGCAGCCGAGCAAATGACGAAGCTGCCCTACGCCACCAGCTATTTCCACTTCGGCAACGCACCCGCGATCGAACTGGCCGAGAAACTGGTCGAGTTGTCGCCGGCATCGCTGCAGCACGTGTATTTCACGCTGGGCGGATCGGACGCGGTCGACTCGGCACTGCGTTTCATCACGCACTACTTCAACGCGACCGGCCGGTCATCGAAGAAACACATCATCGCGCTCGAACGCGGTTATCACGGCTCATCGTCGGTCGGCGCAGGACTCACCGCCCTGCCGGCGTTCCACCGCAACTTCGACGTGCCGCTGCCGAACCAGCATCACATCCCGTCGCCGTACGCGTACCGCAACAATTTCGCCGATGACGCCGCGCTGATCGCCGCGTCCGTCGCCGCACTGGAAACGAAGGTCGCCGAACTCGGGGCCGACAATGTCGCCGCGTTCTTCTGCGAACCGATCCAGGGCTCGGGCGGCGTGATCGTGCCGCCGTTCGGCTGGATCAATGCCATGCGCGAAGCGTGCCGCGCACTCGGCATCCTGTTCGTCGCCGACGAAGTCATCACCGGTTTCGGCCGTACCGGCCCGCTGTTCGCCTGCCAGGCCGAAGATGTTGAACCGGACCTGATGACGGTCGCCAAGGGCCTGACGGCCGGCTACGCACCCATGGGCGCGGTATTGATGTCGGACGCTGTGTACCAGGGCATCGCAAACGGCGACACGGCTGCGATCGTCGGCCATGGTCATACGTATTCGGCGCACCCGGTCAGCGCGGCCATTGGCCTCGAAGTGCTGCGCCTCTATCACGAAGGCGGCCTGCTCGAGAACGGCGTTCGTCTTGCCGGGCGCTTTGCACGCGGCCTCGACGCGCTGCTCGCGCATCCGCTGGTTGGCGATTCACGGCACCGCGGTTTGCTGGGCGCGCTCGAACTCGTCTCGGACAAGGCAACCAAAAAGGGGTTCGACGCATCGCTTAACCTGTCCGACCGGATCACGGCCGCCGCGTACCGGAACCGCCTGGTGTTCCGCGCTTTCGGCGACAACATCCTGGGTTTTGCGCCCGCCCTCAGCTACACGGAAGCAGAGTTCGACCTGATGTTCGAGCGCCTTGAGAAGACGCTGGACGACGTGCTCGCGGAGCCGGAAGTCCGCGCCGCGCTGAAGCTGAACGAAGCCCCGGGCGGAGCCGAAGCACAGGTGAAAGCTCACGTAGCTGCGTGATAAGATCAAATCAGAGATCAAATCAAAGATCGAATGACCCGGATCGAAAATCACGGTCGAGACGATCCCACGCAACTGGAGAGACACCCTGACGATGAGCAGCGAAGGCAAGCTTGACCGCATAGATCTGCGCATCCTTTCGCAATTGCAGAAGAAAGGCCGCATCACGAATGTCGAGCTGGCCGACGCGGTCGGGCTCTCTCCAAGCCCGTGCCTGATCCGCGTGAAGCGGCTGGAGAAAGCCGGGTACATAGTCGGTTATGGCGCGCAGATCCAGCTGGAGAAACTCGGCGACGTACAGATCGTCTTCACCGAAGTCACGCTTGCCGATCATCGCCGCGAGGACTTCATCAAGTTCGTCGCGGCGATCAAGGACGTGGATGAAATCGTGGAGTGCCATCTGGCAAGCGGCGGATACGACTACCTGCTCAAGTTCGTCACGCGCAGTGTCAGTCATTACCAAAGCATTATTGAAGGCCTGCTCGAGCGCGATATCGGCATTGAGAAGTACTTCAGCTTCATCATCATCAAGTCGCCGTTCGTGAAGAATCACTACCCGCTCGAAAGCCTGTTTTCACAGAATCACAGTTAGAGAATCTCAGGGCGCCGGCAGGTTCCACTGCGCGAACTCGTCGGCGAGAAAGTCCACGCATACCCGCACTTTCGCGGATGCCGCCAACCGCGCCGGGTACACCGCCCAGACGTTGGCGGGCTGCGTAACATCGGGCAGCACCTGCACCAACTGGCCGCTCTCAAGCAAGGGACGAACGTCCCACAGCGAGCGCAGCACGATCCCGCGCCCGGCCAGCGCCCATTGCACCGCGACCTCGCCGTGATTCGTCGACAACGGCCCGGTCACCTTGATCGAAACCGGTTCGCCACGCACATGCAAGCGCCACAAACCGAACGGATGGTCACGTTCCTTGATCGCGAGACACGCGTGGCTCGCGAGATCGGCCAGTTGCCTTGGCGCGCCATGACGCTCCACGTAATCCGGCGACGCGCACAGCACCCGATGATTCGACGCCAGCCGCTTCGCAATCAAATGCGCCGCGATCTCGTCGCCAATCCGGATATCCAGGTCAAAACCTTCCCCCGCCACATCCACCAGCCGGTCGAACAGGTCCAGGCGCACGCTCAGTTGCGGATGCTGGTCGGAGAGACGCGCCAGTGCCGGCGCCACAATATGCCGTCCAAACCCGAAGCTGCTGGAGATACGCAACGTGCCGCGTGGAATGCGCCGCGTGGTGGAGACGTCTTCCACGAGGTGGTCGACGTCGTCGAGGATTTTTTCAGCCCACGCGTAGACCCGTTCCCCGGCCTCGGTAATGGCGACGCGGCGCGTGGAGCGATGCAGCAGGCGCGTGCCGAGATCGGTTTCGAGCACGCTCACGCGCTTGCTGACATACGCCGCCGAGACCGCCAGCACCTCGGCCGCCGCACTGAAGCTGGACTTGCGGGCGACGGTGCAGAAGACGCGGAGATCATCGAGATTCGGGGAAGACGGGATATTCATTATTCACGCTTCGTGCACAGTGGCTTAACCAAAACGCTGATTTTAAGCCTTGCCGCACGGAATAAAATAATCGCCACAGGTTGGTGCCAGCCCGGGTGCAAACCCTTATGCGATAAACCCTTAACAGGATTCCGAACATGACCAAGACGTACAAGATTGCAATCATCCCCGGCGATGGCATTGGCACGGAAGTCATGCCCGAAGCCATCCGCGTCCTCGACGCCGCCACCAGGCGCTTCGGCATTTCCATCGAATACAAGCACATTGAATGGGCCAGCTGCGAGTACTACCTGAAACACGGCCAGATGATGCCTGACGACTGGAAAGCGCAACTGCAGGACTGCAACGCCATCCTCTTCGGCGCGGTCGGCTGGCCCGACACCGTTCCCGATCACATCTCGCTGTGGGGCTCGCTCCTTAAATTCCGCCGCGAATTCGACCAGTACATCAACCTGCGCCCGGCCCGTTTGTTCGAAGGCGTGCCGTCGCCGCTCGCGAACCGCAAGGCCGGCGACATCGACTTCTGGATCGTGCGTGAAAACACCGAAGGCGAATATTCATCGGTGGGCGGCGTGATGTTCGAAGGCACGGACCGCGAGTTCGTGCTTCAGGAATCCGTCTTCACGCGCCACGGCAGCGAACGCGTGCTGAAGTTCGCATTCGATCTCGCCCAGCGCCGCGAGAAGAAAAAGATCACCGTCGCCACGAAAAGCAATGGCATCGCGATCAGCATGCCGTGGTGGGACCAGCGCGCTGCCGAAGTCGCGGCGCTCTATCCGGACGTGAAATGGGACAAGCAGCACATCGACATCCTGTGCGCTCGCTTCGTCCTGAATCCGGACCGCTTCGACGTGGTCGTGGCCACCAACCTGTTCGGCGACATCCTCTCCGACCTCGGTCCCGCCTGCACGGGCACCATCGGCCTCGCGCCGTCGGGCAACCTGAACCCCGAGCGCAAATTCCCGTCGCTGTTCGAACCGGTGCATGGATCGGCGCCGGACATTGCGGGCAAGAACATCGCCAACCCGGTCGCCATGATCTGGTCGGCGGCCATGATGCTCGAGTTCGTCGGTGACTTCAAAGGCCCTGAAAAAGACGCGCACGATGCGATCCTTGCGGCTATTGAAGCAACCCTCAAGGAAGGTCCGCATACCGGCGACCTCGGCGGCAAGGCAAGCACGACGGAAGTCGGCCAGGCAATTGCTGCGCGGCTGGCTTGAACCAGCACGCGTGACGCATTGCGGTGAACATAGTTGGCTTAAATCAGGAGCATGGACTTATGACACGCCAGTTCGAACTGAAGGAATTGATCCGCTCGGACAATTTCATCGATGGCCAATGGTGCGCGGCCGCTGACGGCGCACGCTTCGCCGTCAGCGATCCGGCCACCGGCACGGTCATCACGCAAGTCGCCGACAGCAGCCCCGCCGACGCCCGCGCCGCCACCGACGCCGCCGCACGCGCAGCGCCTGCGTGGCGCAACTTGCTGCCGAAAGAACGCGCGACGATCCTGCATAAATGGAACGCGCTGATCGTGGCGAACCAGGACGCGCTCGGCGCGCTGATCTCGCTGGAACAAGGCAAGCCGCTGGCCGAAGGCCGGGGTGAAGTGGCGTATGGCGCGTCGTACGTTGCATGGTTCGCCGACGAAGCCACGCGCATTTACGGGGACATCATTCCGCAGCAGCAGCGCGGCAAACGCATGACGGCGGCGAAGGAACCGGTCGGCATTGTTGCTGCCATTACGCCGTGGAATTTCCCGCTCGCGATGATCGCGCGCAAGATCGCGCCGGCGCTCGCGGCCGGCTGCACGGTGGTCGCGAAGCCCGCCGAAGACACGCCGCTGACTGCTTCGGCATTGGTCCTGCTGGCGCACGAAGCCGGTGTGCCGGCGGGCGTGCTCAACCTCATCACGGCTTCGCGGGATCATGCGGTGGCGACCGTTGCCGACTGGCTCGAAGATTCGCGCGTGCGCAAGATCACGTTCACCGGTTCGACGCCGGTGGGCAAATATCTGGCGCGCGAATCGGCGGGGACGCTGAAGAAGTTATCGCTGGAGCTGGGTGGCAATGCACCGTTCATTGTCTTCGATGACGCCGACCTCGACGCCGCCGTCACCGGCCTTCTCGCCTCCAAGTTCCGCAATGGCGGACAGACCTGCGTATGCCCCAACCGCGTGTATGTACAAGCAGGTGTCTACGACAAATTCGCGGACATGCTGAGCCGCCGCGTTGCCGAACTGAAGGTCGCACCGGCCACCGATCCCGACGCGCAGATCGGCCCGATGATCAACATCCGCGCACTCGACAAGATCGCCCGCCATGTAGACGACGCCCTTGCTCACGGCGCGCGCGTGCTCGCCGGCGGCAAGCGTCTGCCGGAACTCGGCCCGAATTACTACGCGCCGACCGTGCTCGCCGACGCTAATCACGAGATGCTCCTGTGCGGCGAAGAGACCTTCGGGCCGGTCGTGCCGCTGTTCCGTTTCGACGATGAACCTGAAGCCATCGAAGCCGCCAACAACACGCCGTTTGGCCTCGCTTCGTATTTCTACAGCCAGGACCTGCGCCGTATCGACCGTGTGTCGCGCGCGCTGGAAGCAGGCATTGTGGGCATCAACGAAGGCGCGTTGTCCAGCGAAGCAGCGCCCTTCGGCGGTGTGAAAGAATCCGGTTATGGCCGCGAAGGATCCAAGTACGGCCTCGACGACTACCTCTCCATCAAATACCTGTGCCAGGGGAATCTCGCATGAGCACACCGGCCGAGCATTATCCAATCGAAGTCACGTTCCCCGATATCTCGGTGCATGCGGAGTCCGGGACGGGCATTCCGTATGTGCACACGTTCGACTCCGGTCTGCCGGGACCGCACGTGATGATCAACGCGCTGACACACGGTAACGAGGTGTGCGGCGCAATTGTGGTCGACGCGCTGCTGCGTTTGAAATTGCGGCCACGACGCGGACGCCTGACGCTCTCGTTCGCGAACGTCGCGGCATATGCGAGCTTCGATCCGTCGAAGCCCGATGCCGCGCGTTTCGTCGACCAGGACTTCAACCGCGTGTGGACCAGCAAGGTGCTCGACGACACATCGCGTACATCCAGCGAGCTTGCACGAGCTCGCGAGATGCGTCCGGTCATTGATACCGTGGACGCCCTGCTCGACCTCCACTCCATGCACGAACGCAGCAAGCCGCTGATTGTCGCGGGTCCGCTGGACAAGGGCATCGACTTGTCATTGCGGCTCGGCACGCCGGCCACGGTGATCTGCGACGAAGGCCATCCCGAAGGCCGCCGCATGCGCGACTACGAGGGTTTCGGCGATGCGGGCAGCCCCAGGAACGCGCTGTTGATCGAATGCGGACAGCACTGGGAACGCAGCGCCGTCACGGTCGCCCGCGATACCACCGCACGCTTCCTGCTGCTGTCCGGAGTGGTCGACAGTGAAGACCTGCCTGAAGACTGGCTTAGCCCCCTGCCGCAAACCATGCACGTTGTGCGCGTGACGCAACCGGTTGTGGCGCAGAGCATGGATTTTCGCTTTGCCGCGCCTTACACGGGTCTGGAAATTTTCCCCGAAGCGGGCAGTTTGATCGGCTGGTCGAATGGCGAGCCGATCCATACGCCTTACGACGACTGCATGCTGGTGATGCCTTCGTTGCGGCAGTTGCGCCCCGGCGTGACCGTTGTGCGGCTGGGGAAAATCGAGCGAACCGTAGAGCGGGATAGCGCGGTCTGACATGACGAATAACGAATCAATAAGGTCCACATGAAGGTTCAGCAAATCAAGCAGAGCGTCAGCCTGCAAAATCTCGAGGATTGGGGCAGCGCCGGTTTGCCCGGCACGACGCCAATCAAAGTCTCGGGCGTGCAACGCGTGATCAAAGGCAGCGAGGCGATTGACACCGGGATTTTCGAATGCACGGAGGGGACGTACCGGCGTTCGGTGAAGCAGGCGGAGGTGATGCATTTCCTCGCGGGACGCGGCCGCTTTACGCCGGACGGCGAAGACACGATTCACTTCGCCAGCGGCGACACGCTGTTTTTCGAAGCGAACACCGAGGGACTGTGGGAAGTGGAAGAAGCCATGCGCAAGGTGTATGTGATTTTTTAGTCCTTGAAATACCCGGGCGATACGCCGCCCGGCTTAAGCGATGTGACTCATAACGGCCGCTCTTAAAGGGCGGCCGCGTTTTTTCATGGCCCGATAGTGTGCGACGAGCCTCCCTGATGCGCCAAGGTTCGAGCACCCTGCCCCTTTTCCAGGCCTTCTGCCTTGGCGATTCAATCCTCATACGTTCAGTGCGGTTTTGACCGCCGCGGCGCCGTTCGGCAGGTATTTCGACACGCCCCGGCGCCCTCCGCCTTCTCCCGCGCCTCAGCTTGAGTCTTCGGTGTCACGAAAATTGCTGCCAAGGTCATTAAGCTCAAGCGAGCTTGGCGCGGTCACGCTTTGCGTTGACTGAAGTTTTTCGGATCGGATACTCACTTTTACGGGGCAGACTATGGACGTCGAAATGTCGGAAGAGCAGATTCGCACGCTTGCGTTCCATCTTTGGGAACAAGACGGTAGTCCCGAAGGACGCGCAGACGAGTATTGGGATAAAGCACGGCGGCAACTAGGTCTTGAGGGTACGACGCAGGATGAGACGGCAGGAGTTGGTGAAGAAGCTGAAGCGACGTCGAACCGTCCGCTGGCAGAATAAAAGCCGCTACGCCGGAACGCTGCGTCCGTGAAAACACGTGGGGCATTTGGTGCAACACGGGTTTGGTTTTCACCCCGCGCATCGCGCTCAGGGCCGACGGTGACACCCTCGGAAAGCAGCACACCACGTATGCATCGCGCTTGATATCGCATCGCTGTTCACGTGGTCATTCTTGCAACGTATCCGCTTTGTGAAGCACAACGCGATAACGCCAGACGGCTGCGCTTGCGAACCTTCAATACTGTTGCCCCAAACATACGCTTAACGCCGAACAGGCCTCAGGCGGCACGGGCCTGTGCGGCCGCATTGGTAACACTACCAATGTCCTGAAGTTAGCAGTTGGCGCTTACTGGAAGAACACGAACTTCGGCTGTCCGGTGCTTAGTCTCGGGATTGTGCGATGGCGCACATATGTCTACCGCGGCACGCCGTTGTTTTCGCCAATAACTAAACGAAGTGGTGTTCAACATGAAGACGTTCAATCATCTCAATGCCTCGACCTCGTCGCCTGCAATCACCCGCAGCAAGGTATCCAAGGCAATCCCCAAAACCGAAAAGCAATGCTCCTCGTACGTGTCGATGCTGCAGGCGCCCATGACCGTGCTCGCCTGCAACGTGTCCGATCGTGCCGACATTACGGCCATTGCAATACTTGGGTATAACTAGCCGCGTTGTTGCAGGGGTTTTCTTCTGAAGCTGCAAGGAGAAGGCCGCACCGACCAGGTCGATGCGGCAAGCGCCCCGCTTGTCCATTCGCCCGGCCCTAGTTAGCCGCGTCACTGCGCGGTGACGCCGTAGCCGCTGCCACTGAGCTGCTTCCGTGTGCACCGCTCTCTGACGCATACGCGTTATTGCTCGCTTGCACGCGTTGTTCAGCCGCCTGTATCTCATCGGGATAGTGAATTTGCTTTGTGCCGGGCCGGTAGCCCGCATTTTCAAGTTGCACGAGTTCGGCGCGTACCTGGGCGCGAGTAACGGGACCATTGCTGGTTTGCGCGAACGATACGGCCGGAACAATCAGAGCAGCGGTCAGTAGTGTGCAGATAATCTTTTTCATGATAAGTAGACCTCTCTAAATATGGCCTCAGTCACCATGATTGAAGCCCCCCGACTCATCGTGGTGAAATCATCGCGTTGAAATCATCAACGTGAAACAGCGAAGAGCAGGACTCCATTCTGTGCAACCACCCATGACCGCACCCTGACACGGCGATTACAAGCTTGTTATCTGCGTGCTTGTCCCCTGACCCTGGTGAATCTTGAGTCACCGCGCTATGGGGATTCTGAACCCGAAACCGGATCAAGCGTTGTCTTCCCGGTTCTCATAAGCGTCCGCTAAGCCTCGTTCGATAAGCTTGCCGATCATCCACTGATCTATCGAAGGCTATGGAAGCAATCAACCAGTCTCTTTTTTTGTTGATCGGCGCATCGGCGCAACCAGATCGCGGCGTTGTCGCCCTGGCCATCCTGTTCGGCGAATACGCCATCTGGCTCGTGCCCGTCACGCTTGTCTTCGGCTGGTTGCGCGGCAGCGACACCCTGCGGCATTGGTTGATTGAAGCCAGTGCGTCCGCTCTGCTTGCTTTACTGGCGGCGCAGATAATTGGTGTGCTGTGGCCGCATCCACGGCCTTTTGCGATTGGCCTCGGCCATGCCCTGATCGTGCACAGTGCGGATTCGTCCTTTCCGAGCGATCACCTGACCTTCCTGTGGGCCGTGGCGTTTAGCTTCCTGATGCATCCCGAGGCGCGTCGCGCAGGCTGGGTACTCGCCCTTCTTGGCCTGCCTATGGCATGGGCGCGAATTTATCTTGGCGTGCATTTCCCCTTCGATATAGCGGGCGCTGCGTCGGTCTCGGTCTTCAGTGCGTGGCTGAGTGCCCTCGGCGGACGCTGGTTCGCAGCACCTGTGGTGCGGGCCGCGATGCTTGCGTACCGGCCGCTATTCGCGCCGCTGATCCGGCGCGGCTGGGTGACACGATAAGCCGCGATAACTCGCTTCTCCCCGTACGACTCGCGAGCTTCCCGGACGAGTTGCCGGGAAGCTGCTAGCTCACACGCCGCCACAGGCTGCCGGTGCCGGGAGCCACAACGGCCCCGAGCACCGTCTGCTTCACCTTCACCTCATCAAAAGCCAAGGCCCGGCAGCACCGGCGTCCCTTCGGCCGCAACCGACTGCAATAGCGCGGGATCGATGTTCAGCGACTTCAGGATGGTCGGCGCAACCTGCGTCATGCTGACCGTGCTGGCGTTCGTGGCGGGCTGCAGCGTGGGATACGACACCAGCAGGCCCAGATGACTGTCATCAGGCGCATTGCCGCCGTGTTCCGCGTCTTTCTTCTTGCTCTTCGTATAGATCACGCCCGGGTTCGGCTGCACGATGATGTCGGGCGCGCGGCCCTGCGCGGGATCGCCGAACTTCGCGGCGAGCGCCGCGCCTGACAGGATCGACGCTTGCGGGTCATCGGCGCAAATACCCTTAGGTGTACATGCAAGATTTGCTTGCAGGGACGCGACAGCAGCGCCCGTCTGCGACTGATCCCGCAACCAGATCAGGCCAAGGTCGTCGGTCTGTACGAGGCCCGTTCCGGCCAGGCCCGAGCCGTCGTTCATGTTGCCGCTTCGGGTCACCGCCTGTCCGAACTTGCCTTGCCGGTCGAGGTAGTTATTCGCTTCGAGCAACGCCGTGAGCGTGTCGCCGTTCTTGACCAGTTTCGTGTGATCGGCCGGCGACTGGCCATGCTTCGACGTAACGATCATGACCGTCGACGCGTACAAGTTTTCCGCCTTCAGTTCAGCCACGATCTTTCCCAGCGCATCGTCCGTGTAGGCGATCGCGGCAGCCACCTGCGGGCCGGGTGTGAAGCGCGCGTCCGTGTAACCGCCTCCGCCCGCATTCGGCGTCTTTTGCGCCACGCTCAAGGTCTGGAAATTGGTCCCGAAGAGTGTCGGCACGCGGGCGCTGTTCGCACCACTCGAATCCTTGCCATCGATCTGGTTGATGATGGCCTGCACATGAAGGTTGTCAAATTTTTCCGTGTGCGTGTACACGTCGGTGTAGTCGGTCTTCGTGGCCGGGTCCAGCGAGTTGATCTCGGTGCGCGCGAGGTCGTCCACGCCCTTGCCCGACGGTCCGTTCACCCAGTCGTAGCCCCATGCATGTTTGTCGGCCCATGCGGTGCGCGAGTTCGCAAGCTGCTGTTTCACCACTTCGAAAACGGTGTTGGTCTTCAAGTAGTTATGCGGATAGACCGGCGTGCAAACGCCATTGACCTTCGCGTTGGGAATAGCCTGCGGGTTGAACGCACCACCGCCGTCGAGGTGGGTCAGCGCGCCGCCGTTGATCGCGTCAAAACCAGTGGTTTCATCGAATGCGACGTTCCAGCCCTGGGGACCGGTGCATTGCGTATCGCCCGGCGCGTAGAGCGTGCGATCATACGAGACATCGTAGAACAAGCCCGCTGTCTTCGGCGAGCCGCCGGTCAGGATGGCCGCCAGCCCCGGGAACGAATCGGACAATCCCGGCGTGTACGCATTCGAGTACGTAACGCCGGTTTGGGCAAGCGATGCAATGTTGGGACAGGTCTTCGCTGCCACGCAGTACGCGAGATCCTGCTCATGCAGGCCGTCGATGCTGACCAGCAGCACGTGCCCCGCATTGGCAATCCCGTTTGCAGGCGTGCCGGAAAGCATGTTGCCGGTGCCGCAGCCGGCCACCATGGCCGCGCCCAGCAAACTGGTCACTCCTGCAAGGCGAAATCGAATTTTCATTCCCGTATCTCCAGGCTATCGAATCATTTTAATGAGCAGCAGTGCATGCCGATTCAACCGGCACACTTCCCGTTAGTCTGGGTCAACAACGAGTCACCGCTATTACCGAATTATTTCGATTAGCTTTACCGCTCATGCAGACGGACCACCCGGCCGCAGGAGAGCCCACACTGCTTTCGGCGAGCGTGAGGCTGCCTGACCTTCTGGGCACGAGGGCTCCAGGGTCAGCACAGCGATGAAAACAGGAACGTCAGCCGCTCTCAGCGTATCTTGCGCACGCCGGGCAGCATCCTGCCGAGGGTGTCGTCACGAATGACGAACTGGTGGAACAACGCAGCAGCCACGTGCAGTCCAATGAGCACCAGCAGGACCCACGCGGTGAGTTTGTGGACGTCGCCAAGCGTATGCCCGAATGCCGAGCCCGTGGCGGCGAGTGCGGGCAGCGGCACGACATGGAACAGCGATACAGCCCAACCTCTTGCCGAAGCGTTCGCCCATCCCATCAATGGCAGCGCGATCAGTAACACGTAAAGCAACGCGTGGGTGACCCTCGCGGCCAGTCGCATGGACGCCGGCAGGATGCTCGATTCCGCGGGCGGCTTGTGACTGAAACGCCATGCGAGCCGCACCAGTACCAGCAATACGATCGTCGCGCCCAAAGACAGATGCAGCCCGATCAAACCAACAGGCTGCGTGTCCCGATGGACATCGGGCATCAGCCAGCCGATCGCGTACTGCGCGGCCAGCAGCAGTACCGTAAGCCAGTGGAAGAGCTTGGCGGGCGCGCCGAAGGCAGGAGTTTGGCTTGTTTGCATCGATAGAACGCCGGGAGAAAGTTGACGGGCAGGTGGCCGTTCACGTGATTGACTTGCATCGTGACGTGCAAGACGTTAATAGAACAAACGCCTTAGCGCAGACTTAGGCGGCGTCGAGCGCTAAAGCAAATGATAATAAGTCGCATGAAAACCATCGCTCGCGTTCTGCAATTCCAGACGGCCGCCGTTACGGCGAGCGATCTCAGAAACGATGGACAGCCCAAGCCCGCTTCCGCTGGACACGGTTCCCGGCACGCGATAAAACCGCTCGGTCACGCGGACAAGCTGGTCATCGGGCACACCCCGTCCCGAGTCCTTGACGCTGCAAACGAGGTAGCCTTCGCGGCTCACCACGGCAACGTCGACCTTGCCGCCTGCGGGCACATACCTCACTGCATTGTCCACCAGGTTACGCAGTGCAATGGTGACAGCCGATGCGTCGATATCGACCTGGGTGTCGTCCACCTGCTTGAGTCCAAGATCCACGTTTTTCGCATTGGCTATGTTGACTGCATCCTGGATCGCGTCCGTGGCGAGCTTGTGAAGCGACACATGCGAACGTACAGGCGCGGCCATATGCTGTGAACGAGCCAGCGCCAGGAGTTGTTCGACCAGTCTCGCGGTGCGATGCACGGCGGCCTGCAAGGCCGTCAGCCTCCCGCGCGCGTCCTCCGGACCGGTAGCCGCAGTGAGGCTTTCAGCCTGCAACGTCAGGGCAGCCAGGGGTGAGCGCAGCTCGTGCGCGGCGTCGGCGATAAACCGCCGCTGCTGCGCCATGGCGTCCTTGAGCCTGCCGATCAGGCGATTGATCGAGCGGATGAACGGCAGCAACTCCTTCGGGATTCCCACCTCCGACAACGCGCCGAGCGTGACCTCGTCCTGTTCATCCACGATTGCGGCAAGGCGCCGTACAGGCGCCAGCGCAGCGCGAGTAATCAGCGCGATGACAATCAGCAGAAGCGGTGTCAATGCAAGCATGGGCAACAGGGTTCGCAACGAGCCGTCATGAGCGATCTCGTCCCGGATAGTCGCGCGCTCCGCTACCAGGAGACGGTCGCCGCCTTGCAGGGTCTGCACGTTGACGCGCCAGCGCCTGCCCTCGAAGTCGACGTTCTGGAACCCGTCCGCAAGCGTTTCGATTCGCGGCAGCGGCACGTCAACGGGGGTACCGGACGCCCCCGGACTAACGCGTGAAATGATCATCGACATACCGTTGCCATGCGCATCGGGCCACGTCACGGTGGGGGCCGCGAGCATCAGCTTGCCGCTGTTGATCAACACGCCGATATCATGCAGATGGCTGTCCTGCAGCCGGCTCGCCTCGCGGTACCCACCGGCGAATGACAACGCCCCGCCCATCAGTGCGAACACCACAATGATGCCGATGATCGACCAGGTGAGCTGTCTTGTCAGCGAGCGTGGCCTTCGTCCCTGTCGACCATCCATCCCACACCTCTTATATTGCGGATCGCGCTATGCCCGATCTTCTTTCGAATTGTATGGATCAGGTATTCGACGGCGTTGCTGTCGACCTGTTCGTTCCAGCCGTAGACCCGGTCCTCCAGCTCGCTCCTCGACAGGATGATGCCGGGGCGCGAGAGCAGCGCCCTCAGCACCGCGAACTCGCGGCCCGACAAACGGCACTCGACATTGTTATACACCGCGACCAGCGTGCGGGGATCAAGCGACAGCTTGCCGCTCGAAAGCGTGGCGTCCGGATGGTGGCCGAGCTTGCGTGTTGCCGCACGAAGCCGCGCCAGCATTTCGTTCAGGTTGAATGGCTTGACCAGGTAATCGTCCGCTCCGCTATCCAGCCCTTCTATGCGGTCATCCACACCGTCGCGCGCGGTCATGATGAGCACAGGCGTATCCGCGTCGCGCTTGCGAAGGTCGCGCAGGATGCTCAGGCCATCTCCCTGAGGAAGGTTCAGGTCGAGCAGTACCGCGTCATGCTCATGGCCAAGCAACGCGCCCATTGCCGAGGGCGCGTCCATGACCCAGTCCGCGACGTAAGCCGCGTCGCGCAGCGCACGAGCAATCGCGGTACCGATCAAGTCGTCGTCCTCTACCACCAGGATGCGCATTCGAATGTCTTCCGTTGAGCAAGATTGGAAACAACCTTACAAACGGTTAAGGTTGCCTAACTATCGGCTAAGTATGCCGGTCTATTTTACTTCGATGGTCATCAGGCCGACACTTTTTACGTAACCGTTATCAACATTTTCCTTGTCTGTCATGCCCTCGACATGTTCGCCGAGCGTGGTGGATTCGTGCGCCTTTTGCGAGGAGCGCGACCCGATATAAATCACTAAAGGCCATCGGCTAACTTTCATTTTCATTTGAAAGCCGGTTCCTTCTCTCAAGACACGTGTTCAGTATGCGGCTCGCAGAATCTCCGCTTCATTCGACATGATCAAGCCTTTCATCACACGGCCGTAACGTTCGTTCCGTCCAATCGGTCCCTGTATTTACCCACATCGCGCCTTCCCGGAGTGCCCATGAAAACACTGTTCCTGCAGGCCCCCTCCTATGACGGTTTTGACGGCGGAGCAGGCTCGCGATATCAGGCCAAGCGCGAAGTCCGGTCGTTCTGGTACCCGACATGGCTCGCGCAGCCGGCCGCCCTGATTGAAGGAAGCCGTTTGCTCGACGCCCCCGCCGATGGCCTCTCGGTGGAAGCGTCACTCGACATCGCACAGCAATACGAGCTTGTCGTGATTCACACGAGCACACCCTCGTTTCCGACCGACACGCTGTTTGCCGAACAGTTGAAGCAACGCAATCCCGCGGTGCTCGTGGGCATGGTGGGTGCAAAAGTCGCCGTCGACCCGCACGATTCGCTCGTGGCTAGCGAGGCAATCGATTTCGTATGCCGCGAGGAATTCGACTTCACCTGCCGGGACATTGCGCAGGGCCTGCCGCTTGCCTCGATTCCAGGCTTGAGCTACCGCCAGCCGGATGGCGGGATCATGCACAACGAGGCCCGGCCGATTCTCGAGAACATGGACGAGCTGCCGTTTGTCGCGCCCATTTACAAGCGCGACCTGAAGATCGAAAACTATTTCATTGGTTACTTGAAACATCCGTATGTATCGATCTACACCGGACGCGGCTGCAGGTCGAAGTGCACCTTCTGTCTCTGGCCGCAGACGGTCGGGGGGCATCGGTACCGCACGCGTTCAGTCGAAAACGTGCTCGAAGAAGTGAAATGGATCAGGGACAACATGCCCGAAGTGAAGGAGATCATGTTTGACGACGATACCTTCACCGACTTCAAGCCGCGCGTGGAAGAGATTGCACGCGGACTCGGCAAGCTTGGCGTCACGTGGTCCTGCAATGCGAAAGCGAACGTGCCTTACGCCACGCTCAAGATCATGAAGGAGAACGGCCTGCGTTTGTTGCTCGTCGGCTATGAGTCTGGCGACGACCAGATCCTGCTCAACATCAAGAAAGGCCTGCGCACCGATATCGCGCGGCGCTTTAGTGAAGATTGCCGCAAGCTCGACATCAAGATCCACGGCACGTTCATCCTTGGCCTCCCTGGCGAAACCCGCGAAACGATCCAGAAGACCATTGAATACGCGAAGGACATCAATCCGCACACCATCCAGGTGTCGCTTGCCGCGCCCTACCCGGGCACCACGCTTTACAAGCAAGCGGTCGACAACGGCTGGCTGCAGGAAAACAAGGTGATCAACCTCGTCAGTTCAAAGGGCGTCCAGCTTTCGGCGATCGGGTATCCGCATCTGTCGCGCGAGGAGATTTATCACGGCCTCGAAGAGTTCTATAAGCGCTTCTATTTCAGGCCGTCGAAGATCTGGGAAATCGTCCGCGAGATGCTGATGAGCTGGGAGATGATGAAGCGGCGCCTGCGTGAAGGCGTGGAGTTCTTCAAGTTTCTCCGGGCTCACGAGGCATGACCCCGGACGTGCCCGACACGCCCGGTCAGTTCCCCGACGTGTCACCCGCGAAACACAGACGGCTTCGAAGGCTCTATGTGCGATCCGCGTGGCTGGCAGGCGCCGGCCTGCTGGTCGCCTTCGCTATCTACGCAGGCAACCCGCCCATGGCGCACGCAACCTTGCACTGGGCAGCGTATGTGTGCGGCGCAAGCGCGGTCTTCGGGATCGTGTACATGCTGGCTGCCGCGGAGTTGACGAGGCGCTTTCTCGCGCGCACTTGCGCGGAGCCCAGTTCGTTTCCGGGTGTGACGATCATCAAGCCCCTGCATGGGAACGAGCAGGCGCTGCTCGAAAACCTGTCGGGATTCTGCAAGCAGGATTATCCCGGGCCCGTGCAGTACCTGTTCGGTGTCCACGACAAGACAGACCCCGCGCTCGATGTAGTGGAGCGTTTGCGGCAGTTGCATCCTCAGGCTGAAATTGCGATCGTGGTGGATTCCCGGCTGTATGGCCCGAACCGCAAGATGAGCAATATCCTCAATATGCTGCCCAACGCGCAGCATGACATCCTGGTGTTCGCCGATAGCGACGTGGGGGTCGGCCCCGACTACCTGCGCGGTATTGTCGGCGAGTTGCAAAAGCCGGGAGTCGGGCTGGTCACGTGTCTTTATCGCGGGCTGCCGGATGCCGGTTTCTGGCCTCGACTGTCCGCCAAGGCGAGCAACTACCAGTTTCTTCCCAGCGTGGTGGTCGGCATGGCGCTTCGGCTTGCGCGCCCCTGTTTCGGGCAAACCATTGCCTTGCGCCGGGCAACGCTTGAAAAGATTGGCGGCTTCTCGCAGTTCACTCATCATCTTGCCGAGGACCATGCAATTGGTGAAGCGGTGCGGCAACTGGGAGAAAAAGTCGTTGTTCCGCCCATCATCGTGACGCATGCTTGCGTTGAAACCAGCGCAGCGCAACTGATCTCCCATGAACTGCGCTGGAGTCGTACTATCCGGACAATCGATCCGGCCGGCCACCTGGGCTCGGCGCTCACGCATCCGCTTGTGTTCGCGTTGTTCGCGATTGCATTGTCCGGCGCCGCCGTGTGGACCTGGCCGCTCACGCTGGCGGCACTGTTCACGCGGCTTGCGCTGAAACTGCAACTGGACCACGCGCTTGGCCAGGCGTCGGGTGATTTATGGCTATTGCCAATCTGGGATCTCGTCTGCTTCGCCATTTTCGTCAGCAGCTTTTTCTCGACGCGCGTACTCTGGCGAGGTTTCCAGTTCAAAGTCGGCCGCGACGGCCTGCTTTATCCGCTTGGGGAGAAGTGATCGTTGCAGCGTAATTTATTGACTTGAATCGCATGACTAAATATATCGGCCGTGTTGTCGCGGCACTTGGACTGATCGTGGCACTGGCGCTGGTGTGGCGCGAAGATCCACGCTCGGTGTTCGCGCTGTTGCGCACCGCGGGTCCCGGCCTTGTCCTCGCCGCCGCCGTCCATGTGCTGCCAATGCTGGCCAATGCCCGGGACTGGCAAACGCTCATTATCGGACCCGGCCGGCCGGGTCTGATGGCCATGCTGCGGCTGGTGTGGATTCGCGAGTCCGTCAACAGCCTGCTTCCGGTTGCACGGGTTGGCGGCGAGATCGTCTCGTTCCGCCTCCTGACCCGCGCCGGTTTGCGGGCATCCACTGCTGCAGCGAGCCTCGTCGTCGACATGCAGCTCACGCTGATCAGCCAGCTCGTGTTCACGCTGGTCGGCATAGCCTTCCTGATGGGCCACGCCACACCCGGCGAACGCCAGCTTGCAGTAGATGTGCTCTGGGGATTGGCGCTGCTCGCACCGCTCCTGGCAGGCTTTGCACTGATCCAGCACGTGAACCTGTTCGAAAGAATGACCCGCTTGTTCAATCGGATGACCAGCGGCCAGATTGCGGCACTAGCCGGCCCGTCGCTACGCATCGACCAGTCGATCAAGCGGATCTGGAGAAGACGCGGGGTTGTCCTGCGTTATCTGTTTATCTGGCAGCCGTTGCAGTGCCTCGCCACGTCTCTCGAGATCTGGCTGGCACTCCACTTTCTAGGTTCGCCGATCAGTTTTGCCGAAGCTGTCGTGCTTGAATCGCTGATTCAGGCACTCAGCAGCGCCGCGTTTTTTGTACCCGGTGCGCTGGGCATTCAGGAAGGGGGATTTGTGCTGATCGGAGGCGCGTTGGGTCTCGATCCGTCCGTGAGTCTCGCACTGGCCGGTGCAAGACGGTTGCGCGACCTGCTCGTCTTCGTTCCCGGATTGTTCGCATGGCAGCTTGCGGTGGCGCGCAAGCCGGGATCGTCGGGCGCCGATAGTTCAGGACCCGGCGTTGAACACCAATACGCAGACCGTTAGGCGTTTTCGGCCCCGCGCCGCGCGGTGAACGCGCGGTGAACACCAGCGTTCAAACCTTGCGCGCAACCTGCCAGAAGTCGATTTTTTCCTGCAGCCGCCGGCACTCGGTTTCGAGGCAATCGATGTCGTGCGCCACCTTGCCGTACGACGCACGCAGACTGCCGATCACCCTTTCCGGTACTGCCTGACAGTCCCGGAAATCGGACGCCGCGCTGTGGAGAAGCGAGAAGAACGTGCGCAGGTCGCGCCAAGTGTCCACAACCGCATCGTTCGCGTGCCGTGTCGATGAAACCGGCTGGATCTGGTCGACAAGCCGGCATGCGTATTCGATCTGGGAGCGGTTGTAGGTCTGCTGGAAGTAACTGTTGTCGCACGCACCGCGGCAGAGCGCGGCGTTCGCCTGATCGGCGAGTCCGCGGCTGATGTTGACTACGGTGACCGTCTCACGCAAGCGCTCGAGCCTGAGCATGTGCATTGCACGTCTCGCGCGGATTGCCTGCAGAGCCGGTAATGCAAGACCCACCCCAACGCCGACGACATTCCCCAGTGTGCTGTAGAGAGAATCGACCGTGCCCGTCGACGTTCCGTACGCGTAAAAACCCGCTACAAGCGCAAAGACCGTCATGCCGGCAGCCGGCATCAGGGGCATCTTCGTCGCTTTAATGCTCATCACATTGCTCCGTGAAAACCCCGTGGTACAAACACCCGCTTACCGCCTTCGAACCCATGCAACCCTCAGGATATTGACACGCCCAGCAAGCGCCCCACGCAGAACGTGAAGCTCGCTGCGATACACCCGATAACGATTTGCCGCATAGCCGAAAACGCCGCACTACGCCCGTTGAAAAGCGACGTGAACACGCCGATCGCAGCGAGCGCCAGCGCGCTTAGCGCCACGCACTGGGCGATTGCCGCCAGCCCGCTGCTCCACAAGAAAGGCATCGCCGGAAAAATAGCGCCCATCGAAAACAGACAAAACGACACGCCGGCAGCCGACCACGGATTCCCGCCCAACTCCCCAGGATCAAGGCCGAGTTCTTCCCGCGTGAGCGTGTCGAGCGCCTTGTCCTTGTCTCGCATGATCTGCGCGGCAACCCGCCGGGCTTCATCGCCATCCAGACCCTTTGCCTGATAGATGAGCGCGAGTTCATGCCGCTCAGCGTCAGGCGTGTGTTCAAGCTCGTCCGCTTCCTTCGCGATCTGGGTGCGGGCGAGTTCCCGTGCGTTGGTCACTGAAAGCCACTCACCCAGCGCCATGGAACATGCGCCCGCGATCAGACCGGCAAAGGCCGTCAGCAGGATCGTCTTGTTGTTGGTCCCCGCGCCTGCCACCCCCATGATCAGACAAAAATTCGATACCAGTCCGTCGTTCGCCCCAAGGACCGCTGCCCGAAGATCATTGCCGGACGCAACGCCCTTGTGCCACGATTCCGCTGCGGCAATCTCGGCGCCCTTCGACTGCGCGGGGCGCTTGTGATTGGCCACGCGTTGCACCATGTCCGCGTGCCGATGCTCTTCTTCGGCCATCTGCGCAGCATCCGGCTGCCCCGCGTATTTGTCCCTGTCCGCGTATTCTGCGGCAGCGACGGTGCGCAATACGAAATCCGGTCCGAAGAGTCGCACGAGCGCCCGCATGACCCGGGTCTTGGTGCTGTACTGATGCGCCCGGACCTTGACGCCGTTCGCCCGAAGTTTCTCCCGCCACACTTGCGCATGCGTGAACTCGGACGCAGCGAGTTCCGCATAGATGGCCTTCTTCGAACCATCCTTCTCGACGCTTGCCAGCGTTTCGTAAAGCGCCGCGCTGTCGAGTTCATCGGCGAGGTTCGACCTGAACCTTTTTAGCTCTGCCCTGGATGCCAAAGGATTGCTCTCCTCGCTGGATTACGGAAAATTTCTCAGTAAATCCTAACGGATCAAGCGTACCAACTGGTTAAAGACCCTTAACAGGCGAGTAACTGCGAATAGCAATGGTTTGTACGACGATCGACCGGTTCGACTTAAGGCTATGCCGCCATGCTTAGACAAGAATTAGCCGTGCCTTTCAGTGTGCAGACAATGCGCGCTGAAAGAGGGAGATGATGGACTTTGAGAAAAGGCGATCTCGCCGGGACATCGCTTAACGTGGATGTCACACGAAATCGCCAGGGAGCGAGGGTGGTGTCAATGCCGGCTAGTGCCTGGCCGCGATCAACCGGCAAGGCAGACGTGATGAGCTAGAGGTCTCCGGGTACGCCATACGAAGGCGCCTGCTCGGGACGCTTTGCACGCGTCGCATAGTCGTTCATTTGCGGTTCGTAGCGCTGCCAGAGCGCACGCAAGTCGGCGATGGGTTCATCGGACCAGTCCACCCGCAATTCCGCGAGCGGCCAGACGTCCCGTCCGTAAACGCAAAACCCCGCTGAATGCACCGGTCCCGCCTCACCGCCCGCCGCCGCGCCCGCTTCCAGCGCAAGGATCAAGCGCTCGGCTAGCGAACTCGCATGAGACGCTTCGAAGGCAGCCGCCATGGCGGCGGGGATACCATCGTGGGCAAGCAGATTGCCCGCCGCGATGCAGTCGCGCCCCGCCTTCGTTGCGATAACCCCAAGTCCTTTCGCGCCGGTCACCGCTTCTCGTGAACCATCGGCGTCCAGTACCGCAAGCTGTCGCCACTCGGCGTAGGGCCGCGCGTCCTGCAACTGCCGCAAGGTGCTCTGCGCGCCGAATCCCTGCGCCAGCAATTGCAGCCCAAGCACGCCAAGGCGCGGGTCAGTCACGTTCTGGCTCAGCACCACGCCATGCGGACTGGCCCACAAGCAACGGCTGGGGACTGCAATGCTCGAACTGCACACGATACCGCCGACCATGCCTGTACGCTCGCATCGGCCAGCCAGTGAAAAGGTCATGAGAAGGCTCCGTTCAACTGTTCGGAATGACGGCGATCACATCGATCTCAACCAGCCATTCGGGCCGCGCGAGTGCTGAAATCACGAGCCCGGTGGAGACGGGGTACACGCCCTTCAACCACTTGCCCACCACCGTATAGACTGCCTCGCGATAACGGACATCGACGAGATAGACCGTGATCTTGCAGATATCCTCGAGCTTGCTGCCGGCTTCGTCCAGCAGCATTGCGATGTTTGCCATGGCCTTTTCGGTCTGGGCGGCGACGTTGCCTACGCCCACCGATTCGCGCGTATCCAGATCCTGGCCAATCTGGCCGCGCAAGTAAATCGTGCCGTTCGCGACCACCGCCTGGCATAAGTCATTGTCAAGTTTCTGCTCGGGGTAGGTCTCGCGAGTATTGAATTTGCGGATGCGGGTATGGCTCATGGACACCTCACACAACGCGCTTGAGCCGCGGCTCTGCGCTGGATTGAACAACACGGTCCGACAGGTTCGCAGCCTTCTTCACATAACCAAGCGTACTGTCGAAGTCAAAGTTGCGGAACACGGCGCCCAGATGCGCGAACGGCGGCGATTGGGCAAACAGCTGGAACGTCAGCCGATGCCCGGCGTAGTCGGAATTCAGCAAGTCGCGGGCAAAGGCGAGCAACTTGCGCCGGTCGTCGGAGACCCAGTTTTCATTGACGGTGTAGTACTTGTCGAGCCAGTCGCTGATCTCCGGATTCGCAAATGACGCCGCATCCGGCGTGACGCAGATCTGGCCGCCGCACAACTCGCGGGCAAGATGCATCATCTCGTGAAGCCGCGAACACGCCTGCACTCGACCGGTATAAAGCAGCGACTGGTTGGGCATCATCAACCCGGCGGGACTACGCTCGCCGCACGCTATGGACGCCGTCAGATGGGCGTTGATCGTCTCCCTGTAGACCGCGAGGGTCGACAATTTTTCTTGCACGGCTTGTTGCTTTTCAAGCCCCGTCTGACGCGCATTGAACAGCGCGGCCCCAATCATCAGGTCGGCCAGCCGCAGGTTGCGCTGAACGAACGCGAACGCGCTATAGCGATGCAGCGTGGCGCGAATAAACGTAGCCGCCTTCGTGTGCTGATAGAACAACACGTCTTCCCAAGGGATCAGGACGTTGTCGAAGATCAGCAGCGTATCGATCTCATCGCAGCGGTTGGAGAGCGGGTAGTCCTCCGGATTCGCGCGGCCCGCGAAGCCCGTGCGGCAGATGAACTTGAGCCCCGGCGCGGACATGTTGACGATGAACCCGACCGCATAGTCGGAGAGTTTCGCGTCGCCCCAGTTGGCGATAGTCGGCTTGACGAACGCCTGGTTCGCATACGCGGCGGCCGTTTCATATTTGGCGCCGCGCACCACAATGCCGGCATCGGTTTCCTTCACCACATGCAGCAGCATGTCCGGGTCCTGCTCCTGGGGCGGCTTCGAACGATCACCTTTCGGGTCCGTGTTGGCGGACACATGGAACGGGTCCTCGTGCAACGTGCGATGGATGTGGCGCTCGATGTTCTCCGCAAAACGCGGGTCCACTTCATTGAGCACATCCTTGCCGTCGTACAGCGACCACATCTCGCCGATGGTTTCATCACCCACCCGCGTGGCAATACCGCCAATGTCATCCAGCACGATATCCACCGCCAGCCGCTTGTCGTGCCAATCCTGCTGCGTGTACGGCAGCTTCAGGCCGATAGCGTTGCGCTCGCCCGTGGTTTCATCGACATAGCTCATCACGCCCTGCGTCGCTTTCTCGTGCGCCATGTCGTAGATACGCGCACGGATGTCGACGATAGGCTTGAACATGGGGTGCGTGGTCACGTCGTTCACGCGTTCGCCGTTGATCCAGACTTGCCGTCCGTCACGAATGGAATCGCGATACTGCTCGCCGGTTCTGATCATTTACTGTGCCTCGGTCCGTTGGGAATGTCGTCCGTCTATAAAACGGGATCGTCTAGAACGCCAGGAACTGGCCGTAATCGCGCTTGCAATACAGCAAGGGCATGTGCGTCACCGGCGCGCGCTTGATGGCCGCCACTTCGCCGAAAAACACCGTGTGCGTGCCAATAACCTGCTGCGCCACCACCCGGCATTCAAGCGCCGCCACCGCACCGTCGATAAGCGGTACGCCCAGCGTGCCGGCCGTGTGCGTGCAGCAGGAAAAGTCGAAAGGCTTGGCCGTTGCCGAGCGTCCGGCGAACGTATCCGCTATACCGCGCTGCGCCACGTTCAGCAGGTTCACCGCGAACACACCGTTGGCAGCTACTGCCGCATTCGCCGGGCTGCGGGTATTGATGCAGACCAGCAACGTGGGCGGGTCCGCACACACTGAACTGCAGGCGCTGACCGTGACGCCGAAGCGCTGGTCGCCGGCGCCGGTCGTCACCACGTGAACCGAGGTGGAGTTCGACGCCATGGAATCCAGGAACGCGGTGCGCAAGGTATCTTCTTCGGTGACCGCCTCGCGTTTACCTTCCGCCGCACATTCCAATAAATCGCTGTCTCGTTGCATGTCGTCCCCCTCGCGTTTGCACTAGCCTTTCGCAAAATCTACGCTCGGGCGACGCATCCGAAAAACATATTTCAAAAATGCAAATCATCGCTTTTGCCTATGCAAGCCGATTTATGTCCACGCACAATAAGCGCTGGAAGAGCCAACGGGGTGGACCATGGAACCTGCGCAATTACGCTACTCGCTGCGACAATTGAGGTACTTCGTTGTCACTGCGGAAGTCCTGTCGTTCACGGCAGCAGCCAAGCTGCTGCATATCTCGCAGCCGTCCATTTCCACGGCGCTGGCGGACCTGGAGGTGTCGTTCGGGGTGCAGCTTTTTATCCGCCATCACGCGAGCGGGTTATCCCTGACGCAGGCAGGCCGGGACATGCTGGGGCGCGCGCGCGACCTGCTCAAGAACGCGGAGGACCTGCAGACAGCCGCCAAGGAAATGGACGGCGGCATGTCAGGCGCGATCACGCTCGGCTGCCTTGTCTCGCTCGCGCCGCCGCTCATGCCAGCCATGATGAGCCGTTTCCTCGCCAATCATGCGGGCATTGCGTTCCGTACGCTCGAGGCGCATCAGGAGGATTTGCTGCGGGGCCTGCACGACGGTTCGCTGGATATGGCGCTCACTTACAACCTCGACCTGACCGATGACATCGCCTTCACCCCGCTGCTCTCCCTGCCGCCCTATGTGATCCTGCCCAAGACCCACAGGCTTGCCCGCGCGCGCAGCATCGCGCTGGCCGACCTGCGCGACGAGCCTTACGTGATGCTCGACCTGCCGCACAGCCGCGAATACTTCGCCGGACTCTTCGACGCGGTCGGTGCGCGGCCAATCCCCGCATTCAAGTCGTCGCAGCCCGAAGTAGTACGCGGCATGGTGGCGAACGGCCTGGGCTACAGCATCCTCAACTTCCCGCTCAAATCAAACCGCACCGTGGACGGCGAGGATTTCGTGATCAAGCAGTTCAAGGATGAGGTGAACGCGACCACCCTGGGCATCGCGCAGTCCAGCAGCATGAAACCCCGTCAGGTCGTCCAGCATTTCGCCGCGTTCTGCGAGGCGGAAATCAAATGCCAGCACGGCCGTTGAAACAATCCCGCTAGATAGGAAAAAGCTTGGTTCTACATGCAAAAACAATATTTTGGCTGGTAATTTGACTTGATAGATTGATGTCCATGCAGCGAGCAACCAGTAGCCAGGCTTGATAGGGTTGCCACCGTCAATGAATGGGACAGGGAGGCGCGATGGGTTCTTCAACGGCATCCTCGGCGGCAGCGTCGATAACAGCGTCGACAGCATCCGGCGCTGGCCTGCACATCGTCCGTCAGTTGCAGGCCAACTGCGAACGCCCGTTCAGCGACGCACGCTCGATGCCGCCCGCCGTCTACACCTCGCCCGATTTCCTGGCGCTGGAACAGGAGCGCATCTTCCGTCGCGAGTGGCTGTGCGTTGGCCGCGCGAGTGCGCTCGCTGAAGCGGGCAACTATCTCACAGCGGATATAGACGGTCAGCCGATTGTCGTGTTGCGCGACGAGCATCTGGCATTGAAGGCATTTTCCAACGTGTGCCTTCACAGGATGTCGGTGCTGCTCGAAGGGCGCGGCAACACCCGCCGCATCGTATGTCCATACCACGCATGGAACTACACCCTCGACGGCCAGCTCCACGGCGCCCCCATGATGGAACACCAAAGCGGCTTTTGTAAGGAAAACTACCGATTACCCACGGTGCGATGCGAAACCTGGCAAGGCTGGATCTATGTCACGCTCGACCCGGATGCACCGCCGGTGGCGCAACAGCTTGCCGGCCTCACGGATCTGATCGCCGACTACGGCATGACTGATTACAAGGAAACATTCTACGAAGAGCACGTCTGGGATACGAACTGGAAAATCCTCGCCGAAAACTTCATGGAGAGTTACCACCTGCCCATGCTGCATCGGGCAACCGTCGGGCCGCATTCTCGCCTGGACGAGATGGAATGCCCACCCGGCAGCGATGCATTCAATTACCACTGGATCACGAAGGAAGCGTCGCTTCCCATCGGCCAAGCACATCCGGATAACCGGCGTCTTCAAGGGCACTGGCGCAAGACGACCGCGCTGCTCGCGATCTATCCGACTCATCTGGTCACGCTGACGCCGGGTTACTTCTGGTACCTCGTGCTGCAGCCGCTGGGCACGAGCCGCGTCCATATCCGCTTCGGCGGCGGGCTGGCGCCCGAGTTCATCGCGGATCCGTTGGCCACGCAATATATGGCGTCGCTCAAGGAGTTGCTGGATGCGGTCAACGAGGAAGACCGGCGTGGGGTACAGGCGGTGTTCCGCGGCGTGCAGGCACCGCTGGCAAAACCCGGCCATCTCAGTCATCTCGAACGGCCGAACTACGATTTCGCGCATTACCTCGCGCAGCAGCTTGCCTGACAAACTCACTCACCAGAGCACGACACGATGTCAACCCACTCCTTCATCTCCTTCGCGGGTGTGAGCAAGACGTATGACGGCGTTCATTACGTCGTGGAAGGGCTCGATCTCGAGGTGGCGAAAGGCGAGTTCGTCTCGCTGCTCGGACCGTCCGGTTCAGGCAAGACAACCACGCTGATGATGCTCGCCGGGTTTGAATCGGCGACGCAGGGCGAGATCCGCCTGAACGGAAAACGCCTTGACGACAAACCGCCGCATCAACGCGACATCGGCATGGTGTTCCAGAACTATGCACTCTTCCCCCATCTGACGATTGAACAGAACGTTGCGTTTCCGTTGTCGGTAAGAGGCGTCGGCAAAGCGGAACAAAAGGCGCGCGTGAAGCGGGCGCTGGAGATGGTGGAGTTGCCGCAACTGGCTTCCCGGCGGCCGTCGCAGTTGTCAGGCGGACAGCAACAGCGTGTCGCCCTCGCCCGCGCGCTCGTGTTCGAACCAAGCGTGGTGCTGATGGATGAACCTTTGGGCGCACTCGACAAACGCCTGCGCGAAACCATGCAATACGAAATCATGCGGCTGCATCGCGAACTGGGATTGACGGTGGTTTATGTGACGCACGACCAGGCGGAGGCGCTGACCATGTCGGATCGTGTAGCCGTGTTCTCCGACGGACGCATCCAGCAGGCGGCAACCCCCACCGAACTTTATGAAAACGCGCACAACGCGTTCGTGGCGAATTTTGTTGGCGAGAACAACGGCCTGACGGGCCGGGTGCTCGAACAGGACACAAACTGGGCGACGCTGGAACTGCCGGACGGCGCGGTCATTCGCGGCCGCTGCGGGCGGGGTCTCAGGAACGGCGAGGAAGCGATGCTCGCGTTGCGCCCTGAGCGCGCGCATCTGGCGTCGGTTGACGCCGCGCAGAACCACGAGGACATCAATGTGGTGAGCGCGCGCGTGGAAGAACTCGTGTATTGCGGCGATCACCACCGCGTTCACTTGAAACTCGGGGAGCTTGGCCATGGCGACAACCTCATTGTCAAAGTCCCGAATACGCAGCACCACGATCTTCCGTCACTCGGCAGTGCAACCGCCGTGGCATGGCGCCACGACGACTGCAAGATCCTCGCAACGGCCGTTACTGTTACTCGCGGCCCTGCTCCGTCCTTCACCGCAGGAGTCCACTGACATGAAAGCAACACTTGTTCGAACCGGTATGACGGGCATCGCCGGACTCACCCTGGCGGCGGCAAGCCTGTTCGCCGCCACCGCGCATGCAGCCGATACCATCTCGGTCGTGACCTTCGGCGGCGCTTACGAGGCAGCGGCCAAGAAAGCGTTCTTCGAGCCGTTCACGGCTGCGACCGGCATCGGCTTCTCGACTGAATCGTACGATGGCGGCCTCGCCAAGCTGTCCGCCATGGAACAGGCCAAGAACCCGACATGGGACCTGATCGACCTTGAATCCAACGACGCCATCACCGGTTGCGACGAAGGCCTGTTGCGCAAGATCGACCGCAAGTCGCTGGGCAACACCAGCGAATTCATCCCCGGCTCAATCATGGATTGTGCAGTAGCCGCCATGGTGTGGTCGACCGTGTACGCCTACGACACGACCAAGCTCAAGACCCCGCCGACCACCATCAATGACTTCTTCGACCTGAAGAAATATCCCGGAAAACGCGGGTTGCGCAAATCGCCGAAGGTGACGCTCGAATGGGCGTTGCTCGCCGACGGCGTAAAACCCGCCGACGTGTACAAGGTGCTCGGCACACCCGCGGGCGTCGACCGCGCGTTCAAGAAACTCGACACGATCAAGCCGAGCATTGTCTGGTGGGAAGCCGGCGCGCAGCCGCCGCAGTTGCTCTCCGACGGCGCGGTGGTCATGACGCAGGCCTACAACGGCCGCATTGACGACGCGGTGCACAAGGACCACAAGCCGTTCGAATCCGTGTGGGACGGCCAAGTCTATGACTTCGAATGGTGGGGCATTCCGATGGGCGCGAAGAACGGCGACGCCGCGGCGAAGTTCATCGTTTCCGCCTCGAGCGCGAAAAGCTATGCAGACCTGACGAAGTACATTGCTTATGCGCCGCCGCGCAAGGATGCCATTCCGCTGATTGCGAAGGATCGCCTGAACGACCTGCCGACGGCTCCCGCCAACTTCAAGCATGCACTGCAGATCAACGCGAGCTTCTGGGCGGATAACGCCGACCAGATCAACAAGCGCTTCCAGGTCTGGCTGACACAGTAAGGCGACTCGTGACCGTGACAGTGACCAGCAATCTGCGGGAGCCGGCTGATGCATCCACCGGTTCTGGCTCCGGGGCCGACGGCCGTGCGGCGTACGCGAGGACCCGCCGCCGGGCTTCGGCCCAGGCGCTCCTGCTCGCGCTGCCGCTGCTGTTGTTCCTGCTCGCCACCTTCATTGCGCCCATCGCGATCCTGCTGTCACGGAGTGTCGAGAATCGCGAGGTGCCGGTCAACCTGCCGGCGCTCTCGCAAGCGCTCAAGGCATGGAACGGCGAAGGTCTGCCCGACGAGCACACCTTCGCCATCCTCGCAGCGGATATGCGCCGTGCGTCCGCCGAAGGGCAATTGGGAACCGTTGCGCGGCGGCTGAATTTCTACCTGCCGGAGTTTCGCAGCTTGCTGATGCGGACCGCGCGCCAGTTGCCCGAAACGGCGCCACCCGCCTGGAAGCCGGCGCTGATCGAACTCGATCCGCGCTGGGGCACGCATGACATCTGGCGCATCCTGAAGCGTTCTGCCGTGTCGCCTACGCCCGACTATCTGTTGGCCGCCGTCGACGCCACCGTTACGCCTGACGGTCGCGTCACCGCCCTGCCCGCTGACAGTTCGGTGTTCATCAACGCGTTTGCGCGCACCGTATGGATCAGTGCATCGGTCACCTTGCTGTGCCTCGTGCTGGGTTATCCGGTCGCGTATTTGCTCGCCACCCTGCCGGCGGACAAGAGCAATCGCCTGATGCTGCTGGTGATCGTGCCATTCTGGACCTCGCTGCTCGTGCGCACGACCGCGTGGTACGTGCTGTTGCAACCGGGCGGGGTCATCAACAGCCTGCTCATGGGGATGGGTCTCGTCAGCCATCCCTTGCCGCTCCTGTTCAATCGAACCGGCGTGCTGATCGGCATAACGCATATCCTGCTGCCGTACATGATCCTCGCCATCTATTCGGTCATGAAGAGCGTGTCGCCGATATACATGCGCGCCGCGCAATCGCTTGGCGCGCATCCGGTCACGGCGTTCGTCCGCATCTATGTGCCACAGACCCTGCCCGGTGTAGGCGCAGGCTGCTTCCTGGTATTCGTGCTCGCGCTGGGCTACTACATCACGCCCGCATTGCTGGGCGGCGCCGGTGACGAAATGATCAGCCAGTTGATTGCGGCGCAGACTAATGAACAACTCAACTGGGGGCTTGCCGGTGCGTTGTCGGCGTATCTCGTGATCTTCACGGCCGTGTTTTATTTCGTGTTCAACCGGCTCGTCGGTATCGACCGGCTGCGCTTCGGCTAGGGGGAAAGACTCATGCAAAGCCAGCGCCATCTAGTGCTCTCGGAACGCATTGCGTCGAAGTGGTTGCGCGTGCATTCGGCGCTCATCCTGTTCTTCCTGATTGCGCCCATCCTGGCCATCGTGCCGCTGTCGTTCAACACAGGCTCGTACTTTTCTTATCCGATGCAAGGCTTTTCGCTGCATTGGTATGCGAAAGCGCTTGGCAGCAGCGACTGGCAACGTGCGTTCCTTAACAGTATCGGCATTGGCGCCGCGTCCACGGTGCTTGCCACCTGCCTCGGCACGCTCGCGGCACTGGGCCTGAGCCGAGCGAACTTTCCGTTTCGCGCGGTCATCATGCCGCTGCTCATCTCGCCGATGATCATTCCTATCGTGGTCGTTGCCGCCGGGTTCTATCTGGTCTTCGCGCCGCTCGGTCTCGTCAACTCCTACGTGGGCGTGGTGCTCGCACATGCGGCGCTCGGCACGCCGTTCGTGGTGATCACGGTGACCGCGTCCCTGCTCTCGTTTGACCAGAGCCTGATTCGCGCGGCGTCGGGACTTGGGGCGACCCCGTGGATCGCCTTTCGACGGGTAACGCTGCCGTTGATCGCGCCGGCCGTGGCGACGGGCAGCGTGTTTGCGTTCGCTACCTCGTTCGATGAAGTCATCGTGATTCTTTTTATCGGCGGGCCGGATCAGCGGACCGTGCCGCGGCAGATGTGGAGCGGCATTCGCGATTCGATCGATCCATCCATTCTCGCCGTGGCCACCATGCTGATCCTGTTCGCGGTGGCGCTGTTCACCAGTATCAACTGGCTTCGCGGACGCAGCGCGGCAGCGGCGTTGCCGGGAAGCTGAAGGCTTAAAGAGAGCCGGCGGTGGTCCTTGCCGGTACTCTTGCTTCGCCAGTGGCGAATCGCGTTGACATGGACCTGGCACGTCTTGCCGCTTGATCAAACATTAAAGGAGATAAGCATGCTGGCAGAAGAACGGGAAGCGTTTGAGATTGATGGCGCCGCCGTCCTCCGCGGAGTGTTCAAGGACTGGATCGAGCCCTTGCGTGAAGGTGTGGAATACAACGCCACTCATCCGGGACCCTCGTTCAGGAACTACACGCCCGAGAAAACGACCGGGCGCTTTTTCGGCGACTACTGCAACTGGCAGCGCATTGAATCGTTTAAGGATTTCGTCGAGAACAGTCCGGCCGCGTCGGTGGCTCAGGCCTTGATGGGCTCGCAGCGTGCACGCATCTTTCACGAGCATGTGCTGGTGAAGGAAGCGGGTGCAGCCAAGCTCACGCCCTGGCATCACGATGAGCCGTACTACTGTGTCAGCGCCGAGCAAGCCGTCAGCCTGTGGATCCCCCTCGATCCGGTGCCTCGCGAGACATGCGTCGAATTCGTGGCCGGGTCGCACAAGTGGGGGAAGCTTTTCCGGCCGCGCAAGTTCAGCGGCGTGGCGTATGACCACAAGTCGGATCGGCTGGAAGAGTTGCCGGATATCGATGCGAACCGCGATGCTTATCGGATCCTCGGTTGGGATCTGGAACCCGGCGATGCCATTGCGTTTGACTTTCACACGGTGCATGGAGCGCCGGGTAACGTAGGGGGTCAGCAATCGCGCCGAGTGGTTTCGTTCCGCTGGCTCGGTGATGGCGCGCACTACGTCGACCGGGGCGGCGAGACGTCTCCGCCGTATCCTGAACTGGCCGGCCGGCTTGCTTCCGGTGACCCGCTGCCCGAGGCGGAGTTTCCGTTTATTGTTTAGGTTCGGTTGACGGGCTCGATGGTGCTGCCTGGGCTAGGTTCGGCAAAGTGCGGCGCCCGTCTCCGTTCGGACATTTCACTTCAGTGAACGTCGCGCGCTCGTGCAGATGCGCCGGGTTGCAGAATCTCCGTCGCATTCATTCAGCCACCGTTCGCATACGGCAAGTACCCCAGGGCCGGATGGTCTTTGGCTGCGTCGTTCAGCCAATTGGCGACCGAGTCCTGGACGTATTTTTCGCGCTCGCGGTTCAGCGGATCGAGAAGTGGTATCCCGATCTCCGGCTGTGCCCGTAGCACAGCAATATGCTTGGCCCACACGCCGCGAGGCCGCAATACCTCTATTGCGAAACGGCGAATGAACGGTTGTGGCGACGAGGTCCATGAGACGAGCGCCTCGATTGCCTCGCCCAGAGCGGCAGCCAAGTCTTCTCTCACCGCCATCCAGGCCCACTCGCGCACGCCGAAATGTTGATCATCGGCAAAGCTCTCGATCGACGACAGGATGTTTGAGACTCCCGCCCCTCTGCCCAATTCCGCCACCGCAAAAGCGGCTATGCCGCGCACCGTGTCGCTTCGATGATGACTCAGTGCTCTCACAGCCGACTCGTCGGCGTAACGGATCAGATGACTGGCTGCCACGCGCATGCGCTGGGAAATACCGATCTCCCCCAGCTGCGGCAACGCGCGTATTCCAGCCGCATCCAGCAGATTGAGATTGGCCATCAGCCTGTTGAAGTCGACGGCAACAATCTCCGCAAGCGTCCGACTTTCACTGTCCCCATTGTTCAACTCTTCCATTCTCTGCAAAGCGATTGCCAAATCCACCTCCTCCCGTTCAGCGAGTCAACGCCGAGTGGCGACATGAGGCGCCAATATCAATGACCGAGCAAGAAAGAAATCGATAGAGCGCAGGGCGGCCTTCGGAAATTTGGGGTGGACCCCAAGATAGGCACCGCTATAGGGAATCGTCACATTTTGTGCAACAGCAGGACCCTGTGTATTTATCGATAGGCGTGCTGGATCCCGTTTGAAAGCCTCAGCACAAGCCCTTTGTTGTCTGACGTCATCTAACATTAAATCACTATCCATCCACGCAAAACCCCTTCCGACGGATATTGTCACCCACCGACCACCCTAAAAGCCCCAACATTTAAGAACTTGCCGAGGTTTTTACTGGTGTAAACGTGGATGCCTTGTGTATTGCGCGAGATTAGTCATCTGACATACGATGCGTTCACATTGCATAACATACCTTACTGCTGCACCCATTGCGCATCGTCATCGCTGTCCGAAATGATCGAACGAAGAATGACGAGCGTGCACGCAGAAGCCGCAGCCGGCCGCGCGGCTAACAAATAACGAACGGAGACGTACCGACATGGCGATCAAATTGAGAGGGCTGCGCTGGTGGATGATCGCCCTGCTGACCCTCGGCACGGTCATGAACTACCTGGCTCGCAGTTCGCTGAGCGTCGCCGCGCCAACGGTCATGCAGGACCTGCACATCAGCACCGCGCAGTACGGCTGGATCACCGGCGCGTTCTTCGTGATGTACCCGCTTGGGGGCCCGATAACGGGCTACCTGATGGATCGTATCGGCCTGCGCTTCGGCTTCCTGATCTGCGGCGTCATGTGGTCGGTCGTGTGTATCGCCCATGGCTTTGCAAGCGGCTGGGTCGGCCTCTTCGTGCTGCGCGGCCTGCTCGGGCTCGCCGAAGCCTCATTCGGCCCGGCCGGCATGCGTATGGCCGCGTTCTGGTTCCCGGCGCGTGAGCGCGGGTTGGCGGCGGGTATCTTCAACATGGGCACATCGGTTGGTGCGATCGCCGCGCCGCCGCTGATCGCGTGGTCGATCCTCAAGTACAACTGGGAGATGGCCTTCGTGATCGCGGGCTGCCTTGGCCTCGTCTGGGCCGTGCTGTGGATCATCTTCTACCGGCACCCCGACGAACACAAAGCGCTCACGGCGACGGAAGCTGCTTATATTGTCGAAGGCGAACACGCCGAACTCTCCGACAGCGGCGCCAAACCCAACCTGCGTGCGATCTTCAGACAACGCAACTTCTGGGGCATCGCCCTGCCGCGGTTTTTCGCCGATCCGGTGTGGACCACCCTCGTGTTCTGGATGCCGTTGTACCTTCACCAGGCACGCGGCTTCGACCTCAAGACCATTGCAATGACAGCATGGCTGCCGTTCGTGACGGCGGACGTGGGCTGCATGATGGGTGGGTCGATCTCGCTGTACCTCAACAAGCGCTTCAACCTTGAAATAATCAACGGCAAGCGCATTGTCTTCACGATCGGCGCGGTGATCATGACCGCCATGGCGGGCGTCGGCTATGTGAAGGTTCCGGGCACGGCAATCTTCCTGCTGTGTCTCGGCGGCTTCGCGCACCAGACGCTTTCCATCGCCGTCATTTCGATGTCCGCCGACTTGTTCCCCCGCAGCGAAGTGGCAACGGTCACGGGCTTTGCTGGACTGTCCGCGGGGATCGGCAACCTGATTTTCACGCTCACGATCGGCGGGCTGGTCGCGACCATCGGCTATGCGCCGTTCTTCGTTGCGCTCGGCTTTGGCGACCTGATCGGCGTGGTCCTGCTCTGGACGCTTGTGCGGCCTTCGCTGGTCAATCGCCGCACAGACGTCAACCTGCCGAGTCCGGCCGGTGCCTAGCGTTGCGGTTACGGTGCGTTGTCATGCGCGAACCACGGGCGCGGCGCGGGCTTCACGCCGTCTTCGTTGAAGGCAAGTAAGCTTCGCGCCGCCGCATTGCCGGCCTTCTTCGATTCGCCTTTCTTCGCACAACGCTCACGTCACCCGGAGACACTTTGAAAAGATTCTCCCCTCGCAACCCGCACATCTCGCTGCACGCCTCGCCGCACAAGCCGCGCGGTGTGCTGGCGGCACTCGGCGCGGGTTCATTAAGCGTGCTCCTGCATGGCGGCGCTGAAGCCAACGCCTCGCCCGCAGCCATGAGTTCGCTGCACTGGCTGCTGGGGTCCCTGTCATGAACAACATGCAACCCGAAACAGTGACGGTCGAGCGCCTCGAAGGCGCGGGTCAGGCGCCCTGCGAAGTAGGCGAAAGCCCGGTCTGGCGCGAACAGGAACAGGCGCTGTATTGGGTCGATATCCCGGCGCGCACCATCGCTCGTCTGGACATTGGCACAGGCAAGAAGACCGGCTGGCGCTTGCCCGAAAAAGTGGCCTGCATCACCTTCGACCGTCACGGCACCGTGCTCGCCGGATGTGAGACCGGACTCTTCGCGGTGTCGCTGCCGACTGCGCCGGAAGCGAGCGTACGCAAGCTCGCCGCCCCGGATTTTCCGCTGCCCGGCATGCGCTTCAACGACGGCCGCTGCGATCGTCAAGGCCGCTTCTGGGCCGGCACGATGGTGCAGGACATGGCGGCGGTCAGCCCCGCAGGCTCGCTCTACCGATACGACGCCGAGGGCACGCTGTCCACATCCGTTGTAGATGGCCTGATCGTGCAGAATGGACTCGCCTGGTCGCCGCAAGGCACGACGATGTATCTCTCCGATTCACATCCGGCGCGCAGGCTTGTCTGGGCTTTCGACTACGACACCGATGCCGGCGAACCACGCAACCGGCGCGTCTTCGCCGACCTGAATCAGTTCTCGGGCCGCCCGGACGGCGCGGCTGTCGACTCCGACGGCTGCTACTGGACCTGTGCAAACGACGCGGGTCTGCTGCTGCGTTTCACGCCTGACGGCCGGCTGGACCGGAGCATTGCGCTGCCCGTCACGAAACCGTCGATGTGCACGTTCGGCGGCCGCGAACTCGACACGCTCTTTGTCACATCGATCCGGCCGGCTGATGGCGCGAACGAACACGACGGCCATCTGCTTGCGGTGCGTCCGGGTGTACACGGTGCTCCGGAATGTGGTTACGCGGGGGTTCTATAAGGAATACAGATTACTTTTCAAGTGATTCGGGAGACATCGCCTGAAAAGTATTGTTCAGTCCAGACACACGGCGTGAAGCCCAGGAACTTCACCGCCCGATTTTTCGTTAAGCAGGCAAGCAAGCAGGAAAAACCCGCGACGCTGCTGGCCGCGTCGCAATCAGCGATACAACAAGAGGAGATAAATCATGCAGTCACGCCACGCCAAAAAAGCCGTACTAATAAGCCTCGCCACCCTCGCCTCGCCGGTCTTCGCTCAAAATAGCGTGACGCTGTACGGCATTATCGATGACTCGATTGCCTACCAGAGCAGTCAGACGTCGCTGGGTTCGACCAAGGGCGGAGCCTCCAACATAAAAATGGCTTCGGGAATCTGGGCGGGCAGCCGCTTCGGCCTCAAGGGCGCGGAAGACCTGGGCGGTGGCACCAAGGCCATCTTCCAGCTGGAGTCGGGTTTCAACGCGGCGTCGGGTGCGCAGCAATACACGAACGCCATGTTCGGCCGGCAAGCATGGGTCGGCATGACCAACCCGGTCTACGGTACGCTCACCGCCGGCCGCCAGTACACGTCCTACTACACGCTGCTTTCACCCTATAGCCCGACGACCTGGCTTACCGGTTTCTTCGGCGCGCATCCGGGCGACCTGGACGAACTGGACACGGTTTATCGCGCCAACAATTCGCTCGTGTACACGTCGCCCAAGCTCTTCGGTTTCACCGCCAGCGGTTCGTATTCGTTTGCCGGCGTTCCCGGCAGCGTGAACCAGGGCTCGACATGGAGCGGCGCGGTCCAGTACCTCAACGGGCCGTTCGGGATTGCCGCAGGCATCACGCGAATCAACAACTCGACCCCGGGCGGCGGCGCGTTCGGTGCGGATTCCACCACCAATACCGCGGGCCAGTCGGGTGTATCGGCGGTCACGAACGGTTACCAGACCGCTCAGGCGCAACAGCGCATTGCCGTGACCGGCGGTTATACGTTCACGCAGACACTGGATGTCTCCTTCTCATACTCGAACGTGCAGTACATCCCGGGCATCAACTCGAGCTTCAAGACCACGGCGATCTTCAATACGGGCGGCGCGGTGCTGCACTGGAAGGCATTGCCGCTGGTCGACCTGGCTGCCGGCTACAGCTATACGCGTGCGACGAAAGCCAACGGTATTACCAGTTCCGCGCAGTACCAGCAGTTCAACCTGTCCGAATATTATTCGCTCTCCAAACGAACCGGCCTCTATGCATTGCAGGCCTATCAGCGCGCGAACGGAAAGACGCTCGGCACAAGTGGCGCGGGTAACATCATCAATGCAACCGCGACGGTTGGCGACGGCTTCCAATCCGCGCCGTCATCGTCGCCCAGCCAGTTTGCTGCGGGCGTAGGCATCATCCACCGCTTCTGATTGGTTTCAGTGACACGGCGCGCTGCTTGAGTGGTGCGCCGCGTCCGGGCGATTGCGTGATGTACGCGCCCGGGGCAATGCCGGCTCAGCGGCTATTCGCCCGGCGGCAGGCTGTCGCCACTTGTTGCGCAGCGTAGTCGTTCTCTATTCCCTGCAGGTTCTGCACAAGACAGATCCGATAGTTTTCTCGCTGTCATTCAGGAAAGCGCTCTCCTTATAGAGTTTTCGACACGACGTGGTAATCAGATCGGTCGCCTGTACGGTCCTTACCCCTTTCAGCGATTGCATCACGCATTGGTTGTATGACGCGTCTTCGTTAAATGCCATAGCGACACCCGGAGCCGCAACCATCAACGCAATGAATGAGCAGATACCACGCTTCATGTTTTGTCCCTCAAGTTGAAGACCGCACGGCACGATGCGCGATGCGAGTCTGCTAATGCACTCGCTCCGGACAAGACTAAATCCGCCGCGCCATTTCTTACATTTTACCTTCAGACGCAAAGCGAGCCGGACAACTCAACGCCGCCGGTCTGTCTTCATGCTGTCCCGGCTTGCCGTGCCGCGGTGCAAAACAACCGCGCATCCGTATTATTTTCCGCAAGCAGCATTGCCCTCGCGAATGAGGCCATGCTCCGGGTGTCCTCGCTTGGGGCCTCGTCCGGCATCGGCCGGGTGAGAGCCCTGACCGCAAAACCGCGTTGTTGCGCCCTCGTATACGCCCGATACCCACCGTAACCGCACGGGCGTAACATCAGATTATTCGAGCAGCGGACACAATTACCGGGATAATTGAGCTCAGAAAAAAAGCCAGTCGCGCCGATAACCAAGTACTTACCTATATTGCGCATGCCATGGCGTTTAGTGAACCGAGGTTGCCATTTTTTAAATGGTTAGTGGGATCCGCTCAAGACCTGAGCGCTGATAATCGACAGATATTGCTGTCAAACCTGTTCACCAGGACGGCGTCCATTGCGATGGCGTCAGTTTGCGAAATCAGCGTTTGCGCCACCGCCCTTTATCTTTATCCGAGCATCGGCTACGCGTTGTGGACGCTCGCCGTGATCGCGCTCCTGACAGTGCGCCTGTCGTTGATCGCCATTTGTTGCAGGCGTAGCGCCCGCAACCAGCCCACGCCCACATCGCTGTTCCTGCTTGCCAGCATCCTGTGGAGCGCGCTGCTCGGGCTCGGTGCCCTCTTATGCAATATCAGCGGCGACCAGACGCTTTTCCTGCTGGGCAACGTGTGCGCCGTGGGCGTGGTGGGCGGCCTGGCCGGCCGTAACGCGGGCACGCCCCGGCTGGTCCTGATCCAGATCTCGGTCATCTTTACGCTGCTGGGCATTGGCGCGGCGCTCTCTCCGGACTCCGGAAAAATCGTCTTGCTGTTCCAGGCACCGTTTTGCGCTGCCGGCTTTTTCACGGTGGCCATCCGCAGCAACAAGGACACTGTCGCGCTGCTGCTCGCGCAGGAAACCAGTAACCGCCTTGCCCGGCACGACAGCCTGACGGGCTTGCCGAATCGCGCCCGCATCAGCGAACTCTTGCTGAACCGTACCGATGCCGAGCCGGCGCTCAAGCCCGGATCGTTTGCGGTGCTGTTGATCGACCTGGATGGCTTCAAGGCAATCAACGACAGCCTGGGGCATGCGGCCGGCGACCTCGTGCTCCAGGAATCCGCCAAGCGCTTGCGGGCCGTCTTGCGTCAGGGCGACATTGTCGGCCGCCTCGCGGGCGATGAATTCGTGGCCATCTCCAACGACGCCTCCATGAGCGAGGAGGTCCGGCTGCTGGCGGATCAGATTGTGAAGACGCTGGCGCGGCCGTTTGTACTTAACGAGGCGCTGGTGCGGATTGGCGCGAGTGTCGGGATTTCGCAATACCCCGAGCATGGGGAAACGGGACCGCAACTCCTGATATGCGCCGACCGGGCGTTGTATGCGGTCAAACGCAGCGGCAAGAGCGCCTTTGCCGTCTTCGATGCCAAGACGCACGCCTCCGACGACAGCCTGAGCCTGCTGCGCAGCGATCTGGAAGGCGCGCTTCAATCGTTTGGCAGCGGCTTGCGGATGGAATATCAACCCATCGTCAATTTGGCCAGCGGCGTTGTCACCGGGCGCGAAGCGCTGGTGCGCTGGGCCCATCCCACGAGAGGCGAGTTGCCGCCCACGACCTTCGTTCCAATTGCGGAACGGACGGGACTAATACTGCCGCTAGGGGAATGGGTGCTCCGGCGCTCCTGCGCGGAAGCGGCGCTCTGGCGTGAACCCGTGGTCGTGGCGGTGAACGTATCGCCTGTGCAACTGCGGGAAGATTCGTTCGCGGACCTGGTTGCGTCGGTCATGGAAGAGTCACGGTTGCCGCCGTCGCGCCTGAACATCGAGGTCACGGAAACCGTGCTCATGAGCGACGATGTCCCGACCCGGCGCAATGTGGAAAAACTTCGCGCAATGGGTATCGGGCTCGCGCTCGACGATTTTGGAACGGGCTTTTCAACGCTGTCGAATCTATGCCGCTTTTCGTTCGACACGCTGAAGATCGACAGCTCGTTCGTGCGTGAATCGGTTCATCGACGGGAGTCGGCGGCGGTGGTGCGCGGGATCGTGGCGCTCGCCCACGAACTGGGCATTCCGACCACGGCGGAAGGTATCGAGACGCACGAACAACTGAACTTTGTCCGCGCCTCCGGCTGTACCAGCGCGCAGGGATTTTTCCTCGGCCGCTCGGAGCGCGCGGAGTGCATTTTGCAAACCTGAACGACGACCATGCTGAAAGCTGCCCTGCCTTTGCTCATAGCGCTGCTGTTGCCGTCCCTCACTGTCATGGCGGCAGCGGGCGACAACACGGACCCCACGCCCAGCGGCGGAATCGCACTGGGGCAATCCTTGTACGCGGCCCCGGCGTCGTCCGTCAAAGGGACGGTTACCGAGACAAGTCCCGCGGCTGCGGCCGCGCCAGTACCATCGACCGCATCCGTCGCGCCCGTGCCCACACCGCCCGCCACGGTTGCCTCGGCGCCTGTCGACACTCCGCCTTCGAACCCGCCGATGATCGAAACATCCGGTGCCCGGAATACCGCCGTCGCGCGGGACCACCTGGTTGCCCCAGGTAACAACGACGATAACAAGGGAGAGCCCGACGAGTATTTCCGTTGGAACAACGGCCACAGCGGCATCAAGTACAACGACATGGTGATCGGTGCGGTGACCCTTGTCCTGGCCATTTTTACGGGCTTTCTGTGGCTTTCCACCCGGAGTCTTTGGCGCGAAACCAGGGCCGGCGGCAGGACCGCGGAAACGTCCGCGAGAGCGGCGGAGAAAAGCGCCGAAGCGGCCCGGGCCAGCGTGGACGCAGCCATCGCCGCCGAGCGGCCTCGCTGGGTGGTGAGTTCCATGCGCCTGCTGTTGAACGACATGAGCCCATCGCTTGAAGACCGGACGGGCGTTGTCGAGGTGACCCTGCTGAATCTGGGCCGCACCGCGGCCGAGATCATCCGCATTGCGTTGAAACCCACTCTGGCATTCAACCTTGAACCGAAACCCCGCTACCCCTTGGGCCTTGCGAAGACCCCGGTTCAGTTCTCGGACGTGGTGAGCAACGGGGAAACATACACATTCAGGGAGCCGGTGCACCTGACCGGGCAACAGGTGCGCGACCTGATGGAAGAAAGGACGAACCTGTTCGCGTACGGCTACGTCGCCTACCGTGACTTCCTCGACGAACACTGGGAGAAAGGTTTCGTCGGGATGCTCGACATGACCACGCCGAACGGGTACCCGATCATGGGCAGCCCGAGCGAAGGCAATGGCGGAGGACTGTTCATTCAGCCGCCGGCAGAGGCCGAGCTTCAGGCCTATACCTACACCGTGGGCGATGCCATGCGTGCCGCGCAAGCATCCGGAATATAGGCTCCGATCGCCTGGCCTCAGGACCAGCTCCGGACAAGAGCGCCCGTGACGCTGTCGCCTGATCGAACGCCAGGGAGACTTCAACGCGGTCAGGCGCTCGGCCTTAGTGGCCCTTTAGCAGCGCGGGAGCACCGGAAACTGCCGTTCGCGTCGGTACTGATATGCGTGAACCGTCAGGCATGCGCTGCGATGGCTGCCGACTGTCGTCAGGTCCCAAAACGCCAATGTGCTTGAAGAAAAGCTCCACGATTCCACGAGTTGGCACGCTGGCGGAAAGCGTCGCTATCTTGACGGGAACAAACCACCTGCACTTCGCGATTTCGTTGCTGGGCTGTGCGGTTGTGTGTTGTGCCACGTCAGCGAAGAAGACATTGTGCAGCGTGTTGAAGCCACTAAACTGGAAAAGGTACATTAGCTCGTTAGCGACGAGCATGGTTTCTTCTTCCAGTTCACGCAACGCAGCTTCATGAGGCGCTTCACCCCGGCGAATTCTTCCACCCGGCAGCGCCCATCGAGACCGCTCCCTGGCGACCAGGAGAATGCGGTTATCTCGAACACACAGAACGGTGGCCCTGTCCTTCATCCTCGCCCCCGTCATCAATGAATTGACCTTCGCGCAGGCCAGCGTTGACGCAACGCCGGCTGACAAAACGCACATTGTAAGTCTTGTCGAAAACGGCGCAAGCGCATTCCATAAGGACCAGCCGGCCGACGATCCGGATACAGCCAGCCGCGCGGTGCGGGGGCTTTCCCTTCTTGCCCAGTGGAGTAAGCTAATAAAAAAAGTCAGTTCGCTCGTGACGAGGGGAACAGGTCATGAAAACGCGTTCGGCACCTGAGATCTGTTTGCCGCTTGCCCTGTTCATCGGGGCCTGCGCCTTGTCGTTTCCAACTCTGCTGATCGCTGTCGCCTGGATGACGATTGGCGTCATATCGGTTGGGCATCGGACACTTGACACCTTTCCAAGAGACGGAATCCGCCGGGAATGGCTGCGAGGGTATCGTGGCGCGTGCCTGTTGTTCTACCACCTTGCCTGGTGGCCCTGGTACATGCGAACCCCTCTTCTGGACAGCGCTGATCGAATCAGAAAACACCTGTTCACCGGGAAGAAATTGCCGCATCACACGCCGGAGAATCCGCCGGACACGCTATCCGATGGCGAGAGCGAGAACGGGAATGCCGGCGACGCACATCGCGAAGAGCGGGACTGACCGGGCCGTAACCGGCCGGCAAAGTCGCTTTGACAGAGGCGAACCAGGATGAACCGCCGCCATCGGCCAGAAGCAGCCGATTACGTCAGGAAAACGAACGCCTGCTTCCTCCTTGTGACTGGACCCCAACCCGGCACGAGCTAATTGCAATGATTGCCGCACCTGGCGCGTCTCGGTCGAACACCGACGCCCCATCGCGTGCCCGGCCACCTGCTGTGGATTCGCTGGCACACGCTGTTTTCCCGCAACAAATCCCCGAAAGACGAAGCAGGATTGGACGCCGCCAATGTCTTTCAATTCTCTTTCCGTCAAGTTAAATTAGTATACCCCCCTACCCTATCATGCATATACTCCCGTACGGTATAGACGAGGTCATCAATGAGCCACACCATTCGCGAGAAACAGAAGCTGCTTAACCGGGTCCGCCGCATCAAGGGGCAGGTTGACGCTATTGAGCGAGCGCTCGAGCAGGAGCACGGATGCGTCGAGGTACTGCAACAAATCACGAGTTGTCGCGGGGCCATGAACGGTCTCCTCGCCGTCGTTATCGAGGACCATATTCGCACCCACCTCGTGGATGCAGACACTAACGAAGAGCCGGCCGGCAGCGCGACTGACCAGCTCATCGAAGTTGTTCACAGCTATTTCAAGTAGAGTCAAAAATGAGCGATTTTAAGGACGCCGCGTTCGGCGCGGGACATGACCACATCTTTCTGGGTGCCGGTCATGAAAAGAATGAGCGCAAGACGTGGGCCGTGATTGCGCTGTGCAGCGCGATGATGCTGATTGAAATTATCGGCGGCAGTATGTTCGGTTCGCTTGCGCTCGTTGCCGACGGCTTGCATATGTCGACGCACGCCGGGGCGATGCTCATTGCAGCTCTTGCGTACACCTACGCGCGCAAACACGCCAGCGACTCCCGCTTCGTGTTCGGTACGGGCAAGCTCGGTGATCTCGCAGGGTTCACGAGTGCGATCGTGCTCGCGATGATTGCGGTGCTGATTGGCTACGAGGCGGTCTCGCGCTTTCTGTCGCCGGTGCCCATCCATTTCGGTGAAGCAATCCCCATCGCGGTGGTCGGACTGCTTGTCAACCTGGCAAGCGTGTGGCTACTGAGCGGCGGCGATCACGGACACAGCCACGGTCATAGCCACGGACACAGCCATGGTCATGACGACCACGCTCACGAAGAGGACGTGCAGAGGGTTTTCGCCCCATCCGGCGTGTTTGCCGTTTCCATCTTCGAGGACGGCGTGCCACCGGTTTTCCGCATTACACCGGCAACGGAAGGTTCACGACTGGACGCGTCCGCCGTGCTCGTTACGACGGTGCGGCCCGATGGAACGCAACGGGTATTCGCGCTGGCGGACCGTGGCGGTTATCTGGAATCGAGGGAGGACATTCCTGAGCCGCATGCATTCAAGGCCATCGTGCGGATGCCGGACGGCGAGCACGAGCTCGAATTTGAAGAACATGAACACCATGACGACGCGCATGACGCAGCGACCCGCGACCATAACATCAGGTCTGCGTATATCCATGTGATGGCGGATGCGGCGGTCTCCGTGCTGGCTATCATCGGCCTCGTACTGGCACGCGCATTTGGCTGGCTCTGGATGGACCCGCTGGCCGGTGTCATCGGCGCGCTGGTGATTGCAAACTGGTCCTACGGATTGATGCGCGACACGGGTGCGATCCTGCTCGACATGAACCCCGACCGGCGCATGGCGGAGAATGTGCGTCACACGATAGAAGACCATGGCGACAAGGTTGTCGACCTGCATGTATGGCGGGTGGGTCCCGGTCACATGAGCGCGGTGGTGTCGATTGCCACCGATGAATCGCAGCACGACTCGCGCTTTTATCATGCGGCTCTTAAGCGCTTCAAGGGACTGTCGCATGTCACCGTTGAAGTGCAACCCGCTCACGCTGCGGCCTGAAACATGGCTGTCAAGTCACCCTGCCTGGTACATTCACGCCTGGAACAGGCAGCCGCATTAGATTGTTAATTGGGTCCGACGACAACGTGAACGACCACAACCTGGAGGCCCTGATAGCGGGTCTTCCGCACCCGCCCAAGGTCGACTATGTATCAGGCGGTCATTTCGTCATGACGGATGTTTGCCCGCGGGCATTGAAGTCAGATGTGCCGGCGCTGTGCAATGACGCGCAAGGTGTCGATCGGGCAGCTACCCAGGCTGATATTGAGAGGAAAATCGCAGAATTTTTCGTAGCAATCTCTAGTGGCCAATAGCCGTTTCGCGATCACGCTTTCCTGTTGAACTTAGCGCCAATAAGCATAGCCAGACAGACGGTATGGATACGGCCAGTTACATGGGTTTGAATCTGTGAACTCCCCATATGTATGTAACTTTCGTCCTTCGATGTTGGAGTTTGTCCCGATCGCCGTGTGAAGTTGGCCGGCCGAGGCATGCGTACATGCCGTTATCATCAACGCGCCCGAGCATTGCGGACAGGCAAGGTCGGCCGGCTAAAAGCAATCGATGATTTAAGACTCGAATGAGCGGCCGCTCCTGATCGTCTCGACCTGCCGCATCAAGTTGTGCAGCGACGGTCAGCCATAGACGGAATCCACGTTTTATTTTCTTCTCACTCTCGATTCTTGAGCTTAATATTATTGGATTTCAGCGTCGTGATCAGCGAACGCTTGCCGCTTCTTAAATTGGGAAATCGAGTGAGGAGTCGTTTTCCATGCAGCCCTATAGAGAGCTCACAGATAACGCAGAACGTCAAATTATGGAGTTACGCCAGCGGGCGCGTGGCGACCCCCGGCGTAGGTCGATATATTACAACTGGGCAAATGACGTGCTCGCGAGATGGATGAAATCGGCAAGCTCGTACGCGAACACGGAGGACGATCTTCGCAATTTGCAGGACCTCGTTGACAGATTCCCTTGAGTCCCTGTGACGGCGCGGCTGGTCTGAGAGCATGCACTGACCCATAGAGCCAGCGGTGCAGACGGCAACGCCCTGACGCTTTGGGCCGATTGTTTCAAGGCTGCTTTCCGATCCGGCCAAGATGCGTAAAAGCAAAACCTTCGGGTGATTTCAGACCATAGCCAAGCATGCGATCGAATCCTGAATGTGCCAGCCAGAGTGCACCGGGCAGCACAAGGAGTGGGATCGGCACGATCAGCCCAATTGCGAGCGAAGCTGCACCAAAAGCATAGATATGGGCCGCGTTGTAGCAAAGCGCTCCCGTTCTCGGCCCAAACAGATAGCCCAGGAAGCTGAGATCCGGCGCGAAGAAAATCAGAAGTGCGCCCCACCACGGCATAGCTTTATTCTCGTGCCAGAAGAGCGCGACACCGACCGCAAAGATGATGAATCCCTCAACGCGCTGCCACAGGACAGCTCGGACCATAGTTGACTTTCCATTGGACATGGCAGTTCTCCTGGAGGTGAAAGTTCAAATCGGGCGGAGGCGGAAGATTGCAGCGGAGTTTGAGACAACGCGAGAAAGCACAGGTCTCAGGTAACCGTCGAGAAACGGCTGAACCGGCATCCCCAACCGGGCCTCAAGCGCTGCGACTGCAGCGGCGAATACCACCTCCCCGACCCGCGTAGCACACGCCGCTGCTTCGCAGCCGCCCTGGTGGGGAGTTGTCCGGGTATCAATGGCTGCGATGTTCATGCCTTGCTCCTTCGATTTTGGTCGGTTCCGCTACTGAAGGCCCTAGTTTGCTCAATAATCACCAATACGAAAATTGCCTATAGTCGTATGGCAGCTATACAAAAATGTATAGCACGCCCCAACACGAACCGAACTAGCCGTGGCACCGCACCTTCCTTGACAGCACGAACTTCAGCCCTGGGGGACCGGCGTGGCCGCGACCACCGCGGCCCTCCTCCGGGCGGCGAGCCACCGTGAGACAGGCGTTCGCGATACGGGTCGGATGGCAACCGTCCGCCCGATATGCATCCACTTAGCGGTATGCTTCATCAACCTCTTTCGAGCAGGAGCCGATCCATGGGACCGCGTGTTCATCTTCTCTTCATTACCGCATTCGCTGGTCTGGTGTTGACCGCTTGTGCGCAGACCGGCCCTGTCGAGTTTTCCCCGTCGGATGCCGATGCGCCGATGCTAAATCAGGCGGACGATATGGACTTCGGTCCGATGGACAGGACGACCGCACAATGCAAAGCAGTCTCGAGGAAGGCGGGTCCGGACCAATGCTCGAAAGTTCGTGCGTACGAGTCCTGTATGAAAAGCAAAGACTACATCACCGTACTTGGGCCAGAGAACCCGAAAGGCTGCGGCGATCCGGAGTGGGAAAAAGACGTGAGGAAGTGGCTTCAATGAGGGACCGGCCGGAGCGATCGGATGAGACAGTGACCGGACCCGAAGCGGCCTCCTGGCTTCGCAGCTAAAGTCGCCGGCAATCCTGCGAAGGTAATGGAGTCTGGCCGGTAAAAGATTCGTCGAATGGCGTGCTCGTGTTTTCCTCACCCTGGAAGAATGCATTCGCGAACTCATAGGTCAGCAGCGATTTCCGCGAAACCATTCCTATAACTGACAACCTGGTCTCTGATATGCCGGCGACAACTACAAATGAACCCGTGCTGGCATGCGAGACCCGCGCTGCATGGGCCGCCTGGCTTGCCAAGAACCATCTCGCTTCGAAGGGCATCTGGCTTCGTCTCGCTAAAAAGACCGCAGATACCCCTTCTGTCAGCTACGCGGAAGCGATCGAAGTCGCTCTTTGCTATGGATGGATCGACGGCCAGAAGAAAACCGATAACGAGCACTTCTGGCTGCAACGTTTCACGGCGAGATCGGCGAAGAGCATGTGGTCCAAGATCAACCGCGATAAGGCGACAACGCTCATCGCAAGCGGTCAGATGAAGGCTGCCGGGATGAAGGAAATTGAGCGTGCCAGGAATGACGGACGTTGGGATGCGGCATATGACTCGGCAAGAACCTCCGTAATACCGGCCGATTTTTAGGTGCTTCTAGATCGCAACCCCAAAGCCAAGATATTTTTTGCATCCTTGAACAGCCAGAATAGATACGCCATTCTCTTCAGAATTCAGGCCGCGAAGAAGGTCGAAACGCGTGAAAGTCGCATTCGAAAATTCGTCGAGATGCTGGGAAACCACGAAAAGCTATATCCGTGAAGGAAATGCTTAACGCATCGCTTGCACAGCCGGCGATCGTTGAGATCAAGCAGAGGAGACGATCGCCAGGAATGCAGAATTTTTGGAGCCAATCATGCGTTAAAAAAACGGTCGTTCATATGCGACATGAGGCCATAACACGTTAGCACACCGGACTACCGTTCCATATCGATGCGTGTTCCCTCGCATCGCCCGCCAAAACACAGGTTCCAACTGCCGGAACTCCGCCCGGCCTCCGCCCGGGGTCTATGCTTGATTAGCGCATTCGCACAATATGACCAAGGAGGCGTGTCATGAAACCCGCGCTATGTGTCGCCGTCATCAGTATGCTGTTCGGGGTCCAACTGGCGCACGCCGCCTGCCCCAACAATGCCGTCTTCCTCGTTCTCGGTGATCAGATTCGCGGTTACTCCTTGCGTGCCAACGGAGCGACCGAGCCCTGCCAGGTGCTGCAAGGGCCGCTCACCACCCTCATGACCGCCGGAGCGGCGGTGATCGACAAGAAGGACTTCTTTCACGTCGCGCAGTTTCTTACCAGCAGCACGGTCGACATCTTTCCGCGGAAGGCCGAGGGCAATGAGGCGCCCAGTCGGTCGTTCATGTTGACGACAACAAATGACCTGCTCAGCATCGCGGTGGATTCCCACCTCAACGACTTCGTCATGACCGTTCGCCCCGCGGAAGCCGGGGTGCTGGTCGCTCCGCCCAACAGCTCTGGGCCTGTAACCAATCCGATTCACATTACCGATCCGAATATCGTCCAGTACGTGAGCATTGCGATTGACGGCGACGACAATCTGCTGATTGCGGGCTATGACATACGGGGGTCGGCGATCATCGACACGCTTGGCACGAGTCGGAGCATGACCTCGCCGCCGCTTCTGCGCAGCCTCACGGGTAGCAAAACCGGCCTGCTGCCGGGGGCCGGACTTTTTCCAAGAAACAACATGACGATCGCTGTCGATCCAAGTACGGACGAGTTATTCGTGTACAACCAGACCTCGGACATGACGCAGATCCAGGTGAGCGTTTTCGCCGCCAAGGCGAACGGCGACGTGCCGCCGGTACGGACAATCAGCGGTCCAGCCACGGGAATCACTGGGTCTGGCTTGCCGGGGAACAAGATCGCCATCTCCCCGGACGGGCGGCTCCTTGATGCCGAGCCTGACCTGCGGATTCTAGCGTTCGCGCCGGGGGCAAGGGGCAATGTGGCGCCGTCTCAGGTCATCGAGGACTCCACCCCCGGTCCAGTCACCCTAGGCGGGATCGCGGTCCGGTCGAGAGGAGGCCGGCAGCACAATGGAAATGACGATGCTCAATGTGGAAATGACAATGCTCAATGAAACGGACGAAGTCCGTGCCTTGTTCAGCGATCTCATCGGCAAGAAGCTGGGTGAGAGCTTTTTTACTGATGCCATCGTTCTACACAACCGGCGGGTGGATGCGGTGTCGGGCGCAATGTCTTCGTCAATCGGCACAAGCGGCCGCTACCGCGGCCGTGGAATCTCTCCCTTCAAGCCCCGCAAAGCGACGCGCTGCCGGAGGCCCACGCCTGTCAAATACCGTGTCCACCCGCTGAGAGAAACGCGCGTGCAGTGAAGCGCGCTGTCGCGCCCGAAGCGGAACTCACGCCGCACGCGGGTCCGCAGCGGCCGGTTTCAGATTTCGCACCTTGGCCAAGGTGAGCGCCGTGTCCTCGATCATGTCCTCCTGGCCGCCCACCATGCCACGGCGCCCCAGTTCAACCAGAATGTCACGAGCCGGCACGCCGTACTTTTGTCCTGCGCGCCTGGCAAAAAGGAGGAAGGAACCGTACACGCCTGCATAACCGAGCGTGAGCGCATCGCGATCAACGCGGATGGGAAAATCCATAATAGGTACGACCAGGTCCTCGGCCACGTCCTGAATTTTCCAGACGTCGACACCCGTCTGAATGCCCATGCGGTCACACACCGCGACGAGCACTTCCATCGGCGTGTTACCGGCACCGGCGCCCAAACCCGCAGCGGCTGCATCGACCCGGGTCGCGCCAACCTCGATGGCAGCGATGGAGTTCGCAACACCCATTGCAAGGTTATGGTGACCATGAAAGCCGAGTTCGGTCGCAGGGTTCAGCGCCGCGCGCATAGCTGAAAGGCGGGCCCTTACGTCCTCTGGAAGCATGTACCCGGCGGAGTCAGTCACGTAGACACAGTTCGCTCCGTAGCTTTCCATCAGCCTGGCCTGCTTCACGAGACCTTCGGGCGTATGCATGTGCGCCATCATCAGAAAGCCGACGGCATCCATATCGAGCTTGCGCGCGAGCGTGATGTGCTGTTCCGAGACGTCGGCTTCAGTGCAGTGCGTGGCCACGCGGATCGTGTTCACGCCAAGCTCGTGTGCCATTTTCAGATGGTCCACCGTGCCAATGCCGGGAATCAGCAGCGCCGAGACGCGGGCCTGCTTCATGAGGGGGATGACGGCCGAGAGGTATTCCTCGTCCGTGTGAGCGGGAAAGCCGTAGTTCACGGAGCTGCCGCCCAGTCCATCGCCATGCGTAACTTCGATCAGCGGCACGCCCGCTTCGTCCAGACCTTGTGCGATTACCCTCATCTGGTCCAAAGTCATCTGCTGACGTTTCGGATGCATTCCGTCGCGCAGCGTCATGTCATGCACGACAATTTTCTTACCTTTGACGTTCATGTCTGATTCCTTCTTGGTGAGCGGCAGGTTCGAGCTTGAGCGAGCCGCTCAGGATTTCTTCGGCGAACATCTCGGCGGTGCGCGCGGCGGCCGCCGTCATGATGTCGAGGTTGCCGGCATACCTGGGCAGATAGTCGCCCAGGCCTTCGACCTCCAGGTAGATCGAGACCCGATCACCGTCGAACACCGGGCCATTGACAAGCCTGTAGCCGGGCACGTACTTGCGTACCTGTTCAATCATTTCGTGTACCGACTTCTCGATCGCGGCGGCATCAGGCGTGCCCTCTACGAGGCAATGCACGGTATCGCGCATCATGAGCGGCGGATCCGCCGGGTTGATGATGATGATCGCCTTACCTTCCCTGGCTCCACCGACCTTTGAGATTGCAGCGGCTGTCGTACGCGTGAATTCGTCGATGTTCTTGCGCGTTCCCGGACCGGCCGACCGGCTGGACACCGTCGCGACGATTTCGGCATACCGTACCGGTTGTACACGTGACACCGCATAAACCATGGGGATCGTCGCCTGGCCGCCGCAAGTCACCATGTTGACGTTCATCGCGCCTTTGCCAACTTGCAGTTTCAGATTGACGGGCGGCACCCAATACGGGCCAATGGCCGCCGGCGTGAGATCGATCATCATCACGCCCAGTTCATTCAGCTTGCGTGAGTTCTCCGCATGGACGTACGCACTTGTCGCGTCGAATGCAATCTGGATGTCGTCGGTTTGCACATGGGGCAGCAAGCCGTCCACGCCTTCCGACGTGGTTTTCAGTCCCAACTCCCGTGCCTTTTTCAGGCCATCAGACCCGGGGTCGATACCCACCATCCATACCGGTTCCAGCACGTCACTGCGTTGCAGCTTTGCCAACAGGTCGGTACCGATGTTGCCCGGACCGATCACCGCGCACTTCACCTTGTTCTTTGCCATGTCTCCTCCTTTGGATCAAACGAATGGATCACGCGAAGCGCATCGAGCAGCTGCCGATGCCGTCAATAGCAACATGCAGGCTGTCGCCGGCCGCGACCGGAACCATCGCGGCTAATGAACCAGACAGCACCACTTCACCTGCCTTCAACGACTCGTTCAGTCGACCCAACGTGTTGGCCAGCCACGCAACCGCTTCGAGCGGGTTTCCAAGCGCAGCAGCACCTGAGCCTGTGGTCACCACCTCGCCATTCTTCTCCAGTTTCATCGCGCATCCGACCAGATCAACCTCGCGCGGATCCACAACGCGTTTGCCAAGCACGAACACGCCGCACGATGCGTTGTCGGCAACCGTGTCTTCGATGCGGATTTTCCAGTCCCGAATGCGCGAGTCGACGATCTCGAAGCAGGCCACCACGCCTGCCGTTGCGGCGAGGACATCCGCCGCGGTCACGCCCGGTCCCTGCAGATCGTGCTTGAGCACAAAGGCAATTTCTCCCTCCGCCTTGGGCTGGATCAGGGAGGCGGCGAGAATCACGTCGCCTTCCTCGTAAAGCATCGCGTCGGTGAGCATGCCGAAATCAGGCTGATAGACCCCGAGCATGTCCATCACGACCTGTGACGTCACACCTATCTTCTTGCCGATGATGCGTTCCCCCGCTTCGATGCGGCGCGCGTTCAGGCGTTGCTGGATGCGATACGCGTCATCGATCGTCAGATCCGGATGGCGACTGGTGAGTGGGTCGAGCACGCAACAGTCTTTTGCTGCGGCGTACAGCTCGTCACCAAGCGAACTGATAAGAACGTCGTTCATGGTTGCTGACTCCCGGGCGAATTCACTTCATCGGAATGACCGGCGAAGGCCTGGTCGCTCTCCGGCCGATAAAAATCGGACCACTCCAGCAACTGCTGGCTGGTTGTGCCTACACCACCGCAGGCAATAACGACGATGCGCTGCGCATCCGGGAAATACTCGGGAACCCGGGCGAGTGCCGCCACCGACGCACCGCAGGCCGGTTCGGTCAGAAGGCGATGCTCCTCGAGCAGGGTCACGCTGCCCTGGATCGCTTCAGCGTCAGTCACCAGGCAGTTTTGGATCTGATGCTCCCTGGCGAGCGCCACGATGCGCGCGGCTACCTTGTTGGCACCCAGCGACGTGGCCACGGATTGGATTTTGGGGAGCGCGACCGGCGCGCCAGTCTTCAGCGCCTCGTTGTAAGAACTGGCGCCGTCGGTCTCGACGGCCAACACCGGTATATCGCTCCAGCCAACTCGCCGCAGTCCTTCAACGACGCCTGCAAGCAGGCCGCCGCCGCCGACCGAGCAAACAAGGAGATCGGGGCGCTCGGTTTGCCGGGCGATCTCCTCGACCATCGTTGCGTGGCCTTCCCACAACAGAGGGTCATCGAACGCATGGAGATACGCGTCACCATCGCCCAGAATCGAATGTGCATGGTCGTTGGATTCGCTGAACGACGCCCCGTGAACCACGACCTCCGCTTCTTCGCCACGAATGAGGGCACGGGCCCGCTCGGATGTTGTCTGCGGCACAATGACCGTCACCGGAATGCCAAGCTCCCGGCCCGCGTAGGCCACCGCATACCCCGCGTTACCTCCTGACGCCGTGACGAAGCGGCGCGCACCCCGGCGCTTATGTTCTTCGCAGGCGAATCCAACACCTCTCAGCTTGAATGAGCCGCTCGGTTGCAACCCTTCAAGCTTCAGAAGAACCGTTCTGCCAGTCTTAAGTGAGAGAGCTCGGGACTTGATTAGCGGTGTTTCGATATGCAGTGTCATAGCAGGACTTCATCTGTAGAAGGCGTTGGCATTTTTCGTCAGCCAAGCTGGATGACAGCGGAGACCTCGACCGGGCAACGAAACGGCAGGCTCGATACGCCTACTGCGGCACGGCTGTGCCTTCCCTTGTCGCCCAGGACTTCAACCAGGACCTCGGAGGCTCCGTTGATGACTTCCGGGTGCTCCGTAAATTCCGTGGCTGCGTGCACGTAGCCTGTCACGGAGCAGACGCGGATCACGCTCACGCCGTCCGCCAGTTGCGAACGAAGTTGCGACAAAATCGCCATGCCGCTCAGTCGCGCGGCTTCTTTCGCCTGCTCGATACTCACTTCCTGGCCGACCTGGCCGAGCGCGAACGGCTTGCCGTCCTTGAAGGCGATTTGCCCGGAAATGTGCAAAAAACCAGCTGCCAGAATGGTAGGTACGTAGTTGGCGATCGCCGCCTTCGGCGGTTGGAGTTCAATGCCCAGTTCTGCGAGACGGGCATCCAGCTCAGCGCGGTTCATAAAATCTCCTCAAGGGTGAAACAGGGGGCGATGCCCGACGCATGTGGGCACACGGCACGAGTGAAAAACGAAAAAATCAGGATTCGAGGTCGTACTGGATCGAGAGCTGTCCTTTCTTCTCCTTGATCTTCAGGATCCTGATGCGGCCGACCTGTCCAGCAGACTTGACGTGCGTGCCGCCGCAGCTATGCATAGGCAGGTCACCGAAGCACACAGTCCTCATGCCGTCGTTTTCGGCCAGATGCCTCGGTACGTCATCTGCAATGAGCTGGTTGACCGTCTGCTCCACGCCCTCCGCGGTCAGCGGTTGCGGGTTACCGCGTGGCTCGAAAACCACCCTTCCCTCACCGGGCCAGTGGTGACCTTTGCTCGCGTACCAACCGCTCTGCTCCACGACGCCGGAAATCAGATGACCGGCAGAGTGAAGCCGTGCATGCAGCATGCGGATCCCGGGCGATACTTCAATCAGCGCATCGCCAACGGCGACTTCCTGTTCGGCGATGTGAACAACCTCGTCACCCTCTTGAATCACGCGCCCGACCCTCACGCCGGCAATACTCCCCTGGTCGGACAGCTGTCCGCCGCCTTGCGGGTGGAACAGGGTCTCGGCCAGCGTCACACGGAACTTGCCGTCGTCGGCGGGGGAACAGTCAAGTACCTGCGTACGCATCGTCAGTTCGTCACTGTTGTAGTAGGTGCGTTTTGTCATTTCGTATTCCTCAATGCCCATTCCCCATTGCGCTCCTGCTTGGTCAAAACCCACTTGACGTGAGGCGCGGCTGGTTGGCAAAAGGCGACTCGTGCAGCGCGACAATCGCGGAAAGACAACTCACTTCCCGCATGACGCCAAGTTAAAGGACGCACGCCCGTCCCGCTTGGAAAAAATTGAGGGTTTGCGCTTGTGGGGTTGAATCGTCGACGGGGCGCCCAGCGCCGATGAGATGCCGCGCATGTACTCGCTGCCTGGCATAGGGCCGCGTGACGCTAATGCCGCGCTGATGCAGCTTCGTCTGGCTGCTGGGGGAGTGCTGGAGGGCGCAGCGCTCGGACCCGGTCGTCTGCTGCGGTCTGGAATGTCAATACTTCGACGGGGATACACCAAAGGCTTGCCGGAACGCCCGATTGAAGTGGCTCTGATCGTAGAAGCCAACTTCCTGAGCCACCTGTGTCAGAGAGCGGTCGGTGCGATTCAGCAAGGAGCACGCACGCTCCAGCCTCAGCCGTACGACCCAGGCGTGTGGAGTCATGCCGACTGTTTGCTTGAAAAGCTTGAGGAAATGGAAGCGCTCGAGGTTACAAAGGGCCGCAAGTTCTTCGAGGGTAATTTTTTCGGCCAGGTGGACATCGCAATACTCCCTGACTCGCTGCCACTGAACCGGTGTGAGTGTGCCTCTGACAAACTGCGGCTTGACCATACGCGTCTGGACGAACAGGCGGTCAAGTAACGTCAGCCATTCTGACTGTACTTCCATAGGCTCGGACCCCGGCGGAGCCGCCCGCAGTGCATCGTGCAATCGGGACAGGTGACCGGCAAGCGACGAATCCTGAAGGACCACCCCACCCTGTGCGGGGAAACGATGTTGGCCTGAGATTTCCTCCCCAAGTCCGTTCAGTAACCGAGGTGAGAGGCGAAATGTCTTGAGTGTGTAAGACTCGTCCCCGGCGCTGATGCCGTCATGCACCTCGCCGGGTGGCATCAACTGGATGCTGCCTGGCGTGAGCAGCAGCGTTTCGCCATGGAATCCCTGTCGCTGGACACCCTCGGTCACCAGCGCGACATGGTAGTCCAGATGGTAATGACGTTCGAAGCGGAAATCGGAAAAGCGCGCCTCGCTAAGCACGAGACCCGGAATCTCGTTGCTGCGTTTGTACTCGACGCGATCCTTCATCAGGGCCTCCTGCAGGGCTTTTCCTGCACCTTGGCGCGAACTACCGCCCCAAGGCGCAACTTGCCCTGCGTTCTCCAAACCATCCACATGTGGTGCCTATTATAGACAGGACGTAGTTTCGGGCCCCGTACCCGCTACGGGCGAGCGCGATGGTGCGGTGAGCGTATGCACGTTTCGGGGCGGTTTTAGTCCCGGGATCTGGAAGGATGAAAAGAGTGCGCTGAACGCTCAGGATTGTGACCCCTGTCTGCGCGTGTCGACGATGATCTTTGCGTTTGCACCAGACTCGACGCGTTCGTGGGCTTTCGAGATTTCCGACAGAGGAAAAACTTCGACCTGGGGATGTTGCAGTGCCCCCCCTTCCAACAGAGGGATGAGCACATCGATGGCCGCCTTCCTCACTGGGACAGGCAAGTTGTAGACGATAAAGAATCGCAGATTCGCGAAACCAACGATCATCGATCTGAAGGGGACCTCGATCAACCCGGTCCCCGAACCATAGATGATCACATCGCCGCCGAACTTCAACAGTTCTCCATATTTGCCGGCATTTGCCGCTGCGTCGACTTCAATGATGGCGTCCACACCTTTGCCCGCCGTGATCTCACGTACCGAGGCAGCCACATCCTGCTCGTTGCGATTGATGACCCACTCGGCACCCAGGCGGGAAGCGAGTTGGCACTTCTCCCGACTGCCCGCTACGCCAATGACTCTTGCGCCCGAGCGCGCGGCCAATTGCGTCGCGTAGCCACCTACCGCGCCGGTGGCGCCGTAGACAAGAACCGTCTTGCCGAGAAGTCCTCCGCAAGCATGCACCGCGTACCAGGCCGTTAAAAGCGGAATCCCAAGTGAGGCGCCCGTCTCGGTCGACACCCTGTCAGGGAGCGGCGCAACCTGGCTGTCGGGCAAGGCGATCAGTTCGGCTGCTGTACCGAACGGTCTTTGCCACTGGCCGTTGATGGTCCAGACTCGCTGTCCGATCCACTGTTTCGAAACGCCTTCGCCAACCGCCTCGACGACGCCGGCGCCATCGCTGTGAGGAATAACGCGCGGAAACTCCATTGCTGGGCTTGTGACGCCCGACCGGGATTTGACGTCTGAAGGATTCACGCCCGAGTGTGCGATCCGCACCAGAACTTCGCCCGCTTGAGCGGCCGGATCAGACTGCTCGCCAACGACGAGTACGTCCGAAGCAGGGCCTTTTGAGGAATAGTACGCGGCCTTCATGTCTTTCGACCTCCAAGCGGGTTTAGTGAAGAGCGCTCTCAAACCGGCGTGTCCCGGCCGAATTTCTCAGCGCAACGCTATCAATATTGTGATTCCTCGCATCTGAACGCGCTTGTAAAAAATTGACAATACGCACTACCGGCCGCCGCTGGGCCAGGCATAACACCCTTACCAGGTCGCCGGTTGTTACCCGGGGCAACCTTTGCAGATCGAGCAAGAGCGGCTAGGTGAAACGTTCCCACTATGGGGCAACATAGTGCAACTCGCACAATCCAGACCATGCCATCGCACGCTGACGCCACAACCGCTTACGCGAAGCGCTTCGACGCCGTACTCACTTATATCGATGTAAATCTCGAGGGTGACCTGTCGGTGGACGCATTGAGCCGCGTCGCGAACTTCTCGAAGTTTCATTTTCATCGGCAGTTTGCCGCCTATGTGGGGGTGCCGGTCTCACGCTACGTGCAACTGATGCGCTTGCGTCGAGCTGCCCGGCGTCTGGCCTCACGTGAGCCGTGCTCCGTGCTCGATGCTGCGCTGGACGCGGGCTTCGACAGCCCCGAATCCTTCAGTCGGGCGTTTAAGCGCTCGTTCGGCATGGCGCCGAGCTCTTTCCGACAGCAGCCGAAATGGCATGTCTGGAGCGCGACCTTCGTCGTCCCCTACCTTTCAAGGAAACTCACCATGCAAGTGCGAACTGTCGATTTTTCTGAAACCTTTGACGCGGCACTCGAACACTGTGGACCGATTGGACTCGTCAACGAGAGCGTGCGCAAGTTCATCGATTGGCGTATGCAAAGCGGGCAATCTCCGCTGCCATCGAGCAGAACGTTCGGGATTCCGCGCAGCAACCCGGATACGACACCGGGCGATGAATTTCGCTTCGACATTTGCGGCGAGATTGACGAACCTGTTGCGCCGAATGTCTACGGCGTCCGCGAACTGGTCATTCCAGGTGGTCGATGCGCGGTTGTCCGGCATTCGGGATCGACCGACCATATTGGCGAAACGATCTATCCGATCTACCGCGACTGGCTTCCTGCGAGCGGAGAAGAACTACGGGACCACCCCCTGTTTTTCCACTACCTGAGCGTCTTTCCTGACACCCCGCAGGACCAGTGGCAGACCGACATTTACATTCCCCTGACGTGACAAGAGGGATTTGCCGTGGTGAACTTGTGCCGGCGCCTTCGTGGCCGGATATGGGAGGTGTTTTTGACTATGCTGCTTGGGACCGCGGTTCTTCTTGCGGTGCTGGTGTCGATTGTCGCCTTTGCCGTGGCAATGGTGGCGACCTCTCCGCGTTCGGCTTCAGAGGAACGGGATGTTTTCGACTTTGGTGGCTTGCGAGTGAGGTCAGACTCACCTCCGCCACCTCTCTCCCGGTACTCTGCCCGAGATGGCGAGAAGCTCGCCTATCGCTTCTACGATTCGACCGCAGACCAGGTATTGATCTTCGTCCATGGATCGTCCTATCACGGAAGCTCCTACCATGATCTAGCCTCCGCCGTGAGTTCATCGGCCGCCGCGAAGGTCATCTTGCCGAACCTTCGTGGTCACTTCCAGTCCGGGCGTCATCGAGGAGATATCGAGTACGTCGGCCAACTGGAAGATGACATTGCGGATCTGACAAGCGAACTGCGGAGACAGGGTTTTCATGGGCCGATCGTCCTTGGAGGGCATTCCAGCGGCGGCGGGTTTGTTATCCGCTTTGCGGGTGGAACCCACGCCCGCCTTGTGTCGCGGTTTCTGATGCTGAGTCCCGTCATCCCGACTTCGTCGACCCTCAGAGAGGGGTCGGGTGGTGGCTGGGCACAACTTCATATGCGACGCCTCATCGGGTTGATCGTCCTGAATGCGCTCGGCGTTCGCGGATTCAACGCGCTGACGGTCATTCAATTTAATAAGCCCGTGCGGCTCTGGGACGGAACCGAGACGCTATCCTATTCCTACCGCCTCAACGCGTCTTATCACCCTCGCAACCGGTATGTTGAAGATGTGCGCAAGTTGGAAGACAGGGCGGCGATCCTGATCGGCGAGCATGACGAGGCCATCGACGCTCAACGTCTGCAGATGTTGCTCAATCGGGAATCCCCTGCGACCTCGTTCAAAATTCTCCCCGACACGAATCACTTCGAGATATTCACAAGCGCCGCCGTGCATAAAATGCTGGTCGAATGGCTGGCGCAGCGGACTGCGGCGATCCCGATGAACAGCACAACCGATGTCGCTGACGTCGCTTAAGCAAGCTGTGCGGCGCCACTGAGTGAGAGAAGTGCAACGGCTGTTGCCGACAAAACGCTTAAATGCTTGATCTTCACGATTATCTCCCTGTCACCGAATCAGGCGCTTACAGTCTCTCAGCGCGTTGCCAGGTCGAGTATGGCCGCGTCGAGGAAGGCGATAGGCCTCACCATAGGTGGAACCGGACAGGACCTCGCCCCAAGACGATTCCGGCACGTTACCCGGATCGTCGGGGCGGTGTCGGGCGAGCCATCGGCGGTCAGTTACCGAAGTAGAGGTTGCAGTAACTTGCGGGGCCGACGCACGACGATGGCGAGGGCTTCGGCAAATGCAGGGGGCTGCCGGAGGCCGAGGTACCGTTCATCGTCGTGCCTCCAACCGCGTCGTTGGCCGCCTGCTGGTTGTCCTCTGCAGCGATCTTCGCTTCAGCTGCCTGAATTTGCGCGGGATACGTCGTATGGTCGCCGTCGCCGGGATGATATCCGGCCTGCTCGAGACGGAGCAGTTCCGCACGCACCTGCTCGCGCGTGACGGGCGCGGTGCTCTGAGCGAAGCTGACGACCGGGCTGGCAAGCGCAGCGCTGGCGAGGACAAGGCATGCGAGGGTTTTCATGATGGAGCTCCTTGAATTGGTTGAACGGGAACGTCGTGTTACGACGGCTCGAATGCTGATCAGCTGGCGAAGTACGGAGTGCAGAAACTCGCCGGGCCGACGCAGTCGCGTGCCGATCAAGCCGTGATTGCTCGAAAACCCGACGGTGCGCATGGTTGCACTGCGTTTTTCCTGTCGGTCGGTTATAGAGCCGTGCCCGTAATAGACATTCGAGAAGAGAAGAACGTGAGTCATTGCGCGGTGAAGTACGCCCTCCTTGTGTCGAATTATGTTGCATTATTCCTCCGTGTAATCATGTCAGTTGTAGCTGGACCGGTTATTTGATGTTCGGCATTAAATGTTCCTTTATGGGCGAATAAATGTTCGGCGTCGCTTTACGGTTATTCGTTACAGTGATTTCTTAAGAGCACGGCGTACACGCTGAGTTACGGATGCAGGTCGACGTGGCACACATCCTGTGAGCACCACGAGCCGTGCTTGATGAGGACAACTGTAAGTTGGTGGTACGGCGTGACGCCCGAGAGCGGCCCCAAGCTTGGCCTCGCCGGCGGCCTCGACGGTTCTCCACCAAATTCCCGGCACAGCCGGCGCAAATCTCAGGAAGGGTTCACCTCGATGAGCCAACCACGAACTTTTGTTCGGCAAGTAAAGGAACATCTGTCCATCGACTCGCTGGTGAACCGGTAGCACAATGGAGCGCATGCTGAAGCTGATCCCCGGAGGCCTCTTATGGCGTCCTGTACTCAAACACGAGGCGATTCTGACGCGGACGAAAAGCCCGCGGCCAGTTCATCGCTGAGCGCGAGTGAAACGGTTCATAACGAGCGCCGCAGATTCGCTGAATGTGTGAATCTTTTTCTGGGACCGGTTGCAGCACTCGGCACCGAGCAGAGCCTCCTTGTCAAACGCGAGTTATTGGTATCACTGTCCCGCCGATCGATATATTGGATCGCGCTACTTTTGGTCGGAAGCCCGTTCTGGTTCGTATATGGATCGTGGATCAAAACGTCGGATATTTATCCCTTGTTCCGCGTCGTCTGGATCCTGGGACTGTGGGGGATGGCCGCTCCCTTGGCAGCATACTTACTGAAAAAGACGATGGCGCTCCCGAAGCACGCCAGCGCCAACGCAGTCGAGCAGATGCACTGGGCATGGGCTGCATTGCTCATGCTGACATCGTTCTGGTGGGCGGCGGCCAGCTTTGGGCTAACCCCGCCCAACTTCGTGGTCCTCCATGGTTATCACTTCAGATTCGCCAGGTATGGCTTCCTGGAACTGACGATGATCAGCCAAGCATTTACTTTGCTGCTGCTCGCACCCAGTTTTCGTGCGGCTTTAGGTTCACTCGTGATCGGCACTATCCCATTCGGATTTAACATGGCACCACTGCTATTTATTAAGCGGCCAGGAATGTTTGACTGGTATACGGCTCAAATGATTGGCTATTGTGTCATCGCATGGTTCATTTGCAACGATCAGCAACGCACATGTGTAAAAGAGATCGTTCTCGACGAGGCGCGATCTCAGGCTGTAGCGGCAACGGCGGAGAAGAACCAATTTATCGCTGCAATAAGCCATGACTTGCGCCAACCGCTCACGACGCTCGGTTTGAAGTTAAATTTCATCGAACGGAGCATTAAATCGGCCAATCTGGCCGAAGACGTCTCGATTGCGCAAAGGCAAGTGGATGCAATGGAAGGCATGATCAACGGGGCGCTGGATATCTGCCGCCTCGAGTCCGGCACCTGGAATGTAGAAATTCAGGAGGTGGCGCTGCCTTCCCTTTTACGCGGCATAGTCGTGGATATGCAGCCGCTGGCCGCAGCAAAGGGGCTGAAGTTAAGACTCCATAGCCGACCCTATCTGGTCCGTACGGATCGATATGCGTTGGACAGGATCGTCCGGAATATGGTGATCAATGCGGTCCGTTACACGCCTTCCGAACAGGGAGGAAAGAACGGACATATTCTGGTGAGTTGCCAGAGGCGTAGCGACCGCGTAAAGATAAGCGTCTGGGACAACGGGATCGGTATCCCTGAAGGGAGACAGGCGGATATCTTCAAAAGCTATGTGCAGGTCAATAATCCCGAGAGGAATCGTGAAAAAGGGTTCGGCCTGGGTCTGTCGATTGTCCAGGGTCTCGCGAACCTTCTTGGTCACACACTGGACGTGGACTCGACACCCGAACGGGGATCGCGTTTTTCGGTGACGGTCCCCTTCATAGGACTCGTACCGCCAGAGTTGCTCGGGGTTCAAACGGTTGAAAACGGCGACCCGGATTTGACCAATATGGTCGTGGCGATCATCGAGGACAATAGCGACCTGAGAATCGAAATATCGATGCGCCTGATCGAGCGTGGCTGCTACGTCGTGGCGGGAGAATCATCATCCGACGTCATCAAGCAGTTGCGCATTGAGGCTTTGCCAAGTGGTCCGCACGTCATCCTCTCTGACTACCGGCTGGAAAACGAAGACGGTGTGGCTGCGATTGCGGCGGTCCGCGCTGCTACCGGCACTTCGATCCCTGCGATCCTGTGGTCGGGGGACACCTCGTCAGCTGTGCTCAA
>NZ_JBIYEB010000034.1:0-108980 GCF_044909315.1 Caballeronia udeis
GCAGCAGATGAGCCTCGGCCAGCGCCTCATAGGCGCCGATGTGATAGGCGCCGAGGCCGCCCCCTCCTTGCAAGGCGAGCGCGATGGCAGGTGTCGTGTCAGGTGAAGCCGACCCGTTAGTCGTGGCCATACGGGACCTCCGGTCTCCGATTACGAACGTGTATTCCCTATGATGGCTCATGATACGGCGATTGGCGTCGTCGCGGACGGACGCTGCCCGGGACGCGCAGCCTCACTGCTGCGGTTCCCGCGGTGCATTGCGCCCCGGCCAACAGAAACGTGCACCGAGAGGGCAAGCGCGCCCCGCGGGGATGTGCAGCGCCCCGAGCGCAATCGAAACCCGAGCGTTCCGGCGTGCGCAGCCGGATTCCTGACGCAGACCCGGGAAACACGGCAGCGGCATCCGGGTGCGCCCACAACATTTCCGAACGGTTGCGCGACCGCTGATGCGCGAAACGACCGATCGGTGTCTGATGCAATTTGTATACGCATGTCCCCGCACGGCGAAACAGCGATTGGCACTGACCGCCCCTCAACTGCCTATCAAAAGAGGCTTCGGAAGGTCTCAACCTCGGAATAATGCGGACGGTCGCGAGGGGTGACTACGGTGTTTTCGTCAGCCGCGCTTGTCGGGAGGCTCCCTAACTCCTCGCGCGCGGATCGACCCGGCGCAGAGCTTACGCGCCCCGTACTGTTCGCCAGATGGGCGGCTTGGAATGTTTCGTCCGCAAAAATAAGCTAGGATTTGCAGTAACTGGTCATGTCGCTGCTGTGGGAGCACGATGGCATAACGTTGAGGGCGGTCGCCGAGCGAGTGTTCCTGGACTCCGCCACGCTTACCCCACTTCTTAAACGTCTGGAAGCGGCCGGGCGCGTCAATCGTTCAGGCGAATCCACTGACGAACGTCGGGTGCTGATTACCCGGGACGAAGATGGGAGAGCGCTCAAAGCAGCGGCCGCAATCATTTCGACGACTGCCCTGAGAGCTACCGGCATCAACCGTCAGTCATTTGGACAATTGCGGGCTGATCTGATTCGATTACGCCGTAGCCTTGATATCGCCAGCTGATGTCGCGCACTGAAGGGCAATGTCGTCTGCTTCGAGGGAATGAAGGGTGCAGACTTAACTTGCCGCTCCAACGTTGCCTAATAACGGAGTCACCATGAATACAAAGAGTCCGCCTACCGATTCCCGCCCACGCAGGACTGATCCGAGCGGATCGTCCTCATCGACCCTCACTTATCACCGAGCGGAAGTTAAAGGTGTTGGCGTCTTCTATCGAGAGGCGGGTCCCAAAGACGCACCAACCATCGTGCTTCTTCACGGGTTTCCGTCGTCGTCGCGGATGTTTGATAGCCTCATTCCGCTGCTCGCGACACACTACCGCCTTATCGCACCGGACTATCCTGGCTTCGGCCACAGCGACGCACCGCCGCCTTCGCAGTTCGCCTACACGTTCGATCACCTCGCCGAGACGATCGATGGCCTACTCGAACAGCTTCGCATCGACCGTTTCAGCTTTTATCTGCAGGACTACGGTGGTCCGATCGGATTCCGAATCATGCTGGCACATCCCGAGCGTCTTGAAGCGCTAGTGATCCAGAACGCCAATAGCCACGAGGAAAGTCTCGGGCAAAAGTGGAAGGCCATCAAGGAGTACTGGGCCGATCCTGCCGCGCGTCCAGAAGTGTTCACCGCGTTCACATCGTTCGAAAGTACAAAATATCGTCACGACGGTGAGAGCCCTAACCCCGAACGCTACAGCCCGGACACCTGGACGGACGAGTACGCGTTTCTCAATCGTCCGGGCCAGTCTGAAATCCAGGCCGCGCTGCTTTATGACTACCGTACGAACGTGGCGGCCTATGGAGCTTGGCAAGAATGGATGAGAACGCAACAGCCTCCCGCGCTCATCCTGTGGGGCCGCTACGACAGATCCTTCATTGCGGCCGGAGCTGCTGCCTACCAGCGTGATTTGCCAAATGCGCAAGTCCATCTGCTCGACGCAGGCCACTTTGCACTTGATGAAAAAGTGGATGACATAGCGGCACTGATGAACGAGTTTCTCGACGCGTTCTATCTGCGACAAGCGGATGAATGACCATCGACTCCGGGCATTGATCGGGCACGCCAGCACCGGCGATTAGTTGCTGACTGACTAACCGCGGGGAGTCGGCGCGGATGCCGGCGGCACGCTTGAGGTGCGCGCCGAGCGTCTAATGCAGCACCAGTGAGAACTCAGTTCAGGGGTATCAGGTAGCTGGACTGGTCCCACCAACGTGGGGGCTTGGCTAAAGAAAGGTCTGCACCCAGCAAACAAGTCCACAAATTATCTGGCGCAAGTCCCGTAGAAGACAGCTTGCAGCTTATCAGCAGACGTTCACAGGCCCAACCCGAAAGGCCCTTCTTGGCCGAACGCGGGCCGACGATGTACCGGTGAGGCGTGCCTGCATTGATCGGTCCGCGTCGGGCAGAACTCGACCCTCTCCGGCCGTTGGAGCCAGCGCGACGTGAACGGCGGCTTCCGAGGTCCAGCGGTCATTCGTGCACGCGTGCTGCCCGTCAAGTCATCGGCCGCCGTTCGGGTAACCACGAATTTTATCTCTCGCGAGTGGCGGCTTACGCGACGACCATATGATTTGCTCGCTTTCGACCCATCTCCGACACTCGAGAATCGAAAACTGGATACCGTAGTGCCGCCCCTTTGAGTGACCGCTTACAGGTGTCGGCACTGTCGTTGGCCCAACGCAGTCTGATCTATGACGCGCGCCAAAGCGCGTGACGGAACCCATTGGCCTCCCTGTGCAATGAATCGGGAGGTTGCGTCGACGACCGTCTGGTTGCTGTCATCATCGAACACGGCAAAGACAGGTGCGACGGCCGACTCCACGAGGGCAAATTGCTGCTTTTCGAATCTACTCGGGTCGATGCGGCCTTCGTCATCGAAAGTGAGAATGGAAAACGTGTTCCGAACGACGCGCACCGGGTTTCTGGCCACAAGCTCGACCACGACGCTGGCCATTCGCGCTCGTTGCCCCGCAAAAACGGGCAGACAGTGGCTTGCCGGATCTCGCAGCATCCGGTCGAACTTAGTACTTGACAGCCGCCAGAGGGTATCGTCTCGAGCGATCAGAAACGTTCGGCAAGAAAAACCCATGGTTCTGCCCCTTGCATTAACGGTGATGCTCACCACGCTCGGCAAGATCCCACAACGTGCCTTCCCAGCAGGAGATTCGCCCCTGTACCTTACACCGCGGGCATGACCAGGCTTCGTGTCGTCTCGGTCGATGTCCGGCTCCGCTAGACCTTTCCTCCACGTGAAGCACGTTGCAGTCATCGCGCTCGTGGAGTCGAAGTCATTCGCGGAGGCGATCACGGTTGCGTGGAACCACGCCACGGGCTTGGCCGCGCCCCGCTGAGCGCCACACGCGACCTTCTCGTCCAGAAAGTGTCCTGCGTTAATGAATGCATGACTAAGGTCGGAATGAGGCGAGTAAGGAACGCCTTGACGCGAGGATAGAAGCGCTTGCCTCTTGACGTCTCACTGGATGATCTCGCCGCTCCACCGATCACGGTTGGCCCAGAACGAACACTGCGTGCATTTTTCGCCTTCCGGGTAGTCAATGCCTTCCTCATGCGGGCAGCCGATGATGCGGTCGACGGCCACCACCGATTTGGCACCATGATGATCGATGAATCGAACGATTGCTTCGGTGACTTCTGGATCGATTCTCGCATCGGTTGTTTCGCAGAACCACCGCTCAACAGGGTCCGCGTCAGCACCTTCGTGCGCGACGATGCAAACAGAGACCTTCGTCGCTCTCGTGTCGTCTGGCCCGTAGAAGGCAACCGTTGCCACCGGATAGCCACAGAAGCCTTTGCCACGTTTTTTCGCAAACTTGCCTTGGTACCACTGAGCCTTGAATGTCATGACCCCTCCCTCGCATTCCTTGCCGGGTGACGTAAGCGGCGTCACCGAAATACACAAAGCGTCCCACTTTTCTACGCCTTCACCGTCCGCCCGACAAGCGGGTTCGGGAAGTAATGGCTGCGTGGGCCGAGCAAGGGGCGTTTGAAGCATAGGCGCGAGCGACCGCGATGGAGTGACTCACACCGGTCGGTGATCGGCGGTAGTCCGCCATGAAGGGACGTCCAAAGGAGCAGCGTTGAACGTCCGTAGGTCGGTCCAACGAGACACTCTGCCATTTAGTCGTTTGCAACAAACGCGCCGACTGATTTTCGCCACGCGGGCGGGAGCCGCCATCGGCATCCCATCTCGTATGACTCAGGTTTTGGTACCCTTTCATGGTGGGTCGTGTTTCTTTTGGCAGAATTCGGAGATTCGCGGGGACGGCCTTGAAGGTTGGCCAGCCGGCGGTAGAGCCGGGGCGAACTTCCGTGAGTTAATACGCAGCAATCAGGTTGTCCTACAGCAGATGAAAAGACAGTTCACAAGACATGCCCAACACAGCGGCCGCGCATACCACGGCAGCTTGGCTCACCCCACAATTCGATCGGATCAGGCGCAAACAGAGCTTCGCCCAGTTCGCACCGGGCCGGTGGGTCTGCTGGTTGATTGCGAAGCCGGGTTCCGTGAAAACAGGCGGCTGCAGCGCTTGCTGCGACCGCGCGACGGGGACGGGCATTCTTGACTGCTCCCGACATGTTCTCGCCACACCTGACGCCTGGTGGTCACCTGCTCGCGGTGCCGGAGGATGCCGCGCCACTATCGGCGGATGAAGTACAACTGGGGCTAGGCAGTTCTTTTACGCTTGGCGCGGGGCATGGCCTGCTGCATTTGGGAACGGCGGAAATCGGCCGCATTCTCCCGCCCGCATGGGCCTGGTGGCGTGATTTTGCCGCACGCTACGTCACCGCCTTGTGCACGACCCCCGAAGGCGGCGAGATCGCGGTCGTCACGCCTGCTGCCGAGGATTTCGATGCCCTGATTGCCGATGCGCCGCCGATGACGGGCGGGGAATATCTGACGCCGGATGTGCTGGCCACGCTGTGGGGCGACATTGATGCCGCCTTGCACCAGGAACTGGCTACCGCAAAGGTCTCGCTGCAGGATTTCCTTAAGTTGCGCCACCCGGCCTGGAATCTTGTCGGCCGCGTGCATTTCAACCTCGCTGAGAACCGCAAGGATCCGGAGTCACCGTTCGCCTTCCTTGCGACTTACACCTCGCGCCTGTCGGCCCATGGCAAGGCGCAGCATCAGCCGCTGTCGCAAGCCCTGGCGGAATTTTCGGGGGCCAGGAGCAAGGCGCAGCTCTTGTCGCTGCTGCTGCCAGTGCAGCGCGCCGCGCAAGACTGCGATTGGCTTCGTGAAATGGTGGATACGGGTGAGATATACCATCCGCTGCGCTGGACGCCGCTTGACGCCTACCGCTTTCTCAAAGACCTGCCCAAACTCGAAACCGCCGGCATTGTCGTTCGCACGCCAAGCGTCTGGCAGGCGGGCCGTCCTGCTCGTCCCGTTGTGAAAGCCAGCGTCGGCGCACGACCGCCTTCGCTCTTGGGCAAGGAGGCGTTGCTCGATTTCAGCATGGAGGTGTCCCTCGACGGCGAGCATCTCAGCGCCTCCGAGGTCAGGGATCTGCTCAAAGGCGCCGACGGCTTGCAACTCATCCGTGGTCGCTGGGTCGAGGTGGACCAAAAAAGGCTCGGTCGCCTCCTGAAGCGATTCGAGGCTATGGAAAAGGCGGCGAAAGCCGGTCTGCCCTTTAACGAGGCCCTACGTCTTCTGGCGGGTGCTTCACTCGACGATAGCGGCGACCCCGCTGACCGCGACTGGTCGCAGCTTGTTGCTGGGCCTTGGCTGGCCGACATCCTGCAGGAGTTGCGTCAGCCGGAGGGGTTGGCGCAGATCAGCCCGGGCGCGGAACTCAAGGCGAGCCTGCGGCCCTACCAGCAGGCAGGCGTGCGGTGGTTGTATCTGCTCACCCGGCTCGGCCTGGGCGCTTGCCTGGCGGACGATATGGGCCTGGGCAAGACCATGCAGGTACTCTCCCTGCTGTTGGTGCTGAAGCGCGAAAGCACCGAGGCGCAACCTAGCCTGCTGGTTGCCCCAGCATCGCTTCTGGCCAACTGGGCGGCAGAGGCCGAGCGCTTCGCCCCCGGCTTGCGCCTGCTGATCGCCCATCCGTCGGCCATGCCGGCGGCCGATCTGCGTGCGCTGGACGCCGCGCGGCTTGCAGACATCGATCTCGTCATCACCAGCTTTGGCACGCTTGTTCGCCAGCCGGTACTGGGGACCATCCAATGGCGCGTTGCCGTCGTTGATGAAGCGCAGGCGATCAAGAATCCGAGCGCCAAGCAAACGCGACAGGTCAAGCAGCTCCATGCACAATCGCGCATCGCGCTAACCGGAACCCCCGTGGAAAACCGCCTGTCCGACCTGTGGTCCATTTTCGATTTTACCCACCCCGGTTTGCTGGGCTCGGACAAAGTTTTCGCCAACTTTACCAAGCGGCTAGCGAAGGCCGAGAACTTCGGCCCGTTGCGTACGCTCGTACGGCCCTACATCCTGCGTCGCCTGAAGACCGACAAGCGGGTCATCAATGACCTTCCGGACAAGACCGAACTCAAGGCCTGGTGTCACCTGAGCCCGAGCCAGGCGGCGCTTTACCAGCGGGCGGTGAAGGAGCTGGCCACCGCGCTCGAGGACGCCGAAGGCATTGGCCGCAAGGGTGTGGTGCTGAGCTTTCTGATGCGCTTCAAACAGATATGCAACCATCCCTCGCAATGGCTGGGCGACGTGGCGTGGAAGGCCGAAGACAGCGGCAAGTTCGCCCGCCTGCGCCAACTCGCCGAAGTCATCGCCGCCAAACAGGAAAAGGTTCTGGTCTTCACCCAGTTCCGCGAGACCACTGAGCCGCTGGCGGCATTTCTGGGTTCAGTCTTTGGTCGCGAAGGCCTGGTGCTCCACGGGGGCACCCCCGTGGTCAAGCGCCGCGAACTGGTCAAGCGATTCCAGGAAGATGAGTTGATACCCTTCTTCGTGCTCTCGCTAAAGGCGGGCGGGACGGGATTGAATCTCACCGCCGCGTCCCATGTGATCCACTACGACCGCTGGTGGAATCCGGCCGTGGAAAATCAGGCGACCGACCGTGCGTTTCGTATCGGTCAGCAGAGGAACGTCCTAGTGCATAAGTTTATCTGCCGTGGCACGATTGAGGACCGAATCGACCAGTTGATCGAAGCGAAGCAGCAATTGGTGAAGGATGTGCTGGAGGGCGGTGCAGAACTCCTGCTCACCGAGATGAGCAATCGCGAATTGCTCGATCTTGTGAAGCTCGACATCCATGCCGCTCAAGAAGACTAATCGTCAAGAGGAAGCGCAATGGATTATGGGGGGTGGAAGCCGTACGTCTCGGTCGCCGAGCGCCGGAAAAAGGCCGAACTGGCCGTCGCCAAGGCAAAGAAGGCTGGTGCGATGCTGTCACCAATCACATCGTATCGCGGCGCCATCGCCAAAACCTTCTGGGGCAAGGCCTGGTGTGACAATCTGGAACGCTACAGCGACTATGCCAGCCGCCTGCCGCGCGGTCGCACCTATGTTCGCAACGGTTCCGTGATCGACCTCCAGATTACGGCAGGCGAAGTCCGCGCGCAGGTAATTGGGTCGAGCCTCTACAAGGTCGCCGTGACCGTCGCGGCGTGTCCTGAAAAGCAATGGCGAGCAATCGGAGCCGATTGCTCGGGGTCGATCGATTCGATTGTGGAACTCTTGCAGGGCAAGCTCTCGACAGCCGTCATGGAACGCATCTGCAAACCTGGTATCGGTCTTTTCCCAGCGCCGAAGGAAATCACGTTCAATTGCAGTTGCCCGGACTGGGCATCAATGTGCAAGCACGTTGCTGCCGTGCTCTACGGCGTCGGCGCACGGCTCGACCAACAGCCGGAATTCCTCTTCGCCTTGCGCCGGGTCGATGCCAATGATCTCGTCCGTCAGGTCAATGCCGGCCTTCCTGAATCGAGAAAACGCCCGGCTACCGGCAAGGTGCTTGACGACGCGCTGCTGGCTGACGTGTTTGGCATCGAGATGGCCGAAGCTTACCCACTGGCCAAGCCTGCTGCCGGACGTAACAAGCCATCGGCAGGTAAGGTGACAGCGAAGAAGGCAGCCAAGCCGGCTGTTTCGACAGCCCGGAAGCCACCCGCGAGCGCGAAGACTGCGGCGGACAACAAAGCAGTAACAAAGAAATCGCCAGTCAAGTCATCTGCTGGGCCACGTAAATCAACATCTGGAGACGTCGTTGCCGGTAAAGCAAAGGTGGCGAACTCGCCTGCAACGCCGAACGAGGCTGCAACAAGGAAGCGCGCCAGTGTTCGAGCGGTGAAGGGTAAGTCCCGCTGAACCCCGATTCCATCTCGCATAGCACGCAGGAAGCGAGTGACGTTGAGGAATGAAATTCTTTTCAGCGGGAAACCTCCGGCGTCTGGTGAGGTCTCCGGGTCATCTTGAACGTTAGTGGACGTATCCGGTGCGGGATTTCACAGACAAGATTGAACCTCTTGAGCATTCGAGTTCGACCTTAACGTCGCGTTGAAGATGCCGGATGATTGACGGGATTTTCAATACTTGAACGGCCGCTTCGTGAACGTTGCGAACGGCCGGAATTGCCGACGACCCCGACTGACATCTTCTGCGCACGAAGGTCCGTTGTCTGGGCGGAACCGACGTTCAAATGTCCGCGCGAAGGCATGAGTCAACGTCCGAAGATGGCCGATGAACGAAACCGCTCGCGCGGAACCGACGGAGCGCTCTGCCCCTGATCCGTTCACGGAAGGCGGGAGTCGACCCTTTGCTGACCTTCGCATATAACCAGTGAGGGTCTGCTCAACACCCTTCAGACGCCCATCCGCGCTACCGTGAACCTTTGCCGCCAAGACATTTTCCGTCTTTGGGCGAAGCCAGGCAGAGTGGTGACATCAGTTCCCATTTCGTGGTTACTGATGGCGGCGAGCAACTGTCGAGCGCACTCGTCAATACCTTCCAGAAACATGCACGTACACTGCGATGGACAGCGCAACTAGTGAAGAAAGCAACATAAGACAAAGCGGCGCACAGACCGCGTTGTTCTCCGTCAGCAGTGCGCCAGTTGCCGAGGAAAGTGCAGAACCGCCTGCTATGGTCATCGCACCAATCAAACCGGAAGCACTGCCCGCCAAATCCGGTCGCAGCGAAATTGCGCCCGCATGGGCGCACGGATTTGAGAGGCCATTGCCAATACCAACGAGCATGCATGGACCGAACAGCGCGATTGCGTGCTTGACCCCGGCCAGGAAGAGGGCCAAGGCGATAAGAGGGCCCGCGCACGCTATGACGCGACCGACTATCAAGATCGCGGTGAGCGGATAACGGGTAGCGTACCGGGCGGAGACGAAGCTGCCGAGTACGAATCCGGCCGTGATGGTGCCCATATAAAAACCGAGCTGTGCGGTTGGTAGTTCAAACGCGACCTTTGCGGCCAGTGGTGCACCGGACAGAAAGGCATAGAAGGTACCGGTCGAGAACGCCATGCACAAGGAATAGCCCCAGAAGCGACGCTCGCGAAGAAGCGCCGTATAGGCCAATAGCCGTTGGCGGGAAGTGTCCGACGTCTTCGTGTGAGTTTCTTCCAGATCGAACCAGCATATGACGAGCAGCGTGGTGCCGAGCAGCGCGAGGCTCCAGAAGATCGCGCGCCAGCCAGCAAATCGGTCAAGAGTGCCTCCAAGTGTAGGACCAAGCATTGGCGCAAGCGCGGCTGCCATCACGACATAACCGATCCGGCTCGCTGTTTTCTGCCTGCCAGTCGTATCCCGGATGACAGCCATCGAGAGGGGATAGCAGGATGTGATCGGGGCCTGAAGTGCTCGAAAAACAAGGAACGTCCACGCATTGGTGGAAACTGCGCAGCCGATAGATCCGACAACAAACACCGCGAGACCGGTCAGCAGAAGCGGTCGTCGCCCGAACCTGTCGGATAGCGGCCCCGTCACTAATTCGATACCCGCAGAGATGAGCGCATATCCCGACAACGCTAGAGTTGCGAACGCGTAGTCGGTGTGAAAATCCGCGGCAATATTCGGCAGCGACGGCAGGAATATGCTCAACGGAAGAACTGAGATTGCACACAGCGAGACCAACGTGCAGAGCGCAGGAGGCGATGATGTGGAAGTCATTGACGCTTTGAATGAAGGCAACGTGAGCTGTCCGGCATCGCGTTGCCCGACCTGACGAGCAACGCTGCCGATTCCGGAACGGAGATCAGCGGTCGGCGCCAGTGTTGCAATCGACAGCACTGGGGAAGCTTTCCAGCACGACTATCCAGCCATGGAAGGTTCTGCTAGGGGGAATCTGGCGACAGCACTCAATACGGCCAGAACCGATGCCGTGACAATATTCGGGTGAATTCCCACACCGAAACGTGTACCTGGCAAACCGGACCATGCAGTTTCCACAATGGCCATTGCCGATGCTCCCGCACCGCTGCCAAGGCTGCGCTCCTCATAACTATCTATTCGCAATGGCAAGCCAAGCGCCGCTACGGTTGCAGCAATGGGACCATTCCCCGCACCGCGCAAGGTCTTAACGGAGCCATCAGGCGCCACCAATTCCAGCTCGATGCCTTGTCCTTCGGCCGCGTCGAATAAATGGTGTCGCCGATAGGCGAGACGGGACATTTCTTGATCGTCGGGAAAATAGGTTTTCTCGAAGACAGACCAGAGTTTTTCGCTCGTCAATTCCGTCTCACTGGCCTCCGCAAGCGACTGCACGATGGCACTGAACTCGATCTGCATGCGGCGCGGCATTACCACTCCATGATCCCGCTGGAGAAGAAACGCAATCCCGCCCTTTCCTGACTGGCTATTGACACGCACGATGCTGTCGTAGGTGCGGCCCAGATCATGCGGGTCGATGGGAAGGTAAGGAACCCGCCACAACGCGTGGGGGTTCTGCGTAGCAAAGCCTTTGGCGATGGCGTCCTGATGAGAGCCGGAAAACGCGGTGAAGACCAGATCGCCGACATAGGGATGGCGCGGGTGAATGGGCAATGCCGTGCATTCCTCGGCAATGCGCGCCACGCCGGAAATATCGGAGAAGTCGAGCCCAGGCGCGATGCCCTGCGTGTACAGATTCAGCGCGAGCGTCACGACATCCAGGTTCCCACTGCGTTCGCCATTGCCAAACAGGCAACCCTCGACCCGCTGTGCGCCTGCAAGCAATGCCTGTTCGGCACAGGCCACGCCCGTGCCGCGATCGTTATGCGGGTGTACGGACAGCACGATGTGTTCACGGCGGTCCAGATGGCGATGCATCCATTCGATCTGGTCTGCAAAGACATTGGGAGTGGAGACCTCGACTGTCGTGGGCAAGTTGATGATCATGGATCGTTGTGGTCCCGCATCCCACGCCCGGATCGCTGCGTTGCAGACCGACAGCGAAACGTCCAATTCCGCCATACAGAATGTCTCGGGGGAGTATTGGAGCACCCACTCCGTTTCGGGATGTTGTGCTGTGAGTTTCCTGAGCAAACCAATATGGTGCTCAACCATTTCGATAATCTGCGGCACGCTAAGACCGAACACGATCTCACGCCAAGCTGGCGCGATTGCATTGTAGAAATGCACGGTGACGCGCCGCGCCCCCTGTACGCTGCGCACCGTTTCCTCGATCAGATCATCGCGTAGTTGCGTGATGACCATAGGCGTCACGTCTTTGGGTATCAGGTCGGCATCGATGAGATGGCGCACGATCTCGAAATCGGTCCGCGACGCAGACGGGAATCCAACTTCGATCTCCTTGAACCCGATACGTACCAGCTCATGAAACAGCCGAAGCTTGCGCTCCCTGTTCATCGGTTCAAAGAGCGCCTGGTTTCCGTCGCGCAGGTCAGTGGATAACCAGATCGGCGCCTGGTTCAACGTTCGCGAGGGCCACTGGCGATCCGGCATGTCGACGACCGGGGACGCGCGATACTTTTTGGAAGGCATTGTCAGCATTACGACCTCGAAAAGGGAATCAACGGTGTTCTGATTCCCCTGCTCCAAGGGATCTGACTGAGGTCGGGGTCAGGGGGAATCAGAGTGGATCGTGACGCGGGCGAACGCGTACCGACCCCGACCGGAGGTCAGGCCTAGTAGCAGTCGCGAGGCAGAAGAAGCGGTACGCATGAATAGGTCGAACAGAGCAGTGGCGACGGGTCCACTATAAGGTTGACCCGCTCTGTCCTTCTACATAAAAATGGACATACTTTTTATCCAGACAGACACCATGAATTCGACTCCCGCCGCGACAGAACGCAAGTTGTTCGATCTGGCCGACCTCGAGTCATCTGCATTGGCCGTTGTGGGCGTCGTTGCCCGCTACGAGGCTGGTCAGGTTGTGCCGGAGCACCGGCACCGTCGAGGGCACCTGATCTATGCCGCCGAAGGCATTCTGCGGATCGAAGCCGCAACGGGCCGTTGGTTGGTACCGCCAACGGCGGCAGTCTGGCTGCGGCCCGAGACCCCTCATCGGCTGATGACGCCCGTTACGGTTCAGGCGCAGGGCATCTATATCCGCGAAGACGTCGCAGTAGATCTGCCCTTCGAGGACTGTGTCCTCCATGTTTCGCCGTTGCTCCGGGAATTGATCAACGCCATTGCGCATCTTGAGGACCAACACACACAATCGAGACGCACGACGCTGCTGGGCGATCTACTCGTGGAGGAACTGCGCTCCAAGCCCCGTCTTCCTTTCCATCTGCCCTGGCCTGTCGACCCCGAGATGCAGCAGGTTTGCCAGGCGTTGGCTCACGACCCAAGCGACTCCACCACTGCCGATATGTGGGCTGGCCGACTGGCTATGAGCACGAAGACGTTTTATCGCCGCTTTCAGAGGAGCACCGGCGTGACATTCGGAAAGTGGCGTCAGCAGATGCGCTTGATGTCTTCGCTGGCGATGCTGCTACAGGGAACGCCGATCACCCGGGTCGCTTTAAGTAGCGGCTATGAAAGCCACAGTGCATATGCCACATCGTTCAGGAAGCAGTTTGGATGCTCGCCCTCGGCCTTCGTCGCTGCAAGTGAAACGGAACTGTAGTTCCCGCCAGGGAAATTGATTGCCGGGTTTGGCGCCGAAGCGTCTACTGCGCAGCGTATTACGGACACTCGAGGACTCGTCTTGAAGGTCGCTTCATGGCCGGTTGCCGAAGATCGCAGTACGAGGTCCCCGCATCCCCGGGGACCTCGGCCCGAACTTCCGGACCCGACCCTCAGGGGTCTGTCAAATTTCTACGAACCGGTCATTCGTTCGTTGTGGCGTGCAATAGGCTACTGTCCCATCGCGAGAACGAACCGAAGCAACAAATGGCAAAATCCTACGCCAATCGCAGATCCCACTACGCATCGAGTACATGTTGCGTGGAACGCTCGACGTGCCCCGCATGATGCGCAATGCCGAGCCGACGCCACAACGCCGCACGCAGCGGACGCATGACAATGCGCCTGTCGGGTAATGACGTAGTGGCCTCATGAGGCAACAGCGCCGTGCCATAACCTGCCGCTACCAGACTCTTGATCGCATCGTTGTATTGAGCTGAGTGCGCGGCGCGGGATGGTGCCCTCCGGTCGCAAACCACTCCACAGTCAGACACGAGAGGCGCGTGGTCGCATCATTAAGAATGAGAGGTTGAGCGGCGAACCATTCAGGCGTAATGCGAGCCGGACACCGCCAATGCACCGGCACAGGGTGCGCAAGCGGTCCGGGCTGATCTCTCGCGTGTCGGCGTCCAGATTCAGAAAAACTGAATGTCCAGGTTATAAAATTCAACTTTCGCTATTCTAGTGGTGCGCGGAAGATGGCAGGCTCGTTCTACTTGCTATTACCCAGTTACCGGAGTATTCCGCGCATGAGCTCTCCCCTTGTTTTCATCGACGGCGACCAGGGCACCACCGGGTTGCAAATTCACGAACGGCTTCGCGACCGGACCGATCTGAAACTGGTCACGCTTCCCCCGGCGGAACGCAAGGATTCCAGGCGTCGCGCCGAAGCCATCAACGCCTGCGACATCGCCATCCTCTGCCTGCCCGATGCCGCCGCGCGCCAGGCAGTGGACGCCATTGTCAATCCTGCCGTCAGAGTAGTCGACGCAAGTTCCGCCCATCGCACACGGCCGGACTGGACATACGGCTTTCCGGAAATGACTCTGGGACAGGCTGAGCGCATTGCGAACGCGCGTCGGGTCACCAATCCAGGTTGCTATCCGACCGGTGCAATTGGCTTGCTGCGGCCCCTGCTGCAGGCCGGGCTCATACCAGGCAACTACCCGGTCAGCATTTACGCGGTGTCTGGTTACTCCGGACGCGGGCGTGTCGGCGTCGAAGAACACGAGGGGCCGGGTGCTGTCAACGCACCGTCGTATCAGGTATATGGTCTGGAGCTTGCGCACAAGCACGCCCCGGAGATCCAGCAGCACGCCGGACTCGCGCAGCGTCCGATCTTCGTCCCTGCGTATGGTGCGTTCCGCCAGGGCATCGTGCTGACGGTGCCCTTGGATGTGCGGCTGCTGGCACCCTACGTAGACGGCGCCACGTTACATGCGTGCCTCGCGCGCCACTATGCCGAGGCGGCCCACGTACATGTCTTGCCGCTACACGAATCGTGCGTCTTAAAGCGGCTGGATCCGCAAGTACTGAACGGTACGGACGATATGCGCTTAAGTGTGTTTCCTAACATGGAACACGGGCACGTTCTGCTATCCGCGGTTTTCGATAATCTCGGCAAAGGCGCAGCCGGCGCTGCGGTTCAGAACCTGAACCTGATGCTCGCGCAGTAATGGTGGCCGATGGCTTACGCTAATGTTCGGCTGCACCTATATGCCAATGATTGTTGGCAATCTGGTTGTGGCCCTCGAATGTCTCAAACTGGCCGAGCCTGTGTGAAAACGCATTGATCGCCTAAACTGAATCAACGCACTGAGATTGGGTGACTCATGAAGCGATTCGTTGAAGGCGATGACCGCAAGCAGGTCGCACTACTTCCCGAATGTGTTGATGACTACATCGAACAGGACAATCCAGTCAAGGTCATAGATGCCTTCGTCGACGAGTTGGACCTTGCGGAACTTGGTTTCAACGGTACCACGCCGGCGCTCACGGGCCGCCCGTCCTATCATCCGGGCGTGATGCTCGAGATCTATATCTACGGGTATCTGAACCGTGTGCCCTCCAGCCGGCGTCTTGAGCGCGAATGCCAACGCAACGTCGAACTGATGTGGCTGACAGGACGTCTGGCACCAGACTTCAAGACGATCGCTGACTTTCGCCGCGACAACGGCCCGGCCATTCGCAATGTATGCCATCGTTTCGTTGAACTGTGTCGCGGACTGAAGCTACTATCCAGCGACATGGTGGCCATCGATGGCAGCAAGTTCAAGGCTGTGAACAGCCGTGACAGGAACTACACGGCCGGCAAGATCGACAAGCGTCAGCAGCAGATTGAGGAAAGCGTTCAGCGATATCTCGACATGATTGAAACCGCGGATCGGACCAGTCCGAAAGGTTTCGATGTGAAGACTGTGCGTCTGTACGAGAAGATCGCCCGCTTGCGCCAGCGGATGCGTGAGCTCGAACAAATCAAAAGGCAGTTGAAGAAGCAACCGGACGGACAGTTATCGCTTACGGATCCGGACTCCCGTTCCATGACCAGTGGTGGCAAAAGAACCGGAACGGTTGGCTACAACGTTCAGGCCGCCGTGGACACGAAGCATCATCTGATCGTCGAACACGACGTGACGAATGTCGGAAGCGATCAAGGCCAACTCAGCAGGATAGCTTTGTCGGCGAAGAACGCGATGGGCAAGCCGAAGCTGAAGGTGCTGGCTGACCGGGGCTACTTCAGCGGTCCAGATATCCGCGCGTGCGAACTGGCCGGGATCAAAGCGTATGTCCCGAAACCACTTACCTCGGCATCAAGGAAGAAAGGGCTCTTTACCAAGCGCGATTTCGTCTACGTTGCAAGGAACGATGAGTATCAATGCCCCGCAGGCGAGCGCGCAATTCATCGATTCACGACAGTTGAGCATGACATGAATCTGCGGGTGTACTGGCCCAGTGCCTGCCCGCATTGCCATCTCAAGGAGCGATGTTCGCCCAGCGCCTATCGACGCATCCGACGCTGGGAGCACGAACATATACTGGAAGCCATGCAGCGTCGGCTCGACCGGAAGCCTGATGCAATGACCATCCGCAGAAGTACTGTCGAGCATGTATTCGGTACGCTCAAGCAATGGATGGGTGCCACACACTTTCTGACCCGGACGCTCGGACGGGTGAGCACCGAAATGAGTCTTCAGGTATTGGCCTACAACCTGTAGCGTGTCATGAATATACTTGGGGTTGCCAGGACGATGAAGGCCATGAAGATGGATGGAAGCTGAGGCCCTGAGGGGCTTTTTTGCGCCCCAGACGTTACGTTAACGCGACTCGACCTACCAAACTCGATTGGTCAGGCTGCCGCCGCTCGCATCCACCGATAAAAAACAGTTTCCACACGCTCTCGGCCGCACGCAGCCTTTCGAACCGGCGCAACGCGGGCCGCTCTCACACTCCGGCAAATCCAACGAATTCGCGTCACAAATCCGGTGAGTCCAGTTTATTCGGTTCCGCGTCATCTGGCGCGTGACCGAATTTGTTGCCAAGTCCTTGATTTTTGATGACGCTCAGTCCAACGAATTCCGTATCCCTGCAGTTTCCTGACGGCACCCCAGGGTTGGATTTGTAGCGGTGCACTTCGGCGCTGATGCGTGAACTGGCGAGAACAGCGTTATTTCGCATGCGAAACGGGGGCGATCATGGCTGCGCAAAAGAAAAACCGAGTGGCAGCGGCGTTTGAATATTGTCGACCATCATGGCCGGGATCATCTGTCAGGAGCCGGTTGACTTGGTGGCATGGCTCGCGCCGAAGAGGCTCAACTTCAACTTCGACGACGAATGAACCAAAGACCTGATGGAGCAGCGCGCGGACGGGTTGGGTTGACTGCTTGCCCGAATGTTTGTACATTTATGTTAACGAATTTCGTACGGGATTCAACTATGTCATTCCGAACCCATGATGTGGTACCAATTAGTGAAGCCCGGTCACGCCTGACGGAGCTGGCGGAGGATGTGGTCGCAGGTGCCGAGAAGGTTCTGACGAAGAACGGCTCAGCGTACGTGGCGATTGTCGACGCACGGAAGCTGGATTATTACCACGCCCTCGAAGCAGAACACGGCCGACTGGTCATGCTGGATGACGCCGAGAGGGGTCTCCGGGACGCACTTGCTGGCCGGACCAAACCTCTGGCTGAACTGCGCGACACAATGCGGCGTCGTGCTCCGTCCAAGAAATGATGCGTGTTGATTTTGCGGAGACCCTGGAAGAACGGCTGGAGACGATTCAAGAGTTCTTGTTGGTGCAAGACGTGAGTTCAGCAGCAAGCAGGATGGAGGACTTGATGAGCGAGATCTACCGGTTCGGCGATCTCGTGGCAACCCATCCGAATATTGGCCGTCCAGCAGGCGTACTTGCCGCGAATTCGGTCGAGGGTCAGAGCCGGTTGGAACGCGTGCTGCGACTGGCCAGTGAAGCAAACCTGCCTGAACTGCGGGAATACATCATGCGCTCCTATCTGATTTTGTACGCACACTCGGACACGCGTGTGTTGTTGCTGTCCATTCGCCACCAGCGAGAGCTGGGATATGCGCCGGAAACAGAATAGGAATCAGAGCAACCCAGCCAGGATATCCCCTGAACGAGAAGCCGACCTTTAGCCGGACCTTTAGCCGGCGGTTTTCAGCAAAATTAATCCCGAGTCCGCCCAGCAGCTCCGCACGGCCTCATTCTGCCTTGTTTTCCGGTCTACTACGCCTCACGCCCGATAGGGGCCGGACGTCTGGCGTACGGTTTTCGGTGAAAGCTCGGGTTGTTCGGGTTGTAATACCCGGATTCGCCAGGCTGTGTGATATGGCTTTGAGGCTGTTGCGCCGGGTCGGGCACTGATCATCGCGGTTCTCCCTTCACCAGGCTCGATGCTGGACTTTTCTATAACAAATACGCAGTTGCGTGGTCAGTGCACTACCTCTCGCGACGCCTGCCCCACCGGCTTGTCGGGAGATCCCGTCGATAAGACGGGTTTGGTTGACGGGCGACATCGCTGCTTGAATACCCCCGTGTTCCGGCCGTCTTGAGCCGGCGCCTTCTGGGGGCAAGCCATGTCCAACAAACAAAACGAACCGCTCGTCATCCTGCGTCGGTGGCAGGTCGAGGCGAAGACGGGGCTGTCACGCTCGACCATCTACCGGCGCATGCGCGCGGGCACGTTTCCACTGCCGATACAGTTGGGTGGCCGGATTGTCGGATGGTATGCCGCCGAGATGGAACGGTTCCTCACGAACCCCGCCCGCTACCGGGCTCCGGTGCCGCAATGTCCGGACAATGCGGAGCCGAGGTCATGAGTCGCGACCTTGCTGCTACCACACTTGCCAGTCGCCTCGAGAACTGGGGAAACACGTCGCGCGGCACCTACGATCCGGTGGATGCGGCTCGGGTGACGAAAGCCTGGCAGACGTTGCATCCGAGGCATCGGGAGATGCTGAGGATGGTCTATCTCTGGCATGCCTGTAGCGAGGTTGTCTGCCGGCGACTGCGCATACCCCGGCGACCGGCGAAGCGCTTCGAACTGGAACTCGCGGCGGCGAGCCTGGCACTGGCGCAGGCTCTTGCCGGCAATAACCAGGAAGTCGGTACCAGAGGTCTACCTCCAGCCGGCGAAAAATGAGGCGCGCGACCCTCCTTGCGGACGATCGTGGCTCGGCTCACCAGCCGGCATTTCGGTGGTTGATGTCGTCAGCCTATGCCAACGTGGGTATGGACGCTCATGCACGTGAGATTTATTTTAGGAACACGTAGGAATACCTGGGAACATGTAGGTAAATGGAAAGAGCGCGAGGCGTCGGAGGGCTCTTGCATTGCACCGTGCGCTCGCCTAGAGTGAAGTCAACAATCTGATCCGGTCAACGTGCGAAGCACGACCGAGTACGCGTTAGCGGCCCCGAAGTACCGAAGTCACTGCGACGACGTGGTGTGCCGTAAGACAACCCAAAGCCTGCATCCGCAGGCTTTTCTGTTTTCTGGCCCCGATGGAACGATCCCCCGTTGAGCCTGCGGCCAGTCCCCAGGCGTCGCGGATTTTTTTCCATCGCCTGTGACTTCCTGGTGTCTCGGCCGGCCTGTCGATTGGGGATGACGGACCATGAAGACACTTCTGATTGCAGCGGAAAAAGGCGGTACCGGCAGGAGCGCACTGCTGTGCCAGCTCGCGCATTATCTGCGCCGGGTGCGTGGAGCCAGGGTACTGGTGCTTGATCTGGCGGAGCCCGCCTGCAGCGCAGCGTCGCTCACACGCACCGCCCAGGCGGTGATGCCTAGCGGCGAGCGTGTGCCCGTGAAGCCGCACGCGCAGACAGGCAGAGCGCGCGCACCTCGCATCCAGGTACTGCCGGCGCGCACAGTCCACGGACTCCGGTCGGCGGCGGGCGAGAGCAGCGCACGCTACTACGCAAACATGCGACACCTGCTGCGCGTGGTGGCGCCTTTCGTGGACGTCTGCCTGATCGACTGTCCGCCACTGCCCGACCCGCGCGCCGTGTGCGCTGAGGCAAACGCGGATGCGATGCTGAGTCCGATCGTGCTGTCAAGGGAAGCATTCGACAGTACACACGATCTGATGAATGGTCCGCACGGCGTGCGGAATGTTCGAGCGAGGCTCAATCCCGCGCTGCGTTTCTTCGGACTGTTGCCGAACATGGTGGAAGATACGCCGCTTCAGCGGGCGCAGGCGCGGGCGCTTCAGGCGCAAATGGGCGCGTGGCTGATACCGGATCCCCGCGACCCTGATGGCTATCTTCGGATGCCCCGCCTGGATGCGATTGCACAGGCACAGGCCGCAGGGGTGTCGGTGCTCGATATCGCCTGGAGCGACGCGGCAGCACGCCCCGCGTGGCGCGCGGTGCGCCACTGCTTTGATGAGATCGCGCTTCGGCTGGACTGCGTCGCAGCGTGCGGGCCGGGCACCGGCCCGGAGGGTGAATCTGCTGCTAACCCCGGTCCAACGGAGATGGCCCATGCGTAACGTATCGATTCGTTCATGGGCATCACGCCTCATGCGTTGCCTGGCTCCGGGATTTGCCTGCTTCATCGGCACCTGCGTGATCGCACCCAAGCTTGCCCTTGCCGACGACTGGGGCTGCCAGGTGATCCTCTGCCTCGCCAATCCGGGTGGCCCCGAACAGTACACCGAATGCGTGCCGCCGATCGAGAAACTCTGGCGAGCGTTGCGACATGGCGATCCGTTCCCGACGTGCGACTTCGGCGCAGGTGGCTCGCAGGGTACATCCGCGTCGAACACCTTCGCCAGTGCTGCGTATTGCCGCGAGGATCTTCTTTACTGGGGGGGACCGGAGAAGAGCGAGCTGCTCTGTGGTGCGCGCGGCGCGATCAACGTCGACATCGACGGCGAGCTCTATACGCGGGTCTGGTGGGACGCGGCTGGCGAGGACCGGACTATTACGGAATTCTACGGTGCCGGAAGTACCGAGGCACCCTACGACCCGACGCGGTCGGCCCGCCTGTTGATGGAGCGCATGCAACGCGAAGAGGGTGGTGAGGACGACGAGGCAGGGGGCCACTGATGATGGCCTTCGACTTCATCACGCTCGCGCAGCAGTGTGCCCCCCAGGTTTCGCCGGCAACAATGGCGGCGATCGTGCGCACCGAGTCCTCGTTTAACCCCTACGCCATCGGCGTGGTGCACGCCCGGCTGCTGCGCCAGCCAGCCAGCCTCGAGGAAGCCACGGCCACCGTGCGGGCACTCGAGGCGAGCGGGTGGGACTACAGCGTGGGCCTCGCACAGGTGAACCGGGCAAACTGGTCGCGCTATGGCATGAGTGTGCAGAACGCATTTGATCCCTGCCTCAACCTGGCCGCTGGTGCCGCAATTCTGCAGGACTGTTACGCACAGGCGCGCAAGTCGTGCTTCGACGTCCAGGGCGCACTGCGAGCGAGCCTGTCCTGTTACGCGAGCGGCGATTTCACGACGGGATACAGGACGGGATATGTGCAGCGCGTGGTCCAGAACGTGGCTGATAGCGTGTCCGCGCATCTGGTCCCCAGCGTACCGGCGATCGACCCGGCAGTGAGCCTGATCCCGGCGATCCCGGCGATTCCGGTCGTCCCGCTGGGTCGCGGTGGTTTTCCGCAGCGGGCGCAGCGCCCGATCCTGCTCCCGGCGCAACCGGCTTCTGCTGGTGGTCCGGGGCCACAGGTACCCCAGGGCAGTCCGCCGAGGTACCCGCAGGGCGATCCCGCGGACATCAGCGCGGTGGTGTTCTGAAGCATAGGTGAAGGCAAGAATCTCGTCATCGGCGTACAGGAGACTGTCATGAATTTAGTTATCCATATTGAAAATAATTCCGAAAAACGGATCTGCAGGATCCGGGATTTCGCCCGCTGGTTGGGAAAGCCTCTCACCGGCGCCGTCCTGGCAGCGCTGCTGGTCTCACCGGCCTACGCACAGCTCTCCCAGGTCAACACGCTGTTGACGACGATCCAGACGACGCTGCTCGGGGTGGGTGGCGTGGTGTGCTCGATATCGATCATCTGGGCCGGTTTCAAGATGATGTTCCAGCACGCCCGGTTCGGTGACATCGCGAATGTCTTCATCGGGGGTCTGTTCGTCGGCTGTGCGACGGTGATCGCCGCGATGCTGATCCCGACTTCCTGATCCTCGAGAAACGGAGCAGAACCATGAATGCGCTCAACGATCCCGTATTCAAGGGCTGCACCCGCCCCGCGACGCTCTGGGGCGTGCCACTCGTGTCCGCGCTGATGGTCGGAGGCGGCATGTTGATCCCGGCCATCTGGGCGCTGCTGGCGAGTCCCCCGGTCGGCGTGGGCATTCTGCTGCTGATGATCCCGGTATTCGTCGCGATGCGGGTGATTACGCGCAACGACGACCAGCGGCTCGCGCAACTGGCCTTGCTTCTGCGCATCGGCCTGCGGCAGCGCAACCGCCGGTTCTGGGGTGCGCATGCCTATGTGCCGGTGCGCCTGAAGAGGAGGGCATGAGATGCATGCCGATCCGAAGCTCTTGGCCGTGGCGAACCGGGAAGTGGTGCTTGCTAACTTCATTCCGTATTCGACGCATGTGACCGATCAGGTCATCCGCACCCGTGAGGGGGACTACCTGCGTGTCTGGAAGATCGCTGGCATTGCGTTCGAGGCGGCCGACCCTGCCGACATCCTCGCGCGCCATGAGGGATTCAACCAGTTGGTCCGGGGGCTGGCGGGCGGGCACGTGGGCCTTTGGGCACACCGGCTGCGCCGGCGCGTCACGGATCACTTCGCGACGCCGTACGCCAACCGGTTCTGCCAGGAATTGGCGACACGCTATTACGCGAGCTTTACCGGGTACCGGATGATGGCCAACGAGCTGTACCTGAGCGTCGTCTACCGGCCGAACCGGACGCGACTCGGGCGCCTCTTCAGCCAGGCCGCCCGGCGCACGCTGGACGACATCCGGCGTGACCAGCACGAGGCACTCAAGGTGATGGCCGACATCGCCGCACAGGTTGAATCGAGCCTCAAACCGTACGACCCGGTGGCGCTCGGGGTCAATACGAAGCAGATGCAGTACACCGGGCGAGCGCGCCGTTTTTCCACAGCGCTGGAATTTCTAGGCTATCTGGTCAATGCCGTGTGGGAGCCCGTGCCGGTGCCTTCCGGCATGATCCGCGAGGCGTTGCCGACCTCGAGGCTCTTCTTCCGTACTGAGAAAGTCGAAATTCGCATGCCGTCGGCAACCCGTTACGCCGCGTTGCTGGACCTGAAGGATTATCCACAGGAGACCGAGCCCGGCATGCTCAACGGGATGCTGTATGGGGACTTCGAATACATCGAGACCCAGAGCTTCACGATCCTTGATCGGCCCGCCGCCAAAGAGGCGCTTGAGCGGCAGCGCAACCAGCTCATGGCGGCCGAGGATGTGGCGGTGTCGCAAGTTGTTGCGATGGACCGGGCGCTCGACGAGCTGATCAATGGCGAGTTCGTCCTGGGCGAATATCACTATTCGCTCGCGGTGCTGGGCGAGACGCCGCATGAGGTGGCCAAGCACGTGGCAAAGGCCCGCACGCAACTGGCCGACGCGGGCTTTCAGGCTGCGCTGGTCGACCTGGTGGCGGACGCCGCGTGGTTCGCGCAACTGCCGGGTAACTGGCGCTACCGCCCACGTGAGGCGAAGCTGACCTCGCGCAACTTCTGCGGGCTTGCGAGCCTGCACAACTTCGCAACGGGCAAGCGCGAGGGCAATCCGTGGGGCGAGGCGATCACGATCGTCAAGACGCCAAGCGGCCAGCCGCTCTATCTCAATTTTCACGCGACACCCGGGAAGAAGAACTCGACCGATGAGAAGGCACTCGCCAATGTCCAGATCATCGGGCAGGCGGGCGCTGGCAAGACGGTGCTACAACTGATGCTGCTCGCGATGGCGATGAAGTTCGGCATTACTGCGGTGCTCTACGACAAGGACCGGGGCACCGAGATCGCGATCCGCGCGATGGGCGGCATCTATACCGTGTTCCGCCGGGGGGAGCCAACAGGGCTCAATCCCTTCCAGCTCGAGCCGGACGAATTCGTGATCGACTTCTGGGAGCGGCTCGTGCGCAAGCTGGTGGATCACGGGGTGCTGTTGCCGGCGAAGGACGAGATGGATATTTCGCGGGCCGTGCGTGAGGTGGCCCGCATGGAGAAGCCGCTGCGGCGTCTGTCGGTGGTGCGCCAACTGCTGCCCAACGTCGGGGAGAACAGCCTGCATGCGCGGCTCGCGAAATGGTGCGCGGGGGGCCGCTTGGGCTGGCTGCTCGACAATCCTCTGGACCGACTCGATTTTACCCGTGCGCGTCTCTTCGGCTTTGACGACACTGAGCTGCTCGACGATCCCGAAGTGTCGACGCCCCTCACGATGTACCTGCTGCATCTGACGCAAAGCCTCATCGATGGCCGGCGCTTCGTCTATGTGATGACGGAGTTCTGGAAGCGGCTCGGCGACCCGGTTTTCACGGACTTCGCGAAGAACAAGCAGAAGACGATCCGCAAGCAAAACGGACTGGGTATTTTTGATACCCAGTCACCGGCAGATGTGCTGCGCAGCGACATTGCGCGCGCGCTCATCGAGCAGACCGCGACGTTCTTCTTCCTGCCGAACCCGCGCGCCGATTATGACGATTATGTGCGCGGCTTCAAGCTGACCGAAGCCGAGTTCAACATCGTACGCAACCTCGGAGAAAACAGCCGGCTCTTTCTCTTCAAGCAGGGTCACCGCTCGGCGATCGGCCGCCTGGATCTTGCCAGTCTTGGCGATGTGCTCGATGTGCTCTCGGGCACGACCGATAACGTCGAGCTGCTCGACACCATCCGCGCCGAGGTGGGTGACGACCCGGATGACTGGTTGCCGGTCTTTCACGAGCGGCTTGCGAAGCGTCGGACAGCCGACGCACAGGTGTTCCCCGGTCTGTCGCCGCGCAAAGGGGGTGTGCGATGAGCGGGCTCTTTACCGCGGTCGGCGGCACGCTGGACAACGGCATGGGCACGTATGTGACGAATGTTTCGTCGGCGCTCTCCAGTGCACTCGTGCCGGCGGTCACCACGGCGGTCACGATCTGGGTTCTCGCATATGGTCTTGCGGTGGTGCGGGGTGAAGCGCATGAGTCGGTGCCCGCGTTTGCCTGGCGTGGCCTGAAACTGGCAATCATCCTCGCCTTCGCGCTCGGCACGGGCATCTACCAGGCGCAGGTCGTCACCGCCGTCAATGATGTCACGGCGGGACTCGCGCAGACGATCCAGAGTGCGGCCGCCAATACCGGAGCAGGCAACCCCGGATGCGGTTCGGTCAGCGGCAGCAGCGTGACTGGCTCGAGTGCGGCGGCCATCTATCAGACGCTCGACTGCTACGACCAGCAGATCGATCTTGTGATGGACGCCTACTTCGACCAGGCGATGCACGAAGGCTTCAGCGTAAGCGGCATCGTCGCGGGTGTTGGGGACTTCCTGTGCGGGCTTGTGGCGGCGCTCGGCGGTTCCATCTTCCTGATGGTCCTCGCATTCGAAGTCGTGATGGCGAGGATGCTGCTCGATCTAGTGCTTGGGCTTGGGCCGGCGTTCATCGCCTGCGGCGCGTTCGGCCCGACTGCACGCTTTTTCGAGGCGTGGACGGCGAAGCTCGCCAACTATGCGTTGCTGCAGGTACTGGTCGCCGCCTTTCTGGGCATGGCACTGACCGCTTTTTCGAGCGATCTCGCGACATTTCACGTGACCACGTCGGCACCTGACGCGAACGCGGCCAGCCTGGTTGCGAACGCCCAGCAGCGCCTGACCGGTGTGGCCACGCTTGCCTCGGCACTGGGCCTTTTCGTGACCGGTGCGTTCCTCGCCATGGTGGGCTGGCAACTGCCGGCGGTCGCCTCGGGCCTCGCTGGCGGCGCAACGCTGTCGGGTTTTGGGGCATTCGTCGCCGGTCTTGCCTCGCGCCAGGTGGTCGGGGGCTTCATGTCCGCGCTGCGCTGGGGACATGGCGAGCGGCGCCCGGGCGGCGCGATCGACAACCGTGGCGGCTTCGGCGGTGGTCCCGGGGGTAGCACCGGTGGTGCCCCGGGCGCCAGCGCTGAAGTGCCGGCGTATCAACGTGCGGCCCGTGAACATCTGGGTGGCCAGGGTGAGTGAAGCGAGGGCAAACATCATGAGCAAACCATACACACTGGTGCGCATTGCCGCAGCGGCGGTCCTCGCTGCTGCCTTCGTGGGGCCGGTTCATGCGCAGGGCATTCCGGTTTTCGACGCGCAGAACGTCGCGCAGGCCATCTCGACGGTCGCCCAGCTCGAACAGCAAGTCCAGCAGGAGATCCAGCTCTACCAGTCGATGAACGGGTCCCGCGGATTCGGCGCACTGCTCAGCAATCCGGTGCTGGCGAATTCCCTGCCGTCGAACTGGACGAGTGTCTATACGGCGATCCAGAACGGCGGCTATGCGGGTCTCACTGGCGGCGCGCAGGCGCTGCGCTCAGCAGGCGAGATCTACAACTGCGAGGACCAGAGCGGGATCGACCAGCAGGTCTGTCAGCGCGCGCTCAACAAGCCTTTCCAGGACAAGGCGTTCGGCATGCAGGCGTACCAGACCGAGCTTCAGGAACTGAACCAGATCCAGAGCCTGATGCAGCAGATCGATGTCACGCAGGATCCCAAAGGCGTTGCCGAACTGCAGGCCCGCATCCAGTCGGAGAGTACCGCGGTGGGTAACGAGATGACGAAGCTGCAGCTTTTCAGGATGCTCTCGGATACCGAGGATCGGCTGATCGCCGAGCAGCAGGGTGAGCTCGTGATGAGCCGGGCTGGCAACACGGCACGGTTGCAGGACCAGATGGTCCCGGCCACGTTCGGCAACTGAAGGAGCGCAGCATGAAGAATCTGATGGTAACCATGCTGATTTTCTGTTTAGTTATCCCTATCGAATCGTGTAGCGAGAATCCACCGAAACCGGTGTTGCCCGACGGCGCGCATCGTGTGCCGGTGAATCGTGTGCCACCGGTGCCGCCCGCGCCACCGGTGACATCGACGGATGGGGCGAGCTCATGAAAACCAGCCATGACTACCGGCGCGTGCTGGACATCGAGGCTTCGCTCACGGATATGCAGGCACGTTCCGAGCAGCGGGCATGGCATGTGGCCTACGCGGCAGTGGGCGTGGCCGCACTCAGCGCCGTGGCACTCGCGGTAATGGTCCCGTTCTACCGGGTGGTGCCGCTACCCATCGAGGTCGACCGTCTGACGGGCGAGTCACAGGTGATCGATGTGCTCGATGCGAAGCACGTGCATACGAGCGAGATCCAGGACAAGCACTGGGTCGACGTCTATGTGCGCTCGCGCGAGCGCTATGACTGGGGCCTGCTGCAGATGGACTACGACCGGGTGCTCGACATGAGCGCGGATACGGTCGCACGGGATTACCGCCAGATCTACAGCGGCCCGGATGCACTTGACCGGCGACTCGGTGCCGGCACCGAGCGCCGCATCCGGATCCTGTCGACCACGCTGCCACCGGACGAACCCGGGCGGGCGGTGGTGCATATCGAGTGCACCACGCGCAAACATGGCGAGGACAACGCCGAACCGGCACAGCGCTTCGTGGTCACGCTCGCCTACACCTACCGGCCGCCGGTGTTCACGCGGGAGAGAACGGCGGTCGAAAACCCGTTTGGCTTCACGGTGACGGCCTACAGCCGCGATCCCGAATACACACCACCCACGCCACCGGCCTCGTCATCTGCACAGGGAGGTGCCCGATGAATCCGCGCTTGCTGATTGTGGCGATATTCGCCTCGCTGGCGACCCAGCTTGCACACGCCTACGACGTGCCCGGCTGGTCACGCGATTCGCGTGTGCGCCAGGTGCTGTACCGCGCGGATGAGGTGGTGCGCATCGACGCACAGCGCGGCTTTGCCACCCATATCGCGCTCGATGCGCATGAACGGATTCTGGTGGTCGCCCCAGGAGACCGCGACGGCTGGCAGGTCGTGGCGAACCGGGGCGATCACGACGTGTGGCTCAAGCCCCAGCTTGCCGCACACGACACGAATCTGGAAATTCGTACCGACCAGCGCAGCTACAGCTTCGATCTCGTGGTGCTGCCCCTGAAGGCGAAGTTTGCCAATGACGAGGAGGTGTACCGCGTCACGTTCAGCTATCCGGATGAGGTACAGGAAAAAGCCCGCACCGATGCGGATCGGGCACTTGTGCAGCAGCGCCTTGCACAGCCGCCGGTTGTGCGCAATGCCCGCTACTCGATGCAGGTCATGCCGCACTCGGACGACATTGCGCCGGTTGCCGCATGGGACGACGGACGGTTCACGTATCTGCGCATCCCCAACAACCGCCGCATTCCCGCGATCTTCCGGGTCGCGGAGGATGGCAGCGAGAGCGTGGTGGACCGGCACATGGAGGGCGACGTCATCGTCGTGCATGAGCTTGCACAGCGCTTCGTGCTGCGGCTCGCTGATGAGGCGGTGGGCATCTGGAACGACGCCTACGACATGGATGGCGTTCCACCGGAGGATGGAACGACGGTTCGCGGCGTGAATCGCGTCTTGCGGAGTGACGGCCATGAGTGACGATACCCCGCGCAACCTGATCGAGCCGGACGCTCCCGCTGAGCGCAGCCGCAATCCTGATAATCCGGGCAACCTGGAGCATCCGGCCATTGCCGAATGGACTGACCACACTCCGCCCGAGCGCGGCATGCCGCAACTGGGGCAACACGGCAGTGGTCGTCCACGTGCGTGGTGGCTGACGCCGCTCGCCATCGTGGCGATCGTAGTCGCCGGGGCGGTCTGGAGTGTGCACGGCTTTCTGGCACGGCACGACGCGGCGGCCCAGGCCCGACGCAATGCCGCCCTCGACCAGCCGGTGCAGGGAAGGATCTTCGGCGACCAGCCGGCGTCGGCCACCGCAATCCCGGCATCGGCTGCGCACCTCGCGAGCATACCTGTGGGTCGGGACACACCCGCTTCCGCGGTGGTGGTCATGCGCTCGCCGGCGAATTCCGCGCGCGTGCCGACCGGGCGCAGCTACTACGACGCGCCGTTACTGGCGACAGGCGGCTCAAGCAGTTCCGGGACACTGGAGAGCGCCATGGCCGGCACGCCGCAGAGCGGTGCCGGCACGCTTGCGCCGGCGTCCGTGTCGAGCAGCGTGAGTACACCCATTGCCGAGCATGGGCAAGCCGGCAGTCCGCTTGGACAGGCGCTGACGCCCACGTTGACACCCCGGGTCACGGCGGGGCTCCTCGGCAATCGCAGCCTGGTTCTGGCCCAGGGCGCGAAGATCGACTGTGTGGGGGATACCGCCTTCGATTCGACGGAAGCCGGCATCTCCACTTGCACGGTCACCCGGAACGTGTATTCGGATAACGGGCGCGTGGTGCTCATCGAGCGTGGCTCGCAGATCAACAGCGAATACCGCTCCAATGTGGCGCCGGGGCACACGCGTGTATTCGTCCTCTCAGCCAGGATCAGGACACCCCATGGCGTGACGGTCGAGATTGACTCGCCGGCTGCTGACGCGCTGGGACGCATGGGTGTTGGTGGTTACGTGAACAATCATTGGGGCGAGCGCATTGGCGCGGCGATGCTGCTCGGGATGACCCAGGATGCAATCGGTTACCTCGCGACGCGGGGCGGCAACAGCAATGGATCCGTCGTCTTCGAGAACACGCAGCAGCAGGGCAACGACATGGCCACGCGCGTACTCGACAGCACGATCAACATCCCGCCGACGCTCACGCAGAACCAGGGTGCGGAATTCACGATCATCGTCGCACGGGATTTGGATTTCAGCACGGTTTATGCGTTGCAGCCGGAGGCGCTCCGATGAACACGCGCGCATCCATACCAGAGCGGCCTGACGAAGTGCTGCTCGCGCGCCTGCCCGACGATGCGTCGGTGCGTGAGCTGATGCGCCCGTTTGCGCCGCTGCTCGATGACACAGATGTGACCGAGCTGGTGATCAATCGCCCTCAGCGCGTGTTGACCGAGACGCATCTCGGCTGGCGTGCGCACGACTATCCCGATCTCGACTTCGAGAGGCTAATGTCGTTCGCGGTGGCCATTGCGACGCTTACCAGCCAGGCAGTGTCGGCCGAGCACCCGTTGCTTTCGGCGCTGCTGCCAGGCGACGCACGCATCCAGATCGTGGTGCCGCCAGTGGTGCCGCCGCGCACCGTGTCGATCACGATCCGCCGGCCCTCTTCAAAAGCGAAGACGCTCAGCAGCTATCGCGCCGAGGGCCTGTTTGACGACACGTCGTGGCTTCGTCCGGCGGCGCTCGATGACGACGCCGTCGGATTGCTGCGGACATCGGACCGGCATCTCGTACACCGGCTCGACGAGCATGACTTTGCGGCCTTCTTCGAGCGCGCGGTCACAGATCGGCTGAACATCGTGATCGTCGGCAGTACGGGATCGGGCAAGACCAGCTTCATGAAGACACTGTGCCAGCACATCCCTGCGGGCGAACGCATCGTGACCATCGAGGATGTCCGGGAGCTACTCATCCGTCATATCGAGAACTGCGTGCATCTCGTCTACAGCAAGGGTGGCCACGGTCAGGCGCGGGTGACGCCCGCGGCCCTGATCGCCAGCACGATGCGCATGCGTCCTGACCGCGTACTGCTGGCCGAGTTGCGCGGGGCGGAAGCGTACGACTTCCTCAAGCTGCTGACGACTGGACATTCCGGTTCCATCACGAGCTACCACGCCTCCAGCGCAGCGGTTGCCATCGAGCGGTTTGCGCTGATGGCGAAGGAACATCCCGAAGCGAGTGCCTACGACGATGCGGCGCTCAAGCGCTTGCTGTTTCTCACGATCGATGTAGTGGCGCACATGGAGGCGCAGCCGGTGTTCGACGAGACCGGCACGCAGACCGCAAAGCGCTGGGCGATGACCGAGATCTGGTTCGATCCGGTGCGCCGATACCGAGCCGCGCTCGGGTAACCGGAGATTGAAAGGAGGATTCCCGATGAAAGCATCAATGCCGAATCCCGCTGGACAGTCCGTCGTGCAGCCTGGCGTGCAGGGCCGCGCCACGTCTGCCACAACAGCGATGATGATGCCGGCCGAGCGGTCTGAAAGTCAGTCACCAGGTCGGCATGAACTCTGGTATCACGCCCGCCGCGGCGCGATCACGCTGATGGTAGTGGCCGTATTCGTCGCCGGTCTCGCGGCCGCCATGTGGTTCGCCTCGTTTTTCCTGTACGCGAGCCTGCGGGTCAATCCGTTGCATGCGGGGATGTGGGGCTGGTTCGACGCAGCGCGGGCCTGGTGCGCGGGTGGCCTGCCGAAGGAAGGCCGGCGGATCGCCGGTTCCGCGCTGTTCGGGCTGCTTCTGGGGTATGGTGCGCCAGGTGCCGCTGCATACGCCCTCTGGGGTCCCTCCGGCCGACGGCATCTGTATGGCAGTGCGCGCTTTGCGAGCGAAGCGGAAATCCGCGCGGCGGGGCTGTTGTGAACACGCCCACGATTCGCAATGCCGGTCCCGCGCTCGTTGTCGGCGTGTGGCGAGGACGTTATCTGCGCTTTGCCGGACAGCAGTTCGTGCTGCTCTCCGCGCCGGCGCGCTCGGGCAAGGGCGTGGGCATCGTGATCCCAAACCTGCTCAGCTACCCCGACTCGGTTGTCGTGCTCGATATCAAGCAGGAGAACTACAGGGTCACCGCCGGGTTCCGGCGTGCACACGGTCAGGCGGTCTATCTGTTCAATCCGTTCGCCGAGGATGGCCGCACGCACCGGTACAACCCGCTGTCGGCGATCTCGGGCGGCTTATTTCGCGTGGGAGACATCCTCGCCATCGGCTACGCACTGTATCCGGTCGGCGGTCACGACGACTTCTGGAAGGACCAGGCGCGCAATCTCTTTCTCGGTATTGTGCTGCTCCTGTGCGAGTGGCGAGAGGCGCGCCGCGCAGGCAACATGGATGTGCCGGACCATCCGGTCACCATGGGTGAGGTTCTGCGGCAGTCCTCGGGCAACGGCATGCCGATGAAGGCGTACCTGCAGAGTGCGCTGCTGCAGCACCGCAGCCTCCTGAGTGGCCCCTGTGTCGATGCACTGAACCGATTTCTCGCGAACGACGACAAGGTGCTCGCGAGCATCCTAGCGACCTTCAACGCGCCGCTCACGATCTGGGCCAACCCCATTGTCGATGCGGCGACGAGCGCCAACGACTTCGATCTGCGCGACGTGAGAAAGCGTCGCATGTCCGTCTATATCGGCATCACGCCGGATCACCTAAGCGAGGCGGCGCTGCTGGTCAACCTCGTGTTCTCGCAACTGGTCAATCTCAATACGAAGGAGTTGCCGGAAGGCAATCCCGCGCTGAAATTCCAGTGCCTGCTGCTGATGGACGAATTCACCTCGATCGGCAAGATCCAGATCATCGCGCGGGCCGTCCCTTACATGGCGGGGTTCAACCTGCGCATGCTGTCGATCGTGCAGTCGGTCTCGCAGCTTGAGTCGGTGTACGGGCGAGCCGATGCGCGCACGTTCGTGACGAACCACGCGATGCAGATCCTCTATGCGCCGCGCGAGCAGAAGGATGCAAACGAATATTCGGAAATGCTCGGCACCTTCACCGACAAGTCGCGCAGCGTGAGCCGCTCGAATGCGATCTTCGGTGGCCGGGGCGGCTCGAGCGAGAGCATCTCCGAGCAGCGCCGGCCGCTGCTTCTGCCACAGGAGCTCAAGGAGCTCGGGCGCGGCAAGCAAATCATCGTGCTCGAGAACACCAAGCCCATCCTCGCCGATAAGATCTGCTACTGGCGTGATCCTGCCTTTACCGCCCGCCTTGCGGCGCCACCGAAGGTCGCGGCGATGGATCTCGTGCACTTTGCCGCGCAGACCGAACGGCGCCTGCGCGACCTTGATCCGTCAGAGCTCGATGCTGCCGGAACGGGACTCATCAGTGTGCCCGTCGAACATCTGGAGGTGCTGCAGGCCTGGGATCCACGCGACCTGCCAGCGCATCTGGCCGAGCTCAGCGAGGACGACGTGAGTGCCTATGTCGAGCGGCATTTCATGCTGCTGGGTGTGCCACGCGATCGCATTGTGGCGGCGAGGCACACGCTTTCGCTGTCCAAGCTGGACGTGGCGGAATTGCGCGCGGCTTCGGCTGTCGGGAAACGGCGCACGGGCGGCAACGCGAGCGGGCTAAAGGACGAGGCCGGCCCGGCAGCGCGAGCGGATCGCAAGGCGGGGCGCAGGCGTGAGTCCGGGCATGAGTCGATGCATGAGTCGAACGTTGGGTCGACCACGGGAGACCGTTGATGAACGCACCCTACGTCGATGAAACGAATCGTGTTCGTGCCGCGCTCGCGATGATCCCGGCCGATGACTACGCCACTTGGGTGGACATGGCGTTCGCCGTCAGGCAGGGGCCGGGTAATGCGGGCTTTGAAATCTGGGATGAATGGAGTCGCAGCGCGCAAAACTACAACGAGCGTGCGGCGCGCACGACTTGGCGCTCGGCCCGCGCGTCGGGTGGCAAGACGCTCGCTTCCCTTTTCTGGCTCGCTCAGCAGCACGGCGTTGATGTCAAGGCCTCGCGTGTGCTGGGCACTGTCCCTACGGCCTCGCCGGGTCCGGACCGCGAGGAATTCGCACGTCGCAGCCGGGAGGCGGCACAGGAGGTGGCACGCGAAGAGGCCCGTGTGCGCGCGCGCCACGCGGCTGTGGCCCAGATCGCGGTGTCGATCTGGGAATGGGCGCGGCCCGTTGCGCCCGAGCATCCGTACCTCGTGCGCAAGCAGCTCGAACCGGTTGCAGCGTTGCGCGAACTCGAGGCACTCGAGCTGAAGGCGCTGCTTGGCTACATGCCGCTGAGTGCAGAAGAACCGCTCGCGGGCCGTGTGCTTATTGTGCCGGCGCGGGTTGGGGATGCGATGACGACGCTCGAGTTGATCGACGGTACGGGACGTAAATCGTCACTGGCCGGTGGTGCAAAAAAGGGCGGCTACTGGGTGAGCGGACCTTTGACGGCAGACGCGGGCAGCACGCCGATCCTGATCGCGGAGGGCATGGCGACGGCACTGTCAGCACATCGGGCGACCGACTGGGTTGCGGTGGCGGCGCTGTCGGCCGGCAACCTGCCACGAGTTGCGTCAGACCTGCGTGAGCGATACCCGCGTGCCCCGCTCATCGTCCTTGGAGAACCCGGCAAGGCAGAGAGCTTTGCGCGCCAAGCCGCGCAGGCCGGGCAGGCGTCTCTCGAATTGCCGTTGTTTGCCCCGGATGCGCGAATCGACGGCATGCTGCCGACTGATTTCAACGACATGGCGGTGTTATCTGGTCTGGATGTCGTCGGTGATCTTTTACGCGACGCCGCAGGCAGGATCAATAGGGACCCCCCCGCGGTGACCGGTGCAGCACCCGGTGCCGATGCAGGGTGGGCGGCTCGCGGTACAGCGGTTGAATCGATGGAGGACGCAGACATGGGACGCGTGAAAGAGGAACTGACTGACGCAATGACGGATGAAGTCGCAGGCACTAAGCGGCGCAGGACGCACCGTAGGCAGCACACACGTGATGCGCCGGTGCAGAACGCGCCGCTGGAGGCGGGGTCGTCCGGTGTGCCGCAGCGGGATGCCGGTCGCGCAGGCGCGGACACGGACAGCGGGCTTGCATTCGCACAGGACGCGCAGGACGCACAGGACGCACAGGACGCACAGGACGCACAGGACGCACAGGACGCACAGGACGCGGGCCACCCGGATCAGGCGCAATCCCGCGCGGCACCGCGCCGCGGGATTGGGCAGGCGTTGTACGGCTTGGATGATGTGCCTGGCGAAATCCGGGCGCTGGCGCAGCACCGGTTCGGCGCACAGATCCGGATGGCGACGCCGCGTGAGAACGGCGGCCCCTATCGCGGCGAGGTGTTGAACACCGAACACTACGTGATCCAGGAGGTGGCGACGCGAAGCGTGGTGTTCCACCGAAAGGACCACATGGAATTCGTCTCGGATCGGCTGAAGTGGATGGACCAGAATCACCGGATGAATGGCGCGGAGGTGCAGATTGGCTACGACGGTGACCGGCCGAAGGTCTATCCGTGGGACCGTGCGCGCGAGCAGCTTGAACGCGTGGTGGCGTCGCTGAAGAAATCGGCGCGCGAGGCAGGTTTCGGCATGGACCTCGATCCGACGCTCGAGCAGTTGCAGGCGGTCTCGTGGACACGGTTTCGTGAGGCGCGTGCCGTAGCGCTCGCGCAAGCCCGTGAGCGTGCGGGCCGCGAGCCTGGTGGAAATCCCGACCGGTAGGCGTGTCTTCAATCGGGCAGGGTCCGGGCAAGCGGGAACGGACCATACGAGGGTAGATCATGAGCGAAACGAGTTTGACTGAGAGCGTAGCGCACGACCCACTGATCAACGTGATCGAGCGGGCACCGTTGCCAAAAGAGGGCGGCGCGGGTGGAACGGGTGAAAGCCTGGACCGCGCGGCGGCAGAGGCAATGGATGCGCGCCTGCGCCGCGAATTCGATGCGTTGCGGGCGCGTCTGCGTGAGCAGGCGATGCGCAACGATCCTGGGCAGACGCAACCCGCAGATTGCCGGACCCAAGCCGCAGATCGGGCCTCGGCACCGCTTGGAGAGGTACCGGTGCGTGTGCGCAAGCGTTATCTGCGGGTGGGCAACCAGTATTTCCTGAAGGATGCACCGTATCAGATGGCATTCGAGGATCTCGGGCCGTACCTGGTGAGCCAGCACAGCCGGCCCGACGTGGTCGAGTCGTTGGTGGAAATGGTCAAGGCGAAATCGTGGAAGCGGATCCTCGTTTCTGGACACGAGGCGTTCCGGCGCGAAGTCTGGCTGCAGGCGACGCTGCTTGGTCTTCAGGTGAGTGGTTACCAGCCGAAGGCGGCCGATCTCGCACACCCTAGCGAGAGTCGGCGCGAACTCATGAGCAGCCGTGTCGCGTATGCCGGGGAGATTCTCCCGCGCGCGAATGGCACGCGTCGGCCGACGTCCGGGCCCCAGTCGGAGCGTCAGTTGGGGCGCGGGGCGGGGCGTGATTCCGAGCGTGAATCGCCTGCCGATGCGCGAGCCGGTAGCCCTGCGGTTTCTCGAACGCCGCATCCGGGCCGTTTCGGGGATGCTGTCGATGCTCAGCGGGCAATGCAGATGGCAGTCATCGTCGCGGCCATGCGTGCACAGGGGTTCAGTGACCGGTCAATCGGGCGGGTGGAACTGCACGCCGGGAAGCTCTACGACACGTTTCGCGCCGAGGGCATACGTGTACCCATACCGAGGGTGTTTGATCCGAAGGCACCGTCCATGCGTTTGCGCGCACCGCGACCGGCGCCTGGGCGGCCGGCCGAGCGTGAGATCAAGCGTACGCCGTCCGGGCCTGAGCAGCCGTCGCTGTAGGAGAATTCGTGAACGCTCGTGCACGTCTGTCCATTGAACTCGGCGAGTTAATGCCGCGCTGGGATGACTGGTGCGCCCTGCATCACGTCACGCGAGCCGAAGGCGTGCGGCAACTGATACTCGATGCAGTTGCCGCAGATGAGCCGGAGTGTCGGGTCAACTTCACCGACGTCATGCGCTCGTTCCCCGTTGGCGAGCATCGCGAACGCCTCAAGATCGGCCTGAGCGCATCCGAATTGCACGCGATCAGGCGGCAGGCAACGAGATGCGGGTTCACCGCGAATCGCTGGGTCGTTGCACTGATCCGCGCGCAGTTGACGCATGCCCCCCAGTTTGGCGAGCAGGAGATGGCGCTGCTCGCCGCCTCGAACCACGCGCTCGCGAGGATCAGCCGCTCACTGGGACCGGTGATTCGCGAAGTCGACCGGGATGGGGCGGCTGCCGTTGCGGGTAACGCTCACCTGCTTGTGGAGCTGAAGGCGCAGATCGATACCCATTTGCGCGCGGTGTCGGATCTGCTTCGCGCGAACATTGATCGCTGGAGTCGCTAGCATGCCTTTTCCGAAGATCTACATCGACACGATGCTCCTGAACTGGGGCGACCGGCTGTTCCACGATCCGTTGCGGCACGTCGGGGCGCCCCGGCTCTCGCGTGTCCAGATCGGGAGCCAGGCGGCGCGTGTACGCGAGCAGCTGGCGCGCACGCTGAAACATACGCCCGAGGTGATGGTGAAAATCACCAACAGGGCAGCCAGTTCGCAGGGCATGGGTGCGGTGCGCCGGCATCTGCGCTACATCTCCCGCAACGGCAGGGTCGAACTCGAGGACCAGGACGGGCAGACCATTGCGGGCGCAGCCGCTCTGCAGGATCTGGCCGATGCGTGGCAGTTCGGCGGCTGGGGCATACCGGAGACCAGCACGCGTCGCGAGGTGTTCAACATCCTGCTGTCGATGCCGCCGGGTACGGCCCGTCGGGCGGTACGTGATGCGGCGCGCGATTTTGCGGCGCTCGAATTCGGCGATGGTCGCGACTACGTCTTCGCCGCGCATGACGACGAGGCGCATCCGCATGTGCATCTGTGCGTGCAGGTGAGGGGCCTGGATGGGCGACGGCTCAATCCGGGAAAGCGTGACCTGCAGCGCTGGCGGGAGCGGTTTGCGCAGCAGCTCCAGGCACACGGTGTCGAGGCGAATGCAACGTCACGGCGCACGCGCGGGGCGACGCGCCGTTATCCGAAGCAGGCCGTCGTGTACATGCTGGACCGCGGAGAAACGCCGCGGTACTGGCGCGCGATAGCGACGGACACGCAGCGGCGCGCGGGCTGGGAGGCACATTACGGCGTGTTCGCGGCGTGGCGCGAGATGGCGCTGGCGATGGCCGCGTCACGGGAGGCAGATGATCGGCGCTTGGCCGTGGAGATTGTCGACTTCGTACGCAATATGCCGGTGCAGCAGGATGGGCCGTTGGTGGCGCCCATGGCGCCGGCTCGACGCGAGCGCTCAGACCGGCCCCTGCCGGATCGTGGCAGTCAGCCAAACGCAGGTGGTCCGGCCGTGTGCCGCTGATACGCGAGGTGATGACCATGACGATACCGATTGTTCCATGGGTTGGTGGCAAGCGACGTCTCGCCGAGGTCCTGACTCCGCGATTTTTCTGCGCGCACAGAGCTGCTACGTTGAGGTCTTCGCGGGCGCCGCGGTGCTCTTCTTTATGCGGCCACCAGCGGAGGTCGAAGTCTTGGGAAAACGTCCGTTTGAGTGTACCCCTCGAAGGGCGATGCATCCGAGCGGTCCAATTTGTTGGTCAAAACGGATGGATTGTTAGTGCCGCTGGGACTGTGGTGAACACGATCGACGGCGGTAAAACATGCAGTTTCCAAGCGGATACCCTGATGGACGCCCGACGCATGCAATTGATGCGCGCAACGGGTGGATTTTGGGCACCGACCTCGTTCGAGATGTTCGGTGACGTCTACGACACAAAGGACGGTGGACTGAACTACGCAAAAATTGGCATGGCCAGTTCAGAGTTCGGATGCACCTCATTTGCACGCGGCAACGGCGGGAAATTACGGAAAAGTTCTGCTTTGGCAGTCGGCGGTGGAATTTTGACGATGACTCCGCTCTAAAAACAGAAAGACGGTGCTGCGCCAACGGGTTTCGATCGTTGGCGCAGGAGCTGATTGTGTTGATCGTGAGTCAGCGCTCTGAATGCTGCCGCTTGTTACTCGCAACGTGCTGAGCGCCCGGGGTGCATCGCTTATCGCGCTTCGGAGTGAGTGCTGGAGTCGGCTTTCACTTCCACAGTCGGCATTACTGCTGCCAATTCCAGATCTCCCCGTACCAACTTCCATTTCCGCGCCGCCGGTAATCGCTTCACCCAGTACTCGGCACGCGACGCTTCTGCCCGGCCGCTCAGCTCAAACGAAGCGCGCACGGCCACGGCCTTACGCGATCGGGTATATCTTGCGCCATCGCCACTGACATGTTTCGCGAACCGCGCCTCGACATCGGTGGCAATCCCCGTATAGAGACTGCCGTCGGCGCATTCTATGAGGTACAGAAACCAGGGCATGGAGAAAAGTGAAAAGGGTGGATAACGGATGCCGCGCATTATCCCCCAAGCTTGCGCGCTAGACCCCGTCCGGACAAAATCCTGCGACTTCGGCGAGAATAACTGTTCCGCGCTGCACCAAGCGCCCGGCAGTCAGCCCGAACAAGCCCCAAGCGAGGTAAGCCTGTTGAACCGCAAGGTCGAAATACATGTGGTCGATTCGCTCGACTCCGTGACCCCGGAGGAATGGAACCGTCTCGCCGGCGACAACCCGTTCGTTCGGTACGAATTCCTCTCGGCGTTGCAGGACACGGGCTGCGCGGTCGCTCGTACCGGCTGGCGGCCGCACTTCCTGCTGCTCAAGCGGGACGGCAAGCTAACCGGCGCTATGCCGCTTTACCTCAAGAAGCACTCTCGCGGCGAGTACGTCTTCGACCACGCCTGGGCCGACGCCTTCGAGCGAAATGGCCTCAAATACTATCCGAAGGGGTTATCGGCGGTACCGTTTTCACCGGTGACCGGGCCGCGCCTGATCGCCGCCACGCACGAGGAGCGCGTGATGCTCGCCCGCGGCGCGATCGAGTTGACCAAGCAGCTGGAGCTCTCGTCGCTACACGTGCTGTTTCCGCAAGAACAGGATCTCGAAGCGCTGACTGAAGCCGGCTACATGCTGCGCGAAGGCGTGCAGTTTCACTGGGAAAATGCCCCCGGCGGTTACGACAGCTTCGACGCATTCCTCGCGACCATGAGCCACGACAAGCGCAAGAAGGTGAAGCAGGATCGTCGACGCGTGGTCGATGCCGGCGTCACCTACACGTGGCTGCGCGGCGCGCAAATAGACGAGGAAGCCCTCGATTTCTTCTACGCGTGTTATGAAAATACTTATCGCGAGCACTGGAATCCGCCTTATCTGTCGCGCGAATTCTTCAGCAGGATCCACGCGGCTGCGCCCGAGAGCGTCTTGCTCGTGATTGCCGAAGCGGACGGCCAGCGGCTTGCATGCGCACTGAACATGATTGGCGGCGACGTGATGTTCGGCCGCTACTGGGGCACCAAGGAATTCATCTCGGGCCTGCACTTTGAAACCTGCTACATGCAGGGAATCCAATACTGCATCGAGAATGGGCTGGCTCGTTTCGAAGGCGGCGCGCAGGGTGTGCACAAGATGTCACGCGGCATGTTGCCCACGCCCACGTGGTCCGCGCATTGGGTCGCGGACCCGCGGTTCGCGCACGCGATCAGTGAGTTCCTCGATGAAGAAACGACGGCGATGGACCAGCATATCCAGGAGCTGGAAGCGCATACGCCCTTCAGGAAGAAGGCATAGCGCCGGGCGTTTGGCACACTCGAAACCTGATCGGATGGCGAACGCCTGATCCAATAGACGCGCGGAAACTGCAACTCGACTTATCATCATGTCGAAATGCTTTCGCTTTCATAGCGATAACCCTTAACTCGTTATGCGCCGCAACAGGATCCCCGAATGAGGGGCATCGTATGGACAAGCTCAAGATGAAAAACCGATTCTTCAATCTCTACAGCCACGATTTCGCTCGCGTGGCGGTAGGCGTGCCCCGTTGCCGCGTAGCCGATCCGGCGTTCAATGCAGCCGAAACCATCGACCTGGCAAAGCAGGCGGCGGCGAACGGCGCGGTGCTGGTCGCGTTCCCGGAGCTTGGGCTGCCGGCCTATACCTGCGACGACCTGTTCCACCAGCGGGCCTTGCTCGATGCCTGCGAAGAGGCGCTGGCGTCCGTCGTGGCGGCGTCGAAGAACCTCTCCATCGCCATGATCGTGGGCATGCCGCTGCGTGTCGACCACACGCTCTTCAACTGCGCGGTGGTCGTCGCGGGCGGGCAGGTCCAGGGCGTCGTGCCGAAAAGTTATCTGCCGAACTACGGCGAGTTCTACGAAGCGCGCCAGTTCAGCGCGGCTGAGAACGCATCGACTGACCGGGTCACTTTGCTGGGCGCTGAAGTGCCGTTCGGATCGTCTCTGCTGTTCGAAATTGCCGACATGCCGCTGTTCCGCTTTCACGTGGAAATTTGCGAAGACGTGTGGGTGCCGGTGCCGCCTTCGTCGTTCGCGGCGCTCGCAGGCGCGACGGTGCTGGTGAACTTGTCGGCATCGAACGTGGTGGTCGGGAAGTCGAGTTACCGGCATCAACTGGTCGGCCAGCAGTCCGCCCGGTGCCTTTCGGCGTATTTGTACACATCGGCGGGAAGGGGCGAGTCGACCACGGACCTGGCGTGGGACGGGCAAGCGGTAATCTACGAAAACGGCGAACTGCTCGCGGAATCCGAGCGTTTCCTGGACACGTCGCATCTTGTTTTCGCCGACGTCGATCTCGAACGGCTCTCGCGCGAACGCATGCACCAGACCACGTTCGGCCAGTCGGTGCGCCGACATGCCGACGAGGTATCGAAGTTCGAAACGGTGCGCTTCAATCTCGATCTGCCGATCAACCGCGCATTGCCGCTGGACCGCGTCGTGGAGCGTTTCCCTTACGTTCCGTCCGACCCAAAGCTGCGCGACGAACGTTGCAACGAGGTCTACAACATCCAGGTGCAGGCGCTGGTGCAACGGCTCTCGGCCAGCCGCATATCGAAGGTCGTGATCGGCATTTCGGGTGGCCTGGATTCAACCCATGCGCTGCTTGTCTGCGCGAAGGCCATGGACCGGCTGAAGCTGCCGCGCACGAACATTCTCGGCGTCACCATGCCCGGTTTTGCCACCAGCGACCGGACGCTCCTGCAGGCGCGCCAACTGATGGAGATTGTCGGCTGTTCAGCAAGCGAGATCGATATCCGGCCAAGCTGCGAGCAGATGCTAAAAGATCTCGGCCACCCGTATGCGTCGGGCAAGGAGGAATACGACATCACGTTCGAGAACGTGCAGGCCGGCGAGCGCACCAACCATCTGTTCCGGCTCGCGAACTTCAAGGGTGCAATCGTGATCGGTACCGGCGACCTGAGCGAACTCGCGCTTGGTTGGTGCACGTACGGCGTGGGCGATCACATGTCGCACTACAACGTCAACGCCAGCGTCCCGAAAACGCTGATCACGCATCTGGTCCGATGGGTCGCGGAAACCGGGCAGATCGGCAATTCGGGTTCGGATGTTCTCATCAACATCCTGAATACGGACATCAGCCCGGAACTCGTTCCCGGTAAATCAAACGGTAATCCGGAGCAAAAAACCGAAAGCGTCATCGGACCGTACGAGCTGCAGGATTTCAACCTGTACTACACGCTGCGTTTTGGGTTTGCACCGTCGAAAGTCGCGTTCCTGGCGTACACCGCCTGGAAAGACCGCGACGCGGGCGACTGGCCGGAAGGCGCGCATGTTGCGCGCAACGAGTACGCGTTGCCGGCCATCAAGCACAACCTGGGGATTTTCCTCGACCGGTTTTTCCGGACCAGTCAATTCAAGCGGTCCTGCGTGCCGAATGCGCCGAAAGTCGGGTCCGGCGGTTCGTTGTCGCCGCGTGGCGACTGGCGCGCGCCGAGCGATTCGGAATCGGTCGTCTGGATGAACGATTTGAAGAATATTCCGGCGGAATGAGGGGTTTGCACCATATCTGCGCGTAAATGCGCCGATAACGGCGTGATCCCGATGCTATGGCGCGAGTTCTCTGCGGTTAACTGTGAAAACGCAGCTAGAATCAAACTATCGATTCCTAAATCCGTTTTCTTGCTTATCCGCACAATTTCCAAAGAGGCGCGCCATGAAACGCATCACCGCAGTCATCAAACCGTTCAAGCTCGACGAAGTCCGTGAAGCACTCGCCGGCGCCGGGCTCACCGGTCTGACCGTAACCGAAGTCAAGGGTTTCGGGCGGCAGAAGGGCCACACGGAGCTGTATCGCGGCGCGGAATACGTGGTCGACTTCCTGCCGAAGGTGAAGATCGAAGTGGTCGTGGCCGACTCACAGACGGATCAGGTTATTGACGCCATCATCGGAGCGGCTCGCACCGGCAAGATTGGTGACGGAAAGATCTTCGTGACCGACGTCGAACGCGTCATCCGCATTCGCACGGGCGAAGAAGACGAAGCGGCTGTCTAAGCCCGTTTAAGCCCATTTGTCAGAAGCCGGCCTGATCCCGTGTCAGGCCGGCAGGTGGTTTCGCGGTGCCTGACGACCGCGTGTTTTACCGTGACCAGCGCTGTCTGGTGACCTCTCCCGCTCTGCCCCTCGTCTGACCGTTTCCGTCACCAATGTAAAAAACCGTTGCGGTACTATCAGCATCCCTGTGTGCTTTTTGTAAGGATTTGTGGATGCATCACGCGATCGGCTTTATTCAGGATCTGGCGGTAATCATGGCGATTGCGGGCGTCGTCACGGTGTTGTTTCACCGTCTGAAGCAGCCGGTCGTGCTGGGGTACATAGTGGCGGGCGTGATTATCGGGCCGTACACGCCGCCCTTCCAGCTTATCCACGACGAAGCCACCATCCAGACGCTCGGCGAGCTCGGCGTGGTATTCCTGATGTTTTCCCTCGGGCTCGAATTTAGCCTGAAGAAGCTGTTCAAGGTCGGCGCGACGGCGTTTGTCGCCGCGGCGTCAGAGATCGTGCTGATGATCTGGATCGGCTATGAAATCGGGCAGTGGTTCGGCTGGAACGCAATGGACTCGCTGTTCCTCGGCGCCATGCTCGCTATTTCGTCGACAACGATCATCGTCAAGGCGCTGTCCGAACTCGGCATGAAGGGCGAGCCGTTCGCGCAACTGATCTTCGGCATTTTGATCGTCGAGGACATTCTGGCCATTGCCATGCTCGTGCTGCTCTCGGGTATTGCGCAGACGGGCTCCGTCTCGGCGGGTGTGGCGTTTATCACGCTGGGCAAGTTGCTGCTGTTCATGACCGTGTCGATGGTGCTCGGCATCCTGACCGTGCCGCGCGCGCTCGACTATGTGGCAAAGGCCAAAAGCGACGAAATGCTGCTCGTCACCGTACTCGGCTTTTGTTTCGGCTTCTGCCTGCTGGTCGTGAAGCTCGACTACAGCATCGCGCTGGGTGCGTTCCTGATTGGCGCGATCATGGCCGAATCGCGCAACCTGCAGCGCATCGAGCACCTGATCGCACCGGTGCGCGACATGTTCTCCGCGATCTTCTTCGTGACCATCGGCCTGATGCTGAACCCGGCGGTGCTGGTGGATTACTGGTGGCCGATCGCGGTGATCACGGTCGCGGTCGTGGCCGGCAAGATCGTGTCGTGCGGGCTCGGCACCTTCCTCGCGGGCAGGGACGGGCGCACCTCAATGCGTGTTGGCATGAGCGTCGCGCAGATCGGCGAGTTCTCGTTCATCATCGCTTCGCTTGGGTTGTCGCTGAAAGTAACCAGCAGCTTCCTGTACCCGATCGCCGTCGCGGTTTCCGCGTTGACCACGCTGTTCACGCCGTACCTGATCAAGGCCGCCGATCCGATCACACGCCGCATCGCCCGCTCAATGCCTGTTCCTGTCGCGAACACCTTCGGCCTGTATTCGCAATGGCTCGCGAGCCTTTCGCCCGACACCGGCGGTCCGACGTTGTTCAGCATGACGCGGCGCATCGTGGTGCAGATCGCGGTGAATCTTGCGCTGGTGGCCGCCATCTTTCTTGCTGCGTCCTACACGGCGCCGTTTGCCACCGAATATCTGTCGCGCTGGCTGCCCACCAACGACGCCCAGCGCGTTGCGCTCTGGAGCGCGGCATTGCTGGTGTCCATGCCGTTCCTGGTTGCGGTGTATCGCAAACTGGGGTCGCTCGCCTTGATGCTCGCGGAAGTGAGCGTGCAGCCCGCGAAGGCGGGACGTTTCACGCGCGCATTGCGATCCGCCATTTCCGGGCTGATCCCGATTCTTGCGATGTTCGGCGTTTTCCTGCTGGTGACGGTGCTCTCGGGCGGCATCCTGCCGCCGTTTGGCTTGATGATCGCGGTACTCGTCTGCGCTGCGTTATTGCTCACGGTATTGTGGCGCTGGTGCGTCAAAATCCACGCAACGATGCAGATCGCCTTGCGAGAAACATTCGAAGAGCCAAGAGATCATCCCTGAGCATGAAACCTTTGTTTTCCCCGATAATGTGAGCAATTGTTTGATGGTTTGCCGCCCCCGGACCAGAGGCGGATAATTAAACTCTGACCATTCTCACAGCGCCTGGCGCCTATATCGGAATGAGCGAAAACAAGTCAAACGAGTCGAACGAGTCACTGACGCCGGGCACGCCCGGCACTGATTCTCCCGCAGCGGGTTCCGCGGGTTCCATTCCGGCCAGCCCTACGCCGGCCGTGCCGCCCGCGTCATCCCCAAAGAGTTCTGATATTCCCGCTGCCGCTGCGCAACCGAGCGCGAAGGCCACTGCGGCTGAACAGGTATCCACGGACGCGCCTGCGAGCCCGTCGACGGTAGAACCTGTCGATACCGCCAAAGCGCAACGTGACGACGCCGCTGAAGCCCGGGCATCGGCGGCAAAGGCGACGTTGCAGCAGGAATCGGCGGCGCGTGCAACCGCGCCGCCGGCATCCGCTGCGAACAAAACGCTCGATGCAAAGGCGAGCCTCGCGGCGCAGGTCGAGACTGCGACGCAGGCGCAAGCCAGTCTCGCGGCGGAGGTTGAGAACGCCACCGAAGCGCAAGCCGCTGAAGCCGAAGCTACGAGCGCGACAGAAACCGCAACAGAAAGCACCATAGAAAGCGCAGCGGAAAGCGTCGCGGCGAAGCCGGCTGCCAGTTTGCCGCCGGAGTTTACGAGCGCGCCGGACTTCGGCACATTCCGTCCGCCGCCCATCCCGCCCGACTCGCCGGATATGAAGGCCCCGCCTGCCTATCTGCGCCACAGCGATTCCGCGTGGTCGGTATTCGGCCGGGTGATCAAGGCGCGTGCGCGTCAGATCTTCGACCGTGCCGGTCAGAGGATCACGCAGCGGACATTGAGAATTGGCGTGTCGGCGCGGATTTTTCATCCTGAACCGGGTGCGAAAGGACTGCGCGGCAAGACGTTGCAGTATCTGGAGGAATCGATCGCGCATTGGGTGATGTCGCGCGACGTGCTCGTCTTCATGATTCCGACGGTCGGTCATCAGGGCATGCTGCATCCGAGCAACATTCGTCTGCGCGATTATGCGAAGCAACTCGATGGCCTGCTGCTGCAAGGTGGAGCTGACGTCTCGCCGCAATCCTATACGGAAGCGGCCACGCGCCACGAATGGCCCGGTGACCGTGTACGGGACATGTACGAGCTCGAGCTGTTGCATGAATTCATCGAGGCGGGCAAGCCGGTGCTTGGCGTGTGCCGCGGTTGCCAGTTGATCAACGTCGCGTTCGGCGGGACGCTCTATCAGGACATTGCAACCGATGTCCCCACGGCCGGCGAGCATGTGAACGACCAATACGATCAGCATCGCCACCCGATTCGTTTTCCCGATGGATCAACGCTCGTCAACATGTTTCCGGGCCACCGTGAAGCGCTCGTCAACTCGATCCACCATCAGGCGGTGAAGACGATTGGCCGGGACCTGAACATCGAGGCTGTGTCCGCGCACGACGGCATTATTGAAGCGGTGCGTTATCGGCGCGCGCCGTTCGTGATGGGCGTGCAATGGCACCCGGAATTCCATCGTGCGGGCGGCGACGAGTTGCTCGATTGCACGCCTTTACTCGATACCTTCCTGCGCGTGGCACGCGAAACGCGTTTCTAGGAGCACGTGCTTTGAACACCCCGTGATGAACCGCTAAAAGACCAAAGGCCGTTCCAGCGTGAAAGTTGGAACGGCCTTTTTGAGGCTTCAGGATTGGGTAAGTGCCGGCTACCGGTTGACGATGCATCGTGCCGCGCGCGGGTAGAAAACGCGTTGCACGATGCAGCCATCAGGGCTGCCGTTCACTTGGAAAATTGCGAGGGCGTGTCAGTGACGCGGCTTTGGTTCAGGCTGGAATTCCAGCCGGGGGTATCGCTGGCGCCGGAGCGCGATGACGGCAAGACAGCCGCTTCTCTGGGTGCTACGCGGGCCGGCTGGCGAGGCACGCCGCTGTTGTCATCCAGCACGGCGCAGTGCGCGAGCATGTTGTACATATCGGTGACGCTAAGCGATGAGCTTGCCGTGTTCGCGCGCGTGTCATTACGCGTGAGCGTACGACGCCCCGGCGCCGCGAGCGGGGCTTCATGCCCGATGCTGCGATAAACCGGCTCACCTTGATACTCATGGCCATGACGCCAATGAACCATCTCGTACCGATGCGCCTCGCGCCGGCTTTTCGCCTTGGCCTTCCCGCCACGGCGTTCAGGTGTTTGCGCAACTGGCCGAGATTTGGTTGCACGCTCTGACACGGTATGGGGTGCGGCCGTCCGGTCATTGCTGGCGATGGTGATGGTGCTTGGACTTGTCGCCGCGCTTGTGCCCACAGGCGAATGGCCAGCATTGGCGCCACTGATAACGACAGGTTTTTGCGCCAATGGCAAAGCGGCAATCGCGGCGGCTGCCGACCGGGAAGCAGAAGCCTCCACCGAAGCCGCAGTCTTGACCGCCGCGCCATTCGTAGCCTGCGTCGAGGCCGAAGCAACCGCCACCGTTGCGTCTGACGCACCCGATGCATGAACCGTTTCAGAATCGGGTGCGGGCTTGATAGTTGGAGTAACGCTCAGCACAACCTTTGGCTTTTGTGTTTCGGCATCCTGATGGCCGATTTTCGTACCGAACAATGCCCACGCAATAAACGCGGCGCACGCCAGCGCAATCGCGCCGCCGGCAAGCTGTTTGCGATGATCGTGATTAGCCGCCGGCGCATTCACATGGCGGTCATCGGGCGCGGTGAACGGCTCGAACGCGAAAGGAGCCGGTTCGGCGGCTTGCGGTGCTGTATTGACGGGGATCGGGGGAACGCCATCGCCTTGCCTGGCGTGATCAACTTCGTCGTTGCGCTTGAACTTGCCCCAGAGACTGGCGGGCGTGTAGGGGAAGCGATCGTTGCGAAGAGAAAATGCACTGATATACGCGGTCAGGAAACGAGCCGCGTAAAACGGTATTTCATATTCGGTCAAGGCGGGACGCGTGCTGGTGAGCGTCCACTCTTCGCCGTAAATGGCGTTGGGCATACCGGCAAGCGGGAACAGCGTCGGCAGAAGCAGATCGCCTTGTACAACGACCGGAGGAGCATTCATCTTTTCTCATTTCCGAAAGCGGGCGTCAGGACTGCTCAACGAACGAACAAGCGGGGCAGCCGCGTGGACGTCGCCCGGTTGTTGCCGCAAAGGTGTTGAAAAATTCACCTTGCCCGGACCCGCCACAGAACAGCCCACGATCATACCCAGCGCCAGCTTGGGCGGCGCTCAGAACCTTCTTAGTTCGTCGATTAAGGGCGTTCGGAGTGAAAAAAATTTGCTTATGCGACACCGATGCAACGGACGTTTCAGCGGACGACGCATGACTCCCCGGATAAGTATTGTTATAGCCTGTATACAGGCGTTGAACGAGACTACCCTGACTAATCTGCGAAGGCAAAAGAAACGCCGGGTCGTCAGCTGATCGGCATGACATAACGCAGCGCGATGATATGAATGCCGCCCATTGTGTCGTCTTCGCGCCCGGCCAGCCGCCATCCGCGAGACTCGTAGAAACCGATGGCCGCAACGTTCGGCTCGAGCACAAACAAATGCATGCTGGCCGCACCTCGATCGCGCGCCCATTGCGCGGCGATGCTGAGCATTGCCGTGCCCAAGCCGCTGCCTTTCGCACCAGGCAGCGCGTGCAGATTGTCGACCAACACGCTGCCGTTTTCATCCGGGGCGACGAGGCAGACAAAACCGATCGGCCGATCATCCTGTATGGCGATAAAGACTTCGCCCGCGCCCGCTGCCAGTTCGTCAAATCGCGTATGCCAATGCGTTTCGCGTTCCGCCGACATCTCGCGATCGAGAAAATCGTCCGGCAGGATTCCGCGATACGCCGACGCCCAACTTTGGGCGTGCATGGCCGCGATGAGTTGAGCGTCGGCAGACGTCGCTGGCCGCAGCGTAAAGGGCCATGACGGATTATGAAATGTAGGCTGATAGATAGACATATGTAATGAAATTTTAAGGTGCTTTTACACGCACATACGCGATGTTCCGAGTAGGCGGATTTCACTTTCCCGCTGTAACATTGGCTTCGTGCATGGTTTTAGCGCAGTCATGGTTAACCCTGGTACACGGTTATCCCACGCGCTTTCGCATCATCTTGAGCATTTTTCGCCGGTTTGAGCACGGCGAAGCTTACACAGGCATCCGGTGCAGTGCTATCGGGCCGTCGTCAACATCGGGTCGATCCGCGGCGCATCAGCCACCGGAATCCGGCCACCGTTTTTAGAGATAGTCATGTCCAGCCCGTCACATGCAACGCCCGCGAACGAGTCGAAGGCGAAGTCCGTGTTCCGCGTTGTCAGCGGCAATTTCCTCGAAATGTACGACTTCATGGTCTATGGCTATTACGCCTCGGCCATTGCCAAGACCTACTTCCCGAGCGGTAACGAATTTGCATCGCTGATGCTGGCGCTGTCCGTGTTCGGCGCCGGTTTCCTGATGCGGCCGATCGGTGCAATCGTGCTTGGTGCATACATCGATCATCACGGAAGGCGCAAGGGCCTGATCCTCACGCTGACCATGATGGCTATCGGCACCTTGCTGGTTGCGGTGATTCCGGGCTACGCGACTATCGGTGTGTTGGCTCCGATCATCGTGTTGCTCGGGCGTCTGCTGCAAGGCTTCTCGGCCGGGGTGGAACTCGGCGGCGTCTCGGTGTATCTCTCCGAAATCGCGACCAAGGGCAACAAGGGCTTCTACTGTTCGTGGCAATCCGGCAGCCAGCAAGTGGCCGTGGTGTTCGCTGCGCTGATCGGCGTGGGCATGAGCCGCATCCTGCCGCCTGACCAGATGACGTCGTGGGGATGGCGCGTGCCGTTCATCATCGGCTGCCTGATCGTGCCGTTCCTGTTCATCATTCGCCGTTCGCTGCAGGAAACTGAGGAGTTCCTTGCCCGCAAACACCGTCCGGAGATGGGCGAGATCATGAAGTCGATGATCTCGAACTGGGGCGTCGTGCTTGCCGGCATGGGCATGGTCATCATGACCACCGTGTCGTTCTACATGATCACGGCCTACACGCCGACCTTCGGTAAAGAAGTGCTGAAGCTTTCCTCCATTGATGCGCTGGTGGTGACGGTGTTCATCGGCTTGTCCAATCTTGTATGGCTGCCGCTTTCCGGCGCGATTTCCGACCGCGTCGGACGCCGTCCGGTACTGCTGTTCTTCACGGTCCTGACCATCCTCACGTCGTATCCGGCCGTGCAGTGGCTGGTTGCCGATCCGTCGTTCCTGCGCTTGCTCGGCGTGGAACTGTGGCTCTCGTTCCTGTACGGCAGCTACAACGGCGCAATGGTTGTCGCGCTCACCGAAGTCATGCCGGTCGAAGTACGGACGACAGGCTTTTCGCTGGCGTATAGCCTGGCGACGACGATCGGCGGCTTCACGCCGGCTATCTCCACGTACCTGATTCATGTGACCGGCAACAAGGCGGCGCCGGGTGCGTGGATGGCTGTTGCCGCGGTCTGCGGATTGATCGCAACGCTTGTGTTGTATCGATCCACGGAAGCGCGCAGCCAGTACAAGACCGCTTGATATTGCGGGCTTTGAAACTAAAAATCCCTCGCGAATGGCGAGGGATTTTTGCTTGTGCGCTCAATGTGTTTTGAAACTGCTCGCGCTTTACGAAGCACCTATTGCGCTCGCCACGCGCCCAATCACGTCGTCCCATGCACCGGGTTTCGGTTGCCGGAACAAGCGCGCTTTCGGATACCACGGGGTTGATGGGGTATCGATACCCCAGCGCCAGTCCGCGGCGAACGGCAACATCAACCATAACGGTTTTCCCAGCGCGCCGGTCAGGTGGGCGAGGGCGGTGTCGACGGACACCACGCCGTCCAGCCGATCCACGATCGCGGCGGTATCGGCGAAATTCTCAAGCTTGCCTTCGAGCCGCTGAATGAAGCGCGCGCGCGGATGGGTATCGAGCAACGCACGCTCTTCGTCTGTCAGCGCGGGCTGCAGCACAATCCAGTCGATGCCTTCCAGCCTGAACAACGGTTCAAGCACGCCAAGTGGCGCCGAGCGGGTTTCGCCCGGCTGAATGCGCCCGGACCATGCAATACCGAGCTTGCGTTTCGACTGACCGCCGAGCGAGCCGCGCCACTTCTTCCGGTATGCGGTCGGTACCACGAGATACGGCGTGCGTGCCGGCACCTCCTCGACATTCGACACACCGAGCGCCAGCGGCAAGCTTAGCAACGGCGAGAACGCGTCTGCATCGACGGGCGTGGTTGCATTAGCCCGGCTCCTCAGCAAGACGCCTGCCGTGTGCGCCGCCGGCTCCAGCAGCGCGACGAGTTCGGGCTGCACTTCCAGCACGATCTGTCCGACGAGCTTGGCCGCGAAGGGAATGAAACGGACGAACTGCAAGGTATCGCCAAAACCCTGTTCCGCGCGAATCCACAGCGTCCGGCGCGGCAGCGGTTCGCCCTTCCAGCTAGGCGTTGAAGAGGGCAGCCTGATGCTGCCCGGCGTGCGCAGGCGCCATTCGTAGGCGGCGAGGCCACGCGTGTAATCGCCCAGTGCCAGCAGCGTCAGCGCCCGGTTCAGATTTGCCGCGACAAGGCTGGGATCGAGGCGCAAAGCCTGGTCGAAGGCACGCAGCGCGGGTTTGTGTGCACCGAGCGCCAGATGCGCATTGCCGAGGCCAAGCCATGCAACGCCGTATTTCGGATCGAGCCCGACCGCGCGCTCGAATTGCGGCAATGCTGCCTCGTGCGAGCCGATAGCGGCAAGCGCATGACCCAGGCCGAAATGCGCCGGCGCGAATTGCGGTTGCATGCGCAGCACTTTCTGGAGCACCGGCACGGCTTCGTGCGGATGGCCGACGGCATCGAGGAGATTGCCCAGGTTGAAATGCGCTGCGACATAGTTCGGTTCGGCGGCAATCGCGGCGCGGAATTGCTCGATTGCACCGTGGGTGTCGCCAAGCGTATTGAGCGCCATGCCGAGATTGTTGTGAGCGCCCGCGTGGCCGGGACGGATCTGCAGCGCCCGGCGAAAAGCCTTCGCGCCTTCTTCATAGCGGCGCATGCCAAGCAGCGCATTGCCGAAGTTGTTCCAGATAGCCGCGTCCAGGGGCTGCAGGCGCAGCGCCTTTTCGAAGGCGTCGGCGGCGTCTTCGTGGCGGCCCGCCGCCGCGTACGCGTTGCCCAGGTTGTACTGCGCAAGCGAAAAATCGGGTTGCAGATGCAGCGCGTTGCGGAATCGCTCAATGGCGTCGTCGATCCGGCCCAGCGCTTTCAGCGCGTTGCCAAGGTTGAGCTGCAGACCGGCGTCGGCGGGGCGCAGGTCTACCGCGCGACGCACCAGTTCGGCTGCTTCCGCGTGCTGGCCCTGTTGATGGCGCAGCACGCCGAGCAGATGAAGTGCGTCGACGTGGGAGGGCTCAGCGGCAAGCGCGGCCTGATAGTCGCGTTCCGCTTCGGTGAGGCGGCCATCGCGATGCGCCGCGAAGCCACGCGCAAAAACTGTATCCATTGAGGAAAATCGAATGCAAACGCCGCATTTTTACACACGTTCGCCGCTGATCACGAATTTTGCGTTGACGCACCCGGATTCATTTCTGTAACATGTGAACACCTGTTCAAGTGTTGGTTGATCTATTTTGTCCTCTCCCTTTGTAGCAACGGATGAGCGGGTTGTTCCTCTCGCTGACCTGTTCCGCCTGCTGGGCGATCCCACGCGCTTGCGCATTGTGCTGACGTGCGTCGACCGGCGCTGCGCGGTGGGGGCAATTGCGGAATCGCTGGGATTGTCGGCGTCGCTGGTCAGCCATCACCTGCGTCTATTGCGGGCGGCGCGGATCGTACGTGCCGAGCGTGAAGGCAAGCAGGTTTTCTATCTCGCCGCGGATAACCACATCAGCGGCATGCTGGCCGAATTGCTCGAGCACGTCGCCGAGCCGCAGGCCGACTTCCGACCGGATAACGAATAAATGGAACCTCAATCGAAGCACCCGCACGAGCACGCGGAGGGTCATGAGCACGACCATGACCACGACCACGCTCATGACCATGATGACCACGGCCACAAGCATGAGCCGAGTCACGCGCATAACCACGGCGCTGGCGGACACCATCACCATCACGCGCCGCAGACAGGACAGGGCCGTGTGTTCGCGATCGCGGTCGGGCTGAACATGCTGATCGTGGTGGTGCAAGCCGTCTACGGTTTCCTCGCTCATTCCACCGCGCTGCTTGCTGACGCGGGCCACAATCTCTCCGATGTCCTCGGCCTGCTGCTTGCCTGGGGCGCGGTCTGGCTCGGCACGCGCAAACCATCGGAGCGATACACCTTCGGACTAGGCAGCTCGTCAATCCTTGCATCGCTCGCCAACGCCGCGCTGCTGCTGTTCGCGTGCGGCGCGATCGTGCTCGAAGCCGTGCAGCGCCTGCTGAATCCCGCGCCTGTCGCGGGCCTGGACGTGTTTATCGTCGCAACGCTCGGCATGATCGTGAACGGTTTCTCGGCATGGCTCTTCATGCGCGGCAGCAAGGAGGACCTGAACGTTCGCGGCGCTTTCCTGCACATGGCTGCCGACGCCGGTATCTCCGCGGCGGTTGCCATCAGCGGCCTCGTGATCCTGTTCACCGGCGCGAACTGGCTCGATCCGGTCATGAGCATCGTGGTGGTCGGCGTGATCGTGGTGGGCACGTGGGGCCTCGGCCGCGATGCCATGCGCCTCGCGATGGGCGCGGTTCCGCCGGGCGTGGATAAGCCAGGTATCGAACGGTATCTGGCGGGTGTGCAGGGCGTCACCGACGTCCACGATCTCCACGTCTGGGCGCTGTCCACCACGGAGAACGCAATGACGGCGCATCTGGTGATGCCGGACGGCCATCCCGGCGATGTTTTCGTGGACAGCATCGTGGCGACCCTGCGCCGCGATCACGCGATGAATCACGCCACGCTGCAGGTCGAGCGGGGCACGACGGAGCATCGTTGCGCGCTGCACGAACGTTCGCCGACGCAGCCTCGGGCCCATACGCATTGAGTGAGTGATTGAGCGAGCGGTCGTTCGGACGAGGCGACCGGCGTACACTTGGCGGTGTGCAGTTTGAGGGAGACGCGCATGCTCGCGCAGACGCCGAATCGACACAAAGTCCTCGACGTGCCGCCGGTTCTGATCGCCGGCGCCGGCCCGACGGGCCTCGCCGCCGCGATGAGTTTGTCCCGTGCCGGCATTCCGGTGCGTCTCATCGACAAAGCGCCCGAACCTTCGCCGTGGTCGCGCGCCATCGGCATCCAGGCACGTACGCTTGAGCTCTTCGAGCAGCATCGGCTGGTTGAGCCGTTTCTCGAACTCGGGCATCGGGCGCGTGTCGCGAACCTCTATTCGAACGGTCAGCGCCTCGCGCGGCTCGACTTCGATCCCTTGCAAACGCGGTATCCGTATCTGCTGTTCCTCGATCAATCCGTCACCGAACGCCTGATGACGGAGCACCTTGCGTCGTTCGGCGTGCGCGTTGAACGAGGCGTGGAACTGACGCGTTTCCGGCAAGGGTCGGCGGGGCTGGAGGCGGCCCTGCGGCATCGGAACGGCGCTGAAGAATCCATTCGCCCGTCTTATCTGATCGGCGCGGATGGTGCGCACAGCACGGTGCGCCATGGTCTGGACATCGAGTTCATCGGCAAGACTTTCGAGCAAACTTTCCTGCTCGCCGATCTTCAGGTCGACACCGAATGGCCCGACGACGAATTCCATATCTTCGCGTCCAGCGAGGGAATTGCGACCTTGTTTCCGATGGGCGGTGGCCGCGCGCGCCTGATCGCGGACAAGCGCGCGACGGCGACGTCCGGCGCGACTGCGAATGACGCCGCGAAAAGTCCGGAAGAAATCACGGCGCCTACGCTCGACGATTGCCGCGCGATTATCGAGCGTCGCATTCATCATCGTGTGACGGCGACGAGCCTCCAGTGGTCGTCATGTTTTCATCTGAATAACCGGATGGCCGACCGGTTGCGTTCGGGCCGCATTTTTCTCGCCGGCGATGCCGCGCATGTCCATAGTCCGGCCGGCGCGCAGGGCATGAACACGGGCATTCAGGAGGCGTTCAACCTCGGCTGGAAGATTGCGCGGATGCTGGCCGGGGTCGCGCCCGACCGTTTGCTGGATACGTACCACGACGAGCGTCATCCGATCGAGCGCGAAGTGCTGCGGCAATCCAGTTTCATGACGCAAATGGCCGCGGCGGAGCATGGGCCGATGAAGCTGATCCGCGATCACGTGATGCCTGCGTTATCGGCGATCGGCCCGTTGCGCGATGCCGCGCGGCGCACGGTCAGCGAGTTGTCGATCCAATACCGGCGCAGTCCGCTTACGCTGGATCGCTCGCTCGACGGCGGTCCGCGAGCGGGCGACCGTGCGCCGGACGCGTGGGTGCATGTATTGGATGGTCCGCTCGGACGGGCGCCGGGCGTGGGCTGTCTGTTCGATCTCCACGATCCGGCGTGTTTCTCCTTGTTCCTGCTGGTGAGCCCGTCGCCGGAAGACGATATTGCGCTGGCGCCCGCGACGCTCACCATCGCGCATGCTGTACGCGACAAGGATCTGGACGAGCTCGCGGTGTTGGTGGAAGAAGTGTTGCCGAATACCGTGCGCGTGTGGCGTATCACCGATAACGACAGCGACAGCGCACGCTCGCTCACCGACGCGTACGGGCGCACGCGGCCGTGCTTTTATCTCGTGCGCCCGGATGGATATGTTGCCGCGAGAGGGCGTGCGCCGTCGGATACGCAGGCGCTGCTGCGGCATTGCGAAACGTGGTTTGGTTCGACGCAGCCGCGAGGGGAGGATTAGCGTGGTTTCGGCAGCGGGAGAGGGGCCACCGTGTTCAAGCTTTCGGCCCACTTCAGTACCTCGGCGTGCGGAACGCGAAACCCAGCGCGCAAGCTCGCCAGTGCCTCGCGTGTCAAGCGGTCATGCACATTGTCATCTTCCATCAATTGTTGCAAATGCTTCGTCATCCCGCGTCGGCCTCCGCTGGCGTCTTCCGAATCATAAGAGCCAGCAAATCGCTTGATTCTATCTCGTTCAACTCGCCAGATTTTCCGCCGCCGGCGTCAACGCCACCCGATGTTTCGTCAGCGCTTCCAGCACGATCGGTTCAAGCTCGGAAGCAATGCACGGATCATCCAGCCCGTTAAGCAGCGCAATCCGCATCCGCGGCGCCCAGAAGCGGTGAATGTGATCGGCGACGCCATCCACCGCTTCTGCACGATCCGGCATCGAATCGAAGAATTGGCCGATCTGGTTCGCCATTTCGACCAGGCTGTTCACATCCATGACTATTTCCCTGACGACGTAACCGTCGCTTCTGTCGAATCACGCAACTGGAGAAATTCCAGCTGCTGCGTATTGAAGCGCGAATAGTCCTTCTGCCATTGCGACGGCTGTTCCACCGGCATGACCTGCACGGCCGTCACTTTGTACTCGGGACAATTCGTGGCCCAATCGGAGGAGTCGGTCGTGATCACGTTCGCGCCGGATTCAGGGAAGTGGAACGTCGTGTACACCACGCCCGGCTGCATCCGCTCAGTGATCTTCGCGCGCAGCACGGTCTGCCCGGCACGCGATTCAATCCCGACCCAGTCGTCCGCCTTGATACCTCGCTCTTCAGCATCGTGCGGATGAATCTCCAGCCGGTCCTCTTCGTGCCAGCGTGAGTTCTCCGTACGCCGCGTCTGCGCGCCCACGTTGTACTGCGACAGGATGCGGCCCGTCGTCAGCAGCAGCGGATACTTGCGCGTGACCTTCTCCGGCGTCGCGATGAACTTCGTGATGACGAAGCGGCCCTTGCCGCGCACGAATTCATCGATATGCATGGTCGGCGTGCCGTCCGGCGCTTGCGCATTGCACGGCCACTGGATGCTGCCGAGTTCATCGAGACGTTTGTACGACACGCCGGTGAACGTGGGCGTGAGGCGCGCGATCTCGTCCATGATCTGCGACGGATGCGTGTAGTTCATTTCATACCCGAGCGCGCCGGCGAGCTTGATCGTGACTTCCCAGTCGGCCAGCCCGGGCAGCGGCGGCATGACCTTGCGCACGCGCGAGATACGGCGTTCAGCGTTGGTGAACGTGCCATCCTTTTCGAGGAACGACGAGCCCGGCAGGAATACGTGCGCGTACTTGGCGGTCTCGTTCAGGAAGATGTCCTGCACGACGATGCATTCCATCGACGACAAAGCCTTCGCCACGTGCTGCGTATTCGGATCGGATTGAACGATGTCCTCGCCCTGGCAGTAAAGGCCAAGGAAGCTGCCGTGAACGGCGGCATCGAACATGTTCGGGATACGCAGGCCCGGCTCCGATTGCAGCTTGACGCTCCATGCGTCTTCGAACAACGCGCGCACTGCCGCGTCGCTGATATGACGATAACCCGGCAGCTCATGCGGGAACGAACCCATGTCGCACGAACCCTGCACGTTGTTCTGGCCACGCAGCGGATTCACGCCCACGCCTTCACGGCCGACGTTGCCCGTTGCCATCGCAAGGTTCGCGATCCCCATGACCATCGTCGAGCCTTGCGCGTGCTCCGTCACACCCAGGCCGTAGTAGATCGCGCCGTTGCCGGCGTTGGCATAAATGCGCGCGGCTTCGCGCACCGATTGCGCCGGCACGCCGGTAACGGCTTCCATGGCTTCGGGCGAATTTTCTTCGAGGGCGATGAAGTCGCGCCATTGCTGGAACGCACGCGGTTCGCAGCGCTCGGCGACGAAATCTTCCTTCACCAGGCCTTCGGTCACGACCACGTGCGCGAGTGCGTTGACCATGGCGACGTTCGTGCCGGGCCGCAACGCCAGGTGATGGGACGCCTTCACGTGCGGGTTATTCACGATATCGATCCGGCGCGGGTCGACCACGATCAGTTGCGCGCCTTCACGCACACGCCGCTTCAGCCGCGATGCAAACACCGGGTGGCCATCGGTCGGATTCGCGCCGATCACGACAATCACATCAGCTTTTTCGACGGACGCGAAGGTCTGCGTCCCGGCCGATTCACCCAGCGTGGTCTTCAGGCCATAACCGGTCGGCGAGTGACAAACACGGGCACAGGTATCGACATTGTTGTTGCCGAACGCCGCGCGCACGAGCTTCTGCACGAGGTAGGTTTCCTCGTTCGTGCATCTCGACGATGTAATCCCGCCAATCGAATCCACGCCATGCTTGTCCTGGATGCGACGGAATTCGCTGGCCGCGTACGAGAGCGCTTCGTCCCAGCTTACTTCGCGCCACGGGTCGGTGATCTTTGCGCGGATCATCGGCTTGGTGATGCGGTCCTTGTGTGTGGCGTAACCCCATGCAAAGCGGCCCTTGACGCACGCGTGACCGTCGTTTGCCTGGCCGTTCTTGTTCGGCACCATGCGCACGACTTCGCTGCCCTTCATCTCGGCTTTCAGCGAACAGCCAACGCCGCAATACGCGCACGTTGTCACGACCGAATGCTCGGGCTGGCCGAGCATGATCACGGTTTTTTCCTGCAGCGTCGCGGTCGGGCAAGCCGCCACGCACGCACCGCACGACACGCATTCGGATTCCATGAACGGCTGGTTTTCACTCGCGGCCACGCGCGATTCGAAACCCCGTCCCGCGATAGTCAGCGCGAACGTACCCTGCGTTTCCTCGCACGCGCGCACGCATCGATTGCAGACGATGCACTTCGATGCGTCGTACGTGAAATACGGATTCGATTCGTCCTTCTTGTCCTTTAGGTGATTCGCACCTTCGTAGCCGTAGCGGACTTCGCGCAAGCCCACCACGCCCGCCATGTCCTGCAACTCGCAGTCGCCGTTGGCGGGGCAGGTGAGGCAGTCGAGCGGATGATCGGAGATATACAACTCCATCACGTTCTTGCGCAGCGACTGCAGCTTGTTGGTCTGCGTGCGCACTTTCATGCCCGCTTCCACGGGCGTGGTGCACGACGCCGGATACCCGCGCTTGCCTTCAATTTCAACCAGGCACAGACGGCACGAACCGAACGGCTCAAGCGAATCCGTCGCGCAGAGTTTCGGGACGTTGACGCCGGCTTCGATCGCCGCGCGCATCACCGACGTCCCGGCCGGCACCGTGACGGACGTACCGTCGATGTCGAGCGTCACGTCGATATCCGCATGACGCAGCGGCGTGCCGTAGTCGGTATCGTCGAAGGGGTCGCGCAGTTTCGTCTTGCACGCGCAATTGCCAGAACCGCAGGATGAGTTGGACATGCTAAAGCTCCTTCTTTTAAGCCGCTTTCTGCGACGGCTTTTGGGAGAGACCGAAGTCTTCAGGGAAATGGTCGAGTGCCGAGAGCACCGGATACGGCGTCATGCCGCCCATTGCGCAGAGCGAGCCGGACACCATGGTGTCGCAGAGATCGCGCAGCAAGGTGACCTGTTTCGGCGAGGTGTCTCCTGCACGGATCTTCGCGATGACTTCAACACCGCGCGTTGAACCGATTCGGCAAGGCGTGCATTTGCCGCACGATTCGACGGCGCAAAAGTGCATGGCGTACTGGGCGAGATCGGCGAGATTCGACGTATCGTCATGAATCACGATACCGCCGTGTCCGACCACCGCGCCGACCGCCGCATAAGCTTCGTAGTCCATGGGAATATCCCACTGGCTTTCCGGAAGATACGTGCCGAGCGGACCACCGACTTGCGCGGCGCGCGCCGGCCGGCCGCTTGCCGTACCGCCGCCGTATTCATAGATCAGCTCCCGCAAGGTCACGCCGAACGCCAGCTCCACCAGGCCGCCTTGCTTCACATTGCCGGCAATCTGGAACGGCAGCGTACCGCGTGAGCGGCCCATGCCGAAGTCGCGATAGAACGCCGCGCCCTTGGCGAAAATGATGGGTACGGTCGCCAGGGTGATGACGTTATTGATCACCGTCGGCTGGCCGAACAAGCCGACGAGCGCAGGCACCGGCGGCTTCGCGCGGACCACACCGCGCTTGCCTTCCAGCGATTCCAGCAACGCGGTTTCTTCGCCGCAGACGTACGAACCGGCGCCCTTGGCCACTTCCAGTTCGAAGACCTTGCCGCTGCCAAGCACATTGGCGCCGAGCCAACCGGCGTCGCGGGCTTTATCGATAGCGCGGTTCAGCGTCGCGATTGCATGCGGATATTCGCTGCGCACATAGACGTATCCCTTAGTCGCCCCGGTCACGATCCCCGCGATGATCATCCCTTCGATCAACATGTACGGATCGCTTTCCATGACCAGCCGGTCCGAGAACGTGCCGGAATCGCCTTCGTCGGCGTTGCAGACGATGTATTTCTGCGGCGCCAACGCGGCCCGCACCGTGCGCCATTTGATACCGGCCGGGAACGCTGCGCCGCCGCGTCCGCGCAGGCCTGACTCGAGCAACGCCTCGCAGGCGGCGTCGCCGTCGGTTTCGAGCGCCTTGCGCAAACCTTCGAGGCCGCCGTGCTTCACGTAGTCATCGGTGGAAAGCGGGTCCGTGATGCCGATACGCGCGAACGTCAGGCGTTGCTGTCTGGCGAGCCATGGCAAGGTGTCGACTATGCCAAGACGCTTTTCATGCGCGCCGCCGTGTATCACGTCCGCATCGAAGAGCGCGCCGACATCGTCTTCATCGACATTCGAATAGCCGATACGGCCGTCCGCCGTCTCCACTTCAATCAGCGGTTCGAGCCACAGCATGCCGCGCGAGCCGTTCCGCACGACTTCGACTTCACAGCCGCGTTTTTGGGCTTCAGCCGCAACGGCCAGGGCGACGCGATCAGCTCCGAGCGCGAGTGCCGACGAATCGCAAGGGACGTAGATGCGCGTCATACGAGGGCCTCCGCGGTCGACTGGACGCGCGCCGCCTCGTACAGCCGCTCGAACTTCTGCGGCGTGACGCGGGCGTACAGCTCGCCGTTGATGGTCATCGCTGGTGACAGCGCGCATTGCCCGAGGCAATACACGGTCTCGAGCTCGGTATCGAGGTGATGACCGGAATCGAACTTGCACCCGGTATGCCCTTCGATATGCGCCGCCAGCGCCTCTGTCCCCATGCTCCGGCAAGCCTCGGCGCGGCACAACTGCACCGTCACGCGCGCAGGCGGCTCCGAGCGGAAATGGTGGTAATACGTGATCACGCCGTGCACTTCCGCGCGCGACAGCGACATGGCCTGAGCGAGCGGAGCGATGACATCGGCGGGAATGTAGCCGGCTTCGTCCTGGATGGCGTGCAACACGGCGAGCAACGACGCACCTTTTTTCAGATGGCGCGCAACGCGCTCATCGGGCGTGACGGCCGGCTGGTTCTGGTGCTGCTGAGGCATTTGGGTCATGTGGGGAGTCTCCATGGCTCGGTATATGTTTTATTGCTGCATATATCGGTCTTATAATCTGTTGCACCGAGCCCGTGATATGCAAGATACGAGGCTAACCGGTCGATGGCAATAGGAACTGAAGGTACATATGATCGATGTCGAATGCCGTACCGAACTCGTCCTGCGCGACGCGGCAGGCCGCGAAGCCAGTCTCAGCGCGGCCGTGCCGCTTTTGTTGCTGGTTTCCCAGACCGGCAGCATTGCGCAGGCCGCGTCGGCTAAGGGTTTGTCCTATCGGCACGCGTGGGGTCTTTTGCGCGACATAGAGACGCGGCTGGGCGGCGCGCTGATTACGAAGTCACGGGGGCGCGGGTCGGTGCTGTCGGACTTGGGCGAGGCCGTGCTGCGGGCGCAGCGGTTGTCCAACGAGCGGCTCGACGGGCCTCTTCAGGCGTTGGCGAGCGAAGTGGCCGGCGAGTTGAACCGGCGGCTGTCGCGCCCGGTGAGCGAGATCCGGATTCACGCGTCGCACGGGTATGCGGTCGCGGCGCTGGTGGGTGCGCTGGCCGCGAAGCACCTCCCCGCCGACATCAAATACCGCGAGAGCGCCGAAGCCGTGAGCGCGCTCGCGCGCGGTGAGTGCGAGCTGGCCGGTTTCCATTTGCCGATCGGCGAATTCCGCGCGAGTTGCGCCGAGATATACCGCCCTTGGCTGGACGCGGGGCGGCATCGGCTGATTCACCTGACGCGGCGCACGCAGGGCTTGTTTCTGCCGAAGGGCAATCCCAAAGGCATACGCGGTCTGCACGATCTCGCCCGCGACGACATCCGCTTCGTCAACCGTCAGCCCGGCTCGGGCACGCGCATGCTGCTGGATCTGGCGCTGCGCAAGATTGGCGTGGACCCCGCAACAATCAACGGCTACGCCACGGCGGAACTGACCCATTCGGCCATCGCCGCGTTCGTCGCGAGCGGCATGGCTGATCTTGGTTTCGGTGTGCAGCCAGCCGCGCAGCAGTTTGCGCTGGACTTTATCCCGGTGATCGACGAGGACTATCTGTTCGCGTGCGACCGCGACAAGCTCAACGACGCGGGGCTGGGCGGCGTGCTGGAGGTGCTGCGCAGCGACGCGTTCCGTAACAGCGTGTCGCATCTTGAGGGGTATGACCCGATTTTTTGCGGGCAACTGGTGGAGCTCGAGGCGGCGCTCAGCGGGGCAACTGGAAACGCGTGGTAACCATTTGGACCGCGCCTGTCCGGCCGATCTGAAGCCTTACGTTTAGAATTACGTTAACCTGATGGTTAGCGGGGAATGCCGGTGGTGTTGAGCGGAACGTTTTGTCGCCATTCAGCCTCCCGCATATGCCGCTGATCAAACGTTTAACCGCGTCCGTTTTACTCACTGTTACTGCCGCCATGAAATTGCTTTTGAGCGTTACCGCGTTGATCGCGTTCGTTGTTAGCGCCGTTGCCTTTGTGCCCGTCGCTTTTGCCCAGAATTCCCCTGGCGTTCCGGGTGGCATCCTGCAGGACCAGTTTCGCCTGAAAGAGCACCCTCAGTTGCAGTTTGCTGCTTCAGCGCCGACGGACAAGTATCAGAACAGCGTGTCGGCAAAGCGCAAGCGCGGCGACCTGGGTGATCCGAACGGCTGTAACCTGCAGTGTCCGCCGGATCAATAAGCCGGCAGGTCTGCTGACAACGTAGTCCAGACTCGCGCACCGCGGCTTGCGTCGAAGCCGTCGGTTTGCCGTGTGTCATCGGCGCAAAATCGTCACATCAGTACAGCCTGAAATAGCCATCTGATAATAGGGCTTGTCTTTGTCTTAGTTCTACCAAACAGCGTTAACCCTGCCTTTCAGCCTCCGTTTTCTGCCATGCCGGCGTCTTTTAAACGACTTCCCCGGCTTAACGTTTGTTACCGCTCATTACCGACCGAATAATGCTACTTGATGGCGGCGTGCAGGGGATGCGCTCGGGTATCTTATTGGTGCGTGCATTGAGTGGAACTCGATGACAACGTATTCATAATTTCATTAAAAAGAATGAGCGAGCCGGTCGACGTCCACGCCAGAGAACGGTGGACGAGGGGATGCGGATAAGCACTTATCCGTAGGACGGCATGGCCGCAATGGGACATTCGGATCGCCGAGGGGAAGACAACAAATGAGAATTCTTCAGGTCATTCTTGCACCTCGATTGTCTGGTGCGGAAGTGCTTGCAAAGGGTGTGGCCATTGGGCACCAGCAGGGCGGTCACGATGTTTGCATCACTTCGCTGATGCCCGAGCACGACGATTTCCAGCACATCAGCGCCGAATTGCGCGCAAACAATGTCCTATGTTTTTTCCCGCAGCGCTCGCTTGGCAAAGTAGGGCGGCTGTTGTTCCTGCATCGTGCCATTCGCCGGTTCAAACCCGACATCATCTTTGCGCACGCCACCATTCCGGCCTTGTATGTGCGCGCGTTGCCCACGCGTGTGCCGATCGTCTGGGTCATGCATTCAGGCGCCAATGACTTCGCGAACAACGCGCTGCTATTTGCCGAGCGTTTGCTGTCGGGGCGAGCAAAAGCGGTGATCGGTGTCTCGCAGAAGAACATTGACGACTACGTGAAGGAAGTCGGTTCGCATCCCTCCATGATCGTGGTGCCGAACGGCGTCGATATCTCGCGTTTCGAGCAGGCGAGCGAACCGTTGCCATCGACCGGTTTCAGGCAGATCGTCCAGATTGGCCGGTATATCCCCGAGAAGAATCAACTGCAGACAGTGCAGGCGTTCGCACGGGTTGCCGCTGCCGAACCCGATGTGCGTTTGCTGCTGTGCGGCGTGATTGAAAACCTCGAGTACCACGCGGCCATCCTGAAACTGGTGGACGACCTGGCGTTGACGGATCGCGTGATGGTGGTCGGGCCGCAATCGAATGTCGCGGAGATTTTGCGTGGGTCGCACGCGTTCGCGATGCCGTCGAGTTTCGAAGCGCACAGCATCGGATTCCTGGAGGCGCTGGCGTCGGGAATTCCTGTGGTGGGCAATGCGATTCCCTCGTTTGCTTTCGCCAATGAGTTCCCGGGAGTCGAACTACTCGATACCAGCGACGCCGACGCTTATGGCCGCGCGTTGCTCAATGCGTTGTCGCAGCCTAGAGCCACGCGGCCGCTTAATGGCTTGACGTTGCAAAGCACGGCGGACCGTTACCTGGCAATTGCCTGCGATGTGCTCAATCCGCGGGTGGGGCTGAGTTGATTTAGTTGAATCGAATAGATTCGACGTGAAATGCGTCGCCGGATTTTCGGCGGCGCATTTTTGTTTTTGGGCATCCCTTGACGACCAGCATGATGTGTTCAGAGAACGGCTGAAATGCCAGCCCACAGGCGGGAACAAACACCGGGAGAGTAGTTGTCGATCATTGCCTGAATAGGTGCGTGATGCCCGTACGCTACCGTGGTCACGAGCAGGAGCCCCGCAGCAGCGGCAATTGGCCGGAACAGCTTCACTTTGGAACGAGCCAGGGGATGCACGAAAAGCGCAGGGACCACCGCTCCGAGCAGCCAGCCGGCAATGACTTCGGGAACGGTGTGGGCATAGTCGAAGACGCGGGCGAACGCCGTCAGCACTCCGATCAGTAGTCCTGCCATGGCACCCACCCACGCACTGCCGCCCGCACTTCGCCAGAGGAGGGCGATGGCGACCGTCCAAACGGCCGTCGACAAGGTCGTATGGCCGCTGATCACGCGAAACCCGATCGCGGAAATCTCGACTCCGCACCCGGCATACAGGATCTTGGTGATGCCGACTAACGCCATCCCGGCCGCTAAAAGCGTCACCCAGCGCGCGGCCAGTGTCTTATCGGAAAGCCTGAGCCAGATCGCGCATGTAAGGGCGACGGGTAGTGTCAACGCGGCATCGCCGACATTGCTGATTGCGGTCCACATGAATTCTGTCAGATCAAAAGAGAGCGCCGCAGTTTAGCGCATCGCAAGAGAAAGCTTGGCGCGCGTGCTGACGCTCGAGTCAGGCAATAAAAAACCCCGCGAAGCCTTGCGGCCCACGGGGTTTCAAATAATCCGGCACAAGTCCGGATGCGATATTGGTGGAGGCGGCGGAAACCGAATATATGGCTACGATCCTTTATAGCGAAGGATTGGTGCGTATCACGGTCTAGAGATACCCCCAAAGATACCCCTGGATTTAGATAGAGCCATTCTCGAAACCGGAGCGATATAGCGACTGCCTCCCTCTTTGCTACGCACCGTTGTTTGCGCGGCGTCTATCGTCATACAACAGTAACGAGACGTTACAAGCAAACGTTACCCAGGTCGTTTAGACACAACCAGTAGCAACTCATCCGTCAAAACACCCAATATTTTGTGTTTTTTTCATCGGACCATTGGAGTTTACGGTAATGTCGACCTGCAAAGAAAAGGCCGTACCTAGCAAAAGGTACAGCCTCGTTGCACAGCCAGCCGCGAACACTTCCCCAAGCGCAAAGCGGCTGTTTTTGAATCGTGTACGGGCGGGAGTATAGCTACCTAGGAGGTAGTGTCAAGTTTCGTCAGGCACATGTTGGAGCTACACCTATATGGCAACAAACCTCAAACCAGGTGAAATCGCGCCGCGGTCAGGCGAATACGAGATCAAAGGCCCTCGTGGCGGCGATACCGGCCAAGAGCGAACAGGCGTGAAAGGCAAACCCTTGCCGCCGACCCCGAAGGCGGGGCAGACCTACGAAATGCACCGTCCGGCACATAATGGGGCAGGGAAGGCGCCAAAAAAATAAATTTATAGGTTGAGATCGGTTTCGTGACCGAAGAAGGGCTCGTGTGGTTGTTCCTCGCGGCCCTTCGCCCAAATGAAAAAGCCCGCTGTTAGCGGGCTCTTACAAAGTTGCAGGGGTATCTAGGCAACCTTTTTTTCTTTGGGTCGATGATCGACGGGCGCATGACCCGCAGCTGCTTTTTCCGCTGCGCGCGCAGCACGATCAGCCTCTCGTTGCCGCTGATTTTTGATGTGTTCGCTTGCAGTCGCCTGCAATAACATCTTCTTTTCGCCTTCTGCAAAGCGATGCAACGCCTGCCGCATCAACGGCTGGTAGCCCAAGCCATGGATTTGAGCGATGTTCTTGAAGTCTTCGATCAGACTCTTTGACAGCCGAATGGAAATCATCTGCAAGTCCAGGCCGGCGTCGAGGTCTGCCAAGTCCGCGCCTTCGTCAACTGCAACAAATTCTTCTTCGCGACCCAGCAGACCCTCGTCCCATCCTTCGTCGCTACCTGGGATTTTATGGGCTTTGCTCATGTCGATACTCCTTATCTAGTTTGTTCCGAGGCCGTATTTACTGTAGATCCGCATCTCATCCTCATTGGGGTCATATGCCGTCCTTATTGCGACAACTGACCCACGGGCGATAAAAGCGATCTTCAATTTCCGGCCAAAATTGGTCTCCGCGATGAACCATCGCGTAGGAGGATCAGACTTGTGATCCTCCCGAGTATCCAACAGAAATTTTCCCTCTCTGTTCGCAAAGCACTGCAAGATCTCGTCCTGCTTCACGGGAGGTGTCTTTCCGGCAAGCTTCTGTTGGACGCTTGGCGAAATTTGTAGGTTTGGGGTTGGGGACGAGGCCACAACTTCTCCGCATCAACGTTAGATGCGCGATTGTATATACGGTTCTCATATGCGTCCATTGTATTTAGTTTCAATAAAAAGAACATAAAACTACAAAAGAGGCAAATATCAGAATAAAATTCTATCGGGTCAGTCTTATGACCCATTCCGTACAAGAGGTTTGTATATACAGAGTAGCGCGCCGATTGTCCGATGGGAAGCTTCTCCCCACAAGTTTAGGGTCTATCTGTGGGGAGACACGCAGAGCAGCGGTGCTAGTGAGATAACGGCCAAAATCACGAGGAACTTGAAATCGATAGGGACCTCTCCTCGTACTTGCCGCGAAAAGATGCCGTCCTTCTATCTATGTACCCTTGGTTGCTCGGCTGTACTCAATTCGTTCGGCAATCCAGCCGTGCACCTCCGACTCAATCCAGCGACTTGCATACCCCATCTTTATGGGCTGAGGAAAACGTCCCTCTTTTATAAGCGCGTACACGACGGTGCGACTGAGCGCGACCTTATGGCACACCTCGGGTAGGCGCATGAAGCGCAGCGATTCAGTTGTGTCGTTCATATTTGGCCCCTCGCCAGAATCCGCTATCCGGATGGCGGTGACAATTGTTTCGAATGTTCTCGTCATTTGATCGACTTGCCTTGCTTTCCTGCAGCATGGTCGAGGCGCTCTATCTCAGAGATGATGAGCGCGGCGGCCTGAGGCGTGAGGGTGCGATCAAACTTCACCACCGCCGTGCAGTCCACGACGCGAATTGCGCCTCTCAGTTTCTGCGGACGCGTTGTTAGCGTTTTTGATCATCTCGATGTCCTCAGATCTGTGACGGCCGCAACGCACGGTCGAGCATCATCAAACCGGTTTCGAGTTGGATGCCGGCGGTGCCAGCCCATGTGCGCGCCTCCTGCGCCGCTTTGTGCCGGCTATAGCTGCCTAGTTCATCGCGCATGAGGTCGAGCAGCTCGATGTCGGCCGCGAGGGCGACGTCTTCCGCCAGCTTGCGGATCTCGATGCGAAGGGCATCGATGCGCGCAGACATGGCGAGTCGGGTTTTCGACTCGCCTTCGTTCGTCTGGATAGCTGTGCGCCGCGCGAGCGGCGCATCGTCTTTCTGGATGGCTTTGGCGGGCGTCAGCCCGTTGCCGTTCGGGTTCGGGCTGTGCGCCGGAACGGCGCGCAGCTTTCCGAGCGCAACGCGCTTTTTCGCGTGTTCCCGCTCTTGCGGCAGCGGGCGTGGGGTAGAAATGGCCGGGCGAATCATGAAACCCCCTTCGCGGCGTCGACCATCTCCTCGCTCCAGTCCGGATCTGGCATGGCGTACAGCTTGTCCAGCCACTCGTGCACGCCCTTGGCTTCCTTTGCAGCCCGTGTCTTCGGGTTATCCATCAGCCGAGTGATTTCGGAAACCGCAGCCCGGAGGGCTTGCCCTCGCGTCGGGAACGTGGCTGTGAATTCGTGCAACGATGGAAGGGATCCGGTGTAGACGCTGCCAATGCTCAGCGACGTGGAGAAAATCCATGTGCCTTGCTCCGGCTGCGCAAGGCAAATTTCAGCGGGAGATGATCCTGAGCGATTGCGCGGTGCTTGCGCGCGAATCACCTCGCTGTCCGTGAAAACGCCATGCTTATTTGCCGTGTGAACAGGGTGCTTAAGCTTCTTCGGGGCGGCATCGAGCAGATCTGCGAGCGGAGTGAGGGCGGTATGGACGCCCGCGATCGTTCCCGGCGAGAGCTTGCCGAACAAGGGGTCATGTAGGACGCTCTGTAACGCCTGCAAAAGTTGCTTTGCGTGCACGGCACTAATCTTGTCGCTCGTGGATTTCGCCAGCGCTTTCTTGGTGACTTTCGTCTTGCCGCTTGCCTTCGCTTCCGTCGCAGCGGACGTGAGCCGCCCCAGAGCTTTTTCGCCACCATGTCGACGGATTTCCTGAATCGCAAGCGTGCCGGCGATAACCTTCGTGCGCACGAGCTCGTGAATGCCTGCTGGAGCTGACTCCAGCAGCAGCGCGCAGTCACGAACGGTTTGATCGGTGATGCTGAGCTGCTCGCAGATCGTTGCCTGATCGAGTCCCTCTCGACGCAGATCGGCGATTGCGCCGGCGAGTTCAAGCGGCGAAAGGTTCTCGCCGTCATTGCTAAGAACGCCAGCGATGATCAGATTGGTCCTGCTTACTGACTTCGCTTCATCAATGATGATCGGTACTCGAGGAATGTCAGCGCCCTCGCTCACGGCGAGCATGACAGTGTGATACCGATGTTGGCCGATATACACGTAGATCCCAGGCAAAACGGTGTGGATAGAACGGGCCTGGGATTGGGACTTTCGATTGCGCGCCGGAGTGTAGAGGCAAGCGAGGGAGTTCTCAGCGTTCGAGACATCCCTGACACCGGTTGTGTTTTTACTATAAGCCTTCCGCGACATGCGATGGTTGAACAGTGACGCGCTCGTTACCACCCTCCGCTCGCTGCCAATCAACTACGGTTGAGACCGACTGAACTTGCACACTGCAACTAAGGTAACAGGATCCGGCCGACGCACGTAACCCACGGGTGGACATCACTCTGCAGCCAACCCTTTCCAGCTAGACTCGTTGTGCATTCTTCTCAAAGCACCTTGAAATGCGGATTGGATAACCAACTGTGCAACTCGGTATACCACTGATAGAACAACCTTTCATCGAGCTCGAATTCACTATCTAAGCGTCCAGTTCCGTCATGCCTGAGATAGGCATAGATTACTTTATGCCCGTTCCAATAAGCGATTGCTGAATCGGTGAGATCGGCTGCTATGCCTGGGATGTGATCGTGAAGTGCGATCGCGAGGTCCGTTTTGAATTGTTCGTATGTCATTAGATCGTTCATATGAACGATTTAGCACGATCGATACCTGAACCGTCACATGTATCGAAACGATGAAAAGAAGACCAATTTTCATGGATCGGAGCGAGATTTCGACGGACAAAAATCGGCCACTTTGAGACGTTCGACACAGGTGGCAGAATCGCTAACAATCCGTTCCCAACCACGTTCGCTTCAGGTAAGACAAAAACTATGACAGCGCTCACTACTGATACTGACATTGCGCGGCTCGTTGAGACGTTCTGGTCACTCATGGGCTCCAACGATTTCGCGTCGGTGGAATCAGTGCTAGGTGAGCGGTTCGTCCTTGAGTGGCCTCAGTCAAACGAGCGCATTCGAGGGGGGGCGAGGTTTGCTCAAATGAACACGGAGTATCCGGCGCAGGGTCTATGGCACTTCACCGTGAACCGGGTTGTCGTCAGCAACAATTATGAAGCGGTATCCGACGTGAGCGTTACGGATGGCTTCCTGAAGGCACGAGCCATATCGTTTTTCTCGGTTGAGGGCGGGAAGATTGCCAAAATAGTGGAATATTGGCCCGAGCCGTATGCTGCGCCCGCCCATCGAGCCCATCTGGTCGAGCCTATCGATTAAGAAAATCTGCGCTCGCTGGCATCTATAGGGCTGATTGTTGGGCTTAGGTCGGCCATGTTCTGTCATTCGACACCGGCGCAAAGATCAGCGACAATCGTCCGGCGAAGCGCTATTGCACGCTGCATCTCCGTCGTCCCAACCGGTGGGTTCGCACGAGCGCTGATTCGGCAAGGCCGATGCGGACGAAAATCAAAAATATGCTTAACCTCACTATCAATCAAGCTTCCAAGCGCATCGCCCTCGCATGGTTTATTGCGCATTTGTCATCGCATGCTGAATTCGTCAATGCAAAAGCGCCGGCAGTAGACTGTGAGGCGCTGGGTCGATTCGCCAATCTCTCGCTTACGAACAGACTGATCGGTGTTCCCTATCAACCCACTGCCGTAAACATTTATATTGATACTCCATACTCCCCAGACAGAACGACTCAGTCTTCGAAAGGAGCAATTTTCCATGAAGCGTACGAGGAAAATTCGTTGCATAAGACCCCTCAGGCATTCGGCGCGGAAATCAAACAACATTGTTTGCGTGGCGAATTTTTGAAATAACCAAAACGTAACCTGACATCTACTATGGCCGACGTAATCTCGACAATTCAGTTCTCGCTGGAAATAGTAAAGAAGCTGCGCAATCTCAACGAGACGATCAAGGACGCTGATATTAAGACGCTGCTTGCCGAGTTGCAAAGTGAGCTAGTGGATGCAAAGCTAGAGGTGGTCGGGCTCAAGGAGAAAATGGCCGAGATAATGACGAAAAACGCCGAATTGACTAGGCAGCTCGAAGCTCGAACATCCGAGCAACCGGAACCCATGGACGGCGGCTACAAATTTGGGGATAAAGGGCCCTACTGCATCAAATGTTTTGAGACCTCGAGTAGGAAGATTTTATTGCCGCGCGCCACAGGGATATTGCATACGCAGTTCGGGCAGTACCACTGTCCGGTTTGCGGCAACCATAGTTAATCGCCAACGAGAGCCGTGAGAGGCTTGCTTCGGGTAGGTAGAGGGAATTGAGCGCGAACACCAAATATAACGACGAGGATTTATGAATTATCCGGGGCAACCAGAAGCACCGCCAGCTTGGTGGAGACGTCGCAATCCGTCTTTTATTGAGGCCATATTTGAAAAAGAGCTAGGCGATTTAGCGGATGCGATCGAAAGTGAAATGTGGTTTGGAGATCCACTAAAACATAGCCGATATCGAGTCGATTTTCTTTTGAAAGATGCACGACTGATCGTTGAGTTGGACGGGCACGAATATCACTCTACAAAAGAGCACCTGGAGAAAGACGCTGTCCGACAGCGATATTTGACCCGCGCGGGTTACAGTGTTGTCCGCTTTACTGGTCGAGAGGTGAATAGGAGCCCGACCTCGTGCGTCGCGGAGGTTCGCGAGATGTACGAGGAGCGCGTTCAGCGATCACCTGGGAAATACCGGGTGATGTACATCGACTACTCCTTTTTTTGTCTTGAAAGTTATAAGGCTCTCGCGTTCTATCGGGATTTACATCCCCATAAAAATCTCACAAAGACACCAATTGACAAATTCATTCCTCACGCGATTGAATGGTTGAAAGAAAAATCATTCATTACTGTCTTCTTGTTTTATCGCCCCGATGACCGTAACGAGCTACTACACCTTGACAATTCAGTACAAGAGTATGAAAAAGGAGAGGTAAGAATAAACTGCGTACCTTCAGAATTCTATTCAATAGAACTTGGGGAGCATATGCGCAACTTTTCACATCTCTTCGATGACTTCTATCTTGTCGCAGATGATCCTGTATACATAGATCCTCTAAGGTCAGTATTGCCCGAGACTTATTCGAAAGAAGATATGGGGGGCTGGGAGTTTGAGTACCTCGCCAATGGGAAACTGTTGCGGAGAGGAAATGATGAAACCAGCTTTGTGGGATCAGACCTTGTGATGGTTCGTTGGCAGGATATATGGTATGCGTTGGGGACTTCGATGGGTCTTCAGCTTTTTGAACTTTAAAAAACCTGAACCTAGAATTCACTCATCATTGTGTCTTTATCTGCGACAAGCTCATTCGAATTAAGCGGCAAAGGGCGCATTCTCCCTGTATTGGATCATGGCTCGGAGTGTCCGCTTTCGAGACATCGGACCGTCGCTTGTGGGTCGGCTACGGAAGTTCGGTGCTGGTCGACGGCCGGCGTCGTGGGGCGTTGGTTATTCGTCCCTGTGCGGCCAGTTTGAGATGTTCGACGGCGTCACTTGAATTGTTGACAATCAATCAGGCACGGCCTTGAATCTCCGATATCATTTTCGGCTGAGATGTCTTGATACTACGGACCCCGGAACTCGTTGAAGACCAAAAGTGAAAAATTCTCAGTCATGTTGGACGCATGGATCGTTCACGACAGAAATTACGACGCCTTTAGAGTTGGTGATTTGTGGCCCTGATTCGCGAACCTGGTAACGTATATGGTAGAAAAACACGCAATGTTCGACATCACGCTACCGATTGCGAATTTAATCTTCAACCTTGCCAACATGGCGCTGATCGTCGGAGCGATCCTAGTCGCCATCGGTACTATCGCCGCGATTTGGACTAGCGGCATCCGCGATCGTTTTGCCGATGAAAGAATCCAAGTGAACGAAGCGCAAACCGCCACTGCCCGAGAGGAGGCGGCCCGCGCGAATGAAAACACTGAGAAGTTGAAAGAGTCCAACCTGATACTTCAAGCTGCCGCCGATCATGAACGTGCGGAACGGCTAAAGCTAGAGGCTCGGATGGCGCCGAGACGGTTGTCCGCCGGAGCGACAGCGGCCATGAGCGCCAAGGCGCGTGAGCTATGTCCACGTATCGGGAACATTCCTGTCACAGCCGCAGGTGGCAACAACGAAGCACAGACCTATGCAACGGACTTCGTGACGATCTTTCGAGGCGCGGGCTGTGCGTCCGATCTAGCCTTACCCATCCCAGGACTGCGACCAGAAGTCGAGGGAGTTCACATCGGCGTTAGGGACATCGCCAACATTCCGCCCGAAGCGCGCTTGCTTGGCGAGATACTGACGGCTGGTGGCGTCGCCTACAGCATAGGCCCGCTAACACCGGAATTCTTTGCTGGCGAGCGCTTGGTTCTAATCGTCGGCGCGAAGGCGAACGACGTACGCCCATAGATGTTGCACCCTGAAAAAGTCGCATGAAATTCAACACGAGACGGCTTTGAAGTTGCGCGCCGTTCGGCCGGAGTCGGCAGCTCTACTTCGGAATGAATCCTCGAAGCCGTTCACCGGAGCGCGGAGCTCCCTTTGGGCGTCCGCTTTCAAGAGAGTCGACTGCCCCTTACGGGTCGCGCACGGTATTTCGACGGAAACAAGCGCCCTTGGCTACGATTGTTGAGCGGTTAATATGGTTGGTCAGTCGAAATAAGTTATTGAATTAAATAGAATAACTACGGCCTGCAAAGCCGTTTTGGTGAGTACAGGAAGGCTGTCACGGATGGATCGCGATATTGGCCTTCGCCGGTGGGGAAAAGTAACTTTGGACGTCCCAGTTCGATTCACGCCGGTTCTTCAACTTCCTCCAAAACGGGTGGGTACGCGTCCATCATTTATCGCACTAACACGCGGTCGATGTCCTGAACAAATTCGAGTGCCGTTGCTTGCCACTCTGGGGAACCGTGAGGAAAATCACTCGGCACGTTCTTGCCTTGCGCCGTGCGAATCGTAACGATGCTCTGGCTTAGCGCCTTTGCTTCTTCGAAAGGAGGGATGCTATCGTCGGAGGAGCAATCATCTTCGTCCATAAAACTCTCTTGAGCTCGCGTTGCACAAACATCTGGACCTTTGTTGCACCCTTATGCAAATTGCACGGCTTGCTGCCGGACCATTGATACTGCGGCGGGTTCCTCAGCGATGTCGGCTCTATGCGTCGAATCTGTCAACGCCGATAGCATCGCGTGATCGTTGAAGCGAAACGAACAAAGCAGATGATTCGACGCCGCAAATTTCACCACCTGAACCAAGGTAAGAGCAGCCAAAATATCCGCGACTTCCTTGGAGAGCCCAAGGCGCAGCATCCCGGCGGAGCGATCCTTTTGCAGCAGCCGCTGTACAAGCATGATGTACGAGAGGTTAATTTCCCGAATCGATTCCGACGAGTCATTGAAAGTTATCACAGCGCCCTCTGCAATCAGATCCAGACGCGCCACGCTGCCAGGCAAATTGCGAGAGGAAGCGTAACGTTTGGTTACATAATGTAACATTTGAGTGATTCTGCGGTTACGATCAACGTTCAGCAAGGGTTTTTTTCAGTGATTTCCCCAATGTTGCTAGAGAATCACGGCAAAAATTACGTATTTGTCTAACCGTTAACGGTCATGTCGCTTTACTGGATTGCCGGTGGTGACCGTTGGCATGAAGGACGCTGAGAACAGAACGTCAGCTTCGCCCACGTTGGTCCCGATCTGACACGCATCGGTATGGAGTACGAGCCGATCCAAGTAGGGGCGTTTGGGCAATAAGTCGAATCGGATTTGCTACAGAATCCCTATAACAAGGCGGGGAAGACAGGTTGGGCTGCGCTGGAACTCGTCATTCCATCCCCTGACCTATCGCCGACGTAGAGCAGCCGGCCAAAGTGACTTTGATCGTCTCAGTTCGACCCGTTACCGTCAGTCGGCGCCGCCACAGGAACGACTCCTTTGCATTCGGTAGCGGCCGTATGCAAGACCCGTTCTCTCGGGTCAAAGTTTCAGATCCGATTCCGAATCAACTACGTCATATATCGCGGGTATTGGAGCCGAAAGGGTTCGCACTTTGCGGTCAGTGCCAACTACTTCATGCGTTCTCTGGTGATCGGGATACCTGCTCACGAAGCGTCCTACGCAAGTCCAGACAATCGCGAGCAACTTCTGTCGAGGGCAGGACTAGACCGTCAGTCTGCGAAGACCGCCACGTGCTTCCGGATGAACGCCTCGACGGTCATGGGCGGGGTACCCGTTAGTTCCTCGACCAGCGTATTGGTACCGGCGAAAACGCCATTTTGATAGTCGACAGCGACAGACAGGAGATGCTGTGAAAATGCATCGCTAAATTTCGAATCGGTATGCAAACGCTTTTCGAACATATCGAGGTCAATCGGCTGGTACTTCACTTCCCGGCCCAGAGCCTTGCTCATTTCATCAGCAATCTGATGGTGGTTCATCTCGATAGGGCCGTATAGCGGGTAGACCTTGCCGGCGTGCGGAGCTGGATCGCGAAGAATCGCAGCGATGACGCGCCCCTGGTCTTCTGCTGCAATCGGTGCATGACGCCCGTTACCAAAGGGCAACCTCAACGTTCCGTCCTTTTTGACGTTTGCAACCTGGCCGGGATAAGTTAACCATTGTGCGAAGAACGTCGGGCGAATGTGGGTGACCGGGATTCCCGACCAGTCAAATACCCTCTCCGAGATCCAGTGGTCGCGTGCGGCGTGACTCGTTGCGTTCCTGCGAGCGGAAATTTGCGACATGTTCACGATCCCGCTGATTCCAGCCTCCCGGGCCGCCTGAGCAAAATAGACGCTCGCCTGTATTCCCCCTGCTTCGATTGGATAGACAAAGTACGCCGAAAAAATGCCCTCGAGAGCTTGTGCCACGTCGTCCAGACTGGAAAGGTCACCGACCAAAACTTCGACTCCACGTGACTTCAGTCGTTCCGAACGTTGGTCCTCCTTCCGCACCAGTGTGCGTACCTTTTCACCGGCCGCTAGAAGTGCTTCGGTCGCTGCTCTACCGGTATCGCCTGTCGCTCCGGAAACAAAAATTTTCTGATCAGACATTTCGAACACTCCACGCTGTAGGGAAAGGGCTGTTGGATCTGTGGCATGTCGGGGTGCTTGATTAACCTCATGCGAGGAAGCTTTGCCTCAGCCAATCGACGCACTGGTTCACTTCGACCGGGAAACGTTCACCCGGCCGGTCCACCCGCTACAACCCGTTCGTCTTAAGCCACGAACGAATCGCTTGGACAAGCTCAGCCTTGCGCTCAAGCGGAAGCCAGTGGCCAGCGGGCAGGTTCGTTACGGAAAGGTCGGCGCAGGCGCTGCGCATGGGTTCTCCGAGGCGACTGCGGTTGATGTCGCAGATTGCGTCCCAATCACCGTTGACGAACAAAACGGGCTGGCGTAGTTGGCCGCCGTCGAGCGCTGTGTGCGCGTAGGCAATGTTGGCGGTGTCGTTCAGGTACCAGGCATTGACTGAACGGAAACCACTGACATCGAACGCATCGACCAGCGCGTTAAAGTCGGTGGGCGTCCAGAGCGCTGGATCAGGCGGCGTCGCCGGGGCGCGATGCGTCGAGCCATAACGCCCGCCGTTTTTTGTGATCAAGGCGGACGGAGAGACCTGGCCGACAGACGCAGGATTGCCGCGCTGAAAGAGCGACGCGAGCGTTGCCGGGGTGTCCGCCTCGAAATCGCTAACCGTCTGACTGAAGTGCGTCAGGTAAAAGCGGAAGTAATCCCACTGCCCATCCGGATATTGATCCGCAGGGTACAACTGACGGTCGATCAGCGGCACGAGATTGGGCAGCGCGAAGCCCTCCGGAAAGTAAGGGACTGAGATCAGCACCACGCCACGATTGCGCGCCCCGTGGTGCGCAGCGAGCGCTCCGGCCACCGGGCTTCCCCAGTCGTGGCCAACCCAGATTGCCGGGCGTGCCCCCAAATGGTCGTGCAGTTCGACCATGTCGTGGACGATCTCGTTCAAGGCATAGGCCTCGGAAGCGGCCGGCGCCGATGAGCCGCCATAGCCACGCATATCCGGTGCAACGCAGCGCCAGCCTTCGGATGCGAACGCCTCGATCTGCGCGCGCCACATCAGGCCGATCTCGGGCCAGCCATGGAGGAAGATCATCAACGGCCCATCGGCCGGGCCAGCCTCCAGGTAGCGCGTTGTGTGACGCGGCGAGCTGAAGGTATGCACGGTCAGGTTAGGGACGTTATCTGAACTGGCACCGACGACTACCGTGCCGCCGGCAGCGCCAGACCCAGCCCCAAAAGCTGCCTTACTCATCAACAGGCTTGCACCAAAGGCGGTTCCATTGGCGAGCAGAGTGCGGCGCGACATGGCTGGCATAAAGAGGTCTGGTTTAGTCACGATTGATTATAGGAAAGGTTTGCGGACTCACCTGCTCCGGGTCCGGTCCGCCACGTTCGCCGGTGTCGAGCGCGCTGATTGCCTGAACTTCCTCCGACGTAAGTGCGAAGCCGAAGATATCGATGTTCTCGGCAATCCGTTCCGGGCGCACGGACTTCGGGATGGGAGACGTGCCCAACTGGATCTGCCAGCGCAGGATAATCTGCGCCGAGGTCTTTCCATATTTCCTGGCGAGCAGCACCACTGCGGGATGCGAGAGAGGGTCGTGCACCTCCTGCGAGGCCTTCGCCTTATCTCCGTCGCGTTTGATACCGCCAATCGGAGACCACGCCTGGGTGATGATTCCGTGCTTCTCATTAGCTTCGCGAAGTTCACGCTGAATGAAGAAGGGATGCAGTTCTACCTGATTCACTGCGGGAATGTGACCCGTTTTCTCAATCAGCCTGTTGAGATGGCTGGAGCTGAAGTTGCACACGCCGATCGCTCGAACGCGCCCCTCCTCAAGGAGCTTCAGCGCAGCCCTGTAAGCGTCGATAGTTGCCTCGAAGGCCGAAGGAACCGGCCAATGAATCAGATAAAGATCCAGGACATCCAATCCCAGCTTCAGAAGACTTCGGTCGAAAGCACGAAGGGTCTGGTCGTAGCCGTAGTCGGTGATCCAGACCTTGGTCGTCACGAAGACGTCCTCGCGAGGGACGCCAGACGAGCGGATACCTTCTCCAACCTGCTGCTCGTTCATATAGGCCGCAGCGGTGTCGATCAGCTGGTATCCATTTGCGACTGCCGATCTGACCGCAGCTACGGTTTTCTCAGGCTCGCTGCGAAACACCCCAAGTCCGAATGCGGGCATCTCAATTCCATTGTTCAACCTGTACACGGGGCTTTTGCCTGTCACCATCGTTAAATCCGTTTCTCAGTTGGATGTCTCTTGCCGGCGCGGCTTCTGCAAGGTGCGTGGGTGTGGGGGCGGTGACGGCGGATAGGTGCCCTTTACGCGTATCAATCCCATAGCGGGTCAGGTGGGCGTTACGGTTTGCAGGAACTTCACGAGTTGCTCATTGACCACATCAGAGGCTTCGTGTTGTACCCAGTGGCCCACATTGTCGAGTTCGAGACCGCCAATGAGACTGGGAACGCCGGAGCGCATCTGGTCCACGGTCAGCGGATAAAGCTCTTTCAAGCCATCCGCCTTCCCCCAGATGAAAAATGAAGGCTGGGTAATCCTGGCGCCCTTCCAAGGAGCGGACAGGCAGAAGTACGGTTCCGCGGCCCGATAGTAGTTCAGGGCACCGTGAAAGCCGGTGCGCTGAAATTCCGCCACGTTATGAGCGACGTAATCAGGGTCCACCCATGACGGTAACGGTCCGGGGGCCGCACGGTGAAGGCTGCGTGCCGGATCCATCGGACTCCACCGCTTGTCTGCGGGAGCGGAGCCCGATGCCCAGTACAGCATTCCTGGAATGGTCACCGTGGCGTCGGCCCAGATCTGATCGGCGTCAGGCCGGATCTGTTCGAACATGTAGAAATCATCCTGGTGGCCGGACTTGCGCATCTTCTCGAAGACGCTGACATCCCCACGAGGAACGAATGGCACGCTCAGACAGAACACGGCCTTGAATCGATCGGGACGCATCAACGCTGCTTGCCACACATGCGTCGCACCCCAGTCATGACCCACGAGGACAGCGCTTGGAATCTTCAACGCGTCGAGCAGGCCAACGAGGTCGCCGACCGTTTGCAATGGCGTGTACAAGGTTGGGTCTGTCGGCGCCGAACTGCGTCCGCAGCCGCGCATATCGGGAGCAATGGCCCGATAACCGGCAGACGCCACGGCTTTCATCTGCTGGCGCCACGTGTAGGAAGTGTCCGGAAACCCGTGGCAGAAGAGTACGGCTGGCCCATCTCCCTGTTCGGTTACGTGCAGGATGATGCCATTGGTATTGACGTCGTACTCCTTGATACCTGATACGCCGCCGGTTCCAGGGCTTTGCGCCTGCGCCCCGCGATCCAGCAGCAGGCTTGCACCAAAGGCCGTCCCGCTCGCGAGGAACGCGCGGCGCGATATAGAGGGTGCAGGAATAGACACTGTTACAGAGAGGTTGCTTTCCATAGGGGTTTCTCGATTGGCCCGGTGTGAGACTCGGGAATCCGCTAATGGTAGAAGCCCTCAACGAGGCGGGAGGGACGTATTTCCGACAATTCTGGCCATGCTGGCGCGGCCACTCTTATCGGCATCAGGATCGCTGGTTAGAATCACGGCTCAGCAGGCGACGGCTCTCGCGCCAGGCGCCAGCGTGCAGGACGTAACGTTATGTCCTGCTATTTTCCGGGACCTATCATGCTGCGCATTGGCTATATCGTCGTTCCAGGCTTCCAGGTCATGGTTTTCGGCGGACTAACCGTGTTTGAGCTCGCAAACCGACTGACCACTGAGCCGTACTACGAGATACGTCTGATATCTGAAAGCGGTGGGCCGGTTCAAAGTTCTCTCGGATACTCCGTCATGACGGATAGTTTCGCTGAAGGTGGGTTCGATACGGTGATCATCGGCGGCGTCATCACTGGCGCGCACTTGGCGAGCGCCGCACTGATTGAATATTTGAGAGGCGCGGTGAAAAACACCCGGCGCGTTGCCTCAATGTGCACGGGCGCGTTCTTTTTGGCGCAAGCCGGCGTTCTGGACGATCGACGCGCCACGACTCACTGGGCACACGCGCGCGAATTGCAAACGACGTATCCGAAAGTCAAAGTCGAAGAAGATCGGATATTTATCGTGGATGGTCCGGTATGGACATCCGCGGGCATGACAGCGGGGACCGATCTTGCGGTTTCGATGGTGGAAAGAGATCTTGGTGCAAAGGTAGCGCGAATTGTCGCCAAGCGAATGGTCATGTTCCACCGACGGGCCGGCGGACAGTTACAGCACTCCACACTGCTGGACCTCGATGCAAAAACTGACCGGATACAAACCGCGCTGGTCTACGCGAAAAGCAATTTGCACACCCCACTGACGGTTGACAGACTCGCTGAAGCCGCCAATCTGAGTGTGCGGCAATTCACCCGGGCGTTCCGTGAGGAGACCGGGCAATCACCTGCGAAAGCTGTCGAGAACTTGCGGTTGGAAGCAGCGCGTCTCATGGTCGAGCAGGGCAGGCTGCCGATTGACGTCATTGCGCGAGAAACTGGTTTTGTTGATCCAGACAGAATGCGCCGTGCGTTTCTGCGAGCTTTCGGTGAACCACCTCAGGCTATTCGCCGCAACGCGCGTGAGCACGCCGACAATTGAGGCATCAACTACCTGTCGTGGGCACGGCGCGCGGTCCAGATTTCGCATCAATCGAATGACCGGTAACGTCGAAGCTGCGGTCGTCGCTCGCACATTCGCGACTGGCTCTTAGTGGCCGATTGTCGCCGAATGAGCGTGCGCAACGCCGGGCCGGACTAATAGTTCGCTGATGCTTTGGGGGAATTTTTTGCGTGCTACAGATTTGCTATAGCAGCGAGCAGAGGTCTTTTCTGACAAGGCTCTTGCCTGTCATTCCATCCCCTGAACTACGGAGTGATCCGCAACCCGTCCAGATAGTCAGACCACCGCTGCATCAGCTCGTGGCGCTCGTTGAGCCACTCCGTTCGGTTGTAAGCGCGTCCATGCGTGTCACGGACCTCGTGTGAAAGTTGCATTTCCACGATCTCGTCGCGAATTCCAAGTTTCTCAACGGCCAGTGTGCGAGCCGTTGCGCGCCACCCGTGAGGCGTAGCAGTACTGGAATCAATTCCCATCCGCCGAAATGCGGCACCAATTGCCATGTCACTCATGGGACGGGCTTTTCCTCGCATGCTGGGGAAAACGTAGCGGCCTTGGCCGGTCAAAAGCTTGAGGTCTCGAAGGATTGAGATTGCCTGGGTGGACAGCGGCACCAAATGATCCGGTCCAAACTGTTTACCATCTTTCCTCCGTTTCATTCGGCTGGCCGGCACGGTCCAAAGCCGATCGTCGAAATCGAATTCGGTCCATTCGGCAAGTCGCAGCTCGCCTGGTCGCTGAAAGACGAGTGGCGCGAGCTTTAAGGCGGCACTGACAGTTGGGGTGCCGGTGTACCCATAGATCTCGCGCAGGAAGTCGGCAAGTGGCTCAGGTTTGGTAATGGCGGCATGGTGCCGCGTCGGTGCCGGCGGGATAGCACCTCGAAGGTCGGCTGACGGATCGCGAAGGGCGCGGCTGGTGACGACCGCATAGCGCATGACCTGTCCGATGAGAGAGCGCACACGATGCGCGGTTTCAAGCGTACCTTTCCGCTCGATTCGCTGCAGCACATCGAGTATCGAAGGAGCGTCGAGCTCCATCGTCGGACGTTTGCCGATGTACGGGAACACGTGTAATTCGAGGCGCCTCAAATTCCGTATCGCGTGTGATTCGGAAAGGTCGCCAGAAAATTTCGCGTGCCATTCACGCGCAACGGCTTCGAACGAATTTTCCGCATTAGTAAACTGTGTTCGTTTCTCTGCCTTGCGAGCTTCGCCGGGGTCGACGCCGGCTGCAAGTTTTTTCTTCGCCGCCTCTCGCTTCTCGCGCGCTTCTTTGAGCGTCACCCCGGGATACACACCGAGCGCAAGCAATTTCTCCTTGCCGGCATAGCGGTACTTCAACCGCCAGTAGCGCGCACCATTTGGCCGCACTTCCAAAAACATACCGCCCCCATCGAACAGCTTGTACAGCGTTTCGCGTGGGGCGCTTTTGCGAATCTCTGTATCTGTAAGTGCCATACGGTGTATTGTCCGCCCATGATTTTTTGTTCTGGGGGTACAAGTCAAAGCCACCACACGGAGTACCCCCGGAAGTACCCCCAAGTACTCCTTGATTCAGCCGGACAATTATAGACGACTTCGGAAATGAAAAACCCCGCTGAGCCTTATGGCACGAGGGGTTTTGGATGATCCGGCACTTGTCCGGATCGGCTATTGGTGGAGGCGGCGGGAATCGAACCCGCGTCCAGTAGCGCTCTACGACCAGTTCTACATACTTAGTTCTATCATTTGATTTAACCTGGCGACGCGGACGAACACGCTTCGCTTCGGCGATTCACTAAATTTTCGACCTTGGCGTCGTGACGCCGACAAGGCTTATCTGACGTATATGACCTCTCGCGGTATTGCTACCGGTCTTGCGACTCTAGTCCGTCAGTAAACTAGGGAGAGGCAGGCGGCCCTTAGGCTGCCAGTGCGAACGTTTCGTCGTTTGCAGTTACGTTTTTCCCATTGATTTACGAGGTGACGGGTCCTCGGTATGCCCTAGCCGCTTCGCAACCCCTGTCGAAACCAGGTCGCCCCCGAAGCATCAACCATTATCTCACAGTTTCGTCCGCATTCTCGCCGGAGAGCGCGACCGGATGGTCGCGTCCGTCACTAGGCTCCTGATGCAAGCTACTGCACGTCGCGTAGCAGATGTTGCAATTCGATTGTCGTTTCCACCACATGATCCGCATGCCACCGGGTGGGCGGCAAATCCGTCCCGCAGTACCCGTAGGCGGCTGCGACCGTGACCATGCCTGCCGCGAAACCCGCCTGGACGTCACGCAGGTCGTCACCCACATACACCACGCGCTCAGGCGCCTCCTCCATCAGTTCTGCGGCATGCAGCAACGGCGCCGGGTGCGGCTTGGAGTGCGGCGTGGTATCGCCGCAAACGAGACAGGCCGCACGCTCAGCCAGTCCGAGCAGCGCCACCAGCGGTTCGGCCAGCCGCGTCACCTTGTTGGTCACAATGCCCCAGCGCACGCCGCGTGCATCGAGCTGATCGAGCAATTCGTCGATACCCGGAAACAGCGTCGTCTCGATGCACAAATCCGCTTCATAGTTGGCGAGAAACTCCTCGCGCATGGACGCGTAGTCGGGATGCTCAGGCCCGATCTCGAATGCGCCTGCGAGCAAACCGCGCGCACCCGCGGACGCCAACGGCCGCAAGGTCTCGAGCGGCCGCATTTCCAGCCCGCGGTCATGCCGCATCTTGTTGACCGCGGCGACCAGGTCGGGCGCGGTATCGGCGATGGTACCGTCGAGGTCGAACAGGACCGCGTGGCAGAGCTTGAGCCGCCTCTTGTCGATCTGACGCTGGGGCAGGGGCGTCGGATCGTCGCTCATGAAAGTCCGTACTGGTTCGATGACGCTCGGAGGCGTGGGGTCGGCGTCACTTGGGTGTTCGTTCATGTCTGTTCCCGTCAGGCCACGCGACGGCAAGCCATCAGATAGTTGATGCTGGAGTCGTCGGAGAGAGCGAAGCGCTTGCTGAGCGGCCGGTACGTAATCCCCTTGATCTCGACGATATCAAGTTGCGCAGAACGCACGTATTGCGCAAGTTCCGACGGCTTGATGAAACGCGCGTAATCGTGGGTGCCCCGCGGCAGCATCCGGGCAATGTATTCCGCGCCGATCACCGCGAACAAATACGCCTTGGCATTGCGGTTGAGCGTGGAGAAAAACACCCAGCCGCCAGGTTCGACGAGCGTTGCGCATGCCTGAACGATCGCCGCCGGATCCGGTACATGCTCAAGCATTTCCATGCAGGTCACCACGTCATAGCTGCCGGGTTCCCGCGCCGCCAGAGCTTCGGCCGCAATCTCTTCGTATTCGACCTCAACGCCGCTCTCCAGGCTATGCAGGTCGGCCACGCCCAGCGCGCTCGACGACAGATCCACGCCTTTCACCTTCGCGCCGCGCACCGCCATCGATTCAGACAGGATGCCGCCGCCGCAACCAATATCCAGTGCGCGTTTGCCCGGCAGATGGGCAAGAGCGTCGATCCAGTCCAGCCGCACGGGGTTGAGTTCGTGCAGCGGCTTGAATTCCGCATTCGGGTCCCACCAGCGATGAGCCAGCTCGCTGAATTTTTGAAGCTCGTGGGGATCGGCATTGATCATGTGCGGATAGCCTTGAAACATAAGGTCGGAAACGGTCAAGCACCAAGTATATAGGCGGTGGCGAGAGCCGGTAAAACACGGCAAAGGCGCAGCCCACCCGGGCAGGGTGCGCTCCAGGCGTCCAACGAGGACGCCCGGCGCATAAAAAAAGCCCCGCCGAAGCGGGGCTTTGATCCTGCGGCAATCTGTCGCGTATTACTGCGGCTGACGCGAGGTTCCAACAACTTCGACTTCCACGCGACGATCCGGTGCGAGGCAGGCGATAAGTTGCTTGCGGTTCTTCTGGTTGCAACCCGTGGTAACCGGGTTGCGCTTGCCCTTGCCTTCCGTATAGATACGGTTGGCTTCGATGCCCTTGCTGACCAAGTATGCCTTGACAGCTTGTGCACGGCGCAGGGACAGGCGATCGTTGTACTTGTCCGAACCGATACGGTCCGTGTAGCCGGTTGCGACCACGACTTCCAGGTTCAGGTCGCCAATCTTCGATGCGAGGTCGTCAAGCTTTTCCTTGCCGCCCGGCTTCAGGATAGCCTTGTCGAAGTCGAACAGAGCGTCGGCTTGGTACGTAACCTTCTGGCTTTGAATAACCGGAGCCGGTGCCGGTGCGACCGGCGGTTGCGGTGCCTGGGCTACCAGCGCGCCATCGCACTTTGCGTTGGCCGTTGCCGGGGTCCAGAACGCGTCACGCCAGCAAAGCTCGTTCGTGCCGTTCATCCACACGTATTCGCCCGTGCCGTTCACCCAGTTGTCATTCACTGCCTGACGCGAAGCCGGGACCGATTGCGCCATAGCCGATGCAGCCATAACTGCGGTAGCTGCAATGAACGCGAGCTTTGAAAGTTTATTCATATTTCTCCTCTCGAAATTGAGATTACCGCAGGTTTACTGCGAGCCTTGTTGACAAAGACAAGTCATACATTGCTCGAAGTATAACATTACCGCGGAACAAAACGCTGTGTGTAGACTTCGAGCAGTGTCTAACTTTGTGCGTTCGCATTTTGCCATATCGTTCCCTTGCAACGAAAAAAATATCCCTGGCCTCCACTTCCCGCAACCTTATGTGGTGCATGCGCAACAAGACGGGGCATAGGAATCGCAGGGTTTGATACGTGCGGAACCTGCGCACAATGCGTGCCACCCCGGAACTTTTTCCAAAAACCTCAATACATTTTTTTCCACGGTTTTTCGCGCGTTAATTGGCGGCGTCAAAACCCGTGAGGGCGAATGATAGCGGGTTAGTCTGACGTTTTCACTTTGTTCCGTGTGGGAATTTGTAAGCTTTCGCTACTGGGTGCTTCAGTGGCCCGCTCCATGCTGGTCATCGCCCGGCCTCGTGTCCGGCGTCCCCCTGACCACCCTGTTTTGTCCCCCAATTTCCCGATCCGTATCCTGCTTGCTCTATGTATACGCGCCAGCCTCGGGCGCGGATGTCGCGCATGTTAGAATCGCGTGATGCGTTGCGTTCGCAATGCCGATGCTAAACGACGGTGAATCCGGGTAAAACGCCGCAAAAGAGGCTTTTATTCCGCGCCGGCGCCGCACAGTTCAAGACACGGATAAATGGATCAATTCGCTAAAGAGACCCTGCCAATCTCCCTTGAGGAGGAAATGCGCCGCTCATATCTCAGTTACGCGATGAGCGTGATCGTGGGTCGGGCGCTCCCGGATGTCCGCGACGGCCTCAAGCCAGTCCACCGTCGCGCGCTGTATTCCATGCACGAACTGAACAACGACTGGAATCGGGCCTACAAGAAGTCGGCGCGTATTGTGGGCGACGTCATCGGTAAATATCACCCGCACGGAGACCAGTCCGTCTACGACACCATCGTGCGGATGGCGCAGCATTTTTCGTTGCGCTACATGCTGGTCGACGGCCAGGGGAATTTCGGTTCGGTCGACGGCGACAACGCCGCCGCCATGCGCTACACCGAAATCCGCATGGCGAAGATCGGTCATGAACTGCTGGCGGACATCGACAAGGAAACGGTCGACTTCGGCCCGAACTACGACGGCAGCGAAAGCGAGCCGCTGGTTCTGCCGGCGCGCATCCCTAATCTTCTGATCAATGGCTCGGCCGGCATCGCCGTGGGCATGGCGACGAACATTCCGCCGCACAACCTGCGCGAAATCGTCGACGCCTGCATGCACCTGCTGAACAACCCCGAAACGACCATCGACGAACTGATGGAAATCGTTCCGGGACCGGATTTTCCGACGTACGGCGTGATTTACGGCGTCTCGGGCGTAAGGGACGGCTATCGAACGGGTCGCGGACGCGTGGTGATGCGCGCGACCACGCACTTCGAGGAGATCGACCGCGGTCAGCGGATGGCGATCATCGTCGACGAAATTCCGTATCAGGTGAACAAGCGCACGTTGCTCGAGCGCATTGCCGAGCTGGTGAACGAGAAGAAGATCGAAGGCATCTCGGACATCCGCGACGAATCGGACAAGAGCGGCATGCGCGTGGTGATCGAGCTGAAGCGCGGCGAAGTCCCGGAAGTGGTGCTGAACAATCTGTACAAGCTGACGCAGCTTCAGGACACGTTCGGCATCAACATGGTTGCGCTGGTCGACGGTCAGCCGCGCCTCCTGAATCTGAAGCAGATGCTGGAGTGTTTCCTGTCGCATCGGCGGGAAGTGCTGACGCGGCGCACTGTATACGAACTGCGCAAGGCGCGGGACCGTGGCCACGTGCTGGAAGGCCTGGCGGTGGCGCTGGCGAATATCGACGAATTCATCCGCATCATCAAGGCCGCGCCGACTCCGCCGATCGCGAAACAGGACTTGATGAATAACGCCTGGGACTCGGAAATCGTGCGCGAAATGCTGTCGCGCGCCGAAACCGAGGAATCGGGCGGCCGTCAGGCATACCGGCCGGAAGGGCTGAATCCGGCGTACGGCATGCAGGCCGACGGTTTGTACAGGCTGTCCGACGTCCAGGCGCAGGAAATTCTGCAAATGCGCCTGCAACGCCTGACCGGGCTCGAGCAGGACAAGATCGTCGGCGAGTACAAGGAAGTGATGGCGCAAATCGCCGACTTGCTCGACATCCTCGCAAAGCCGGCGCGGATTCGCGCGATCATCGTCGAAGAACTGGCGTCCATTCGTGCTGAATTCGGCGACGACCGCCGTTCGCGTATCGAACTGAATGCGACCGAACTGAACACCGAAGATCTGATCACGCCGCAGGAAATGGTCGTGACCATGTCGCACACCGGCTATGTGAAGTCGCAGCCGCTGTCCGAGTACCGTGCGCAAAAGCGTGGCGGCCGCGGCAAGCAGGCCACGCAGATGAAGGAAGACGACTGGATCGACACGCTCTTCATCGCGAATACGCACGACCACATGCTGTGTTTCTCGAACCGTGGCCGTGTTTACTGGATCAAGGTCTACGAAGTACCGCAGGGCTCGCGGAATTCGCGCGGCCGGCCGATCGTGAACATGTTCCCGCTGCAGGACGGCGAGAAGATCAACGTCGTGTTGCCGATCAAGGAATTCTCCGCTGACAAATATGTCTTCATGGCGACCTCGCTGGGTACGGTCAAGAAGACGCCGCTGGAAGCCTTTAGCCGGCCGCTGCGCAAGGGCATCATTGCCGTCGGCCTGGACGACGGTGATTTCCTGATCGGCGCGGCGATTACCGACGGCGAGCATGACGTGATGCTGTTCTCGGATTCCGGCAAGGCGGTGCGTTTCGACGAGAACGACGTGCGGGCAATGGGCCGCGAAGCCCGTGGCGTGCGCGGCATGCAACTAGAAGAAGGGCAGCAGGTCATTGCGTTGCTCGTCGCAGGCGGCGAGAACCAGTCAGTGCTGACGGCGACCGAAAACGGCTTTGGCAAGCGCACACCGATCGAGGAATACACCCGTCACGGCCGTGGGACCAAGGGAATGATCGCTATCCAGACGTCAGAACGTAACGGCAAGGTGGTCGCCGCGACGCTCGTCGAACCGGAAAGCGAGATCATGCTGATCACCAATACCGGCGTGCTGATCCGCACTCGGGTGTCGGAGATCCGTGAAATGGGCCGTGCGACCCAAGGTGTTACACTCATCAGTCTTGACGACGGCACCAAGCTGTCCGGCTTGCAGCATATCGCCGAGGCGGAAGTGGCAGTCGAACTCGACGCCGATCTGGAAGGTGACGCAGGCGAACCATCGGCCAGCGCCGCAGGTGACGCTGACACAGGTGACGCTGACGCAGGTGACACACCGGGCGACTCGTCGGAAGGTGATGAGGACAGCACGTCCTGACCCAATGTTCGCGACCGTGCCTGTTCTGTTTCTGAAAGCTTGAATGGATAAGCTGCGCGACTTGAGCACATGCCGAGTCGCGCTGCGACGGAAACAAAAATTTTTTAAGGGAGTAATGATGCAAAAACAGTTTAAACAATGGATGTTGCTGGCTGCTTTGGTACCGGCTTTCGCATCGGCTCAATCGCTCCAGAGCCAAGCGACGACGCCGGCTGCAGACGCAGCTACAGCGGCACCGGATCCGGCGAAGCAAGCTGCGATCAAGGACCTGCTGGACGCAATCGACGCGCAAAAGCTCGTCGGCGCCATTGGTAACAGCGCGCAAATGCAGTCGAAGCAACTGGTTCCGGCCATCCTGTCCGACGCTTTGAGCGAAAACAAGACGATGAACGACAAGCAGAAGCAAGCTGCCGTTCCTCAGCTCCAGAAGGACACGGTACCGAAGCTGGTTGATTCGGCAGGTCAGGTCTTCGCGACCGACTCGTTCCGTCAGGACGCCATGCAGGCTCAGTACGACGCGTATGCGAAGTACTACACGACGGCCGAAATCAAGGACCTGACGACGTTCTACAAGAGCCCGACGGGTCGCAAGTTCATCCAGGTTCAGGACCAGGTCGGTCGTGACGTGGTGAACGGTCTGATGCAGAAGTACATGCCGCAATCGATCAAGGCCACCCGCGCGCAAGCGGACAAGGAAGTGGCTGCCGTCAAGCCGATCAAGTAAGACAGGCTGCCGAAACCCGCCGCCGCCCACGCGGCTGTAGTTTGGCGGGTTTTCGGGACGGTGCGATAATGGCTGTTTGCGTTCAGACGCAAACAGCCATTTCTTTTTCGTGGCGCGGTTCAGACGTTATTCAGCGGTTTGTCGCTGGCGTTTGCCTCGCTGGCGTTCTCTTTATTGCGTCCGGTTTTTCGGGGTATTTATCAGATGCGCGTCTTCAATTTCTCCGCTGGTCCTGCAGCAATGCCCGAGGAAGTACTCCGTCAAGCCGCCGACGAAATGCTCGATTGGCACGGTAGCGGCATGAGCGTGATGGAAATGAGTCATCGCGGCGCTGAGTTCATGTCGATTCATGAGGCCGCGCTCACCGATCTCCGCGATCTGCTCAAAGTGCCCGCGTCGCACAGGATCCTGTTCCTGCAGGGCGGCGGCATAGGTGAGAACGCGATCGTCCCGCTGAACATGCTCGGAGCGCGTAAAACCGCGGACTTTGTCGTGACCGGCTCGTGGTCACAGAAATCGTTCAAGGAAGCGCAGAAGTACGGCACGCCGCACATTGCTGCAAACGGCAAGACGGAGCAAGGTTTCACGCACGTGCCGAAGATCGCCGAATGGCATCTTTCCGACGACCCGGCTTATGTCCATATCTGCACGAACGAAACTATCGACGGTGTCGAGACCTTCGAGATTCCCGATCTCGGTTCGGTCCCGCTGGTCGCGGACGCGTCGTCGCACATTCTTTCCCGCCCAATGGACATCGCGAAATACGGTGTGCTGTTTGGCGGCGCGCAGAAGAACATTGGCATGGCGGGCGTGACGGTCGTGATCGTGCGCGAGGACCTGCTCGATCGCGCGTTGGCTATTTGCCCGTCGGCGTTCGAATGGAAGACCGTCGCCGCGAACAATTCCATGTACAACACGCCGCCCACCTACGCCATTTACATTGCCGGCCTGGTGTTCCAGTGGCTGAAAAAGCAGGGTGGCCTGGAAGCCATGGAAGCCCGCAGTATCGAAAAGTCGACGCTGCTGTACAACACTATCGACGCCAGCAGTTTCTATCTGAACAAAGTCGAGCGTCAGTCGCGCTCGAGGATGAACGTACCGTTCTTTCTCGCCGACGAATCCCGTAACGAAGCATTCCTGGCCGGCGCAAAAGCGCGCGGCCTGCTGCAGCTGAAAGGCCACAAGTCGGTCGGCGGCATGCGCGCGTCCATCTATAACGCGGTGCCGCTCGAAGCGGTGAAAACGCTCGTCGAGTATATGAAGGAATTCGAGCAGGCCGGCGCCTGAAACAAGGACCGGCCTCCCATCCGATACTTGGCGCGCCAAGCCGGATCGACTCATCTCAACAACGCATGGACGACGACCTTAATTCACGACTCATACCGCTGCGCGAACGCATCGACGCGCTCGACGCGCAGCTCATCGCGCTGCTGAACCAGCGCGCCGCCGTGGCGCTTGAAGTGGGCGAGGTGAAGAAGCATTTCAACGCACCGGTGTTTCGCCCCGAGCGCGAGATGCAGGTGATCGCGCGGCTCCAGGAAATGAGCGAAGGGCCGCTTGGCCGAGATCACATCAGCTCGATCTGGCGCGAGATCATGGCCGCGAGCCGTGCGCTCGAAAAGACGCTGCGCACGGCTTATCTCGGTCCGGTCGGGACCTACAGCGAGCAGGCAATGTTCGAGTATTTCGGACATTCCATTGAAGGTGTGCCGTGTCCTTCCATCGACGAGGTGTTTCGCTCGGTTGAAGCCGGCGCGGCCGAATTCGGCGTGGTGCCGGTTGAGAACTCCGCGGAAGGTGCGGTCTCGCGCACGCTCGATCTGTTGCTGCAAACTTCGCTCGTGATCAGCGGCGAACTGGCTTTGCCGATTCACCACAACCTGTTGACGGTGTCCGGCACGCTGAATGGCGTCACGCGCGTGTTCGCGCATCCGCAAGCGCTCGCGCAATGCCAGCACTGGCTCACGGCGAACGCACCCACGCTCGCGCGTCAGGCGGTATCGAGCAATGCGGAAGCGGCCCGGCTGGCAGTGGGCGATCCGACCATTGCGGCCATTGCGGGCGATCGGGCGGCCACGCATTACGGACTCGGCGTGGTCAGCGCGATGATCCAGGACGATCCGCACAACCGCACGCGCTTCGTGATGATCGGCAAGGAACGCACGGGCGTGAGCGGGTACGACCAGACGTCGCTGATCGTGTCGGTGGCGAACGAGCCCGGCGCGTTGCTGAAATTACTGGAACCGCTGGCGCGTCATGGCGTATCCATGACGCGTTTCGAGTCACGCCCTGCGCGTGTAGGCACGTGGGAGTACTACTTTTATATCGACGTGGAAGGACATCGCGACGACGCGCCGGTTGCCGCCGCGCTCCACGAACTGGGCGAAAAGGCCGAGTTCCTGAAGATCCTCGGGTCGTACCCGCGCGCTCGTTGAGCCCTTTAAAAACCGTTGGAGACACTATGACATCGCAATTCGGCCCTTCCTACGTGCGCGCGATCGCGCCTTATATTGCCGGCAAACCGATCTCGGAAGTGGCGCGTGAATTCGGACTGAACGAAGCGGATATCGTGAAGCTCGCGTCGAACGAAAACCCGCTCGGCATGCCCGAGTCGGCGAAGCTCGCCATGGCGCAAGCGATCGAGGAGCTCGGCCGTTATCCGGACTCGAACGGTTTCGACCTGAAGGCCGCGTTGAGCGAACGTTACGGCGTACCGCCGGAATGGATCACGCTCGGCAACGGCAGCAACGACATCCTTGAAATCGCAGCGCATGCGTTTGTCGAGAAGGGTCAGTCGATTGTCTATGCGCAGTACTCGTTCGCGGTGTATGCGCTTGCCACGCAAGGTCTGGGCGCGCGTGCGATCGTCGTGCCGGCCGTGAAGTACGGTCATGATCTCGAGGCAATGCTCGCCGCTATTGCCGACGACACGCGTCTCGTGTTCGTCGCGAATCCGAACAATCCGACCGGTACGTTTATCGATGGCCGGACGCTCGAAGCGTTCATTGCACGCGTGCCGCGTCACGTGGCAATCGTGCTGGACGAGGCGTACACGGAATACCTCGCGAAGGACAAGCGCTACGATTCCATCGAATGGGTGCGTCGTTATCCGAACCTGCTCGTGTCGCGGACGTTTTCAAAGGCGTTCGGACTGGCCGGATTACGCGTAGGTTTCGCCATCGCGCAACCGGAGCAGACCGATTTGCTGAATCGTCTGCGCCAGCCGTTCAACGTGAATTCGATGGCGCAAGCCGCCGCGATCGCCGCTTTGAAGGACACCGCGTTCCTGGCGAAGAGCGCCGAGATCAACGCGGCGGGTTATCGCCGGCTGACGGAAGCCTTCGACAAACTCGGCCTGGAATACGTCCCGTCCGACGGCAACTTCGTGATGGTGCGCGTGGGTAATGACGACGCCGCCGGACAGCGTGTGAATCTCGCCTTGCTCAAGCAGGGCGTAATCGTGCGGCCGGTCGCCAACTACGGTTTGTTGCCGTGGCTGCGTGTCACGATCGGCTTGCCGGAAGAGAACGAAGCGTTTATCGCGGCGCTTGAAAAGTCGTTGGCGGCCGCTGCCTGATGGTTTCGGTCCGTGACTTTTAACGAAGCACGGGCTTGTCTGATTGCTCACCCCTCGCGCCGAAAGGCGCGTTTTTATCGATGTCTCGTGGCCGCGTTCTCCTTCAATAAAATCGTCATTTTTGGTGTCGGTCTGATCGGCGGATCGCTCGCGCGCGCTTTGCGCGAACGCGCCGGCGCGACGGGCGAAGTCGTAGGCGTAGGGCGCTCGATCAAGTCCGTCGAGCGTGCGCTGGAACTCGGCCTGATCGATTCGGCTGTGTCTCTCGAGGACGACCGTGCGTTCGAACTCGCGCTGCGTGACGCCGACTTCGTGCTGGTTGCCGCGCCGGTTGCGCAAACCGAGCCGCTGCTGCGGCGGATTGCGCCGTTCCTGGACGCGCGCACCATCCTGACCGATGTCGGCAGCACAAAAAATGACGTGGTTGCCGCGGCACGTGCTGCCCTGGGCGACCGCGTTGGGCAATTCGTGCCGGGCCATCCGATCGCCGGCCGGGAATCAAGTGGTCCCGATGCCGCCATTCCCGATCTCTATGTCGATCGCAATGTCGTGCTGTGCCCGTTGCCGGAGAATTCGCCGGAGGTCGTGGAGCGTGTCGCCGATATGTGGCTCGCGACCGGCGCGAGCGTGCATCGAATGACTGCCGAACAGCACGACAGCGTGCTCGCGTCGGTGAGCCATTTGCCTCACGTGTTGTCGTTCGCGCTGGTCGAGATGATTCTGCAGGCGCCCGATGCCGCGCTGAAGTTTTCGTTCGCCGCCGGCGGGTTCCGCGATTTCACGCGAATCGCGGCGTCAAGTCCGGAAATGTGGCGCGACGTGTGCATCGCGAACCGGGCGGCGCTGCTGACCGAAATCGATGCCTATACCAACGTGCTGGCGCGTTTTCGCCAGGCCATCGAGACTTCCGACGGCGCCGCGCTCGAAGCGGCGTTCGAGCGCTCGCGCACGGCGCGAACCGAATGGCAACAAGGCGGCGCGATCAAAGCCGCCGACGAATCCGCACAATAATCCGCACAATAGCTAGCTGGACCTGACTAACTGGACTTAATCATGGAACACCTCGATCTCGGACCTTTTTCGCGTGCGTCCGGCACGGTCCGGCTGCCCGGATCGAAGAGCATTTCTAACCGTGTCCTGCTGCTCGCCGCGCTGGCTGAGGGCGAAACGGTGATTACCAATCTGCTCGATTCCGACGACACCCGCGTGATGCTCGCCGCGCTCAATACGTTGGGCGTCGAGGTGACAAACGATGGCGAGCGCTGCATCGTGAAAGGCACCGGCGGGGGTTTTCCGGTGAAATCGGCTGAGCTTTTTCTCGGCAATGCGGGCACCGCGGTGCGTCCGCTCACGGCCGCGCTGGCGCTGAACGGCGGTGAATATCGCGTGCATGGCGTGCCGCGCATGCACGAACGGCCGATCGGCGATCTCGTCGACGGCTTGCGGCAGATTGGCGCGAAGATCGATTACGAAGCGAACGACGGTTTCCCGCCGCTGCGGATTCATCCGGCCGACATTGCCGTCGACCAGCCGATTCGCGTGCGTGGCGACGTTTCCAGCCAGTTCCTGACTGCGTTGCTGATGAGCTTGCCGCTCGCGCAGAACACGCGCGGGCCGATTGTCGTGGAAGTGGATGGCGAGCTGATTTCGAAGCCGTATATCGACATCACGATCAAGCTGATGGAGCGTTTCGGCATGAGTGTCGAACGCAATGGCTGGAAGAGTTTTACCTTGCCGCCCGGCGCGCGCTACGCATCGCCGGGCACGGTCGCGGTGGAAGGCGATGCGTCGTCGGCGTCATATTTCCTCGCGGCCGGTGCGCTGGGCGGCGGTCCGCTGCGTGTGGAAGGCGTAGGCCGCGCGAGCATCCAGGGTGACGTGAATTTCGCCGATGCGCTGATCCGCATGGGCGCGAACGTCATGCTGGGCGACGACTGGATCGAAGTGCGCGGCGTGGAATCGGACGATGGCAAGCTGATGGCGATCGACATGGATTTCAACCTGATCCCCGACGCCGCCATGACCATTGCCGTGGCCGCGCTGTTCGCCACCGGCACGACCACTCTGCGCAATATCGCGAGCTGGCGCGTGAAGGAGACAGACCGGATTGCCGCCATGGCCACCGAGCTTCGCAAGGTCGGCGCGACGGTCGAGGAAGGCGCGGATTACCTCGTGGTGACGCCGCCGGCTGCATTGACGCCGAATGCGGCTATTGACACCTACGACGACCACCGCATGGCAATGTGTTTTTCGCTCGTAAGCCTGGGTGGCGTTCCGGTGCGCATTAACGACCCGAAATGCGTCGGCAAGACCTTCCCGGATTACTTCGATCAATTCGCCAAGCTCGCGAAGGCCTGATGACCATGACTAATATGAATACAGCAATGACAGCCGCGACCTCGCGCGCAACCGCTCGCCGATCCGGACGTCTGCGATGAAACCCACTCGTCCGTTTCACCAGACTCCGGTCATCACGATCGACGGCCCGACGGCTTCGGGCAAAGGCACGGTCGCCGCGCTGGTCGCCGCCACCCTCGGCTTCCATTTACTCGACAGCGGCGCGTTATACCGGCTCACCGCGCTCGCGAGCGCCCGCTACAACATAGAGCCCGAGAACGGCGACGCGCTCGCTGAACTCGTCGCAGACCTCCACATCACGTTCCGCGAAGGCTGTGCGCAGCTCGACGGAGTGGATGTGTCGACGGAAATTCGTGCCGAGGAAATCGGCAACCGCGCCTCGGCGATCGCCGTTCACGGCCAGGTCAGGACGGCGCTGATTGCGCGCCAGCGGGCGTTTCGCAAGCCTCCGGGGCTGGTTGCCGACGGCCGCGACATGGGCACCGTTATTTTCCCCGATGCAACGCTCAAGGTGTTTCTCACTGCCAGCGTCGAAGCGCGGGCCGCGCGGCGGCATAAGCAATTGATACAAAAAGGCTTTTCTGCTAATATGGAAGACTTGCTACGAGATTTGCGCGAGCGGGACGCACGGGACAGTAACCGTGTAGCCGCACCGCTCAAGCCCGCAGTGGACGCGAAGACGCTGGACACCTCCGGGTTATCCGTCGACCAGGCGGTCGATCAGATCATCGGTTGGTTTAATGCAATTCACGTGTAGTTAGCGGTAAAAGGCAGAAAATTGTTGGAAAAAGCCGACATTTCGAAGGCTTTGCTTTGGAGTTCCATGAGAAACATGGAGCGTGTTTTAACCCCTCAACCCCGTGTGGCGCTCGTCTTTTTTGTCATCGGCCCGAACAGTTCGGGCAGGCATTGCGAAGCAGCTGCGCAACTATAGATTTTTATGTCCGACCTGCAAACATCTACCCCGAATACCGAATCTTTTGCGGCTCTGTTCGAAGAGTCGCTGACCAAGCAGGACATGCGTGCGGGTGAAGTCATTTCCGCCGAAGTCGTGCGCGTCGACCACAATTTCGTGGTCGTCAACGCTGGTCTCAAGTCCGAAGCCTACATTCCGCTCGAAGAATTCCTGAACGACGCGGGCGAGGTAGAAGTGCAGGCGGGCGACTTTGTTTCCGTGGCTATCGACGCCCTGGAAAATGGTTATGGCGACACGATCCTGTCGCGCGACAAGGCGAAGCGTCTGGCTTCGTGGCTGTCGCTGGAAAAGGCGCTGGACAACAACGAACTCGTGACCGGCACGATCACGGGCAAGGTCAAGGGCGGCATGACCGTCATGGTCAACGGCATCCGCGCGTTCCTGCCGGGTTCGCTGGTTGACACGCGTCCGGTCAAGGACACGACCCCGTACGAGGGCAAGACCCTCGAATTCCGCGTGATCAAGCTCGACCGCAAGCGTAACAACGTCGTGTTGTCGCGCCGCGCCGTGATCGAAGCGACCCAAGGCGAAGAGCGCGCAAAGCTGCTCGAAACGCTGAAGGAAGGCGCGATCGTGGAAGGCGTGGTCAAGAACATCACGGACTACGGCGCATTCGTGGACCTCGGCGGTATCGACGGCCTGCTGCACATCACGGACATCGCATGGCGCCGCGTGCGTCACCCGAGCGAAGTTCTGTCGGTTGGCCAGGAAGTCACCGCGAAGATCCTCAAGTTCGACCAAGAGAAGAACCGCGTTTCGCTGGGTATCAAGCAACTCGGCGACGATCCGTGGGAAGGCATTTCCCGCCGTTACCCGTCGGGCACGCGCCTGTTCGGTAAGGTGACGAACATCACCGACTACGGCGCATTCGTCGAAGTGGAATCGGGCATCGAAGGCCTGGTTCACGTGTCGGAAATGGACTGGACGAACAAGAACGTTGCACCGTCGAAGGTTGTGCAACTGGGCGACGAAGTCGAAGTCATGGTTCTCGAGATCGACGAAGACCGCCGCCGTATCAGCCTCGGCATGAAGCAGTGCAAGCCGAACCCGTGGGACGACTTCAGCCGCAATTTCAAGAAGGGCGACAAGCTGGAAGGCGCGATCAAGTCGATCACCGACTTCGGCGTGTTCATCGGTTTGCCGGGCGGCATCGACGGTCTGGTTCACCTCTCGGACCTGTCGTGGAGCGAAACGGGCGAGGAAGCTGTTCGCAAGTACAAGAAGGGCGACGAAGTCCAGGCTATCGTTCTGGGCATCGATGTCGAGAAGGAACGCATCTCGCTGGGTATCAAGCAACTCGAAGGCGATCCGTTCAGCAACTTCGTGGCAATGAACGACAAGGGCGCAACGGTTGACGGCGTGGTCAAGTCGGTTGACGCGAAGGGCGCAGTCGTGACGTTGACGGCAGACGTGGAAGGTTATCTCCGCGCGTCGGAAATCGCTCAGGACCGCGTGGAAGATGCTCGCAACGTGCTGAAGGAAGGCGACAAGGTCAACGCGATGATCATCAACATCGATCGCAAGTCGCGTGGCATCAACCTGTCGATCAAGGCCAAGGATTCGGCTGAGCAACAGGAAGCAATCCGTGGTCTGGCTTCGGCTGAATCGAGCACGGCTGCTACCGGCACGACGAACCTTGGCGCGCTGTTGAAAGCCAAGCTCGACGGCCAGAACGGCTAAGCCGCAAGGTACTGCTGCAGTATGACCAAATCGGAATTGGTCGCCCAACTGGCGCTGCGATTTCCGCAACTTGTTCTTAAAGATGCGGATTTCGCGGTGAAGACGATGCTCGATGCGATGTCGGACGCTTTGGCGAATGGCCATCGCATCGAAATCCGCGGCTTCGGCAGTTTCGGCCTCAACCGTCGTCCATCGCGCGTTGGACGCAATCCCAAGTCGGGGGAGAAGGTGCTGGTACCGGAGAAATTCGTGCCGCACTTCAAGCCGGGCAAGGAATTGCGCGAACGAGTAGATGGCCGCGCGGGCGAGCCGCTGAAACAGTCGAACGAAGCAGACAGTGACGAAGACGACGATGTTTGACCGGCGTCCGGGTTCATCCTGCATCAAACCGCTGTCAGCCAGAGGCAAATGACCGGAAGAAGCACCCGCAAGGGTGCTTTTTTTATGCCTCAACCGAAAGCATGCAAATGGCGCTGCCGTTCCGCACGTTCGTTCTCTATTGCCATTTTTGGCGTCGCCGTAAGGCGGTAAACTCCCGCGGACGTCCTGCCGACCGGCCTATCGTCCAAGCCGTTGCGCATTGCCTCATACGCTTCAATTACAATACCGGACGCCAACAACCAAGGGCAGCGTGGCCCGAGCTTTGCGTCCCTCGTGAATATCGGTGTTTGTATCCGCCGCCCGGGTTGCTCGCTCTGTTGTCCCGCTATTGCCGTCAAAGAGACCCTTATGAAATTTTTTGTCTGGCTGATCCGTGTACTGGTTTTCGTGCTCCTGCTTGTGCTGGCATTGGCCAACACACAAAGTGCGACGCTCAATTTTCTCGCCGGCTACTTCTGGCAAGCACCGCTGATCCTGATCGGCCTGGCGTTTTTTGTCGTCGGCCTAGTTGCAGGACTGCTCTCGTCGCTGCCGTCGTTATTTCGCCTGCGGATGGAAAATGCCCGGCTCAAGCGTGAATTGCGCGTGGCGCGCGACGTACCCGTCGTGCCAATGGACCCGCCTATGCCACCGCTGATCTGACGGGTCGCGCGCTGTCTGGCCCCGCGCCGGTGCGGGAGGGTGCCCGCTTCCGGCACCCCGCGCCAGCTCTTAACCCTTTCCAAGAATTCGCATGGATCTAGACTTCTGGTGGCTGCTTGTCATTCCGGTCGCGTTTGCTCTCGGCTGGATCGCATCCCGCTATGACCTGAAAACGCTGCTGTCTGAAAACGCGAATCTGCCGCGCTCGTATTTTCGCGGCCTCAATTTCCTGCTGAACGAGCAACACGACAAGGCTATCGACGCCTTTATCGAAGTTGCGAAGCTTGACCCTGAAACCATCGAATTACACTTTGCGCTCGGTAACCTGTTTCGTCGCCGCGGTGAGACGGACCGCGCTATTCGCGTGCATCAGAACCTGCTGAGCCGCCCTGATCTGCCCGTCGCCGAACGCGATCACGCGTTGTTCGAACTTGGCCAGGATTTCCTGAAGGCGGGTTTGCTGGATCGCGCCGAGGAAACCTTCCGGTCGCTCGAAGCCGGCGAATATGCGCTCGGCGCGCAGCGGGCGTTGCTGACCATCTACGAGATCGAGAAGGATTGGAAGAAGTCGATTGCAACCGCGGGCCGGATCGAAGAAATGGGTGCGGCGACGCTCGAGAAGGAAGTCGCCCAGTTTCATTGCGAGCTCGCGCAGGAAGCGCTGCAGCGCAAGAACCCGGCAGACGCCCGCGCGGAACTGAAGCTCGCGCTCGCTGCAAACCCCGACAATGTGCGCGCGACGATCCTGGTTGGCGACGTGGATGCCGCCGGAGGCGAGCTGGAAGCCGCAATTGCATGCTGGCGCCGCGTGGAAGAGCAGAATGCGGCTTATCTGCCACTAGTGGCCGAAAAGCTGATGCACGCTTACGAACAACTCGGCCGTACGGTTGAAGGTGTCGATTTGCTGGTCGATTATGTGAATCGATATCCATCCAACGACCTGCTCGACGTGGCGTTCAAGCACGTGTCGCAATTGCGCGGAATGGAAGCGGCCCATGCGCTCGCCCGGCACCAGATGCAGACGTCGCCGAATGTAGCGGGCATGACGCGGCTGCTGGAGGCGCAAGTTGCCACGGCCGAGGAACCGCGTCGCAGCGAACTCGAACTGATGCGCACGCTCGTCAAGCAGCGGACCAAGAACCTGCCGCGCTACACGTGCCAGAATTGCGGTTTCCGCGCGCGTCTTTTTTACTGGCAATGTCCTGGCTGCAGCGGCTGGGAAACCTATGCGCCACGCCGCGTCGAGCCGATCACCGCATCCGCCTGAGCGCGGTTTGCGTGACCACCGACTGACGCGCGTCTCGCGTGGTGCGGCCCGCTCAGGACGCGCAACGTTTGAAACGATCGGACTCCGCGGCCGTTTTGGCCTGATCCTTCGACAATCACCGGTCTCTCCGGAACGCTTATGAAAATATCCATCATCGGGACGGGCTACGTCGGACTAGTCACCGGCGCGTGCCTCGCTGAAATTGGCAACGACGTGCTGTGCCTGGACGTCGATGCACGCAAGATCGACATCCTCAATAACGGGGGCGTGCCGATCCACGAACCGGGCTTGCACGAGATACTGAAACGGACGCGTGCTGCCGGCCGCATCCGCTTTTCCACGGATATCAAGGAAAGCGTCGAGCACGGCGAGATCCAGTTCATCGCGGTGGGAACGCCGCCGGACGAGGACGGTTCTGCGGATTTGCAGTATGTGCTCGAGGCAGCGCGCAACATCGGGCGTTATGCAAACGGCTTCAAGGTGATCGTCGATAAATCGACGGTGCCGGTCGGCACAGCCCAGCACGTACGCAACGTGGTCGTAGAAGAATTGAAGGCACGCGGGATTGAACCGACGGGGAAGAACGCCTTTTCGGTTTTATCGAATCCGGAGTTCCTGAAGGAGGGCGCGGCTGTCGACGACTTCATGCGCCCCGACCGCATCGTGCTCGGCGTGGACGACGACGAAGCCGGGCAGATCGCGCGCGAGAAGATCAAGCGCCTCTATGCTCCGTTCAACCGCAATCACGATCGCACGCTCTATATGGATGTGCGCTCGGCGGAGTTCACGAAGTACGCGGCGAACGCCATGCTCGCCACGCGCATCTCGTTCATGAACGATTTGTCGAATCTCGCCGATGCCGTGGGTGCCGATATTGAAGCGGTGCGTCGTGGCATTGGATCGGACCCGCGTATCGGCTATCACTTCCTGTATGCGGGTTGCGGTTACGGTGGTTCGTGTTTCCCGAAGGACGTGCAGGCGCTGGCGCAGACGGCACGTGAAAACGGGCATCGGTTGCGGATTCTCGAAGCCGTGGAAGAAGTGAACGATCTGCAAAAGGAAGTGCTCGTCGGCAAGATCATGAAGCGCATGGGCGAAGACCTGCGCGGCCGCACGTTCGCCGTATGGGGCCTCGCGTTCAAGCCGAATACCGACGACATGCGCGAGGCGTCGAGCCGCCGCCTGATTGGCGCGCTGCTCGAGCGCGGTGCGACGGTTCGCGCTTATGATCCGGTCGCGCTGGCGGAAAGCCGCCGCGTATTCGCGCTCGATCTCGCTAATAAACCGCAGCAACTGGAACGCCTGCATTTCGTCGAGGCACAAAAAGACGCGTTGCCCGGCGCGGATGCTCTTGTGATAGTGACCGAATGGAAGGAGTTCAAGAGCCCGGACTTTGCCCATCTGAAGAGCGAGCTCAAGATGCCGGTCATCTTCGATGGCCGCAACCTGTACGAACCCGAAGCGATGGCGGAACTCGGCATCGACTATTTTGCAATAGGACGTCCCCATGTCGAACTCCCTGCCGCCTGATGCAGCGGTGCCCGCTGTCGCTTTGAGCGCTCCCGTTCCACCGGTTCCGCGTGCGCGCATCGCGGCGGCGCGTGTGCTAGTCGTCGGTGACGTGATGCTTGACCGCTATTGGTTCGGCGATGTGAACCGGATATCCCCGGAAGCGCCTGTACCGGTCGTGCATGTACAACGCAAGGAAGACCGGCTTGGCGGCGCGGCGAACGTGGCGCGCAACGCGGCTGCGCTGGGCGCGCAGGCGGGCTTGTTGTGTGTGGTCGGGCATGATGAACCGGGCGAACGCATTGTGGAATTGCTGGGCGAGAGCCGGGTTACCGCATTCCTCGAACGCGACCCCGAATTGCTCACGACCATCAAGCTGCGCGTGTTGTCGCGGCAGCAGCAACTCCTGCGGGTCGATTTCGAAAATTCGCCGACACACGAAGTCCTGAGCGCGTGTCTTGCCCGGTTCGAAACGCTCTTGCCGCAACACGATGTGATCCTGATGTCGGATTACGCGAAGGGCGGCTTGACGCATGTGACGCAAATGATCGCGAACGCGAAGCGGGCCGGCAAGCCGGTGCTGGTCGACCCGAAGGGCGACGACTGGGACCGGTATCGCGGCGCCACGCTGATCACGCCGAACCGCGCGGAATTGCGCGAGGTGGTCGGGCGCTGGAGCTCGGAAGAAGATTTGCTCGCACGCGTCACGACGCTGCGCGAATCGCTCGATCTCAGCGCGTTGCTGCTGACGAGATCAGAGGAGGGCATGACGCTCTTCACCGCCGGCCGGGTGGTCCACACGCAGGCCGATGCACGCGAAGTGTATGATGTTTCGGGTGCCGGCGACACGGTCATTGCAACCGTCGCAACCATGCTGGGCGCGGGTGTGCCGCTGGTGGACTCGATCGCTTACGCTAACCGCGCCGCGGGAATCGTCGTCGGCAAGCTGGGTACGGCGACCGTCGACTACAACGAACTTTTCGCCTGACATTTCGGCTGACTTAGCGGCTAAAACCACCATGACAATCATTGTTACCGGCGCGGCCGGGTTTATCGGCAGCAACATCGTCAAGGCGCTCAACGAGCGAGGCGAGCAGCGGGTGATCGCGGTCGACAACCTCACGCGCGCCGACAAATTCAAGAACCTGGTCGATTGCGAAGTCGACGATTATCTCGACAAGACCGAATTCGTCGCACGCTTCAAGCGTGGCGATTTCGGCAAGGTCAGGGCCATTTTCCATGAGGGCGCGTGTTCCGACACGATGGAAACCGACGGCCGCTACATGATGGACAACAACTTCCGCTATAGCCGCGATGTGCTGGATACGTGCCTCGAGCAGGGGGTGCAGTTCCTGTATGCATCGTCGGCGGCGGTTTATGGCGGATCGAGTGAATTCGTTGAGCGTCGCGACGTCGAGAAGCCGTTGAACGTGTACGGTTATTCGAAATTTCTCTTCGACCAGATCGTGCGCCAGATCCTGCCGAAAGCGCGTTCCCAGATTGCCGGCTTCCGTTATTTCAACGTGTACGGGCAGCGCGAGAATCACAAGGGGCGCATGGCGTCCGTCGCGTTCCACAACTTCAATCAGTTCCGCGCCGAGGGCAAGGTCAAGCTGTTTGGCGAGTACAACGGGTATGGCGCGGGTGAGCAGACGCGCGATTTCGTGTCGGTGGAAGACGTGACGAAGGTCAATCTGCACTTCTTCGATCATCCGGAGACATCGGGTATTTTCAACCTTGGCACAGGGCGCGCGCAGCCGTTCAACGACATTGCGTCGACGGTAGTGAACTCGCTGCGGGCAATGGATGGTGAAGCGCCGTTGTCGCTGGCGGAGCTGGTGCAGCGTGGCTTGATTGAGTACATTCCGTTCCCCGATGCGTTGCGCGGCAAGTACCAATGCTTCACGCAGGCCGATCAGTCGAAGCTGCGCACGGCGGGGTATGACGCACCGTTCCTGACGGTTCAGGAAGGCGTCGACAGGTACGTGCGTTGGCTGTTCGGTCAGCTATAAAAGCATTCGCTATCTTCATCCACTGGGTCTCCCGGTCAGCGATCATCGCGGACCGGTTTTCAAGGGAGACTCACATGATCAAGAAACTTCTCGCGGCGTTCACACTGGCTGTATCCATTGGTTCGGCGTTCGCTGCCATGGATATCAACAATGCCAATTCCGACGCGTTACGCGGCATCAAGGGCATTGGGCCCGCCAAGGCGAAAGCCATTCTCGATGAACGCGAAGCGCGTGGTCCGTTTAAGGACGCGGCCGAGTTGAGCAAGCGTGTCAAGGGCATGGGTGGCAAGACGGTCGAGCGCTTGCAGGCCGAAGGGCTGACCATTGGACCGGCCGGGGCGCCAGTGGCGGCTGCCGGTGCCGCCGGCAAACCGCCTGCCGCTGCGGTTACGGTCAAAAAGTAACGCGCTGTGGCGCATCGGTCGGCGCGCCGGTCGACCTGATGCGCCTTCGTTCGCCGGCAGCCTGCAGACGCTTCCAACGCACCAGGAAATCAGCCCCTCCGTCCAATAGGGCCGCCCGGCACCCGAAAACCCCCTGGGCTACAATCAACAGCTTATCGACTGCAGCAACCCCACGACCGCTATGGCTTACAAGACTATCGAAGACACCATTGGCAATACACCGCTGGTGCAACTGGTCCGCATCCCGGACGACGAAATCCGCAGCCGCAATAACGTGATCCTCGGCAAGCTCGAGGGCAACAACCCGGCGGGTTCGGTGAAGGACCGCCCGGCGCTGTCGATGATCAAGAAGGCGGAAGAGCGCGGCCGCATCAAGCCCGGCGACACGCTGATCGAGTCCACAAGCGGCAACACCGGTATCGCGCTCGCCATGGCCGCAGCCATTCGCGGTTACAAAATGGTGCTCCTCATGCCGGAGGACCTGTCGATCGAACGTCGCCAAAGCATGGCGGCTTACGGCGCGCAAATCGTACTCACGCCGGTTACCGGCGGCATGGAATACGCCCGCGATCTCGCCGAGCAAATGCAGCGCGACGGCAAGGGCATCATCCTCGACCAGTTCGCGAATCCGGATAACCCGCTCGCCCACTACGAGACCACCGGCCCGGAACTCTGGCGTGACACCGAAGGCCGTATCACGCATTTTGTGTCCGCCATGGGTACGACCGGCACCATCATGGGCGTGTCGCAATACCTGAAAGAAAAGAACGAGAACATCGAGATCATCGGGGCGCAGCCGGAAGAAGGCTCGCGCATCCCCGGCATCCGCAAGTGGCCCGAAGCGTATCTGCCGAAAATTTTCGATCGCAGCCGCGTGGACCGCACGGAAAACGTCAGTCAGGCAGCATCCGAGGCAATGGCCCGGCGGCTGGCATCGGTGGAAGGCATTTTTTGCGGGATTTCAGCCGCCGGCGCGTGCGAAGTGGCGTTGCGCGTGGCCCGTCAGGTCGAGAACGCGACCATCGTGTTTGTTGTTTGCGACCGCGGTGACCGCTACTTGTCCACGGGTGTGTTCCCGGCCTGACATTGGCTTGGTCATTCGCTAAGGCCCAAGCGCAAAAAAGCCCGGTATCGACCGGGCTTTTTTCATGGGGGTCAAAGACCCTCGCCGTCTACGTCATTGTGATGCTGAACCGCCCGCATTTCCCGCCGCCATCTGCGCCTTCACCGCTTCGCCGAGCTGATATACGGCGAGTGCATAGAAGAAGCTGCGGTTGTAGCGCGTGAGCACGTAGAAGTTCTTCAGGCCAAGTGTGTATTCAGTCGCGCGGCCTGGCGTCGGCAAGTCGACGACCGTCAGCGGCGTGCCCGCTTCCGCTGCGGTGTTAAGCCCCGGTTCGCTCGTCAGCAGGCCAGCTTTCGTGAGTTGCGCGAGCGACCAGTGCGGCTCGGGCTGACCATCGGCGGCTGCTTGCGCAATGCCTTGACTGCCTACGTCGCCGGCTATCTTCCAGACCACCGGCCGTCCCGATTCCCAACCGTGCTGCTTCAGATAGTTCGCGACGCTGCCGATGGCGTCGGCGGGACTGGTCCGCAAATCGATGTGCCCATTGCCCTCGAAATCCACCGCGTACTGCACGATGCTGCTCGGCAGGAATTGCGGAATGCCGATCGCGCCCGTGTACGAACCGAGCACGGTAGTCGGGTCGATCTGCTGATCGTGCGTCCAGACCAGCAAATCTTCGAGATTCTTGCGGAACGTTGCTTGCCGTTCGGCGCGGTTCGGCGTGTTCGGGTAATCGAAGGTCAGCGTGGTGAGTGCATCGAGCGCGCGGAAGTTACCCATGTAGCGGCCATAGATGGTTTCCACGCCGATGATCCCGACAATCGCTTCAGGTGGCACGCCGTATTGATCCGATGCGCGCTGCAGCGCAGCCTGGTTCGCGCGCCAGAATTTCACGCCGGCTGCAATCCGTATCGGCTCCACGAAACGTGCCTGGTACGCGCGCCAGTTCTTGGTGGCGGGAGTGGGCGAGGGCAGCACCAGCTTCACGGCAGTCGCCGAATAGCTCACGTGATTGAACAGGTCGTGCAGGGCGGCGGAATCGAAGTCGTAGCGTGCAACGAGATCGTTGATGAACGCGTCCACATTGGGATTGTTCGCGTAACGCTGCGGCACGATCTCCTCTTCGAACACTTGTCCTTGCGGTGTGGCGGGTTGGGGCTGCGATTGCGCGACTGCCTGGCCTGTACCGAGTGTGCCAAGTGCGCAAACCAGGCTGGCGACTGAGGCGAGGCGCGCGGTTTGCGCCGAAAGAGGCAAGACGGTCGAAGCAAACTTGAAGTTCATAGTGTGCGTAATTGTGGCGATGTAACGCGAGGCGCGCCGGAAATGCGCGCAGGGCATACGAGAGTCGGATCAGTATAACCGACGCGTTTTCGGGACCATCCCGAAAGCCTTTGGAGCGTGCGCGGACGCCGCAAGAGCGGTGCTGTACAGCCGTGTCATTTCCAGTGTGGTAACTTAACAAGAACCCGCGCGGTGCGGCGTTCGGCCGCTGACAGTGGTGCGGCAGGAAGGGTGGCATCGCGACCGACAAAAACATCTGAACGACACGAGACACGCGGCACGGCACGCCCGGCTGCGCATACATCATGGCTACCGGCTTTTATACCCATCCAGATTGCCTTCTTCATGACATGGGGCCGTGGCATCCCGAGTGCCCCGCGCGTCTTCAGGCGATCGAGGATCAGTTGATTGCAAGCCGTATCGACACCCTGATCGAACGCGAAGAAGCACCGCTCGCGAGTGAAGAGGACCTGGCGCGGGTTCATACGCAGGCGCATATCGATTTCGTCAAGGAGACGGCGCCCTCTGTGGGCCGGGCGGAAATCGACCCCGATACGCTGATGTCGCCCGGCTCCTACCGCGCGGCTTTACGCGCTGCGGGCGCAGCGGTAGCCGCGACCGACGCCGTAATTGCCGGCACCTACGACAACGCGTTCTGCAGCGTACGGCCGCCGGGACATCACGCGGAACCGGCGCGCGCGATGGGCTTTTGCTTCTTCAACAACATTGCAATCGCTGCGCGTCACGCGCTTGAAGTGCACGGGCTGGAGCGCGTGGCGGTCATCGATTTCGACGTGCATCACGGCAACGGCACAGAGGCCGCGTTCTCGGGCGATCCGCGCGTGCTGATGTGCAGCTTTTTCCAGCACCCGTTCTATCCGTACAGCGGTGCCGACAATCACGCATCGAACATGGTCAATCTGCCCATGCCCGCGCGTACGAAAGGCATGGCTGTGCGCGAAGCGGTCGACATGATGTGGTTGCCGAGACTCGATGAATTCAAGCCGCAGATGATCTTCGTCTCCGCAGGTTTCGACGCGCATCGCGAGGACGATCTCGGCAACATGGGTCTGGTCGAGGACGACTATACGTGGCTGACCGAGCAAATCCGCGCGGTGGCGAAGCGGCATGCGAAGGGCCGGATAGTGAGCAGTCTGGAGGGCGGCTACAACCTGTCGGCGCTCGGGCGAAGCGTGGTCGCGCATGTGCGTGCGCTGGCCGATATCTGACGCTTCAGGCCAAGACTCGCGGCGGACCCGAAACCCTATATGCGCGAACGCTCAAGCTCCGCGCGCACGAGCGTCCAGTCGATCAGCGCCTTGATCACGCGATCCCGGTCGAGGTCGTTGAGCGTCTCGTGATAACTGCCTTCCAGCATCATCAGGGTGCTATCCATCGAACCGGTGTTGGCTTCGAATTCGCGGCTTCCGTCGGGGTTGGTGAGTGCATCCTGCGTGCCGTGGAACACGAACAGCGGCAATTCGATCGACGCGCGTTGAGCAGCAATGCGGTGCATGGTGGCCACGATCTGCGCCGCCGTGCGGGCGGGTATTGCCCGATGATGGACCAACGGATCGCACCGGTTCGCCTCGACCACGCCGTGTGCACGGGACAAGGTGGCGGGATCGATGGTCAGCGCGGGAAAGTGCGGCATCAGGCGGCTGATCAGGCCACCCAGCTTGAGTTTCCAGCGCGGCGCGTTGGCCGGCGGTTTGAGCGCGGCGCTCGACAGGATCAGTCCGGCCAGTTTCCGGCCATTTGCAGGCAGACGCTCGGCGGCATAAAGCGCGGCGATGGCGCCACCCATGCTATGTCCCATCAGGAACAGCGGGATGTCCTGCGGCGCGGTAGTGTCCGCGACGTCAAGCAGGGCGTCGGTGTCGAGCAAATAATCGTCGAAGGATTCGATCCACACGCGCTCGCCGGGCGATTTGCCATGCCCACGCAGATCCACGGCAATCAATTCGATGCCCGCCGCGTTCAGGCGCAGCGCCAACGCGTCGTAGCGGCGCGCATGTTCCGCCAGACCGTGCACCAGCGCGATTCGCGCCAGCGCTTCAGAGAACGTGGCAGCGGCTTGCCATCGATGAAGATGAAGGTCGATGCCATCGCTGGTGGCGACGCTGCTGGTCGAATATGTGCTGTGCGCGGTTTTTTGCATGGCCTGTCGGCAAAATCGGGATTCCGCAGATGATAGTCCCCACATACCTGACTGGCCCGCTGCTCGTCTGGAGTAAAAGGCTCATAAAAAACGCTGGCGGCAAAACGGCAAATGTGCCGTTTAGAACGCATCCCTGATTGCCATCCATGCCGTTTTACGCGTAAAATAGAACGATCGTGCTGTAAAAATAAGCGTCTACTGATTGTGCCAAGCCTGTCGGACTCATCGCGAGCCGGCCGTAAGCATTCGGCGGCGGGAGTCACTCGTTATAATGGGCTTGGGATGATGTATTCGTAACTTAGGAGCGTGTGCATGAAAATCTTGGTGCCAGTCAAACGCGTGGTCGACTACAACGTGAAAGTCCGGGTAAAGCCGGATGGCAGCGCAGTGGACATCGCGAACGTGAAGATGTCGATGAATCCGTTCGATGAAATCGCCGTGGAAGAAGCGGTGCGCCTGCGTGAAGCGGGCGTGGCGACCGAAGTGATCGCCGTGTCGTGCGGCGTGACGCAATGCCAGGAAACGCTGCGTACGGCGCTGGCGATCGGAGCGGATCGCGCGATCCTGGTCGAATCGACTGAGGAATTGCAGCCGCTGGCAGTTGCCAAGATTTTGAAGGCGCTGGTCGATAAAGAGCAGCCGCA
>NZ_JBIYEB010000035.1:0-96571 GCF_044909315.1 Caballeronia udeis
CATCGACATCTTCACGTTCGCGATGTCCACTGCGCTGCCATCCGGCTTTACCCGGACTTTCACGTTGTAGTCGACCACGCGTTTGACTGGCACCATAATCTTCAACTTCGTCTCCCCTGCAGCGTTTCAAGACTTCAACTCTGACAGAGCGCGCGCCACGGTGGAATTCAGCATTGTTGAAGATGCGCTTCACGGTCCGTTAAGATTGCAGTCTCGCGTCGTTTTTGCATTTTCGCCGCCGCTATCCGTCACGGCCACCCGCGCCGACCCACACCGACCCACGCCCACCTGCCACCGACATGCATTTCGATTTCGTCGATCTGACGCTCATTGTCAATCTGGCCGACACCAGGAACCTCGCAAGAGCCGCCGAGCGCTGCCATATCTCCCCGCCCGCCGCGAGCAACCGTATCAAGAACCTTGAAGAGCAACTGGGTTTCAAGCTGCTGTACCGCACCAGCCAGGGCATGACGCTGACACCGGCGGGCGAGGCGTTCGTGCATCATGCGCGCCTCGTGCAGGAGCGCGTGGAGCATCTTGCGGGCGACATGCAGGAGTATGGCGAGGGCATCAAGGGGCATGTGCGGATCTGGGCCAATACCACCGCGATCAGTGAATTCCTGCCTTCGGTGCTGAGCGCTTTCCTGCGCGATCACCCGGATATCAATATCGACTTGCGCGAAGTACTGAGCGGCGAGATCGTCAAGGGTGTGGCGGAGAGCGCGACGGACATAGGCATTGTGGCGGGCAATGTGCACGCCGAGCACCTGGAGATGTTGCCGTATCGCGATGACCGGCTCGTCCTGGTGACGTCGCAGGATCATCCGCTGGCGGCGGAGCAATCGGTCGACTTTGCCCGTACGCTGAACGATAACTTCGTCGGACTGCCAACGACCAGCGCGATCCATGCGTTTATTGTCACCGCCGCCGATGCACTGGGCGCGCGTCTGAAACTGCGCATTCAGGTAGGTAACTTTGAAGCGGCATGCCGGATGATCGAGCAGGGTGTCGGCATCGGCATTGTTCCGGAGTCGGTCGCGAAACGCCACGGCAAGGCATTGAATATCCGCATGATCCGCCTCAACGATCCCTGGGCCGAACGTAAGCTCAAGATCTGCGTACGCAGCATGAAGGACCTGCCGCCGCTCGCACGGGCGTTGGTGGACCGGCTGACGAGTACTGCATAAGAGACCTCTTGAGCGCTACTCAAGCCGTGCGCACAAGAATTCCAGGAACAGCCGCACGACCATGGGCAACGTGCGCCCGACCAGCGTCTGAACTTCCATATGCCGCGCGTCCATGCCCCGGTCGCGGATCGGGATCATCACCAGCTCACCCCGTGCCGCACGGTAGCGAACCGTGACTTCGGCGGCGATCGAAATGGTGTCGGACATGATCGAGAAATTATGCAGGGCCTCGACATAGTTGCTCACCACGGCGGGTTCGAGCGTCAGCCGCTGCTGACCCACGACAATATCGAAGAGTTGCCGGATGGTCGTGCCGATGTCGGGCAGGGCGAGCGGATATTCACTCATTTGCGACACCGATAGGGTCTCGAAGCGCGCGAGCGGATGGCCGCAGCGCATCACGGCCATCATCGGCGCGGGTTTCCTGGACTCGACCTTGATTTCCCCGTGGGTGGTCCGGCTGAAGGTCAGGCCTATGTCCGTCTCGCCTTCGCGCACTCGCCGCGTGACCTCCGCCGGCGAGCTGACCAGCAACTGGAACACGATGCCCGGATATTTTTCGCGAAAGTCCGCAATGGCCTGCGGCAGGAATTCGATCGCAAACCCTTCAGACGCGGCGACTCGCACCTGACCGCGGCGCAGTCCATGCAACGCGTCGATGTCCTGCACCAGCCGGTCCGCTTCAAGCGCGGTCCTGAACGCGAACGCCGCGAGCATTTCGCCCGCTGCGCTCGCGACCATTCCGCGCGGCCGCCGTTCGAACAACGGTGTTCCGAGCGCTTCCTCCAGACCCGCGATCTGGCGGCTGATCGCCGAGCTGGCGACGTTCAGGCGGGTGGACGCCTCACTGATTGAACCGGTACGCACGACCTCGAGAAAATAGCGTAACGCGGTCTCCTGCAAATGGTGATGTTTCATTCTGGTCCGTTCGAGCGCATCTGCGATGCCGATTCGGCAACGGGCGATTATTGTTTCGATGATAGTCGCGACAAAATTCAGCGTTTAGTCTTGATTCCGAAAACTCGTCGAATGTGGGCTGAGCATCCCGGCAAAGCCCTTCCACTGGAGTCAGTACGATGAATGTTGCCGGTCGATTGAAGGTGGCGTTGCTTGCCGCTTTGCTGCTTCTTTCCAGCCACGCCTTCGCTGGAAAGTCCAACGACACGCTGGTTTATGCCTCGGACAGCGAACCGGAAAACATCTCGCCGTATCACAACAACCTGCGCGAAGGCGTGATCGTGGCGCACATGGTGTGGGACACGCTGGTCTACCGCGACCCGGCGACGGGGCAATACAAACCGGAATTGGCGACAGCCTGGAAGTGGGAGTCACCGACCTCGCTGCTGGTCGACCTGCGCCACGACGTCACGTTCCAGAACGGCGACAAGTTCAGCGCCGACGACGTGGTCTTCACGTTCAATTATGTGGTGTCGCCCGACTCGAAAGTGGTCACGCGGCAAAACGTCGACTGGATCAAAGGCGCGGAGAAAGTCAGCGACTATCAGGTCCGCATCCTGTTGAAAGCGCCGTTTCCGGCTGCGCTGGAATACCTGTCCGGCCCCACGCCGATCTATCCCGCCGCGTACTTCAAGAAGGTCGGGCTCGAAGGTTTCAGCAAGGCGCCGATCGGCACGGGCCCCTACAAGATCACGGCTGTCACACCGGGCGTTGGTGTGACCATGGTCAAGAACACCAGCTATTTCAAGGGCAGTCCGCTCGGCACGCCGAAAATTGGCACGGTCAGGTTCCTGGTGATCCCCGATCCGGAAACGCGCTCGGCGCAACTGATGACCGGTGCGGTCGACTGGATCTGGCGTGTTCCCGCCGACCAGGCCGACTCGCTCAAGGCGATGCCGAACCTGAGCGTGATCGGCGGTGAAACCATGCGGGTTGGTTACGTGTCAATGGACGCTATCGGTAGCTCAGCGCCCAATTCACCGTTCAAGGACGTGCGTGTGCGCCAGGCCGTGAACTACGCGATCAACCGCGGCGCGCTTACAAAAGACCTCGTGCGCGGCGGCAGCCAGCCGGTCTACGCGACCTGTTTCCGGACCCAGTTCGGCTGCGACATCTCGGGCGTCATCAAGTACGACTACAACCCGGCGAAGGCTATCGAGCTTCTGAAAGCAGCGGGTTATCCGAACGGTTTCGATACCGACATCTATGCGTATCGCGAGCGTGAATATGCGGAAGCGATTATCGGTGACCTGCGCAAGGTCGGTATCAACGCGCGCTTGCATTACCTGCAATACGCGGCGTTGCGCACGGCCCAGCGCTCGGGCAAGACGCCGATGACCTTCCAGGCCTGGGGTTCGTTCTCGGTCAACGATGCGTCGGCGTTCGTCAGCGTGTATTTCAAGGGTGGTCCCGACGACAGCGCCAAGGATCCGGCCGTGATCAAGGTACTCGATGCCGCCGATTCATCGAATGACCCGGGGGTGCGCAAGACGGATTACGCGCAGGCGCTCAAGCGGATCAGCGAACAGGCCTACTGGGCGCCGCTCTTTTCATACTCGACCAACTACGCGTTCACGAGCGACCTGAATTTCAAGGCGTACCCAGACGAACTGCCGCGTTTCTACGAAGCCAGCTGGAAGTAGCACGCTGCAACTCTGGCCCTTGCAGGCCGCTTTGCCGATGGCGTTCGACGCCATCTTCGCGCGCCTTCATCTATGAGGAAGCTCTCATGCTCGCCTATATTCTTCGCCGTCTCGGGCTGGCGATCGCGGTTGCACTGACCGTGTCGATCGTCAGTTTCGCGCTGCTGCATGTCTCGGGCGATCTCGCGACCTCGATCGCCGGGCCGGAAGCCTCCGCCGCCCAGGTTGAAGCATTGCGGGTGCAATACGGACTCGACCGACCGGTGACCTCGCAATATATCGACTGGCTGTGGCACGCGGCTCACCTCGACTTCGGGCGCTCGTTCTTCTTCCAGTCGTCGGTCATGGACCTGATTGCCGAGCGTCTGCCGATCACGCTGAAGCTTGGGGGCATTGCGCTGGCTATCGCGGTGTTCGTGGCGATTCCGCTTGGCGTGCTTGCCGCACTGTATCGCGATTCGTGGGTCGACCGGTTCGCGTTGCTGATCGCTGTGATCGGGCAGGCCATGCCGAGTTTCTGGTTCGGCCTCACGCTGATCCTGGTGTTCTCGGTCGGACTGAAATGGCTGCCCGTCGCGGGGAATTCGAGCTGGCAGAACTTCGTACTGCCAGCTATCGCGCTGGGTTACTACGCCACGCCCGCGATGATGCGGCTCACGCGCGCCGGCATGCTCGACGTGCTTGGCGCCGACTACATCCGCACGGCGCGCGCCAAGGGCCTGAGTCCCGCTCGTGTGGTTTTCAAGCACGCGTTGCGCAATGCGTTGATCCCGGTTGTTGCGCTGGCTGCGGTCGAACTGGGTTTCATGCTGGGCGGCTCGGTGGTGATCGAATCCGTGTTCTCGCTGCAAGGGCTCGGCCAGCTCGCTTGGGACGCCATCGCCCGCAACGATTTTCCGGTCGTGCAAGCGGTCGTGCTGATCATCGCGATGTTTTATATCGCGCTGACCTTCGTGGCCGATGTCGCCAACGCCGCGCTCGATCCGCGCATGCGTACCCGCTAGGAGAGCACCATGACGTCCGATGCCCGCATCCTGCCCGTGCTGCGCGTTGATGCAGCAGCCGTGCCGCCATGGCGGCGAATCCTGCGCCGCATGCTCGGCCAGCATGGCCTGACACTCGGCGCGGTCCTGCTTGGCCTGATCGTGCTGGCGGCACTATTTGCGCCGCTGCTTGCGCCTCACGACCCCTATGGGCAAGACCTCTCACGCCGTCTGGTGCCGCCTGTATGGAGCGCACGCGGCAGTTGGCAATACGTGCTGGGTACCGACAAGCTCGGGCGCGACTATCTCAGCCGGTTGCTCTACGGGGCGCGGGTGTCGTTGCTGATCGGCGTGGCGGCAGCGACCCTGTCCGGGTTGATCGGCACGACCCTTGGCGTGCTGGCCGGGTATTTCGGCGGCCGGGTCGACGCGCTCATCAGCTACGTCATCACCACCCGCCTCGCGATGCCGGTCGTGCTCGTGGCGCTGGCCATGTCGTCGCTGATCGGCGGCTCGCTCAAGACTGTGATCCTGCTGCTCGGCCTGCTGTTGTGGGACCGCTTCGCGGTTGTGTCGCGTTCGGTCACGCAGCAGTTGCGCGACGCGGAATTCATCGCGGCAGCCAAGGCAGTCGGTGCGTCGACCCCATACATCCTGCTGCGCGAATTGCTGCCGAATATTGCAAGCGCGTTGATCGTGGTTTTGACGCTCGAGATGGCACATGCGATCCTGCTCGAAGCCACGTTGTCCTTCCTCGGACTTGGTGTGCCGCCGCCCATGCCGTCCTGGGGGCTGATGATCTCCGAGGGCAAGGCGTACATGTTCTTCCAGCCCTGGGTCATCGTGATCCCGGGTGTAGCCCTCGCGGTGCTGGTGCTTGCGATCAACCTGGTCGGCGATGGCCTGCGCGACCTCAACGCGCCCGATGGCCGGAACTAGGAAGCAAACCATGAGCGTACTACTCGAAGTCGAAAACTTGCAGGTTGAATTGCCGACGCAAAACGGTCCGTTGCACGCCGTGCGCGGCATCGACTTCCACGTCGAGCGCGGCGAGATGCTGTGCCTGGTAGGCGAATCCGGCTGCGGCAAGTCGATGACATCGCTGGCGCTGATGGGCTTGCTGCCGCGCCGGGCGAAGCGGCAGGCACAGCGCCTGAGGTTTGACGGCGTGGACCTTCAGGCGCTGGACGACCGCGGCATGGCGAAGCTGCGGGGAAACCGCATGGCGATGATTTTCCAGGAGCCGATGACCTCGCTGAATCCGTCCTACACGCTGGGAAATCAGTTGTGCGAAGCGTTGCGCCAGCATCGAAAGGTGTCGGCGGCGCAGGCTCGCGAGCGGGCTGTGTATCTGCTCGAGCGGACGGGGATCACGAATGCGGCCGAGCGCCTCGGACAGTATCCGCATCAACTGTCGGGAGGTTTGCGGCAGCGCGTGATGATTGCCATGGCGCTGATGTGCGAGCCGGACCTGATCATTGCCGATGAACCGACCACCGCGCTCGACGTGACGATCCAGGCGCAGATTCTTCGCATGCTGCGCGACTTGCAGCGCGAGTTCGGAACCGCGGTGCTGTTCATCACGCATGACCTGGGTGTGGTCGCCCGCATTGCAGACCGGGTCGCGGTCATGTACGCGGGGCAGGTAGTGGAAACGGCGCCGGTTGGCGTGTTGTTCGGGCGGCCGAGCCATCCCTATACGCGCGGTTTGCTGAACAGCATTCCGGTGCGCGGGCGCACGCGACCCGGCACGCATCTCGCGGCCATTCCCGGTGTCGTGCCTTCATTGATCGGTGACATAACGGGCTGCGCGTTTCGTAACCGCTGCGAACGGGCTCACGATGCCTGCGCGCAGAAACCGCCGCTCGTGGCGGTGGAAGGCGGCCACTGCGCGCGTTGCGTGCTGGCCGAAACACTGCTCGAGGAGCCCGTCCGATGACACCCGCGATAGCTTCTTCGTCAGCCGCCGTACCGGGCCAGGATATTGCGCTGGAACTCTGCGCACTCAGCCGCACGTTTTCGATCGGAGGCGGATTGTTTCGTACCGCCCGCCAGTTTCAGGCCGTCAATGATGTCTCGTTGCGGCTTTACCGAGGCGAGACCCTTGGGCTCGTCGGGGAGTCGGGTTGCGGTAAAAGCACGCTCGCGAAGATGCTGCTCGGCCTGCTTGCGCCGAGTTCGGGCAGCGTGTTGATTGACGGCAAGCAGATCGATCCGCGTGCGTCGCTCGAGATGGCGAAGCGTATCCAGCCAATCTTTCAGGATCCCTATTCATCGCTGAATCCGCGCAAGACGGTGGCGCAGATTGTCGGCTTGCCGCTGATGCTGCATAAGCGCGGGAGCCGGGCTGAATGCAACGCCGAAGTCAAACGCATGCTCGATCTCGTCGGCATGCCAGAACGTACCCACCAGCAGTATCCGAACCAGTTGTCGGGCGGGCAGCGCCAGCGGGTGGCGATTGCGCGCGCGCTGGTCCTGCGCCCCGGGATCCTGGTCTGCGACGAGCCAACATCAGCCCTCGATGTCTCCGTGCAAGCCCAGATTCTCAACTTGCTGATCGATCTGAAGGCCGAGTTCGGCCTCAGCTATTTGTTCATCAGCCATGACCTGGGCGTGGTCGAGCATCTGGCCAATCGCGTTGCGGTGATGTATCGCGGCAGCATTGTCGAGGAGAAGAGTCGCGAGGCGATTTTTTCGAATCCCGAACATCCGTACACGCAAATGCTGCTGTCCTCGGTGCTGACGCCCGAGCCCGGTCTCGGCCTGCCCGAACTGGCGCCGTTCTGACGTTACCTGATCCCAGATCCTTGATCCCCAACCGGAGATACGACCCGATGAGTCGCACCCAAGCCATCGACCTGGCTACTTCCTATTTCGACGATGGTCATTTCATGCAGGTGCTGGCCCGGCGCGTCGCGCAACGCACCGAGAGCCAGTCGGCTGCGAGCCTGCCGGCGTTATACGCGTACCTGACTGACACGATCGTGCCTGAGCTTGAAGCGCTCGGCTTCACCTGGCAGATCATCGACAACCCGTTGCCGGGCAAGAGTCCGTTCCTGATCGCCGAGCGCATTGAAGATCCTGCCGCGCTCACCGTGCTGACCTATGGTCATGGCGACGTCGTTCTGGGCTATGAGGAACAATGGCGCAGCGGCTGCGAGCCGTGGAAGATCGTGGTCGAAGGCGACCGCTGGTACGGCCGCGGCACCGCGGACAACAAAGGTCAGCACACGATCAACCTCGCGGCGCTTGCACAAGTGATCGAAGTGCGCGGGGGCCAGCTTGGTTTCAACGTCAAGGTGATCCTGGAGATGGGCGAGGAAACCGGCTCGCCGGGGCTCGACGCCGTCTGTGCGCAATATCGCGACGCGCTGAAGGCCGATGTATTCATTGCGTCCGATGGCCCGCGCGTGTCGGCATCGCGACCGACGCTGTTCCTCGGTTCACGCGGCAATCTCAACTTCACGATGAAACTCCAGTTACGCGACGGCGCCCATCACTCGGGCAACTGGGGGGGCCTGTTGCGCAGTCCGGGCATTCGCCTCGCCAACGCGATTGCTTCAATGGTCGATGAGCGCGGCCGGATTCGCGTGAAGGGCCTGTTGCCTGAGACCTTGCCGCCAGCGGTGCGTGATGCGCTGACATCGATCGAAGTGGGCGGTGGCCCGAACGATCCTGAAGTCGATCCGCAATGGGGCGAGCCGGGTCTCACGCCGGTCGAGCGTCTGTTCGGCTGGAACGCGCTTGAAGTGCTGGCGTTCAAGACGGGCAATCCGGAGGCGCCGGTGAATGCGATTCCCGGTTACGCGTTCGCATGCTGCCAGTTGCGTTATGTGGTCGGCAGTGACAGCGACAATTTCATGCGCCATGTGCGCGAGCATCTGGACGCGCTCGGCTACAGCGATATCGACGTCGCGGAGAGCGGCACGCGGATGCACGCGACCCGGCTTGATCCTGATGATCCGTGGGTGCGCTGGGGTATGGCGTCGATCGAAGCAACCGTGGGTGAGCCACCTGCGTTGCTGCCGAACCTTGGCGGTTCATTGCCGAACGACGTGTTCGCGCAAACGCTCGGCTTGCCGACGCTATGGGTGCCGCATTCGTACCCGGCTTGCTCGCAACACGCGCCGGACGAGCACCTGCTTGGCAGCGTCGCGCGGCAGGCATTGCAGATCATGGCCGGCCTTTTCTGGGATCTCGCCGAGCAGGGAGCGCAAATCCGCACGCGCCGGGCCGCCTGAGCGCGTTGAAGCGTTGCGTTCAGAATCGGTCGGCCCTGAAGGGTTGCAGATCGACGAGGGGTTTTTCGCCCGTCACCAACTCCGCTATGAGCCGCCCCGTAATCGCACCGAGCGTCAGCCCGTGATGCGCGTGTCCGAATGCGAACCACAGGTCGTCATGCTTCGGTGCGGCGCCAATGATCGGCATCATGTCGGGCGTGCAGGGACGGCGGCCCATCCAGGGTTCGTCGTCGAGGCGCTGTTCCAGCGGGAACAAACCGCGTGCGATCGGTTCAACCGCGTCCAGTTGCACCGGCGTCTTCGGTGCATCGCGAAACGCGAGTTCCGCGCCCGTGGTGAGGCGGATGCCGCGTGACATCGGCGCGATCAGGTAACCGTTTTCAACATCGAGTACCGGATGGTTCAGGCGCGCATCCGGCCTCGCCGCATAGTGCATGTGGTAACCGCGCTTGACCGCCAGCGGCAGGGTGTACCCGAGCCGCCTCGTGACATCGCCGGACCAGGGTCCCATCGCGATCACGGCCGAACGCGCGCTCAGCAAACCCGCTTGCGTGCTGACGGTCCAGTGGTCCCTGAGCGTAGTCGCATCGCCGATAAAAAACCGTCCACCCAGCTTGTCGAAATACTGCGCATAGGCCGTGACCAGCGCGTTCGGGTCGGTGACGGAATCGGCCGCGGTGTAGCGAAGCGCGCCTTTCAGCGAAGTGTCGAGATCAGGTTCGGTCTCGCGCAAACGCGCCGGGTCGAGGGCGTCGAAGCTCACGCCGAACTCGCGCTGCCAACGCTGCACGACGGCCATTTCCGAATCCTGCTTCGCGTTCGTCCTGAACACCTTGATCCAGCCGCTAGGCCGCAGCAACGCGCTTGCACCGGCTTCGGCCGCGAGCATCCGGTGCTCCGTCACGCAATGCTCGATCAGCGTGGCGTACCAGCGCGCGATCACGGCATGCCGCGACGGATGCGAGTTGCGCCAATACTGCCAGAGAAACGGCGCGAGCTTCAGCATGGCGTTGGGGTGGTAGCGGACGTCGAGCGCGGTGTTGCGGGAATACTTCAGCAGAGCGCTCAACGCGCGCGGAAACGCGTACGGATAAACCCCTTCGCGCTGGATCAGTCCCGCGTTGCCAAACGAAGTCTCGTTGCCCGGAGCCTTGCAGTCCACGAGCGCGACCGAGCGGCCGCGCTTTTGCAGATGCACCGCAATGGATACGCCTACTATGCCGCCGCCGAGCACGACGGTATCGAATTTCATGTGGGTTTCCTCAACAGGTCAGGCCGGGGTCAGGCAAGCGCTGTCACGGCGACTTCGACGTCGCAGCCGGGCTTCATCAGCAGTGCCTGGACGCAGGCGCGCGTGGGGGCATGGCCCTCGGGAATCCACGCGTCCCACACGGCATTGAATTCGGCGAAGTGCTTCGGGTCGCTCAGCCAGATGTTGGCCGTGATCAGGCGGGTCTTGTCGACGCCGGCGGACGCGAGCAACGTATCGATCCGTCCGAGGATGTTGCTCGCCTGTTCAGTGATCGACTCGTTGGCATGGTCCGGAACCTGGCCCGCAAGATGGACATAACCGTTCGCGATCACCACCTGGCTCATCCGCGCGTTGGTTTGAAGACGTTTGATTTCGTTTGTCATGGTCTAGACGGTCGATGTGCCGGTCGTGCTTTCACCGGTGGTATTGAAAACGGGCGGCGCAGTGACGATCGATTTCAGCGATACCGTCGGCTGCGTCAGCTTCGATAAATCGGGCCGCGGACGGCGCAGGACCGGCGAGTTTTCGAAGGCCTGCTCCAGCGCATGAGCCACTGCGAGCGTCTTGTGATCGCCATGAAACGGCCCGACGATCTGCAGCCCGAAGGGCATGCTCTCGTGATCAACGCCACAGGGTATCGAGATCGCCGGGTGCGTGGTCAGCGTGATCACGTAGGTTAGCGCCAGCCATCGATAGTAATTCTCCTGCGCCCGCCCGCCAACCTGCGCGGCATACAACTCCCGCCATGGGAACGGCGAAACCGGCGTAGTCGGCGAGAGGATCACCTCGTACTCCGCGAAGGCGGACTGGAAGCGCTTGAATATGCGCGTTTGTTCGGCTTGCGCCCAGGCGCTGTCGGCAAGCGTCATGCTTGCGCCCAGTTCGTAGTTCGCCCGCGTATTGGGGCCGAGCGTGTTCGGGTCGCGAGCATACGCGTCGCGCAGGCCCGCGACGAAACTCTCCGCGCGGATCACGTCGAAGCAGCGGTGGACATCGCCGAGATCGAAGCTCACTGGCTCACAGGTATGGACCATCGGCTTGAGCGCCGCCATACGTTCGCGAAAGATCCGGCGGATGTTTTCATCGACGTCGCAGCTGTCGAAATCTTCCGTCCAGCCAATGCGCAATGTGCTCAGGTCCAGTGCTTGCGGCGTGGCAAAACTTAAGCGGTCGGACTCGTAGCCAAGCGGATCAGTCGCGGAAATGCCGGCAGTCGCAGCGAGTTGCAGGCAGGCTTCGGCAACGGTCCTGCCCATGGGGCCGACAACGGATATGGGCGTCCAGCCCAGCAGCTTGCGTGAGTTCGGCACGAGTCCGGGCGACGGCCGGAAGCCGACCACGCCGCATTTCGATGCCGGTATGCGCAGCGATCCGCCTGTATCCGAGCCGGTGCAGACCGGCAGCATGTCGCAGGCCAGCGCGGCTGCCGCGCCACCCGATGAACCGCCTGCATTCAACTCGGGATTGAAGGGGTTGCCGGTCGCTCCCCAGACCGGGTTACGCGTGTTCGCACCCGCGCCGAGTTCCGGAACGTTGGTCTTCGCGACGAGGATCGCACCTGCTGCACGAAGGCGTTCGACAAGCAGGACATCGCGGGACGGGACGTTGCCGCGGGACATTGGCGAGCCGTAGGTGGTCAGAAGGCCTGCGGTATCTTCCAGGTCCTTCACGCCGAGCGGCAAGCCATGCAGCAAGCCGAGCGGTTCTCCGTTCAAGACCTGGCGCTCGGCGCTTTTAGCAGCAATGCGCGCTTCGGGGTAACACGTGGCCGTGACCGCATTCACCGCCGGGTTGATTGCCTCGATCCGTTCAATACAGGCATCGAGCAACTCGACCGGGGAGATCTCTTTTGAGCCGATCATGCGGCGCAGTTCAACGGCGGATCGGCTGATCAGTTCAGTGTTGTGACTCATGACGTTGAAGTCTCCTTAAACGTGTTCTACGTGTGAACGCGCGTTCATGCAAGCGATTCGCCGGTGCGGTCTTTCAGCCAGATTACCGGCACGAGCGAGATCGCGCAGGCCGCGGCGACGTACCATGCCGGCGCGAGCGGGTTGCCGGTTTTCGTCACCAGCCAGCTTGCGATGAACGGCGAGAAACCACCGAAAAACGATGCGCTCACCACATAGGTCAACGCAATGCCGGTCGCCCTGACATGCTTCGGAAACAGCTCCGGGATCATCACGAGGACCGGCACGATCTGGCCGGCGACGAACACCGCGAGCAAGCCCGACACAATGCATAGAGCAGTCATTGAAGGGTGGTTGCCGAGGAATGAAAACGCCGGATAGACGGCCAGCAACATGATGACACGAGAGATCACGAGTACGCGCTTGCGGGTGAAGCGGTCGGCGAGCTTGCCGGTCAGCGGCGCGGCCACGAACAGGACAAGCGAGCTGACGACGCCCGATGTCACCGCGGCGGTAGGCGAAAGATGCAACGCGCGAACCGCATGGCTCGGCAAGAAAAACGCCGTGATGTACACCGACACGGAGCCGCCGAGTTCGGCGAACGTGCCTAGAATGGTCAGCTTCAGGTGCGTGGTCAGTGCCGCTTTTAAAGCGCCTTGAGGTCGGGGCGCACCGGGTGCGCGGGTCGCGCGGGTTGTGCTATTCACCAGCGTTTCCTCCAGGCGCCGGCGTATCAGCATGCCGGCTGGCGCGGCGATGATCCCAAGCAGGAACGGCAGGCGCCAGCCCCATTCGAGGACGGCCTGCTTCGGCAACGCAACGTTCACGAGGGTGGCGACTAGCGCACCGAGCGCGAGACCCAGCGCAGTTGCCGCAAAGTTCCAGCTCGCGAAGAAAGCGCGGGTCTGGTCGGTTGCATATTCGACCAGCAGCGTCGTGCCCGGCCCGAACTCACCGCCTGCCGCAAAGCCCTGGAGCAGCCGCGCGGCCAGCACGATCAGCGGCGCCGCCATGCCCGCGACCGCGTAGGGCGGGGCGCAGGCGATCATCGCGCAGCTCAGCGCCATCATCATGATGGTCAGGACCATCGCCTTCTTGCGGCCCACGCGATCCGCATAGGCGCCAATCACGATCCCGCCCAGCGGACGCACGACGAAACCGACGCCGAACACGCCTATCGACAGCAGGAACTGGTTTACCGGCGACGCGCCCGGGAAGAAAAGCTGACCGATCTGGATCGCGAAAAAGCTGTAGATGGTGAAGTCGTAGAACTCGAGCGCCGTGCCGACCGTGGTCGCGGCAATGACGTGCGTCTTCGACAAACCGGCCTTGCCCAGTACAAGTGATGACACGATCAGCGTCCTTCAATTTGAGGGAATCGACGTGAGTTATCATATACGAGAAAAAATAAAATTCTCATATCCGACAAAGATCTTGACCCCAGGTGTAGAGGCAAAGCGATGGCGAAAGCGGTGGTTGCAACGGCAGAAAAGGTGAAACGCGATGCGCCGCCGGCCCTCGATCACAAGACCGTGGGCGCACGGATTCGTGAAGCGCGCAAGGCGAGGGGGCTGACGCTGATGGAGTTGTCCGGGCGATCGGGAATTGCCGTATCGACTATTTCGAAAGCCGAACGCGGGGACATTGCGCTGACCTACGACAAGTTCGCCGCGCTTGCGCATTCCCTGCAGCTTGAATTCGACGCAATTTTCGGACGCACGCGGCTGTCGGCCAGCACGGCCGCACGACCCATGAGACCTTCTTTCACGGCGTCGGGCGAGCAGGTGATCTACGACACGCCGAACTACGAGTACGGCATGCTCGCGAACGACCTGACCGGCAAACGCATGGTGCCAATGCGTGCACATATCCGTGCAAGGGATGTGTCGGACTTTCCCGAGTACATCCGGCATGCGGGCGAGGAATTCGTGTTCTTGCTTGGCGGGTCGCTGGAGTTGCGTTTCGAAGACGGCAAGGTGTTCAGGCTTGAACCCGGCGACAGTCTTTATTTCGATAGCGCCGTCGGCCACGTGTATGTGACCACCAGCGAGGACGACGCGGAAGTGCTCGTATGTTGTGTCGATGCCGACGCGAGCCGTCCGGTGGACGCGATCTAGTTTTCAACAGGTACTTGCAGCGGTCAGGACCCGCTGGTCAGGGCTGCGGCGAGCGTTGCGGGAACGCCCGCACCGGCCGCTAGCTGCGGGGTTTTATGCCAATCCGCACAGCGTTGCAACGCGCGGCGCAAGTCGGCCGTCAAGCCCGTGCCCACCCGCACGCCCGGCTCGATATGCAACGACTTGAGTTCGAAAATGCCCTGCGTGCGATGCGCTTTTGCATCGACCCGTCCTATCAGGCGTCCGCGATGCAAGATGGGGAGTACGAAGTAACCGTACTTGCGTTTCGCGGCCGGCGTATAACACTCGATCACGTAGTCGAACCCGAACAACGTGCTCGCGCGCTTGCGGTCCCATACAACCGGATCGAATGGCGACAGCACCGTGGTCACCGTGGAAGTCAGATTGCCCGCCGCCGCATCGTCAAGTTTGTCCGCGAGGTCGCGATGCACGAAGGCGTCGGCCTTCCAGTCGTCGACTCGCACGGATATCAGCTCACCGGCATCGGCCAGTTCATGTAACGCCGAGGTGTAAGGACGGCGCGGCATGCGGTAATAGTCGGCGACCCAGTCGGCACGGACGATGCCGAGCGCGCGGCAAGCGCGCCTGAGCAGTTCCTGCGGGACGGCTTCGGCGGGCGGCAGGTCGCGCGCGTCATTCCAGTCCGGCAGCACGCGCTCGGTCACATCGTAGATCCGATGAAAATTGCGCCGTTCCGCGACCATCAGTTCGCCGGTCGCGAACAGCACTTCCAGGTGACGTTTCTCGGGTTTCCAATCCCACCAGCCGCTGCCGTTGCCGCCTTCGCGGGCGAAGTCCGCCGAGCGAATGGGACCGGTTGCCCGAATGCGTTCGAGCAGGCGCTCGATATCGTCACGATGTTTCGCATGCCAGTCCGCCGCGTATTTCCAGCCCATTCCGGCGGGATCAAGCATTCGGTGACGCAACAACCCGTAGTCTTCTATTGGCACAAGGCAGGCTTCGTGCGACCAGTATTCGAACAGGGAACCCTCGGCCAGATGCTCGTCGAGCCATTGCGACTGATAGTCGCCAAGGCGACTGAACAACACAAGGTAAGGACTGCGTGCGACCACCTGGATGGTGTCGATCTGCAGCTGCGCCATGCGTTGGATGGCGCCTAGCACGTCCGCTTTTGTCGCCTTGCGGCGAGGCGGCGCAAGCAGGCCCTGGGCCATCAGATGCAGGGTACGGGCGGCCGACAAGGGAATTGTCTTCATGCGGTGGGCTCATGAGCAGAGGCGCGTAGGTCGGATACGTTACCAGAGGACCGGTTTGATCGCTCGACGGCGAATCGCCTTCGGCGGACTCCTGGGCCACGCCGATGTGCGAGCTGACCTTCAAGCCTCGAATGCTGCGCGCGCCCGGCGCGACGCCGGAGATCCGCGCGAGGAGGAGGGCGGTCATGCCTGACCCGCTACGACCGATCGCGGCCCGGCCCCTCATACGCATCCCTGCCGTCGCCGTCATCTAAGCATTTTCCCCTACATGCAAATCGCTTGACTGCGAAAAAATGGCAACCTACATTTTGATCCTGTTCATACATGTACTTTTTTAGACGGATAAGTAGGTCCGCTTGTTCACTGCCGTAGCACGTCCGCTATTTTTACTACCGGGGGGTATATGAAGCTGGGTCGATACGCTGCATGTGCAGCGTTGTTGTCGTGTAGTTATGCTCATGCGGATTCTGGCGTGACGCTTTACGGTATTGTGGATGAGTTCTTTCAGTACGTTAACACAGGGAATCATTACACCGCAGCCATCGGGTCGAGTTCCGAATGGGCCAGCCGTTTTGGATTAAAGGGCTCCGAAGATATTGGCGGCGGCAACAAGGTCAATTTCCAGCTCGAGAACGGTTTTAATCCGAACGACGGCACATTCGCTTCCACAGGGCAGATGTTCAACCGGCAGGCGTGGGTGGGAATGTCGGGCAATTGGGGGGAAGTGAGACTGGGCCGCCAAAACTCGCCGGTCTTTTACGACCAGGGTTATCTGGACGCATTCGGGGCAGCGACTCAGGCATCCGGATTCAGCAACCTGATGACTTATGTTGTGCGCACGAGTAATACCGTGTCGTACCAATCTCCCGTCATAGGAGGCTTGCAGGCGGGGGTATACGCCGGTTTTGGCGATGCGGGCGGACTGCGCTCGGCGGGTTCGAGTTATCAGGCCGACCTCCAGTACAACAGCGGCCCGATTGCCGCTACCGTGGCATGGCAGGCCGTGAAGAATGCCTCTAATTCCTCGACCGACACCGCCGTCGAGGCAGGCGCCTCCTACACCATCCAGAAGGCCACGATTTATGCCGGTTATGCCGCCAGCAGATGGACGGACATTAATCTGAATGTCAATGTTTATGGTGTTTCCGGTAAATATCAATTCACGCCTACGGTATTTGTCGCTTTAGGCTATACCGCTTTGCACGATAAAACCCCCGCCGCCAATAATGCGAATCAGATTGCCGCAATGGCTCAGTATGATCTCTCTAAAAATACCAGCGTATATGGCACGGTTTCATATTTGACCAATCACAACCAGGCGTCTTATACCCTGGCCGGATCGGCTAATCCTGGCTTGCCGCTGGCTTATCCCGGCGCGAATCCGCACGGCATCTCGATCGGTATGTTCCATAAATTCTAGCGTTCATTTTCGGCGCGACACGTGACAAACATGTTCATACATGTGCGCTTAAGAATCACTTTCTTTCTCCGTGCGCTCAGGACGGAAAGGTCACCACGATCGGGGGCGCTGCAATGAAGAAACGTTTGAACAATGTGGGCGCGTCGAAAGCGGAAATGGTCGCTGCGGCGATCCAGGATGAGATCTTGACCGGGCGCCTGCCCTACGGCGTGTTGCTGGAAAGCGAGAGTGAATTGGTGCAGCGGTTTTCGGTCAGCCGGAACACTGTTCGCAAGGGCCTCGAGGAGTTGATGAACACGGGGCTGATTACCCGCAAGGTTGGCGTGGGTTCGTTTGTCACCTACAACGGCCAGACGCTTGATAGTGCGCTGGGCTGGTCAAAGGCGCTCGAAACGGCGGACGGCGGTGCGCAAACCCGGTTGCTGCAAATCAGCGTGATCCAGGATGAAAAGCTCGCTGCTGAACTCGTGCTGGACCAGCCTGCCTTTATTGCAGTGGACCGGCTGCGGGTGTTGGCGGACTCGGAGCGGCCGATCTCGCTTGAACTCAGCCGGATTCCGTTTTCCGACCGGTTGGCGGATCTGCCGTTGCAAGGGCTGATTGGCGGGTCGCTGAACCAGACCTTGATCGAATACGGAATGGCCGCGGATCACGGCGAGGAATGGGCGGAGGTGATCGGGCTCGAACAAGCTAACGCAGAGATCCTGAAGCACCCGCCGGGCAAGTCGTTCCTGCGGACCCGTCGTCTCACGCGTGACAAGAACGGCAACCCGGTCGAATACGTCGTCAGTCTGCTTGACCCCGCCTATTTTGGATTGCACCTGGAATTCTGAAAATACGCGAGGCGGGCGAGCGGGGCGGTGATATCCGGATTGGATATGGTCATCGCGCTTGATGGTTCACTAAGTTGTATTAACTAGTTACTGCCGCAGCCTGTGCTGCTTGAGTTCAACTTGATTGCCGGGAGTCCATGAAATGGCATTGATCGATAAAGTATTGAAACAGGCACTGACGTGCGTGATGGCAACAGCCGCCCTGGCTTCGTTCGCCGCGCACGCCGAAGATATACACGTGCTGAACTGGAAGGGGTACGGCACGGACGAGCCTTGGGCGCTCAAGGAGTTCGAAGCGAAGACCGGGTATCACGTGGTCAACGACTTCTTCAACTCCGAACAGGAAATGCTCACCAAACTGCGCACCAATCCGGGCGCGTACGACGTGGTGATGGTCAATAGCGCGTTCAACCAGCAAGCACGCGAACAAAACCTGCTGCAGCCTATTGACGTGACCGGGATGTCGAACGTCGCGGACCTGAACCCCAAGATGCGCCACTCGCACTTGCTTGAGATTGGCGGCCAGAGCTATGGCATTCCATGGGTGTGGGGCGTGACTTCATTCGCTGTCAACGACACCAAGGTCCATCCGGCGCCGGACACCATCCAGGCGCTGTGGGACCCGGCGTACAAAGGTCATGTCGGCATTCGCGACGACGCCATCGAAGCGGTCCAGTTTGCGGCTCTCGCCACGGGCCAGAACATCAACGACATCAAGAATCTCGATGCCGTCAAGGACAAGCTCAAGGCGCTGACCGGCCAGCTGAAAACATTCTGGAGTTCAGAGAACGACTGGAACCAGTATGTGGCGTCGGGGGTGTTTTACATCTCCACGTATTGGAGCGGATCAGCCGCACGCGCACGCAACAAGTTCAACTTGCCGGTTACCTTCGTGATCCCGAACGAGGGTGCAATCGGCTGGCTGGATTCGCTGTCAATTCCCAGGGGCGCGCATAACGTCGCGGGGGCGAAGGCCTTCATCAACTACATGATCGATCCGGGGTTCTACACGCAGTGGGATTCTCGCGTTGGCGCGCCGGTCTCGGCAAACGTCAAGGCGGTTGCAGCGTTGCCGGCGAATGCGTTCAACCGCGCGGTGCTGGCGAACCCGGCGGTGCAGTCGCGGATCCAGTTCCAGGAGCCGATCACCGACGACAAGCGCAAGGCCTACCTGCAGTTATGGCAGGAAATCAAGGCGCAGGCCGACTGACGACGTTCAAGGAAGTGCCATGAAATTTGCCCTCAGTTCGCCGCAAGGCAGACCGCTGGTTCGCGCCATGACGCTGGCCGGTCCCGCTTACGTGTGGCTCCTGCTTGCGGTGTTCCTGCCTTTGTCGGTCATGCTGTTCTACAGCTTCATGTCCGACGTGCCGACGAGCGGCGGCAACTGGACGCTGACGTTCCAGAACTACCTGACGTTCTTCGATGAACCCCTGTACAGGAAGCTGATGGTGCGTTCGCTGGGGCTCAGCGCCCAGGTCACACTGATCTGCACGGTGCTGGGCTTTCCGTGCGCCTACATGCTTGCGAAGGTAATACGCGGACGCACGCGTGAAGCGCTGTTCCTGCTGATCATCCTGCCGTTCTGGAGCAACGGGCTGGTGCGGATATTTTCATGGAACATGGTGCTGCGCAGTGGCGGAGTAGTGGACTGGGTGCTCAACCATCTGTGGCCGTGGACAGTCAACACCGACCTGATGTTCTCCTATCCGGCAATCGTGATCGGGCTGGTGCATTCCTACCTGCCTTATTCGGTGCTGACCGCTTATCTGAGCCTGCAGGCGATTGACGACTCCCTGATCGAAGCGGCCCGTTCAATGGGTGCGGGGCGCCTGACCATCCTGCGCCGGCTGATCCTGCCGCTTGCCATGCCCGGCATGCTGGCGGGCGCCGTGCTGACCTTCGTGCCGGTAGTGGGGGCATTCATGGAGCCCAGGTTGCTTGGCGGACGCAAGGGCACGTTCATTGGCACGGTCATCGAGGACCAGTTCGTCGCCGTATTCAACTGGCCGCTTGGCGCCGCATTGTCGTTCACATTGCTGGGCCTCGTGCTGGTCATCCTGTTCGCCGGCATGCGGCTCTCGCGGAGGAAGGACAAATGAAGCAGGACAACACCATGGGGTCGCTCGAACTCTCCAACACACCGCATACGCCGCGCCGCAGAGTGTGGAGCGTCGGCGCAGCCCTAGGCGCGATCGGTTACGGATACGTGGTCGTCATGATCGGCTTTCTGTATTTGCCGATCCTGGTCATGGCGCTGATGTCGGCGAATGCGTCGCCGCTCTACGAACTGCCGTTTCATTTCACCACGCACTGGTATCAGGCGCTTGCCGAGGACGGCGTGCTGAAGGCCGCTGCCTTCAGGAGCGTCGAGATCGCGCTGTGGACCACGCTGCTGTCCACCATTCTTGGCGTGATGGCGTCGCTGGCATTTTTTCGATACGACTTCGCGGGCAAGCGTTTCCTGCAGGCCATGCTGTTTCCGCCAATGGCGATCCCGTGGCTGATCACAGGCACGGCCATGCTGATCTTCTTCTTTGCGATCGGTATTGGGCGCGGCTTGCACGCCATCCTGCTCGGTCACGTGGCGCTCGCGCTGCCCTACGTGATCATCGTGGTCGGCGCGCGCTTGCGCACGTTCTCGCCTGAGCTGGAGCTCGCCGCCCGCTCGCTTGGCGCGAGCGGCTGGCAGATCACGTGGCGCGTGACCTTGCCCGCCATTGCGCCCGGCGTGGTGGCAGGGGCCTTGTTTGCATTCGCCGTGTCGTTCGACCAGTTCGTGGTGTCGTACTTCCTGTCGGACCCGGGCGAGACCACGCTGCCGGTCGAAATCTATAGCGCTATTCGCAAGGGTTTTACGCCCGAGATCAACGCAATTTCAACCATCATCATTGTCGTGTCGATGGGCACGATGTTGATCGTGTCACGGCTGTACCGGTTTGGTGGAGAACAATAATGGCCGAAGTCAACGTAATCAAGGTATCCAAGCAGTATGGCGAGTCACGCGCGCTGGATGACGTGTCCATCCGTTTCGCGGAGGGTGGGCTCTATGGGTTGCTCGGGCCGTCCGGCAGCGGCAAGACGACGCTCCTGCGCATGATTGCCGGCTTTGTGTTTCCGGATAGCGGGCAGATTCGTATCGATGATCAGCCGGTCGAGCGCTTGCCGGTGGAGCGGCGGGAGATTGGCATGGTGTTCCAGAACTACGCGTTGTTCCCGAACATGAATGTTGCCGACAACGTGGCATTCGGGCTCTCCGTACGGCATGTCGACAAGAGCGAGATCAAGCGGCGCGTAGGCGAGGTGCTGGACCTCGTGCAACTCGGCAGCTTGCACGGGCGCAGGATCAATCAATTGTCGGGTGGGCAGCGCCAGCGAGTAGCGTTGGCCCGCGCTATCGTGACGCGTCCTCGCGTGTTACTGCTCGACGAACCGCTCAGCGCGCTGGACAAGTCGTTGCGCGTGGACATGCAGGTTGAATTGCGCCGCATCCAGCGCGATGTCGCGATCACAACGGTATTCGTCACGCACGATCAGGAGGAAGCGCTTACGTTGAGTGATCGTGTAGGTATCCTGCGCGATGGCCGGTTGATCCAGGAGGGGACCGCACGCGACCTCTACGATCAGCCGTCCAGCGAGTTCGCCGCCACTTTTCTCGGCGATGCAAACATTCTCAGTGGTCGCCTGGAGACTGGCGGCATGCGCGTTGACGATGGCAGCCTGATTCGTTGCGGGGCGCGCTCAGCGGTATCGAATCAGACGAAGTGCGCGATTCGTCCGGAGAAAATCGTGCTTCAGCGTGCAAGCGGCGAAGCCATTCCGAGTGCGTATAACCGGCTCACGGCGCAGGTTGTGCATCATGTCTTTGCCGGCGTCAACACAACCTACATGCTCGACTGGTGCGGGAAGCGGCTCAAGGTCCACGTGCAAAATTCCGGCGACGACCTGATTCCAGTTGGCTCGCAAGTGACGTTGAGCTGGTCGCCCGACAGTACGATCCTGGTTCATTAGATCGCTGTTGAGACGAAGATTCCTCGAACGTCCGCGGCGTCAGCCTCCAAGGCTCAGGACCAACCGGAAGACCGGCGTGACCGGTTTGCCTGCGCCGCCGCGGGTTTCAACAACGGCCGCGGTGCAATCGTTGTCGACATCACAATGGAGGTCCGCGTCTCGCCATACAAATTGATCCGCCCGATAAGTTGCTCAAGGTGCGCCACATCCTTGGCGGCCAGCTTCATTACGTAAGAGTCCGCACCGGTTACGTGATAACACTCGAGCACTTCAGGAATGCCCTCAAGCACTTTCGTAAATTTGGCCTTGGCGGGCTGCGCGACTGTGATGCCGATGAGCGCCGTGACCTGATAGCCGACCTTATACGAATTCACGCGCGCGGCCACGCCTTCAATCACCCCATTTTCTTCCAGCCGCTTGACCCGCTCGGTCACGGCTGGAACGGACAAGCCAACAGTCTTTGCCAACGCCGTGAACGTGGCTCGGCCATCCATTTGAAGTTCTTCAAGGAGTTTCCAGTCCAGATCATCCATTTTTGCCTTGACCTTATATTTTCAGGTGATGGAGTGAGTCTACCTTAAAGATTGCATGTTCCTGGACCGTCGCCCTACCTATCATGGACGCTTTCACGGGAGACCATCATGCTCTTTCTGAAGGCAATGTTGATTGGCCTGTGCATAGCTGCACCGGTCGGTCCTATCGGGATGTTGTGTATCCAGCGCAGTCTCAGTCTGGGTTTTCGTTCGGGAATCGCCACCGGTCTGGGCGCCGCGAGTGCGGACGCGTTCTATGGACTACTCGGGGCGCTGGGTTTTGCGGGACTCGTTACCGCGTTTCCGAAGGGGGCATTGACCCTCCAGATCGCTGGAGGATGTTTTCTCGTCTACCTCGCATTGACTATTGTGCGCGGGCAAAGTGCGTCCCGGACATCTGAAACCGATGCATCCCCGACCGGGCGCTACTTTCTTTCCACATTCCTGCTGACGCTTTCCAACCCGCTCACGGTCTTGTCCTTCGTCGCCATCTTTGCGGCCGTCGGCGCGGCGCCGACAAGGACAGTGGGATTCGGCTATTTCATCCCGATGGTCATGGTCACCGGGGTGTTCCTCGGATCGCTTCTGTGGTGGCTGTGCTTAAGCGGATTTACCTCCGCGCTGCGGACACGGGTTTCAATGTCGATGACAAGAGGGATCGCCAAGGTGTCGAGCCTGGCCATCTCCGCGATCGGCATCGTCCAGATTGTGTCGGGCGGCTACCGGTTGATAACGGGGAGCTGAGTTGCCTTCTCTATTTTCGGGAGCGCAGGCTTAATGGTGTCAAGCGGAAAATCAGAAGTAAAATGCGCGCTTACGGCCCGTGGAAGCTGGTGCAAATCCAGCGCGGTCGCGCCACTGTGACCGGTTGCAGCGCAAACCGGAAGTCAGACCTCGGCGTCGTATAACTCTTTCTGACATTGGGGCGCGCACTCCCCGGGAGACATTCATATGACCGATACTGCCCACGATCCTGGCTTGCAGCCGGGCCGGCATCCACTCGATTGTCCAGCCTGGTGTACCGCGGCGAACACGCCCCCGCATCACTGAACCCGCTGCCCGCTTGGTCGCTTTGGCACGGCCAACAGCTCAGGCATGAGCTGGCATCCGCATCGCAATAGCGCTCATGGCTACCAGACGATCTCTTCGCGGCTGCGCATATCCGCCGGCTGGTCTCGTCGAAGCAGGCCATTGCATTGCATAGCGTCGTGGATTCCGCCGCCGGGCATGGCTGGTATCCAATCTTCGAATAACACGGTATCTCCCGCATGAAGTTCCGTCATTTCATCCTCACCTCCGCACTGACCGTTTCCGCATGGCAGGTTGCACAGGCCGCCGACGACTCGTCGTTGCCGCAGCCGGAGCAGCTTCCGGACCCGGCCACGCTGCCGAATATTCTTGTCACCGGCGACGTGCAGCATCTGCCGCAATCGTTCGACGGGCGATACGCGTCGACACAAGTCCTGACTCGCGCGGATCTGGACCATCTGTCGCCCAGTGACCCCAGCATCACGCAGGCCCTTGCGACACTGCCCGGCGTCACCGTTTCACAAAATGGCGGACCGGGCTCATTGGCCTCCGTCAGCATCCGCGGTTCATCGGGAAACCAGGTCGCCGTGTTCATAGACGGTATCCGCGTGGGTTCGGCGACCACGGGCCAGGCCGCGTGGGCGGACCTGCCGACCTCCGCCTTTGACCGCGTCGAAGTGATCTCGGGGCCGGCCGCCGCTTCATTTGGTGCGGATGCAGTAGGCGGTGTTATCCAGCTCTTTACCAACCGCGCGTCGAATCAGCCCAACCAGACCACCATTTCCACGGGCGGCGGTTCCAACAAAACGTTCGATACTCAATTCCGCACGTCAGGCAGCATTCCGTCTACGGGTCCGCTCGCGGCGCTGGCCGGACTGACCTACTCGCTGGGCCTGCACGACTACAACACCGCGGGAATCGATGCGACTCAGCCGTGGGCCTACGGGCATGAGGATGGCCGTAACCCGTACCATGCCCAGGACGTGGACGCACGCCTTGGCTACGCGCACGGCAACTGGTCGATCTCCACATTCGCGCTCTATCACCGGTCCGACCTGTCCTACGACAATGCCGGCGGCGACGACCGCCAGCTCGATCATCAACTGACGACCGGCCTTGCGTTCCACCTGGATATCACGCCGTTTACGCAAGTTGACCAGTCGGTCGGCTACGCCACGGATCGCCAGTTCCTCTATGCGACCAACCCGGCTATCCCGACCGATGAGATCGACTCAACACGCCTTGGCACGTCGACCTCGCTGACTCATCAGGAGCGCGGATACACGCTCTTCAGCCTGCCCCTGTCAGGCGAGACCAAGCTCGCCTACGACTTCACCCGCGAGCAAGCCTTCCTGCCGGTCGACATCCCGTCAGGCGTGCCGACGCGTAACGATTCGGCCGTGTCGCTGCATCAGTCGGCCACGCTGGGTGCATTGACGGTGTTCCTTGCGGGGCGCCACGAGATCATCCAGGGCCAGTCGGTGAATACGGGCAATGTTGCCGTTTCCTATGCCATCAATCCGGTTTATACCGCGCGCATTTCCTATGGCAACGCGTTCCGCCTGCCTACGTTCAACGACCTGTATTATCCGAGTTACTCGAACCCGAACCTGCTGCCCGAGCGCAGCGACACGGTCGAGGCGGCGCTCGATGCCACCACGTCGTTCGGGACGTTTACGGCTGCTGTTTATGACACCCGGGTGCACGACCTGATCGCTTACCAATCGGTGACCTATCTTCCTGTGAACGTAGGCCGTGCGCATATTCAGGGCATCGACCTGTCGTACAAGGGCATGCTCGGCAAATCGACGCCGGTCAGCCTCGCGATCGGCATCCTGAACCCGCAGGACGTCACCGATCAGACCTGGCTTAACCGTCGTCCGCGCCAGACCGTCAGCCTGAGCATTGACCACGCGTGGGACGAGTTCCAGTTGCACGCGCTGAGTACGGGCGTCTCACTGCTTTACGGCGGATCGACCTTCGATGACCAGGCCAACGCAATTTATCTGCCGTCGTACACTACGGTCGGTCTGCGTGCTGCCTATAAGGTCAACCCGCATCTCACCGTGTCCGCGAACCTGTCCAACCTCTTTAACCGGCAGTACGTGAGCGCATACGGGTACAACACGCTGGGCCGGACGGCTTTTGGTAACGTCGCGTATACGTTCTGACTACTTATCATCATCACCTGATCGAGACATCTTCATGAAGCGAATCCTGATCATTGGAATTGGTGCCGGCAACCCCGACTACGTGACCATACAGGCGGTCAATGCACTCAACGAAGTCGATGTCTTCTTCGTGATGGACAAGGGTGTCGCCAAGGAAAAGCTGATCGCGTTGCGAAAGGACATTTGCCGGCGTTTCATCAAGGGGAGTGACTATCGCTTCGCCGAGGCAACCAGTCCCGAGCGGGCACGAGACGTTGCCAATTATCGGGCGAGCGTCGAGGATCTTAACGATGACAAGCAGGTCGTCTTCGAGCGTCTAATTTCCGAAGAGATGTCCGACGGCGAATGCGGGGCGTTCCTGACATGGGGCGACCCGGCGCTGTACGACAGCACCATCCGGATCATTGACGCGATCATCAAGAAGGGCGGTCATGATCTGGAGTATGAAGTGATCCCGGGGATAAGCAGTATTCAGGCTCTGGCGGCTCAGCACAAGATACCGTTGAATCGCATTGGAGAATCAATCGAGATCACGACGGGGCGGCGGATAGCCGAGGGGTTCCCGGACAACGTCGACACCGTGGTGGTGATGCTGGATGCCGAAGGCGCTTACAAACGTTTCGCCGATCAGGACATCGACATTTACTGGGGCGCTTATATTGGCACGCCGGACGAAATCCTGGTGTCCGGAAAACTCAAGGATGTCGCCGGCGAGATTGACCGGATTCGTACGGAAGCGCGCAAGGCGAATGGCTGGATCATGGACAGCTATCTGATGCGAAGGAACAGGTCTCGCGGGGAGGGTTAGAACACAGGCTGCGAAAGTTTCCTTGAAGGCCGTACGGCTGACTAAACAATACCAATGCGCGCTGCGTCGTTGAACTTGGGTAACGGCTGGCGCGGTCATTGGTTATTCGGCGCCACGAGGCTTAGATCTTTATATCGACCACCAGTCCAATCGGGTTCCACCTGATCCCTTTGGTCTCTTCGCCTAAACCATCCAGCACGTCTGCCAGTGACACCGCTTGCCCATTGCCGCCAGGCGCCACGTAGGATTGCAATGCGGCGTCCAGCGTACTGACAGCGCTGGCAATCGGGCTGCTGTCCGTTGAACCCTGATCATTGCCGGAAGTGGAGCCGGAGGGGGCATCGAGTTGCCAGTCCCATGTGTCGGCTGAGCTATTGGGTTCCGCAGCCGTGGAACGGACAGTCTGCGCAAGCTCTTCGATGGATGAGCCAAGATCGACATAGGCCGATGTCACCGGGTCCGTTGACGTCGTGCCGGCGTCTTGCTGAGCGGGCGGAGTGAGGGCGTGCTGCAGGACCAGTGCCTGATACAGCGCCACCAGGAATTGCTGGCCTGCACTTTTATTCGCCTCACCCCGCGCCTGGGAGCTGGTCGTGCCCGTGTTGTCCGAAAAGGATTCCGTGTCGGTGGAACTGCCGGTCGTCGTCGCAAACCCGCTCGGGTCGATTCCCATGCGCTGCAACGTGAGCTTGAGTGCCTCCATCAAGGTATCCCCGCTTCCTGAGGATGTCGCGGTCTGCGTCCGCTTCGGAAGCGTGCTGCCCGGTATATTGGTCGGCGGTTTTGCCGTGCTATTGGCAAAATCCGAGGATGAAACTGACATGGTGGAAGCGAGAGCCATGATGTCTTCTGGTTGTCCTGTGATGTCGAAGCGGCTGTATCGATCAGTTTCGCAGTGCTGCCCATAGCAGGGTGGCGAATAGGTGAATTAGCTCGCCCAGACGTCATAACGGCATGGCCGTTGAAATCTTTAGTGATGTAATGAAAGAGTAAGAATTTGGGCAAGCCGCTCTGGCCTGACGAGGAAATTCCAGGGACCGGCATGGAGTGGAGAACCAAGGCGCTTTAAGCAGTAGCGATTCGAAGCGGCGTGACTGGCTTCCTGGCTAGACAAACCTGCCGCGCTCAGCAGGCGCGCAGCACTCATGTAACGAACACAATCCGGCTTTCCGTCCCCGAGCCGCACTCAACGAAATAGGAAGCACGGGCGGCCCTTATGTCGAGCAGGACACGTTCAACACCTTCAACACCAGGGATTTCGTGCAAATGGGTTTTGACAATAACGTCCGAGCCTGGCCTGGCTAACGCCTCGCGCCGGACTTCCATGAGATACCTGACGGCCTCTCGTTGATTCATAAAATATAGATTCATCAGCAACGTGTCCTTGCCGCAGTTGAAGCGGCCCTAATAGACGCTGCTTCCTGTCCCGCCCGCAAGCATTGCGAGGCACTGGAAACACAGGTAGATCCTGGCGCCGCTGTTAGCGGGCGGAGACTTTGCCCGACATGGCGTCGATCGAGACAAGACCCTCCTCGGCCTGATGACTATGGACAAGCGCCCGGACCTGCCAGGTGAGCGAGAAATCCGACGACTTATTCTGCCAGATGAGTCAGAAATCCGACTGCTTATTGCGTTCCTGTCCAGCATGGGGGGTGTAACAACAGCCCATTGCAAGCTGCGGGGGTGTCATTGGATCGGTCCTATGTGCGGTGCTACGATGCTCGCGAACGCAGTAACCTGCTTCGCTCCTGCGTGGATCGACCACTACTAATCGGCATCGAAACCGCGGCCTCTTTGACACCACATGCTAGCGGTTAAGGCGCTAAAAGGAATTTCGCTTTGACCTATGACGTCGTCATTGCCGGTGCCGGCCCCGTCGGCCTGTTTCTTGCCTGCGAGCTGCGCCTGGCAGACCTCTCGGTGCTGGTACTGGAGCAAGCCGGGGACCCGGACTCTCCCTTGAAACGGCTTCCGTTCGGCAGGCGCGGACTTTCGGTGCCCACCATCGAAGCGTTTTACCGTCGCGGTTTGCTGAACGACATTGCGGCTCCCCAACGCGCGAAAGATGACTCGGCCAGCGGCAGTGCTTCGGCTGCCGGGCAACGAGTGCAACAGCCGCGCCGTCAGGCCGGCCATTTCGCCGGCATCCCTTTCGATGACGACAACGTCGATACCTCGAGGTGGCCGTATCGGCTGCTAGGCCCGGCCGGCACCAGCATGGCGGCCGATATGGAGCGCATCGAGTCCGTCCTGACCGCTCGCGCAAGTGCGATGGGCGTTGAGATCAGGCGCGGCGTCGGCGTTGAAGACCTCGACCAGTCCGAGGAAGGGGTGACCATTCGCGCCGGTGGTGAGTCTTTTCGCGGACGCTGGCTGGTCGGATGCGATGGCGGCCGCAGCATAGTGCGCAAGGCAGGCGGTTTTGAGTTCGTCGGCACCGATCCCGAGTTCACCGGCTATTCCGTTCAAGTCGGGATTGCTGATCCGGATAAGCTCAGCCCGGGCCGCAACTACACGCCCACGGGCATGTATTTTCAGTCGCAACCGGGGACCATCGCGATGGCCGCGTTCGATGGCGGCGCCTTCCACCGAACCCAGCCAATCACGCTCGAGCGCGTGCAGGCGGTGCTGCGCCATATCTCCGGCACTGACGTCACCTTGACGGCCCTCCGGCTTGCCACAACCTGGACAGATCGCGCTTATCAGGCGACGGCTTACCGGAAAGGGCGGGTATTGCTTGCCGGCGACGCCGCGCACATCCATTCTCCCTTGGGCGGCCAGGGGCTCAACCTTGGGCTTGGCGACGCGATGAACCTTGGATGGAAGCTCGCTGCTACCCTCCGCGGCGACGCGCCGGCCGGTCTGCTCGACAGCTATTCGAGCGAACGGCATCCGGTGGGGGCACAGGTCCTTGACTGGTCGCGCGCCCAGGTCGCACTTATGCGGCCAAGCCGGCACGCGCGTGCGCTTGAAGCCATCATCCGTGATCTCATCGGTACGCGTGACGGCGCGACCTACTTCGCCGAGCGCGTGTGGGGTGTTTCTCTTCGCTACGATCTTGGCGACAGCCATCCGCTAGTGGGTCGCAGCGCTCCCGATTTCGAGTTTATTGACGGGCCGAAGCTCGGGGAGCTTCTCGGCAACGGCAAGGGCCTATTCCTGGACTTTGACGCTCGACCATCGCTTCAGGCGTTGACGAGCCGCTGGAGTGGACGGATCACGTATGTCGGACGTGACGCCAAGGATCGGCTTGGCTTGAGCGCAGTGCTCGTGCGGCCGGATGGCTTCGTTGCCTGGGCGAGTGAGGCTTCCCCTGATCATGAGGAGGCCGCTCAGGTCGCGTCGCGATGGTTCGGCGAACCCGAACCACTTTCCGCGTAGGCAGCCTGGATCATGGCCGCGATATAACCGTAGGCGAATGCATATCCTTGCAGACTACCCGGGTCGTCTACGTGCGTTGGACTATGGTCGGGAAGAAGCGACCCCTGCCAATTTAGATCTCGAAGAAGGCGCACCACGTTGAACATATTCACATCGCCTTCGTCAGGGTAGGTTTCAACAAAGTCGTTTTGCCTGCCTCGAATGTTCCGAAAATGAATCTGGTGGACTTTTCCGCGCTCCACCAGGTACCGAAGCAGATCGATTTGAGAATTTGGATCGGGAAGAGACTCTCCGGCAACACCTGTGTCGTACTGAAATCCGTTGTAAACATCGTCGTAGAGCAGCTCGTATTTCTTCATGCCCGCTACGAAATCGACCGCATCCCAGTTGTCGACGCCCTCGTAACCGAGCGGTAACCCACCAGGATCATAGGGGTGCACCGCCATCTTGACCTTGCTTTCCCTCGCAACTGGAATGACCCCTTTCAGGAAATAATCAATCCGCTCCCAGTACTCATCTGAAGACACTCGGCCGGCCTCCGTCAGAGGCAAATCGCGCCAGTTGCTTTCCAGTTTGAAGCTCGGACTCACGGACCCGCCACGTCCCTTTGCTTTGCCGTTGCGTCGAATGGGAATCATTGTCCAGTGGTAGTTGACAATTTCAATGCCAGCCTCTCCGGCCTTCCGTATGTTATTTCTAATCACATCGAGATATCGATCTCGCTCAGGTCCCGGCTTCATGACAATATAAGCCGAGTCCATCCTTGCGCCTTCTATCTTTATTCCCGAAGCATTGAATTGCTCTTGTGTCCTTTTGAGCGCGTCAACGTCCCAAGGCGCGCTTGGGTTAAGCCATCCACTTTTTATTCGAGGCGCGGATGCGTGTCCCTCGTCCAATGGCGATCGCCCTCCGGCAAGATTAATGGTTAAATGCTTTACGCCAAATCGTAGGTTATACTCAATATTCTCCCTGCTCAGAAAAGAAGCGCCCGCATGTGCATGATAGTCTCCTCCGGCCCGGATAGTGGGCTTTGATCCGCGTGCCCAGTCGGATGTCGAGCCTTCCGGCGTTGCCGATGCGCGAGCTATGCCGCTGGTGGAAACAGCGGCAGCGCCAATGACAATATTTTTGCTGAATTCACGCCTGTTCATATCGCTTCCTGTTCTTCTTCTCGCCTGAGCAGCAAAAGACGGAGATTATCTTTCACGAAATATTCCATCCCACTCGATGAACCATCGGAAGGCTGGACACCTCTGGTTGCCGTACCACCACTTCTTAGCTTACGAGCGGGTAGCCGCCCGGAACTTGTGCCGGAACCCCGCGATCAACGCTAGCTGATTGTTCGCAACAACGTCACGAACGAAGCCCCGTGCTCTCGGAGGCACACTCCACGCTGGCCGGTCCGGGGCTATTGGACACCGGTATTGCGCCGCTTCGTCGCGCCATACGATCCTCCTGCAATACCCTGCGCCCCGTTCGTGTAGCCAGGACCAGCAAGACTGCGACCAATCCCGTACAAAACAGATAACTCGGCGGAATGTAGCGGGCGTCGGTGAACTGCGATATCAACGAAATATAGAAGGGCGCCAGCCCGCCGAACAAGGTGACCGCGGTGTTATACGCAATCGCGACCCCAACCGAGCGGCCTTGCACGGTAAAGATCTGTACCAGCATCCCGGGATGCGCCGCTCCCTGCAGTGCCAGGAACAGCTCGCCAACCGCTTGCACCATCATCAGCCTGCGCGTCGTCGGTTCGGCCAGCAAGAACCAGAACAGCGGAAAAACGCATGTCAGCCAGCCGCCGATAAAGAAGAAGAACAGCCTGTAGGCGCCAACACGGTCGGCCAGCTTGCCGAACAGCGGCGAGACTACGCAGGACACCATGCTCATGACAATGATCCCTTGCAGCGACGAACTCAGCGACAAATGCAGCTGGGCCTGCGCAAAGTTCGGTAAATACACCTTCCATACGTAGCTTAGCGACGTGCCGGCTATCATCACTCCTACGGCACAGAGGAGCGCATCGCCATTCTCGTGAACAAAATCGCGCGCCCGGTTACCCAAAGGCAGGCGAACCGCCTGATGTGCCCGCATCTGCAGAAACTCGTTTGATTCCCCAATGTGATGCCGGATGTAGAAACCGATTGGCCCGACCAACGCACCCACAAGAAATGGCACTCGCCATCCCCACGCCTCCAACGCACCATGCGACAGATGAGTCGAAAGGAAATAGCTGCTTCCTGCTGACAACATCGTTGCAATGGAAATCGACAGCATATTGAAACTGCCATAGAACATTTTCTTGCCTGCCGGCGCCACCTCGTAAATGGTCACGGACGACAACGCGAACTGTCCACCGACTGCAAAGCCATGCACCAATCGAGCGACCACCAACAAGAGTGGGGCAACCAGCCCAAGCGTCGAGGCGCCCGGCGTCAGGCCCAGCAGCAGCGACCCGCCTGACATGGCCACCATGATCATGGACAGTGCCTTGACCCGGCCAACCCGGTCCGCGTAGAGGCCCATCATAATGCCGCCGATTGGCCGCATCAGAAACCCAACCGCGAGAGCGGCGAACGCCAGCAGCAACGACTCACGGCGATCAGTGGTGGAGAAAAACTGCGGTGCAATGATGCTCGAGAAATACGCGTACGCCATGGAGTCGAACCACTCGAACGTACCGCCTATCACGGTCGAAAGGACGACTTTCCGGATCTTCCTGGCTTCGCTTTGTACACCCATCTGCTTATCCCGCCGCTCGTATCGTGCGCAGTGTCTGTGCAAGGAAGTCCTGTACGGTCTCAAGGACCTGCATACCGTTGTGTGCGACGTTGTCCAGCTCGTCAAGGCGCACCGGGATGCCAGCCGCCTCGAACGATGCCTTGAGCGTCCTGAGCCGTTCCAGCCGCGTCGCACCGGCGTCGTTGATGCCCGGAACATACTGTGGGCTATCCTCGCGAACCGTGATTTCCCAGGTTTCGATATCGGCCTTGCCGACCACCATCTGCACCGGCACTCGCCGTAATGCCGCCGGATCGAATGATTTGCCGAAGTGACGCTCGAAGCCACCCATGCCTAGCCACCAATCTTTCGAGTGATCGAGTACGGTGACGGTGCCGGGCGCGCCGATCGACGCAGCCCATAGACGCTCCGGATGGACATATGCGAAGCGATGCACATACTGGCCACCGCCCGAGTAGCCGAACAAGGCGAACTGGTTGAAATGCTTGCCGTAGCGCTCGCCGACTTCGGTCACCATGTCCAGCAGTACCTCGTCATAGCGGATGTCACCCTCGACCAGGCGCTTGTAGCCGCTGCGATTATCATCACCGCATACGCCAACCGGGAAGAGGGGACACAGCACCATGCAACGGTTCCATCGGCCGAAAGGAACAAAGGCATCGCGGTATTGTGTGAACTGCCGCCGGGTGCCGTGAATTGCAACAACCAGTTCGACATCGTTGCCGGGCGTTGCTACCTCGCTCGGCACATACAGGACATAGGAAAAGCGAGGGTCGCGCTTGCTGGCATACACCGTCGTCGAACCCCAGTCGTATCGCACCATTGCTTGCTCGTGACCGGGACTGGAAGGTTTCTCCGCAACATCAAACATCCAATACTCCTCTCTAAAGTTCTCAGGCACGTCGAGGAATGCACTGACAGGTCAGGCGTCGAGCACTCACGCCGCTTCAGCAAGCGGCTCGTGCTGCAGGCTGTAGCGCGTGAAGACACGATTGAGCGCGGGCATTGGCGCGACGTCCATTTCGCCGCTGGCCGGCTGCATCACGATCATCGCGACCGTCGCCGTCAACGTGTGGCGCGTGCCCGGCCGCGGCGGGCGGCAGACCGAATACGGCGTGCCGAACGAATCGAACAGTGCGGCCTTTACCGAGTTGCGGTCGAGCTTCGGCGCCCCGTTCAGCAACTGACGCACGCGCCAGTCGCGGTAGTGGCTGTCCGCCGAATTCGCGCAGCCGGTGTCACGCAGCTTCGTGCGGGCGACCGGGCTGATCCAGTGGTTCGCGTGGACGATCAACTGGTCGTCGCCGGGGTAGATCGGGAATGCCTCGTCCGGGGCGCATTCGAAGTCGATGCCGAATCCTTCCGCCATGCCGAGCATGATGTTGTTGGAGCACGATTTCGGTGTTGTCGCGATCACGGCGAGCGCGTTGGCGAATACGGGTTCTTCGAGCACGCGCCGGCGCAGCAGCGAGAGCGGCACGCCAAGCTGCGTGAAGTCGCGGTCCGATTCGAGGTAGTTCGCCGTGATCGATACACCGGCCGCGTTCAAGCCGCTGCGCGCAAGCCCCCCGGCCTCGACGAACGTCAGGTAGTCGGGACCGTCTTCGTTGCGCACGCGCAGGACGATGCCCGTATCGACGCAATCGGCTTTCCAGTCCCAGTTCTGGGCGTGGATCAAATGCCCCGTCGCCGAGCGCGACGGCAGCACGAGCACGCCCGTGCAGCCATCCTCGTCTTCGGGTTGCACTGTCTTTTCGGCGCGCGCCTTTGCCAGCACTTCGGTGCGCGCGTTGATCATGACAATGTCCTCGTAAGGCACATCGGCGCCCGCGGCAATGCCGCGCATCTCGTCCAGATGCGCCGGCGCAAACTCGCCGATCACCCGCTCGAGCGCGCGGATCAGCGCCGTTTGCGACGCTTCGCTGTAACCGAGACTGCGCAGCGTCTGTCCGTAGCGCGACGCGCTCAGGCGCACGCGCGCAGCTACCGCGCGGCCGTATTGCACGCCGCGGTCATAGGGTTTGCCAGACACGCTGACAAAGGGAAACTGCTGGATCTGCGACATCGTGGGACTCCTCACCCAGGAAATCTGGGAGCGCAATGGGCTCGCAACGAATCGATTCTCAGATGAAAGAAGTAAAATAAAAAGCGTTATTTTATTTCCTGAAAGGAAACATTTTTTTGTGTTTCATGCGAGCATGCAGGCAACGCGACGCAGGCATTCGAGGAGTTTTTGCATGAGTGAAATCCGCATGTTGAAGACGTTTCTGGCCATCGAGAAGCACGGCACAATGGCCGCTGCGGCCGATCGCATAGCGCTCACGCACGCCGCGGTCGGAGCCCAGATGCGCACGCTGGAGCGCGTGTGCCAGCGTCAGTTGTTCGACCGCAGCGGCCGCAGTATTCAGCTGAACAACGCGGGCCGCTCGATCATCGAGCAGGCGCGCACGGTGGTGGCCGCCTATGATTCGCTGCTCCGCGGCGTGGCCGACACCCATGACATTGAAGGCTCGATCACAATTGGCTCGACCGCGTCGTCAATGGGCTTTCTCGCGGCGAACGTGATTCTTCTGAAGGTCGCCTATCCGGGACTCAACGTGCGCCTCTCGCACGGCAGCAGTGCAGATCTCGAGCGGCAGGTGCGTGTCGGCGCGATCGACGCGGCGGTGATTGTCGGCGAGCCGCGCACGACGACGCTGCCCGAGCTGTGGGAGGACCTTTACGAGGAACCGCTTGTGCTGCTTGCCAATCCCGCGATCGCGCCGGACGAGGCTTCGGTATCCTCATTGCTCAAGCGCTACCCGTTCCTCGGCTTCGAACCGGCTTCGCTGACCGGCACGCATGTGACGAGCCTGCTGCGGCGCCTGCGTGTGGAGGTGAGCCCGGTGCTGGAGATGAACTCGATTGCCGCGATTGCGGATCTCGTGCGGCAAAACGTGGGGATTTCCATTGTGCCGCGCCTGCGTCACGCAGCGTGGAGCGAAGACCCGTTGCTGTGTGTGAAGCCTATTCCGGGCACCACGTGGCGCCGTCACATTGGTTGGTACGAGTTCGGGCGGCAGCCTCGCGCGACAGCCATCGTCAAGCAGCAGCTACTGACGGTGCTGGCCAAATGAGTGCTGCTCGGTGCGGGTTCCTCAGCCGGTGCGCTCAGTGGCATCGTCTCGCCCAACGGACGAGCGCCACTGAACGCTCAACAGGTGCTCGCGCATGGAGCGTGCAGCCAATTCGCCATCGCGGGCTTTCATGGCGCTGACAATATTCTCGTGCTGCTGAGCAAAATAGCGCCGGGTCTCCTGGGCCGCGGTTCTTTCACGCACATCCGGCTTGACCCGCATGCCGTTGATGACTTCCATCAGGGCGATGAGAGCGGGGTTGCGTGTGGCCTGTCCGATCAGCAAATGAAATCGATGATCCCATTGCTGCCACTCCTCGTCATTTTTTGCGGCAGCGTTCTTCCGCGCGCATTTCTCAAGTTCCAGCAAGTCATCCCCACTCGCTTTCGTCGCGGCAAGTCCGGCAAGCGCCGGCTCGAAAAGCAGCCGCATTTCCGCAATGTCCGCCGGACTGGCTCCCGCGCGAAGCCCGCGTAGCGTCGGCGCAAACTTCAGTGGCCGCGCGCCCAGGTAGGTGCCGCGCCCGACACCTCGCCACACACGCCCCGAAGCCTCCAGCGAGGCAAGCGCTGCGCGCAGTTCCCGCCGGGTGACGTCCAGATCTTCGGCGAGACGTCTTTCGGGCGGCAGCACGTCGCCGTCCTTGAGCTGGTGCCCGACGATGTATTCCAGCAGCCTGTCCAGTAGTGGTTTTTCCATTTTCTCTTGCTGTACCAATAATGATTGGTTCAAAGGTACCAGAAATTGCTCCGTTTTCACATAACAGCAGATATTTTTTATCTACTAGAATGGCGTGAAACCAGGGTTATAACCGACTGAAGACCGGTATCGGCAGATATACCATTGTATTTTGTTTCCTATGAACCAATAGGAATTGGTTCGTTTAACGATTGCTTGTCGCCGCACAAGGAGTTGCGCATGTCGTTCACAACCCGCCCGGAACTGATTGGCACGTTCGGCATGGTGTCCTCCACGCACTGGCTGGCCAGTGCGTCGGCCATGGCCGTTCTCGAGCGAGGGGGCAATGCATTCGATGCCGCAGCGGCGGCAGGTTTTGTTTTGCAGATCGTCGAGCCGCATCTGAATGGGCCGGGCGGCGAACTGCCGGTCGTGTTCTACAGTGCACGCGAAAAACGGGTTCGCGTGCTGTGCGGGCAAGGCGTGACGCCCGCGGCAATGACCATACCGCGCATGCGCGAGCTAGGTCTGGAGGTCGTTCCAGGTACGGGGTTGTTGCCCGCCGTCGTGCCGGGCGCTTTTGGTGCCTGGATGCTCATGCTGCGCGACTACGGCCAGTTGCCACTTGCAGACGTGATGAGCTACGCGATCGGCTATGCGGAAAACGGCTATCCGGTTCTCCCGCGAATGACGTCGTCAATCCTGGCAATCAAGGATTTCTTCCAGACTGAATGGACCACGTCAGCTGAGCAATGGCTGCGCAATGGCGACGCACCCATGCCGAACCAGCTCTTCGCCAATCCGGCAATTGCAAACACGTACAAGCGCATCCTGGAAGAGGCTCATACCGGGCATGACCGTGCCGAGCAATGCGAACTGGCCAGCAAGGTGTTTTATCGCGGATTCGTGGCTGAAGCCATTGACCGTTACTTCCGGTCGACCGCGGTTCTCGACACCTCCGGCCAGCGTAACTATGGCCTGCTCAACGCGGACGATCTTGCTCGCTGGGAGCCATCCTATGAAGATCCGGTCTCATACGACTATGAGGGCTTCCGGGTTCACAAGACCGGCCCGTGGGGTCAGGGACCCATGTTCCTGCAGCAGCTCGCGCTCCTCAAGGGTTTCGAGCTGACCGCGATGGATCCAATGGGACCGGATTTCGTCCACACCATCATCGAATGCTCGAAGCTCGCGTTCGCCGACCGCGAGGTGTTCTACGGCGATCCCCGCTTCGCGCAAGTGCCCATGGACGTGCTGCTGAGTGACGCTTACAACGACGAGCGGCGCCGGCTGATCGACCCGGCTCGCGCGTCGTTCGAATTCCGTCCCGGCACGCTGGGTGACAGCGAACAACGTGCTGCGCTGATCATGGCGCTCGCGGGAAAACAGCAATCCGGCGGGTTCGGCCAGGGTGAACCGACGTTTGCTGCCCTGCCAGAGCTGCGCGGCGATACGGTTCATCTCGACGTGGTCGATCGCTGGGGCAACATGGTCTCGGCAACCCCGTCGGGCGGATGGCTGCAGGCCTCGCCTGCCGTGCCCGGTCTCGGCTTTAACGTCACCACGCGCGCGCAGATGTTCTGGATGGAAGAAGGTCTGCCGTCGTCGCTGGGTCCGGGGCGCCGTCCACGCACCACGCTTTCGCCCACGCTGGTCACGCGGGAAGACAAGCCCTATGCGGCGCTCGGTACACCGGGCGGCGACCAGCAGGACCAGTGGTCAATCCAGTTGTTTCTCCGGCATGTGCATGCCGGCATGAACTTCCAGGCCGCAGCCGATGCACCCTCGTTCCAGACCGCTCATTTCCCCGGCTCGTTCTACCCGCGCTCGATGCAACTGGGCAAGATGTCCGCGGAGTCGCGCTTCCCCGAGAGCACGCTAGCCGGGTTACGCGCGCGCGGGCATGACCTGACTGTCGCCGAGCCCTGGTCGTTGGGCCGCGTCTGCGCGGTCGCCGTCCGGGGAGGGCTGATGCGCGGTGCGGCGACACCTCGCCAGATGCAGGCATACGCTATCGGGCGATAAGCATCGCATCCCGAGACCCTATCCAATTCCCTCAGGGAGAACATGCTGTGTCTGCTGTCGCCGATCGTCTCGAAAGACTGCCTCTGTCGGGTTTCCACCGGAAACTCCTGCTCATCGGCGGGCTGGGCTACTTGTTCGATGGGCTCGATTCATCGTCGCTGGCATTTCTGCTGCCGGTCGTGAGCAAGCTCTGGAACCTGACGAGCGCTGAAACCGGCCTGGTCGCGAGCAGTACCTATATTGGATACTTCTTCGGGGCATTTTTATCGGGAGTGCTTGCTGATCTGATCGGCCGCCGCCGCATCATGATGACTGCGCTTGCGATCTACTGCGTTGCATCGCTCGCGAGTGCCGCCGCCAACGACTGGCACACGTTTTTTGCATTACGCGTAGTTGCCGGCTTCGGCTCCGGCGCGGAGACCGTGGTGATTGCACCATTCCTCGCCGAATTCGTGCCTCGACGTTACCGGGGCATCTTTTGCGGCGCATTGGTCGGCTTCATGTCGTTCGGTTACCTGGGGTCGTCCATAGTCGGCTTCACGGTGGTGAGAAACTTTGCCGATGGCTGGAGATACATGGCGGTGGTGACTGCCTTGCCCGTTGTCATGCTCCTGTGGTGGCGAAGGACCTTGCCCGAGTCGCCGCGCTGGCTGGAGAGCCAGGGCCGCACTGCGGAAGCGAACCGTATAGTGAGTGCCATTGAGTCATGGTTTAGTGACAAGGGCATCCCTCTGGCGCCCGTCACGTCTCTCGGCCAGAGCGCCGCATCCGTGCCCGTAAAAAACAGCGCGTTGCAGAACGTGCTCACGCTATGGTCGCCGCGCCTCGCGCGTACGACTGCAGTGAGCTGGTTGATGTGGTTCTCGGTTGCGTTTGCGTACTACTCGTTCTTCTCATGGATCCCAAGTCTGCTCCTCAAGGAGGGGCTCACCATGACGAAAAGCTTCGGTTATTCAATCGCTATTTATGGGGCGCAGATTCCCGGGTATTTTTCCGCCGCGTGGCTCAATGAACGGATCGGCCGGAAGGCCGTGGTGGCGTCCTACATGCTGCTGGGTGGAGTCGCGGCAATCACGCTTGCGTTCTCTCACACCGGCTTGCAAATCATGAGCGCGGGCATCTGCCTGTCGTTCTTCATGAACGGCGCGTTCGCCGGCGTTTATGCGTACACCCCTGAAGTCTTTCCAACAGCGGTTCGCACAACCGGTACCGGATCGTCTTCGTCGTTTGGGCGCATTGGTTCGGTGAGCGCGCCTATCCTGGTGGGACTTGTCTATCCCACGCTCGGCTTTATGGGTGTGTTCGCCATGACCACGACGGTTTTGCTGATCGGGGCCTGCGTGGTGGCTTTTCTAGGCATCGAGACCCGTAACCGGTCGCTGGAAGACATCGAGGAGGAGGGGCTGGAGCAGCACGATGTGCGAGGCCCGCTCAGTTCCACAGAAATGAACGGCTGAACGTCGTCCCCACCTTTACATCACCTCCACCTCATCTCGACATCAAGTCCATGCACTTCAATGAGATCGCGCCCGCGGCGCCGGCGGCGTCCACTACCCGAGCGCTTGAGAACGCGGACCTTGACCGCCTGGCAATGGCCTTGCGGCTGAAGGATCAGCCTATGGAGATCTTTCGTGCAGTTCATGCAGTGGCGGAACGCACAATAGGCCTCAGGCTGTTCACGATCATGTCCTACGATGCGCAGCGCCTTGAGGTGCAGCGAGTTTATACAAACATGCCGGACGTCTATCCCACTGGAGGGCGCAAGCAAAAACAGGGTACTCCGTGGGCCAGCCAGGTATTGCTGGACCTCAAGCCTTTTCGCGCAGAAACGCCGCAAGGCATCCAGGATGCGTTCGACGATCACTCGGTGATGATTGGCTTGGGGCTGGGGTCGATATTGAATATCCCGATCGCACACAACGGCGTATGCGTGGGCACGATGAACCTGACGCACAGGGAAGGGTGGTATACGGCGAGGCATGAGGAAATCGGCTTGCTAATTGGCGCCTTCCTTACCGCTGCGCTTATCAAGTGCCATACGATGCCGGCCCGCGATTTGACCGGCCGCTGACATGGACACGACCGATCGCATCACCCGAACGTCAACGCCGGCCAAACCCTTCGAGGCCCAGGGTTCCTGGCTGCTTGTCTTCGTCCTTGCTTATCTCGCGCTCATAGCCGATGGCGCAGACGTCATGATGTACGGCTTGACGCTCACGCGGATCAAGGACGAATTCGGGCTGAGCAATGTCGAGTCAGGGGCGCTGGGAAGTCTGACGCTGTGCGGCATGGCGATTGGCGGCATTATCGGCGGCTGGGCGAGCGATCGTCTGGGCCGGGTAAGGGTGGTCGTGTGGGCGTTGGCGCTTTTTTCACTTGGCGCCGGCATGCTCGGACTGACGCATAATTTCCTGGAATTCGCGGTGGTGCGATTTGTCAGTTCGCTGGGCATTGGCTCCATGGTGCTGGTCACCACACTGGTTGCCGAATACGTGCCCACGGAACGGCGCTCGCTGATTCTGGGCGCACTGCAAACCGGCATCTCGGCTGGCTACATTGTCGTCATCGCGCTGAGCAACTGGATCTTGCCGCACTATGGCTGGCGTACGTTGTACTACGTATCTGCGCTGCCGGTGCTGTTGGCGCTGGCCATAAAATTCTTCGTGCCCGAACCGGCAAGCTGGCAAGCGAGCCGCACTGCCGCGCGCACGAACGAAAGCGGGCTTGCCAGGAACCGCTATTACCTGATTTTCAGTAATCGGCAATCACGGATGCTGTTCATCCTGTGGACCCTGGCTTCAGTGTTCGCGCTTTCCGGATTCTATGGCCTGAACAACTGGCTGCCTACGTACCTGGAAAAAGAACTGCACATGAAATTCAGTTCGATGGCCGGGTACATGATTGGCACGTACGTGGTCGCGTTCGCCGGCAAGATCATTGCCGGGTGGCTCGGTGACCGCTGGAGTCGACGCGGTGTTTACGTTCTTGGCTGCATGGGCGCGGCGATCTTCCTGCCCGTGATTATCTTTTGGCACACGCGGGAGAACATCATCTATCTGATGTTCCTCTTCGGCTTCATGTACGGCGTGCCGTTGGGGACGATCGGAACCTTCATGTCGGAGAGTTTCGCCACTCCAATCCGCGGCACGGCTGTAGGCGGCTCTTATAACCTCGGGCGTTTCTGCTCGGGTGCGGCGCCCGTCGTCATCGGTTATCTGGCTACGCAGTTTTCGATCGGCATTGGTTTCCTGGTGGTCGGTGCGGTTTTCTTTTTAAGCGGTGTAACCGCACTGTTCATTCCCGATCGATTGCATGACACGCAGCGTTAGGCAGCGGGAGCGACGTCGTTGCGTTGAAACAAGATTGCGCAAACTGAGCGGGTAGGCGACCGGACTCTACAGCGTCCCCTCAAATTGCGCGAATTCGATCCAGTTCGGGTTTTTGCCAACCGGATACTGCCCGATCGCCTTGAGCGCACCGGTTTGCTTGTCGATGCGATATACGCTCATCTGTGTCGACAATTGTCCTGCTGCCAGCAGATAGTTTCCCGACGGATCGATATTGAATCCACGCGGCTGTTTCTCGGTCGGCCATGTGCCAATTCGCGTGAGCGTGCCCGATTTCTTGTCGACGCGAAACGACGCAAGCGTGCTCGAGGTCCGTTCCGATGCAAACAGGAAGCGGCCGTCCGGCGTCAGATGAACGTCGGCACCCCAAGGTTTATCGCCGGAAAAATCCGGCGGGACGATCGAGACGGTTTGCACGGGCCTGGCTGTGTCATTCGCTGCATTGAAAGCAAGAACATGCAGCTTGCCGTCGAGCTCATCGATCAGATAGGTAAACCGATGATCCGGCGAGAAGACGAAGTGACGCGGGCCCGATTTCGGCGGCAACGTATACGCGGGCACCGCGTCCTGCGTGAGTTGGCCGGTCACTGCATCGAATTTCAGGCGCAGCCACGCATCGGAGCCGAGAACAGAGGCAAACACATACCGGTTATCAGGAGCGTTCCTGATTGCATGAGCCATTGGCCCCGTTGGAACGGATTGCTGCGGGTCGCCCGCTAAACCATTCGTGTCAATGCGATTCACGGAAAGTTGATTGCCGCCGTACGAAGCCGAGAACAAATAGCGGCCCGTAGCGTCGGTGGAGAGGTAGGCCATGCTCTCCGCCAACGGCGAGGCCTTGAGCAGGATCAGGTGACCGTCCAGCGGGTTGATCGCAAAACTGAGCACGCGATACGGCTTGGACCGCAAGCCGGCATACAGATGATGGTGGTCGGGGGAAAGAGCCAGCGGCATGACGGTTCCGCCGACCGGAAGCGTCTCGACCTTCGAAAGCGCGCCATTCGATTGATCGAGCCGAAGCACTGAAATATCTTCGCTGTCGGCATTCGACACATAGACGTAGGTTGCTGCTTGCGCCGAGCTCATAAGGATGCCGAACGTGAGTGCAGCAGCAATGACGCGCAAGGTCGTTTTTATGTTCATGGACGGATTGAACCGGGTGAGTTGTTTTGTCTAGGCGCAGACGTTGGACAGGTCGAGGAACGGGCCGTACTTTCCTGAACATGCTTGAGAGCAAGCGCATTCCTAAGCTGCTTACTCGCTCAATTGAAAGGCCGCTACCGCGTCGGCCATTTGTTTCGCCTGCTGTTCGAGCGAACTGGCAGCTGCAGCCGCTTGTTCCACCAACGCTGCGTTCTGCTGGGTCACCTGATCCATCTGGTTGACCGCCTTTCCCACTTGAGCGATACCGTCGCTCTGCTCAAGACTTGCCGCTGTAATTTCGTTCATCAGACTGACGACCTTTTGAACCGCGTCGACAATCTCGGTCATGGTGTTGCCCGCTTGCACGACCAGGCCATTACCCAGCTGTACGTCATGCACCGATGTCCCTATTAACGTCTTGATCTCTTTAGCCGCATTCGCACTGCGTTGCGCGAGCGTGCGCACTTCCGTTGCCACCACGGCGAAACCGCGTCCATGCTCTCCGGCCCGTGCCGATTCCACCGCGGCGTTGAGTGCCAGGATATTCGTCTGGAACGCGATGCCGTCGATCATGCCGGTAATCTCGGCAATCCTGTTGGAGCTCGTGCTGATCGCATTCATCGTGGCAACCGCACGTCCGACTACGTCGCCTCCGCGTTGCGCCACGTCCGCGGCCGTCGCTGCCAGCTTGCTTGCCTGTTGAGCGTTGTCCGCGTTCTGTTTGACTGTCGAGGTCAGTTCTTCCATGCTCGCAGCCGTTTCTTCGAGCGACGCCGATTGCTCTTCCGTCCGGCTCGATAAATCTATGTTGCCCGCGGCGATCTCGCGCGCGCCGGTATTGATCGCGTCGCAATTCGAGCGCACGTTCATCACGGTGTCCGACAGGCCGAGCTGCATTCGGCGCATGGCATCGAACAGTTGCCCGATTTCGTTGCGGCCGCTTTGTGGAATCACGCTCGTGAGATCGTTCGCGGCGATCTGGTCGAGAGAGGCAACGGCCCGCTTCAGCGGGTCGATCACGATGCGTCGAAGTGCGAGATGAGTGACCGCGATCAGGCAAAGCGCTCCGATCACGCCGATGATCACCAGGGTGATCACCCATCCATGTTCGCGTTCGCCCTGCGCCAGGGTGTCTTTCATCAAGGAGTTCGAGAGATTCTGAAAGGCCTCTACGTTCGATGAATATTTTGCGCCTGCGCCCGTTATTTCCTTGTCGTTGATCGCGGCATAGGCGGTTGTGTCGCCACCGCGCAGGGCCTCGCTTGCTTTCGTCAGCAGGGCCGCGAGAACATTCGACGACTCGACGAGCGATCGCTGCAGCGTCTCATCCCGGCCGGCGAAACCAGGCGCGTCGCGAAATTTGCTCGTTTCAGTGGCGGCCCGATCGAAAGTGACCTGCGCGCTTTTCAAGGCTGAGTCGCGCGTGGCGGTGTCATTGCGCTCCTTGAGAGCGGAATAAGCGCGTGTGAGCGCCGCGCGCGTGCGTGTCGTGTCCTTATAACCGTCGTTGACCAGGATTTCCTGTTCGGCGATTTGATGCAGGCGACGGGCGTTGTCGTTTGCGCGGCCGAGCATAAGGACTCCCACTATCGCGCCCACAACGATCATTGAGGCGAATACGAAAAGCACCACGAGCAGGTTGGAGCGGATTGTCACGTTTCGCATATTTTTAGTTTGAATGGTCGACCTTAATGGGTTAACGGCGCGCGGAGGATGAACTTGACCCATGCGCCACCGTTGCACCTGGGTGCAAGGTGGTAAAGGTTGGGTAAGAGTGAGTCGCGCGGTCAACACCGGATGACATTGAGTCAGACGTTGGTTCCGGCAGCTAGCGGAGCACGCAGTTCGACCCGCTCGATCTTCCTGACGATGACCAGGTAGCTGAACACGGTGAGAAGGGCGTTAATACCGACGAACACCAATGCGCCATTGAAGGATCCGGTCCTGGCAACGAGATAACCAATCACAATCGGCGTCACGATGCCCGCGACATTGCCGAACATGTTGAAGATCGCACCGGACACGCCAATCACCTCCTTGGGTGATGTATCCGCGACCACCGCCCAACCGAGCGCACCAATACCTTTGCCAAAGAAAGCCAGCGACATCAGTGCGACGACAACCCAGTCTGTCGTCACATAGTTGCATCCGATGATGCACACGGATAAAAGCATGCCGCCAACGATCGGGACCTTCCGCGCAATCGTCAACGAATGACCGCGCCGGATCAGCGCATCTGAAAAGACCCCGCCGAGCACGCCTCCTGTAAAGCCGCAGATCGCGGGCAACGAGGCAGTGAGTCCGGCTTGCAGGATGGTCATGCCACGGGCCTGGACAAGGTAGATCGGAAACCAGGTCAGGAAGAAATAGGTCAGGACGTTGATGCAATACTGGGCCAGGTACACGCCAAGGAGCATGCGGTTCGACATCAGCTGCCGCACATAAAACCAGGTCCCCGGGCTGGCCGCATTGGCATGGGGAGTCCTTCTTTGCGGATGGACCAGGCCGCCGCCGTTCTCGATGTGTTCGAGTTCGGCCTTGTTGACCCGAGGATGATCGCTCGGGTTCTTCATGACCTTGAGCCACGTCAGGGCAAGCGCAATGCCTGCAACACCCATGACCAGATAAACGTTTTGCCATCCGAACGAGTGGGTGATCCAGGCCATGAGCGGCGTGAAGATAACCGCGGCGAAATACTGGGCCGAGTTGAAGATGGCCGAGGCCGTGCCGCGTTCGGCGGTCGGAAACCAGCTTGCTACCACTTTCGCGTTTGCGGGGAAGGCGGGGGCTTCGGCCATGCCCATCGCAAAACGCAACACGAACAAGGCAATGACGGCGGCGCCCGCGCTGCCCGCGAGACCGATCGAACTTTGCAGCAGGGTGAAAAGTGACCACAGGAAAATGCTTGCGGCATACATGCGGCGGGCGCCGAAACGGTCGAGCAACCAGCCGGCCGGTAACTGCGACAACACATAAGCCCAACTAAATGCGGAGAAGATGTAACCCATGCGAATCGCGTCGAAGCCAAATTCGCTGCGCATGGCCGAGCCGGTGATCGACAGTGTGGCGCGGTCGGCGTAATTGAGTGTGGTGATGATGAAGATCATCAGCAAGATCAGGTACCGGACGTTCGTGCGCTTGGCGATGCCGGCAATGCTTGCAGAGCGGCTTGATTGCATGGTGTGTCTCCGATCGTTGCAGCTGGATAGCATTGAAATATCGATGCGCGGGACTGTCCGTGACGTGGGTGACCATGTGGGTCGTCTTGCACGGATGCCGGAATCAATAGATCAATGCTTCGTTGCTTTTGGGAAAAGTGCCGGGCGCGAATGCGTTGCCGGCACTTTTCGTTTGTCACTGCATGCTTATGCTCCATCAGCAGTAGCACTGCTCTTGAGCGATCTGCTTATCGTGCTATTCGTGCTATTGCGGGCCCAGTTTCTTGATGAGCACGTCGAGCCGGGCCATTTCGTCTTCGTCGAGATCGGTGAGCGGGGCGCGCACCGGGCCTGCACTGTGGCCGACAAGCCTGGCGCCCGCCTTGACGATGCTCACCGCATAACCGGCACGACGGTTGCGAATGGCGAGATACGGCAGGAAGAACTCATCGATCAGCTTGCCGACCGTTGCGTGATTGTCCGCCGAGATCGCCCGGTAGAAGTCCATCGCGGTCTTCGGAATGAAATTGAACACGGCCGACGAATACACCGGCACGCCGAGCGCCTTGTAGGCGGCTGCGTAGACTTCAGCAGTCGGCAGGCCGCCGAGGTACGAGAAGCGATCGCCCAGGCGGCGGCGGATTGTCACCATGTTCTCGATCTCGCCTACGCCGTCCTTGAAGCCGATCAGGTTGGGGCAACGGTCCGCCAGCCGCTCCAGCACGTCGGCGTTAAGCTTCGAATTGGCGCGGTTGTAGACAATCACGCCAATGTCTTTCACTGCCTTGCACACCTGTTCAACGTGCACGGCGATTCCTTCCGGACAGGCTTCAGTCAGGTAATGCGGCATCAGCAAGACACCGTTTGCGCCCAACCGCTGCGCTTCCTGCGCGTACTCTATTGCCACGCGCGTGGGGCCGCCGGCACCGGCGAGAATGGGCACTTTGCCCTTGCAGGTTTCCACCGCAGTGCGGATTACGTTCAAGTAATCGGTTTTGGTCAGGGAAAAGAATTCGCCCGTTCCGCCTGCGGCGAACAGGGCGGTCGCGCCATAAGGCGCAAGCCATTCGAGGCGTTCCGCGTAGGTGTCGGCGCGAAAGTCGCCTTGCTCGTCAAAGTCGGTGACCGGGAAGGACAGCAGGCCATCCGACACGATTTGCTTGAGTTCTTGCGGTGTTGTCATAAGTAAAACGTCCAGATTTTCTTAATTGTTAGTCATCGTACAACATGAGCAGCGTGCTTTCAAATGAAACGCTGTAGGTACTGATACTACTGCATTGTTATCGATTTGCGTGGCAAAATGATTGCGCAATCGTTGTATGATGACAGATGTTGTAAGACGCAATGTGTCAACAATCCGGAAAAGGATGAGTCGAATGGACCAACCCCCTCTCTATATCCGCGTTCACCCGCAGGACAACGTCGCCATTGTTGTCAATGACGGCGGTCTCCCGGGGGGCGCGGTCTTTCCAGACGGTCTCGTGTTGCGCGAGCGTGTGCCGCAGGGCCACAAGGTCGCGCTCGCGGATCTCGCCGAAGGCGCCGAAGTCATCCGCTATAACGTTGTGATCGGATATGCGCTCAAGGCGCTGCCCAAGGGAAGCTGGATCAACGAGCACGTGATTCGCATGCCAAGTCCGCCGGGGCTTGAAGGCTTGCCTATCGCGACGGTTAAAGCACCGGCGATGCCGCCCCTCGAGGGTTTCACCTTCGAGGGGTATCGAAATGCGGACGGTTCAGTCGGGTCACGCAACATCCTTGCGATTACGACGACCGTCCAATGCGTGGCCGACGTAGTCGAGCATGCGGTCGTGCGGATCAAGGCCGAACTGCTGCCGCGTTACCCCAACGTCGACGATGTCGTTGGCCTCGGACACACCTATGGATGCGGTGTCGCTATCGATGCACCGGATGCCATGGTGCCCATCCGCACGGTTCGCAACATCAGTCTGAATCCGAACTTCGGCGGAGAAGTGATGATGGTGAGCCTCGGTTGCGAAAAGCTGCAGCCGGAGCGGCTGATGCCGCCGGGGACGATTCCGATCGCAACCGTTGGCAACGTCGACGACTTGGCCGACATCGGCGAGCTCGCGCATGACTCGAACGGCGATGTCGTGGTCCTGCAGGACGACGCGCACGTCGGCTTCCAGTCGATGATCGACTCGATCATGAAGATGGCCGAGGGTCACCTCCAAAGGCTCAATAACCGGCGCCGCGAAACCTGTCCGGCGGCCGATCTCGTGGTCGGCGTGCAGTGTGGCGGCAGCGATGCATTCTCGGGACTCACGGCCAATCCGGCCGTCGGATTTGCCACCGACCTTCTGGTTCGCGCGGGCGCCACCGTCATGTTCTCCGAGGTGACGGAAGTTCGTGACGGCGTTGACCAGCTGACTAGCCGCGCGGCCACGCCGGAAGTGGCGGAGGCGATCATTCGCGAGATGCAGTGGTACGACGATTACCTGCAACGTGGCAGCGCCGATCGCAGCGCGAATACGACGCCGGGCAATAAAAAGGGCGGCCTGTCGAACATCGTCGAAAAGGCGATGGGCTCGATTATCAAATCGGGTAACGCCGCCATTTCGGGGGTGCTGTCTCCTGGCGAAAAAGTGAAGCAGAAGGGTTTGATCTACGCGGCGACGCCGGCGAGCGATTTTATTTGCGGAACGCTGCAGCTCGCGGCAGGTATCAACCTGCATGTCTTCACGACCGGACGCGGCACGCCATACAGTCTGGCCGAGGTGCCGGTCATCAAGGTTGCAACACGCTCGGACCTGGCGCGCCGCTGGCATGACTTGATGGACGTCAACGCCGGCACCATCGCAACAGGGGACGCGACCATCGAAGACGTCGGCTGGGAATTATTTCGGCTGATGCTCGAAGTAGCGAGTGGCCGCAAGCAAACGTGCGCGGAAAAACTGAAGCTGCATAACGCCCTGGTTCTGTTCAATCCGGCTCCAGTGACCTGATGGCGGTCAGCAGGCAGTAGGACAGGCTGTTTGATACGACGTCGCAGATAGCGCTGCACGCGCAGTGACATGGAGGAGCAGACATGAAATCCCGCTATCGGTGGGTGGTGGCCGTGCTGTTGTTTTTTGCCGGCATGCTCAATTATCTCGATCGTGCGGCGTTGTCCGTCGTCGCGCCAATCATCAAGCGTGAATTGCATATCAATGACGCCCAGATGGGCTTGCTCTTCAGCAGCTTCTTCATCGGCTATTGCGTGTTCTGTTTCGTAGGCGGTTGGGCCGCCGACAAATATGGGCCGCGCAAGGTGTTTATGCTGGCGGCAGGTTTCTGGTCGGTGTTTTGCGGGGCGACTGCTTTCGCCGGCAGCTTCGCTGCACTTATGGTCGCGCGGGTAGCGTTCGGGGTCGCGGAAGGGCCAATGGGGACAACCACCAACAAGTCGATTTCCAATTGGTTTCCGCGCCGGGAAGCGGGGAGAGCGGTTGGCCTGACGAATGCCGGGCAGCCGCTTGGCGCAGCGGTTGCTGCGCCGATTGTCGGGCTGGTCGCGCTGCAGTTCGGCTGGCGCATTTCGTTCATCGTGATTGCTCTGTTGGGCTTTGCCTGGATGGTGTTTTGGTGGCGCTGTTTCCGCGATCAACCCGGTGACCATCCCGCTGTGTCGCGAGAAGAAGCAGAACTGATCGCGTCCGATCGTCACCCGACACGCTCTGCTGATACCACCACTTCCAGCGATGAACCCGCCGGTGTCTTTTATTATCTGTTTTCCGTGCCTGTACTCGGTGTAGCCATGGCGTTCTTCGCCTTCAACTACGTGTTGTATTTTTTCCTGTCGTGGTTGCCCAGTTACTTTACCGACTATCAGCACCTTGATATCAAACACATGAGCATTGTGGGGATTCTGCCGTGGCTTGGTGCAACGGCCGGCTTTGTTCTGGGCGGCATCATTTCCGATGCGCTTTACAAGCGAACCGGCAACGTGCTCTTTGCGCGCAAGACGGTGATCATCATGGGATTGAGTATGGCCGCGCTCTGCGTGCTACTCGTATCCCGCGTGGATTCGCTGGTCCCGGCCGTTGCACTGATCGCCGTCGCCAGTCTTTTTGCTTTCATGACGCCGCAGGCATGCTGGTCCCTGTTGCAGGACATCGTGCCAAGGGACCGGATTGGCGCGACCGGTGGTTTCGTGCACTTGCTTGCGAACCTTGCGGGCATTCTTTCGCCGAGCATTACCGGTTTCATGATTCAGTACGGCGCGGGCTATTCATCGGCATTCGTGCTGGCCAGTGCGTTGGCGGTAGTTGGAATGCTGGCTTTGTGGCTTGCCGTACGTGAACATAATGTCGCGCGCTTAAGGCGCGCGCCTGTGTAAGACACGGGTTGGATTTTCTCGATGTGCCCGCAAAACACTGGGATAACCGCGGTAGACGTTAGAATCGCCAGCGTTATCGAAGAGGTCGGGATGGAGCAAATTGACGAAGGTAAGCAGGACGATGCAATTAGCGGTCCTGCGGAGAGTGTGACCCTGATCGACGTCGCCCGCGTTGCCGGCGTCGCCCCCATGACGGTATCGCGCGCGTTGCATCGGCCCGAACTCGTTCGCAGTGCAACACAGAAGAAGGTGCTTGATGCGGTCCGTGCGACCGGCTACGTGCCGAACCTGCTGGCAGGGGGGCTCGCAAGCAGCAAGAGCCGCCTGGTCGCTGTCCTGTTGCCTACCATCGCCAGTTCCGTCTTCGCAGATACTGTCCAGGCGTTGATGGACGGATTGACCGCAGCGCGATATCAAACCTTGCTGGGATTGACAGGTTATTCGCCGCAGCGTGAGGAGGCGCTTGTCGAGGCCATTCTGGGGCGCCGGCCGGATGGGGTCGTGCTTGCGGGTACCGACCACACGGATTCCACCATCGAACGGCTTACCCGGGCGAAGATTCCCGTCGTCGAGATATGGGACCTGACCGATACCCCGATTGACATCGTGATTGGTTTTTCACACGAGAAGCTTGGGGAGGAGCTTGCACGACACCTCATGAAAAAGGGCTATCGACGCTTCGGCGTTTTGTCGGTCGACGATCCTCGCGCGCTTCGCCGTGCCAACAGCTTTATTCACGAGCTGCAGCGCCACGACATCAACACCGTTCCTTTTGAAATACGTCACGCTCCCGCTACTTTGCAGGTGGGGCGCGAAGGGGTGTCGGCGCTATTGAACGGAAGCGCGCCGGAGATTGTGGTCTGCAGTTCGGATACGCTCGCGCAAGGGGTGCTGGCGGAAGCTGCAAGCCGCGGATTGAAGGTGCCTCAGGATCTGGCTGTGATGGGATTTGGCGACCTGAGTACGGCGGCGCACGTTTATCCCGCGTTGTCGACCGTGCGGGTAGATGGCGCCGCCATCGGCGCACGCACCGCACGGGCGTTGCTTGAGCGTTTCTCCAATGACCATCAAGGGAAGCGCTATCCGGTTCGCCTGGATACGGGCTTTACGATTATCGACCGGGATAGCGCCTGATCGGTCCGATGAAAGAGGCGGCGGAGCATTAGCTTTTCGCCGCGCGACGTTCGACGTTTATAGAAACGTGTCCAGTGCGTTGGCCGCCACGAAGACGGCGATCGTCTGCTTCACATGCGAGCGGATGTCGCCGCGGACATCATCAAGGCTTTCGCCCATCAAGGCTCGCATGAGCATTGGCGAGACGATCGCATCGAGAATCTGCGTCGCGAGAGTGCGCGAATGCCGCTTGGCTTGCGCACGCGCCTGAGGCTCGAGGGTTCGGCCGGAATGCTCGGCGATCATCGTCGCCACCGCTTCTATTGCGCGCGACCTGCCGGCGTCGCTCGTCAGTTTCGCAAGTGTCGGAAACCGCGGCGCATCCGCCACTACCATTCTGATAAGTCCAATTACCTCGTCGCTGAGCAATCGCGTGACGAGCGTTTGCGTCACCGTTACCAGCCGTTGCGCAAGCGCCGTTGATTGCGGCGCTTCAAACACGAGATGCAGGCTGCGTTCGCAGGTTCGTGTGACTACCGCAGAAAACAGTGCTTCCTTGCCGCTGTAGCGGCTGTAGAGCGTTGCCTTGCCCGCTCCTGCCGCTTCTGCGATGCGTTCGAGCGATGTCCCGCCAAAGCCGTGTTGAAGGAACATGGCCGAGGCGGCGTCGAGAATCCGTTCTTCAACGTCTCCCGCCATCGCGTTGGATGGACGACCTTTCTTGCGCGAGAACATCGACCTGATCGGGCACAAAGTCGTCTCTGCATCAACATTCTTGGGGATCCGGCTCACCTCTGTTCCTTACAGGAAATCACACGGGGATTATCGCAGGAATTTTTAATAGAACGATACCGTTCAGTTCTATTGTAGAATGCATCTCAATATTATTTTGGAGAGTGCAATGGCCGGAAGTGAACGCGAAAACAGCACGCCCTCCGGCGAAAGCGCGGCCGGCGGCGATCACGCCGAGGCGGGCAAAGGGCAGGGGCAGGAAGAGGAAACTTCCACGCCGATGAGCCCGGGGCGCAAGCGCCTGAACGCGGTCATCGGAGGGGCGGTGCTGCTGGTCTGCGTGGCTGCGGGCGTTGCTTACTGGCTGCATGGCCGGCACTACGAAAGCACGGACGACGCATTCATCGACAGCAATCAGAGCCAGATTGCGTCGCAGGTCAGCGGGCGGGTTGTTGAACTGCTGGTCGCCGATAACCAGCACGTCGAGAAAGACCAGCCGCTGCTACGGATCGACCGGCGCGATTTTGAAGTGAAGCTCGAACAAGCTGAAGCGCAGGAAGCGAATGCGGTCGCGCAAGTCGCGCAGGCGCGCGCCGACCTGCTGTATCAGACCGCCAGCCTCGCGCAGCAGACATCGCAAGTGCGGGTGGCGGAAGCTGACCTGACGCAGGCAAAACAGGATCTGGCCCGGTACACGGGAACCGATCCTGCCGCCATCACGCGCCAGCAACTGGAGCAAAGCCAGGCGACGGCCAAGAGCGCGTTCGCCAAGCTCGATAGCGCGAAACAGGCGGTGGAGGCGGGCGAGGCGCAGGTTGCGTCGCAGAGAACGAAGATCGATGCCGCGCTGGCGTCGGTCCGCCAGAACCATGCCGATGTAGACAATGCGAAGCTGCAACTGAGTTACACCGAAGTCCTCGCTCCGCAAGCAGGGAAGGTGACGCGCCGCACGGTGAACCTCGGTAACTACGTGACGCCCGGGCAGGCACTGGTGGCGGTCGTTCCCGACGAAATGTGGGTCACCGCCAACTTCAAGGAAACGCAGCTTGTTCACATGAGCGTGGGACAACCGGTCGATGTCACCGTGGACGCGTATCCGGACAAGGTTCTCCATGCGCACATAGAGAGCCTGCAGCGCGGGACCGGGTCCGTCTTCAGCAGCCTGCCCGCGGAGAATGCAACGGGCAACTACGTGAAGGTCGTGCAGCGCCTGCCCGTGAAGATCGTCTTCGACGGTGACGACTGGCGCCATCTGCCGCTCGCTCCCGGCCTCTCGGTCAGCCCGCGCGTGACGGTGCGGTAACCATGGCCGCTACCTATGCAGCCCACGCATCATTGCCCAGGTCGGCGGCGGGGCCGTTCAACCCCTGGCTGATCGCGGTCATCGTGTCGATCGCGACCTTCATGGAAGTGCTCGACACCACCATCGCGAACGTGGCGCTCCGTCATATTGCCGGCGGTCTTGGCGCGAGCCTCGACCAGAGCACGTACATCACGACCAGCTATCTCGTGAGCAATGCAATCGTGCTGCCGATCAGCGGATGGCTTGCAAATGTGGTGGGCCGCAAGCGTTTCTACATGATCTGCGTGTTGCTGTTCACGGTGAGCTCGGTGGCCTGCGGGTTCGCGACCTCGCTGCCCATGATGATCGTCTTCCGCGTGCTCCAGGGCCTGGGCGGCGGCGGCCTGGCTCCCGTTGAACAAAGCATTTTCGCCGATACCTTCACACCCGAAAAACGCGCGATGGCGTTCGCGCTGTACGGCTTCACGGTCGTCACGGCGCCTGCCATCGGCCCGATGCTCGGCGGCTGGATCACCGAGAACTATTCGTGGCACTGGGTGTTCCTGATCAACCTGCCCGTCGGCATAGTGTCACTGGTGCTGACGTGGATGTTCGTGAGCGACAGCAAGCTGGTGCAACAGGAACGGCGCGCCCTGCTTGATAAAGGGCTGCGAATCGACTACCTGGGTTTTTTCCTCGTTGCGGTTGGTTTCGGTTGCCTGCAGATCGTGCTCGACAAGTTCGAGCGCGAGGACGGTTTTTCATCGAATTTCATTTGCCTGTTCACGGTGATCTCGGGCGTTGCGCTCGTGGCGCTGGTGATTCGTGAACTGACCACCGCACAGCCGATCGTGAACCTGCGGCTTTTCAAGTCGAGCGCGTTTGCCATCAGTTGCAGCGTGATGTTTGCGTTCGGTTTCATCATCAACAGCACGACGCAGATGCTGCCGCAATTCACGCAGGAACTGCTCGGCTACGACGCAACCAATGCCGGCCTGACGCTCGGTCTGGGTGGCCTCGTCACGCTGTTCATCATGCCGGTGGCGGGCATTGTGACGGGGCGCCTGTTCCAGCCCAAGTGGCTCGTCATGATGTCGCTCGTCGGCACCGGATTCGCGCTGCTTCATACGTCGGGTCTCGACTTGAACATCGGCTTCTGGGATGTATCGCTGTCGCGGCTTTATCAGGTCATCTGGTTGCCGTTCCTTTTCATTCCGCTTTCGACCGTGCAGTTCATCGGCATTCCGCCGAAAGAGAATAACAATGCGTCGGCGCTGATCAACATGATGCGCAACCTCGGCGGTAGTTTCGGCGTGTCGCTCGTGACCACACAGCTCGCATGGCGGGAACAGTTCCACCATGCAAGGCTCGCCGAGCACATCACGCCGTACAACGGCTTTGTCAGCTCGCTTGGATCGATCGCCTCGACGGTCGAGCAGCAGGCGTCGGTCATGAGTTACCTCGACGTCTTCATCATGCTGGGCGTGATCTCGCTCGTGCTGGCTCCCATTTGTTTGTTGTTGCCGAAGCTGCCGAAGGGGGCACAGGTCAATGCGCATTGATTATCGATGGATTCCGTTTGTAGCTTTCTTGTCGGCCTGCACGATGGGCCCCGACTTCCAGCGTCCCGCGTTGCAGACACCGGCGCAATGGCCGGAGGCGCCGGCCACTACCGATGTTATTCGTTCGGTCGCGGTGCCTGAACCCGTTGACCCGCTGTGGTGGAACAGTTTCGGGGATCCACTTCTGACGGAGCTGGTCACGCGCGCCATGGACAGCAATCTCGATCTCAAGATCGCGGCCGCGCGGCTTGCCGAGTCACGGGCGCAGTTCGGGCAGGCGAAAGCAGACGAGGCCCCTACGTTGAACGGCAACGCGTCCTACACGCGTGAGCTTCAGAGCGCCGATGGCGTCATCGGCTTGCTTGGGGGCAGTGGGTCACCATCGGCCACCGATACCAACGGCTTGGGTGGCCGGCAGGGGGGCATACCAACGCAAAGCGCCACATCGAGAGCATTGCCGCCGTTCAACCTGTATCAATACGGCTTCGATGCATCGTGGGAACTCGATCTCTGGGGCCGCGTGAGGCGCACGGCAGAAAACGCGAGCGCCAGCGTCGATGCTCAAAACGAAGCGAGACACGACGCGATCGTGTCGACGGCTGCGGAAGTCGCCCGCGACTATCTCAATCTGCGTGGCACGCAGGAGAAGCTGCGCATCACGCGAGAAAATCTGGCGTTCGCCGAGCGCACCGTGCAGTTGACCAATGAGCGCGCCAGGCATGGACTCGCAACCGATCTGGATGTTGCCAATGCGCAAAGCCAGGCCGAGTCGAACGCCGCGGATATTCCGCAGGAAGAGCAGCAGGAGGCGAAGCTGATCAACGCCATTGGCGTCTTGCTCGGCGAGTATCCGCAAACGCTCGCGGCGGAGCTGAAGGAAGGGCCGACCGTGCCTGTGGTCCCGCCGCGCGTGCCGATCGGGCTTTCATCGGAACTCGCGAGGCGCCGGCCGGATATCCGCGAAGCGGAAGCTCAGCTTCATGCGGCGACCGCGAATATCGGTGCGGCGAAGGCGGATTTTTTCCCCAAGATCACGCTCTCGGGAAGCGTCGCCATTCAGGCGACGCAGTTTACAAATCTGGGTAGCTGGGGCGCGCGCAGCTATAGCGCGGGGCCGAGTCTTTCGATTCCCATTTTCGAAGGCGGGCGCCTGCGCGCAACGCTCGCCCTGAGGGAGGCGCAGCAGCAGGAGGCGGCGATCACCTATCGCAAGACGGTGCTCTCGGCGTTTCAGGAGGTCGACGACGCGCTGACGGGGTTTGCGGCCGAACAGCGTCGCCGGGACCGGCTGGAGGCAAGCGTGCAAGCATCAAAACGCGCGTTGGATATCGCAAACAAGCGCTATATCCGGGGGCTGTCGAATTACCTGGATGTGTTGACGGCGCAAAAAACCCTGCTGACGAACGAGCAGCAATGGGTCGACAGCACGTCGACGGTATCGACGAACCTTGTCGCGCTGTACAAGGCGCTGGGCGGCGGGTGGGACGCGGAGGCCGGGCAGTACGCCAGTGGCGGCTTGGCGTCGCCGGCCAAGGGAGAATGAAGCTGGACGATTGATGTTTTAGAGGGACTGTCACGCTGTTAAAGGCAGGGCCGCCAAAGAAATAGAACATGAGTATTCCTGAATTACTCGGCAAGGCAGCCCGGCATCGGATTGCCGGTCATCGCTTCCCACGCTTCAAAAGCCTGTGTGTGCGTGTTTTTTAAGCAGTTTGCGCATGAGCCGCATGGCTGCGTGCCTGTCGCGGTGGTTTTGCACCAGTACATCGAGCACGACCCATGCTGGTCCATCGCTAGCCACACATACTCAGGCAGAACTTCACCGGCCAACGCCGCACTGTCTCGGAGGCTGGCGCCTACTGCCGCGGTGCTCGCTTGCACTTTCTGCTCCCTCTCGCTGTGCTGCCGTCATCAGGTGAGCAGGGTGGGTGGGCGAAGTGCATGGACCGCTAAAGATCAGCCGCTATCCGCCGATAAATAGAGGAAGTTTAAGTTTTTCCGCCAACCGTCACGTAGCGAGCAAGCAATCAAACGGACGAACGGCAAGCTGCATCACTCAGGCAGAAGCTTTGACGATTGCTCAAAAGCCCGGCTGCCCGTCCTCGAATTGGCATCGCAACTTCTCCAGGCGAGTGCATTGTCCATTGCCGCGTGAGCCCTCGAAAAGTCGGCGATATGTTGATGGAGGCTGGCGCAAGCACGCCTGCAAGGCATCCGTTATTGGGCTTGCAAGACAGCATTTTGAAAGAATGTCATGTGGACGTGGGTTCGCTAAAGCAGAAATCGCGCGTTTCAATCTTAAATCTACAAGGTCATTTTGATGAGCCAGTTCAAAGTTGTGACCCGTCTGTCGGTCGCCTTCGGTGCATTACTCGTTCTTCTCGGCGTAGTTTCCATCGTCGGCTTGTTCGGCATGTCAAAAATCAACGACGCCCTGACGAGTATCGTCGACCGCAGCACGGAAGAAATGACGCTGGCCCAGACGATGCGCTCCTCGCTGGACCAACGTTCCATCGCCATTCGCGACATGATGCTGGTCGATAACGAGGGCGGCGTGAAGGCCAATGTGGAAAAAATAGAGCACGAAGAAGGAATCTATGCGGATGCGTCGCACGCCTTGAATGACATCTTTGTGTCGAGCGGGGTCATCACGGACACGGAGCAAACACTTCTTGCACAGCTGAGAACAGATGAAACCTCAACGCTGCCGCTGATGGCCAATGTGGTTCAGCTCATTCTTTCAAATGACAAAACCTCGGCCGGCAAGGCTTTGCTGCAAGACGTCGTCCCGAAACAAACTCAATGGCGCGGCACGCTTCGATCGTTGATCGAGCTTGAGAAAACGACGATGCACGACAAGGCAAACCGGGCTGAGAGCAGCTATGCGCAGCTCAGGGTCGCGACGATCGGTGCAGCGTTTGCTGCGCTGATCATTGGCGTGATAGGTGCGTTGCTGATCACTCGCAGCATCCTGAAGCAACTCGGTGCGGAGCCCAGTGAAGCCCAACGCGTGGCCGGCGAAATCGCGGATGGAAATCTTGCCGTTCCGGTAGTGATCGCGCCCGGTGCAAGCGGAAGCTTGATGGCGTCGCTCGAGGCAATGCGCGCACAACTGAGTGGAATTGTCGCGGGGATCAAGACATCGGCCGATTCTATTGCTGTCGCGGCCAACGAAATGGCGCAGGGTAATGTCGACCTGTCGCAACGCACGGAGGAGCAGGCGGCTTCGCTTGAACAGACCGCGGCGAGCATGGAAGAGCTGACGTCGACGGTCAAGCAGAATACCGACAATGCGAAACAGGCAAACATGCTCGCGCAGACTGCCTCTGACGCTGCGACCGCGGGCGGACAGGTGGTTGAGCGCGTGGTGACGAAGATGAGGGATATATCCGCCAGCGCCTCGAAAGTGGGCGAGATCATCACTCTGATCGAGGGGATCGCGTTTCAAACCAATATCCTTGCGCTGAACGCCGCGGTCGAGGCTGCGCGCGCAGGTGAGCAAGGGCGCGGTTTCGCTGTTGTGGCCGGAGAAGTGCGTACGCTGGCGCAACGCTGTGCAAGTGCAGCGAAACAGGTGAAAGATCAGATTGGCGAATCGCTCGATCACGTTGATACAGGGTCGGGCCTGGTAGCCGAAGCCGGCAAGAGCATGAGCGAATTGCTGAGCTCGGTTAAACAGGTGACTGACATCATGGGCGAAATCTCGGCCGCTTCGTCAGAGCAGAGCACCGGCATTGAGCAAGTCAGCGTCGCGGTTGGGCAGATGGACGAAGTGACACAACAGAACGCTGCATTGGTAGAGCAAGCAACGGCGGCAGCGCAAGCAATGGCCGATCAAGCCAAAAGCTTGCGAGAGGCAGTGGGTGTATTCAGGGTAGGGCGTTAGGCAATCAGCTTGGGGTCAATCCGCCGGTACCTGGTCGACCAGGCGCATCGCGTTTGCAACCAACAGTCTCAAGGGCATTGTCACGTTGGCGGGGCGGTCGCGTAAGATTGGACAGTCCCTTTCTTTATTTTTGCTTCCATGTCTGTTCCACCCGACTTTCTACACGTTTCGCTCGCTTCCCGCCTCATGGGCGAAATCGAGCGCGGGCTGTGGGCGGAGGGTCAGCGACTTCCCTCTGTCCGTGAAATGAGCCGGCGGTGCGCTGTTAGCGTGACAACTATCCTTGCGGCTTATCGAGCGCTGGAAGACCGGCAAGTCATCGAGAGCCGTCCGCAAAAAGGGTTCTATGTATGCGCCAACGCCTCCCGGCTTGCCGAATCATTCCCCACGTCTGCCGCGATTAGCGACACTGAGTCATCCCACACTGCGCTTCGCTACATGGATGACGCTGCGCACACCGTCTCCTTTGGTGCGGCCCTGTGCGACAAGGCGCTCTTTCCAGTCGTGGCGCTGTCACGCAGCATTGCCCGTGCCGCTCGTGCGCATAGCGCGCTGTTAACGGACGTATCGTTCTCGTCCGGGTCGATGCGTCTGCGCGAAAGTCTGGCTGCCCACGCGAAGACATGGAACTGTCATCTTTCGGCAGACGAAGTGTTGGTGACCAACGGCTGCATTGAAGCGTTCGGTCTGTGTCTTCAGGCGGTTGCGGGCGGGGGAGATGTGATCGTGGTGGAAGCGCCGGCGTATTACGGTTTCTTGTCGACGATCGCGCAACTCGGCATGCTGGCCGTTGCACTGCCGTTCCATGACAATCCAGGCTGGTCGATCGCGGAGATCGAACGACTGTCCAGGCGACGGCGCGTCGGCGCATGCCTGCTGTCCACGACCGTGAGCAATCCCGTTGGTGCCAGCATGGACGACGAGACCAAGCAGCGGCTCGTCGACGCACTTGAACGCTTGCAGATACCCCTTATCGAAGATGCGACTTTCAGCGATCTCCACTTCGAAGCAAAACAGCGTGCTGCGAAATCCTACGATCGGAACGGAAATGTATTGTTATGCAGTTCGCTGACAAAGACCCTCGCGCCTGGATTGAGACTAGGATGGGTGTCGGGCGGAAGACATCACGAGCGGATCGTTTCCTTGAAGCGAACCATGAGCGTGGGGCAGCCGCTGTTGATACAGGAGGCGGTCGGAGATTATCTGACGGCCGGTGGTTACCAGCATCATCTGCGTCAGTTGAGGAATCAATGCCGTCTGCACGTGGCCGAGACGCTGGAGGTGACGAAAAGCGAATTCGGGTCGGAGATTGAGGTCGGGATGCCGAGCGGCGGTTATCTGCTCTGGCTTCGTTTGCCGAACGATGTCTCCAGTGTGGCGCTTTATCGGCGGGCATTGAGCGAGGGCATCAGCATCGCGCCGGGCACGCTGTTTTCTCCCACGGGCGCTTTCAGCAACTACGTGCGGCTCAATTGCGGATTTCGCATGACTGACAGCCGGCGTGACGCGCTCGCCCGATTGGGCAGGATGGTGCGAGAACTGCAGCGATTGCCGGGATGACAGCGCCGGCGCGCTAAGGCACGTGGAAGGTTCCGGCCGATACCGTGACGGCAAACCCGCCGATCTCAATGCGGCGCGTCTCGTCGGGTCCTTTCCAGAAAACGCGTCCTGCCCGGCCGACCTGTCTTCCCTGGCTGATGACGCTGTCCGCACTGCCTTCTCGCCAGTCGTTCTGCCGGGCGACCCACGCAGCAGCACACGCGTTTCCACCTCCACAAACAGCGTCTTCCGGCACGCCGATTACAGGTGCAAACGATCGCACTTCATAGTCTGCACCGCCGGCATGGGTCCGCCCCAGTACCGTGATGCCCGAAACATTGCGAAGCGCGCTCAACGCCAGTACCCGATCCATGGCGGGTCTCAGTGCGTTCACCTCTGACGCGTGTTTCATTTCTACAATGATCCAGCGCGCGCCTGCTTCGACGAGTGCGGTCTTCGCGAGAGCCGTGCTGCATCCGATCGCGTTCAGGACCTCCGTATGGTCCGCATCATCCAGTTGCTCGACCGTCGGGATCGGCGTGCGGAAAGAGATTCTTCGTTTTGCACCGGCCGCCGTCACGCACATATCGATGCAACCCGCCATGCACAGCTGAGTAAACCGACCCGCTTTGGACGCTATGAGACCTTCTTCAAGCAATACATGCGCTGCACCAATCGATGGATGGCCTGCGAATGCCAATTCGCATGAGGGCGACCAGATCCTTACCTGATAGTCCGCCGCGTGCTCAGTGTCACGGTGCGTGTTCAGGGGCAGCACGAAGACGGTCTCCGGCATGCCGGTCCAGCGCGCAATCCGGACCATCTGTTCGGGCGCCAACGGAATTCCGGCGCCAATCACGGCGACTGGATTGCCCCAAAAAGCCTCTTCCGTAAAAACGTCGACGAGAAAAAGGCGCGGTTGCGAGTTGAACATAGGGGCCTTCGTCGAGCTAGGCAGCATTGGCCGCGAACTCGCGGGCCAGATCATTAAGAATGCGCACGGCCGTCAGCATCTCGTCGCGCGTCACGCCAAGATGCGTTGTCGCGCGCATACGGCCGTCCGCAAGCGCCCGAAGACGAACGCCTCGCTCCAACGCACGACCGGTGAAGGTGGCTGTATCAACGGGCAGGCCTTGCAGCTTGAACAGGATCACATTGGTCGTAGGGCTCGTCTTGTCGAACACAAAATACGGCGTTTCACCCAGCAATTCGATGAACAGCGCTGCGTTTGCGTGATCGACGGCCAGGCGCGCCACGTGATGGTCGAGGGCATAAAGTGCCGCGGCCGCCAGTATTCCCGACTGCCGCATTGCGCCGCCGAGCCGGTACTTCCATGTCCATGCCTCGCCAATGAAGTCACGGTCTCCGCATAAGACCGCGCCAAACGGGCATCCCAGTCCCTTGCTAAAGTCGACCCAGGCACTATCCCAGCCTTCGGCATACGTCTTTGGCGTCAGGCCGGTGGCAACGCAGGCGTTAAAGAGCCGCGCGCCGTCCATGTGCGTGCGCAAGCCGGCATCGAGCGACGCATCGCGTACGCCACGGAGCGCATCGAGCGGCCACACTGCACCGCCGCTGAAGTTCGTGGTTTGCTCAATGCTGACCATCGAGGACCGAGGCGCTGTTCGAGACGGCGCGCGGATCGCGGCACGGCATTCATCCGCGGTGAAAATGCCGTCACGGGTAAAGACCGGATTGATCGCCACCCCTGCGATCGCCGCAGCGCCCGCTCCTTCGGTGGTGCAGATGTGCGACTGGGCGTCGGCGATGAGTTCATCGCCGGGACGAGTGTGCACGAGCGTTGCAACAAGGTTGCACATGGTCCCGGACGGCATGAAGACCGCCGCCTCGAAACCGAGCTCCATGGCCACGCGCTCACATAAAGCGCGCGTGGTGGGGTCTTCGTCCATCTGCTCGTCGCCGACTTTTGCCGCGGCCATTGCTGCCCGCATGGCTTCGGTCGGCACAGTCTTCGTGTCGCTGTAAAGATCGATCAGGCTCATGATTCGTTCGCACTGTCGAGCGCACCGGCGGGCCATGCTTCATCGAGTGAAGGTGGCCATGGTTCGTGCGATCGATCGATCTCGCCGCCCGTGTGCTCGTCGGAGAATTCGGCCGGCGCAAGCGCGCGGCGATTCACCTTTAACTCAAACACGTCGAAACGATTGTAGTAGCCGACCACGTCCTGGAACTGTTTGGGCACGACGCACAGCTTCAGGTCGATATCCGCATAGACGATACCTTCTTCGTCCCGCAACGTGTCGCTGATGACGGTCCCGCCGGGTCCAAAGATCATCGACACGCTCTTGGGCGACTCCTCGAGGAGTTGCCGAGCCCGTGCGTTGTCTCGAGCGATCAGGTCGATGGCTTCGGGCGGCAGGAACCCGGATGCGACGACATTGAATATTTTCCCCTCGAACGCATGCGCGCCGGCTCGCAACCGGATGGCCGCCTCGAGATCGTACGATGCCTCGCCGGGAGGATGGGTCGGCCAGCGCGGAGAGAACGACGAAATGTGCACGTTCTCGCCTTGCGCGAGCAGCGCGAAGCGCGCGAGCGAGTTGGTGTTTTCGCCGCACACCAGCGCGCCGATCCGTCCCACCTTCGTCTCGACGACCCGCAGGCCGCTGCCATCGCCGTTTGCCCACGTCAGCTTTTCCCAGTACGTTGGCACCAGCTTGCGATGGCGATTCAGGATGCGTCCGTCCTCGCCGATCAGGAGGTTGGTATCCCAGATACAGCCAGGGCTGACCGGCGTGCCCTCGTTGACGCCAATCGAGACGATCACGCCATGGCGACGGGCCGCATCCTGCAGGCGAGCCACTTCAGGTCCCGGCACCCTGATTGCACTCGAGGCGAGGCTCACGAAGAACTCGTGCACATCGACCGGCGGATATACGCCGGACCAGACTGGAAACGCGGACACAAATGCTTCCGGAAAGGCGATCAGTCCGGCGCCGTTTGACGCAGCTTCCGCGATTAACGCACACGCTTTGTCGATAGTGCGGGGTGTATCAAAGTAAATAGGCGCCACATGGCAGGCGGCTGCGCGGAATCTGGGGTAGGTGTTCATGGCGTCCGAAATGAGCGGGAGTCGTCGCCATTGTGAGGAAAGGGTCTGCGTGCGTCGATACACAGCGCCCTGCCAAAACGCTATAACAGTTTGCGTCTGTGACGCCGGATCTCTTTACGCCTTCCGCCGGCGATGATCAGTTGTGCCGTTCGCGGGTGCTTCCGGTTTCAGATGCGTTGCGCGGCGACCATGGTTTCCATCACTCCGGCAATGTCACGCCGAGGCTTGCCATCAGCCCACCGTCAACCTTGAACTCCGCTCCTGTGCAAAAACTTGCACGATCGCTGGCCAGAAAGGCGACCATCTCCGCGACTTCTTCCGGGCGCCCGATTCGGCCGAGCGGCTGCGCCTTACCCCATTCCCGAAGGATTTCTTCCTCTCGCCCCGGCGCCGTTTGAGCGGCTGCAAAGCGTGTCATGGGTGCATCGATGCAGCCTGGACAGACTGTATTTGCACGTATGCCCGAAGGGCCGAAGTCCACGGCAAGCGATCGCGTCAGAGCGAGCATGCCGGCCTTCGAGGTGGCATAGGCGGCCACCCGGGTCTGGTTGGCAAGCGCCTGCACAGAGGCGATGTTGACGATCGAACCGCGTTGCAGCCTGAGCATGTGCGGCAATGCGTAGTGACATGCCAGATACGTTCCTCGCAGATTGATACGGATGACCTTGTCCCACTCGGCCGGGCCCATGGACGCAACGGTGCCATAAGGCTGGATCGCCGCATTATTAATCAGGATATCGATTGAACCGAGAAATGCCGCGGACTGTTCCATCGCGATGGCAACTTCCTCCTCGATGCCAATATCGACGACGATAGCGGTGGCATTAAGTCCTTCGGCGCGCAATGTTGCCGCTGCCTGTTCTAGCACTTCACGGTCCTCGCCCAGCAAGGCTACGGACCCACCGCGCTCGGCTATCAACCGTGCACATGCCAGCCCGATACCGCGTCCACCGCCGGTCACAACCGCGCCTTTGCCTGTTAGCTCACTCACAACGCCCCCATTTTTCAGCTCGCTGTTACACGGATATATTGCTTCTCGCCGCGAACGACTTTTCTAGTATGAAACGCTATATTTATCCGAGTCAACCGGGTTTGGATCGAGCGGCACACCACAACGTCTTCGTGCCTGTGCTTGCCGGTATCAAGTCCCCCGAAGAGATGAGATGCTGCATCGCAGTAAGACGGTTTTCATCAAGCAGCATCGCGGACGTCCGATGATTCCGTCATGCCCGTGCATCGGAAGCGCCGCTTGCAATGGCTGTCACCCCTACGATCAGCAGTCCATAGACGATAGCTCGCAACCCAGCACCTGCTCCGGTCGCATTCAGCAGCGCGTTGATCAGGAACAGAAAGCATGCAGCGCTCCACACGCCGGTGGGACTCGCGCGTCCGCCTGCTACTTGCGTGCCGCCGATCACCACCACCGCAACGGACAGCAACATGTAATCTGCGCCCATGTCGAGCGTGGCGCCGCCGGAGAACGCGGCAAGCAGCAGTGCGGCCAACGCGGCCAGCACTGAGCAGCTCACATAGGTCAGGCAGCGCACCGCGCCTACCTTGACCCCGGCAAGCTCGGCTGCGCGGGCGTTTTGTCCCACGGCGGAAAGGCTGCGGCCTTGCACCAGCCTGAACAGCACCGTGGCGACAAGCAAGGTCAGAGCGACGCCGACGAATGCCAGTCCCGACACGCCGCCGACACGGCTCAGCGCGAAATTTTCAAGCGCGGGCGGGGGCGCTGCGCCGCCGCGTCCAAGACTTATTGCGAGTGACTGAAGAACAAAACTCGAAGACAAGGTCGCGATGATCGGCGGAATCCGCAGCAAGCGGATCAGCACGTAGTTGAAGAGACCTATCGCCACGCCGGTCGCAACTACGGCGCCGATGCCGGACAGGATGGCGTGATTGCTGGTCGCCATCACCCGCATGCCAATACTCCCCGCGAGTGCAATAGTCGCGGGAATCGACAGGTCGATGTTGCCTGGGCCGCTGGTGATGACAAGCATCTGGCCGAGGCCGACCAGCACAGTAAAAACGACGAAAGCCGACGCGGTCGACAACATGTTGCCCGCGGTGCCAGCACCAAATACGACGCCTGCAATAACGCCGACGAGTACCGCGCCAATGAACGACCAGAGCCAGACGGCACGGCGTAATTCGCGGATGGCGAGGATCGATTTCATCGGCGCGGCTCCTTCAGGCGAAACACGAGACGCAGTGACAGCACCGCGATCAGGATTGCGCCTTGCAAACCGATCTGCCATTCGGGCGCGACCTGCAGGAACGAGAGAAACGACGAGGCGAGCGTGAGCGTGATTGCGCCCAGCACGGCGCCGACCGGTGAGACCCGGCCGCCCGTGAATTCGCCGCCGCCGAGAATCACGCCGGCGACCGACAGCAGCGTATACCGCAACGCGATGTTGGCATCGGCCGATGTCGTGAGACCGAGCAGCGTCAGGCCGGAGCACACGCCGAAGAGGCCGGCGCAGCCGAACAGGAGCGCCTTCGAACGGATGATCGACCAGCCAAAGCGGTGCATCGCGCCGGCGTTGCCGCCTACACCACGCAAGCGCACGCCGAGCGCGGAGCGCATGAAGAAAAGGTGTGTGCAGAGCGCGATGGCCGCAGTCCAGACGAGCGGTGCAGGAACGACCGGCATGTGAAAGGACATGAGCGACGCAAGCCATTCCGGGGCCTGTCCGCCCGGTGCCGGCAGCAGCAGTACCGCGATGCCGTTCCAGACGAACGAAAGCCCCAGCGTGACCACCACCGACGAGATGCGCCGATATTCGATCAGCGCGCCGACAAGCGCATAGACCAGCACACAGCCGGCGAGCGCTCCCCAGCCCAGCCAGGGCGAACTTTGCAGCAACGTTCCACCAATACATGCGACGAGGCTGACGAAAGAACCAATAGACAGGTCCAGTTCGTTGGCCGTGATCACCGAAAGCTGTGCAAGCGTGGCGAAGACTATCGGGATGCCGAGATTGAGCAGCATGACGCCGCCAAAGTAGCTGACCGTATTGGGCTGAACGATCGCCATCGGAACGAGCACTGCGAACAGCGATACGACCGGCAGCATTGAACGCAGGTCGAGGGGGCGACGGCGCGAAGCGGCAGAAAAGTTCATCGGACCGGCTCCTCGAAGCTGGCGGCGAGCAGCGCCTCTTCGGTGCACTCGCTGGCATTGAGTTCGCGTGTCACGCGGCCGGAGCGGAACACGTAGGTTTTATCGCAGTAGAAGAGTTCGTCGTTCTCGGTCGTGTACCAGATGAAGGTGCGTCCACGCGCCGCTTCATCCTGGAGCAGCCGGTAGATCTCCAGCTTGGTGCCGATGTCGACGCCTCGCATCGGGTCGTCCATCAGGATGAGATCGGCATCCGAGGCGAGTGCTCGCCCGAACAGGACCTTCTGCTGGTTGCCACCGCTGAGCGACAGGATATTGGCGCCCGCGGCAGCGCCTCGAATATCGAGGCGTCGAGCCCATGTGTCGAAGAGTTCGCGCAGGCTCGCAGCGTTGAGCCATGAACCGCGTGTGCGGTCATAGAGTGAGCGGATGTCGAAATTCTGCGCGATGGTCCAGTCGGGAAAGATGCCGTCCGAGCGTCGGTCGCCGGCCACGTAAGCGACCCGGCCGCGTGAATGGCGGCCCCGCGCCGATGCATAGATGGCGTTGAGCACATCGGTCTGGCCTTGCCCCGCGAGACCGGCAAAGCCCACAATGCTGCCGCGCGGCGCGTCAATGGTCGTCTGCTGCCCCGGTCCAACCGTCCACTGATAGGCGTCCTGGGTGCTGGCGCCAGCTGCGGCGCGCTCGCGCGGGGTGAGATCGCCTTCGATGAACTGACCCATCGCGCGGATGATGGCGTCCTTGGTCAAACCTTCGACGGGCAGTGTGGCGATCACGCCGCCGTCGCGCATCACCATGACGCGATCGGCACACCGCAGCATCTCGTTGAGCATGTGCGTGATGAGGACGGTGGTGATGCCTTCAGCCGCGCTTTTTCGGACGAAGGCGAGCAGTTGCTCGGCGGTGTATTTGTCGAGACTCGAGGTGGGCTCGTCCAGGATGACGAGTTTGACCGGCGTATCGACACGCGCAAAGCAGCGCGCAATCTCCACCATTTGCTGCTGCGAGAGGGAGAGGTTGCCGACCAGATCCTTGCCCGACAACCTATGGCCGGGAAAGATCGCATCGAGCTGCGCTTCGATAATCGCACGCGCCCGCTTGCGCCAACCGAAACCCTTGAGTTGCGGGTGCACCGCATGCATGTTCTCTTCGATAGTCAGGTTCGGGCACAGCGACAATTCCTGAAACACGCAACGCACGCCGAGCGCGCGGGCGGTCTCGGCGTCGTAGCCGCGCTCGAAGCGCTTGTCGCCCGCTTCGACCCATCCGGCAGTGGCTCGCCGCGCACCCGATAACACCGACATCAAGGTTGATTTGCCCGCACCGTTATGTCCCGCAATGGCGACGCACTCGCCCGTCCGGAATGCGAAGTCCGCCTGCTTCAATGCGCGCACGACACCGAACGTCACATCGATATGGGTCAATGCAATCAACGGCGCGGATTCAGGTGCGGCAGGCCCCGCGCGCGACTCGCCTGATGCAACACTGTCCATCTGATTCATTGAGGGTACCGGATGGGGAGAGCGGGGCGTCCCGCAGTTTATTTCTTTTGTCCTTCGACGAGCTTGACCACCTGGTCGCGCGTGAAGACATTGCTTGCGACCGTGCCTGGCGCGGTGTTCGCAAGCACTTTGTCGACGGATGCCGATGTCACGGTGAGGGTCGGCAGTGACATGTCGTGCGGCAACTTGTTACCCGCAAGCAATTGTTGCGCGACCCAGAAAGCGAAGGTCGACGAGCCTGGATCGGCCGCGATCGACATCGTTTGATACGTATCGGTCCCTTGCGATTTCCACCACGCGAGTTCCTCCTGACGATTACCGAGAATGATCGTCGGCACCGGCCGGCCGGCCGCGCGAAAGGCTTGCGCCGCGCCGTAACCGTCGCCGCCTTGCGTCACGACCCCATCGACCTGCGGCAAGGACGGCAGCACGCCCGCCACTTCCTTCTGCGCGACGGTCTGCGTCCATGCGCCATAGACCGAGCCCACGATCTTCATGCCCGGATACTTCTTGATCTCGTCAACAATGCCCTGGTGAATCTCGTCATCCACCGATACGCCGGCGAGGCCCCGCACTTCGAGAATATTGCCCTTGCCATTCAGCTTCTTCGCGAGGAAGTCGACCTGTACCGCGCCCATTTGATGAAAGTCGGCGCCAATCCGATACGCGCAGGGCTCATTGACGATGCCATCGAACGAGACAACGATGACACCCGCGCTACACGCGCTCTTGATCGCACCGTTGAGCGCAGTGGGCGAAGCCGCGTTGATGACAATTGCCTTATAGCCCTGCAGCACGAGGTTCTGGATCTGCTGCGCTTGCTCGGTCGCCTGGTTTTCGGCAGTCGTGAAGGCGGGCGCGTCCGCAACCAGGCCGGCCTTCTTCGCTTCGGTGGCGACTTGTGCCCAGCTCTTCAACTGTTGCTGGCGAAACGTATTGCCGGCATAGCTGTTCGATAAGGCGATCTTGTCTTTCGAGGTATCGCCTGTTGCCACTGCAGCCATCGCACTTGCAGCGATGAGCAGGGTGGCGAGCGCCGTGAGCGTGGTGGTTTTCCGGATGGGCACTGTCGTCTCCTGAACTTGTTTTGCGCAGCGGCACCCGGTGCGAAATCGGTCGCTTGTGCAATCGGCCGCGCGTGGGTGGCGGCTCAATGGATTGCATAATAGTCTCCACCCTACTACCATACAACTAGGGTTTTACCATAAGATCACTGTCCGGATTTATTGTCCATGTCGGCTACAACACTCGTATTCGTCGGTTGTATCAATCGCGCAGTGCCGCATTTCGCCAGTGCCAATGGCCGCGGTATCGCGACCTTTCGCCTCGACGACGCCACCGGCAAGCTGACGCCGCTTGCCGACACGGCCGGCGTGGTCAATCCGTCCTATCTCGCGATCCTTCCCCGGCGCCGCCTGCTGTTTGCGACCAGCGAGGTGTTCGGCTGGCCGGAAGGGCAAGTGAGCGCGTATCGCGTCGATGCTGAAACTGGTGCACTTACGCTGCTCAATCGGCAAGCGACGCGCGGCAGCTTGAGCGCACATTGCAACACCGACCGGGACGGGCGATGCGTGTTCGTCGCGAACTATGGGCACGAGATCGGTGACGAGACGCCAGGGCAGCATGTAGCGAGTTTCGCGATCCTGGACAATGGAATGATCAGTCCTGCGCTCAGTACGTTCTCTCATCGCGGAAACGGGCCGGACCAGGCGCGGCAGAGTGTGCCGCATGGACATTGCGTGGTACCGAGTCCGGACAACCGCTTTGCTGTGGTTACGGACCTCGGTACAGATGAAGTAGTGACGTATAGGCTTGACGCACCCTCCGGCCGTCTAATGTGCGTCGATGGATCTCCGGCCAGACTGCCTCCGGGTTCGGGTCCACGACACTTCGTTTTTCATCCAGATGGTGTCGTGGCTTATGTCGTCAATGAACTGAACGCGAGCATCGGCCGGTTCGCTTACTCGTCGGCAGATGGCGCCTTGCAACTGCTCGATGTGGTGCGTGCGCTGCCCGAGGACACCGTCCCGAGCCACTCCGCCGCATTGCAGATCGCAGCGGACGGGCGCTTTCTCTACGCTTCGTTTCGTGGCGACGACAGCATTGCCTGCTATCCGCTCGATCCCGTCGACGGCCGCGTGCTTCCTCCAACGGTTCGAAGCAGCGGCGGCAAGACGCCACGCAGTTTCACGTTGTCGCCGTCAGGTAAATTTCTGCTGGTCGCGAACCAGGATAGCGATTCGGTGGTGACATTCCGTATTGATCCGTTGACGGGGCAACCTGGCGAGCAAGTCGATGCCGTCCCGGTCGGCACGCCGATGTGCGTTCAGGCGGTCAACTTCGAGTCATAAAGGGTGCGTTACCACCGCAAGTAGATCGGAGCAAGTGCCGCACCTATGCCGGCGGTTATGAGAATTGCCAGTACATACCAGACACCCCAGAACGGCACGGACATCTCTGAACAGTAAAGGGAGTACACAAGCAGGCCTTGCGCACCAGCGAGCAGTCCAGCACCTGCGCCAGCCAGCATGAGGCGGGTAGGGGCGAGTCCCTTCATGGCGCGCATCACGGCGGCAAGTGACGGCAGAGACAGCAGAACGATATTTGCTGTGGTGACCCGCCATGTTGTGCCCACGATCAGTTGCAGGCGATAGCCTAGCGGTGTCGAGAGGACAATAAACGCGGCCACGAGCAACATGGTGATGAAGGGCAATGTGACTGCGAACCATGCAAGCTTGAGCGGCGCGCCGGGACGAGCAAGACGTTCAGCGAGTTTCATTGCGGTTGCAATCGTAGCCAGCGGGAACGCGAGCCGTACCCAGAACATTGGCGTCAGTATCAGTTCGGGCATGTCGCTCCGAATGCCATAGAGCACAACCAGCAACGCCGTGCTGGCGGTAACGCCAACCATCAGCGCCCGATTGAGTCTCTTCGAAACAGCATTGGGCTCGACGGGCGCCAGATTATTAGTTAACCGAAATATCAGATCTCCAGTTTTCATTTAGCCTCTTCGTGTCGAATCTTTTCCCGCAGTGTGCCGTTCCGGGCGGACAACTTTCCGAACCTGACGTTCCTGGATAGCTACATCGCTCGCCCTGTCGGATCTATTCACCCGGTCACGACCTGAACGACCTGTCACCAAGCAGATAGTCAATGGATATCCGGCCCGGACCCCAGGCTGCAATTCCGAGTGCCATTGCCACCCAGGTCAGATGGATAGGCCAGCCCTCCGGCACAGTGAGTTCGATGATGCACGTCATCAGTATCAAACCGAGTGCGGCGAACCGGGTTCCAAGGCCAAGCACGAGCAGCACGGGAAATGTGACTTCACCGCAGCCCGACAGAAATGCGAAAACAGCCGGGTGGGGAAACGGATAGGGACCACCCGGGAGATGCAACTGAAACTCCTGCGTGAACAGGTCGATCGCCGTATCGTTAAGTTGAAGGAATCCGTGCCATTTGAGAATGCCCGATTTCCAGAACGGCACGGCCAGTGCAAGCCGCAGCACCAGTTGAACGAGCCACGGTTGCGCGAGTTTCTGGATCAGTCGATTCGCCATGCTAATCGTTGATATCACTATGTTCGGAAAGGGCAGTTTCACGTCTTGTGGGTTCGACATCTTGATCAATCTCCATGTTGAACGGCGGTAAACGCGCCGGCTGAGATCATCCCTGCCAGGTTGGCCTGGAGATCGAAGGAAGGGGCTTCTTGAAATGCGGCCGCGATTGCTTCACCCAGTGATGCACCCTCGAAAAGAGCGATGAGAAATGTGGCACCACCGGCCGGCAGGCGCGACACCACCACGTCGTGATCTGGTCGCGTCACGAGTGCATCTTCGGGTTCGCTTGAGCAGAGCGGAGAAACCGGGCCATCAGTCCGGTTCATCGTAAAGATTGCGAGGGCCGGATACGGTGATCGCACAATCCGCACGGCGGGGTGCGGCTTGAAACACACCCCGGTCAGCGACGTCGGCTCAATCCTTCCCAGCGCTTCGGCGGCAAGCACGGGCAGGTCTGCCGCGTGATAGGCATCTAGCCAGGCCCGCTCGATGCGCGCCGTATCCGCAAGCCACGGCATGTCACGGGCATATTCGTAGGACTCGATGAACGCGGGAAAATCCCGCCCGTACTCGAACAGCAACGGAGACGCGGGAGGAGTCGCGCGAATGTGGAAACGGGCCATCGCCCTGAAGAATTCGACGCCGGTAATGCGCTGGACAGCAGGATAGATAGCAGCGAGCGCGTCGATCAGGCTGACCGTGACGTTGTTGCGATAAACGTTATAGCGCGTGATTACACCCTTTCCCGACGCGGCGACCACGTCTTCCGGTGCCACCATCGCTGGGTCCGTCAAACCTGGTGCAAACGCAGCGGCGTGCTCGCACGGGCGCTTTTCAGGCCTCATGGCTGAGCTCCCCGGCGAGCGATATCCCGTGTTCCGCCATGATTCGCCGAGCCGTCAGTGCCTGAGCCCGCAACACGGGCCAGTCGGGAAGGTTGCTATCCCATTCGATCAACGTGGGCCTCGGTCCAATACGCGATACGACATTTCTGTAAAGCATCCAGACAGAATCAGAGATGACGCGATCGTGGCTGTCTATGAGCAGCAGTTCGTTCTCGTCGTCGTGTTGCTCGCTATGTCCGGCCAGATGTATCTCCCCCACCTGTTCAAGTGGGAATTCGGCAAGGTACGCCGAGGCCGAAAAGCCGTGATTGTTCGCCGAGACGAAAACGTTATTAACGTCCATCAACAGACCGCAGCCGGTCCGTTGCGAGACCGCCCGGATGAAGTCGGTTTCGCTCATGGTGGAGGAAGCGAAAGCAACATAGGTCGACGGATTCTCGAGGAGGATGGAGCGTTTGATCGCCTCCTGGACCTGGTTGATGTGTTCGCATACCTTATCGAGAGTGTCCTGCGTGTACGGCAAAGGCAGGAGGTCGTTGAAGAATGTCCTGCCGTGTGAAGACCAGGCCAGATGCTCGGACACCAGCATTGGCTCGTAGCGAGCCACCAGATCGCGGAAGCGCGCGAGATGATTCACATCCAGTGCTCCCGGCCCGCCGATCGACATGCACACGCCGTGAATGGAGAGCGGATAGTCCGCGCGGATGGCCGCAAGCGCCCGATGTGGCGGGCCGCCGGCGCCCATGTAGTTTTCTGCATGAACCTCGAAGAATCCGTTGTTCAGTCCGTCCGCGAGAATCGCGGACAGGTGTTCATGTTTGAAGCTGGTACCGGCGAGCCCCTGGGCACCAGGCGTCACCGGAAGGGGGCGGTCTGGCTTGCCAACCGCGGTTGCACTCGTGGAATTGTCCATGGCCGCCCCGTTCCTCTTGTCGTTCGCCGGATCAGGACTTCAGCGGGGTGAGCGAGCCATGGCCGCCACCCGGCACTTCGATACTCGCGCAGGTGCCACCCTGAACGAACTTCCACGAGTTACCCTGGAAATCCATCGCGGACGTACCCTGACACGTGGTGCCGGGACCGGCCGCGCAGTCGTTTTGGCCCTTCAGGGCGACGCCGTAGCACTTCTCCTTGTGAGCGGCAACAGCAGCGGCTCCTTCGGCCGGTGTGAGCGGTGCTGCGTGGGCAACCGATGCGAGCAGGCTCGCGACAACGCCAGCGAGCAGGGTGGCACTAACCGTGGTCTTTGATGACATCGAATTTCTCCAGTAGTTGAGATAGAAGGTACCCGTGGTGGGTACGTGATTTAATTCGCGGTCACCGGATGTTCGGTTACACAGGGAAAATAATTTTTTTGCTTGCGACCTGTGGCATGGCGAAATCAGCTTCGGCATTTACCTCGGCCATCATTGGAGAAATCGATCGTGCTAGTGAAGACATCGAAGCGAAGACATCGAGGTGATCAATCAGATGGTGATCAAGATGGATGAAGTCACGCAGTACAGTGCTGCTCTCCTGGAGCTGGCCGTGGCAGGTGTGCATTTTCTTGATGAGCGGACGACCAATCTCAACGCGGCGATGTGCGCGTTCAGGCTTGCGGGGGAGCGGTGGTCTTTGTTGGCAGGAGTCGCCGGCCGTAGCGAACGGCTGCGGACTGGAGAAGCCGCTAGCCGCTCTCGCAGGAAATCAACCGTCGTTTGTTGGGTTGAAAGCGCCGGGCAAGGCGCTATCCAGGATGCAGGAACTCAGAAGGGCATTGGCAACTTAACGAGGGGTGGGGCGGCGCGACGGTGGAGGTGACGAGTATCAGAAGGAGGCAGACAAATTTTGGGCGAGTTCGGCGAATTCACGCCACGCAACGAACCGGGCTGCGAGTTAGCGTTGCTTCAGCGGCAACCCGCGCGGCGAACAGATCACCCTACTGCTTTTTCCACCGTATTCCGCAAGGTACCGATCTTCTCGATCTGGACCTCGCAAATGTCGCCGGCTTTCATAAAAATCGGTGGCGTGCGGGAGAAGCCCACACCAGATGGCGTTCCGGTGGCAATGACATCGCCCGGTTTTAACGGTACGAGTGCCGAAGCATAAGCGATGATTTGCGCGACACTGAAGATCAGGTGGCGGGTATTGCTGTCCTGAAGGATCTTGCCATTGAGTAAAAGCTTGATGTCAAGGCAGCCCGGATCGGGGATCTCGTCTGCCGTGACAAGCCACGGACCGAGGCCACCGGTTTGCCAGAAATTCTTGCCTGAGGTGACCTGGCTCGAATGATATTGCCAGTCGCGCACGCTGCCGTCGTTGAAGCAGGTATATCCGGCGACATGGTTCAATGCGTCGGCTTCGTCGATATAGCGGCCACCTTTCCCAATGACCACAGCCAGTTCTGCTTCGTAGTCGAATTCGTCGGACACTTTCGGTATCTGCAGAGACTGGTCATGCGCGACCAACGATTCCGGAAAACGGGGAAACAGCGATGGGTGCTTCGGTTTCGGGCGTGCGATACCGGCATCCTGAACCTCTTTCAAATGGTCCGCATAGTTGACGCCGACGCAATAGAAATGGGCAGGGTCCGGGATAAGCGGCAGCAAGACTACGTCGGCGAGAGCGTGGTCGGGTTGCGCTTCCTCGAGTTCGGCGGCCGCCGCAAGTTTCCCGGCCTCGAGCAGTTCGCGCAGGCTGTTCACACGCAGCCGCTTGCCGATGTCGACAATGCCGCCATCAACGAGCGCCCCTGGACGGGCGGCGCCTTCGAACTCGTAAGACAGAAGTTTCATGTTATCTCCATTGCGTCGATTGAGGCGACGACTTTGCCGGGACTATCCCGGACGTTTGCCATAGATGCCGATACGCCAGGCACGGTGAACGAGTAGCTGTTACGGAACGGCTCAGGCTTCCTGACCAGCGGCCGTCGTCTTGCCGGCGATATCGCGGAGCAGATCATTTAATCCGTCTGAAATAAATCGTTTGGTTTCCTGATCAATTATCTTGCCGTCCCGTATTTTTTCATGCGCCATGCCGATGACAATCTGCGGACGCAACACAAGCAATGCAGCGTTCGAAAGCAACGTTTCGTTGAGTTGCGCCTGTGCTCTTACGCCTCCCGTGAAGGCCGGCGATGCCGAGAGCGTCAGGACGGCTTTCCCCTTCAGCTTTGATTTTCCGTAGGGTCTGGACGCCCAGTCCAGCGCGTTCTTCAGAACGCCGGACATGCCGTAGTTGTATTCCGGCGTGACGATCACCAGACCTGCCGCGCGTTCAATTGCCTGCCGCAAGGCAGCCACCGGCTGGGGAGGCGATTCGTTATCGAGATCCTGGTTGTACGGGGGCACGGCATCGAGCGGAAAAATTTCGAGTGTGGCGCGGCTCTCAGCGGCATCGGCGATGTTTTGCAGGATCGCCGTGCAGTACGAAGCCCTACGCAAACTTCCCGAGATTCCAAGTAAGACAGGTCGATCAGACATTCCAGGTTCTCCAGTTCTGTTCTCAGCGGATCGTGCAGTCGCCAGTTTATTCCTAATATAAGGAATATTTCAACTGAAATTCGGAGATGTCCCTGGGCGCCGGGTTTCTGTTCACCGGCGAGGCGGTAGTTCCGCAAGGTGGGACAGACAGCAACGTAGCGAGTACCGCCTTGACATATTCCTATTATGGGGAATATATTGCACGAAAGCATCGACGATCGGGGACGTCCACGGTCTGGTTGGATCGTGTGTTCTGGGCCGTCCAGAACCGCGACCGATGGCGTCAGCGTTTCAGTACACAGAGATGGAGATAAGGATGAGGATGACTAAGGAAATAAAGCGGGAAAGAGATGAGTCTGACGACCCGGATCAGCAGAAATCCTACGGCATGATCTTCGAACAGGACATTCCCATTCCCGTAAGCGATGGGCTCGTTCTGCGTGCGAACGTATTCCGTCCGGACGCAGAAGGAAACTTCCCCGTGATCATGGCGCAGGGCGTATACGGCAAGGATCTCCATTTCGAGGACGGCTTCAAGACGCAATGGGACCAGCTGACCGGTGTCTATCCGGAGCTTTGCAGCAACGGTTCGACCGGCAGATACCTGCGCTGGGAAACAGCCGATCCGGAACGGTGGGTTCCGGATGGTTTCGTGATTATCCAGATCGATTCGAGGGGATGCGGGAAGTCGCCTGGCTACCTGGATCCGCGCTCGCCGCGCGAGATCGTGGACTACTACGACGCCATCGAATGGGCGGCCCGGCAGCCCTGGTCGAACGGCAAGATCGGCTTGCTGGGCATTTCCTACTACGCGGTGACGCAGTGGCGCGTCGCGACGCTGAGGCCGCCGCATCTGGCAGCGATCTGCCCTTGGGAGGGTTATACCGACTACTACCGCGACAGCACGCATCACGGCGGCATCCTGAGCAGCGGTTTCGCCAATTACTGGTGGCCAAAGCAATGTCTCGCCGTGCAGCACGGCAACGGCGCTTCACCGCATCGGGAACGAGAGACCGGGAAGCGTGTCACCGGCGAAGAAGAGTTGAGTGAGCAGGAACTCATCGCCAATCGCACCGACTATGTCGCCGACATTCTGCGGCACTCGCTGGATAGCGCCTGGTGGCGGGAACGAACCCCCGTACTGGATCGTATCGAGGTGCCCGTCCTGTCAGCCGGCAACTGGGGTGGCCCCGGCATGCATCTGCGCGGAAACATCGAGGGTTTTCTCGGAACGGGTTCGAGGCAGAAGTGGCTTTCCCTGCACGTCGGCAAGCATTGGGAGGGGTTCTATCTTCCCGAATACGTCGCCATGCAGAAACGCTTCTTCAACCATTTTCTGCGCGATGAGCAGAACGGCTGGCAGAACGAGCCCGAGGTGCGGATCGTTGTCCGAGATCCACGAGGCGACCGGGTGCGCGCAGCGTCGTCGTTCCCACTGCCGGAGACGCAGCCTACGCGCCACTACCTCGACGTCGCGTCGGGCATGCTCTCAACCGATTGTCCCGCAGAGCAGTGCATCGCGATTTTCGACGCGATGGGAGAGGGGCTGAGCTTCACGACGGCACCCTTTGCGGTCGACACTGAATTTACCGGTTTCATTACGGCCCATCTATGGGTGTCTTCTTCGACGGAAGACATGGACCTGTTTGCCGTCTTGCGTATGGTCGATGGGGCTGGCAAGGAGGTCGTCATCAACGGTGCGCACGAAGCGTCCCCGGTGTCGCGCGGATGGTTGCGGGTGTCGCATCGCCGGCTGGATCCACAGCGGAGCAATGCGCTACGTCCCTTCCACGCTCATGACCGGGTCGAGCCGCTGGTACCGGGTGAGTTCTATGAAGTGGACGTCGAGATCTGGCCAACGTCGATGGTTTTTCCGAAGGGCTATCGATTGGTGTTGACCATTATGGGCAAGGATTTCGAGTTCCCCGATATTCCGGGCCGGATCCTGCACAAGCACGAATCTGACCGCGGTGGCGCCACCTTCCAGGGCAGCAGCCGCGTTGTGACCGGCGGAACGCGTGCGTCCTATCTGACGCTTCCCCACATCCCCAGCATTAACGATCGCGAGGAGTAAACGATGCAGATTAGAAGGGTAGTCACCGGGCACAAGCCGAACGGCGAGGCCACGATCCTGATCGATGAACCGTCCAGCGATGTTGTCAGCTTCCGTCCAGGGGCCACGGTCTGCAATATCTGGTCGGCAGCGTTGCCGGCCGATAACGACGACCCGGACGATGGAGCGAAACAGATCGTTGGCACTGCGATGAAAGGGCGTTCGGTCTTCCGTGTCATCGAATATGCCCCGGGTGTTGCGCCGCGCAATCATCGGACCGATTCGATCGACTACGCCATCGTGCTCTCCGGTGAAATCACGATGGAAATCGATCACGAGGCCGTGACGCTGCGCGCGGGAGATGTGCTCGTGCAACGCGGCACGATTCACAACTGGGTCAATCGAGGTGATGCGCCGTGTGTCATTGCCTTTGTCCTGATCGATGCCGCGCCGGTGACGATCGCGGGCGACGCGATGACCGCGGTCGGGTGACGCAACGGGCACCGGTTGCCGGTGCTTTATGAATGAAGATCCTCAGCAGTTGAACACTTTGAAAGGAACTATGATGAAGCCGATTAGGCGGGTGCTGATTGTGGGTGGAGGCATCGGCGGTCTGTCATTGGCCGTCGCATTGGGGCGCCGGGGGATTCAGGCTGAGATCGTCGAGATCAAGTCCGAGCACAAGGTCTACGGTGTGGGCATCATCCAGCCGGGTAATGCATTGCGCGCGTTGAACGGTCTCGGCCTGATGGAGCGTTGTCTCGCTGAAGGGCTTCAGATCGACTACTACGAGATGAACGACAGCGACGGCGGATTTATTGCCAGGATGAAACTGCTGCGGATCGCCAGTCCGGATATCCCGGCCGTCAATGGCCTGCCGCGCATGGCGCTGCACCGCATCCTGACGGAGGCGGCTACCGCCGTGGGCGCGAGGATCCGTCTGGGGTTGAGCGTGCAGGCACTTGAGCAGGCCGGCGACGAGGTGGATGTCACTCTGACCGATGGTTCACGGGAAAAATACGATCTCGTCGTGGGGGCGGACGGTATCCGCTCGCGCATCCGGACGCTGCTATTCGGCGGCCAGTTCGATCCTCAATACACGGGCCATGGTGTCTGGCGTTTTACGACCAGCCGGCCCGCGGAGATCGATCATCAGATCATGTATTTCGGTGTGGGGGTCAAAGCGGGGGTCATGCCGGTCTCCAAGGATCAGATGTATCTCCTGCTGGTCACCAACGAACCCGGCAATCCGCGGTTCGAAACCGATCAGCTTGCGCGCCTGCTGCGCGAACGCCTGCATTCATTTACTGCGCCTCTCGTCAGACAGATCCGCGAACAGATCGAAGACCCGGCACGCGTCATCTATGGTCCGATCGAGGAGGTCATCATTCCATCGCCCTGGTATCGGGGCAGTGTGTTGCTGATCGGCGATGCCGCACATGCTTCCGGTCCGCACGTGTCGCAGGGGGCGACCATGGCGATCGAGGATGCCGTGGTGCTGGCGGAGTTGATCGCGGAGGGTGAGGGCGTGGAGAAAACGCTCGCCAGGTTCATGGAACGCCGCTACGAGCGATGCAAATTCGTGCAGGACATCTCGCACCAGATCGGACAGGACGGCAATCTCGAAGACCCCGTCCTATGCGAACTGCGCAACGAGCGAATGCGCGCTGCCTTCCAGGACCCGCAGCCGCGGCCGCACGAACGGCGCCTCGCGGAGCCGATCTAGCCGCGCTGGAGACGGTTATTTCTTGCGCGCGGTTCGTACTGCTGTCAATGGCTTCTCAGGGATGTCGCTTGCCGCCGCGCCGATCGCGGCGGAGCCCATCACCAGATCGGTGACGAAATCGCAGAATCGGTCCTTGAATGCGGGGGTGTCGACTTCGTTTCCGAACAGCGCTGTGAAGACAGGTTTCGCGCTGAACATGAACTCGCAAATCGCGGCCATCGAAACGTGAACAAACCGCGCGTCCAGTGGATAGGCTTGGCCCGAAGCTTTTTCTCCGCTCAGGAGCACCTGCAATTCGCCGATGGAATGCCGGAACCTGTCGAGCGCGGCATCCCGCTCGGGACCGGTCGTGTTCAGGAGATAGTCGACTACCAGACGATGGAAGTGTGGATTACTGCCGAAAAAATCCAGAAAGATCGAGATGCGCAGCCGCAGGCGATCTCTGATGGACCCATCGCGGACGTTGGAGGCAACGAAGCGATTGCGCAGTTCCTCCGTGATCTCGATGGCGACCACCTTGAGAAGATCCGGCATCTGCCCGAAGTAGTAGCGGATCAGCCGCTTGTCGATACCTGCAAGGAGCGCCACCTGCTGGAACGTAATCTCTCCCGGCGGTACGGTCTTCAGCGTCTCCCGCGTCGCGGCCAGGATGGCTTCCTTGCCGACGGCCCCGGACGTGGACGGGCGGCCCTGGGGGCGTCGAGTCTTTTCAGTTTTTCGAGCTGGCATATCCGGGTGGTTCTTTTCCTGGAGAAGAAGGGTGATCGTACTCGGCGGCACGAAGCACCGCAGGGGAATTATGCCTAATCCGCGATTGGTTTGAGGACGAGGCTGGCGGTACTCGTAGCCGAAGCATATTGACATTTCCTATAATTGGGAATTAAATCACAGGCAGTGTCCGGTGGATAGGAGGGAAAGGCAATGCTCGAGCTTTATCACACGGTGAACTCCGTCTGCGCCCAGAAAGTCAGGATCGAGCTGGCTGAAAAAGACCTGGATTGGGCAAGTCATCAGATGACCTTGCGGGGAGACCAGTTCGAGGAGGCCTATCTCAAGCTTAATCCAAACGGTGTGGTTCCGACGTTGATCCATGACGGACGGCCCGTCATCGAATCGTCTGTCATCCTCTACTATCTGGAAGAGTCCTTTCCTGACGTACGGTTGATGCCGGAAGACCCGATGGCCCGCGTTACCGTGCGTCTGTTCAACAAGTTCATTGACGAGTACGTGCATGACGCGTGCACCGTGCTGACTTTCGCAATCGCATTCCGGACGCGCTTCCAGAAAATGGATCCGGCCAACCGCGAAAGCTATCTGTCGAGCGCGCCGAATCAGAAGCGTTCCGACCACAAGCGCGATGTGATAAGCCACGGACTGGCCTCGGCATTCTGTGTCGAAGCAGTCGGGCATTTCATCAAGCTATTGCAGTGGATCGAGCGCGCAACGCTCGATCATGACTACCTGGCCGGCGACGAATTCTCGCTCGCAGATATCGCGGTCATACCCTACGTGATCCGTCTGGACATGCTGCGCCTCGCGCCAATGTGGCATTCCTGTCCTCATGTGGCGGCATGGTACGAGCGTTTGCGAAGGCGCCCGGCGGTCGAGCGCGCTATCGTCAGCAGCATGACGGCGGCGGATCGGGCGCCGTTCGAAGAGATTTCCGTCAATCCGTGGCCAGACATTGGCCGCATGCTGGGACAAGCTTAGATTCATTCATTGTCGAAATCGACGTTCAATAATAGCTGCCCTCGTCGAAGGGCAGACCCTATCAGGAGGCTTGACGTGTTGACGGTAAAAGCAATTGCTCCCACCGAGGAGCATGCAACCCACTCGCCGGCAACAGCGGCCGATGCCGCTCATGCGGCCACTGCGGCGGAAATTACCGCACGTATCGAGCGGCTGCCGTTCTCCTCCTGGCATGTGCGCCTGGTTGCCGTGGTCGGTATCGCGCATCTGCTCGATGCTTTCGACTCGCTGGCCATTGCGCTCGTCCTGCCCGTACTGATCGAACTCTGGCACTTTTCGCCGGCTCAGGTCGGCCTGGTTTTTTCCATCGGGTATCTCGGACAGATCGCCGGAGCGATCGGCTTGAGCTGGTTGTCGGAACGCTTCGGGCGCCTTCGTGTGCTGCGTCTCGCGCTGGGTATCATGGCCGTCCTGAGCCTGGCGACCGCCTTCGCCGGCAGCTACATGACCTTCGTTATCCTGCGCCTGATCCAGGGGTTGGGACTTGGCGGCGAAGTACCGGTCGCCGCCACCCTGGTCAACGAACTGACTCCGGCCCGTTTTCGCGGCCGCGTTATCAGTTCGTTGCAGAGCATCTTCGCCGCTGGTCTGTTCCTGACGTCATTCGCCGCGGTGTGGCTGATTCCGCAGTTCGGCTGGAAATCGATGTTTTACCTGGGTGCGCTGCCGGGCTTGCTGATCTTTGTGCTTGGCGGCGTGGTCCCGGAATCGCCGCGATGGCTCGCGTTGCGAGGCAGGATCGATGAGGCCACCGCAGCCACGGAGCGTATCGAGACGGCCATATCGAAGCAGGGCACGCGACCCCTTCCGGCGGTCGGCCCGCTTACGCTTCATCCGATGCGGCGGCATGGGCGCTTTGCGGATCTGTTCCGCAACGGCTATGCGGTTCGTACCGTCTGCATCTGGGTCCTGATGTTCTGCATTTCAGCATGTGGCAACGCGCTGATTACCTGGCTGCCGACGATCTACAAGACCGTCTATCACGTCACCCTCGCGAACACGTTCCTGCTGAGTAGTGTGCTGGGTATCGCAGGCCTGGCTGGCGCGATCACGAGCGTTCTCGTGATCGACGGAATCGGCCGTCGCCGCACTTTCATGCTGTCGTTGTTCGGCAGCGCCGTGCCGCTGATCGTCCTCGGGCTGGCCGGGCAAGTGCCGATGCTCGCGGTGGTGTCGTTGCTAACGGTGAGCAACTATCTGCTCGCGATCGGGCTGGGCAGTATCCATACCTATGCCACCGAAATTTATCCGACCCGCATGCGGGCGCTAGGCGCAGGCGCGGCCATGGCATGGCTGCGTATCGCCCAGGTGGTGAGCCCGCTCGTGATTGGAGCACTTCTTAGCCATATCGGCGTTGGCGCGGTGTTTCTCTTCCTTGCAGCGATGGGTTTGATCGGTGGCCTGACGGTGGCCGTTGCCGCGATCGAAACCAAGGGGCGCATTCTCGAAGAAATATCCGTCTGACGCTGTCTTTGCGATAGGACGACCGCTTCGGCGAGCCGGGATCGACCGGTCTTTCAAGTGCTTGAATGGAGATATGAATGGCTATATTAGGTGTGCAAACAGTAGTGTTCGGCGTGGACGATCTGACGCGCTGCACCCAGTTCTTCGATGATTTCGGCCTGGCGAGAGAAGATTCCCATACCGATACCGATATGGTCGAGTACAAACTACGCGAAGGTTCGCACGTGGTTCTGCAGCAGAGTACAGATTCCGCGCTGCCGCTGTCTTTCGGCACGGGCCCGGGCGTCCGGCGGGTTATCTGGGGAGTCGATAACCAGGAAAGTCTCGATGCGATCGAGGCCGACCTGCGCCGCGACCGTGCCGTTGAAAAAGACGCTCATGGCCGGATTTATTGCGTCGACGATGCGGGGTTGTCGATCGGGTTTGGTCTTTTCGAGCGCCAGCCGCTTTTCTCGGACGAGGAATTGGTCAACTCGCCTGGCCGGTCGCTACGCTGGAATCGTCACCGCAAATGGTTCAGGCGCGCGGCGCCTCAGCTCATCCATCACGTCGTATTCGCTTGCCCGGATTACGAGAAGGCAGCCAGGTTCTATCGGGATCGACTTAAATTCCGCGTAACCGATGTTTCGCGTGATCGCGGCATATTTCTTCGAGCCGACGGGCGGTCCGATCATCACAACCTGTTCTGGCTGAAAGACACGCGTGCTCGATTTGTCCACATCTCGTTCGGTGTCGAAAACCTGGATGAGCTTGTGGCCGGCGCGAATCATATGCAGCGGACGGGCTGGACAAGCAACCTGGGGCTGGGCCGACATCGGCTCTCTTCGACGATTTACGCTTACATCAACAATCCCGCAGGCGGTGAGGCTGAATATTCAGCCGATACCGACTGTCTGGACGATCGCTGGCAACCGAGGATCTGGAACCCGCCGTTTGCAAACCAGCATTGGGTTGCGAATTTACCGGAGTTTCTGATCAAGCCGCCCGAGGAAGATATGAGGCTGTTGGCCGAGATCGATCCCGAGCTGGCCAGCATTCCGGAGTAGCCAGGAAGTTTGCTTCGGGACGTCCAGTGCTTCCGAAGAATGGCGTAAGCAGTCATTCTTCGGAAGTCGGCTAAAACATATGACGGACCCCAAGCATGCTGCCCACCTGACTCATACCCTTGCCAGGCGTGGACGCTCCGCCGCCGCTGACGGAATAGGCGGCAAGAGCGCTGTTCTGCAGAAAGGCCAGCTGTGCATACACTGCCGTACGGGTCGACAAAAAGTAGGTGGCGCGAGCCACTTCCATGGTCGCTCGCGTATCCTGCTGTCGATCGATAATCCGTTGCAGCATCGCGTCGAAAGACAGCGCCGGCGACATCTGGTACTCCGCCTCCAGTGCGTATTGATTCGATGTAACGGTGGGTGTTGTCGTCGAGGCCGAGTTCACACGACGGTTCAGCCATACCGCGCCGAAGGTGAACTTGCCCACCTTTGCATAGCCGTCCAGCACGAGACGCGAGTCCCGGTTGCCGCTGCTGGTCAAAGCGACGGGTGTCAGGCCATTGAACAGGCTGGCTGCAGCACCCGGACCACCATTCTGACGGTCATAGCTCACAGCGGTGCCCCAGTTGCTGGTGTCGTATTTCAGCAGGAGCGACCATTCCCGGCATGCTGCCGCATTACCGGGAATACTACCTGCACACGTTCCTTCTCCGGGCGTATTGAACCCATTTGCAGGTGACGCATCCCGGCCGAATGAATAGCTTGCGCCGGCGGTCAGGCCTCCAACATGCTTCTGATAGACGACCGTGTTGTCGCTGCGGGGATTCGCAATCCATGCATCGAGCGAGGCCAGTCCATAGATGTTGGTACCGATGAGATCGGCGGGCTGCAGCGACCAGAACAGCATTGAATATTGCCGGCCGAAGGTCAACGCACCGAGTGGACCGTCGATCCCGACAAAGGCTTGACGACCGAACAACCGGCCGCCCTGATTGAGGCTGCCAGTGCCGTCTGCAAAACCGCTTTCGAGCGTGAACACGGTGTTGTAGCCGTTGCCGAGCGGCTCCGTGCCTCTTATGCCCCACCGCGACGGCAGCTCACCCGTGGTGCCTGGCATTCGCACGAGCGAGCCGCCCGTCGGGTTCGCATGATTCACATATTCAATGCCTGTATCGATGATCCCGTATAGCGTGACACTCTGGGCACGGGCCGCACTACACCATGTTGATGCGAGCGCGGCTACGAGAACGCCGGAGATCGCTGTGATCCGATTCATGCCTGTCTCCAATGTATATTTTAATAGTGCTGGTTAATGTAAAGCAGTCCGAAAGTATCTCGTCCGAACATCTTTCAACTTTCGGCCTTTTCGGGTTTACCTTGGTGCGTGGTAGGCCGCCGGTGCTTTCTCTATCGGAAAACTGGCAGCAGATGCAATGACGGATCGCGCGACCGAAGCGCCAGACATCGGTTGCTCAATCTGGCCTCGTGCACAAAGCCGTGCTTCGCATCACGAACTCGATTGCATGGATGAAATTTATATTCCCACAATGGGGAATTGTCAATTGACTGCGGGGGAAGGATTTCCCTTAGAAGCTGCACGAGGTGGTATGGACACCGATACGCCAGGCGCGGCGAACGGATAGCAGCAGCTGTTGATACCAAGCCGCTGAGCGGGATCAATGCTTTGAATCAGCCGTTTTGGATGCCAGCCGGGGTCAGCGTTGCCGCCTTTTCTGGGTCTCGCTTGGCAGCTCATTGAAGCGCGCAAAATAATACGCGGAGAAGCGCCCGAGATGCCCGAATCCGAACGCGAGCGCGGTGTCCGTGACGCTCGCTGTGGGGGCGATCAGCAGACGTGCCCGGGCGGCATCGAGGCGCATGTTGCGAAGCAATTCCATGGGCGTAACCCCATGGGAGCGATGGCACATCACGTTGAGCGTACGAAAGCTGACGCCCGCCGCCCGTGCGAGATCTTCCAGCGATATCGGCGCACAAAGTCGTGACCCGATATATTCAAGCATGGCATCCATCGGCCTGATGCCACCGGCGTGCAGTCTGGAATCGCTCGACGTGCCGTGAGAGTACGCGGGTAAGCGCGCGACCCGCGACATGGACGGCGGGAGTTGATGGGCGAACAGGAACAGCGCCAGATTACGTTCGAAGTGATCGAGCCATTCCGCCCGTATTCCGGGCTCGCCGGACATCGACAAAATGTTAAGCAACGACTGCACCATCAGGTTCCATTGTGAGCCGAGGTGCTGCGGAAGGAGAAGGCCCGGCATGAGGCTGACGGCCTCGTCCCCGACTTGCCTGGACACCTGCTTGATGAGTGAATCGGGAATTCGGACGATCAGCTGTTGTGTGCCTGGCATCCAGCGGAGCCGGACGTGATGTTTGGGAGCGAGCATTGCTGTGCGGCCTTCGGAAACGGTCATGACGTGTCCGTCGCACTCGAATTCTGCACTCCCTGAGAGGGAGGTATGCAGCAGGGTGAAACCCTCAAACGGGCGGGGCGTGACTTCCACTTCAGCGCCGTACCGCAACTCAAATATCTTCAGTTGATGCAATTCTCTCTTGAATAGCACGGTATCCGGTGCGCCGCGTTTCCAGTGCAGCACATGATCGGTGAATTCCCGTGTGACATATTCGTGCGCTTCCACCTGCTGGTCCGACCGGAACAGGCAGTTCTGGTACAGCGCCTCAAGTATCTCGGTCTTGGGGGACAACGACATACGATCTCCACTGTGTCTTGAACTCCAGGAGCTGCCCACACGGTCTGGAATGTCCGGCCGCTATCTCTGAATTTGCATACAAGGCGCCTGCCCAGATCATAAGGTTCGGGCGCGAACTTGTCATGGATTCTGCAAATAACGGATAGTTCAGGTCACTGGCCAAGCACTATCCGGATAGTGGAACCTGTTACGTGTCCCTAAACTCCTAGGGTCGCCAGACGGAGACAACGGCCGCATGTAATCGCTGATCGGCGAGTCAATATGCGGTCTATGTCAAAAGATGCACTCAATCCGGGCGATAAATCCAACCCTTCCCTCGATCAAACTACAGACGCCCGATTGACCTGGGCGGAGGTAATTTGTGAGGAGCATGCGCGTCCCTTCACCCTTTTTAGATGAGGAACACAATGCAAGTGAATTCTTTCTCCTCCTGGCGCTCCCTTCTTGGCGTGCTGACCTTCAGCTCCCTGGCGTTCGGTGTCATGGAGCAAAGCGCTGCTGTTGCCGCCGAGCCTGTCAAAAACGTGGTGCTCGTTCACGGCGGCTTCGTCGACGGTGGCGGCTGGGAAGCGATCTACAAACTCTTGAAGGCCAAAGGATTCAATGTCAGCGTCGTCCAGAATCCCACGATCTCGTTCGCCGCCGACGTGGCTGCAACGAGAGCCGTGGTGGACGCGCAAAATGGCCCCGTGGTCCTGGTGGGCCATTCATACGGTGGAGCAGTCATCACGGAAGCCGGCAACGATCCCAAGGTCTCGCGTCTTGTCTACATCGCAGCGTTCGCCCCGGACAAAGGCGAATCCGTTCAGAAGCTTATCGCCAACCCCGCTCCTGGCGCTCCGGTTCCCCCCATCCTGCCGCCGGTCAATGGCTTCCTGATGCTGGACCCGGCGAAGTTCGCGGAGGCGTTCGCGGGCGACGTGAAGCCTGAACGTGCCGCCTTCCTGGCGAACGCCCAGGTGCCATGGGGCGTGGAGGCTCTGGGTGGTGAAATCACTTCGGCTGCCTGGCGTTCGAAGCCGAGCTGGTATCTGGTAACCACCCACGACAAGATGATTCCGCCGGACGCCCAGCGCGCGATGGCCGCGCGCGCAGGCGCCGCGGTCGTTGAAACGCCGGGCAGCCATGCCGTGTACGAGTCGAGGCCCGTTGACGTTGCAGCGATCATCGAGAAGGCCGCCTCGTCGACAAAGTAAGCACAGCACGCACGTTGCAGTAAGCCCTTCGACCGTGGCGTCGAAGGGCGTCATACCGTGTCGGAGCTTGCCGCAACTGAGCCGGGCCGTCGCGGGTGCAACGCGCACAGGTATCTGCGGCACGCCAACCCGCACTGGAAGATCAGACTGGCTTTCCCTCGCTCGACCGCCAGTTCGGCATTAACGTATTCGTCGGCAAGGTTTCATCGACCATTTTCTTCGCGGTCTGAATGCCCGCGACCGGCAAGCCTGTCGGATCGAGCACGCCGATCTGCACCAGCACCGACGCCTGGTCCCAGTAGATATGCTCGTTGTAGAGCTTGTCGCCGCGAAAACAGATCACTGCGAGCATGGGTACTTCGAAGTATTTTCCGGTCGGTTGCAGCCCTGGCAATAACCAGTCGATCTCGCGATCGTGCGTGGCGCAGAATATGAATTCGTCGACCACACGATCCGCGCCGATCGTCCGGGACACGGGGATCAAACGCGTATCGGCGGGATTTGAATCGACGAAATGGTATTTGTAGAAACGCTTGAGCCGGTCATGGCCTACGCCGCCGGTCATGGTGGGGACATGGTTGACGTAAGGCTGGGCCACCATGGTCGGCATGACGGCGTTGACGTCACGCGTGCCGAATTCGTAGTAACAGTGCATCTCCCACAACTGATTGAGATCGTGCACGGGCCCGAGCACCTTGCGCAGCATCGCCATGGTCCTTGAGTACGCCATCATGGCTGCGGGTTTGTTGAAGTGTTCGCGCCCGGGCGTCGCGAATGCGTGATCGCAATCTGGATACACGTAATGTTCGATTAGCGGGTTGGATGCAAGAGCGGCCTGAATTTTCTCGCGCGTTGCGGGCGGGGTAAACGCGTCGTTCGCGGCGAACTGAAACACCATCGGGCACGTGATAGCGGGTATTTCATCAACGTACTTATCCAGGCCCACGCCGTAGTAACTCACCGCGCAATCCACGTTCGTGCGGGCCGCTGCCAGCATGGCGAGACGTCCGCCAAGGCAGTAGCCGATCGTGCCGACCTTGCCCGCCTGCTCCGGCAATGCGCGGAGTGCGGCAAGCGTCGCGGTGACATCACTGAGCGCTTTGTCCTCGTCGAGTTTCTCGTTGTAGCGGAGGGCTTCCTTGAAATCCGCCTCGCCGTAGCCAAGCACCACGTCCGGCTTCATGCGCCAGAACAGGTCCGGAACCAGGACCACATAACCTTCCTCCGCATAGCGGTCGGCCATCGATTTCATGTAGGGGTTGATGCCGAAAATCTCTTGCAGCAACACGAGGCCGGGTCCCGACCCTTGCGCCGGTTTCGCGAGATAAGCCGCGAACGCGCCGCCGTCCTGCGCCGCGACTTCAATGTACTGACCGCTCATGATGTCTCCGCTCCAATCGAATCCAGCATTCAAAGAAAACCGGCAAAACGCGTCTGTACCGCCAGCCGGTCCGTAGCCAAGCCAGCAGCAATATCCCGTGCCATCGCGCCGACAAGCACTTCGTCCGGACCATCCGCGAGTGCTGCATATACGGCATCGACGACCTCGTCAACCGACAGCTTGGGCGGCGGAAAGTCGCGGCTCATATCAGTATCGATAGCACCGGGCAAGACGGCCAGCACGCGTACATCATGCGCCGCGAGTTCCGCCCGCAAGCATTCAGTCATCCGCAGCGCAGCCGCTTTCGACGCGCACAGCGACCCCATGGCCGGCAATGCCACGCGCGCGAGAATTGACAGCATGTTGACAACCGCGCCGCGGTTTCTGATCAGCACCGGCGTGAATGCGCGGCACATGCTCAGCGTGCCGAAATAGTTCACCTCCATCTCGGCGCGCGCCGCGCTTGCCTCGCGTGGGTGGATGGCACGCTCGACATGGTTGATGCCGGCGTTATTGATCAGCAGCGTGACATCACTCGCCTGGCCTGCGGCTTTTGCAACCTGTTCGGAATCCGTAATGTCGAGCGCGATCGGGACGATCCGCGAGTCGCCCGGCGCCAGTGCTGCGCAATCGCGCGCGGCGGCATACACCTTGTGCGCGCCGCGCTCGAGCAGGCTTGTGACAAAGCGCGCGCCTACACCGCGATTGGCACCCGATACCAAGGCGATCGAATTTTCAATCAGCATTGAGTTTTTCCATTTCAGGTCGAGCCAGACCCTTCGATGTTTCCAGGTGCCGTTTTTTAATCTTGCGGCGCTGCATCGGGGAACGGGGCCGAGCGAGGTGACTTAAAGTCTTAAAGATTATTGAAACGACGGCCGGGCCGCCGCATTAGGGGGCGCATTTGACTTTTACTTCGGAAGCGCACGGGCCAGACGTTCAATGCCATCATCCGAGGTGCTGAAGCCAGGGGAGAGCCGCAGGCTTCGCCCGCGCGAGTCGACAACAATCTGGTGCGCCGCCAGCGTTTTTACGACATGTTGTACGTCGAGGTGCGAAGGCACATCCGCCATAACGCTTCCACCTCGTTGCGTGTCGTCGCGTGGGGACACAAGCCGATAACCCTTCTCGTCGACGATTTCGATGATGCGGTGACAGAGCTCGAGATTCTGATTTCGCAGCGCTCCGGGCGGCTGCCCCATTACCCAATCGAAGCCCGGAGCCGAGGCGATAAAAGGCAGGACAGATGGCGTTCCAGTATCGAAACGACGCGCGTCGGGCGCATATGAAAATCGTTCAATATCCCAGTTGAAGGGGTCCTCCTGGCTAAACCATCCGCGCACGGCGGGAGTCATGCCACCACCGTTCAGGAGGGCGGGTGCCACGTAACCCAGTCCGGCGCCTGGAACCCCACACAGCCATTTTAAGCTCGTTGAACATGCAAAGTCGCAGTTCGAAGCGCGAACGTCAAATGGAATAATCCCCGCGCCTTGCGTGAGGTCTACAGCGACCAAGCTCCCGACGCTGCGAGCGTGAGCAGACAGTGCATTCAGGTCGGCCCGTTTAGATGTCAACGACGATACCCAGGTGACAACGGCTAACGCTACATCTGCTCCCCAGCACGCTGTGAAATCGTCGTCGCGCACATACGCTTCTCCCTCTCTCAACGGCACGGTTACAAGGGTGAAGCCATACCGATCGGCAAGCCCGCTCAAAAGAAAATGCAAGCTCGGGAAACAATCGGCAGCAACCAGAACCTTTCGTCCGTTCAGGGTGCGTTCGCCGAGCCCGTCCACAAAGCGCGCGAACGCATCCGTCACGCTGGACGCCGCAAAAACGTGAGCTGAATCGACCCCGATCAGATTCGCCCATCTGGAAAGCAGCGCGGATCGAGCACCAAGCGCCGTATCCCATCGGCGATCGTTTGGCGCACACCAGTCGGATGCGAAACGTACGAGCACCTCCGAGATCGCTTCCTTTTGTCCAGGAAACACACCTACCGAGTGATACATGAGCCAGCCGGAAAAATCGCCACGTTCTTGCGATAAGACGTGTGAAGTTTTATCTGATTCGGTTGCTGTAGGCATGGTGTTGAATAGGTTGACTAGTGTGATGACACTTAGGCGCCTCGCTGTCGACGCGGCACGCTCCGATGATGCCTTGCGCGGGGATGTGAATGCTTCATCGACCCTGGGTCGTCAACGTAGCGACGACCTGCTTAATGAATCGTTCGCATAAAGCGAGTTGTTCAAGGCTGACGAATTCGTCAGCCTTATGAGCGTTGTTGATAGATCCCGGACCGCATACGATGCTCGGAACTCCCGCCGTCTGAAAAAAAGACGCCTCAGTGCCATAAGCGACCTTCTCCGGACGCGAGTTTCCTAACAAGGCACCCGCCAGGCGCTGCAGTTCTGTGTTTTCATCTGCATCGAGTGCTGGAATATTTCCGATGCACTCAAACTCTATTGCCGCGGCATCGCTCTGTGCCTTCATTCGCGGCAGGACACGTTCCATCGCGTATGACTCGATCGCCGAAATGAAACGATCGGGATCAACACCCGGCAGGAAGCGGTACTCGAACGAAAATTCGCACTCGGCCGGAACGATGTTCTGACCGTTACCACCCGCAATGGTATTTGTCGATATTGTCGAGAATGGCACATCGAAATCTTCGATGCGACGACCGCTTTCCATTTCCTCGTCAGCCAAGTCCTGAATGCGCGCGATAAGTCTTGAGGCGTACTCGATTGCGTTTACCCCTTTAGGGGTCAACGACGAGTGCGCTGCGCATCCGGTCAACTTGCATCTATAGATACGGCCACCCTTATGGGCGGCAACCACGCGCATCTCCGTAGGTTCTCCGACGATGCAACCAGTTGGTTTGATGCCCGCGTCGCGCATGTCAGCGAGCAGCCCAGGGATACCCAGGCAGCCGGCCTCTTCGTCGTAGCTCAATGCCAGGTGTACGGGTTCGCGCAGATTTGAACGGCCGAAGAGCGACGCTTGCGCCAACGCAGTTCCTATAAAACCCTTCATGTCGCATGCGCCGCGTCCGAAAAGATAACCTTCTCGCAGGTCGGCTTTGAACGGATCGCTGCTCCAGCGTTGACCGTCGACCGGCACAACGTCAGTGTGTCCGGAAAAAACGATTCCTCCAGGGCCTTCGCCGAAGGTGGCGAAGAGATTCGCTTTGGAGCGATCGGTGTTGTAGTCGAACCTCAACGATGCGCCAGCCGCGCGAAGCTTTTCGGCGGCCCACTCGATGAGCAGCAAATTGGAGTTACGGCTGACCGTGTCGAAGCCTATGAGTGTCGAAACACTTTCGACCGTTTCTTTCGATGGCGCGATAGCCATATCGGACATGAAATCTTCCAAGTTCGTTGCCGTCAGATACCGGTAGCGTCGTTTCGCTCGAGGGTCGGGTCGACACGGAATCGACGCACCACGTTGCAAAGGCGGTGAGATCCGGTTGTGGTGCAGACTGTCTCTCGCAAGCTTAAACGACGATTTGATCAATTTATGAATTCAAGTGAAACCAGTTTAGATGGCGCCGATGCTTCATGTCAAGGTGTACTTTCGGGGCCGTGTTCTCTCTATCAATCGTGAGATAAGTAACTGAAAATAATGAAGTTAGGCACTTATATAAGGTTCATATCCTAAACTTTTTCGTTTAGTGCTTGACGCCGATAAATTTGGCTACGTACATTTGAATTCAATTGGTTTCAGTTGGTTGAGAGGCAATTTCGGCTACTGCAGGCAAGTCGCCGGACCAGTAGGTTTGGGCTGCATTCGGCTAATGCGTGCAGGAGGCGTTCCCGATTCAGTCAATTGGAACTGCTTGATGGCTCCCCGGGCTCCCCGGGCCGCCGCTATTGTTACGAACGGACTCCGACGGCATGGCAAGCCATCGGAGGCCCGCCAACGCACATGATGCAATAAGGATTGTTGAGGAAATGAAAACACAATCGCTGTCCGAGCTCGTCGAGAAACACGCAGACGACGCTCTCTTTCAGAGGCTTACCTGGCATTTGCTGCCAGTTCTTTTCGTTAGCTATGTTGTTGCATACATTGATCGTGTGAACGTTGGATTTGCCAAGTTGCAGATGCTTGATGACCTGCACTTTTCAGCGTCAGTCTATGGACTGGGATCTGGAATTTTCTTCCTCGGGTTCCTCTTGTTCGAGATACCAAGCAATCTAATACTGTATCGTGTCGGTGCTCGGCCGTGGCTTACCAGAATCATGTTGACTTGGGGAATTATCTCCGTGTTGACCATGTTCGTTCGAACTCCAAATCAGTTTTACATCGCGCGATTTCTTCTCGGCGTTGCGGAGGCGGGTTTCCTGCCTGGCGTTGTCTACTACCTCTCACAATGGTTTCCGCAAGATAGGCAAGGTCGTGTCATTTCAATGCTTGTCACGGCAGCAGCGCTCGGTGGCGTGCTTGTTGGCCCCTTATCGGGTTGGATCATGAGTTATTTCTCTGATTCTGAAAGGCTGCACAATTGGCAATGGCTGTTTCTGCTGCAAGGCATTCCGGCGTTGATGGTGGCGTTGGTGCTTTGGGTAACCCTTCCTGATAGCCCAACCAACGTCCGTTGGTTGTCTTCGGAAGAGAAAAAGCGCTTGGTGTCGCTAGTGGGAGATGCGCAACGGCATCTCCCACGGAAAGATAAAATTCGTGAGGTGCTGTTCGAATCAAATGTCTGGCTTCTGGCATTGACGCTGCTGGCCGTGAATCTCGGCATCTATGCGGTGATTTTCTGGACTCCGACAATTATTAGAGATGCAGGTGTTAGTAGCTTGAGTAATATCGGCTATATCTCAGCATTTCCATACGTCGGCTCGGCTCTAGCAATGCTGCTGCTTGGAAGAAGCTCTGACTATTTTGAAGAGCGGCGTTGGCATATCGCCGTCACCTGCGTAGTCGGCGCGTTGGGCCTGGTCTTGACGACGATAGCAAATGGCCCGGAGATCCGAATAGCAGGTGTCATCGTAGCCACATCTGCATTCATTGGAAGTACGCCTTTGGTTTGGGCGATGAGTGGAAACTTCATGAGCGGCAGAGCTGCCGCGACAGGCCTTGCGTTAATCAACGCGGTCGCTGCATTAGGCGGCCTCGTAGGGCCTTACGTGATGGGTATCGCCAAAGATCTTACGGGTAGCACAACCTCCGCCGTACTTGCCATTGCCGCCATCGCCATGATGGGGAGCTTTTGTGTCCTGAAACTCCCCGCGACCGGAAAACACTCTTAAAAATCTACTCAGCCGCTCAGCGGGAATTTACGCAACAACTTCACGATACGCACCGAAAATCTAAAGGGGGAAACCATGACACGGACTAGAAGCAGAGAAATTAAATACAAGCGGATCACGTCGCGGATGGCGATCGGCCTGTCTGCGCTTGCAGGACTGACTAGCGCAGCCTTCGGACAAAGCAGCGTCACCTTGTATGGCATTGTCGATGCTGGCGTGACATGGAACAGCAATGCAGGTGGCAAGACTGTCACCTTACTCGACACGGGTGTGATGCAGGGCAACCGTCTAGGTTTTCGCGGGTCAGAGGATCTCGGCGGCGGAACGAAGGCGATTTTCGCGATCGAGAGTGGCTTTAATCTCGGCACCGGTGCACTCGGTCAGGGCGGATTGGGCTTTGGCCGCATGACCTGGGTAGGGCTTTCCGATAAGCGGTTGGGCACGATAACGCTTGGTCGTCAGTATGACTTTATGTACGACTCGCTCGGCGGCTACAACACGCCGACCTGGTCGGCCGGCGGATACAGTAACAACCCGCTCGATAACGATCGACTAAGCGGCCAGCGCGTGAACAACGCCGTCAAGTATGTGACATCCAGCTATGCGGGCTTCACTTTGGGTGCAATGGTGGGATTCTCCAACCTTGCCGGCCAGTTCAACGGTACGGGGCGAACTTACAGTTTCAGCGCAAATTACGTCAACGGGCCGTTGAGTGTCGGTACGGCGTACACGGACATCAGCGGCCAGACTCTCGACATTTCTCCTCTTGTTGGTTCGTCAACGCCTGTGCTGCTGGGCGGCAATTTCGCCCGCACTTTTGGCGCGGGTGGTACATACAAGATTCTGTCAAGCGTGACCACGTACGCGCTCTATACGCAGTCGATTTTCCGCGGGGCTGCTGCGACGGCAGACGGCACGTTCCGCAACTATGAGGGCGGCGTCGCGTGGCTCTACAACGCAGCGTGGAATTTCGGGTTTGGCTACACATTGACGACGCTGAATGGCAATAAGTATCACCAAGGCAACCTCACCGCCGATTATTTCCTGTCAAAACGCACCGACGTGTACGTGGAATCCATTTTTCAGCACGCCGTGGGCGATACGGCGCATGCCGATATCATCAGCATGGCCGGCTCATCCGACCGTAATCAGTTACTGCTGCGGATCGGCATGCGCCACCGTTTTTAAATGTTTGTCTATTTAGTTAAGGACTACTTTTTATGGAAAATAAAAGCACTTTAGTTGCGATGACTGACTGATGTCACTCGGTTGGCATGCTTTCAGGCCAGCAGAACGCCGTGCGTGCGGCGCTTGATACGTTCATGTCCCCAGTTGTACCGGCCACACCGGGTCCGGTGGGGATACCGTCTGCGGGCGCGGCAACACGCGCTTGATGATTGGCCGACGCGAATTGGCGCGCGTGAAAATGTGAACAGAACCTGGTTCCGCTTGGTGCTCGTACGAACTTGAGTGCGTCATGCGAACGTTATTCGCGCCGCAATACCTGAACGAACCGGCATTACGCCGCACGCGGTTTTGCAGTCGTTCGTTTTCCTTTACACAGGCGTAGCCATGTTCTTCACCATTCGCGCACGTATCCTCGCTGCATGTCTCGCTCTCGTCGTCTTCGCGCTTGTCGCCAATACCTTGATCAATTACTTCGTCTCGAAGTCGTACAACGATGACGCAATCGACCGCAGCCTGAGCTCAATTGCAAGCAGCCATGCCATCGCGATCGGCGACTGGGTCGCATCGAAGAACCGGATGATTGCATCGCTGCAGGACGCAGTGATGTCGCGAGATCCGATACCGGCACTCAGGTTGGTCGCCGCGGCAGGTGGCTTTAACGACGTCTGCGTTGGCTACGCGGACAAGACCATGAGGTGCGCTAGTGTTACCGCTATACCCCCCGGCTACGATTCGACCAGCCGCCCCTGGTACATACTTGCCGCGCAAGCCGGTACGCCGGTAGTCACACCGCCTTATCTATTGATATTTCCGTAAAACATGACAACCAATCGTAGTCCTGCGCGTTATATCTTCAACGAACTGTCTGGAGGTATGGGGCATGGTCAAGAGAGG
>NZ_JBIYEB010000036.1:0-96179 GCF_044909315.1 Caballeronia udeis
GCACTGCAAGACCTGCGATATCAAGGACCCGACGCAGAACATTGTGTGGGTGCCGCCGGAGGGGGGCGGCGGGCCGAATTATCCGAATATGTGATTGTTCGGGTTTAAGGCTTCAGGAAATAGCGCCGGTTCTTATGCTCAGAACCGGCGCTATTTTATTTGGCGATATGCGCGGCGATATGAGGCGTCGTCGTCACCACGTCGCCGTTCTGCGCGCGATGCCGCAACGCATGATCGATCAGCACGAGTGCGAGAAGCGCTTCGGCGATTGGCGTCGCCCGGATACCGACGCACGGATCGTGGCGGCCGAAGGTTTCGACCGTCGCGGAATGACCGGCTTTATCGATGGATTCGCGCGGCGTGCGGATGCTCGACGTCGGTTTGATCGCGATCGATACAGTGATGTCCTGCCCGCTCGATATGCCGCCCAGCACGCCGCCAGCATTGTTCGCAGCGAACCCCTCCGGCGTCATTTCGTCGCCGTGAACCGAGCCGCGTTGCGCGACGCTCGCGAAACCCGCACCAATTTCAACACCTTTCACCGCGTTGATGCCCATCATCGCTTTGGCGATGTCGGCGTCGAGACGGTCATAAAGCGGCTCGCCCAGCCCGGCCGGCACACCCGTCGCCATCACGCCGATGCGCGCGCCGATCGAATCGCCATCCTTGCGCAGCGCGTCCATGTACTCCTCGAGGCGCGGCACGATTTCCGCGTTCGGCGCGAAAAACGGATTCTCCCGGACGTGTTCCCACGCAACGAACGGAATCGGGATTTCGCCGAGCGCGCTCATGAACCCGCGTGTTTCGATACCCATGCGCTCACGTAGCCATTTCTTCGCTACAGCGCCGGCAGCCACGGTCGGCGCCGTGAGCCGCGCCGATGACCGCCCACCGCCGCGATAGTCGCGGATGCCGTACTTCTGCCAGTAGGTGTAGTCGGCATGCCCGGGACGGAACGTCTCGGCGATATTGCCGTAATCCTTGCTGCGCTGATCCGTATTCCGGATCAGCAACGCGATAGGCGTACCGGTCGTTTTGCCTTCGAACACGCCCGAGAGAATCTCGACCTGATCGGCTTCCTGACGCTGCGTCACATGTCGCGACGTACCCGGTTTGCGTCGATCCAGTTCGATCTGGATATCTGCCTCCGAGAGTTCCATTCCCGGCGGGCAGCCGTCGATCACGCAGCCAATCGCGGGACCGTGCGACTCGCCGAAGTTCGTGACGGTGAAAAGCGTGCCGAGTGTATTGCCGGACATGAGCGTCGTCCTGAAAAAAGCGAAAGAGCCAATATTATGCCAGCCGAGCGCGCTTTAAGCCCCCCTGAGCCTTCTTGAACCTGCCCCCCCGGGGCTTATTTGCGGGCGCCTCGCAGTGTTGTGACCACCTCTTGCAGATGTTCCGGCGTGGCATTGGCCGGATCGATAGGCTCGCCTACCGCGAGCGTCAGGCGGCTCATCACCCCGCGATGAACAGGACGCGGCCAGCGGTTGTCATCGTGGCGTGAAAAAACGCTGCCCCAAAGACCGCGTAAAGCGATGGGCACGACCGGGGCGGAATGGCGCCGGAGAATTTCCGTGATGCCGTGGCGGAACGGGTTGATATCGCCGGTCCGGGTCAGCTTGCCCTCCGGGAAGATGCACACCAGATCGCCGTCGGCGAGTGCACGGCCGCAGGCATCGTAGGCTTTTTCCAGCAGTTTTGCGTCTTCGTGAGCCGGTGCGATCGGAATGGCCTTGACGTGACGGAACAGCCAGCCGACCAGCGGCGAGCGGAAAATCCGGTGATCCATCACGAAGCGAATCGGCCGCGGACTTTCCGACATGATCACGATGGCATCGACGAAACTGACGTGATTGCACACCAGCACCGCCGCCCCGTGCTCAGGAATGCGCTGGGCGTTCACCAGCCGGATCCGGTAGAACGTATGCACGAGAGTCCATGCAAGAAAGCGCAGCAGGAACTCGGGCACAAGCGAATAGATGTACGCGGCCACCACGATATTCAGCAACGCCGTGGTGAGAAACAGCCCCGGAATGCCCACGCCCGCCGACGTCAGGCCGACCGCCATCAACGCCGACACGATCATGAAAAACGAGTTGAGGATGTTGTTCGCGGCGATGATGCGCGCGCGGTGCGTCGGCTGGCTGCGCGACTGGATCAGCGCGTAGAGCGGCACGCTGTAAAAACCGCCGAACATGGCGAGCAGGAACAGGTCGGCCAGGATGCGCCAGTGCACGCCCATTTGAAGAAACTCGCCGACGCCCATCAGATGACCCGCCGGCGCGATGTCGTGACTGGCAAAAAACAGGTCAATGGCGAAAACGCTGATACCGATCGATCCGAGCGGCACGAGGCCGATTTCGACACGGCGTTTCGAGAGCTTTTCACACATCAGCGAACCGATGCCGATACCAATCGAAAACGTGCCGAGCAGCACGGTCACGACGTCCGGATTCGCCGACAGGACGTCCTTCGCGAAGTTGAAGAACGACGTGAGAAACGTCGCGCCGACAAACCACAGCCACGAAATCCCGAGCAGGCTCAGGAACACGGTCCGGTCCTGACGCGCGAGCGCGAGGTTACGCCAGGTCTCGCTGAACGGGTTCCAGTTGATCTTCAGGTCGGGCTGCAGCGCTGCGGTTTTCGGTACGAAACCCGACGCGACACGCCCGATCAGCGCAACCGTCACGCAGCACACGGCAAGCAACATGGCGCCGTGCTCGGTCAACCCCGCCGCCGCGCCGCCAATGATCGTCCCGATCAGGATGGCGACGAACGTCCCCATTTCGACCAGCCCGTTGCCACCAACAAGCTCCGACGGCTGGAGATGCTGCGGCAGATACGCGTATTTCACCGGTCCGAAGATGGTCGAATGGACACCCATGAGGAACGTGCAGGCGTACAGCAGCGGCGCGCTGTGCAGCATGAAACCCGCGCCGCCGATCAGCATCACCACGATTTCGAAGGTCTTCACGAAGCGCGTGAGCGTGGCCTTGTCGTATTTATCGGCGACCTGGCCTGATGTCGCGGAAAAAAGCACAAAGGGGATGATGAAGATGGCGGAGATCAGGAAAGCGGCGGTTTTCGGATCGACACCTGAAAAGCGTGCCGCCTGAAACGTGACCAACGATGTAAAGCCGACCTTGAAGACGTTGTCGTTGAGCGCGCCGAGAAATTGCGTCCAGAAGAACGGCGCAAAACGACGTTCGCGCAACAGGCGAAACTGACTGTCGCCATGTTGGGCGCCAGCCTTTTTCGCTCGGGTCGATGCAGATGTTTCGCTCATGGATTATTGGAATTGATAGCTGAGAGAGTTGATCCGTTGAAGGTACGAAAAAAATGCGCGCCGCTCGGGCGCGCATTTTATGCGTGACATTGTGATGCGCTTCGACCAGGTCAGCGCGAATCGTTCCAATCCCGCTAATCGCGCGACGCCCCGGTCAACGCGCTTCTTCCTGCTGCTCCGGCCAGTCGCGGATATAGGCCTTGAGCATCTTGTTCTCGAAGCCCTGCTCTTCCACCACGGCCTTGGCCACGTCGTAGAAAGAAATCACGCCCATCAACACGTTCTTTTCCATGACCGGCAGGTAACGAACGTGATGCTCAAGCATCATGCGGCGCACCTCGTTCACGTCCGTTTCCGGCGTACACGTGATGGGGTGATCGTCCATGACCTTGCGGATAGTGGAGGTACCCACGCTGCCGCCGTTCTCGCTCAGCGTGAGGATGATCTCGCGGAACGTGAGCATGCCGGCGAGATCGCCGTATTCAATCACCACAAGTGAACCAATGTCGTGTGACGCCATTGTGTTGATTGCTTCGTGCAGCGGCGTGTCGGGTGTCACCGTGAAGAGCGCGTTGCCCTTGACGTTCAAAATGTCGCTGACTCGCATGATTGTCTCCTCGCGAAAAGCCTGAATATCTGTCGATCCTAGCGGAAAGGCAGGTAAAAAGAAAGCGCGCAAGAACCCCGTGTTTTGTCTGCAAAAGCACGCGGGGCGGGCTTTTGCACCGGGTCGGCGCATCCCGCGCCAAGGCTGCCCTTGCGCGGCATGGCGCCGCATCGGGCAAATGCCTGCGCTGGCGTCTACCCCAAGTTTATCGGGCCACACCCGATGTTACGATAATTGACTCTTTTCCCATGGTAGACCGTCCACGATGCCCGCCAACCGCTTCGACACGCTCGTGCTGCACGCCGGCGCAGCGCCCGACCCTGCCACAGGCGCCCGCGCCACGCCGATCTACCAGACCACGTCGTTCTCGTTTCGCGACACCGACCACGCTGCTTCGCTCTTCAACATGGAGCGCTCAGGACACGTTTATTCACGTATTTCGAACCCGACCGTCGCCGTATTCGAGGAGCGCGTAGCCGCGCTGGAAGGCGGTGCGGGGGCAATTGGCACGGCCAGCGGACAGGCCGCGCTGCATCTTGCGATCGCTACGCTGATGGGTGCGGGTTCGCACGTGGTCGCGTCAAGCGCGCTGTACGGCGGCTCGCACAACCTGCTGCATTACACGATGCGGCGCTTCGGGATCGACACCACGTTCGTGCCGCCGCACGATCCCCACGCCTGGCGCGCAGCCATCCGCCCCAATACGCGACTGCTGTTCGGCGAAACACTGGGAAACCCCGGTCTCGACGTGCTCGATATTGAGACGATTGCCGAGATCGCGCATTCGAACCACCTGCCACTGCTGGTGGATTCGACCTTCACCACGCCCTATTTGCTGCGGCCCTTTGATCATGGCGCCGACTTCGTCTACCACTCGGCGACCAAATTCCTGGGCGGCCATGGCACGACAATCGGCGGCGTGCTGGTGGACGGCGGCACGTTCGACTTCACCGCCACCGATCTTTTCCCCGAGTTCACCGAACCCTACGACGGTTTTCACGGCATGGTCTTCACCGAAGAAAGCACCGTCGCGCCGTTCCTGCTGCGCGCCCGCCGCGAAGGCTTGCGTGACTTCGGAGCCTGCCTGCATCCGCAAGCTGCGTGGCAACTCCTGCAGGGCATTGAAACCTTGCCGTTGCGGATGGACCGGCACGTCGCCAACACGCGCAAGGTGGTCGAATTCCTGCTCGCTCACCCTGCCGTGGAAGGCGTGGCTTATCCGGAACTCGAGAGCCACCGCGACTACGCGCTCGCTCAGCGCCTGCTGCCGCGTGGCGCGGGCGCCGTATTCAGCTTCGACCTGCGGGGCGACGTCGCGGCAGCGCGGCGCTTCATTGAAGCGTTGACCCTGTTCTCGCATCTCGCGAACGTTGGCGATGCGCGCTCGCTCGTCATTCACCCCGCTTCAACCACCCATTTCCGCATGGATGCCGCCGCCCTCGCCGCAGCGGGCATTGCGCCGGGACGTATCCGGCTGTCGATTGGCCTGGAAGATCCCGACGACCTTATCGATGACCTCAAGCGTGGCCTCAAGGCGTCGCAGAAGGCTTCGTCAAGCGCTGCGCGCAGCAGCGACGGGAGCCGCGCATGATGCTCGAAGTCGAGGGCGCTTCAGCCTACGCCTACACCGGCGGCCACGCGTTCGAGCCGGATCGTCCCGTAGCCGTGTTCGTGCATGGCGCCAAGCACGATCACAGCGTCTGGGCTCTGCAGACACGCTACTTTGCCCATCACGGCCTGAACGTGCTTGCCGTCGACCTTCCCGGTCACAACCGCAGCGCAGGCCCGGCGCGGCGAACCATTGCGGCGCTCGCGGACTGGCTTGTCGCTGTACTGGATGCCGCCGAGGTCAAGGAAGCCATGTTGATTGGCCACAGCATGGGCTCCCTGATAGCGCTCGATTGCGCCGCGCGTTATCCGTTACGCGTCACACGTCTTGCCCTGCTCGCCACAGCCTTTCCGATGACCGTCTCCGACGCCCTTCTCGATGCCGCGCTCAATCGCGAACCCGAGGCCATCGACATGGTCAACCAGTGGTCGCACTCGTCGATCGCCGCCAAACCGTCGTGCCCCGCACCGGGGTTCTGGCTGCAGGGCGCCAACCAGCGCCTGATGGAGCGCGTGGCCGCACTTGGCGAGCCCCATCTCTTCCATACCGATTTCAGCGCCTGCAACGCGTATGCGGAGGGATTTGAACGGGCGGCTGCGCTACGTTGCCCGGTACAGATCATTACCGGCCGCCTTGATGCCATGACGCCGCCCCGCGCCAGCCGCGCACTGACCGACGCGATGAAGCAAGCGAATGTCTCTGTTGAAACAGTCATGCTGGACGCCGGGCACGCACTGATGAGCGAGCAACCCGATGCGACCCTCGCCGCGTTATTCAGTTTCGCAACGCGCCATTTTAGGTGACGGATCACGTTGCGGCACATGAACCAAACTCATGAGCCAAGCTTACCGGCCCTCTCTCCACTCCGCTATCAGCCGGATGGGAGGGGTGTCCAACAGTTTCCGGGTCAGAAGCGAACGCAGTTGCACAGTGTGCTCAATCGCCGGAGAATGAATCCTGCTGAGCCAATGCTGCAACCTGCTCGAAGGAGACTGTCATGGCCCAAACCACGCATTCCGATCACTTCGCGAGCTTCGCCGAGTTCTATCCGTACTACCTCGAAGAGCACCGTAACGTGGTGTCACGCCGGCTGCACTTCATCGGTTCGCTAGGCGTAATTGGCTGTCTTGCAATGGCTATTGCCACCGGCGACTGGCTCTGGCTTCCCGCTGCCGTTATTTGCGGCTACGGCTTTGCGTGGGTCGGCCATTTCTTCTTCGAGAAGAACCGCCCGGCCACCTTTCGCCATCCGCTCTACAGCCTGATGGGCGACTGGGTCATGTTCAAGGACATCTGCATCGGCAGGATTTCGCTTTAGCGTGCTTCGAAACGCCGGGTGATTCAGGCGGTTTGATGCGGCATGGACGTTACCCCTTGTGCCCCTCGAGCACCTTCCTGGCGAGAGGCCGCACGCGCCGCCAGCAGCGTAGCCAGCGTAACCTCGAGCTTCTCGTTGCTCAGCGCGTTCATCAATGCGGCACGGTCAATGTGCGAGGAATCGAGGCGCAACTGATAATCCAGCTCTTCGCGTTCGATCACGAACAAATCGAAGAGGCTCGACACCGTGATCTGTTGCGGATTGGCGATCAGCACATAGCGCGGCACCCGAAGATTCTCCAGCCTCGCAATCCATTCCAGCGCGTCGAGCTTGCGAACCAGGCGCATGGACGTATCCATGTCACACCGCAGCATCCGTGCAAGCTCGAGGCCGGTGTAACCCGGCAAGCCGGCTTCACGCGCCTCTGCAAGACGAGCGAGCAATTCGAGGGCATCAAGCAGATCGCTCCCCGGAAAATCATTTCGATGAAACTGGCCGATCCGGATTGCCGGCAACGCCGACGTGAGCATTGCGCCGATCAGCGTGATCATCCAGCACAAATACACCCATAGCAGGAACACGGGCAACGCGGCGAACGCGCCATACACGGCGGTATAAGTTGGAATACGCCGCACGTAATAACCGAAACCGCGCTTCGCCAGTTCGAACGCGATAGCCGCGACGAGTCCGCCAACCAGCGCATCGCGCCACTCGACTTTGCAATTCGGCAGGAACACATAGAGCATCGAGAACGCCAGCACCGTGAACGGCAGCGATACGCTAGCCAGTGCCCACTCGACCACCGGCGGCAGGAGATTATGTGAGCCGGCAAACGCAATGGACTGCGCAAACAGGTAAGACGAGATCGACAAGCTCACGCCGAACAGAATAGGACCGAGCGTGATGATGGCCCAATACACCAGGACGCGTTGAGCGAACGGCCGCGATTTGCGCACGCGCCAGATCACGTTGAACGCGGACTCGACCGTCATCATCGTCATCACCGACGTGACGAACAAGATGATCATGCCGACCGTTGTCAGCCCCTTCGCCTTCGACGCAAACTGGTTCAGGTACTTGAAGATCTGGCTGTTGATCTGCGAGGGCATCAGGTGCGCGGCAAGAAAATCCTGCAGCGACATCTGGAACGAAGCGAAGATCGGAAACGCCGTGAAGAGCGCGAACGCAACAGTCGCAAGCGGCACGAGCGACAGCACGGTGGTAAATGTCAGGCTGCCGGCTACCTGCGGCACGCGATCCTCGCCCGTACGACGCGCAACGAAGCTGGCAAGCCGCTTCGCCGTGTCGAGATCGATGGGAAACTTCAGCAAGAATCTCTCTCCTTGAAACACTGCAACAGATCCGCGGCGCGGTTTGAATGGCGGGCTGAAGCATGCCAAACGCATGCCGAAATACACCCCAAAACGCCCCGCCCACGTACCCGATCCTTATAATACCCGTTCACCGAAAAGGCTCATGAACGACATTCTCGTGCTCTACTACAGCCGCAACGGCGCCACCCGCGCACTCGCCCAGGCGATTGCGCAAGGCGTCGACAGCGTACCCGGCATGCAGGCGCGCGTGCGCACCGTGCCTCCTGTATCCACCGTCTGCGAAGCCACGCAGCCGGATATTCCCGCCGACGGCCCGCCCTATGCCGAAGTGCGTGACCTGGAAGAATGCGCCGGGCTCGCACTTGGCTCGCCCACGCGGTTCGGCAACATGGCGGCCCCGCTGAAATACTTCCTCGACGGCACCTCGCCGCAATGGCTATCCGGCGCGCTGGCAGGCAAACCCGCCAGCGTCTTCACCTCCACGGGCAGCCTGCATGGCGGACAGGAAACCACCCTGCTTTCCATGATGCTGCCCTTGCTTCACCACGGCATGCTGATCGTAGGCATTCCGTACACCGAGCCGAAGCTGACCACCACGCAAACCGGAGGCACGCCCTATGGAGCGTCCCATTTCGCGCGTGCTGAAACGGCTGACAGCGGCATCTCCGCCGACGAGAAAGCATTGGCCATGGCGCTCGGCGCACGCCTGGCCACGACGGCGCTCACGCTTCAGCGCGGCGGCGCCTGATTGATGACCACACCCCCCGTCATGGAAACAGCCGGCACACAACCGGGCTTTGCGCGAGGCGCGCTGTTCAGCCTGATTGCGCTGATTGCGTTGTCGCTCGCGTGGGAGCTTTGGCTCGCGCCGCTGCGCCCGGGCGGCTCCGCGCTTGCGCTCAAGGCCATCCCGCTGCTGTTCGCGCTGCGCGGCACCTTCCGTCGCAACGTGTACACGCTGCAATGGGCATCAATGCTCGTGCTGCTGTACTTTGCCGAAGGCGTTGTGCGCGGCATGACCGACGGTGGATTGTCAGCGCGCCTTGGCTGGCTCGAAGCGCTGCTCGCCCTTGCATTCTTCGTCTGCGCGCTTGGCTTTGTCGCGCCGTTCAAACGTGCTTCACGCGCCGCGAAGCGAGCGAAGGCCGCTGCCGCGGCGACCACCTCGGCGCCAGACTCGACGCCCGACGGCAATCATTTGTAGCATGGAATGGTCGGCGTCAACGAGACCTATGCCATCAAGCCAGGGTTCGCCCGGTTCAACCTTGCGCGATACTGTGTCATCCGTCGCCCACGCCACCGCCATTGAAACTCATGACCGCATCCGACCGTTCACGTTACTTTGTTGAAGCCTGCATCGAAGCGATCGGCGCCGCCCATGTGCTGACCGACGCCCATGACACCGCGCCGTTTCTCACGGACTGGCGCAAGCGCTATCACGGCCAGACATGCGCCGTACTGCTTCCTGGTACGACCGAACAGGTCGCGAAGGTGGTGCAACTCGCTCGGGAACATCGGGTTCCTATCGTGCCGCAGGGCGGCAACACGGGCCATTCCGGCGGGGCAACGCCAGACGCCAGCGGCACGCAGGTGGTCATCGGCCTGCGCAGGCTGAACCGGATTCGCGCTGTCGATCCGCTCAACAACACCATCACGGTGGAAGCCGGCGTGATCCTCGCCGATATCCAGGCGCGCGCCGAAAAGGAGCAGCGGCTCTTTGCGCTCAGCCTCGCGGCCGAGGGCAGTTGCACGATCGGCGGCAATCTTTCAACGAACGCGGGCGGTACCGCCGTTCTGCGATATGGCAACACCCGCGAGTTGTGCCTCGGGCTGGAAGTGGTCACTCCGCAAGGTGAAATTTGGGACGGTTTGCGCGGGCTGCGCAAGGACAACACGGGCTACGACCTGCGCGACCTGTACATCGGCGCGGAAGGGACGCTCGGCATCATCACCGCCGCCGTGATGAAGCTGCATCCGGCGCCAGTCGCGCGCGTGACGGCGCTCGCGGCCCTCGCCTCACCGCAGGCCGCGCTCGATTTCCTTGCTACCGCCCAGCGTTACGCCGGTCCGTTGCTGACCGGCTTCGAACTGATGTCGGATTTTTCGCTTCATCTGGTGACCACGCACTTCCCTCAGATGCGTTACCCCTTCAGCGAAAAACACGGCCAGACCGTGTTGCTCGAGTTGTCGGAAAGCGAAAGCGAAGAGCACGGCCGCGTGTTGTTCGAACGGCTGATGGAACATGCACTGGAGCAAGGACTGGTCGAGGATGCAGTCGTTGCGGAAAGCTTGTCGCAGTCGCGGGCGTTCTGGAATCTGCGCGAACATATCCCGCTCGCTCAGGCCGTGGAAGGACTCAATATCAAGCACGACATCGCGGTGCCCATTTCCCGCATCGGGCATTTCATCGAAGCAACTGACGCACTCATCGCCCAAGCCATTCCGGGTGTGCGCATGGTGACCTTCGGCCATCTTGGTGACGGCAATCTGCATTACAACGTGCAGGCGCCGGAAGGCGTAGATCCGGAACGCTTCCTGGCGGAATTCCAGGCACCGGTCAATGCGCTGGTCTACGAAAGCGTACACGCCCATCGCGGCAGCATCAGCGCGGAGCATGGGTTGGGGCAATTGAAGGTGGACGAAGCAATGCACTACAAGTCACCGGTGGAAATACGGCTCATGCGTGCACTCAAGACTGCACTCGACCCTGAGAACCTGATGAATCCGGCCAAGGTCCTGCCAGACGTGCGTGCACCAGGTGCACCCGGTGCGTCGCGCGCGTCGTCGTAAGTGTACGTAGTTGCGCTGAGGAGATAAGTACCGTGAAGATTCGCGTTCTGTCCGACCTGCATCTCGAGCACGACGAGCCGCTCGCCATTCCCTACGCAGAGGCGGATCTCGTCGTGCTGGCCGGCGACATCCACAATCATGTGGAGGGTCTGCGCTGGGCCGCCGAAAACTTCGGTTCGGAGGTACCCGTTGTTTATGTGCCGGGCAACCACGAGTATTACGACGGTGAATTCGGTGCGCTCGAAAGCGCAATGCAGGACGCCGCGCGCAGCTTGCCCAATGTACATTTTCTGAACAACACCACCCTCACCGACCGCTATGGCAAGTGGCGCGTGCTCGGCACGACTTTGTGGACGGATTTCGCGCTGTTCGGCGCGCGCGATGAGGCAATGCGCGAGTCCATCGCAGCTGCCGAGCGTGTGATGCTCGACTTCCGGGGCGTGATCCGGGTTGCATGGCCGGAGCCCGAAGACGAACCGCGCTCGTTTAGTCCCGGAGACTCTCTGGCGCTGCATGAGCAGGCTCGGGCATGGCTGGAAGATGAGCTGGCAAAGCCCTTCGACGGCAAGACGATCGTTGTGACCCATCACGCGCCGCACAGACAAAGTCTGGCTGAGAAATTTGCTACGGACCGGGCATCGGCGGGGTTTGTGAGCGATCTGGCCTCGCTCGTGCGTGCACCGGTGGCGCTGTGGGTTCATGGCCACACGCATACCGCATTCGACTACGTTGCCGAGGGAACGCGCGTGATCTGTAATCCGCGCGGGTATCGCGACCGGCGCACGGGTATGCCTGAAAATCCGTCGTTCGAATGGGACAAAGTGGTCGAGATCTGAGCGGCCAGGCGCAATGAATCTCTAAAACACGTTTCCGGCATGGGTACGCAGCGGTGGCGTAGTGCCGAAAAGAACGCAAACCGGTCATGACGCAAACAACCGGCCTATCAGCGTTATGGGTAAAAAGGGTAAAAACACCCGTTCCGGGCCGAAAAATCTCAAGCTCCGGAAGGGGTTCAGAACCGGTTCAGATGCGGTTTACCCGGCGCAGGGTTAAAACTCACTGCGCCCACTGCAAAAAACAAAAAGACCGATAAATCGGTCTTCTTTTGCTCAACGATCCGACGAATCGCGCGATTGACGGTTTTTACGCTCGTCGATACGGATCGGGATCAGGCGCGCGCGTTTTGCATTCTCGCGGGCCGTACGCAGCAGTTCGCGAGTGGCGGGCACGGCGATCAGAGCCAGCAGTACGTAGATGGCGATCATCAGCGGCGTATTCATAACTTCCTCGGATATTGTCAAATCGGTAAAAATGAATCGGTGAAGCTAAAGCACAAACTACAAGCTATCAACATGCGGCCGAAATAACTGTAAGCAAGTGTTGCATCGCGGCAAATGACAAAACCGCTATCAGCTTTTCCCTATTCTCCTGCTCATAAGCTTACGACGCCACAAATTCCTGCAGTGATTTTTCATCGGCGGCGAGTGCGGCAGGCAACTCAGCGCGCAAATACTCCACCCATGTCCGGATTTTCGCATCCAGGTACTGACGAGACGGATACAGCGCAAACACATTGAGCATCTGCATGGTGTACTGCGGCAAAACGCGCACCAAGGTCCCTGCGCGCAATGCAGGCAACGCGGACGACGTGGGCAATATCCCCACGCCCATGCCTTCGCTGATTGCCACGGCCATGGCCTCAGCCACATTCACCGTGAAGGTCGCCGATCCAAGCGTGATGGTTTCCTGCCCGTTCGGGCCGTCGAAGGTCCATTTGTTCGGAGGAAACGCGGGCGTAATGAGTTGCAAGCACGTATGCCGTACCAGATCCGACAAGACATGCGGCACGCCGTGCTCCTGAATATAAGCAGGCGACGCGCAGGCAATGCTGAATGCGGTTCCCAGGCGCTGGGAAACCAGCCCTGAATCGGGTAGTTCGGTCCCAAGCACGATGGACACGTCAAAACCTTCATCCAGCAGGTCAGGCACACGCTGCGCAAGCGTCAGGTCGATCTGCACCGACGGATGCAGCTTCTGGTAGCTCGAAATCATCGGCACGATGTAATGCTGGCCGATCCCCGCCATGGTGTGCATCTTGAGCTTGCCGGACGGACGGGCGTGCGCATCCCCGGCTTCGGCTTCCGCCTGATCCACGTACGCCAGGATCTGCTCGCAACGCTGCAGATAACGCTCGCCCGCCTCGGTCAGCGCGATCCGGCGCGTGGTCCGGTTGAGCAAGCGAGTGCGCAAATGTGCTTCGAGATCGGAGACGGCGCGCGAGGCATAGGCCGTGGTCGTGTTCAGGTGCTGAGCCGCGGCGGTGAAGCTGCCGGCTTCAACAACCCGCGAAAACACGCGCATGTTTTGAAGCGTATCCATGAGGCTTGAGTCTCGTTCAAGTGATGCCGCGTTGTTGCCGCATTGTTTCGTTATGGGCAACGGTGATTACCTCATAACCCGTAACAATGCTTTGCATTTTTACCAGTTACTCGCCAATCAGGGCAAAAATATAATTCTGGTCTGTGTCTCAATCCGTTTTGAGAAATAATTTTGCTAGTTCGCACGATCAGAACGACCATCATTCCGATGGTTCTTACATTTATTTTAACAATAGCAGGCTGCGCGAGCACTAAAAACGTCGGTCCCGAAGATACTCTGAAGGACGCGTCTTCGCTCGATGCCGGCGCGACGCTGCGCGCGGCTAACGCCGACGCTGCGTGGCCGGCGTCGACATGGTGGCAGGCCTACAACGATCCGCAGCTCGATGCGTGGGTCGCGCGTGCGCAAGCCGGGAATCCGACGCTGGCGCTAGCCGCCGCGCGCGTACGCGAAGCCCGTTCGATGACGGGGGTGGCGCAAGCTGCCCTCGCGCCTCAAGTCGATGGATCGCTGGCGATCAATCGCCAGCAGTGGCCGGAAAACGGCTACTACGGCCCCGGCACGTTCAACAACGTCAACACCTGGGACAACACAGGCGCGCTTCAACTGTCGTATAACCTCGACCTCTGGGGCCGCGACGGCAACGCGGCGAAACGCGCGCTGGACGCCACTCACGCCCGCGCCGCCGATGCCCGCGCCGCGCAACTCGAACTCGAAGCGAACGTGGTGCGCGCGTACATTGGTTTGTCGCAGGGATTTGCGTTGCGCGACATCGCTCAATCCACGCTCGAGCAGCAGCAGAAAATCGCGGCGCGGGCGCGTCGGCGGCTGCAGGGCGGGATCGGCACGCAGCTTGAAGTCGCCCAGGCGGAAGCGTCGTTGCCGGACTACGAGCGTCAGGTGGAGACCTACGAGGAAGCCATCGCGCTCTCCCGCAACCAGCTAGCGGCACTTGCCGGCGCGGGGCCGGGAGCGGGTGATTCGATCACGTGTCCCGTGCTGTCGCTGGCCACGCCGCTCGGCTTGCCGTCGGCTTTGCCCGCTGAACTGATCGGACGCCGCCCGGATGTGGTGGCGGCACGCTGGACGGTTGCGGCTCAAGCGCGCGGTATCGATGTCGCCAAGGCGCAGTTCTATCCGAACATCAACCTGATGGCGTCGCTTACGCAAATGTCCGCGGGCGGCGCGCTGCTGACGTTCCTGACCGGCGACGGCAGCGGCTGGACTGCGGGACCCGCGCTGACGCTGCCCATTTTCGAAGGCGGCCGGCTGCGCTCGCAGCTTGGGGCGGCGTCGGCGCAATACGACCAGGCCATCGATCAATACAACGCAACGCTCGTTGCGGCGTTGCGCGATGTCGCCGATCAGGTCGTGCGGCTCCAGTCGCTCGATCGCCAGCTCGACGCGTCGGGCCGTTCGGTCGCGGCTGCGCAGAAGAGTTATCGGCTGGCTGACGAGGGGTATAAGCGCGGCTTGACCGATTACCTGAACGTGCTGGTCGCACAGACGCAATTGCTGCGCGCGCAGGACGGCGAGGCGCGGGTTCGCGCTGAACGGCTCGCGGTGTATGCGACGTTCTCGGCGGCGCTGGGTGGCGGCATCGACAGCTCCACCGACAGCCCTGCCGACACGCAGATGAGACCTGCGAAACATATCGGACCATTCGCGGCGCATAAAGACGCGTCGGCCGGCGACCGGAGCGAGTGAGCATGTCGACGCCCTCCTCCACGCTGAACCGTCCTCATCCGCTGCTCGCGGACTGGGCGGCTACCGAAGGCCTCGCGTGGGTCTACATCTTCAAGACGATGCTGGCGGCGTTCCTCGCGCTGTGGATCGCGATGCGTCTCGACCTGCCGCAACCCCGCACCGCGATGACAACGGTCTTTGTCGTGATGCAGCCGCAAAGCGGCATGGTGCTGGCGAAAAGCTTTTACCGTTTCTGCGGGACGCTCGTCGGACTTGTAGTGATGCTCGCGCTGATCAGCCTGTTCTCGCAACAACCGGTTCTGTTCTTGTCGGCGACAGCGCTCTGGGTCGGCATCTGCACGGCGGGCGCGGCGCGTAACCGCAACTTCCGCTCGTACGGTTTCGTGTTGTCGGGTTATACGGCCGCGCTCATCGGAATACCGGCCGCGCAGCATGCGGATGCCGCCTTTCTATCCGCGATGACGCGCGTAGCCGAGGTATCGTTAGGCATCCTGTGTTCAGGTGCGGTCGGTGCGCTCGTGTTTCCGCGCCATGCCGGTGCACAAGTCCGGGTCACCGTGCGGCGGCGTTTCACCGCGTTCGTGGATTACGTGTCGAACGCGTTGGGCGGAGGTATCGAACGCTCGCAGATCGAGCGCATCAACGCGGCGTTCGTCGCGGACGTCGTCGGGCTCGAGGCTGCGCGCAGCGTGGCCGTGTTCGAAGATCCCGACACGCGCATGCGCAGCGGCCGGGTCGCGCGGCTGAACGGCGAGTTCATGAGCGTATCCACACGCTTTCACGCGCTGCATCAGTTGATGAACCGGCTGCGCGTCAACGGGGCAGCCACGACAGTCGATGCACTGGAACCGTATTTCCGCGAAGTTGCGCCTTTGCTGAGCGCCGCGGGCGCGCCGGTGGAGAAAGCCGCCGATGCCGCCCACGCCGCCGCCCAACTCGACACATTCAAAGCCTGGCTGCCCAAGCGTATCCGCGCAACGCGGCGCGCGCTCGATCCGGCAATCGACCTGCTTGAATTCGATACCGCCGCCGAACTGCTGTATCGCTTCGTGGACGACCTGCATGCCTACACGCTGACCTATGCGTCGCTGGCGGTGCCCTCGCACGAACGCGAGCACCGCATCACGCGTTATGTCCCGAAGACCAGCCTGCTGGCGGCCGGCGTTTCCGGGCTGCGCGCGTTCATCGTGATCCTGGTCCTGAGCGGCTTCTGGATCATGTCGGCATGGCCTAGCGGAGGCACGGCCGTGCTCGACGCGGCAGCGGTGATCGCCCTTGCGTCGTCATCGCCGCGTCCTACGCAAATGGCCTTCCAGATGGCGGCGGGCACCGCGCTCGCGACCGTCGCGGGCATGATCGTGGTGTTTGCGCTGTATCCCCGTATCGATGGTTTCGTGCTGCTGGCGGCTGCGCTCCTGCCGTTCCTGATGCTTGGCGTTTATATCAGCACGCGGCCCGGCATGACAGGCGTTGGCGTCGGTTACTGCATCTTCTTCTGCTTTCTCGCCGGTCCCGACAACGTCATTCAGTACGACCCATCAGGCTTTATCAACGACGCCATTGCGCTCGTCCTTTCCATGCTTGTCTGTTCGATGGCCTTTGCGGTGCTGCTGCCCACCGACGCGCCTTGGCTGCGCCGTCTGCTGCTGCGTGAACTGCGGCGGCAGGTGGTAACGGCAAGCAAGGACAGCCTGACCCGGCTCGCCATGGGTTTTGAAAGCGGTACACGCGACCTGCTTTCGCAGATCGATGCGCTCTCGGCGGGTCGGGAGGATCTGCAGCGCGAAGCATTGCGCTGGCTGTTCGCGGTGCTTGAAGTGGGTCACGCGGTGATTGACCTGCGTACCGAGTTGACTCGCGCGGACACAGTAACACCGGCGCGAGCGTCCATCACGCAGGCGCTGCATCAGGTCGCGTGCCTCTTCGATCGCCCCACCCCTCGACGTTTCGACGCGGCGTTATCAGCGACCACGCGGGCTATCGACGACCTGCGGGCGCAACTCGATACGGTGCACGAGCGTTGCGAAGAGCGCCATCGCCTGCAACGCATGTCGAGTCATCTGCATTTTATTCGTACGGCGCTGCTCGATCCGCAATCGCCGTTAGGCCACCTCAGCCAAAGTGAACGCCCGCCCGAAGGAGCGCCCCATGCCGCGTGATATCGCCATTCTGGATGCCTACGTACCGACAATCCTGCTGCTGTTTATCGCGGGCGGCTTGCTGACCTGGTTCATCGACCGGCTGCTGGCGCTGACGGGGTTGTATCGCGTGGTGTGGCATCCGTCGCTCTTCCGCGCGTGTCTGCTCGTGTGTAGCTGCGGCCTGCTCGGGCTCGCGGTGTATCGCTGAACCATCGCTGAATATTGTTGAAGGACTAAAACCGCATCATGATCATCAGGAAAATTTTCGGCATCTTCATGACGGCGCTCATTTTCTGCGCGGCCATCTTGATCGGGCGTGTGCTGTGGGTGCATTACATGGACCAGCCGTGGACCCGCGACGGCCGCGTGCGCGCCGACGTCATCAACGTCGCGCCCGATGTCTCGGGCGCGGTCGTGACCATGCCGGTCGCCGATAACCAGTTCGTGCACAAAGGCGATCTGCTGATGGAGATCGATCCGTCGCATTACAGGATTGCCGTCGAACAGGCACAAGCCACCGTTGCTGCACGCCAGGCGGATTTGCGCATGCGTCGCGATGACGCCGCGCGCCGGGCAGATCTGGACAACGAGGTGGTGTCGAAGGAATCGCGCGATAACGCCAGCCAGGCCGCATCCGGCGCCGCCGCGAACCTGCAGCAAGCGCAGGCGGCGCTCGATGCCGCCGAACTCAACCTGGCGCGTACCAAGGTGTTTGCACCGGTGGACGGCTACGTGACGAACCTGAACGTGCATCGCGGCGACTACGCGACAACAGGCTCAGCAAAGCTCGCTATCGTCGATAGTCATTCATTCTGGGTCTACGGATATTTCGAGGAAACGAAGCTGCCGCGTGTGCGTATTGGCGATAAGGCCGAGATGCAGCTGATGAGCGGCGGCGTGTTGAAGGGCCATGTGCAGAGTATTTCGCGCGGTATCTATGACCGCGATAATCCGCAAAGCCGCGAACTGCTCGCCGATGTGAACCCCACGTTCAACTGGGTCCGGCTCGCGCAACGCGTGCCGGTGCGGATTCATATCGACGAGGTTCCGGCGGACGTTGTCCTGGCCGCAGGGACAACGTGCACGGTGGTCGTGGAGCCTACCGGCAAGCCCGGCAATTCATAGCGAGCTGAGCGTTTCCTCAGTCGTATCGATGACCATGAGCCCTGCTCTCAAGCCCGGTTTTACCGTCGGATTCGGAAACACGATGCGCTCCTCGTCGCGCAGCACTTCATACTTGTAATCGCCATCCTCGGCGAGCACGGTGCCGCACGCAAACGGCGTGAAGTTCGCGACATCACCGGCTACGTGGAGCTTGAACTGCTCGCTCTGTTTATCGATTTGTCCGACGACCGTGAATACCTTCAGCGTGCTGTTCGGCGTTGCTGGTGCAAGCCCGGCGATCAGCCGCCGCAATGCCGCGTCGGACGCCAAGAAGCGGGACAGATCGTTATGCCCGAACGCGCGCACCTTGCCAAGCTCCAGCGTGCACGCGAGCGCCCCTGATTGCTCCGCCGTGAAATGCGTGAACGTGTTCGACTTCTCCTTGTGCAGCAACACCGCGGACAACCCCGCGTCCCGCAACCAGTCGAACATCACGCGTGACAGCGGCGCGCCCGTGTACGGCAGCAACGCAAACTGCTCGAACACCGACGGGCGAATGGCAGTGTGCATGTCGATGTGCCACTTCGCGTGAGTTGAGTCGGCATCGGCAAAAAACGCCCGCGTCACGCTCTCCAGTTCCGCGGCACGCGGCGATTCATGACTCGCCGCGAGTTGAAGATAGCGGCCGTTGAACAGCCGGTTGAGATCGTCATCGCGATAGCGGCTGGCCGCCCGCATTGCGTCGATGTTGCCAAAAATAACCAGCACTCGGCTCTTCAACGCCGCCTTGCCGCTCGCAATATCCGCGACGAGCATCGACAGCATTTCGATCGGCGCGGTTTCATCGCCGTGAATCCCGGCCGATGCCACCACGCTTTGCAGCACCGCACCTTCCGGCTCGAAACGAACGATGCCATCGCCGAGCCACGTCCAATTCACGCCACTCGGCAACCGGCCTTCCGTCAGCGCGGGCTTTTTTCCATCGAGCACAAAGTCGAGAAAGTTCGCGAACATGGCCGGCTCAACGCTGGAAGTCATAGATAGCGCCCAGCTTGAGAATGCCGGTCAACGCGTCAAGCGCCGCACGTGATTCATCGAGCAGTTTCAGGTCGGCGAGGTCCCCGGGTGCAATGCGGTCGCGATAGTGCGTGTCGATCCAGGCATCGAGTTGCGCGAACAATGTGTCGTTCATCCACACGCCCGGATTCACGGCGACGCGCTCCGCATCGTTCAACACCACGCGCAGGCGCAGGCAAGCGGGACCACCGCCGTTCTTCATGCTTTCGCGAAGATCGAAAACGAGGACGTCATCAATGGACGTGGACCGTGCATGCAACGAATCGAGGTACTTGGCGACGCGTGCGTTCTCCCTGCACTCCTGCGGCACGACCAGCACCTGCCGGCCGTCGGGCCGTGTCAGCAACTGGCTGTTGAACAGATACGACGATACGGCATCAGCTACGCTGACTTCGTCTTCCGGCACTTCGATAGCGGTGAACGCGCCGCCATGCGTTTCAAGTTTTGCGCGAAGCTGGTCGTACACGCTGGCCTGATCCAGGAACGCGCGTTGGTGGCAAAACAGCGTGTTGCGGTTGCCCACGGCAATCACGTCGTTATGAAACACGCCTGCATCGATCACGTCAGGAAGTTGTTGCGCGAAGACAGTGGCGTCGTCGGAAAGACCATGAAGACGTGCGACCGCGCGGCTTGCTTCCAGCGTCTGACGTGCTGGAAAGCGCTTCGGTTCAGCCGAACCCTGACCGTATTCGCTGCGTCCGTAGACGAAAAACTCCACGCCCTTCTCGCCGTACTCATTGCAAAAGCGCGTGTGGTTGGCCGCGCCTTCATCGCCCAATGCCGGCGTGCCAGGCAGCGCATGATGAATCCTGAAATGCTTCTCGTCGGAGAAAATGGCCGAGAGCGAACGGCGCGTTTCTTCATGCTCGATTGCACGATGCAACTTCGTGCTGAGATTGGCCGGCGTGAAATGCACGCGGTTATCGTTGGTATCCGCCGATGGGCTCACCGTCGCCGCGTTCGCAGTCCACATCGCCGAAGCGGAACTCGCAGCAGCCAGCAATTCCGGCGCTTCTCGCGCAGCGCGTTCGACTACCGTAGCGTCGTCGCCGGTGAAACCAAGGCTACGCAGCAACTTGAGCGAGGGCCGCTCCAGCGGCGGCAGCACGCCCTGGTGGAATCCAAGGTCGGCCAACTGCTTCATCTTGCGCAGGCCCTGCTTCGCCGCGGCCTTCGGATTGGCGGCCGACTTCTCGTTGTTGCGCGACGCGACATTGCCGAACGACAGCCCCGCGTAGTTGTGCGTCGGACCGACCAGCCCGTCGAAGTTCGCTTCGAATGCTTGCATCGTGGTTCCTCAGAACTGAAGGCCGGGCGAGACGCTCGCGGGCATGTGCAACTGGGTGCTTTCGACCGATGCCATAGGATACGAGCAATAATCCGCTGCGTAAAATGCGCTCGGCCGCTGGTTGCCCGAGCGTCCGATACCACCGAACGGCGCCGCCGATGACGCGCCGTTCGTCGGCCGGTTCCAGTTCACAATGCCGGCGCGAATGGTGTGCTGGAAATGGGTCCACGCGGCTTCGTCGTCAGCCAGCAAGCCCGCGGACAAACCGAACGCGGTGTCGTTGGCGCGCTCAATTGCCTGGTCGAAGCTGCTGTAGCGCGTGAGTTGCAGCATCGGGCCAAAGTGTTCTTCGTCGGGGACGTTGCGCGCATTCGTCACGTCGATGATCGCCGGCGTAACGAATCCAAGGTGTGCCGAACGCTGTGTCATTTGAAGCAAGGGCTCGCCGCCCGCTTCGATCAACTGCGTTTGCGCGCGCACGAGCTTCGCGGCGGCGCGCGCCGAGATCACGGCGCCCATGAACGGTTGCGGGTCGGCATCGAAGGCGCCGGTTTTTATCTTCGAGGTCACATCGATCAAGCGCGTGGTGAACTGTTCGCCGAATGCGTTATCCGGAACGAACAACCGGCGGGCGCACGTGCAGCGCTGCCCTGCCGACAAATACGCCGACTGGATCGTGTGATGCACGGCGGCATCAATGTCCTCGACCTCGGCCACGACGAGCGGATTGTTGCCGCCCATTTCCAGCGCGAGCACGATCTCCGGACGGCCGCCGAATTGCCGGTGCAGCAACGTGCCGGTATCTGAACTGCCGGTAAAGAACAAACCGTCGATCTGCCGATGATTCGCCAGCGCAATGCCGGTGTCCTTCTCGCCTTGCACGAGATTCAACACGCCGGCCGGCAAGCCGGCCTGTGCCCACAAATCCACCGTCAACGCAGCCACGGCCGGCGCGAATTCCGATGGCTTGAACACAACCGTATTACCCGCGATCAACGCCGGAACAATATGGCCGTTCGGCAAATGTCCGGGGAAGTTATACGGCCCGAACACGGCCACGACGCCATGCGGACGATGCCGAAGTACCGCTATGCCATCGGCCATTTCCTGGCGCTTCTCGCCGGTGCGTTCGTGGTAGGACTTGACGGAGATATCGACTTTGGCGGCCATCGTCGCGACTTCGGTCCTCGCTTCCCACAACGGCTTGCCGGTCTCGAGACCAATGGTGTGAGCCAGCGTTTCCTTGTGCTCGGTCAGCAGTGCCGCGAAACGCCGGGTGATCGCAATGCGTTCGTCCAGCGTCAACGCGGACCACGAAGCGAACGCGCGTCGTGCTGACAGCACGGCCTGGTCAACGTCCTGAGCCGCTGCGCTCGCCCCTTCCCACACCACGTTGCCGTTGCCCGGATTGCGCGATGCGAACGGCGCGCCCGTGCCCTCGCTCCAGGTTCCGTCGATAAAAAGTTGAGCCGAAATCTTCGTCATATTCGTTATCCTTAACTTGCGTTCTTGGCGCGTGGTTTCGATGCCAGCACGCGCACCGTGTCGCCCGCTTGCACGCGCAGTGCCGCGGCCTCTTCCGGTGTCAGCAGGAAGAAGCCTTCTTCGGGCACGCCGAAGGTCGCGCCACAGCGGAAGTCGTCGAGCGATGTATTCGATACCAGGCTGCGAGCCTCGCCGTGCTCGGCACGCTCACCCACGCGCACTGTCACCAGCACGCTCTCGCGCACCGTGCGCAAGTCCGCTACGTGACATTCGAGGACGGGACCGGCATCGAAGATATCGACGTGATTTTCGTAGCGCAGCCCTTCGGTTTCGAGCATCTTGCGTGCGGGCATGGTGTCGCGATGCGTCAACCCGACCGCCGCTTGCGCATCTTCCGGCAGCATCGCGAGATAGACCGGATACCGCGGCATCAACTCGGCGAGGAACGACTTCTTGCCGTGCGAGCTGAGATAGTCGGCGGCGTTGAAATCGATCTGGTAAAAGTGCGACCCCACTGCCTGCCAGAATGGCGACGCGCCGCTTTCATCGAAGTGGCCGCGCAGTTCAGCGCACAGGCGCTCCGGGAAACGCTCGCGGAATTGCGCCATAAACATGAAGCGCGAACGCGACAGCAAACCGCCCACGCCTGCCGTGCGATATCGCGGGCTCAGGAATAGCGAGCAGACTTCCGCGTAACCGGTCAGATCGTGCGAGATGTTAAGCAGCGACATCTTGGTCCACACGCCGAGATCCCGGCTGGCATGCACGACTGTCGATACCCGATAGTTATAAAACGGCTGCTCCAGCCCGACCTCGGTTTCAATACCGCACACGCCGGCAATATCGCCTGTCGCGGTGTCTTCCATCGCGAACAGATACCCTGCTTCGAACGCTTCAGCCTCATCGGCGAGCGTGCGTCGTGCACGTTCAACGCGCGCGGTGAGCGCATCGCGATCCGGCTTGAAGGTGGTGAGTCCCGGTCCGGTCTCGTGCGCGAGCGCGACGAGCGCGTCGACATCTCCAGGCTGCACGCAGCGGACAACGATCATTGCAATTCTCCCGAAGCCTGATGAAGCGGCACACAACGCACCGTATCGGAATCTTTCACGCTTAAAACCGTGCACAGTTCCGCGGACAGCGGCGCACCGGTCGCGCGCGAGGAAGGCAGATTGGCTAAAGCGCATCGGAACGCGTGCGCGCCGCCGGCTGCAATCAGGTACGGCGTACCCGACGTGCCCGTGTCATCTTGAGCCGTCCGCACGGCGCGAACTTCGTTCGCCAGCACGGACGCACTGCGATCCACCGCGACGGTCAGGACCGGGCCGGCATCGAAGATATCGACGAAACGATCCGGCTCGAAACCTTCTTCAAGATGGATGTCATACGCGAGCAATGCGCCGTCGTCCGGCTCGCCCAGCACACGCTGCGCCTCAGGCGGCAACAGCGGCACGTAGAGCGGATAACTCGGCATCACCTCTGCAATAAATGTACGGCTCCGACCGCCCGATTCCAGCTCGACCTGCTCAAAGTCGCGGCCGAAGAACTTGCGCCCGACCGCCTCCCAGAACGGCGATACCCCCGCTTCGTCGGTGACGCCGAGCATCAGCGAGAAGACGTCGTCGGAGAAACGCTTGCGGTTCGCGGCCACGTACATCATGCGGGCACGCGAAAGCAGATGCGCGGCGGCGTCGTGCGTGGCTTCGCGCACTGATGGATCAACATAGAAACCCGTCAGCCGGCTCTTGCCCGTGAGCTCATGCGACATGGTGAGCGCGTGGATCTTGCGGTTCACCTTGAGTTCGCGCGACGCGTGGATCAGCGCGTCATTGCGGAACGCGTAGAACGGCTCCGAATAACCCGCCGACGCGACGATACTCGACGTGCCAAGCAACGCGCCCGTCGCGGTGTCTTCGAGCACGAAGAGATAAAACTCCTCCCCGGGAAACTCGACTTCCGCGCGGAACGAATCTTCGGAGAGCGCGACGCGCGTCTCCAGCACATGACGGTCACGCGGCAGCGAATGCAGCACCGGATGCGCGGCGTGCGCCATCCGTTCGAGCGCGTCGAGATCGGCGAGTCTTGCGGGGCGGACGATTAACATCGGCGGTTCCGTTGGTTTAGAGAAGATGCCGAAGTGCGCACGTTCAATGCGCCACGTCAGCGATAGCCTTTTCGATGCGCGCAAAACCTTCGTCGAGATCGGTCATCGGCATGATCAGGGACGGCGCGAAGCGCAGTACGTTCGGCCCCGCGATCAGCATGATCACGCCGTGTTTCGCGGCGGCGTTGAGCACGTCCTTCGCGCGGTCCTTGTAAGCATCGGCGAGTTCGGCACCAATCAGGAGACCCTTGCCGCGAATCTCCTTGAACACGGAGAAACGCTCATCGATGCGCTTCAAGTGCGCCTTGATCGCAACACTGCGTTGCTGCACCCCTTCGAGCACGGCAGTGTCGCTGATCAATTCAACCACCTTGTCCGCAATCGCTGCGCCCAGCGGATTGCCGCCGTATGTCGTGCCGTGCACGCCGACCTTGAAATGCGCGGCGATCTTGTCGGTGGTCAGCATCGCGCCGATCGGGAAGCCGTTGCCAAGCGCCTTCGCGGTCGTGAGGATGTCCGGCGTCACGCCGTAGCCCATGTAAGCGTAGAACGAGCCGGTACGGCCCACGCCCGTTTGTACCTCATCAAAAATCAGCAGTGCGCCGTGCTGGTCGCAAGCCTCGCGCAGGCCCTTGAGGAATGCGGGATCAGCCGGCAACACGCCGCCTTCGCCCTGCACCGGCTCGACGATCACCGCGCAGGTTTGCGGACCGATTGCTGCACGGGCGGCGGCCAGGTCGTTATAGGGAAGATGCGTGATGCCTTGCGGCGTCGGGCCGAAACCTTCGGCATATTTCGGCTGGCCGCCCACGCTGACGGTGAACAGCGTCCGGCCGTGGAACGACTGCGTGAACGAAATGATTTCGACTTTCTGCGGACCGGTGTTGTCGATAGCGTAACGGCGCGCGAGTTTCAGCGCGGCTTCGTTCGCTTCGGCGCCGGAATTCGCGAAGAACGCGCGGTCGGCGAAGGTGAGATTGGTCAAGCGGGTTGCAAGCCGCAGCACGGGTTCGTTGGTATAGCCGTTGCCGATATGCCAGAGTTTCTGGCCTTGATCGTGGAGCACTTTCAGCAGTTCGGGATGCGCATGACCCAGCGCCGTCACCGCGATGCCGCCGGCGAAATCGACATAGTCACGACCTTCCGTATCCCACACGCGCGAACCGAGTCCGCGATCCGGCACGAAATTCGCCGGGGAGAAAAGAGGCACCATCACTTCGTCGAACGTGCCGCGCGTTACATTGAGATCCGTCATGAATCGCTCCTTTGCTTGTTCGGGTAGTCAGCTTATTTTTCAGCTTACACATCGTTATCAGATGGTAGGCGCGCGCGGGCGCCGCGTCTTGCGGGAACGCGACACGGTTTCATGGTATTCGAGGGCATTTACGCTTGTAAGTCAGTCGCAAGACATCGGCGTCCAGCCCGCCGCTGCAGATTGCACGCGGGACGCGACCGAACCCGCAGCGATCACACCGATCGCTGCGCTGGGGCCCGCAGCCATGCCGGAGCCCGCGCCGATGAATCCAGCCCTACTTCAGGCTGCCGGACAGGAATTGCCGCAGCCGCTCGCTATTGGGCGTGCTCAGCACGTCAGCCGGCGCGCCCTCCTCTTCGGTGCGCCCCTGATGCAGAAACATCACATGATTCGATACATTGCGCGCAAAGCCCATCTCGTGCGTCACGACGATCATCGTGCGGCCTTCTTCGGCCAGCTTCTGCATCACTTTCAGCACTTCTCCCACCAACTCGGGATCGAGCGCGGAGGTGGGTTCATCGAAGAGCATCACGTCGGGATGCATGGCGAGCGCCCGGGCAATGGCGACCCGCTGCTGCTGGCCGCCGGACAGATGCGACGGATATTGCTTCTCCACCTTCGGCGCCAGCCCGACCTTCTCCAGGCATTCGCGCGCGCGTTCGCTCGCCTCCTTCTTCGATAACCCCAGCACGTGCATGGGCGCTTCCATGACATTTTCAATCGACGTCATGTGCGCCCACAAATTGAAGTGCTGGAACACCATCGCGAGCTTCGTGCGCACGCGTTGCAACTGCTTGTGGTCCGCGACTTCGAGATTGCCCATGCGATCGGTTTTCGTGCGCACCGGTTCACCGTCGACGATGATCTCGCCGGCGTTCGGCCGTTCCAGGAAGTTGATGCAGCGCAGGAAAGTGCTTTTGCCCGAGCCGCTTGACCCGATGATGCTGATCACATCGCCGGCGTTGGCTGCGAGCGAGACGCCCTTGAGCACCTCGTTCTCGCCGAAACGCTTGTGGATATCGCGGGCGACGAGTTTGACCGCGGCGTTTTGCGCGGCAGCGGATGCAGCATTTTGTGCGGATGAGTCCAACGCATTCTCCCCGGAAAGTGGGTCTGACCGGGCTGAAACCCGGCCCTCTGTCGATCATGGCTGCGGATTCTACCGAAAGCTGTCAGCGGGCAGGCATAGGGACAAACGCCTTCGCCCGACCGGCGAGCCAACGGTCAATGCTCAGTCCTTTGCGGCGGGCATGGACGTGGGCATCACGGCCCGCACTTGCTGCGCCACGCGGCCATTGGCTATCGCAACCTCGGGACTGTCTTGCAGCATCGGCAGGAATTGGGCGTCGAAAGCGGCGTTGCGGCCCTTCGCGCCGAACATGGCCGTGACCGCGTCCGCCATGTCGATGCGGGCGTCGGGCGTGGCGTCTTTATCGTCGATGGAGTCGAGTACGTCGTCGAGCGCCGCGATCAGCGTGGACAGCGGGCCAAGCCATTTATAAGCGCTGCCGTTGATCACGATCTGCAGGAACTCTCCCGGCGACACCACGCCGAATTCGGCTTCGTGACGGGTGCGCAATTCGTCGAGAATGCTACGGTGCAGCGCCAGCAGCGGATGGCGCACGTCCTTGAGAAACGTGGTCGCGACCGGGTCGGTCATCCTGGTGGTCATGGTCATTGCCCTGAGGTGGAAAATGAGCCAAGCCTACACCGTCGCGGGACCGCGCCCTACATAGCGAATAAAATCCGGCGCTGTCAGCGGCGCGGAAAAGAGCCAGCCTTGCCCGAATTGGGCGCCGCGCGTGCGCAGGTAACACGCCTGCTCCTCCCGCTCGATCCCTTCGGCCACCACCTGGACCTGCAGCGTCAGCGCCATGTCGATAATGTGCGACGCCACGCTGCTGGACGCCGCGTCCTGGCCGACGGTATCGACGAAAGACTTGTCGATCTTCAACGCGTCCACCTGGAAATTCTGTAGGTGCGAGAGGCTCGAATAACCCGTCCCGAAGTCGTCGATATACACCGGATGGCCCGCGTCGCGAAACGCCTGGATCACTTCCTTGGCGGCGTCGGCATCGAGAAAACAGCGCTCGGTCGCCTCGATCCGGATCTGCTGCGGCGCGATGTTCGCGGCCGCAAGCGCCGGCGTCAGCCGCTCCAGGAACCGCCGCGAAGTCAGGTCCGGCGCGCTCAGGTTGATCGACACGTAGAGCTCCCTGTACCGCTGCAGGAACTCGCCGAGTTCGAGCAGGACGGTGTCGAATACCTGGTCCGTGATGGCCTGGATCAGGCCGCGATGCTCCGCGAGCGGAATGAAGTGATCGGGGCGCACGATCCGGTTCTGGTGCTTCCAGCGCACGAGCGCTTCAGCGCCAATACAGCGGCGCGTGGCGAGGTCGACAATCGGCTGATACGCGACGATGAACTGGTGCCTGCGCACGGCGTCGCTGAGCTGGCCGACCGGGGAGAGACGGCGCACCATCAACACGCCCAGCCACGCGGAGAGCGCCAGGCCGCCCGCTACGCCCGCCAGCAGCCAGGTCCAGGGCAACGCACGCAGGCGTTCGCCGAAGGTTACGTCCGATGTGTTCACGACGTTTGCGGCGCTTGCCGCCTTGGCTGATTCGTAGCCGCGACGAGCCGTGTTGGGGTTCGGGAGCATCGCCATGGCGGCGAATCCCGGTACCGGAAACTGCACAAACGGCCTGGACGTTGCAGGCGCCGACGTGTTGCCGATCAAGCGGATTGCACCGGTGTCGACCATATGCACGACATAGCTCTCGAGCGCAGCGGCTTCCCGGGCTGCGGCGACACGTTCATCCACGCCCGGCGCAAACAGGACGCACAACACCCCCGGCAGCAAAGCGGCGATCAGCACGATGCCCGCCAGGAACGCTACGCGCCCGCTGTGTCTGAACGTGATCATCGTGCGCATTCCATTTCGCGACGCCTTTGCGCCGGATACGCGCTGCATAATAGTTTTTAATGAGGCACCTGATGACATCTGCTGTGTCGTGCGCGGATTCGTCAAGGCTGGGTTGCTCGCGCCGTTAGTTCCTGGTCCGGTTGTTCGTGCCGTCAATCGTGTCCACATGGCTGACAACCGTATCCCTGTTTTACATCTAACCTTGCCTGGGTCCGGGGTTGGTTCCAGATCGTTCTGGTGTCGTCCCGGCAAACGGCCCAGTTTAGCGGCGGGGTGCACCGGGCTTCAATGCTTGGCGGCCCGGGAATTGCCTGCTTTGGTGGGCTGGCGCACGCCGGCTCGATGCTTTTCCCGCGCGAGTGCGCAGGCGTCTGGCAAATGGCGGATGAGTCCGATACTCGTGAGAAAATCGAACCTCCTGATGATGACTTTTCTCATCGTCCGATCGTCGTCCGCTCATCATCCGATTAACGCCAAAACCATGGAGGCACTCAATGGCATCGAACGAAGCCAGCGCTCTCACAATCCGCGACGCGAAAGCCACCGATTTCGATACGATCACCCGCATCTACGCCCACTACGTGCAGCATGCGCTGGCGACCTTCGAGGAAACGCCACCGGACGCCGACGAAATGCGTCGCCGGCACGCTTCAATCACCGGTACCGGCCTGCCTTACCTCGTGGCTGAAATGGAGGGCGTGGTGGTGGGCTACACGTATGCGACCGCGTATCGGCCGAGGTCGGCGTACAGGCACACGATCGAGGATTCGGTGTACATAGCCGATGGCTTCGGCGGCCGCGGTCTCGGTCTCGCGCTGCTAACGGCGCTGATCGAACGTTGCGATGCGGGACCGTGGCGCGAACTCGTGGCGGTGATTGGCAACAGCGGCAACGCCGGGTCGATCGCGCTGCACGCACGCCTTGGATTCGAGCATGTCGGCATACTGCGCAAGGTGGGCTACAAACACGGCCAATGGGTGGACACGGTGCTCATGCAGCGGTCACTCGGCGAAGACAAGGCGTTGATTCCGCAGAAATGAGGCACGCTATCAGGCGCTCGCCGTTTATCCCGCGATAGTCCGCGAGCGCAGCGTCCTTTCGCCATACCATTGCATCACGACCTTCCGGTCGCCTCTTTTACAGCCTGAGCTTTAGTTGCCCACTTACACCCTCGCCGCCGCCGTCAGTGCCGAAATCGACATTCGCAAAAGCCGCTTTATCGCGCTGGCAATCCCTGTCGCCGATCGCGCCGCCGCAATGCTCGAACTCGATACGCTGCGCGCCCTGCACGCCGGTGCCACGCATGTCTGCTGGGCGCTGCTGGCGGGCGGCGAATCCGGCATGTCGGACGATGGCGAGCCTTCCGGCACCGCCGGCCGGCCGATCCTGGAGGTGCTGCGCCACCATGAAGTGGACGGCGTGCTGGCTGCCGTCGTGCGCTACTACGGCGGTATCAAGCTCGGCGCAGGCGGTCTGGTGCGCGCTTACACCGACGCCATCGCAACCGCGATGCAACTGGCCGAACGCATCGAACGCGTACCGCTCGGCCTGTTGCAAGTGGAGGTGGATTACGCCGACGAAGCGCGTGTGCGGCGCTGGGTTGAACAAGAAGGCCATGCACTCGATGAACCCGGCTACGGCATGACTGTCCGCCTGTCCATCCGGATGCCGCTTGCCGTGCGCGACCAGGCGGCTGACGTTATCCGCGACCTGACCCACGGCCGCGCGGCCATTACCAAGACGCCCTGAGTGAGCACCATGAGCGCCGTCGACCATCCACCGTCTTTCACGATCACGCTGCTGCCCTCGGGGCGCAGCTTCGCGTCGACCGGGCAGACCACGATCCTCGAAGCCGCCGCGCTTGACCGGCTACGCTTGTCGAGTTCGTGCCGCAACGGCACATGCCGCGCGTGCTTGTGCCATCTGGTCGATGGCACCGTGCAGTATCGGATTGACTGGCCGGGTCTGAGTACGGACGAAAAAGCCGGCGGCTGGATTCTTCCATGCGTGGCGCTGCCCACGTCCGACCTGATCGTCGATCAAGTGGATTTCCTGGAAATTCCAAATTCCGCCGACACAAAACCGGCTCGCAGCCGCGGCTTTTGAGGTTTTGAATTGGGCTTGGTGCGCCTTTGCGCAAACAGCCGATAACCGCAAGCCGCCACCCGGGTAATCCGGGATTGTTGTCTTTTATCAAAGACATACGATGGCATTCCCGAGCGGCGAAGTGCGTCCCATTGTTCACCAGCCTGTAATTAAGGCTCCAAAAAGTGTACAATTGCGTTTTGCCCAATTTTCTGGCAGGGCCAGACCAACTGAGATATCAATGACTAAAGTATTGTTGAAAGAGAACGAGCCTTTCGACGTCGCCATGCGCCGTTTTCGCCGCACGGTCGAACGTACCGGCCTGATTCAGGAACTGAAGTCGCGCATGGCTTATGAAAAGCCGACCACCGAGCGCAAGCGCAAGAAAGCTGCTGCTGTTGCTCGCCTGCGCAAGCAGATTCGTCGCGCACAGTTGCCCAAGAAATTCTATTGATGGTGTTGTACGTCTGAACGGCGGCTTGCAGGTCGACGTGGTTCGATCGAAGCGCCGAGTAAGCCGGGGGCGTGTTGGAACCGTCCCGGATACAGGCCGGACTCTCAGTACCGGCCCTGCGCCCTAGCCCGGCGGTTGATTTGCGGCTCGATTAGCCGATCAATTCAAGGTGTAGCGAACTGTATCGACTGCGCCCACGCATCCAGAATTCGAAAGCCTGCATGATTCATATCGTGCGGGCTTTTTACGTTTGCCCTGCTTGAATTCAACTGAGTGAATTCAACTGCGCGATGAATTCACCGACATAGATTCATACATCCGCTCGACGCATGCTTGAAGCTTCCATGCGCGCTGCACGACTGCTTATCAAAGCGTCTTCGCGCCATTCGCAGCCGTAAACGCATAAAGCCCGGATGGACCGGGCTTTATGCGTTGAATCTCTGGTTGCGGGGGTAGGATTTGAACCTACGACCTTCGGGTTATGAGCCCGACGAGCTGCCAGACTGCTCCACCCCGCGAAAAAGATTATAGCGCTAAGGGTATGTCAGGTCAAACCGAATCGAAGAATATTGATAATGAGTTGAGTGCGTTGACGTTATTGTAGCGATGCCGGCTTCGCCGGAGCGAACGGATCAGTGCCGGACCGTACCGCGTCCACACAACGCCTATGTTCTCGTGACAGGCGATCCAACAACGGCAGCAGGATGATTGCCACTGCAGCCCCGCCTGCCGCGAGCCAGCCGAGCCCAAAAGAGAGCTTGGTATAAAGCGGCAAACATTGCAGCGAATCAAGATCGTTGGACGGCATGCGTGCGAAGTTGGCGACCACGCTGCCCAGGTATTGCGACACCCCCGTCGCGACGTAATACGCTCCCATCATGAAACCGCTCATGCGTGCGGGCACGTAGTGGGCGATCATCGCGAGGCCGAGTCCGGACACCAGCAGTTCGCCAAGCGAATATAGCCCGTAGCCTCCGACCATGAACCACGAAGACACGTGGCCATCAACCGCATAATGGCCGCTGAACGCGAACACAAGTACCCCCAGTTCATGGGTTCGTCGTCAGGAGCCGAACCAATGCGTCCGACCGTCCTGCGCATCAGTATGAAATTGACCAGCCCGAGCACCATTCCGGCGAAACATACGGCAAAGGCTGTGTGCCAGCCCCAGTGATCCTTGATCCACGGCGATGCGAGCATTGAAATGGTCGAGCCGATATTGACCGACATGTAGTAGATGGTGAACGCGCTGTCGAGGCGTGCGTCGTCGCCCTCGTAAATGCGTCGCACGAGATTTGCCGCGTCGCCTTGAAGAGGCCGTTGCCGACTACGATCACCCCTAGCGCCGCATACAGGTAGCCCAATGAATCAAAGGGAATAGAGAGCATCAGATAACCCGATGCCAGGACACATGCGCCGAAGATCATCGTGCGGCGCGCACCCAGCACCTTGTCCCCGATCCATCCGCCGATTGCCGGCGCGGAGAACACGAGCGCGGTGAACGTGCCCCATGTGAGGTTCGCGTGGGAATCGGCGAAACCGAGCTTGTCGATCATGAACAGAACGAGTAACGCGGCCATGCCGTAATAGCCGAAACGCTCCCACATCTCGATCAGGAAAACGGTCGTGAACGAGCGCGTCTGAGACGTGCCGGACGGATGTGGTGTCATGGGTATGCCCGATAAGGTGAAACGCTCGCGGCATTAATGCCCGACAGGTGACAAGGAGGAAACCAACGCGGGAGATTCATTAATACAGGAGTCCGACACATGGAGAGTCGCGATTATCACAGCACCGCCTGAAAATGTGTGACAAAGGCTTGCACATACAGCGTTCAGCTTTTTGACACTAAAGCGGAAACTGGAAATTGAACGATGCGCCGGAGCGCTTTTACGACGCTATTGTTTGATTCGCGTCAACCGTCATTCTGATTGAATCGATTTTTGTTTCATGCATTCTTTCAATTGCTTAGCATACCGATTTATTTGTTGCAATTGTTCTCGTCGATGGCCTTTCTGAAAAATCGTGGTAACTTTATGCTCTCAATTCACCTTCAGGTTGCATCGACATGGACACTATCAAGGCGATTCTCACCGGTCATACACGCGGCCTCGGTGCGGCACTCGCCCACCTCATGCGGTCACGCGGCATTGCGGTGCTCGGGGTGTCGCGCACCAGCAGCAACACATCCGCCTCGCGCCTGCTGCAGGAAGTCGAACTCGATCTCGCGAATCCCGCTGCGCTCAGCGAATGGCTTGGAACTGAAACACTCGCCCGGTTTATCGATGGTGCACATACCGTGCTGCTGATCAACAACGCCGGCATGTTGCAGCCGGTGGGCGGAATTGAAGGGCAGGATGTGAGCGCGATCGGGCGTGCGGTGAGCCTGAACGTGGCGGCTCCGCTGATGTTGGCAGCGGCAGTGGCGGCAGCAAGTCCAGCGGCCTCTGATCGACGGATCGTACATATCTCGAGCGGCGCGGCGCGTAACCCGTACCCTGGCTGGAGCATCTATTGCGCGACCAAGGCAGCGCTCGATCATCATGCCCGCGCAGTCGTGCTGGATAACAACCGCGCGTTGCGAGTATCCAGCGTTGCACCGGGTGTTGTCGACACGGACATGCAAGCCGAGATCCGCGGCACGGGTCTTGAGCATTTCCCGTTGCGGGAAAAATTCGATGACCTCAAACGCAACGGCCAGCTTTCAACACCGGCTGACGCCGCACGAAAGGTACTCGACTACGCGTTGAGCGATACGTTCGGGGACTCGCCCGTGGTAGACGTACGCGACCTGTCCTGATGATCTGGATGGGCGCCGCCGCGAATGGCCTGCTGCGACAGCGCGTCGGCGACTGAGTTGCGGGCGCGCGGAATCCACTGCAGGCGAACATCTGCGAGTTGCGCGATCAAACTGCGTGCCTGCGTGGCGTATGAACTTAGCGCGGGCGCGCTGCTGGCTTCGTCGCGAAGCACGTCTTCAATCACGACCTGACTGTCGCCGTGGATCACCAGCCTCGCCGGCGCCGGCCTGCGGGACACGGCCGTTTCGAGCACCGCGATCAGCGCACGATATTCCGCCTCGCAACTGTCGCCATGGCCGGCCAGCGTACTGATCTTCACAACGTCGCCGTCCGGGCTCTCCAGCACACCGCCAATGCCAATCTTGCCGGGATTCGGATGCGCCGAACCGTCGAACCACGCGTGCCATGCCGCGGCATCGCGAATGGCGGGTCGCACCTTTCTGGCCTCGCGCGCGGCCGCCCGCGCTTGCTCACGGTGGCTTCGTGCATGTTCTGTTGCGGCCCTTTCCCGATGCCGCGCGCTCACAAGCTCCGCGAGCGTCTGCGCACCGGCTGCTTTTTCCAGTGTCCGGGTCAAAGCAGCGTGAGCAGAGAGCGAGGTGAGCTTCGACAAACGCCGACTCATCGCGCGCTCCTTCTTGTAGGCAATTAGCAGTAGCTCTTCGAACTCGAACATCCCGGGCATTAAAGTGATCGAATGCCGAGCTTAACAAGTTTTTTATAGCGAGCCCGAAATTGGCGGCGCTGAGCCGCGAGGCCAGGTCACGAGATCACGCGCCTATGGCGACGCCGCCGCGATCACCACGCTGGCGTGCCGATTTTCCAATCCTCGGGCGTCGCGTCGCTTCGTCCGCTCAGATCGCCCCCCGACTGTCGAAACGATCCGTGCCTCTACCCCAACCTGCTGATGCGCCGACAGCGTGTCGCTTGCATTGATCGCAAGCGGATACACGTCTTCTCGCCCGTAGCTAGAAAGCGCTGGTGCGCGTTCTGCGCACGTGGGCTCTGGCGCGTGAAGTCCATGGGCTCGAAAGAGTGGCAATTGCGGCACTCGAGCGAATTGTTCGTTTCCAGGCGGCGCCACTCGTGTTCGGCAAGTTCGAGCCGTTTGTCCTGGAACTTCTCGCGCGTGTCGACCGAGCCGAACAGCTTCGCCCACACTTCCTTCGACGCCTGCATCTTTCTCGCAATCCTGTCCGTCCAGTTGTGCGGCACATGGCAATCCGAGCAAATGGCACGCACGCCGCTGCGATTGCTCTAGTGGATCGTGCTCTTCAGTTCGGCGAAGGTGTTGTCGTGCATCTCGTGGCAACTGGTGCAAAACGCTTCCGTGCTGGTCACTTCCAGCGCCGTGTTGAACGCCCCCCAGAACATAACGCCCGCGAGAAAACCACCGAGCGTCAGGAAGCCCACGCTGTAGTAGGTGCTCGGGCGGTTGATCGTCTGCCAGTAGCCCTTTATCAGGCCGAACATCGCACGCTCCTATTTCTTCCCGGCCGCGTTCGGCCCAGCAGGCCCGGGTGCAACGCGCACATCTTCCGCACCCTTGAACGTGTTGCCGACAAGCGGCTTCGCGTCGGCTTGCAGGACATGGCACTGCGTGCAGAAATAGCGCCGTGGCGAGAGGCTTCCGAGCGTGGCGTTGTCTCGCGTGAGGTAATGCGACACGCCGATGGGCACGGCTCCACTCTCGGCCCCGCGGCTCCTCGCATGGCACGCAAGGCAGCGGTTGGCGTTCTTGTCGAGTTGATAGCCGTCGATCTTGTGCGGGATCGTCGGCGGCTGCTGTGCATAAGCGCGACCACTGATGACATCCTTGTTTTCGATAGGTGCAATCAGCGGCGGTTTCGCCTCTTCATCGATCGGCGTGGTGCCGCGCATGGCGTCGTGAAACGGTCCGGCAGGAATCACCGGTTGGGCCGACGCCGCCTGGAAAAAAACACAAAGACTTGCTGCAACCACCACGGTCCACGCTCGCATGGCCGCCTCCTCAGACTCTGACAATCTTGACGGCACGCTTCTTGTAGTCGGTCTGCAGCGAGATCGGATCGGTGGCGTCGAGCGTCACCTTGTTGATCAACTGACTCGCGTCGAACCACGGGACGAACACGAGACCGCGCGGCGGTTTGTCACGACCGCGCGTCTCAACCCGCGTACGGATAAAACCGCGCCGCGACATCACCTTGATTTCGTCGCCACGGCGCAGGCCGAGCGCTTTTGCGTCATCCGGATGCATGAAACACACGGCCGTCGGGAACGCCCGATACAACTCCGGCACACGCCGGGTCATCGATCCGGAATGCCAGTGTTCGAGCACACGTCCCGTTGCGAGCCAGAACGGAAAATCCTTGTCGGGCGCTTCGGCCGGTGGTTCGTACGTCAGCGCGAAAATCACCGCGCGGCCGTCCTTGTTGCCGTAGAACTGGTAACCGGTACACGTCTTTACGTAGGGATCCGATCCCTCCTTGTAGCGCCAGCGTGTCGCCTTGCCGTCAACTACCGGCCAACGCAAACCGCGCGCTTCGTGATAAGCGTCGAACTGGGCGAGATCGTGACCATGACCACGGCCGAAAGTCGCGTATTCCTCGAAGAGCCCCTTCTGCGCATAAAAGCCGAAGGCCTTCGACTCATCATTCTTATAATTCGGATTGCTATCTTTATCCTGAAATTTGTCGACTTGTTCGTTTCGGTAGAGCACATCCAATGGCGTCTTGCCCGTCAACCCCGGGCTCTTCGCAATCAACTCGGGCGGCCAGACTTCCTCGATCTTGAGGTGCTTCGAGAACTCCATCAATTGCCATAAGTCGGAGCGCGCGCCGGTGGGCGCTTCCACCAGTTGGTGCCAAAACTGCGTCCGGCGCTTGGCGTTGCCGTACGCACCCTCTTTCTCGACCCACATCGCCGCGGGCAGGATCAGGTCGGCGGATACCGCCGTAGCGGTCGGGTACACATCGGACACCACAATAAAATTCTCAGGGTTCCGATATCCCGGCAGCGTCTCTTCGTTCAGGTTCGCGCCTGCCTGGACGTTGTTGTTGCACATCACCCAATATACATTCAGCTTGCCATCCTTCAGCATGCGGTTCTGCATCACCGCGTGATAGCCCGGCTTCTCGGGAATCGTGCCCGTCGGCAGCCGCCAGATCTGTTCCGCGTGCGCCCTGTGCTCGGGGTTCGTGACCACCATGTCCGCCGGCAGCCGATGCGAAAATGTCCCCCCTTCCCGCGCCGTGCCGCACGCCGACGGTTGCCCGGTCAGCGAGAACGGACTGTTGCCCGGCGTGGCGATCTTGCCGGTCAAGAGATGAAGGTTATAGATCATGTTGTTCGCCCACGTACCGCGTGTGTGCTGGTTGAAATCCATGGTCCAGAACGACATCACCTTGATGTTCGGATTGGCATAAAGCTCCGCAAGCTGGTCGGGCTTTGCCTTCGGCATGCCCGAAAGCTTCGTCACATAACCCGCGTCGTACTTCGAGACGAAATGCGCGAACGCGTCGAAATCCATCGGCTTCGAACCATTCGGATCGCCGGCGTTTTTTGGCTGCTTTCTGCAACGGATGATCCGGGCGGAGCCCGTAACCAATATCCGCGTTGCCTTCCTTGAACGTCACATGCTTCGCAACAAAGTCCTTGTTCACGCGATTCGTCTTGATGATCACGTTCGCGATGTAGTTCATGATCGCGAGGTCGGACTGCGGCGTGAAAATCACCCGATAGTCGGCGAGATCAAAGCTGCGATGCTTGAACGTGGACAGCACCGCCACGTCGCGAATCTCCCGGTCGAGCGCTTCGATATCCTCGTGAAACTGATAAAACGAGTGATGCGGAATAAACGCCTGGAAGTGCGTGAATGGCATTCAGTTAATCGACAATGTCAACTGAGCGGCGCGCCTCCAGCGTCACGATTATTTTCCTCTCCGGACTTGTCATGTGAATCTCTGAACCCGGCAGAAGCGAAATGCCTGCTTGATGTTTTCAAGATTCGATTGACTCGCATGCGCCACGATTCCCGCGATATGTGCTTCGGGAATTGAAACGAGTTCAACGAATGCATTTTTCAGACGTGCAGACATGAGTCGGCTCCTGCCGTTTTCAATTACATGAAACCAATTAATCCGCGCGTTAGTCGGTGAGGCGGACCGCCGATCAGCATTTGATAGAACCACACGCTGAAACCATAAATGGCAACGAACGTGATGGTTAATACAGGAACCATGATGATGGTCAGGAAGAAGAAGCTACGGAGCTCTTCCGCCTTTCGAAGGCGAGTTTCAGTTTCCGTCATGATTATGAAATACGAGAGACATTCCGATTAAGAATCGGCTTTTTTGAGATGCTGTGGAAGTGATTGTTGGCGCACGCGGGGAAAGCGTCAAGGGATTTATTATTTTGTGAAAACGCTGGAAACGAGTGATTGTTACAGTTAAAACGAATTAATAAAAATGAACGTCTTTATATCTACAGTTACAGAAACTCACCGGAAACACCCGGCAATCCAGAACTTCGATCCTTGAAAATCAAATGACGAACGCGTCGCGAAATGTTATTAACCCTTGCTTGAATAAACAAAGGCAGCGCGCGGCTGCCTTTGTCGCAAGAACACCTACTTCACTCTCACCCCCGCTTCGGAATATCCAGACCTCTCACGACCGCCGGCCTGGCGACGAACGCATCGAGTGCACGCCTGACGTTCGGAAAATTCTCGATGCCCACCAGCCCGCCCGCGTCATAGAACCCGATCAGGTTGCGGATCCACGGAAAACTCACTATGTCGGCGATCGTGTAGTCGTCGCCCATGATCCACTTGCGCTCGGCCAGCCGCTGCTCGACCACGCCCAACAGACGCTTCGACTCAGCGACATAGCGGTCACGCGGGCGCTTGTCTTCGTACTCCTTGCCGGCGAACCGGTGAAAGAAACCGACCTGGCCGAACATCGGACCAACACCGCCCATCTGGAACATCACCCACTGGATGGTCTCGTAGCGGCCCGCTGCATCTTGAGGGATGAACTGGCCGGTTTTGTCGGCGAGATAGATCAGGATGGCGCCCGATTCGAAGAGCCCGAGCGGTTTGCCGCCCGGGCCATTGGGATCGATGATCGCCGGAATCTTGTTGTTCGGATTCAGCGATAAAAACGCCGGCGACATCTGGTCGTTGGTCTCGAAGCTCACCAGATGCGGCTCGTACGGCAGCCCGGTCTCCTCCAGCATGATCGAGACCTTCACGCCGTTGGGCGTTGGCAGCGAATAGAGCTGAATCCGGTCGGGATGCTGCGCAGGCCATTTTGCCGTTATGGGAAAAGCGGACAAGTCGGTCATGGATATCCTTTTAAACGTTCAGACTTTAAGACTCTGGAGGAGCGTGCTCGGCGATACAAGGCGATGGCTCGCCTGATCGGGCGTTGGATTGTCTGGGTGTACAGGACGACAAATATAGACATTCCGGCGGCGTTTGTCTTTTCACCCGGCACCGCGACGCGGCCAGATCGGATCGGATCGATAAAGAAGCGTTAACATGGTGGTTATATCGAACGTCGAATACACCGCATGCGGCTATGCGCAATTGCACCGAATACAAACAGAGCTGGAGTTACCCATGAGTCAAATGATCAAGCGAAACGGATTACAGGTTGCAGCCGAGCTCAGCCAGTATGTCGATGATGAAGCCCTGTCGGGCATCGGCATTGAGAGCGAAGCGTTCTGGAAGGGCTTCGACGCCCTTGTCCACGACCTCGCCCCGAAGAACCGCGCGCTGCTCGCCGAACGCGACCGGCTGCAAACGGAACTGGACCAGTGGCATAAGGCAAATCCTGGACCGGTGCGGGACCTCAAGGCGTACCGGGCGTTTCTGGAAGGGATCGGATACATCGTGCCGGCAAGCGCCGCTGTACAAGCTACGACCCAGAACGTCGATACGGAAATTGCCGAGCAGGCCGGACCGCAACTCGTCGTGCCGCTTTCCAACCAGCGTTACGCGCTCAACGCCGCGAATGCGCGCTGGGGCAGCCTGTACGATGCGCTGTACGGCACCGATGCGATTCCCGACACCGACGGCGCCGAACGTACCGCGCAATTCAACCCGGTTCGCGGGGCACGTGTCATCGCTCGCGCTCGCGCGTTCCTCGACGAAGCTGCACCGCTCGCCAACGGCTCGCATGTCGATGCCACCGCGTATCGCGTAGAAAGCGGCAAGCTTGTCGTCACGTTGAAAAACAGTTCGTCGGCGTTGAAATCGCCGGATCAGTTCATCGGTTTCCAGGGCGATGCCGGCTCGCCTTCCGCGGTGCTGCTCAAGCACCACGGCCTGCACTTCGAGATCCAGATCGACGCGACTGACTCCATCGGCAAGACCGATGCCGCGCATGTGAAGGACGTGCTGATGGAGGCGGCTGTTTCAACGATCATCGACTGCGAGGATTCGGTGGCAGCCGTTGATGCCGCCGATAAGGTCCAGCTCTACCGCAACTGGACCGGCCTGATGAAGGGAGATCTGGTAGAGGAAGTCACCAAGAACGGCAAGACCTTCACGCGCCGCCTGAACGCCGATCGCGAGTACACCGCGCCCGATGGCTCGACGGTCAAGCTGCATGGCCGCTCGCTGCTGTTCATCCGTAACGTCGGGCATCTGATGACGAATCCTGCCATTGTCGATCGCGACGGACACGAGATTCCCGAAGGTATTCTCGACGCCGTGATGACGTCGCTCGGCGCGCTGCACGACCGGCAAAACAAGCTCAATTCGCGCACCGGATCGATTTATATCGTGAAGCCGAAGATGCACGGCCCGGCGGAAGTTGCTTTCTCCGATGAGCTGTTCGCACGCGTGGAAGACCTGCTCGGCCTGCCGCGCTACACGATCAAGATGGGCATCATGGACGAGGAGCGGCGCACGAGCGTCAACCTGCAGGCGTGCATTGCGGTGGCATCGGCGCGGGTGGCGTTCATCAACACGGGCTTCCTCGACCGCACCGGCGACGAGATGCACAGCGCGATGGAAGCCGGCCCGATGATGCGCAAGGGCGACATGAAGTCGTCGGCGTGGATCACGGCTTATGAGCGCAACAACGTGCTCGCGGGGCTGAGTTCGGGATTGCGTGGGCGCGCGCAAATCGGCAAAGGCATGTGGGCCATGCCCGACCTGATGCACGCCATGCTCGAGCAGAAGATCGCCCATGCGAAAGCCGGGGCGAACACGGCATGGGTGCCCTCGCCTACCGCCGCCACCCTGCATGCGCTGCATTACCATCAGGTCGATGTGCAAGCCGTGCAGCAGGAGCTGGAGAAGACCAGCTATGCCAGCGCTCGCGATGAATTGCTCAATGGCTTGCTGACGATTCCCGTGGTCGAAAAAGCGCAATGGTCGGATGAGGAAATTCGCCAGGAGATCGAGAACAACGCGCAGGGGATTTTGGGTTACGTGGTGCGGTGGGTTGACCAGGGCGTGGGATGTTCGAAGGTGCCGGATATCCACGATATCGGGCTGATGGAAGACCGCGCAACGCTGCGAATCTCGAGCCAGCATATTGCCAACTGGCTGCATCACGGGGTGGTGTCGGAGGCGCTGGTCAGCGAGACCTTCGAGCGGATGGCAAAGGTCGTCGACAAGCAGAATGCCGGGGACGCGCAGTATCAGCCGATGGCCGGCCACTTTGAAACATCGTTGGCTTTCAAGGCGGCGAAGGCGCTGGTGTTTGAGGGCCGCGCGCAACCGAGCGGATACACGGAGCCGTTGCTGCATAAGTTCCGGCTGGAGGTCAAGCAGCAGGGGTGAGAGGTCGGCGCTTGACACTCGTTGGATATACAATGCCTTAACGTATATCCAACGAGGCGATCATGCAGGTATCCAAGTGGGGTAACAGTCTGGCGATCCGCCTCCCTGCGGCGGTGGTGGAAGCGCTCGAATTACACGAAGGCGACGATGTGGAGGTTGTCATCGCGGGTGCGCGCGAATTCCAGATCAAGAAAAAGCCGACCGGTCGTGACTTGCTGGATCGGCTCCGGCAATATCGCGGGCGCTTACCGGCCGATTTCACCTTCAACCGCGATGACGCCAATCGCGATGGCTAAGGTCTTCCTGGATAGCAACGTGGCGCTTCACCTCCTGTCGGGCGATGCGGCGAAAGCGGACCGCGCGGAGGGTTTGATGGCGGAAGGCGGCGTCATCAGCGTTCAAGTGCTGAACGAGGTCGCCAATGTCACCCGGTGCAAGCTGGACATGTCGTGGCACGAGACAAACGATGTGCTGGACGCAGTCCGGGCGGTATGCACGACTGAGCCGCTGACTGTGGAAACCCACGACACCGGCCGGCGAATTTCAGAGCGATACGGGCTGTCAATCTATGACTCGATGATTGCAGCAGCGGCGCTACTCGCCGGATGCGATGTCCTTTACTCCGAGGACATGCATGGCGGGTTGGTTATTGACGAGAGGTTGCGGATTGTTAATCCGTTTGTGGGTGCGCGGGAGTGACCTTGCACAACGCGTCCCTCTTGCGATACGCCTGCCAGAGGTCGAACGCAGCCTGGTGAGTTAGCCAGGACTCGGCGCTTTTGCCAAACGCGAGCTCAAGTCGAATCGATATTTCCGGACTGATGGCCGCGCGCCCATTGACGATCTCAGACAGCGTTTCGCGCGACACGTCGACGCCTTCGGCGGCGTGTGTTATCGACAGTTCCAGCGGCTCAAGCCAGAGTTCGGAAAGAATTTCGCCGGGATGCGGCGGGTTATGCATACGCATGGAATTCCTCATTCGGTGATAGTCCATGCAATCGATCAGGTCGTTTCAAACCTCTTCTCCACAAGGGGGCTGGCAGAGCTGCGCGAGTTTGCTATAATCCGCGACTTGCTGGAGAGATGGATGAGCGGTTTAAGTCGCACGCCTGGAAAGCGTGTTTAGGGTCAAACCTAACCGGGGTTCGAATCCCCGTCTCTCCGCCAGAACACCCCTCCCAGACAGTCCAATTTAATTTGGATTAGTCTCCGAAACCCCCGCCGAATAAGGTTTCACGGGGTTTCAGTCAAATCTGAACCCTCCGAATCGATTGCCTTCCATCTGAATAAGTCGTAAATTCTTGGGTGGGTCGGTTGGTGGGTTAACGGCAATGCCAAAAATCGCGAAAGAACTGGGTGCGCTCGCCGTGTCACGCTTATCTGAGCCTGGCACGCATGCGGTTGGGCGCGTCGCGGGCCTCGCGCTGCAGGTCACTCCGACCGGCACCCGGTCGTGGATTCTCCGCGTCACTGTCGGCGGCCGGCGTCGCGAGATCGGTCTAGGAGCCTATCCAGCCGTCTCACTGAAAGATGCACATGCAAAGGCCCAGGCGAAGAAGGACGAGATCGCAGCTGGCGTCGATCCGGTCATGGCAAGGAAAGAGACGGCAAGCCGACTGCGCGCAAGCCATGGGCTCGAAATCACGTTCAAAGAAGCAGCGACGCGGTTCATCAAAGCCAAGGCTCCTGAATGGAAAAACGCCAAACATGCGGACCAATGGACGAACACGTTGGTCAATTACGCGTATGACGCCATCGGCGACCTCATGGTGCGGCATGTCACCCGAACTCACATCACCGAACTACTCGAACCAATCTGGACGACGAAAACGGAAACCGCTTCACGCGTGCGTGGCCGGATCGAAGCCATATTGGATTGGGCTCGTGTAAAAGGCTTCCGTGACGAAGGTATCAACCCTGCGGCCTGGCGCGGTAACCTCGATAAGCTGCTCTCCGCCCCAAAGAAAACGAAACACGTGCGCAACCATCCGGCCCTGCCGATTGACCAGATGAGCGCGTTCATGATGACGCTGAGAAATCTACCCGGGGTGTCGGCGCGCTGCCTCGAGTTCACGATATTGACTGCTGCCCGATCGGGCGAGTCGCGCGGCGCGCGCCGGCCTGAAATCGACTTCGATAAGGCGGTATGGATTGTTCCGCCGGAGCGGATGAAGGCGAAGAAAGAGCATCGCGTACCACTCTCGGCTGCCGCGCTCGATCTCGTCAAGGCGTTGCCGGAGCATCCGAAAACCGACCTGTTATTCCCGAGCCCCAAAGCCCATAGCATGCTCAGCGATATGGCATTGCTGGCCGTGATGCGCCGCCAGGAACTCACGGCCACGCCGCACGGTTTTCGGTCGACGTTTCGAGATTGGGCTGGCGAGCATACGAACTATCCGCGCGAGCTGGCCGAGGTCGCACTCGCCCACATCAAAGGCGATGCGACGGAAGCCGCTTATTGGCGTGGTGACGTGTTAGAAAAGCGCCGGCGAATGATGACTGACTGGGCTGAATTTATAGCCCGGCCGCATGAGCCAGGCGAGTAATACCCATCAACATGACTGCGTGACCGTTTTGCTGCGCCTAGCCCGACGGGGCGAAAACCGGGTGCCCTACTCGGCCGGCGCAGCATCCAAATAGGGATGCTAATGGGCAGGCATGTACACTAATCTTGTTGATCCCAAGGACGGAGTTCTTGTCGCTTGCGACCCCTCGCTGAAGGATGTCGCGAGAGAAGCAGTTCGCTTATGCAGTCCAGATTTTCACGGTTTTTTCCTGCATGCGACGATAGAGGATATGTCTCGGCTGTCGCTCGCTGTGACTGAAATCGAAGAAAGATATAACGCGGAAGGGAAAAAGCGAATGGACGAACTCGGCTTCGAGTCTGTTGCGATGCATGGACACGCGACGACCTTGGCCTTCGACCGCGGGCACATCGATCCGGCAAAATTGCCACCGCCTTTTTCGGAATGCATCGACGCCCACAGTTCAGATATGCATCGTCAACCGTATTTTGTGATGCTTTTTGCTGCACAAGCGCTCACGCAGATCGACCGGGCGGCCACGCTCATAAACTCTGGAAAAGCCGCGGAAGCAATTCGGCATCTATGCCTGGCTTCGGTGTCTCTGGTTCACGCGTGCGACTATGCAGGCATGCAAACGTCTGAGCGCGAAACCCGCATCGCCCTACACCGACGCAAGGCTGAGCTGGGAGCCCTCGGTGGCCGCGCTCGCTCTGAAAGGTATGGGCATGTCCGGGATTGGGTGATTGAACACTACCTCAGCAAGCCGTGGGCTTCCGCTCGCCAGGCCGCCCAGACGCTCTATCCGGAGGCGCTCAAGCTTTCGCAGACGCTGGGCATGCCGTTGAGCGAAGACCGAGCTTTTCAAACCGTATACGACTGGATCCGTGAGGCGAAAAAAAACAACTAAAAATGTATGTTGGCCAAGCAAACGTATACGCATAGCCGGCGCACGAATACGTCTGCCGGACAGTCGTAGACGTTTGCTTGGCTGGTGGATATGAGCCCATTCTGGGCGGCTATCTAATCCGTATCGACCCGTCCAATCCCGGACGAATCCGAGTCGATACGATGAAGACGAAAAATCATCTCAAAGATTTTGACAGCTTGCCTAACGCTGCATGCGTAAGCGATCAGACTGTTGCCGCCCTGTGTGACTGCAACGTCTCCACGGTATGGGACCGAAGCAAGCGCGGCGCTCTCCCCAAACCCCGCAAGATCGGCGGCTCTACACGTTGGAATGTCGGCGAGCTCCGCAAGATCCTCCAGGGCCAGCCGTCATGATAAAAAAAACGGCCACCCCGAAGAGCAGCCTGAAAGACCATGACAGCGCAGATGCTAGCAGTTCATCGCCGGCCGCGCAGCAGCACGCCGAGGCCCTGTTCACAATCCAACGAAACGCGCAAGAGCGGATCCTGATTGGTGTTGGCGAATACCGAGGCCATACGTTCGTCAGTGCGCGCATCTGGTACCTCGATGACAAGAGCGAATATCGCCCGACCAGCCGGGCGATTACGATCCGGCCGTCGCTTGTGCCCCAACTGATCCAGGCGCTGGATCTGGCGGCGCGTGCCATTGGCCAAGGGGGTGCATAGGATGCTCACACCCACTCTTGATAAATCGAATGCTGGCCGCCCGCGGAATACGACACGCAAAACGTGTAAACTCCGGCCGTGTAAATACCACTTGACGACGGTATACCCGCCCACCTATGCTGGTCACGTCGCTGAAACAACAGCGAACTGGTTTAGCAGCCAGGAACTCGATGGGCGGACGACCGCCGCTGCGCGGTTTTTTTACGTCCGTACTACGCCTTTGCGCGCCTTCTTCTATGGGTGGGCCTTGGCTGGGGCATCTTCGGATGCGCAGGTTTCCTATCGAGCCTGTCTGCTAACCCGGTCAACGGCCTGCCCACCCCATTTAGCAGTGGACGGCAGGCCTCCGATATCGATAGGAGGTCGCATCATGCGCCAGTCACTGTTCGCCCGTACCGGGCAGCCCCAACCCCAAACTCCAGTTCAACGCCATCCGCTGTTTGCGCGTGCCGGCGCTGCCGCGGCGGATCTTTGGCTAAATCACCCTGTGCTCAGCCTGGCTGACTTCCGCGACCTGCGTTTTCGGAATCTGTTGTCCGGCCTCACGTCCGACCCCGATGACAATGCGCGCCGGTTCGCTTTCAACGCCGCGTATGCCGCTCGTATCGCTTCCGCGATCGCCGAACAATCGCGTGTGGGGGTGAACCATGCCTGATGACCGCATCCCCTCTCCAGATCAAGTCGACGCGCAAGAGCTTATCGCTCTCGTCGATCAAGCGCAGGAACTTTTTACCTCCGCGTGCGTGTCGTTCAGCGACCTCCGAGCCGTGTTCGAGGCCATCGCGGTAGCTTCGCCTCCAGGCTCGCTTTCCGCCCGGCTCGCCTCCCTTGGCGTAAGCCTGTGCGAAGCCCGCGGAGTTGAATTCGACCGGCATCAATGCGCGTACATGACTCATGCGGACCGTTTCACCGCCTCGCTTGGCACGGTGACGGAGGTGAACCATGACTAAGCAAACCGATATCGCGAAGCGCGCTGCAGATGAACTCGCCGCAGCAATGCGCGCATTTCAACACGCCCATGTGCTTTTTAAACTCTTGGAGGAGTGGGCAGTAACCGGTAAAGATCTGGACAGGGGATTCTTGCTTGCTCAGATCGGGGCAGAGATCACCTCCAAATACGGTAAACGTGCCGACGGCGAATCTGATTTCTTTCTTGCGGAGGTGAACCATGGTTGATCGCACATTCAGCGCCGACTACCTGGTCGGCGTTACCGTGGCCATCACCGACGTAGCTGCGCTGGTGCTAGTCGGGAACCCGCGCATCTACGCCGATCGGGGTGTCCTATGAGTGACGTTATACAACTGGCCTCATTCCGCAAGCCGGCTCCCCTCCCGACTGCGCAGACGAAGATCACATCGAGGCTTCATATCGACATCATGAACGACGGCTCGATCGAGTTCCCGCCAGTTGAGGTGGCACAGACCCAGGCTCTCACCATGCTTCGCGTGATCATCGCGTTCGCCGACTATTGTCTGGATCAACATAACGGTCGAGGGCTCGGGCAATGATTTCCATACCCGAATCCGCTATGCGTTCTGGTCACTTTGGGAGCGGTCTCGCATGAATGCTCGTCAAGAGACCCTCGACCGGGCCGACGCCGCGCAGCATTCGATTGAGGCCGAACAATCGGTACTCGGCAGCCTGCTGCTCGACAACCGCTCTTTTAAACGGATCGCCGATCAACTGCGCGATCGCGACTTCTATCGACGCGATCATCGACTGATCTACCGACAGATCACGCAACTCATCAACGACGGGAGGGCCGCCGATGCCATTACCGTTTTCGAGGCGCTGCAAGTTGCCGGCAACGCCGACGACGCAGGAGGCCTCGCGTACCTCAATGAGCTTGCACAGAACACCCCAGGAGCCGCGAATATTCAGCGATACGCCGAAATCGTGGCTGACCGGGCGCGTCTTCGGAGCCTTCTAGCAGCAGCCGATGAAATTCGGGCGGTCGCACTTAATCGCCAGGGCGCGACCGTCACTTCAATCATCGCTCGGGCGCTGGCTAAGCTCCAGGACATAGCCGCCGGCGGCGCGGATAGAGCTCCCGGCGAGGCAGTCATGCTGTCGTGCGCTGCTGATGTGACGCCCGAGGCTATCCGTTGGCTGTGGGAAGGTTGGCTCGCAGCCGGCAAGCTTTCGATCCTGGCCGGTGACGGCGGAACTGGGAAAACCACGCTTGCGCTCGGCCTTGCCGCCGTTTTAACCGTCTCGGGACAATGGCCTGACGGGACACCGTGCCATAGGCCCGGCAACATCCTCATTTGGAGTTCGGAGGACGACTGGAAAGACACGCTGGTGCCGCGACTGAAAGCGGCCGGTGCAGACTTGACCCGATGCTTCTATGTAGAAGGCGTGAAGCTCGCAGATGGGAAAACGGGAGCATTCGACCCCGCACGCGACGTGCCACTTCTCGATGCTCGCCTGGAAGAGATCGGCGGCGCGTCCCTGCTTATCATCGATCCGATCGTCAACGCAGTATCAGGTGACATGCACAAGGCCAACGACGTACGCCGGAGCCTGCAGGCGATCGTTGATTTCGGAGCTCGACACAAGTGCGCCATCCTGGGTCTGAGCCACTTCACGAAGGGGACTGCAGGTCGAAGTCCCCTCGAGCGAGTGACCGGCTCCCAGGCCTTCGGGGCACTTGCCCGGGTAGTACTGGTCGCGGCGAAGGAAGAAGGCAACGATCGGCGTGTGCTCGCGCGGGCGAAATCGAATATTGCGGCGGACACCGGCGGCGTGGCTTACGGCATCGAGATTGTCCGCATTGCCGACGGCATTGTGGCAAGTCAGGTTGTTTGGGGCGAACTGATCGCCGGTACCGCGCGTGAGATCCTCGGTGAGTTCGAATACAACGCTGACGACGACGCTCCTGAGTCACTTAGCGAGCTCGAGCGGTGCCGTCACCTCCTCAGCGAGTGGCTCAGGCCGTGGATGAGCCACCCGGATATCAAGCGCGCTGCCGAGGCAAACGGAGTGAGTTTCCGGACACTTGAGCGCGCAAAGGCCGCAGCGATCGCCGACGGCATCCCGATCCGGGCGGAAAAACGAGGCCGAGACTGGGTATGGGTCGACGCAAGCTATCCAGAGCAGGCGCAGGAAAATGCAACTCCGCCAGGTGAATCAACCCCGCCAACCGTTTCAACCCCCGTTGGCGGGGTTGAAACCCAAGCTGAGCAAGGCTTTGCGGTGAAGTCCGCCAAGTCCGCCAAGTACCCCCGCGCGCCTGCGCGTCCGCGCGCGCCCGGGGGGGTTCCGTAAAATGTTGGCGGAGTTGGCGGCCTTGACGGGAAACCCTTGTCGCATAAGACTTTCAAGTCCGCCATCAACTCCGCCAACATGCAGGTAGCACGGGGTCGCCGATACGTGCACCAAAACTCAACGAAATCAAATACGACGCACGTTCCCCCAACCAAGCCGCCGTTCATAGGCTCGGTAAATGCTGCTTCGGTCCCCGCCATTGGAACGATGCAAGAACGCTTTCCAGAATCCGCTGCAAGTGTTCCATCGATTCGATAGATACGTCGACCTCGCCATAGTGTCCGTCGGCCATAGTTGAACCGTATTTCGAGCCATTCAGAACATTCACTGCCAGGACTGCCCCTTCTGCCGCTTTGACGAATTCGTTGTCAACAGGCTTCAGTTCCATTTGTGTCGGCGGTTTACCCGCTCCGAGCCCGCGCGCACGGTCCTCAAAGTGCTGATTCGAATTTCTTATCGCCCGGAGACTGGGGAATATCGCCAACAGTTGTCGGTGAATTTGAGTTATCGCCTCCGGGACATCTGGCTCGGCGGCGAGAACACCGAGAAATTTCTCGAACATGTCCAACGCATACAGAAAGGCGCGCGCATAGATAAATGGCGTCACAGCCAAGAGTTCGCGTGGGGCTGCGCCCTCAAGCCATCGCTCCCGCTTAAGACGCACCTCAGTATCAAAACGAATCTCTTCGATATCTTCCTCGGAAGTAGGTGCTCCGCGCTCTTGCTCGAGTTCGCGCTGGATGACTGCGCGTCTCTGTCGATCGCGTTCGTAGCTTGCAAAATCGGGAGACGTGGTTTTGGGGGCTTCATCAGATGCTTGATTGAAGAGATTTAACGCGGCATTCGCCTCGAAAAATTGCAATTTGAGATGTTGAAGGAGACCCGTAATTTTCCACCACTGGTCGTGGTCGTCAGTAACAAGCCGGGCGCCCGGCGTCGTGATCTCAAAAATTAACATTGCTCCCTCCCGGATCACGCACTACTGAAGTTTGTAAGCAGAAACTGCTCTACGATGCCGATCACACCCTCAATCAATCGTCCTCGTCAATCCGCATAGCTTCTGCGATAGGAATGCCGCTTGCCATCATGTGAACGATCAGCGGTTGGAGATTTTCCGTCAGATACCCAGCGAACTCCTTAGCTTGCGTAGGCGGGACGGCTTCTCCGGCGGGGATCCCCAATTTCGATGCCGCATATGCGACTGACTCGGCAAACGTCTTTCTGAATTGACGTCGAACGCTTCGAAAATAGACGATCCCGAACGAGCTGTATACGACGGCCGCATACTGCTCATCGGTGTAAGCCTCATTCGCCTTGATCCGCTCGATCTCGTCGTCGGAGAAAGAAAGATCAACGTCAATGTCGACCTCTTTGCCGTTCGCGGGATTAAACGCGTAGGTTGACGACAAGGACGTGCCGTCGTAGCTGTCACTCAGAGGCACGACTATCCGGGCCATCCCGAAGTACTCCACATACCCCCATAGATATCCGCTAATCGGGTCGCCGCGCACACTGACGATGTGAGGCGTATAGCCCGTTGGACGCTTGCTGACGAGGTCGCGTGCGTAAAACAGCCCGTAGGATGCCTGGCAGTCCTTGTTGAGAAGATAGGGGAGCGCCAGATCGCATGCTGATGGCTTGACACCAGCATGCGCCGCCATCGCAATCGCAGTTTTCACCATTGATCGTCCGCCTAGCGGGTCGCTGAATCCGGCCCCGAACGTGATCGGGGAGTCCAGGAACTCCGAGCTCGATTTCAGATTCGAGAGCATTTCCTCAACATTGATCTCGGGGTGCTTGGCCGCAAGGTTACGCACCATCTGGCCCGCTTCCTGTGTGTTGCGAACGGTGGCATTGATGAGAAACCCTTTGCCCTGGGCATGCGGAACCTTCTCGAAGGTGATCTTTTGAGGCATCAGACTGCCGTCGGGCAGCAGCATCAATTGTTTCCCGGACACAGTTTTCACTAGAACGGCGGGGACCTCCCCGCGATCACGGTCAACACCGTGCATTAGTGCGATATGCGAAAACTGACGCCAGATTTCTACGTCCCAGCTATCCCCTGCTCGGCTGTTGCAGTCTCTGCAGACGAAGCCCCAAACCTTTCGGCGTCCCCCGATTGAATTGGGGATGATGTGTTCGCCCGAATCTCCCTTGAGAGCTATCGGATCGTCACAGAGTGCGCACACGTTTTGGTTACTTGTTTTTTCCATGCTGCTTTCCTATCGAAGGGAGGTCGCGCGGCTGGTAAACAGTACCACTCGTCGGCATAATCGGATCGTCGCGCCTAGCCCGGCCAGGCGAAACGCGGGCTACCCGGGCTCGCTGGCGCGACTCCTGCCGGGGATGCTGCGGGAGCATCGATGACTCACTTTTACACGAAGATGGAAGCCGCGAATGCGATGGCGGCGGCGCGCTATCCAGAAGACCAGTTGCTGCGAATACAGGTTGCTGGTCAGTATGAGGGTGAGATCTATACCGACCTCTGTGACGGCAGACTCGTAGGACGTTGCCCCTCGAGTCGGTTGCCAATCAAATATCGAGGGCTTGCTGGCGCACTCATGTTCAATAGCTGCCTTATCAGCGCAGATGATCTGAACGGCTGGCTTGACGCAAGGGGTGTGGGGTTCCAGGTGAGTGATCACGAATTGGCTTCAGAGGACACTGGTGCGGTCTGCCTGCCGCCTGATGTGGAACTCCTCGCGGAGCAGCAAGCCTTGAAGGACGATCATGCGCACGCCCCCAACGTTAAGCTCGCCGAGAAGTACGGAGTTAAGCCACGCCATATAAAAGACCACTGCACGGCGGCGAGAAAAGCAGTTAAGGCGAGCAAGATCTCGACTACCTCATACTTCCCCAACTCTCAATTTAAAAAATCGTCCCGCTGACTGGACGTCTTCGTCCGGTTGCAGTTCGATCTCCCAATCGACGGGGCTTCCAAGGCGGTCATCGCCGTCCAGTTGCCGTCCCGTCCAGCCTAAAGGCAATCTGTGCTCACCCGCTAAAGCGTCGACGCGCCTGATGTCGAGCATGCCGGGATGGAGAGCACGATGAAAAAGCGAAGCAGAAACACTCCAGTTACCGAGGCGGACGCGGAGAGGCGCTATGGCGCGATCGCTGACGCAGTACGGGCCGCCCAGGTCAGCTCGAGCTGGGACCGGGCGATGGGCAGTGCACGCAGCCCCTCGAGCACCGGCGTGAAGCTGCACCCGGGCTGGGACGCAGCGTTTCGCCGCGCTCGCGCCAGTTGAGCGGGGAAATCAATATGAAGATTTTCGCGGCCATGAAGTTTCTGCCCGCCGACCTGCGCTCCGTTCTCGATGAAATCAAAGCGGCCATCGATGGCCGTGCGACTGCAGATCGCGCTGCTATCGCGAACCGTGATGCAATCGCCGCCGGTAAGCTCCGAATCGCGGAGCTCGAAGCTGTGTTGGCTGAGCGTGACGCGGAGGCTGTGAAGGCGGAGGCACGCGCGGCGGCGGATGCGGATATGAAGGCGGACGCTACCAAGGCCGCGAAGGCGGCCGACAAGGCGAACGGTGAGCTCGTCGACACCCGGCGCGCTCACGAGCGGCGCATCGCGGCTGTAGAGCATTTGAGCGCTGAAGCCCGTGAAATCGATGCAACAATCGCCGACTTGAAAAAACGGTTGTCAACGGCGATGACCGGCTACAGAAAGCACATCCGCGCGGCGTTGAACGAAGATCTGTTAGAGGCTTGCGCGCCGCTGATCCCGGTTATTCAAGCAGCTCTTGCCGTCGATGCACAGATCCCTGACGGCGGTCTCGCCCGCGACTGGCTCGACTGCGCCAAGCTAATCAGTCCGGTTGATTACCGTTCGGATCATCTATCTCATCACGTGCGTGTGCACGGCACCGACCTTCTCGCATCACAGGAAGCACTCCCTTCGCTGCCTGTCGGTGCGATGACGGCCGTCCAGGAGATCGCTATGGTCTCCGCTGCTCTCAAGCAACACCGACCATATCAGTTGCCGAAGTCGACCCAGCCTGATGCACCGAAGCGAACGGAATTTGAACAACGAAAGTTTGAAAAAGGTGGCCAAGAGGCGGCCGACCAACAGCGCCGCTGGGATCAAGAGGAAGAACAGAGGGCAGCTCGGCGCAATGAACCGCCGAAGGGCCATTCGTGGGTCATTCACGAACCGGGAGCACGGGCGGCACCCCTCGCATCGCAAAGCAGAGCTCGTGCTGCAGCTACCCCGGCGGACCTTGGCTCGCGATCTCTCGATGGCGATGTAAGTGGCGAGTATGAATGGATGAACGAGTCTCAGGGTGCCAACGGCGATCGAGGAGGAGCATAGGCCATGGGACCGAATAACGAGCCCGCACGTGAACGTTGCATTTCCGGGATGCAAGCATGACGCGAAAAACGAAGCCGCGGTCGCTGGGAGTCAGGAAAGGTCCGCGAGTTTTCAATATACCGTTGACCCATGCGCTGGTATTCGAAAAGGACGGCTTCCTGGTTGGAGTCAAAACGCTGAAAGTGCGAGTGCCGACAGAGGCAGAAGCGCGCCAGTTGACTGACCTGGTCGGACTGGATCAGACGTTTGAAATGCTGGGACTGCTCGCCGATGTTCCTGTAACCGTCATCGAGGACCTACGCGCCCGGGACTTTTTCGCTGTCTGCGAAGCGCTAACGAAAATCTAGGGGATTTCCTATGGCAAACAATTTGCAGATTCGAATTTCCGCGATCGACAATGCGACCAAGATCATTAACAAGGTCAACAGGTCGTTTGCGAACGCGTTGATGCCGATCACGCGCCTGAACCGGTCGATCGGCAACCTAGCCAAAGCTGCCGGCGTCACGAAGTTAACGAAGGGATTCGTGGGTGTGGGTAAGGCCGCGGCGAACGTTGCGGAGAAAGTCGGGAAGATCTTTGCTCCGCTCGCAGCGATCATAGGAGTCGGCTCGATTGCCGGCGTCGCCGCGCTTGCTACTGAGTGGGGCAAGCTTGCTATGACGGTCACGAACGCGGCCGCCAACATCGGGATGTCTGCGATGTCGCTCATGGGCCTGCAGTCTGCCGGGCGACTCGCCGGCGTGAGTGCCGAGGAGCTCACGTCTAGTCTCACAGGCCTTGGCAACACGATGGAGGACGCTCTGTTCGGGCGCAACCAAGGCGCGCTCATGATGATGAATCGCCTCGGCATCAGCATGCATCGCCTGAAGAATGGTTCGGTCGATACCCAGCGCGCAATGATGGATCTCGCCGGTGTGATGCAGCGCCCGGGTATCAAGGGCAACGCACAGGTCGAGAACGTGATCGCCAATCAGTTCGGCGTCAGTGCTTTGCTCCCACTGCTGCGCAAGGGGCCCCAGGCGATCAACGATTACCTACAGAAGGTACGCGAGCTCGGCGGCGAGATGAGCGGTCCAGCGATTGCCGCGGCCGCTGAATTCCAATACCACTTGCTGATGTTGCAGACCGCTGTCGGCGGGTTAAAGAACTCAATTGGCGCAGCACTGATGCCCGTGCTGCAGCCATTGATTGACCAACTGACGCAGTGGGTCTCGACGAACCGAGATCTGATCGCCACGAAAGTAGCCGAGTATGCCCAGCAGATCGCCAACTGGGTCAAGACGATCAATTTTAAGCGTGTGTGGGACGACGTTACAGGCCTTGTGAAAGGTGTCCTCAGTTTCGTCGACGCTATCGGCGGCTGGAAGGTGGCGCTCGCAGGGATCATCGCGGTCATGGCCGGCCCTTTGCTTGCGTCGATCGCCCAGCTTGGCGTTGCTCTTGTCAATCTGGGAGCCATCGTCTGGGCCAATCCGATTCTTGCAGCACTCGGGGCGATCGGATTCCTGTCGTACGAGATCTACAAGCACTGGAACGATATCGGCTCGTCTATGGCGAACGCTACGCCCCCTGCGTTGGGTGACGGGACGAATGGAAAGACGCCGATCGGGAGATGGGGCGTGGTGGGCGACTGGCTGCACATCAATGGGAATACCGGACCGAACGGTATGCAAGGCGTGCAAAACCCATTGGGTATCCGAAGCAATAACCCCTTAAATATGACTTTGGACGGCCACGAGCGAGCCTACTCGGATCCGACGAAGGGCATCGCCGACGCGGTTTCTAATCTCGAACACAACTATCGCGGTCTATCGCTCTCGCAGATCCAGGACAAGTGGACAGGCGGTGCGCGAACTGGCAACACGCCGCAGCAGATCGCCAACTACACCAAGATCATGTCGGCGGAGACCGGGCTCGAGTCCGGCGCCATACCCGATCTTAATGATCCGCGCGTCGTATCGTCGCTCGTGATCGGGATGATCCGTGCGGAGAACGGGCAACAGCCATATTCACCGCAGCAGGTGGGAGATGCAACGATCGCCGGCATGCAGCAGGCCGGTATCACTCCTGGACAAGGCCCGGCTACGCAAGGAGGCGCCGGGCCTGCGCAAGCCACACAACAACAGATCGGCATACACCTTAAGGTTTCCGGGCTGCCCGCCGGCGCGAGTGTGACCGCGTCGCCTGAAAACGCGGCGCTCGGGCCCACACGCGTCTCGTATTCGATGCCGACTGCAGTCACGCCTTGAGCTACTGGGACGACCTGCTGCAGGCCACGTTCGACGGACCGCTATTTCTCGACTCGCGATCGCACAACCGCATTGTGGGCGAAGAGCACCAGCGGATGAACACGACTCAACCAGGCATTGGGACTTGATCTCTGATGGCCATCAAATTCACCACGCCACTTAATAACGGAGCCAGCCAATGAGCACGGGTGCAGGCATACGCCTTCCGGCATTTCCGGCCGCGACCGGCTTTTCAGACGACGATCTTCTCTTCATGACGCAGGACAACGCGACTGTGAAGGGCACCATCGCCCAGTTGCGGGCGGCACTCGCGACCAATGCACTCCTCGAGATTTTCGCGGCGGGGCCGACTTTCACCGCCTCGATTTCCGGCAACACGCTGAACGTGAGCGCGTTCGGGGGCGGGGCACCGTTGGCGATCGGGCAGACCGTCTTCGGTGCCAGCGTTGCCGGGTCACCGACGATTACCGGTCTCGGCTCGGGAACGGGGGGCGCTGGAACTTATACGCTGAGCGAGTCGCTTGGCACCATCACAAGCGAGGCGATGGGCGCAGCCAGCTCGACGCAGTTCGCTCCTGGATTCAGCACGAGCATCACCGTCGTAAACACATATGGTTCGATGGATAACATCGGCCTGTACTTCGACGACGGTCGGCAATTCGACTGCACGCTGTCCGGCCAGGTCATCGGATTTAACCCGACCGTCCCGTTCGGTGTTCAGAACGTTTATGTCACTGGCCGCGTGACTATCCCGCTCGGGACGCTGCCCGCCGGAAGCGTGGGCGCGGCGCAACTCTCATATCCCACATACGGCACCACCGCACAACGGCCAGTCCCGAGCTTTATCGGCCAGCCATATACGGACACCACCCTAGGTCTCCCCATTACGGCGCTGTCGCTCTCGCCGGTCGTTTGGATCAATTCTGCAGGTACGCAAGTATGAAAAAGATAATTGTATTCCTCATCTTTCTCGCGGTCTCGTTCGCGCTGCCTGCGCAAACATTCACCGTAAAAAACCTGCAGATCGGGACCACGGCGGCCTCCGCACCCGTATATCCAACTGCGACAAGTAATGCGGCGCTCATGGCTCTCCCGAGCACGACGGCAAGCACGATTACGAGGCTCGGTTTCTATGCGCCTGGCGATGCTCCTACGCTCGTATATACCGCGTCTGGCAGTCCTTGTTCGTTAAACGCTGGCGCCGGCGACAACGGCTCACAAGTCAGAAGTGCGGATAGCAAATGCTGGATCGCAGTCTTCCCGTCAGGGCCAGTCAATGTTCGCGAATGGGGCGCTAAGGGCAACGGAACATTCGATGACACAGCGGCATTTGTTGGTGCGCTGGCTACCGGAAAATCTGTTTTTGCGCCCGATGGAAATTATCAAGCTCTCGACAATAATATCGTCTTGAACTCCGGGCAGTCTCTTCTCGGAAGCGGATGGAATACCTATGTAACGTCCCAGTTCACAGGTGCTGGAACGATCATAAATTGCACAAACAATTCCGGGCATGCATGCATTCAAGTCGCGGCTGGCGCGACGTGGGTAACTATCGCGAACATGACCATCAACAGGTCTATAACTCCGATCGGGACGGCGCAAGCCGGAAGCAATGGGATCCAATTTGCCAGTTTTTCCCAGTTCTCGAACATCCACGACGTTTACATTTTCAACCATTTTATCGGCCTGGTTCTTCACGATGCCTCGGCCGGCTACGTTACCAACGTCGTAACCCAAGGTAATGCGGCCGATGGGCTTCAGATGTTCAACGTTTCTACCGGGCCGATGCAGTGGGGGTTAAGTAACGTGCTGTCTCAGTCTAACGGGGGACGTGGTTTTTACATTTACTCCACCGCGGCTCCAGGCGCAGGCGGGGTTAGCGTCTCCAACATGGACAAAATATTTTCCTTTGGAAATTCAGGTGTGGGGTTCGCTGTAGTTGGAACCGCAGCGCAACCGATTTTCGGACCTCGCATAACCAACAGCTTTCTCGGTGGCGACGGCAATCACGAAATCTTTGTCCAAAGCTTCGGCGGAGACGTGCAAATCACGAATTCTTTCCTTGAATTATCTGGCTCTAGCGACACCGGTCCGCTTGGAACGACCCCGCCAACGGGCGCTGGAAACGGAATTGATATAGAAAATGGTGCCACGATAAAAATATCGAACAACATCATTAATCAGATGTCAGCCAACGGCATTGCAATCAACGGGGGTACCGGAGTATCCGTTACGGAGAACCTCATTACCAACAGCGGTCAGAACGCGGCCACGGCTGGCATCGGGCTGTATATCGGTTCAGGCGTAACAGCCGATGTGTCCGGAAATACCATAAACAACACTGCCGGATATAGCTCGCAGCAGTACGGCGTGCTCAATGCGGGGACCATCAATGTCAGCATTGGGAACAACCTGAAGCCGAATACGATCGGGTCATTCTCTGGGTCGGCCCCGACGATTGGTGGTTCAACGCTGAACAATCAATAAATGAGAATCCCCATGCGCAAACTATTTGTTTCATTGCTCGCATTAATTCCAATCGCGTGCTTCGGCATCACGTATACGCCGCTTCCGCTCATCAGTTCAGCCGGATCAACTTCCGGGCAGGTCATCGCATCGACCGGTCCATCGAGCGCGCCAGCGTGGACCACGGTCACGCTCTCCGGCCTTGGAGGTCTGGCGGCGACGAACAACCTATCGGACCTGATGAATGCCTCAACGGCCAGGACGAACTTGGGTCTCGGGACGGGCGCAGTCGTCAATACGGGCACGAGCGGCGCTGTTATCCCACTGTTGAGCACCGCCAACACGTGGGCGCTCGCTCAGACTTTCACGGTGCGCCCGACGTTCAATGGCAACACGCCGTATGACACCGGCAACCTGACGATCGGGAATTACCTGACGACGGCCAGCGCGACGTCTACGTACGCTACGATCGCGCAGGCGACCACTGCGCTGGCGGCAACGGGCGGCTCGATCAACGGCGTTACCGTGGGTCAAGCGACCCCGTTGGCGGGTTCATTTACGACGTTGAGCGCGACAAGCACGGTTACAATCCCGAGCGGGACGACTTTCAATCAGCCCAACATCGTGGGCGGCACTTCGGGAACCGCTGCGCCATCAGGCGCGATTGGGCAATGGCTTACGGTTACCGGGACCTCAATCGCGGTAACAACATCCGGCATAACGCAATCGGCAATCAGCTATTCATTACCGGCCGGTGACTATGACGTGCAGTCGGTGATAACCGTCGCTCCTGCAGGCACTACGAACGTTAGCTTTGCTTATGCGGGCGTTGGGACGTCGGCCACGTCGCTAGGCGCCTTAGGGGCGTACGTCCAGACTCCATGGTCAGCAACAGCAGGCCAAGGTGGAACCATTGCTAGTCCGGTTTCGCAGATCCTGATATCGGCAACGACCACCATCTATGCGACGACGAATGTGAGTTTCGGCACCAGCACATGTAATGTGACCGGGTATCTCCGGTTTCGGCGGCTGCACTGACCATGAAAGTGATCTCACTCACCCGAGGCAAGGTTGCTATCGTCGATGACGAGGATTATGAAGCACTATCGGCGTTCAAATGGTACGCCATGCGCGACCGGCGCAAGCACGTCGAAGATGTCTGGTATGCAGCACGTGGGGTTTGGAATCGACAAGCCAAACGGATGCGTCACATCCAGATGCAACGTGACTTGATGAATCCGCAACCAGGGTTCATCGTGGCCTTCAGAAACCATGATGGACTAGATTGCCGGCGAGAAAATCTCGTTATAACGACTAAGTCGCGGAGTAATGCCCAGCGCCGCTTGAAACAGAGAGATCTTCCGAAAGGCGTGCGATTCATCAAGGGTTGGTTCGAGGCTCGGATATTGAGTTCGAACACTTCCGTCGGATTCTTCAATACACCTGAAGAGGCGGCGGTCGCATACCAAGCAGCGAGCGTCGAACATGGATTCGACCGGCTTGAATTGGAAGATGTCAAGCAAGCCTATCCAATGCTGCGGGCAAGCCAATGAGCTGCCAGCTCTTCCGCGTCGGCAAGGTCTGGCATTACCGCTTCCAGATCGACGGCGTGCGAGTTCAGCGTTCGACGGGCGAGACGCTAAGGCATCGAGCCGAATCGATCGCCGAGCGTGCCCACCGTTATGCCGCACTGTGGAGCCGCCGCGAACAGTCGATCCCGACGCTGCGCGAGCTCGTCGCCCAATGGCTTACCGTCCATGCGCCCACGACAAGCAAGGCCCATAGCAAGATCGTCGAAACCTTCGGCCGTCTGCATCTCTATCAGCTCGCAGATGTGATGATCGACGAACTGACGACCGCCATGGTCGAAGAGGCGCGTAATGAATATCTGAAGAACCACGCGCCGGCGAGCGCTAACCAATGGCTCAAAGTCCTACGCCTTCTTTGTAGTTGGGCAGTTCGGCGTGAGGTCATCCCGGCCGTGCGCTTTCGCGTCCGCACACTGGCAGTCCAGAAGCGACCACGCGCGATTCTCTCGACGTCCCTCGCGTCTCAGTGGCTCGAGGCCGTCGACACCCATGAAGGCGACAAGATGGCCGTCAGGATCGCCGTACGGCTCATGCTTGGCCTTGGGCTGAGAGAGATCGAAACGATCACCGCCAGGTTCGAATGGTTAGATTGGGAGCGTCGCGCCTACATCCCTGGCAAAACGAAAGGTAAGGAGGCAGAGCCGATCCCGGTGCCGCTATGGCTGATCGACTACTTGCAACCTATGCGGCAGCCATCTGGGCTCATCGTTGCACGCCCCAACGGAAAGCCTTGCCCGTCCGGATTCACACGAACTGCGATGCTCGCGGCAAACACGGCGGTCGGTACTGGTCACGTCACTGCCCACCGACTCCGCGGAACATTCGCCACGTTGATGTCCGAGATGGGTGCGCCGATTCAATCCATACAGCGAGCAATGCGACATAAGAGCCCGTTGACCACCATGGCTTATCTCGAAGTCAACATGGACTTCGTTGCCAAAGCACAGCAAAGCATCGCCCACAAAATGGGGTTCTCAACGCAAAGCGACGTCAGTGGCAATCAGGCGGCGAACGAGACCGCGCTGGGCGGCGAGCAGCAAGGCGCATCTCTTTACCACGAGTCATCGAGATTTTGAGAGCCAAATTGGGCCGCTGGAGGCCTCGGAACCATCGATGGGCAGGAGGGAGACCGGCGTGGAAGACCAATTTTCGCTTTCTAAAACCTTACGGGTCCTTCCCCATGGTCGGATGGACACGGGCATTGCGCGCGCGCGTTTCCCGCTCTCGGTTCATAAAAAAAAACCCGTTACACCGGTTTGGCGTTACACCGGAAATCCCCCCGTCGCGGCCGTCGAAATGGATTTTGAAATCCCTGGGAGCCTTACACAGCAACGTGGAGCATAGGCATGAATTCTTACGAGAAGAGCAAAAATCACGTTACACGGGCCGCACGTCGCGTTACACCGGTCGCAGATCACGTCGACAAAATGAAGCTATGTGTAACGCTCGGCTGGTCGAGGGCAAAGCTCGGTCGCCGCATCGAGACAGACCCGAGTTTTCCTGTGTTGCGGTGCGGCACGCAGGGTGGGGGGTGGCTATTCGACCTCGGCGCAGTGACAGCACACCTTGCGCAAGTCCCGGCCGTTCAGCGGCTTGGTCAGCCAGTGCAACGTGCCCAAACACATCCGATCGCCGGCGACCCGCGATCGACCCGTGCGGAGCTCGAGCACATCCGAGCCATTGAACGGTCGATAGGGCTTGCGGTGAGGAAGCTGAACGTCGCCCTGGATCGATTGGCGGCGGCGACCAATCCGAAGGATCAGTAAGATCTGCGATCCCCCGGCCGGCGGTGGGGAAAAACACCGGCAGCAGGCGATGGAGCGTAAGCGGATGAGTAAGGCCCGGCTCACTCCGCGACAGGCGTCTGCATTCCCCTCTTCTTAACTCAGAAGAGTCATTTAGCCGGCGATGACGTTACTGCTCAACGCAAAGCACTGGTCGTCGGATGTCATGCTCGGACCGAGTTCTCATTAAGACTGAGAATCGCCGTTGGACAGTTTTTAGTCAGGCCGGAGCGCATGGCGTCGTGCGTCGACGACCTTAATGAGTTGAGAGGCGAGTATCAACATGTCGCGAGCTTCTTCAACAGTCAAAACTACAGTGCGATGGCTATGAGGGTTTTTATGAGCCCCGATTGCGCCGGCCATCAAGTTCATCATCGAGATCCGCTCCCCTTTCTCTAAGGAGGTGTCTGTTAGCGGTCCACCTTCGGCCTTGAACGCCTCCTGCGCGAGAGCTGTGCCGACCTTGTCCATTCCGAAGCCAGCAGCATCCCGAATCGCTACCTCGAGCAGCTTGAATGCCTTGAACACGGCTGTGTCTAGGTCTCCACTTAGGAAGAGCGGAAGTGCTTCGCGTGCGACGACGGAATGCAGGAAGTGCGCGGGCAGTTGATCGGCGGCGACAAGCTTCGCCAGGCCCGCTGCGTTCCGGGCTGAGTATCCCCTACTGGTTATGAAATGCCACCCGGCATTTTGACCGTCTGGAAAGGCTGCAATCAGCCCCTGGTGCTCTAACCATTGCCAGCCCTCGGCAATGACACGCATGAACACCTCTCCTCGTTGCTCCGGAAATTCGTCCTGAATGCTGACCGCGACAGTATATGGATGCAAATTCCCACCCTGATCGAGCAAGTATTCAAAGAGGACAGGTGCGAATGACGACGCGGACATGTCGTACAACTCTGCGGCCGTACGAATGTGAGTTCTTATTTTCATGAGCAGTGCCCTCCTTTATCGTGTGCAAACAAAACGCCGCCATGTAGGCGGCGCGAGCACTTGGGAACTATTCTAAAGCAACAGATTCTCTGCGACTCTCATGGTGATCGCCCGTGCGAGCATTTTTGCAGCTGCCACCCTTATGCGATGACCCGTGAACACCGGCACAGCCGCTGGAGGCCGGTGGGCAACAATGCCAGTGGTGCCGTCGTGCCGTGAGCATACAGAAAGCACCGGCAGTCTGCGACGTTGCGCCGGCTGCAGGGATATCTCCCCCGCATCAGTCCGACGGGCGCCGATGCATCAAATGAAGTCCCGGTAGAGCGATCCGCGCGGGCCTCTTTCATTTCTTGCGGACAAGGCAGTAAGCCAAAATTCGACAGGCTTGCGCCACACGGTGATGCTGATTACAGTGGAATCCCGTTGCGATCCTCATCTACCGAATGCCTCCTTTTCTATACCGTGGTTTTTCCGTCCAAACGTCCATTGTTGACTCGTTAACCCCAAAAAACGAGGGTGATTTCGTGTATGTCTTTAAGCACGATGGGTCCATGACGCACGACGGCAGCGGCACCTATGGCCGTAGCGCGGACAATGCCGTATTGCGACACCAGCTCAATCAAGCGGGCTATCCAACGTCCGGCGTTTCAACGTCGCCGCATCGAGGCAGAGCAATTTTTTACGCGCTTCGAGGTGGCCAGCGCAGCGTCGGAGTTGTGCTAACAATCGACCAGGCGCGCCTGGCTGAGCATGAAGTGGTGGCACATGTCGTTTCTGATACTGTCATAACTCCAAGCGTGGCAGAAGACGAGGAAGTGATATTGGTCGGCAAGTCCGGCGGCACTCTGCCCTGCGATATTGTTTGCTCTATTGAGATAGTCCGCGCTAACCCGTAGGCCCATGAGCGACTACCTCTCTGCCTTCGAGCTTGCCGACCTGGTCGGCTGCAAGCCAAACCAGCGCACGATGATGGCAAAATGGCTTGAGGAGAACCAATGGCCCTTCGTAATCGATAGAAACGGTGTTCCGAAGGTCGCTCGCGCCTATCACGATAAGAAGCTGGGCATCAGCGAGGGCGATTCGTCTACAAAGTACGATGCAGGACCAAACCTGGATGCATTCAAGGCATGACAGCGCGCAGGGGGCGTCCGAACTGATCTTTGGATTGCTCTTGCTCTTTAGGTGGGTTCTTTGGTGGGCTGGATGGGTCAATCATCGTGTAACCACTGTCGCACGGCCCTCAAGGGGGGACCGTCTCTCCGCCAGAATACGTTTCACATTGTCGAGCAGCACCAAAACCCGCATCGAGCCTTGTGCCGACGCGGGTTTTTTGTTTTTGGCCGCGGCCAAAACCTTCAATATTGCTCGTCACGGATGCCGGATATAGTCCACCAGCGCCCTCGTATACGCATCCGGTTTCCGATCAACCAAACTCACCACCACGGCCACTACAAACCCCGCCGGCACGCCGAACACCCCTGAACTGATCGACTCGATTCCAAACCACCTCGCACCCGAGAACCCCGTCATCTGCGTGAAGAACGGATACGTCGACACGATGTAGTAAACGCACACGCTCAAACCCGCCAGCATCCCCGAGACCGCCCCAAGCTTCGTGGTCCGCTTCCAGAACACCCCCAGCACAAGCGCCGGAAACAAACTGGACGCGGCCAACGAAAACGCCGCCCCCACCAGAAACAAGATATTCCCGGTATTGAGCGAAGCCACATAAGAAGCAAACAGCGCCACGCCCAGCAGCAATATCTTCGATATGGTGACCCTTCGCTGACTACTCGCGGTCTTGTCGACCATGCAGTAATAGACGTCGTGCGAGAGCGCATTCGCAATCGTCAGCAGCAGGCCGTCGGCGGTGGAAAGCGCCGCGGCCAGCGCGCCCGCCGCGATCAACCCCGACATCACATACGGCAGCCCCGCAATCTCGGGCGCGGCGAGCACCACCATATCGGGCTGCATCTGGATACCAGACCAGCGCACGATGCCGTCGCCGTTCACATCGCCGATACGAATCAGATACGGCTCCACCTTGCGCCATTGCATGACCCATGCAGGAAGGTCAGCGAACTTGTGCCCGACGATTCCCGTCAGCATCTCGTACTTGATCAGCACCGCGAGCACGGGCACGGTCACATAGAACAGCGCGACGAAAAACAGCGTCCAGCCGACCGAACGCCGCGCGGAAGCCACGGATGTCGTCGTGTTATAGCGCGTCAGAATATGCGGCAGGCTCGCCGTTCCCAGTGACAGACACAGCAGCAAAGACAGGAAATTCCGCCTGTGCAGCCGCGCACTTTCATCGTCGGAAGGGGGAAACGCTTCGGCCATGGGCACCGGTGGCGCCGCGCGTTCGAGCATCGCATCGCGGGCACGGCTCCATTGCACATTCGCCTCGGCGGGATTTTTCGGGAACGACGCCAGTTCGCGCTCCCGCTCGCTGATATCGCGCAGCGGCCCGTTATGCCGGCGCAGGTCCGCAATCTCTTCCACCAACCGCGCTTGCTCGCTATGAAACGACGCCGGCAACGCATCGATCTGCGTCTGGATCTGCTGCGCCTGGCGCTTGTAGTCGTCGCGAACCCTGGCTTCCTCGGGAGAGCGTTCAACCAGCCGCTCAAGCACCTCCACACGCTCCAGCAAGTGCCCGTAGGAAAGCTGCGGCAACCAGCCGAGCCCCTCGCGATGCGCAATCATCGACACGGGAATCAGCATGGCGCTGATCAGGATGATGTACTGCGCGACCTGCGTCCACGTGACCGCCCGCATGCCGCCAAGAAACGAGCACACGAGAATGCCGGCGAGCCCGCAGAAGATGCCGATCGCGAAATCGATACCGATAAACCGCGAAGCAATCAGCCCGATACCCTGGATCTGTGCGACGAGATAAACGAACGAGCACAGGATGGCCGCGAACGCCGCGATCCCTCGCACGAGGTTGCTCGAGAAGCGCGTGCCGAGGAAATCGGGGATGGTGTAGCGAGCAAGCTTGCGGACGTAGGGCGCAAGCAGGAACGCGACGAGGCAATAGCCCCCGGTCCAGCCCATCATGTAGGCGAGGCCGTCGTAGCCGGTTGCATAGATGGACCCGGCCAGCCCGATGAACGACGCCGCCGATAACCAGTCCGCAGCGGTCGCCATGCCATTGAACGCGGACGGCACGCGCCGACCGGCCACGTAATACTCGACCAGGTCCGACGTCCGCGACAACAAGCCGATCACGGCATACACGGCTATGGGCACAAACAGGAACACGTATCCGATCCACATGCCCGGGCCGGTCACGCGCTCGATGCGCGCCATCACGTAGATGAACAGGAAGAAGCCGAGCGTATAAAGCGCGTAGGCCCGTATGAGTCGATGGGTGAGCTTCATCGGCAATTCACGACTCGGGCTTGATCGAGGCAAGCATGCCGAGGGTTCGTTGCAAGCGGGCATCGGCGAACTGCATCAGCACGATGTACACCACGATCAACGCGACATACACCAGGATCGCACCCTGGGCACCGAAATAAAACGGCAGCGGAAAACCCGCGAAACGGATGCCGTCGAGCCGCGTCGCCATCAGCGGAATGCCGAACGAGACCACGAAGCCAATCAGCATCAGCACCGATATCAGCGCGAGATTCGTTCGCCAGTACAACCGGTGCGCGCGCGCCATCGCCTCCGTGACGGGCGGTGGTTCGGGAGGACTTGCAGCGGTCGGTGGGATCGAAGCCATGTGCTTATCTACCAAATGCTTCAAGACGCGGCAATCGGGATCGACATCGCGTGCCGGCTCGGAACACACGCTCGCTATACAAAAACGGCTTCCTGAAACAGGAAGCCGCTCTTTCAAGCCAGATGATACTCAAGCCAAATTCAATACGCTTCGCCGAGTTGATCGAGGATTGCGGGATTCTCGAGTGTCGACACGTCCTGCGTGATCGCCTCGTCCTTCGCCAGCGAACGCAACAGCCGCCGCATGATCTTGCCGGAGCGGGTCTTCGGGAGGTTATCGCCGAAACGAATGTCCTTCGGTTTCGCAATCGGACCGATTTCCTTCGCGACCCACGCGCGCAGTTCATTGGCGATCTGCTTGGCTTCCGCGCCATCAGGACGCGAGCGCTTCAGCACGACGAACGCGCACACCGCTTCGCCGGTCGTATCGTCGGGACGGCCGACCACCGCAGCCTCCGCCACGATCGGATTCGACACCAGCGCCGACTCGATCTCCATGGTCCCAAGCCGATGCCCCGACACGTTCAGCACGTCGTCGATCCGGCCCATGATCGTGAAGTAACCCGTCTCCTTGTCGCGCACGGCGCCGTCGCCGGCGAGGTACAGCTTGCCGCCGAGTTCTTCCGGGAAGTAGCTCTTCTTGTAGCGCTCCGGATCGCCCCATACGTTGCGCAACCCCGACGGCCAGGGCCGCTTGATGACCAGGATCCCGCCCTGCCCGTTCGGCACGTCCTGACCGGTTTCATCGACGACAGCCGCCATGATGCCCGGCAACGGCAGCGTGCAGGAACCCGGCACGAGAGGCGTTGCGCCCGGCAGCGGCGTGATCATGTGGCCGCCGGTTTCGGTCTGCCACCAGGTGTCGACGATAGGACAAGCGCCGCCGCCCACGTTCTCGTGATACCACATCCACGCTTCCGGATTGATCGGCTCGCCGACGGTGCCGAGAATGCGCAACGACGACAGGTCAAAGCTCTTCGGATGCACTTTTGCATCGGCTTCAGCCATCTTGATCAGCGAGCGGATAGCGGTCGGCGCGGTGTAGAAGATCGTGACCTTGTGCTTGGCGATCATGTCCCAGAAACGTCCGGCGTTCGGGTAGGTCGGCACGCCTTCAAACACGACCTGGGTCGCGCCAATGGCGGTCGGACCATACGCAATGTAGCTATGCCCGGTGATCCAGCCAATGTCGGCGGTGCACCAGAACACGTCGTCAGGCTTCGCGTCGAAGGTCCACTTCATGGTCTGCGCAGCCCACAGCAAAAATCCGCCGGTGCTGTGCTGAACGCCCTTCGGTTTGCCCGTGGAACCGGACGTGTACAAGATAAACAGCGGATGTTCTGCGCTGACCCATTCCGGCTCGCACGTATCAGCTTCATTCGCGACCAGCTCGTGCATCCAGAGATCGCGGCCTTCATGCCACTGGATCTTGCCGCCGGTGCGCTTGTACACGATCACGCTCGTGACCGCTTCGCAACCGCCGGCGGCGATGGCTTCATCGGCAATGTTCTTCAGCGGCAGTGCCTTGCCGCCGCGCATTTGTTCGTCCGATGTAACGAGCGCAACCGCGCCCACATCCACCAGCCGTTCGTTGAGCGACTTCGACGAGAACCCGCCGAACACCACCGAGTGCGTTGCGCCAATGCGCGCGCACGCTTGCATGGCGACCACGCCTTCCACCGACATCGGCATGTAGATCACCACGCGATCGCCCTTCTTCACGCCGCGCTTCTTGAGCGCGTTGGCGAAGCGGCAGACGCGCTGCAAAAGATCCTGATACGTGACGTTCACGACGGTGCCGTCATCGGCTTCGAAGATGATCGCGTTCTTCGCACCGTGGCCGGCTTCCACATGACGGTCGATGCAGTTATACGACGCGTTGATCTCGCCGTCCTCGAACCACTTGTAGAACGGCGGATTCGATTCGTCGAGGACCGTGGTGAACGGCTTGTGCCAGCTAAGCGTCTCGCGCGCGAGACGCGCCCAGAAGCCTTCGTAATCGCGTTCGGCTTCGGACGTCAAAGCCTTGTACGCGTCCATGCCAGAAATCGCTGCGCCGGCCGATGCTTTGGCCGAGGGCGGAAAAATACGGCGTTCCTGGAGTACGGATTCAATCGCAGACATCGACAACCCCTTCTTTGATGTAAATCTGATGACCGCGACTCCGGAACCCAAGCCCCGAAGCCGCTATGTTTTCAGGCGTGGACGACACGCGCAATTGCCCAGCGCCGTGCCGCGTCTCCTGCCTCTGTGCTTGCCTGTTCGATGCGGCGCAACATACGCGCGCCAGGCTTTATACGGCGAAGATAAGCCGCGCGCCTTACCCGCTACTTACGCAATCCACCCGATGATCACGGGGTATACACGTAGGGGCCGGCATTTTTACGATGCGGCCCTTTCAACGCGCCAACACCATGATGCGCTTTGCGCTCGCGCGCTGCTTCGGTTGGGGTTGCGGGCGACTCCACCCATGACGCGCCACGCCATGTTAACTGAACTCGTTGTCCGGATTCCAGCTTGAATCGTTACGCGCTCTGCCTCATCGCAGCCATGCAGCAACCTCAGCCTGAGCGTCCGGGGCCTCGTACTCCGGTATGGAGTCTCGGGAAGCGTCTTTTCCTGCCGGCTGTGGATGAAAGGCATCCGGTACGTGGACGGCAGTCTCGCAGGCGTGTTTGCAGACTCTTGCCGATCGCGGCGGCGCTCTACGGCATGGTGTTTCCGGATAAACGTCCGACCATCCCGTACGGGATTGCGCTGGCCAGCATGAAGGCAAAAACGGCGCCGTCGATTATTTCTTGACCGGGAACCGCTTCCGGATGGATTTCGCACCGGTTTCGTACGCGCAGCGGAACCGCCGGTGGGCAATATTGGATCCCACCGCGTGCGGACTTCCTCAGGGTTGACCCGCAACCCGGCGCCACCGTCGCGCTACAATAACGCGCTTTCTCAAAAATCAGCGTGGGGCCTCCGCTTCGCGCCCGCCACGCCCGACGCACGTACGCATTCAACCAACCTCCCACGACCCGGCACCGCTCATGTCCGCATCCCCGAACATCCCCGGCACCCGTCCTCCGCGCCCTTCAATGAAGCCGCTTCCCGCCGTCATTTTCATGAGCCGCTGGCTCCAGGTGCCACTGTATCTCGGCCTGATCGTGGCGCAAGGCGTGTATGTCGTGCTGTTCCTGAAGGAAGTCTGGCACCTCGTCACTCACATGACGACGCTCGATGAAACCAACATCATGCTGGTCGTCCTCGGCCTGATCGACGTGGTAATGATCTCGAACCTGCTGATCATGGTGATCGTGGGCGGCTACGAAACCTTCGTCTCGAGGCTCGGCGTGGAAGGCCATCCCGACCAGCCGGAATGGCTCGATCATGTGAACGCCGGCGTGCTGAAGGTCAAGCTGTCCATGGCGCTCATCAGCATCTCGTCCATCCATCTGCTGAAAACCTTCATCAACCCTGACCAGTATTCCGAGCACGCGGTGATGTGGCAAGTGATCATTCACCTGGCGTTCCTCCTCTCGGCGCTGATCATGGCGTGGGTCGACCGCCTGACCACGCACACGCACCCGGAGCATTTTCATGAGCCATCCGCCACGCCGGCGAAGGCGCACGAGCAAGCAGCAGAATTACACCCATGAGCGCTTTTAAAGCGCCGATGAAAGTATCCATAAAGTCCCGATAACGTATCGTCCCCACACGTTCAAGCCATGACCATCATCAAGCAGGAAGACCTGATCCAGAGCATTGCGGATTCGCTGCAGCACATCAGCTTTTACCATCCGCTCGACTACATCCAGGCACTCGGCCGCGCGTACGAACTCGAAGAGAGTCCGGCCGCAAAAGACGCCATCGCGCAAATCCTGACAAACAGCCGCATGTGCGCGGAAGGCCACCGGCCGATCTGCCAGGACACGGGCATCGTCACGGTGTTCGTGAAAGTGGGCATGGACGTACGCTGGGACGGTGCGACCATGGGCGTCACCGACATGATCAACGAAGGCGTGCGCCGCGGTTACCTGAATCCGGACAACGTGCTGCGCGCATCCATCGTCAGCCCGCCCGAAGGCGCGCGCAAGAACACGAAGGACAACACGCCGGCGGTGATCCACTACGAGATCGTCCCCGGCAATAAAGTCGATGTCCAGATCGCGGCCAAAGGCGGCGGCTCGGAGAACAAGACGAAGTTCGCGATGCTGAACCCGTCGGACTCCATCGTCGACTGGGTGCTGAAAACCGTGCCGCTGATGGGCGCCGGATGGTGCCCGCCCGGCATGCTCGGCATCGGCATCGGCGGGACGGCGGAGAAAGCGATGGTCATGGCGAAGGAATCGCTGATGGACGCCATCGATATCCAGGACGTCATCGCACGCGGACCGCAGGACTGGATCGAAGAGTTGCGCGTGGAGCTGCACGAGAAAGTCAACGCGCTGGGCATTGGCGCGCAGGGTCTGGGCGGCCTCGCCACCGTGCTCGATGTGAAGATCATGGCCGCGCCCACGCACGCTGCATCGAAGCCGATCGCGATCATCCCGAACTGCGCGGCCACGCGCCACGCGCATTTCACGCTCGACGGTTCGGGCGTGGCGAAACTCGACGTGCCTTCGCTCGACGCGTGGCCGAAGGTCGAATGGGTCGCCAACACGGAGACGAGCCAGCGCGTGGACCTGAACACGCTGACGAAGGAACAGGTCGCGGCATGGAAGCCGGGCCAGACGCTGCTGCTCTCCGGCAAGATGCTGACGGGGCGCGACGCGGCTCACAAACGTATTGCCGACATGCTCGCCAAGGGCGAAAAGCTCCCCGTCGATTTCACCAACCGCGTGATTTATTACGTCGGCCCGGTTGATCCTGTCCGCGAGGAAGTCGTTGGCCCGGCGGGCCCCACCACGGCCACGCGCATGGACAAGTTCACCGACATGATGCTGTCGCAGACCGGCCTGATCTCGATGATCGGCAAGGCGGAGCGCGGTCCGGTTGCCATCGAGGCCATCAAGAAGCACAAGGCCGCGTACATGATGGCGGTGGGCGGTGCGGCGTACCTGGTGTCGAAGGCGATTCGCGGCGCCGAGGTCATCGCATTCGAAGACCTGGGCATGGAAGCCATCTACGAATTCGACGTGCAGGATATGCCGGTGACGGTTGCCGTTGATTCGACCGGAACATCGGTCCACCAGACGGGACCGAAGGAATGGCAAGCAAAGATCGGCAAGATTCCGGTCGCGACGGTTTAAACTACGACCTTAGCAATACGAGCTAAAAAGAGCCGGGCCATGCGCCCGGCTCTTGCATTTTCGGGCTACTGCGAAGAGAACTGTTTTCATTCTCATTCCAGCGCGCGAAAACGTGAAATCTCCATGAAATAGCGGGAAAAACACCCTTTTTCATCTTGGCTTTTTAAACTTGAGCGGTTATGTTTGAACAGCTGAAACGCCCACACAAGGAACTAACATGCAAGGCGACGTAAAAGCCCTCGAATATCTCAACCAGCAGCTGAAGAACGAGCTGACTGCGATCAACCAGTACTTCCTGCATGCGCGCATGTACAAGCACTGGGGGCTGGAAAAGCTCGGCAAGCATGAATACGACGAGTCGATTGGCGAGATGAAGCATGCCGACTGGTTGATCCAGCGCATTTTCATGCTTGACGGCCTGCCGAACCTGCAGGACCTGCACAAGCTGTTGATCGGTGAAGAGACCGAAGAAATCCTTAAGTGCGACTTGAAGCTCGAACAGATTTCGCAGAGCACGTGCAAGGAAGCCATCGCTTATTGCGAGTCGGTTCGCGATTTTATCTCGCGTGAAATCTTTGTGAAGATTCTCGACGACACGGAAGAGCACATCGACTGGCTGGAAACGCAGATCGATCTGGTGGCGAAGGTCGGCATCCAGAACTATCAGCAAACCATGATGGGCGAGAACGAGTAAACTACCGGCCACCATGCCATTCGACGCCCTTCGTTCATCGTATAGCCCCGCGGTTGATGTTGGCGCTTCTCCCGAGAAGCCTGGTTCGAACGCGCCCATCGGCATTTTCGATTCGGGCCTCGGCGGTCTGTCCGTGTTACGCGCGGTACGTGCCACGTTGCCGGACGAACGGTTGATCTACGCCGCGGATTCGCTGTACGCGCCGTACGGTGAACGCGATGACGACTTTATCGCCGACCGGACGCTCGCGATCTGCGAATGGCTGGTATCGCAAGGTGCGAAGGCGCTGGTAGTCGCATGCAACACGGCGACCTCGCAGTCAATTGCGCAAACCCGGGAACGGCTGGCCGTTCCCGTGATCGGCGTGGAACCGGGCATCAAGCCGGCGGCAATCACGTCGCAAACCCGCGTGGTGGGCGTACTCGCGACAGCCGTTACGCTGCGCAGCGCGCGGTTTCAGGCGCTGGCCGAGCGCCATACCGCCGACTGCCGCTTCATCCTGCAGCCGGGCCACGGCCTCGTGCAGGCGGTGGAACGCTGCGACTTGGACTCGCCTGAACTCCTCGGGCTGCTGCGAAGCTATGTGGAACCCATGCTCGACGCCAACGCCGACACGCTGGTGCTCGGTTGCACGCACTATCCCTTCCTCGATGAAGCCATCCGCTCCATTGCCGGCGATCGGCTCACGCTGGTCGACACAAGCGTCGCGATCGCGCGGCAACTCGAACGGCAACTGGATTCGTTTGGTCTGCGTGCAGTGCCTCGTCTGGATCAAGCTCAAGCTCAGGCAGTTGAATTGCCGCGCTTTTACTCGACTAGCGACGGCCAGGCTCTGCGACAACTCGCGGCGTCGCTGCTCGGGCTGGATGTGGCCGTCGAACACGTTGTGATCCCCTCACGACGCACGGTGGGACCGGAATCCGATCCCGCCTGAAGTTGCGCTTCACAGCGGTTCCAAGCCGTCCGTTCGCTTCAAAAGCGCAGGAAAACAGCTCTATCGGCTGAAAAAGCCCCTTCCACGCACGCGGTTTCAGTTTTTTACATGCGTCGCGTGCCTTCTGCGACAAGGCTCTGCACCCCGGCCCCTTTTCCCTCCCGGTGCATGCCGAAAAAAACCGTTCACCCCTATTGCCAACTTCCTCATAAGGAATGATAATAATTCGCATTAACGTTATCTATCGCGGTTGATCATGATCGTCTGTGTGTGCAAGTCAGTGTCGGACAGAAAGATTCGCGCCTCAATCGCGGATGGCGTTGCTACGTTCGACGAACTGCAATTCGAACTGGGTGTCGCCCTGTGCTGCGGCAAATGCGAAGAAACCGTGCGCGACGTGATGTTGCAAAGCGGTTGCGCGTCGCATTGCAGCATGCGCGGCGATCAGCATCAGGCAGTGCCACTGACGTTCTACGAACGCAAGGCTGCGTAAGCACGCTTCAGGTCAAAGGGGATTCGCGTTCGCGGGTCACTGCTGTATCACCACACTAATTACGGTGCACGGCTTTCAAGCCTATCGTTATATGCCGCAAGTCTGTTTGACATAGCAGTCTCTGACATTGCAGTCTCTGCCTCTCCGCTCGCAAGCCAGGTCACATTGAGCCAGCCCGCCAACCCCCATTTAAGGAGGGAACGATGGAATTGCTGATCGGTTTTGTGACGACACTGTTTATTTCTCTGCTCATCTTCCGAAAATGAAGTCCTCCAGTCTTACATGCTGCATGGGCTTTCGCTGTTCGTACGGTGTCACCACCGTACAACCACGCTGATATGCCGTCTTCCAAGATATCGCCCGGCAATTCGGCTGCGGCACTTAACGCTTATTCCTTCCGTTCGACCGAATCCCCGGGCATCAATCCGCGCGTGATTGCAGCGAGTGTCGCCGTGGTGGCGATTCACGCAGGCCTGCTCGCCGTTGTGCTGACCATGCGCAACGAGTCGCCGCCGCGACCGATCGAATCGAAGACACTCACCGCCGAACTCATCAGCCCCGCGCCGCCGCAACTGGTCGCCGCGCCCGTGGCGATTCAGTCGACGCCCGTTCCTCCGCCGCCGAAACCGGTTCCGCCGAAGCCGGTGCCGAAGCCCAAGCCGGTCGTTCAACCACGCGTGAAAGCCGCACCGACACCGTTGCCGGAAACCACCGCGCCCTCGCCTGTTGCGGCGGCCGCGCCGGAACCCGCTCCCGCTCCGCCTGCGCCACCGGTTGCGGCAGCGCCGGCCGCCGCTCCGGCTATCGGGCGTCCGACGATGGAGCTCAACGCGCCAAAGGACGTCGCGCATCTCGAATGCAACATCGCGATGCCGGACTACCCGGCAATGTCGCGGCGTCGTGGGGAATCCGGAACCGCGCTGGTGAAGTTCGTCGTCGGGTTGACGGGGAAGATCGAGAACATCGAACTGAAGAAGAGCAGCGGATCGTCGCGGCTGGATGATGCCGCGCTGGATGCCATGCGTGCGAGCGCATGCAAGCCCTACAAGGAAAACGGGGTGGCCATCCGCGCCGCGTATTCCCAGCCGTTCGTATTCGGGCTGAACGACTAACACGACGGTCGGGACCGATCCATCGAACGCTGAACAACACAAAAAGATTCGACCTAATTTCTAGATATCTACAGGAACTGCAATGCAAAACTACGGCTTGGCGCATGTCTGGGCGCAAGGGGATTTCGTCACACGGGGTATCGCGCTCGCGCTGGCGATCATGTCGATCCTGTCGTGGACAGTGATTCTGGTGAAGGGCCTGAACGTGGTGCGCCTGAAACGCCTCACGAAAAACGCCGAGCAGGCGTTCTGGCATTCGGACGATTTCGCCGACGGCATCAGGAAGCTGAGCAGCCACTCCGCGAACGCGCAGGACAACCCGTTCCTGGCGCTCGCCCTCTCGGGGCAGGATGCGGCCGATCACCATCATCAGACGCAACCGCATCTGCACGACCGCATGGACGTGTCGGACTGGATCACGCGCTGCCTGAAGGACACCATGGATGAAGGCGTCGGACGCATGCAGGCGGGGCTCGCCGTGCTCGCGTCGATCGGCAGCACCGCGCCGTTCGTCGGGTTGTTCGGCACGGTGTGGGGGATCTATCACGCGTTGCTGACCATTGGTGCAACCGGCCAGACGTCTATCGATCAAGTCGCGGGACCGGTCGGCGAGTCGCTGATCATGACGGCCTTTGGCCTGTTCGTCGCCATTCCGGCTGTGCTCGGCTACAACGCGCTGACGCGCTGGAACAAGGCCATTGTCACGAAGCTGAACCGTTTCGCGCACGGCCTGCATGCGTTCTTCGTGACGGGCACCAAGCTCGCGTCCAGCAAGCGCGGCGACGGTCTGCGCCTGGCCACGCAATACGCTGCTGCGAGCGTCGCGCCGGGGGTTGCTTCCGGGACCGCTTCAGGGTCCAAGCAGCCTGCATCGCGTGTGAGCTAAGGGGACGTCGTCATGGCCATGAGCCCTTTCTCCTCCGACGAGGACGACGGCATGATGAGCGAGATCAACATGACGCCGCTCGTCGACGTCATGTTGGTTCTCCTGATCATTTTTCTCGTCACCATTCCCGCGATCAACCATGCGGTGAAAATCGACTTGCCGAAGGCGAGCAGCGCGCCGCAGGACACGAAGCCGGCGCATGTGGACGTTGCTGTCGAAGCGGACGGCACGGTGCTCTGGAACGACCAGAAAGTCGACGATGCCGCGTTGCAAGCGCGTATAGCCGACGCATCGAAGCAAACACCGCAGCCGGAATTGCGTTTGCGCGCGGACCGCAAGGTCCCGTATGAGCGTGTCGCCGACGTCATGTCGGCCGCGCAAGGCGGCGGGTTATCGAAGATCGGCTTTGTCACGGAACCGAAGGCGGGCAGCAAGTAATCCAGCGCGATTTGTGCGCGCGTACGTCATGTCAAAGCCCACAAAGTAAAAGGCCTTCATCGCAATGATGAAGGCCTTTTTTTGTGTGCGCGCCGGCACATTCGGGCTAGCGGTTACTTTGGAGCAGAATAGGTTGAATCCGCAGTACCACTACATGCGACAGCCGTGCTCGACACGGACAGCGCTATTAGCCCTATCAGGCCTACTATAAAAGTGGCCGTGAGTTTTCGCATAAGCAGCTCCTTAGCGAAGAGATTTCAATATAGCGCCCGAGCACAACGCGTTCAAGCCGGTGGCGATTGAATCTGACCATCGCAAGCGCACGCTTCAATGTCAGAAACTTAAGGCGGAGCCGAGATTAGTCACACTGTTTCGCGAGCAGGCTCGATCGGAAGAGGACATTCTCCCGGGAAGCGATTGCTGTCATTGATCGACTCGACGAGAAAGTCGACGAATGCGCGAATGGCCGGCACCATGCCCTGCCGCGATAAAAACACTGCATAGAGCTGCGGAGTCGGAAAAGTCCAGCCTGGCATCACCGGCGACATCTGGCCGGTACGCAACGCGGCGCCATACATCATCTCCGGCAGCGCCGCGATGCCCACGCCGCGCAGGACCGCTTCCCGAATCATTCCAAGGTCTGCCGTGACAAGGCGCGGTTCATGCTCGAATTCGTGGCGCGTGCCATCGGGTGCGATCAGGCGAAAGACGTGACGGCCATCGGTCGCCGGGACATCAATGGTGTCGAATTGCGCCAGCTCCGACGGCGTGAGCGGCGGCGCATTCGGCTTGAGCAAGGAAGGCGCCGCCACCAGCATTTGTTCCGTGCGCCAAAGCGGGCGCGCAACAATAGTCGAATTGACGGGCGGTTCGGAACGCACGCGCAACGCAACGTCGACGGCATCTTCGAACAGATCGATCACGCGATTCGTCACGCTCAGGATGACGCGAACCTCGGGGTATCGATGTAAAAAGTCCGGCATTATCGCTGACAAGAACGTCTGCGATATGGTCACCGGCACGCTCACGCGCACACTCCCGCGCGGCGAATCCCGCAGGCTATGCACAACGTCAACAGCGGCCTGGGCTTCTGCGAGCATCGCCTTGCAGTGCTGGTAAAAAAGCTGGCCGGCCTCCGTCAGTGCGAGTTTTCGGGTGGAGCGCTGCATCAAACGCACACCGAGCGATGTTTCCAGCTCGGACACGCGCCTCGACAAGCGCGACTTGGAGATACCAAGCACCCGCTCCGCTGCCGAGAAACCACCATGCTCGACAACGTACGAAAAATACATCAGATCATTGAGATCATGCGAATCAGGTTTCATGCGATCGGGTTTGTCGTGCGTTTGCGTTGTTTCACGGGTGGGACAATCCATTGCGGTTTGACGGCTTTTTCTGGGAAATGCCATCCATATAATAGCTCCATGTCTTAAATTTGGCGCTAATGCGTCACCCGTTGCATCGGCCACGCTGGCCCACAAGCGAGGACAAAATGGAAAGCACCCGCAGTATCGAACGCACAATTCCGGCGCTCCGCACGGTGGAGGGCGGTGGTTTTGTCGTCCATCGCCCGTTTCCGACGCGGCTTCTGATGGACTTCGACCCGTTCCTGCTCCTCGATGAAATGGGCCCCGTCGACTACGCGCCCGGCGAGGCGAAAGGCGCCCCCGATCATCCGCATCGCGGCTTCGAAACCGTGACGTATGTGCTCGAGGGCCAGTTCGGCCACAAGGATTCAGCGGGACACTCCGGCACGCTGCGTCAGGGCGATGTGCAATGGATGACGGCCGGCGCGGGCGTCGTCCACAGCGAAATGCCTGACCCCGAGTTCACGCGCACCGGCGGCCGCGTGCATGGCTTGCAGCTTTGGGTGAACCTGCCCAAGCGCGACAAGATGATCCCGCCGCATTATCAGGAGATCGCGTCCGGGCAAATTCCGGTTGCGACCAGCGTCGACGGCCGTGTGAGCGTGAAGGTCATCGCGGGCGAAGCGCTCGGCGTGAAGGCAGCGATCGAAACCCGTACGCCCATTCTTTACCAGCATTTCTCGCTGGAACCGGGCGCGTCGATCGTGCATCCGGTGCCACGCGACTTTCGCGTGTTCGGTTATGCGTTGTCGGGCGATGGTCTCTATGGCGAGGCAAAGCAGGCCGTGCGGGCGCAGCAGATGATCGTGTTCGCGGATGATGGCGACACGGTCACGTTCACCGCCGGAGACGAACCGCTCGAATTGCTGCTGATCGGTGGTGTGCCGCTGAAAGAACCAGTAGTCCGCTACGGCCCGTTCGTCATGAACACGGAGGATGAGATACGCCAGGCCGTGGTCGATTACCAGGCGGGACGCATGGGCACGATCAACCACTAGGCCGGCTCGCCGCCGTCGGGCGGTCAGGCCGGGCTTGTTTCACCGGCGCGGCACGAATGACACTATTTGCGTCACAATAGTCGTTCGTGCCGCGCCGTTTTATCGTCTGCTTTTTATTTCCCGCAGCGTCTGCCCATTCGCCAACCCTGGAGTACCGCATGTCCGAAAAGTTTGTGACCCCGCCCGTCAGCGCCAGCATTGGTGCAGCGGATTTTCAGGTTTCGTTGAGCGATGGTCAGCATGATTGGATTGCGGACGAACCGTCTTCACACGGCGGCGTGGATAGCGGCCCTACGCCTCACAGCTTGCTGCTTTCGAGCCTGGGCGCGTGCACGTCGATCACGCTGAAGATGTACGCAAAGCACAAGGCGTGGCCGCTCGAAGCGGTGCATGTGACGCTCACGCTGGACACCACGCCGGAAGGCACGGTGATCGACCGCCAGATAGTATTGACCGGCGAACTCGACAACACCCAGCGGGAACGGCTTTTGCAAATCGCCAATGCGTGCCCCGTGCACAAGATTCTCAGCGGCACGATCATGATTCATTCGGGCCTTACGCCGGCATAAACCGGCTACATGAGCGGCTACATGAGCGGGTTGCGTACTCCCCGCGATTTCCGGCCAAACGAACAACCCAAGGAAAACGTCGTTTTGAATTTCGAACACCTCATCCAGATCAACGACCCGCTCAACCCTTTCGTGGAATCAATGACCCGCGAGCAGGTCTGGCACGGGCTCGTGCTGCGCGCGGAACAGCCGCAACTGTTTGTGATCGGCCTGGACCGCTGCGCGATCCTGTCACGTGAAGGCGACGTGCTCGAACGCGAGTTGCACTATGGTCAAGCCATCGTGCGTGACCGCGTGACGCTGATCCCCGAAACCAGCGTCCGCTACGACATCCTGCCGACTGCCGAATACGTAGGCGGCTCGCTGACCATGGCGATCGAGCAACCGGACGAGCTGCAGTTGTTCCTGCGATTCACCTACGCGACCACCCTGCCGGTCGCCGACGACCCGCAGGCGAGCACCGACGCGCTCCAGACGCAGGAGATCGTGAAGTCCGCGTATCGGGAAGCCGATATCGACACCGTCCGCCTGATCAGGCAATTCGCGCACGGCAGCCCCCTCGAAGGCCCGCTGCACTAACGTAGCGCCACGTTTCGATTGTCTCGACCAGCAAACAGTCAATGGCTATCGAAACGTGTGATCGATGAATACTTCGTTATTGTAAATGGGAATGGTTATCATTAAGATTACTCCATCGACTTAACGAACGGACTCTTCGACATGACCGACATCCTGCGCTCCAACACGCTTCGGCTACGTCGCCCGGTCGAACGCTCCGCGGCAGCAGCTATTTCGCGTCCCCGCACAGCGGCGGTAACGACCGCGCGGACAGCGCCGTCGAGTGGTGCGTCGGAGAGTGGCGAGCGGTCGCTGCGCAGCGACACACTGCTGCAGGGTCATAGCCACATCAGCATCATGCATAACGGTGAGACGTATCAGTTGCGTGCCACGCGTCTGGGCAAGTTGATCCTCACCAAGTAACGAGCGGGACAGAATTGCAGTACCGGGTATTGTGGGGACCACCTCTTCGAGAGGTGTTTGGCAGTAGCCAGCAATGACGGCTTGCACGCGAGAATTTAGACCCCTTCGTGCAAACACCAGCCAGTCGTCCATAGCCAGCGAAGCCGTTTTTTTTTGGTTCCCGCCATGTGCTTTGAAGAGCACCATCAGCTAAGCAAAGAGCACGTTTTCTCACGAAAACGTGCTTTTTTATTTAGACCGACGCGCTTCACCGGCCTTGCGCAACATTGCTTCCTTCGAACCTTAAACGCTCTCGATCCCCAATGCAGCGATGCCCGCTCGCGCCACCGCCGCGTCCTGGTCCGACTTCACGCCCGACACGCCCACGGCGCCGACAATATCCGCACCCACCACGATCGGCACGCCACCTTCCAGCATGGCAGTCATCGGTGCGCTCAAGAACGCGGTGCGGCCCTGCTTGATCATGTCTTCATACACTTTCGTTTCGCGTCGGCCCAGCGCAGCGGTACGTGCCTTACCCGTGGCCATCTCGGCTGTGCTCGCGCCGGCGCCGTCCAGCCTGTGCAGGTGAAGCAGATGACCGCCGTCATCGACAACGGCAATCGCCACGTTCCACTTGTTCGCCAATGCGTGCGCTTCAGCCGCTGCCGCGATGGCTTTCACGTCCACGTCGGTCAATACGGGTTTCGTTCTCATTTCTTCACCTGTTGGGATGGTCGTTGCGTTGATGAATCGATTGGCCTGCGATTGGCTCACGATTGGCCGATACCCGCAACGTTACCGCGAAAAGCCCCAGAACATCATGTACCACGCACTATCGGCGACAGCGAGCGCGGCGATGAAGCACAGCATCGCCACGCTTTGCGTGACAAAGCGCCCGCGCGCATAGCGGCCGATGACGCGCCAGGCGAGCCACGCGCTCCAGAGGTTCGCGACGCCAAGCAAGCCGAGACGCACGTCGGTCACCCACCAGAGCGGCAAATGTTCGGCGCGCAGCAGCGACACCGTAGTCGCCGATAAACCCAGGAACACGCCGCATCCCGCCACGGGAATGAGCGCCTGCGTCAGGTGATGCAGGCGTGTGAAATCGAAACGCCCGAGCATGCGTGTGCCGGCGGCCAGCAAGGCCAGAAGCGCCGTGCCATACATAAGCCCCGTCACCACGATATATCCCACGACCATCCCGCCGTCGAGCCAGGAGAAGACATCGTTTTGCTCGGGGTAGTGCGTGAAGAGGAACCACGGCGCGTTGGTATCGAGCGGCCAGAGGATGTTGCGATCGATCAGCCACGACGCGAAGATTTGCTTCAGGTCGACAAACCATGTGCTCACGGTCCAGTGGAACGCGCCAATAGCAATGCCCAGCAGGCCGTACAGAATGAGTGCGGTGTCCCACGGATTTGCCTGTTTATCGCCGAGTTGCACGACTTCGGCCGAGGGCGACCGCCACTCCAGCGATATGGCGTCCCGATGGCCGCTGCAGCGGCCGCACATATGGCAGTCAGATGCGCCTTTCATGGCACGCAGCGGCACGAGCGGCGCACAGTTGACGGGTATCACGCGATGCCCGTGCTCGCCCTCTTTATACGAGCGGCGCCACGCGTCCTCATTGACCTTGAAGTGGAACGGCGCGAGCCGCGCCAGAAGCGAAAACACCCCGTTCACGGGGCAGAGATACTTGCACCACACGCGTTTTTCGCGTCCATACAACACGCCAATGATCATGGCGCCGACGGTCGATCCGCCCAGCACCAGCAACACGGCTTTCGGATACTGATAAACGCTGACCATCTGGCCATAGATGGTGGTAATGCCAAACGCGACGAACGGCCAGCCGCCCCAGCGCAACCAGCGCGGAATTGCCCAGCCGCGGCCGAACTTGCTCGCGAACTCGGTCAGTGCGCCTTCGGGACACAGCACGCCGCACCACACTCGGCCGAGCATCACCATGGACAGCAGGACGAACGGCCACCAGATGCCCCAGAACACGAACTGCGCGGCCAGCGTCAGGTTGCTCCAGAGATGCGCGGTGCCGTCCGGCAGCGGCAGGACGGCTGGCACCAGAATCAGAAACGCATACACGACGACCACGACCCACTGAATGCCGCGGATCAGGCTGCCGTGTTGTTGCATCCATTGCCCGGCTTGCTGCAGCCGGCCGGGTCGGTTCATGGCGTCACTGATGCCGCTCATGCCACTTTTCTCGCCGATTTTTGCGCCATCCGGTTTTTCGATCGGCGCAGGAGCAGGAAGATCACGCCCCAATACACCGCGTACGCGATCAGGTTCATGCCGGCCGGGTGCGCGCGATAACCCGTGAGCGTGGCGACCAGCGAACCGAAGGTGCTGGAATCATCGAGCAGCCAGGACGTATCCCATACCTGATTCATGACGACGGGCAGGATCTCCTTGTCGATAAGCTTATCGACACCCGTTTCGAACAAGCCCGCCGCGAGGAACAACAGCATGATCTCCGTCACGCGGAAAAAAAGCCGCCACGAAAAGATCTTGCCGCCAAGCTGGAGCAGATAAAACGTCAGGAATGCAAGCGCCAGGCCAATTGCAACCGCCAGGTACTGCATCGGATCGACGTGGCCCGACTGGCCGAAGCCGAGGCCGTACAGGAAAATCACCGTCTCGCTGCCTTCACGCGCAATAGCAAGCGCGACCAGCAAGCTGACGCCCCACCAGTTCGCATCCTGCTTGCTCTTTTCCAGCGACGCTTCCATGTCGCGTTTCATGGACCGTCCGTGATGCTTCATCCACAGCACCATTTGCACGATCAGCACGCACGCGACCAGAACCATGCCGGTCTGAAAATAATCCTGTGCGTCGCCGGACAGCTCTTCCGTGAACCCGACCAGCGCTGCGCCCAGCGCTATGGCGGCCAACAACCCGGCGGCCACGCCGGCCCACAAATACGGAACGCCGCGACGCGCGTCGGCATCGCCATTTTTCAACCATGCGTACAGGATGCCGACAACCAGCAGCGCCTCGACACTCTCTCGCCACACGATGAAAAGAACCTGACCCATCACTTATCCCCTGCTCTTGCAGACCGGAGCGGTTTGCGCACGACACTGGACGAACAGCGCACGAACCGGCCCTGCATGACCTTACTTCGCGACGATGACACCCTGCGCCGACTGATGAAAGTCGTCGAAGAACTTGTATTCGCCCTTCTCCAGCGGCGCAATCACGACGAAGGAATCAGCACCGGGCGCGAGCACTTTTTCCTTGCGCAACTGGATACTTTCGAACTCCGCCGCACCCTTGCCGATGTTGTGCACTTCGATCTTGATGCGCTGTCCCGCCGGCACTTCAATACGCGTGGGATTCAGCTTGCCGTCGTTCATTTCCAGCTTGAAGGTCGGCAGGTCGGCGGCTTGCGCCGTTGCCACACTGGCGAACCATCCGGCCGCCAAGGCTAGCGAGGCGGCGACCAACTTGTATTTGCGTTGCATGCATGCTTCCTGGCTGCGACGTCCGGCGGGACGCTTCACTTCATGTCGCTTGATGTCCACGTCACGCCAGACACCTGACTCGAATGCTCAAATGCTCGAATGCTCAATACCCGCCCTTTTTGCCAATGCCGGCGAACGGGAAATCGTATTCGATCGTGTAGGGCTTGAACCACGGACCCACGCCCGTTTCCTTGTCGACGTGACGGCCGAAGGCCATGTGGCCGGTTTGCATCGGCGGCGCAATGTTGAGTTTCAGGTGGTATTTGCCCGGGCCAAAGAGCTTTACGTTGTCGCCGTAATGCGGGCCGTCGCTTGCGACCATGGCCATCATGTCGCCCTTGATGCTTTGCGTCGTGCCGACCTTGGTCAGCTCGTAGGTCACTTGCAGGTACGGCATCCAGTCGCCTTCCGCGAAGCCGTTCGGATTGTTCTTCACGGCGTGGATGTCGGCCTCGAGGTGCACGTCGGAATCCGAGGCCTTGCGCATCATGCCTTCCGGTTCCATGGTGATGGGCTGCAGATACACCGCCCCCACTTCCATGCCGTTCTCGATGTGCTGCTTGCCGATCGGATATTCGGCAGCCGATACCGACGCCATTGCCGCAAGCGCGACTGCGGCCACCGAGCCGCGAACAAAAGTTGAAACCTGCATCCTTCACTCCTTCTTGTTATTGATCGGACAGGCGCTGGGCGTGCGCTCGATCCGACCGGTCAGTTCACCGATCAATCCGGCGTCGATGATAGGAAATCGCAATAAAAATGTAACCGACAACGATAATACGAACCATTCTCAATGGTTGGAGAGTTTAGCACCGATCGAAGGATGAAACAATTTGATGGAAATCAACGAGCCTTGTGCCTGCTGGGTTTTTGAGATGCTGGAGATGTCGCGCGACGGAATGTCAGGCGAAAAAAACGCGGCGAACCCGCTTGGGTTGCCGCGTTCCTTGCCCTGAAATACTTACGTTTAGCTAGTACCCGTAATGTGGTCGCCCACATTGGCGCCAAAGACGCGCTGCCGGAGCAGCGACAGTTGGTCGCGGGTCTGCGCTGCTTTTTCGAATTCCAGGTTTTTCGCGTGATCCATCATCTGCTTTTCAAGCCGCTTGATTTCCTTCGATATCTGCTTCTCGGACATGTCTTCAAACTTCGCACGCGTCTGCGCTTCCTTCATTTCGGCACGGGCGTCGTCGGCGTTATAGACGCCGTCAATAATGTCCTTGATGCGCTTGGTCACACCGCGCGGCGTAATGCCCATCGTGAGATTGTGCGCAATCTGCTTCGTGCGGCGGCGTTCGGTCTCCCCGATCGCGCGTTTCATCGAATCCGTCATGTTGTCGCCGTAAAGAATCGCCTTGCCGTTCACGTTGCGCGCTGCCCGGCCGATCGTCTGGATCAGCGAGCGTTCCGCGCGCAGAAAACCTTCCTTGTCGGCGTCGAGGATCGCGACCAGTGACACTTCCGGGATATCCAGCCCTTCTCGCAGCAAGTTGATCCCGACCAGCACGTCGAATGTGCCGAGACGCAAATCGCGGATGATTTCCACGCGCTCGACCGTGTCGATATCGCTATGCAAGTAGCGCACCTTCACGCCGTGATCCGCAAGAAACTCGGTTAGTTGTTCAGCCATGCGCTTGGTCAGCACCGTGACCAGCACGCGCTCGTGCACCTTGACGCGCGCATTGATCTCACCAAGCACGTCGTCCACCTGCGAGCGCGCCGGACGCACTTCAATCTCCGGATCGACCAGGCCAGTCGGCCGCACGAGTTGCTCGGCCACCTGCCCCGCCGTGCGGTTTTCGTAATCGGCCGGCGTGGCCGAAACGAAGATTGCCTGGCGCATTTTCCGTTCGAATTCGTTGAACTTGAGCGGCCGGTTGTCCAACGCCGACGGCATTCGGAAACCATAGTCGACCAGATTCTCCTTACGCGCCCGGTCGCCGTTGTACATGCCGTTCAACTGGCCGATCAGCACGTGCGACTCGTCCAGCAACATCAGCGCGTCAGGCGGCAAATAATCGACGAGCGTTGGCGGCGGCTCGCCCGGCGCCGCGCCGGAAAAGTGCCGCGAATAATTCTCGATGCCTTTGCAGAAACCCAGTTCCTGCAGCATTTCCAGATCGAAACGCGTGCGCTGTTCAAGCCGTTGCGCCTCCACCAGCTTGCCGTCTTTGTGAAAGAACTCGAGCCGTTCGCGCAACTCCAGCTTGATTGTTTCGATGGCACGCATCACCGTGTCGCGCGGCGTTACGTAGTGGGACGACGGATACACGGTGAAACGCGGAATCTTGTTGCGCACGCGGCCGGTAAGCGGATCGAAGAGTTGCATCGACTCCACTTCGTCGTCGAACAGCTCTACGCGCACCGCCATTTCTGCGTGCTCCGCGGGAAAGATGTCAATGGTGTCGCCCCGCACGCGGAACGTCCCGCGCGAGAAATCGGCTTCGTTGCGGCTGTACTGCATTGCGATCAGGCGCGCGATGATGTCGCGCTGGCCCATTTTGTCGCCGGTACGCAGCGTCAGGATCATCTTGTGATATTCCGACGGATTGCCAATACCGTAGATTGCCGACACCGTCGCCACGATCACCACATCGCGCCGCTCGAGCAGGCTTTTGGTCGCTGAGAGCCGCATTTGCTCGATGTGCTCGTTGATCGACGAATCCTTCTCGATAAACAGGTCGCGCTGCGGAACGTAGGCTTCCGGCTGGTAATAATCGTAATAGGAAACGAAGTATTCAACGGCATTGCGCGGGAAAAACTCGCGAAACTCCGCGTAGAGCTGCGCGGCGAGCGTCTTGTTCGGCGCGAATACAATCGCCGGCCGGCCCATGCGCGCAATCACGTTGGCCATGGTGAACGTCTTGCCCGAGCCCGTTACGCCGAGCAGAGTCTGGAACGACAGACCGTCCTCGATCCCTTCCACGAGCGTCGCGATCGCCGTCGGCTGGTCGCCCGCGGGCGGATACGGTTGATAAAGCTGGAACGGCGAACCTTCGAAGGTGACAAATTTGGATTCGTCGAGGGTTTCGGCGGTTTCGAGTAGCGGGGTATCGGACATGAGGGTGAGGTGCCTAGGCCGAGAGCAAACACCCATTCTAGCGGTTCGCGCTGGAGCGGGTTTGGACGGCGAATCAGGATTGTGGGTACAGGTTCGAGGCAATTTGCGCCAGCTTTCGCTGATACCCGGTGTTTCGAAGATGGGGCGTCAGCACGGAAATCGCAAGTGATTGTTTTGACGAGTGAAAGCTTGACGATAATGTTCCGGTACGCTGCGGGTAGTTGGCTGGCTTTTTGTACAAAAACGGGGAATTGCTGGAAAAAAATAGCGAAATCCCCCGTTTCTTCCGTTTCGCGACGCCGAAAACCAGCGCTCGATTCGTTACAATGCCGGACTGGGGTTTTCATCGATGGGACGGAGTTTTGTTGGCTCCTTGAGGTCCGGTTTGCCCCGCTTTTTAGCCGCTGATCTGCGATTGGCTGCCGATCAGTTGCCAACCCCATCCCGACCGCCCGTGCCGCCTTTCCACTACCGCCGATAAATCATGTCTCTTTTCTCAGCCGTCGAGCTTGCCCCCCGTGACCCGATTCTGGGCCTGAACGAAGCCTTCAACGCCGATCCACGCACCACCAAGGTCAATCTCGGCGTGGGCGTGTATTTCAACGAAGAAGGCAAGATCCCGCTCCTGCGAGCCGTTCGCGAAGCCGAAAAAGCGCGTACGGAACTGGCCGCACCGCGTGGTTATCTGCCCATCGAAGGCATTGCCGCTTATGACGCAGCCGTGCAAAAGCTGCTGCTGGGCAACGATTCCCAGTTGATCGCCGACGGCCGCGTGATCACGGCGCAGGCGCTGGGTGGAACGGGTGCGCTCAAGATTGGCGCCGACTTCCTGAAGCGGCTGAATCCCACGGGCAAAATCGCCATCAGCGACCCGAGCTGGGAAAACCATCGTGCGTTGTTCGAATACGCCGGTTTTGAAGTCGTGAACTACCCGTACTACGACGCAGCCACCCATGGCGTGAAGTTCGACGACATGCTGGAAGCATTCAACAGCTACCCGGCCGGAACGGTGGTGGTGTTGCACGCTTGCTGTCACAATCCGACCGGTGTCGACCTGACCCCGGCGCAATGGCAACAGGTCGTGGAAACGGTCAAGGCACGCTCGCTGGTGCCGTTCCTCGATATCGCTTATCAGGGCTTCGGTGAGAACATCGACGCTGACGCTGCGGCCGTTCGCCTTTTCGCGAAGGCAGACATCAACGTATTCGTGTCGTCATCGTTTTCCAAATCGTTCTCCCTTTATGGCGAGCGCGTAGGTGCGTTGTCGATCATCACAGGCTCCAAGGAAGAAGCTACGCGCGTGCTGTCGCAATTGAAGCGCGTGATTCGCACGAACTATTCGAATCCGCCGACACACGGCGGCTCGGTCGTGGCCGCCGTGCTCGCTTCGCCCGAACTGCGCGCTACCTGGGAACAGGAACTCGGCGAAATGCGTGACCGTATTCGCGCCATGCGCAACGGCTTGGTCGAGCACATCAAGGCAGCAGGCGTGCAGCGCGACTTCAGCTTCGTGAACCAGCAGCGCGGCATGTTTTCGTATTCCGGCCTGACCTCGGCGCAAGTTGATCGCTTGCGTGAGGAATTCGGAATCTACGCCGTCAGCACGGGTCGCATCTGCGTGGCCGCGTTGAACACGCGCAATCTTGAAGTGGTAGCCAACGCCATCGCGACCGTGCTGAAGTAAGTTTGCTTTTCGTGGTTTCTAAAAACGGCGCTCCGTGTGAGCGCCGTTTTTTTTGAAGTCCCGAGCGTGCTGCGGACACGGAACGGCCGCTCGCACCAGTGACGCCCGATCAACGTCCGTCGCGATGAATATCGTGCGTGATGAAACCCGCATCGTTGTTCGGCATATCAAGCCAATCTCGATGCGCGAGTGTGCCGCGGATATCGGACAAGCCGCTTTCCCAATGCTCACGCATGGTCGACAGCCCGAACTGGAAATCCTTGTAGTTCCCCTCGTACTCCTTTTGCCGGTAGATGAGGTGGATGACGTTAAAACGCTTCGAGCACGCGAGTTCCTCCGCCGTCTTGCACCACGGGTCGCTGTTGCGGATGTCAACCGGCACTTTGTCCAGCACTTCCCTCAGGACGTTCCGAAACCGCTGTGAGCGCTGCAAGGTGTCGGTAACGAGCCGCGTCCGGCTGGAGTACTGAATGTCCTTCACGCGCCCCATCACATCGACAATGCTGTCCGGCACCGGCCCACGCGCGCTCCAGAGATCGACCTGGAACGCCAGCGTGTCACGGCGCGGCGTGGTCTGCACGATCTCGTAAAGTGGCGTATTGGACATCAGGCCACCGTCCCAGAAATACTCACCATCAATCTCGACGGCCGCGAAACCCGGCGGCAATGCCCCCGACGCCATGAAATGCTCCGCGCGCAACGTCATGTGCGTGTTGTCGAAATACGCGAAATTACCGGTGGCCACGTTCACCGCGCCCACCGACACCCGGGTCTCGCGCGAGTTGATCCGGTCGAAATCGCAGAACCTTTCGAGCGTGCCTTTCAGCGGCTGTGTGTCATAGAAACTCGCCGTGCCAGGGTGCCCCGCAGCCAGCGGTGACGGCGGCGGAAAACGCGGTATGAAAAATCCCCTCTGCCCTTCGACCAGGGCGCTCGCGGCCTGCATCGCGGTGAACGCCTTGCGGATCTCGTCGGTGGAATTGAAGAACGCGTGTTCGATGAAAGCGGGCAGGGGCGGCATAAAAGCAGGCTGGCAGATCGTCTCCCAAAATTCCAGCAGCCGCGGCACGCGATTCTCAGGCGCGTTCCCCGCGATAATCGCCGTGTTCAACGCGCCAATGGATATCCCGGCAATCCAGTTCGGGTGAATACCCGCTTCATTCAACCCCTGATACACACCTGCCTGATAGGCACCGAGCGCCCCACCACCCTGCAACATCAACGCGATGGTTTCATAGGGCGGCAACTTGATACGCTTGTCCGCTTCGGGACCACCCGAGGCAAATACCTCAGACGGTTCACCAACGTCGAGCGACGTCACGTTGCGAGGCTCTTTCGTCGCCTTCGTCCGTTTGATTCCTTTCGCCTCATTGCGTCCACGTGCACTACTCGTTCGCTCTGCCATTGAAACTCCTGTTTCAAGCCTTACTGCATGTACCAGCCGTGGCTCACCACGACTGATTGACCCGTAAGCGCGGCCGTGGGGAAAGCTGCGAGGAACAAAACCGTCTGGGCTACGTCTTCCACCGTTGTGAAGACCCCATCGACCGTGCCGCCCAGCATCACGTTCTTGACCACGTCCTCTTCGCTGATGCCAAGCTCCTTCGCCTGCTCGGGAATCTGCTTGTCGACAAGCGGCGTGCGCACGAAACCCGGGCACACCACATGCGAGCGCACGTGATGTTTCGCGCCCTCCTTCGCGAGCACACGAGCCAGCCCGAGCAGCGCGTGCTTGGCCGTGACATACGCGGACTTGAGCGGCGACGCTTCATGCGAATGCACCGATCCCATATAGATCACGACCCCGCCACGATCGTCCTTGTACATGTGCTGAAGCGTGGCTTTCGTGGTTAGAAACGCCCCGTCGACGTGAATGGCCTGCATCTTCTTCCAGTCGGAATACGCATAGTTTTCGATCGGGTTGACGATCTGCACGCCGGCATTCGACACCAGGATATCGATCGAGCCGAATTCGGCCGCCACTCGATCAATGCCTGTGTTTACCGCCTGCTCGTCGGTAACGTCCATCACGACGCCTAACGCACGGCCGCCCTGCGCCTTGATCTGCCCGGCCACGGCGTCGGCGGCCTCCTGGTTTAGATCCGCTATGGCAACCGCTGCACCCGCCTGCGCAAAAGTCAGGGCAATTTGTTTGCCGATCCCGCTTGCGGCGCCCGTGACCACCGCGACCTTGCCCGCCAGACTCGTATTCAGTGATGTCATTTGCCGCCCCTTCTCCGTTCAGATTCGACCAATGAAACCACGCAACGCCGCGCTGATCAACCTCGATAAATGTCATAGGCCTTTCGGCCAGCTATTCGACGCCATCCGGCCAGGCTATCGTTCGGACACGTATAAACGGAACGTAAAGGCCGACCAAACCGGGCGACGGCGCGCGAATCCTGGAATCGGATTAAGCTTTGAAACCCGCCTGATGCAACTCAAACCCAAAACTGGAGATCGCGAACATGAACTATCGTCGGCTAGGACGTTCCGGCCTGCAGGTCAGCGAATTGTCGATTGGCTCGTGGGTAACCTACGGCACGCAAGTCGACCATCGCGCGGCGCGCGAGTCGCTCGCTGCCGCACGCGATCACGGCGTAAATTTCTTCGACAACGCCGAGGTCTATTCCAAAGGCAAGTCCGAGGAAATCATGGGCCGCGCGTTGAAGGAGCTCGCGTGGCCGCGGGTAAGCTACATAGTGTCGACCAAGTTTTTCTTTGGCATCAGCGAAGGGCCGAACCAACAGCAAACGCTCAGCCGCAAGTATCTGCATAACGCCATTGACGGCTCGCTTGCGCGTCTGCAACTCGACTATGTCGACCTCGTGTTTTGTCATCGGCCCGACCCGCATACACCGATCGAGGAAACGGTTTGGGCAATGAGTGACATCATTGCGCGGGGCAAGGCTTTGTATTGGGGCACATCGGAATGGAGCGCTGACGAAATTCGCACGGCATACGACATTGCCGAGCGGCATCATCTGCACAAACCGGTAATGGAGCAGCCCGAATACAACCTGCTGCATCGCAAGCGGGTCGAGAACGAATATAAGCGCCTCTATGAAGATACTGGACTGGGTCTGACAACCTGGAGTCCGCTTGCTTCAGGGCTGCTTACCGGCAAGTATCGCGATGGCGTCCCATCGGACAGCCGTGCGCAACTCCAGGGTTACGAGTGGTTGGCCAAGAAGTTGACCGACAAGGGCGCGAACAACATTGTCGGGCACCTTGCGGAAGTGTCGGACCAGCTCGGCTGCTCGCTGGCACAGCTTTCACTCGCCTGGATCTTGCTGAATCCGAATGTCAGCACCGTGATTACGGGCGCGTCGCGGGTGGAGCAGGTTCACGAGAATATGAAGGCCATCGACGTCGTGCAAAAAATCACGCCCGAGATCAAGCAGCGCATCGAGGAAATCGTGGGCGAAGCGTTCGTCTGAGCCGCAGGTCCTGGACATGCAGGGTCGTCGGCTACAATAACGACCCTGCCGCGTGCGCCTTGTGGTGCCGTACAGTGGCTTCGCATCTCGGCGCTCAGGCGCTTTTATTCGTCCGTCTGGCTCAGGCCGCGCTCATTCTCGTCTCGCTCACTCATTTGCCATGCTCAGTTACCGACACGCCTTTCACGCAGGCAACCACGCAGACGTGCTGAAACACGCGGTCGTCGTGCAGTTGCTGCAACACCTTGCCCAGAAGGACAAGGCGTTCTGGTATATCGACACCCATGCCGGCGCCGGCGTGTATTCGCTGACCGATGGCTTTGCGACCAAGACGGGTGAGTTCGAAACGGGCATTGCCAAGATCTGGACCAAGCGTGACTTGCCGGGTTTGCTCAAGGATTACGTCAAAGAGGTAAAGGCGCTGAATGCAGACGGCTCGCTGCAGTTCTATCCCGGGTCGCCCTATCTCGCATGGCGGGTAATGCGCGAGCAGGATCGCATGCGGTTATTCGAACTGCATTCCACCGAAATTGATGTGTTGCGCCACAATTTCCGCGACGCCGGCCGGCGGGCCGTGCTCTTCGAAGGCGACGGCTTCGAAGGCATCATCAAGCTGTTACCGCCGCCGCCGCGCCGGGCACTTGTCCTGATTGACCCGTCGTACGAAGACAAGCGCGATTACGCGCGCACGCTGAACTGCCTCGAGGAAAGCCTGAAGCGTTTTGCGACGGGCACCTATGCAATCTGGTACCCGCAAGTCACCCGGCTCGAGTCCCAGCGTTTCGCCGATCAATTGAAGCGCGTGCAACCTAAGAATTGGCTGCATGCGTCATTGACCGTGAGCAAACCGCCCGTCGACGGCTTTGGCCTGTTCGGGAGCGGCATGTTTATCGTCAATCCACCGTATACGCTCGCTGGTGAGTTGAAAGAAACGCTACCCTATCTCGTCGATGCACTGGGTCAGGACAGCAAGGCGGCGTTCAAACTCGAACATCGCGGCGATTGAACGCGTCTGCGCAGTTCGCCGTTAATCAAGCGACGTGGTAACCGCGCCGGTTTGGCTATGCGGATCCGATGACCGGACCGGCAGGGTCGGCAGAGGTTTTGTAGCAACGGATTTCGACGTTGCGGTGGGTACTGGAGAGATTATCGGGGGCAGACCCGAAGGCATGGCCACAGACTTCCTTGATTGCTGCACCGCAGGCTGCGTTGAAGCGGGGGCTTGGGTTTGCACTCCGGTTGACACCCCGTAAGAGACGCCGGACTGTGGCGACGTTGAACGTGGCCCATGCTGGTAATTGGACAACGACGGCTGTGAGCCCGTTGACGATCCGTATCCCTGCCCCGCGTGATGCTTGCCCTGCTGAAGTTCAATGTATGGCGAAACGATGATTGTCTGCTGATCTTGCTGCGGCAATTCGGGCAACGTGGCCATCGGGCGCGCTGGCACCATGCCTGCGCCATTCAGCGGCCCCGTCTGCAGAACAGTACCGCCCGCGCCGCTGTGAATCCCCGTCTGCGTATCCAGAATGAGTGGCTGACCGCCCGCTTGGGCTGATGCGTCCAACGCCGTCAAACCCAAAACAAGCGATAGCGCTGCGGCCGTCACATATCTGACAGGTTGAAGGTCTGGACTCACGACGGTGCCCCTTTGGCGAATGAATGATCGCCGACATGTGTATCTGGTCGATTCAGTTCACATCATATAAAAGCGCTTTACCTTACCGCGATGGCAAGCTTTAGGCTAGCTTTCTCGAAAGTCGAAATTTAAGGAGATTCAATGACATTCTCGAAAACCTTCCTCGCTGGCGCAGCCGCGTTTGCACTTTCATTCGTTGTCTCAGTGCCCGCTGCGTTTGCACAGATGCCGGCATCCTCGGCATCTATGGCGGGCATGGACATGTCGGCCGCAAGCGGCGATCAGGGCGATTCCGCCTCGACGAAGGAATTCCAGGCAGCCGATCACTCGATGATGTCCGGCATGTCCGACATCCAATACACCGGCAATGCCGATCATGACTTTGTCGCGCACATGATCCCTCACCATGAAGGCGCGGTCGCAATGGCAAAAGTCGAGTTGAAGTATGGCAAGGACGCGAAGTTGCGCGCGTTGGCCAAGGAGATCATTGCTTCGCAGGACAGGGAAATTGCGTTCATGAAGCAATGGCTCGCAGCGCACCCGCTGAAAAAGTGATCGACGCGGCCTGACCCTGCGAACGCAGCCCAAAAACGACAAAGCCCCGCATGCGGGGCTTGTTCAATTTTCCGGCCGGATGTTTTCGACTGAAATTACAGCGAGTAGCCTTCAGTTTCCAACGAGCGGATACGCTTTTCGAGCTGAACGATATCCGACGATTGCGCCAGATATTCTTCGCGACGATTACGTTCGGCGGTTTCAAACCAGATGCTGACTTTTTCGAGCAAGAATGCAAACATGATTTTTTCTCCAAGGATTTCAAATGAATCCCCGGCGGTTCGGGTCAGGGATATCCCTCGAAAGGGTTAACCCGGATTATAGACGAACTATGCTGGCGGTGTTAGTGAAATGCCTGCATTGAGTGCATTCTCTTTTGGAATGGTGCATGCACCGCGTCGGAACAAGTGGTTGATTTCACTAGTTTTATCAGGAACCTGCGGCGCATCGTGGAAATATTGCACATTATTAGTGCATAAATCAAGCTGGAGACACACCGGAACGCACCAACATGATCACTCGGCGAGTCTTTCCAGAATGGGGCAATCGGGCCGCCCATCACCGTGGCAATGCACCGCTAAATGGGCAAGCGTGTCCCGCATATCCGTGAGTTCTGCGATCCGCCGGTCTAGCTCCGCGACATGTTCAAGCGCGATCGCCTTGACCTCTGCGCTGGCGCGCTGCCGGTCCTGCCACAACGCCAGGAGTTTGCGAATATCGTCGACCAGAAAGCCGAGTCGACGCGCTTGCCGAACAAAACGGAGTGCGTGAACCTCCTGGGTCCCGTACATCCGGTATCCGGATGTGGTGCGGTCAACCGGTGGCAAAAGACCAACACTCTCGTAGTACCTAATCATCTTGGCCGTCACGCCGGACGCGCGCGCCGCTTCGCCAATGTTCATCGCAGACACTCCTGAATTTTTCCTAAACTCTACGCCTTCCAACGATGGGAAGGTATAGCATAGTCCGCTCTTACAGAACCGAAGCAAGGAATTGATATGGCTGAATTCAAGGTGGAAGGCATGAGCTGCCAGCATTGTGTCGTCGCTGTCACGCGTTCGATCCACGAAATCGACGCCACTGCCCAAGTCCGGGTGGATCTCGAGCATGGGCGTGTTGTCGTGGCGTCGACCGAAACCATCGATGCGCTCAAGGAAGCGATCGATGAGGCCGGCTACACCGTCGTGTCGGCGAAAGCCGCATGAATCGGGGGGCGCACTTCAAAGTTGCGTTGATTGGCGCGTCCGGGTTGCTTGGACGCGCCGTTACGAACGAGCTGGCCGCGTTCCCCCGGTGGCAGGTGGTGCGAACAGCGTTTCGTCATGGCGACGCGAGCACTGTCACGCTCGATGTCCGCGATGAGAGCGCCGTTCGGGAATTCATCACCGATCACGCACCCGACGCGATCGTTGTCGCTGCGGCCGAACGGCGTCCTGACGTTTGCGAGAATGACCCGGCGCTCGCGCGAGCATTGAATGTCGACGCATTAGGCTTTATTGCGAGCGCCGCGCGGGAAATCGGTTCGTGGGTGCTCTCCATCTCGACCGACTATGTCTTCGATGGCACACGACCGCCCTATCAGCCTGACGATGCGCCGAATCCCCTGAACGCCTACGGTCGGAGCAAGCTTGACGGAGAGCAGGTGTTGCTGCAATCCAGCGCCCAATCTTGCGTACTGCGTTTGCCGTTGCTGTATGGTCCGGTGATCGATTGGGGGGAGTCAGCGGTGACCAGCCTGACACCGGCAATTGTGGAATCAGTTCGCGGACCAGCGCCCGCGGTGATGGATGCTTGGGCAACGCGCTACCCCACCTTCACGCCGGACGTGGCCGTTGTGATCCGGCAGTTGCTGGAACGCCACGAAATTGGCGAATCGGTGACGGGCGTTAAGCACTGGTCCGGCGATGAGCCTATGACAAAGTTCGACATCGCGCAAAGCATCGCACGCGTGCTGAACGTTGATGCCCGGATCACGGCGCAACACACACCAATTGATACCACGCCGCGCCCACAAAATTGCCACCTTGCATCGGATGCGTTGGAGGCTTTGAAGATCGGACAGAGAACACCTTTCGACATCGCGATTCGCTCCGTGCTGCGAAACTGGCCACGTCCAACAAGCCTGTGAGCAGCGGTGAGATTCGGGCATAGCCGAGCAGACGACGTCCTAATTCAATTGCATTCTCACATGAAGGCTGCTAGCGTCAGGATTTTCGTTGGCGGCCCGTACCCGGCAAGCAGCGCGACGTTGCTGCGGACGCAGCCCGATGCGTGGGATGATCATCGCCGACGGGCCATACCTGGAGACCAAGGAACACGTGGACGGTTTGTGGGTGCTGGAAGCCGCCAACCAAGACGAGGCGCTGGCGTGGGGCCGCAGGTCATCGCCTGTCGCCCGCCGGTCGAGAGGTGCGCCCGCTCCTCTGCGGGAGGACCCAACGGATGCGGTTGAGTCGGCTTGCTGGGTGAACAGAAAACGCCAATCGCCATATCAAACAAGCGATTAGAGCGAGAAGAACTTCACGGAAGGTGGACCTGAAACGCAGACCCTGAAACGCAAAAACCCCACCTTTATGGGGTGGGGTTTTTGTCTAGCTGCGCAGTCGCTGCAGCGAATGGGGAGCCTGACGATTACCTACT
>NZ_JBIYEB010000037.1:0-90336 GCF_044909315.1 Caballeronia udeis
TTTTTAAAGAACATTCACCAAAACACCAGCGCCCCAACCACCAGAACCCTGCCGCTTTCGCGTCGCTGCATCTGCAGCACAGAAACGAGATTATGTCCTGCGTTTCGCTTTTCGTCAACAGGTTTTTTACTCAACCCCGACTTTCCGATTCGCTGCGAAGCCCGTCCTGCTTGGCTCTGCAGCATCCTCTCAAACGACACGCCACCTGCACTTTCTCACTTCCCTTCGCCTCTTCGTGAAGCGAAGGAACGGAATTCTAGTGCCCGTTTCCCCCTCGCGCAAGGGGTTCGCGAAAAGATTTTCAGCGGTGCCATTTCCGCCAGTAACAGAGAGCGCCAAACCGGCGTCGCAGGGACACCGTGCACTAATGGTCCAAGCGGACTCATAGCGACTACAATCTAAGGTTCTCTGCACCTGATAACTGCCTCCTATGCGCTCGCGAATCGCTAAACGACTTCCCCCGGACGCCGACAAGCTCGTCGGTCTTTCGCTCTCGCTGTTCGCATCGGGCAGCCGTATAGAAGACCGGTTCTGGGAAGCGCGCCTCGACACGCTTCTCGGGAAAATTGTTCGCAACGGCAATCAGACTGCGCTCGATGCCGCACTCGACCATTTGCAACTCAAGTTCCCGGACGCATACGGTGCGCTCGCCGATATGGCGGAAACACAAAGCGAATCGTTCGCGATCGAGATCGACGGCGTGCCGCACGAAGCGCTGCTGATCGCAGCGCCCGTGCTGGCATGGACGCGTTACTCCATCCCTTCCGGACCGCTCAAAGCCGACGTTGTCGACGCGTTGCGCACTCAATTGCAAGCACATGTGCTCGCGGAAGGTGCCAAGGTGGCGGTCGCGCCGTACCTCTATAGCATCGACCAGTTGCCGCGCCACCACGTGGAAACAGCACGTGTTGCGCAGCAACTCATACAGACTGTGCTCGGCCACGCCCCGGCGCGTCTCAATCTCGGTGACTTGCCCGAAACCTCACCCATCCTCGCCGATCCGCGCTTTTTGCTTGCGATGGCCATTGTGCCCTCGGGCGCCCCGCTGTTCCGGTGGCAAGAGGAAACAGTCGGTGGCACCCGGATCGAACGCGGCCAGTGCCTTGAACATTGGGCAACGCAAGGCGGCGCCAGTTTTGCCGCCATCCTGCCCGGCTGTGAATTCGAGTGCCTGCTGCCCGACGCATACTATTCGGCATGCCGCGACGCCGACGAACAGGTTCGGCCTCACTCGGTCCGCACCGCCGTTCGGTACCTGTTCGACACGCTCGGAACGGCACCAGACGAATTGCGCGCCGTGATTGCCGGGTTCGGTGAGCAACGCGTGGACGAATACCGGATCGGCTTTACGCGCCGTGGCAGTAACGACGTGATCTACGGCGTCGTTTGGCCACTTTACGGACGGGAAAACGGTGAAATTGGCGCGGCGGAAGAAGCGGCCGAACTGGAAGGCGCGGATGGTCCGGTAGAAGAGATCGTTGCGTTGCTGAAGCGCTCGGGCGTGACCGACGTGCGCCGGCACACCGGCCGTTTCGAGCCGGAATATTGCGACGATTGCGGCGTGCCGCTGTATGCGGATCCACTCGGGGAAATCGTCCATGCGGAAATGCCGGAAGACGCCGAGCCCGCCCAGCCGCATTTTCACTGACCCAAGAAGTTGAAACCGGGCGCGGCTTTTGTGCTGAACGTGGCCACTCACTCGTTTGAACCAACCCAAGCGATCGAGGCGTTAACGCTTCCCGACTTGCGCACTGGCCTACACCCAAAATCATGTTGCGACGTGTCTAACCGCCGCTCTTGAGACGATACAAAGACCGTTCCGGCGCCCGTTGGAACGGTCTTTTTTTACACGGCTCACTCGTCATACCCGAGCAGCGGGCGACAGGACGCTTCCGGAATCGGCGTTGCGTCAACGAACAAACGCGCTCGAACTAGCCTCCGCAACACAATCCATTTCACGAAGCAGTCCCGAGCGTCCAGTCCATGACTATCGCGGAAATGCGTTTTCGACGATTGACCACCCAGCCGTCTTCCCGACGTAACCTGGTCAGCGAAGCCTTCCGCGCTGACCGCGCTCCCAGAGGCCTTGCCTTCCACTCCTTCAGCGCTACTGAGCGAACAAACTCCATGCGCGAAACGCAGAAAAGCTCAAGGTCGCTCACCTCGTTGTCAGGTCAAAACAACGCCGTCGGCAGATTCATGCGGGATCAACAAAAATTATCCCGATGCAATGCGACGCCACGACACGGAAACGCACATCAGATTTGTCTCATCCCGTCTCGTATTCCCGCTCGTGCTTAAGAAACATCTCAACGATGACCACAGACAGTTGAGACTCGTCCCGAAAAACTGCGCTGAGTGGAAATTAATTCACCAAAACGCTCCTCAGGCGAAACACAACCGCAGATTTTGTGCGTAATGCCTATGCCATTCGGTCAGGGCGCAATTTCGGCCGCGATTGGTCATTATTGGTTCAGCCGCATATCGTCCGCCCGGAAGCGGGCATCGCGCCGAAGCCATATAACAATGAGGCACGCATGAAATTCACCATAGTCAACTCCGAAGCTGAACGCCGCGAAGGTTTGAAAGCGCTTTTACGGCATATCGACCGGCGCGCGCGCTTCAACGAGGCGAAAGACTGGCGGCAAGCCGCAAGCGCAGTCCTGAGGCTCGACCCGGACATGATCGTGATCGACTGGCACGAGGCCATGCGCATGACCGATCTGCGCACACTGCTGAACGCCTTCCCGAAGATCCCTGCGGCGATCATCGTGGACGAAGCATCAACCGCGCAGGTCCGCTTGCTTCTCAGTGCCGGCGTGCTCGGCGTGGTGCCGCGCAATCTCGACCCCACGCTGATTGTCCCAGCGCTGGAAATGGTTCTGCTGGGTGGACATTACGTCCCCGCGTGCGCGCTCGATCCTGCGCTTGAACCCCTGCTCCTGCCGCGTCGTGACGCCGCACCGAAAGAATTCCGAAAGGGCTCAAGACGGTTCAACACGCTGTCACTGCGCCAGCAACAGATCATGCGGTGCGTGCATATGGGCAGCACCAACAAGATCATTGCGAAGACACTCGGGATCAGAGAAGGCACGGTGAAAATCCACCTGGGCAGTATCTTTCAGCAACTCGGTGCACCGAATCGCGCCGCCGCCGTTGCTATTTATAACGGCTGGCAGAACGGCTATCTCGAAGTCTTGAAGCGCGAAGCTGACGCGTCGCCCCGACCCGCGCTGGGCGATGCCGGCCCCGTGCCGCTTCGCGCAACCGCTTTGCTGACCTACGGGCCGCGGCCGGAAATAGACGAACACTTGCTGCCAATGGCAGCTCAACCCCAACCCCGCTTCGGCGACTGAGCACGGTTATTCCATAGTCTGGGCGCAACGCGTGAATTGACGCGTTGCGTGTTGGAAAATCCCCGCTGGCACAGTCAATGCACACGTTTTCGGGCGCAAACGAGTAATATAAGATTTATGGGTTTCTTCTACACACCTCTTCCGCTTTGGCTCGCAATAGGTGGCTGGATTGTCACTGCGGGTGTGCTCGCGCTTGCGATCTGGAAGAACCCGTTTCGCCGGTTGCAAGACGGGACACTTCAGCACGTCTGGTTCGGCATCGTCGTGGCGGTGACCGTGCTGTGGGCGTGCAACACGTGGTTCGAAGACGGTCCCGCCATTCATCTGCTCGGCGCAACACTCATGGTCACCCTGTTCGACTGGCAACTCGCGCTGGTCGGCATGGCGGTGACAAGCGGGCTGGCGGCCGTCGTGCTGGATGCCTCATGGCCTGGCGTTCCCGTGACCTTCATACTGTTCGGCGCATTACCAGTCGCGGTATCGTCGCTGCTGCAGAAGGCCATCCAAGCGTGGATCCCGCGCAGTCTCTTTGTCTTCATCGTCGGCCACGGTTTCCTGACATCGGCATGCGCCGTTGCAGTTGCATGCTCTGCCGGACTGCTCCTGGAAATCGTGCTTGCCAATGGCGAGCTTATTATCCCGGCTGGATTCATGCTGGCGGCCGCCCTGCTGGTCGCGGGCGAAGCCTTGTTCACCGGCGTGTTCACCATCCTGATCACCGTCTACCGGCCTACCTGGATCACCACGTTCGACGTGCGGCGTTATCGGCTTGATCGTGGGCCGCGGGTCTGAACGCCGCATCAATTCCAACCCTTGCCCGCATCACAAGCCATCCACAATCCATCGCGGAACCTATGTTGTGGCCGGCCATCATTGGCGGTCGATCAAAGAATTTAATATAAGATGGAACTCCCGTTCACTGTCGGGCATCTTACGTGCCTGTTGTCTCTTTAGTGCAGAACCCGATGGATAGTATTCAAGTACCGCGTCGACTGCTTCGGCTGGTCGGCCGGCTGGTGGCAATTGCATCAATGGCGACCGTTGCGTCGGCCGCATGCAGCGCTACCGCGTTCGCCGATACGCTCGACGAACGTAACGAGCTCGTCAATCACTTCGTCACCGACTTCAACGCCAATCCCCTCGTGGCCGACTGTGCCGCACACGGGAGTTTCGTAGCAAGTACCTCGACGGCGTTCGACCATGTGGAGTTTCCGGCCAGTTCCTTCGATTCCGCTCATGGCAGCATCGTGCCGTGGAACGACGCTTTCGACGACCGCAAGCAACGCATCAAGGTCGATAACGTCGTGACGGTCGAGGGCCTTGGGATCACGAAGGACGGGGACTCCAGCCCTACCACGCTGAAGTTCCGCTGTGGCTACGTAGGCAGCCAGATGCTGGCATTCGGCTGGAATGATCCCGTGCCGTCAGCCAGGCCGCGCGCCGAACCCCGCTCAGGCCACGGCGCAAAAGGCCGGCATGGCGCGGTCAAGGGCAAAGGCAAGACGAGCTCGAAATCAGCCGGCGGCAAGACGACGAAAAAATCGGCGAGTAAAAAGAAACACTGAGCCGCGGTATCGCGTACGAACCGAGCGTGAACGTCAAGGTCAAGACAAAAGGGCGTGATCGCCAATCAGCAATCACGCCCTTTTGATGCAGGCCCTTCGGAATGCACGTGCATCTGTGTGCGTTCAGTGGCCCTCACCTCACTCCGCTCGTCAGCCTCAGAACGCCTGCAAGTGTCGCAGGATAGCCTGAAGCATTGAAGCGCCCAGTGCCGCGCTGCGCTCGCCATTCCAGCCCACCCGCTCGTCCGGCAGATTCGCGTTGTCCTTGAACGGCATCTCGAGCGTCAGCGACAAACAGCCGAACTCATTGCCCACGTACTTCGACGCCAGCTTCAATGCGTCCGTCTGGTACTTGCTCGCCTCATAGCCGTGCACGTCCTGGAAATCCGGGCTTGCCTGCTTGAAGCATTCGATGAACGCCTTCTGTTCCTGCGCTTGCTTTTCAGTGAAACCAGGCAGCATCTCCGAGCCGGCCACGAACACGTAAGGCAGCGCTTCGTCGCCGTGGATATCGAAGAAAAGATCGCAACCCAACGCATGGATAGCGTTGCGCACGGCAAGTACTTCAGGACTGCGCGCAGCGTCAGGTTCCATCCATTCGCGATTCAAGTTCGCGCCCGCGGCGTTCGTGCGCAGGTTGCCGAGCACGCTGCCATCGGGATTCATGTTGGGCACGATATGGAACACTGCATGATCAAAGATCAGTCGCGCGACAGGGTCACCTGCCCAGTCACCCCAACCCGCCAGCCGTTTGATCAGTCCTTCGACAAACCACTCGGCCATGGCCTCGCCGGGATGCTGGCGCGCAATGATCCACACGTTCTTCTTCGGCTTTACCGGGCGCTCGGTCTCTTCGGTCAGCCCGAGCGACACCAGCGACACGGGTCGGCCTTGCACCGTCCGGCCTATTTCGGTCAACGTTGCGTGTGGCATCTGCTGCACGGCGCCAAGGAAACCCGCATGGCGCTCTTCGCTATATGGCTCGAAATAGGCGTAATACACAGCGTCGAAATCAGGCGTGTGCTCGATGGTCAGTACGCGGCCGTCATACCGCGTTGGCACCCGGAACCAATTGATCCGGTCGTAGCTCGCCACCGCGCGATACTCGCGCCAGCCGTCGGCGAACACGCAGTCAGCGGCGTTCTCGAAGGTCATGGTGAGCGGCTCGTCGCGCACGCCCGAGACACGGAAATAAAACCACTGCGCGATGTCGGCGTGAGTATCTGGACGCACACGCAGGCGAATGGCTGCGGGGTCCTCGGCGGACACCACGTCGATCGCGCCTGCATCGAATTGACTCGTGATTGAAATGCTCATGATGCTTCCTTGATCAATGCGTATGCGCTGCGCTTAAAGACCCAGCCGCCGGCGGTACACATAACTCGTATCAGTCGATGCCTTTTTATCGAAGGCATAACCTTCGCTGTCGAAAGCCTGCAGGCCTTCCGGCTCGTCAATCCGATGCTGCACCGCAAATCGTGCCATCAAGCCGCGCGCGCGTTTTGCGTGAAAGCTGATGATCTTGTACTGGCCATTCTTCCAGTCCTGGAAGACCGGCGATATCACCGGTGCGTCCAGGCGCTTCGGCCGCACCGACTTGAAATACTCGTTGGACGCGCAGTTGACCAATACGCGTGCGCCCTTCTGCTTTTTCATCTGCGCGTTCAGGGCAGCCGTGATGCGATCGCCCCAAAACGCATACAAATCCTTGCCGCGCGTGTTGGCGAACTTCGTGCCCATTTCCAGCCGATACGGTTGCAACAGATCCAGCGGCCGCAGCAATCCGTAAAGCCCGGACAACACGCGCACATGATTCTGAGCGTAGTCGAGATCCGTGGCGGGTAGTGACTTTGCGTCAAAACCCTCGTAAACGTCGCCGTTGAACGCCAGCACGGCCTGCTTGGAATTATGCGTGCCAAAGGTCGGCGACCAGTCCGCGTAGCGTTGAAAATTGAGTCGCGCGAGCGGATCGGAGATATGCATGAGGCTGCCGATTTCCTGTGGCGAGAGCTTGCGCAAGCCATCGATCAATTCAGCGGAATCGGCGGCGAATTCAGGCAACGTGTGCTTGGTGACGTGAGGCGGGGTCTCGTAGTCGAGCGATTTGGCCGGCGATAGAACGATTATCATAGGGGCTCGCCGGCATGCTGCCAACGATGAAGACGGAAACCCTCGATTGTATCGAATGAAAAAATCCCCCGTGCCGCGCGCCGTGCTGGATTCGAATGTCTGGATCGATATCCTGGTGTTCGATGACCCCGTCACGCGTCCAATCCGCGCCGCGCTCGAAGCCGGTACGCTGGAAGCGCTGATCGATTCCCGCTGCCTCAAAGAACTGACGTATGTGCTGGACTATCCGCAATTCGTGCGCTTCGCCGTGAATAAGTCCGAAGCGCTTGAAACGCTCGCGCGGCTCTCGCAACTCGTTGCGCCCGAACCGCCGCCCGCCGATGCGCCACCCTTGCCCAAATGCCGCGACCGCGACGACCAGAAGTTTCTGGAACTGACGCACGCGAGCCGGGCGGACTGGCTGGTATCGAAGGATCGCGCGGTGCTTAAACTCGCGAAACGCACAGCACGCGACTTCGGGTTTCGAATCGCGCAGCCCGCGCCATTCGTGGCCAGTTTCCAAGCCCACATGGAAGCTTGTGAAGAAACGAAAGGAGAAACAAATGCCATCGACGTTTAAAATGGGACACATTTCCCTTTAGCGCAGCCGATCGCCCACACCATGAACGCCTCGCACGACCTTCCGTACTCGCCCGCCGTTCCTGCCATCACCTCGCGCCTGCCGAACGTCGGCACGACCATTTTCACGGTCATGAGCGCGCTCGCGACGCAAAAAGGCGCAGTCAATCTAGGCCAGGGTTTTCCGGATTTCGCATGCGACCCGCGCATTGTGGACGCCGTGTCGAACGCCATGCGCGACGGCCACAACCAGTACCCGCCCATGGCCGGCGCCGCGCCGCTGCGCCGCGCGATCAGCGAGAAGATCGGGCGCTTGTATGGCCGCCAATATGACGCCGAGCGCGAGATCACGGTCACGGCCGGCGCGACCCAGGCCATCCTGACCGCCATCCTGTGCTGCGTGCATCCGGGCGACGAAGTCGTCGTGATCGAGCCAATGTACGACTGCTACGTGCCGGCCATCGAGTTGGCGGGCGGCAAACCCGTGTTTGTATCGCTGGAAGCACCCGACTACGCATTGCCCTTCGACAAGATAGCCGCCGCGATCACGCCGAAAACGCGCCTGTTGATCATCAACTCGCCGCACAACCCGACGGGCCGTGTCTGGCGGACTGCCGACATGCAGAAGATCGACGAGATCCTGCGCGGCACCGACGTGCTGATTCTCTCCGACGAAGTCTACGAACACATGGTCTTCGACGGCGCCCCGCACGAAAGCGTGTGCCGTTATCCGGACCTTGCTGCGCGCAGCTTCGTGGTGTCGAGCTTCGGCAAGACCTTCCACGTGACGGGCTGGAAGGTAGGTTACGTCGCCGCGCCCGCCGCGCTGACGGCGGAATTCCGCAAGGTCCACCAGTTCAACGTCTTCACCGTGAATACGCCGATGCAGGCCGGCATTGCGGAATACCTGAAGGACCCCGCTCCGTACCTGGAATTACCCGCTTTTTATCAGCAAAAACGCGACTTTTTCCGCGAAGGCCTCGCCAATTCGCGTTTCAAGCTGCTGCCTTGCGACGGCACGTATTTCCAGTGCGTCGACTATTCGGCCATCAGCGACCTGCCTGAAGCCGAGTTCTCGCAATGGCTCACTAGCGAGATTGGCGTCGCGGCCATTCCGGTGTCGGCGTTTTATCACGAGAGCCACGAATCGGGCGTCGTGCGCTTTTGCTTCGCGAAAAAGGAAGAGACGCTGCGCACCGCGCTCGAGCGTCTCGCCAGTCTTTAAAGACTAGATCTTCGGCAGTGTTTTTTTCTGCGCGTCCATGAAGGCGAGCCGGTCCGCCGTGACTTTCTGCGCGGCCGGCCGCTCGCCCACCAGCTTGTTGTGCGTCTTCCAGTCAATTCCCGCTTCCAGCAGGAAATCCCATCCATAGATCGCTTTCGTCGTCAGCCCGATCAGCGGCAAATTCACGAATGCACTCACATCGGCGATACTGAAGGTCGTGCCGAGCGCGTACGGTTCGAACTTCGCAATCCGCTTGAATCCGGCAATACCGTGCCGGAGCCGTTTTTCCGCACGCACCTTGGTGTAATCGGTCACTGTGCCGCCGAAAAACGCCTGTTTGTAGAGCTCGCGGGCAGCCAGTTCCAGGTGTGTCTCAATGAACGCGATCATCTCGCGCTCCTTGGCGGCCGTGAACGGATCGGCGGAAAAAATGGGTTTCTCCGGATAAGCGCTCGCCAGATATTCAACGATTACCTGCGACTCGCACAGCGCCCCGGCCTCGGTCTCCACGTACGGAACCTTGCCAAGCGGCGAGAGCGCAAGTGTTGCTTCGTCCTGGCCGAAATTCGCACGCACCTCCTCGAACGGAATGCCGTGTTCGAGCAGCACGAACTTCACCTTGTTCACGTAGTTGGACAGCGGAAAACCATACAGCTTGAGCATCTTGAGTCTCCTGGACATCTTTCGTTTTAAGCAATACAGGCAATCGGCGGCCTTCGAGGTCACGTCACAAACAGCACGATCGTGCTAATCTAGCAAATAAGGAGTGAGACGCGCCATGAGTTTTCGCGATACAGAGATTCGGACCATAGGGATTGTCGGTAGCGGTGCAATGGGCCGCGGCATCGCCCAGATCGCAGCGCTGGGCGGGTTGAACGTGCGTTTGTACGACACCAACCAGCAAGCCATCGCGGCTGCACGCGAGTATCTCGCCGATACCCTGAACAAACTCGCCGCAAAAGGCAAGCTGAACGAGGTCGATGCGCACGACGCGTTGGCGCGCATTCATGCGGCCGGTGCGATTGGCGAGCTGGCAGATTGCGATGTGGTGGTGGAAGCAATCGTGGAAAGGCTGGACGTCAAGCGGGAGTTGTTCCGCGAGCTCGAAGGCGTGGTCGGCGAGAATTGCATCCTGGCGTCGAATACGTCGTCGCTGTCCATTACCGCCATTGCCGCCGGTTGTGCCAAGCCGGAGCGCGTGGTCGGCCTGCATTTCTTCAACCCCGTGCCGCTGATGAAAGTGGTCGAAGTGATCGACGGCTTGCGTGGAGACCCCGCAGCCGGAGACGCGCTGATGGCGCTCGGCCGCCAGATGGGCCACACGGCCGTGCGCGCGAAGGACATGCCCGGTTTTATCGTGAATCACGCCGGGCGCGGCATGAACACCGAGGGTCTGCGGATCGCGGGCGAAGGCGTGGCGAGTTTCGCGGATATCGACCGGATCATGCGCGAGCAAGCCGGCTTCCGGCTCGGGCCGTTCGAATTGCTCGACCTGACGGCGCTCGACGTCTCGCATCCGGTGATGGAGTCGATCTATCACCAGTTCTACGAGGAACCGCGCTTCACGCCGTCCCCTATTACGGGCACACGGCTCGCCGGTGGGTTGATCGGACGCAAGGTGGGTGAAGGTTTTTATAAATACGTGGACGGCAAGCAGCAGATTCCCGAGGAAGCGCCCGCGCCTACGGCGCTGCCGCGTCGCGTGTGGGTGAGCCGCTCATCAGCGCATGCGCGTGAAGAAGTGTTCCGGCTGATCGCGAAGATGGAAACGGCTGTCACCATCGATACCGGCGGCACGCCGGCGCCGGATTCATTGATCATTGTCACGCCGCTCGGCCACGATGCCACCACTGCAGCCGTCGCGGAGAAACTGGACGCGTCGCGCACGGTCGCTATCGACACCTTGTTCCCGCTCGCCGATGCAGCCCGCCGCACCATCATGACCACGCCCGCCACGACCGCCGAATTTCGCGACGCCGCGCACGCGCTCTTCACATTCGATGGCGTGCCCGTCACCGTGATCCGCGATTCAACCGGGTTTGTCGCCCAGCGCGTGGTGGCGACCATCGTCAACATTGGTTGCGATATCGCGCAGCAACGCATTGCGTCGCCCGCGGATATCGATCTCGCCGTCACGCTCGGCCTGGGTTACCCGCGCGGTCCCCTTGCCCTTGGCGATGCGCTCGGCGCGAGCACCATTCTCACTATCCTGCGCAACATGCAGGCGGTGCTCGGCGACCCGCGTTATCGTCCGTCGCCCTGGCTCGCGCGCCGTGCGCAACTCGGCCTGTCCCTCACCTTCGACGAGGCGGCAGCATGAGCGCCGAACTGCTCTCCGCGCGGCCAGCCGAAAGCGACACCACGCTGGTTCTCAAGCTGTCCAATCCGGGCGCCCGCAACGCGCTGCACCCGGACATGTACACGGCCGGCATCGAAGCCATGAATACGGCCGAGCGAGATACGTCGGTGCGCGTGATCGTGCTGACCGGCGCCGACAACTTCTTTTGCGCCGGCGGCAATCTGAACCGCTTGCTCGAAAACCGCGCGAAGGATCCGTCGGTACAGGCCGCGAGCATCGACATGCTCGGCGAGTGGATCGTGGCATTGCGGTCATCGACGAAACCGGTGATCGCGGCCGTGGAAGGCGCGGCAGCGGGCGCGGGTTTTTCGCTTGCACTGGCGTGCGATCTGCTGGTCGCGGCTGAAGACGCCAAGTTCGTGATGTCATATTCCCGCGTGGGCCTCACGCCTGACGGCGGCGGCTCGTGGTTCCTCACACGCGCGTTGCCGCGTGCGCTCGCCACCGAAATCCTCCTTGAAGCGAAGCCGATCGGCGCCACGCGCTTGCACGAAGTTGGTGTCGTGAACCGCGTGACGAAACCGGGTGCAGCGCTCGATTCCGCCATTGCCTGGGCGGATGAACTGGGCCGCATGGCGCCGAAAGCGCTCGCACGGATCAAGACGCTGATCGCGGCGGCCGAAACGCAGTCGTTAGCGGAACATCTGGACGACGAACGCGATGGTTTCGTCGATGCCCTGCATAACGGCAACGCGCTCGAAGGCATCAACGCGTTCCTCGAAAAACGGCCCCCGCATTACAAATGACGACCTCATACGAACTGCCAAAGCGCCGCCGCATTTTTCTGATGCGCCACGGCGACGTCACTTACTTCGATGCCAGCGGCCGTGCCATCGATCCGGAAGGCGTGCCGTTGAACGAACGTGGCCGCGAGGAAGCAAGCGCGGCGGGACGCGAGTTCAAAGCGCAGCAGATTCGCTTCGATAAAGTCATCGCAAGCGGTTTGCCGCGCACCATCGAGACGGCGCAACGCGTGCTGGCCGAAACCGGTCAGCAGATCGACATCGACATCTGGCCGGAGTGGCAGGAGATTCGCGGCGGCCGGCTGGGGGACCTTCCACCCAAGGACGTCGAGCGCGCGTTTCTCAGCGTATTCGATGGCATCGTGCCTGAAAGCACGGCGTTTCTGGGCGGCGAGACTATCGGCGAGTTGCTTGATCGCGTGTTGCCACCGCTGCAACGACTGCGCGACGATGCATCGTGGGACACCGTGCTGCTCGTGCTTCACGGCGGCGTCAATCGTGCGGTGTTGTCGCACGCAATCACGAGCGGCGGCCGTACGTTTTTCGGCCATCTTTCGCAGACTACCGGCTGCATCAATGCGCTCGATGTCGGCGATAAACCGAGCGACTGGGTCATCCGTGCGTTGAACCATTCGCCTCCCTCGCCGCTTCACGCCGCCGTACGGAACACCACCATGGAGCTGCTGTACGCGCAGTTCGTGCGCTTTAAATCGCTCATGAAGTCATGACGGGCACGCGGCCTGCACGCCGAACAATAGCGCCGTGAACGGCGCGACGCCGCGTGATACCTCAACAAACGCAGGACCGGAGGAGACAACGATGGCTGCAAACGATACCCCCGCACCGCAGGACTTTTCAGCGTTCGAAGGAACGCGCCCGGTCAACGAGCGGCAACAGTTCGATGTAGCGGCATTGTCCGCGTGGCTGGAAACGCATGTTGAAGGCTTTGCCGGACCACTCACCGTCGAGCAGTTCGCCGGCGGCCAATCGAATCCCACCTTCAAGCTCATCACGCCCGCGCGCAGTTACGTGATGCGTTCGAAGCCCGGGCCGGCGGCGAAATTATTGCCATCGGCGCATGCGATCGAGCGTGAATATCGCGTGATGGATGCACTCGCCGGCACCGACGTTCCCGTCGCGAGAATGTTCGCGTTGTGCGAGGACGAAAGCGTGATCGGTCGTGCGTTCTATGTGATGGAGTTCATCGAAGGCCGCGTGTTGTGGGATCAGGCGCTGCCGGGCATGACACCGTCCGAACGCGGCGCGATCTATAACGAGATGAACCGCGTGATCGCGGCGCTCCATTCGGTGGACATCGCTCAGGCGGGACTCGACACCTACGGCAAGCCCGGCAACTATTTCGAGCGTCAGATCGGCCGCTGGAGCAAACAATACGTTGCGTCGGAAACCGAGTCCATTGTTGCGATGAACAAGCTGATCGAATGGCTGCCGAAACATATTCCACGTAGCGAAGCAGGCGCACCGGCGGAACGTGTATCAATCGTTCATGGCGATTTCCGCCTCGACAACCTGATCTTCCATCCGACCGAACCGCGTGTGCTCGCCGTGCTCGACTGGGAGCTGTCCACGCTTGGGGACCCCCTCGCCGATTTCGCTTACCACTGCATGGCATGGCACGTCGACCCTACTCAATTTCGCGGTATTGGCGGCCTGGACTGGGCGGCGCTGGGCATTCCCGATGAGGACGACTACGTGGCGACATACCTCGCTCGCACGGGCTTTGCGATTCAGGGCGACTGGAATTTCTACCTCGCCTACAACATGTTCCGCATTGCCGCGATCCTGCAGGGGATCATGAAGCGGGTGAGCGAAGGCACGGCGGCGAGCACGCAGGCTCTTGATGCCGGAAAGCGCGCGAAACCCATGGCCGAACTCGCGTGGTCGTATGCGCAGAAAGTCGGTGAATAGAGATTGGCAACATCTTGCATGGGACCCGAGTAAGGAGACGACATGAATTTCGATTACACGCCGAAAGTGCAGGAACTGCGCCAAAAGCTAGGCCATTTTTTCGATGAACACATCTACCCGAACGAGCGCGCGTTCAACAGTGAAGTCGCTGCCAATCGTGCAAACGGCAACGCTTGGGTTCCGACGGAGTTGATCGAAAAACTGAAGGAACAAGCCCGCGATGCCGGTCTCTGGAACCTGTTCCTGCCGGAGTCCGAACGCGGCGCAGGACTGAGCAACCTGGAATACGCGCCGCTCTGCGAGATCATGGGCCGGGTGCCATGGGCGCCGGAAGTCTTCAATTGCGGCGCGCCTGACACGGGCAACATGGAGACCATCGAACGGTATGGCAGCGAGCAGCAGAAGCTGCAATGGCTCGAACCACTGCTGCAAGGCGAGATTCGCTCTGCATTCCTGATGACCGAGCCGGACGTGGCTTCGTCGGATGCCACGAACATTCAGTGCAGCATTGTCCGCGATGGCGATAGCTACGTGATCAACGGCCACAAGTGGTGGTCGTCGGGTGCGGGGGACCCGCGCTGCAAGGTGTATATCGTGATGGGCAAGACTGATCCCGACGCGCCGAAACATCAGCAGCAGTCGATGATCCTCGTTCCTGCGGACGCGACCGGCATCACCGTGCGTCGGCCGCTCCCGGTTTTTGGCTATGACGATGCGCCTCACGGCCACATGGATATCACACTCGAGAACGTGCGCGTGCCGGTATCGAACATGTTGCTCGGCGAAGGACGTGGCTTTGAAATCGCGCAGGGACGCCTTGGACCGGGTCGGATTCATCACTGCATGCGCCTGATCGGACTGGCAGAACGCGCGCTCGAACTGATGTCGAAACGCACACTTCAACGGGTCGCTTTCGGCAAGCCGATCGCCGCGCACGGTGTGACGCAGGAGCGCATTGCCGAGGCGCGCATCATGATCGAACAGGCGCGTCTGCTCACCCTGAAAGCGGCTTACATGATGGACACCGTCGGCAATAAAGGCGCACGCGGCGAAATCGCGATGATCAAGGTGGTCGCGCCGAATATCGCGTGCCAGATCATTGATTGGGCGATTCAGGCGCATGGCGCGGGCGGTGTGTCCGATGATTTTCCGCTGGCTTATGCCTATGCGCATGCGAGGACGTTGCGGCTTGCCGATGGGCCGGATGAGGTGCATCGGAACGCGATCGCCAAGCTGGAGCTTTCACGGTACGCGTGAACCGGTGTTCAGCGTCCTTCTGCGAACTATGGTCTAATTTTCCGCAGCGTTTTTGAGTGGCGATCGCGGGTTGCGCGGATCGCCGCTTTCCCGTGTTCAGCACCAGGAGCGAAAATGATCGACGTCTATAGTTGGGCCACGCCAAACGGCCACAAGATTCATATCATGCTCGAAGAAGTCGGACTCGAGTACAAAGCGATCCCCATCGATATTGGTGCCGGCGATCAGTTCACGCCTGAGTTCCTGGCTATCAGCCCGAATAACAAGATCCCCGCGATTATCGATAGCGATGGACCGGACGGTAAGCCACTAGCGCTTTTTGAATCGGGTGCGATCCTGCTTTATCTCGCTGAGAAGACGGGGAAGTTCTTGCCTCAGGATCCTGTCGGCCGATATACGACCATGCAGTGGCTGATGTTTCAGATGGGCGGCGTCGGTCCCATGCTCGGTCAGGCACATCATTTCCGGATTTATGCGCCCGAGAAGATCGAATACGCGGTTAACCGATATTCGAACGAAGCCAGGCGTTTGTACGGCGTAATGGATAAACGATTGGGCGTGACGCGGTTTCTCGCCGGAAATGACTATTCCATCGCGGATATCGCGACGTTTCCGTGGACGCGATCCTGGAAAAACCAGGGGATCGAGCTAGACGAGTTCCCGAACGTCAAGCGATGGTTCGAGACCATTGCCGCGCGGCCGGCTGTTGTGAGAGGCGTTGAAGTGCTGGCCTCGGCTCGCAAAGACCTTACCGGCGATAAACAACGCGAAGTTTTATTCGGTGCGCAGCAGTACGCGAGGCGTTAAGTGCGCAACGGCAGATTCCTCTTTCGCGGAATCTGCCTGGTTACTGCACAGTGGAGCTACAGCCAGGAATCCTCAAAAGTAATGCCGGGTGATGAACTCCGCGATACATACCGGCTTGTCACTCCCTTCTTTTTCGAGTGTGACGCGCCAGATGACCTGGACGCCACCTGCTTCCACCTCCGTCACCGTTCCCACTACGAACTTCGCTCTCAGCTTCGCTCCGACCGGCACCGGCGACATGAAGCGCACCTTGTTCATGCCGTAGTTCACACCCATCTTCTGCTGCATCGGCACGCACTGTTCCAGCCACATGGGGATCAGCGACAGGGTCAGGAATCCATGCGCAATCGGCCCGCCAAATGGCGATTCTTTTTTCGCCCTCTCGACGTCGACATGGATCCATTGGTGATCTTTGGTGGCATCGGCGAATTGGTTGACGCGTGATTGATCGATTTCCAACCACTCGCTCACATATTCGCCCTGGTTCTCCGCAGCTTTGAACTCGGCTGCGCTCGCCAAGGTCATTGCGCCTCTCCTGGATGACGAAGACCGAATATAGCCGATGAATCCACGGTCAACACCAGTTCGCCGTGCTGGTTATAAGCTTCCCAACGTGTGGCGATAATTCCACGATCAGGCTTGCTGGCCGATACCCGCTTGCTCAATACGCGGCTCGTCAATCGCACTGTGTCATTGACCCGGACGGGTTTAAGCCAGCGGATGTTGTCGAGCCCTGGCGACCCCATTGACGTGGAATCGGAGAGCAGGTCGCGCACCAGGATGCCCATCATGGCGGAACACGTGTGCCAGCCGCTCGCAACCAATCCGCCGAACGGCGATGCCTCGCCACCCGCTTCGCTCAAATGAAAAGGCTGCGGATCAAAACGCCCGGCAAATTCGATAATCTCTTCTTTCAGAAACGTGTGACTGCTCAATTGCGCCACCGATCCAACATCGAAATCCTCATAGCTGAACGTCATCCGCGCTCTCCTTTTCTCAATGCATTGATTGTTCAAACGTCAGTGTCGGCGAATCCAGGCAACGACGCAAACCGCGCAAGATGATGATCGACATCGCCTAACGTTGTCTCGATGATCGACAGGCGCTTGAACCAATGTGCCGCTGCAACTTCGTTCGTCACACCCATTCCGCCATGCAGTTGCACCGCCTGCTGACCGACGAAACGCGCCGCTTGGCCGACCCGCGCCTTGGCCGCGGAAATTGCCCGGCGGCGTTCATCGACGTCATTGCTCGTGTATCGCGCGGCGGCAAGATAGGTGATCGAACGCGCCTGCTCCGCGTGAATCAACATTTCGACCATACGATGCTGCAACGCCTGGAAACGCGCGATGGGCGTGCCGAATTGCTTACGCTCCTTCGTGTACTCGACCGTCGCGTGATTCAGCGCGTCGAGCACGCCGACGGCTTCGGCGCACAGCAGGAACGTAGCGTAGTCTGCTATGCGCTCAAGCGTGGCTGCACCCGTGTTGGCCTTGCCGAGACGATCGGCAGGCACGCCCTTGAACGTGAGCGTCGCGGCACGCTGACCATCGATCGTCCGATACTCGGTGACTTCCACGTTCGCCGCGTCGCGCGCAACAACGAACAATGCGATTTCGCCATTCAGCCGCGCCGGAACGATCCAATAGTCGGCCTGTGCGCCGTGCAGGACCAAAGACTTCTGGCCGCTCAGCACGAAACCATCGCCTTTCTCTTGCGCGGTGGTGTCGACCGAGAACAGGTCGTAACGGGCATGCGGTTCGTGAAACGCCACCGCGAGCTTGATCTCGCCAGCGGCCGCACGTTCGAGCAACGCCTTCGCGTGATCATCACCCACCAGTCGCAACGCTTCGATACCCACTACCGTCGCCCAATACGGCTCCACGACGAGCGCACGTCCGAGTTCCTGCATCACGACCAGCATGTCGTCCGGACCGCCATCGAAACCGCCCTGCGCTTCGGGTGCCGGCAATGCGGTCAAGCCTAGTTCAGTAAATGCCGTCCAATGTTTTGCATCGACACCCTCCTTCGACGCCACGATCTTCTGCCGTGCATCGAACGTGTACTCGTTGTCGAGATACCGGCGCAATGCGTCCCTGAACTGTTGCTGCTCATCGGTGAAATTGAAGTCCATGTGCAGCTCCTCACAAGCCCAGAATCATCTGCGCGATGATGTTTTTTTGAATTTCGTTCGAGCCGCCGTAGATCGACGTCTTGCGGAAGTTGAAGTAGTACGCGGCAAGTGGTGCAGCATCGTCGTCGCCGGCAAGGCTGTGTTCACGTTCGCCTTCGAGAAAAACGGGATCGAACGCAGCAGCTTGCGGGCCGACGGCTTCGACCATGAGCTCGGTCAGCGCCTGCTGGACCTCGGTGCCCTTGATCTTGAGCATGGATGCCTCAGGCCCCGGCCCGCGCCCGTTCGCTTCGCTGGCCACCACGCGTTGCACGGTGACCTCGAGCGCCATCATCTCGATCTCCAGCGCCGCGATTTTCGAGGAAAACACGGGATCGCTGAGTAACGAAACACCGCCCTTCTTTTGATTGGCGGCAAGCCGTTTCAGGAACACCAGTTCCCGCTTCGATTGCCCGACACGCGCAATGCCGGTGCGCTCATGCCCAAGCAGATATTTCGCGTAGGTCCAGCCGCGGTTCTCTTCACCGACGAGGTTCTCAACCGGCACCTTCACATCTTCCAGGAACACCTCGTTGACTTCGTGGTCTTCGTCGAGCGTGATGATCGGGCGCACGGTGATGCCGGGCGTCTTCATGTCGATGAGGAGAAACGAGATGCCTTCCTGCTTCTTCGCGCCGGTGTCGGTACGCACGAGGCAGAACATCATGTCGGCGAACTGGCCGAGCGTGGTCCAGGTTTTCTGGCCGTTGACCACGTAGTGGTCGCCCTGGCGTTCAGCACGCGTTCTCAGCGACGCCAGATCCGAACCCGAACCGGGTTCCGAATAACCCTGGCACCACCAGTCCGTGCCATCGAGAATTCGCGGCAGATAGTGGGCTTTTTGCGCATCGCTGCCGTATTTCATCAGGACGGGCGCGACCATGGATACCCCGAACGGCAACACGCCGGGCGCGCCAATACGCGCGCATTCCTCGTCCCAGATATGGCGCTGCGTCGCGCTCCAGCCGGGGCCGCCATATTCTTTCGGCCAGGCGACAACCGACCAGCCACGCGTGCCGAGCAGCTTGTGCCAGCTCGCGTAGTCATCACGATTCAGACGTTTGTGTTCGAGCACCTTGGTCCGCAGAGCCTGCGGGAGGTTGGCGTCGAGCCAGGCGCGGATGTCGGCGCGGAATGCGTCGTCGGCGGGGGAATAATTCAGGTCCATACGCTGTGTCTCCTGTCATGACCCGGGTCGGCCATGAGGAGACGCGCGTTAGCTGAACGGATTCAGCTTATTGCAGCGGCTCTTTCAGTGCGGCCGGCACGGGCAACGGCATCACGTCGATGCCTTCTTCCATCAATGCGTGCGCATCTTCAGGCGTTGCGACGCCACGAATATTTCGCGCCGGCGCTTCGTCGTAATGCATGCGCCGCGCCTCTTCAGCAAAACGGTCGCCCACGTTTTCCGTGTTCGCGAGAATTTCCCGCATGAACTGCAGCGCACGCGCCTGAAGCGCCTGATCGGTGTTTTGCGGCGGCTGGGCCTGCGTAGCGCTCGATCCGGCAGCGTCCTTTTCACCTTGCTCCGACCGGCTGGTCGACAAATTCAGGCGCGGCGCGGACGGCATGCGGCTCACCTCCGTTGTCGAGCACACCGGGCAAGCCACGAGCTTGCGCGACAACTGGGATTCGAACTCATCGGTCGAAGCAAACCAGCCTTCGAAACGATGGTCGTGTGAGCACTTCAAGTCGAGAACCTTCATGCTGATCGGGGCTTGCCAGAAAGTTTAGTCGCAAAAACGCGTTTTGTGAACGATCGTTCGTAAAAATATGACAATGCGACGGTTTGAGGGTGTGTAGAAACACACGTTCGATTTTATCCCGCCGCAAGAACGCGTGCCGAACGACGCGCGGCCTTGATTGAACAGACAAATAAAAAGCGGCCTTCAAGGCCGCTTTTTATGCGAATACGCCGGACATCCCGGTCGCGGTTCAGTCGTTGACCGGATCGCCCAAGGTCCACTCGCCCGACATCACCTTCTCCAGCCAGAAGCTGCCGATGATTGTCTTGACGTCGCTGATATGGCCGCTCCTGATCCACTCGAAAACCTGGGACCGGTCCGCGATGAACGTTTCGAGGAACTCGCCCTCGTCGAGCTTGCTCTCGCCTGCCGTCAAGCCACGGGCCAGGTACAAATCGATGAACTCGGTCGAATAGGAAATAACCGGATGGATCCGCGTCAGGAAAAACCATTCGCGCGCCGTATAACCGGTCTCTTCATGCAGCTCGCGCTTTGCGCACGCCAGTTCGCTCTCGTTCGGATCGAGTTTGCCGGCGGGAAATTCGCGCAGGACTTTACGGATCGGATAGCGATACTGCTTCTCCAGCAGCACGCGGCCGTCGTCGAACATTGGCAGGATCATCACGGCGCCCGGATGTTCGACGAACTCGCGCGTGGCGTGCTTGCCGTCGGGCAGTTCGACCGTATCGATCTTGAGCGTGAGGAACTTGCCTTGATGGAGCAACTTGCTCTCGACCGTCTTCTCGATCAAGCCATCGTCGGAATCAGGGAACTCGATATGTGAGTCGGCCATCGTGCACCTTGAAGGAAACGCGCGAAAGTTTAGCGCGAGGATCAAGCCGCGACGGCCGTCGCCATCAGCGGCGCTTGACGAGATATTGGAACGTGAAACCGGGGAAAGCGAGCACCAGGAACAAGCTGAAGGTCACGGCATAAAACTGCCAGCCCTGCTCGAAACGGTTGCCCGCACGCGCCTCAAGCATAAAGCCGAGCGCGCCCACAATAAAATAAAGCACGATTATTTCCGCGATGCGAATCCAGGCGCTTTTCTTCGCCGCCTTGAGCGGGATAACGGAGAAAAGACGCTGATTCGCGAACGGGAGGTTGGCGCCGACCAGCGCCAACAACACAATAAACCAACCCGCTGCCGACATTACAACTGGAACGGCAAGGTGTGCGAGATCGCGGCCAGGCAGGCGTTCATCAGCGGACCGGGGACAATGCCAAGCACCAGCACCGCCAGACCGTTGAACGCGAGCAGCGCGCGCTTGAGGTTGTCCGCGACGATCGGCGACGCATCGGTCGGTGCATCGAAATACATCAGCTTGACGATACGCAAGTAGTAGAACGCACCTACCAGCGACGACAGCACCGCCAGCACAGCGAGCCACGTCAGGCCGGCGTTCATGGTGGCCTCGAGCACGGCAAGCTTCGCATAGAACCCGACCATTGGCGGAATGCCGGCGAGCGAGAACATCATGATCATCATCACGAACGCGAACACCGGGCTACGCTGGTTCAGGCCCTTGAAGTCGTCGAGCGTTTCGGCTTCGAAGTCCTTGCGTGCCAGCAGCATGACTACACCGAAGGTGCCAAGCGTGGTCAGCAAATAGATGATGCTGTAGAACATGGCCGAGCTATACGCGTTCGCCGCGCCATCAGCCTTGCCGTCGACCACCCCTGCCAGCATGCCCAGCAGCACGAAGCCCATGTTCGAGATAGCCGAGTAAGCCAGCATCCGCTTGATGTTCTTCTGCACAATACCGGTCACGTTACCCACGATCAGCGACAACGCGGCCAGGATCACCAGCATCTCTTGCCAGTCCACCGCCAGCGGCAGCAGCGCCATCACCAGGAAACGCAGACCCCACGCAAACGCCGCGGCCTTCGGACCACCGCCGGTGAGCAGCGTCATCGCGGTCGGTGCGCCTTGGTACACGTCGGGCACCCACATATGGAACGGCACCGCGCCCATCTTGAACGCCACGCCCGCCACCACGAAGATCACTCCGAACAGCAGGACTGCGTCGTTGATGCGGCCGGTTGCGATCGCCTTCGCGACTTCATTCAGTTCGAGCGAGCCGGTCGCGCCGTACAGCATCGAGATGCCGTAGAGCAGAAAACCTGAAGCCAGCGCACCGAGTACGTAGTACTTCATCGCGGATTCGTTGGCCTGCGGCGAGTCCTTGCGCAATGCGATCACCGCGTACAGCGACAGCGACATCAGTTCCAGGCCCAGGTACAGCGTCAGGAAGTTGTTGCCCGAAATCATCACGCACTGGCCGAGCAGCGAGAACAAGCCGAGCAGGAAGAAATCGCCGCGGAACAGGTCGCGATCTTCAAGATACTTGCGCGAATAGATGATCGATACCGCAAAGCCGAGCGTCACGACCGCTTTCATCGCGCTCGCAAACGGGTCGACCACGTACATGCGCGTGAAGTAGTAATGCGGCGTGGGATCGAGCGCCTGGAAGGCGAACCACACACCGACCACAATGGCCGACACAACCGAAATCAGGTAGGTCGAGTGACGGCTCTTCACACCGAAGATAGTGTCGTTCAACCAGGCCACGACGACCATCAGCATCAACAGTCCATCGGGTAACAGGGCACTCATGGGGGCGTTTTGCATGATCTTTTAATTCCTCCGCACGCGTTACTGGGCCAGCGGCAGTTTGGACTGCGCGACGTGGGAGAGGAGATTTTCTACGGATGCGTGCATCACGTCGGTGAACGGCTTCGGATACAGGCCCATGTACAGCGTGAATACGGCAAGCACGGCGAGCATGAAGAATTCGCGCTTGTTGATGTCTTTCAGCTTCGCCACGTGATCGTTCGCTACCGCGCCGAAGTGCACGCGCTTGTACATCCACAGCGTGTAAGCCGCGCCGAGAATCAGCGTGAAGGTAGCCAGGAAACCGATCCAGAAGTTGAACTTCACGGCAGCCAGGATCACCATGAATTCACCAACGAAACCCGAGGTACCCGGCAAGCCGCAGTTGGCCATCGCGAACAACATGGCGAAGGCGGCGAACTTCGGCATGACGTTCACCACACCGCCGTAGTCGGCGATCCGGCGCGAATGCATGCGGTCATACAGCACGCCGATACACAGGAACATGGCGCCCGAGACAAAGCCGTGCGAGATCATCTGGATGATCGCGCCTTCCATGCCAAGTGTGCTGAAGATAAAGAAGCCGAGTGTGACGAAGCCCATGTGCGCAATCGACGAATACGCCACCAGCTTCTTCATGTCCTCCTGCACCAGCGCCACGAAGCCAATGTAGATCACCGCGATCAGGGACAACGTGATCACCACAGGCGCAAGGAAATGGCTGGCATCCGGCGCGATAGGCAGCGAGAAGCGGATGAAACCATACGCGCCCAGCTTCAGCATGATCGCTGCCAGCACGACCGAGCCGCCCGTCGGTGCTTCAACGTGGGCGTCAGGCAACCACGTGTGGACCGGCCACATTGGCACCTTCACGGCGAAGGCCAGGAAGAATGCGATGAACAGCAGGATCTGCGGCGTGAAACCGATCTTCAGCGCATGCCAAGTCGCAATGTCGAACGTGTGCGTCTGCGTATAGAGATACAGCAACGCAATCAGCATCAGCAGTGAGCCCATCAGCGTGTACAGGAAGAACTTGAACGCGGCATACACACGGTTCGCGCCACCCCACACGCCGATGATGATGTACATCGGGATCAGCGTCGCTTCGAAGAAGACGTAGAACAACATGCCGTCGGCGGTCGAGAACACGCCGATCATGAGGCCCGACAGAATCAGGAACGCGGCCAGGTATTGCGCCACGCGCACCGTGATGACTTCCCACGCGCTGATGATCGTGATCACCGTGATCAGCGCGGTCAACACGACGAACCACATGGAGAGACCGTCAACGCCAAGGTGATACGAGATGTTGAAGCGTTCGATCCAGACCGACTTCTCTTCGAACTGCAGCGCTGCCGAAGAGTTGTCGAAGCCGGTGATCAGGGGAATGGTGACGATCAGTCCAAGAATCGAGCCGATCAGCGCAAGCCAGCGCGACGGGCCCGGATTGCTGTCATTGCCTATTGCCAGTACAAGGATGCCGACAATGATCGGCAACCAGATTGCAAGACTAAGAATGGGTAAAGAGTGCATAGATAGGTGTCCCCGCCTTATTTGCCGCCGAGCGTTACAAACAGGGTCAAGAGCCCCAACATGCCAATGATCATGGCGAACGCGTAGTGATAGATGTAACCGGATTGGAGGAAGCGAATCACACCGGCAAACCAGCCGACGAACTTCGCGAGGCCGTTGACGATACCGTCGATAACGGCAACATCACCCTCTTTCCAGAGTCCGCGGCCAATGGCGACCGCGCCCTTTGCAAATACGACGTCGTTGATCTTGTCGAGGTAGTACTTGTTGTCGAGCAAGTTATAGATCGGCAGGAAGCGTTGCTTGATCACGCCCGGCAGATCCGTACGTTTCCAGTACAGGAACCACGACACCACCACGCCCGCGAGCGCCAGCCAGACCGGAAGACCGGCGACCGAATGCAGGCCCATCGCGAACCAGCCCTGGAATTCCTCCCCCATCTCGTGGAGCGCCGGATGGTTCGCGCCAATAGCGATCACCTGGTCGAACACCACGCCGTGCGAGAAGAAGTCGCCGAACAGCATAGGGCCGATCGCAATCGCACCAATGATCACCGACGGAATCGCCAGCAGGATCAGCGGAAGCGTAATGACCCATGGCGTTTCGTGCGGAACATGCACGTGGTCATGACCATGCCCGTGATCGTCATGGCCGTGTGAATCGTGTCCGCCGTGACCATGCGAGTCGTGCGCGTGCGCCGCGGCTTCGATCGCCATCGGGCTTTCCGGATGCTTCGGACCACGGAAGCGCTCCTTGCCGTGGAACACCATGAAGTACATACGGAATGAGTACAGCGCAGTCACGAACACGCTTGCGACTACCGCGAAGTACGCGAAGCCCGAACCCGGAAGGTGCGACAGCTTCACGGCGTCGATGATCGAATCCTTCGAATAGAAACCGGCGAAGAACGGCGTACCAATCAGCGCGAGCGAACCGATAAGCGAAGTGATCCACGTGATCGGCATGTATTTACGCAGGCCGCCCATGTTGCGCATGTCCTGGTCGTGGTGCATGCCAATGATCACCGAACCGGCGCCAAGGAACAGCAGCGCTTTAAAGAACGCGTGCGTCGCGAGGTGGAACACTGCCACCGGGTAAGCGGAGACGCCGAGCGCCACCGTCATGTAACCAAGTTGCGAGAGCGTGGAGTAAGCCACCACGCGCTTGATGTCGTTCTGCACTACGCCAAGGAAGCCCATGAACAGCGCCGTGATCGCACCGATCACCGTCACGAACGACAACGCGGAATCTGACAATTCGAACAGCGGCGACATCCGCGTGACCATGAAAATACCAGCCGTCACCATGGTTGCCGCGTGGATCAGCGCCGAGATTGGTGTCGGGCCTTCCATGGAGTCCGGCAGCCACACGTGCAGCGGGAACTGCGCCGACTTACCCATCGCGCCGATGAACAGGCAGATACAGGCAACGGTCAGCAAGCCCCAGTCGGTGCCCGGAAACGTCATGGCGGCCAGCGCGGTACGGTGAGCGAACACATCGCCGTAATTGAGCGAACCGGCAAACGCCAGCAACAAGCCAATGCCGAGCAGGAATCCGAAGTCGCCCACGCGGTTCACGATGAACGCCTTCATGTTCGCGTAGATGGCCGTCGGACGCGTGAAGTAGAAGCCGATCAGCAGATACGACACCAGGCCCACCGCTTCCCAGCCGAAGAACAACTGCAGGAAGTTGTTGCTCATCACGAGCATCAGCATGGAGAACGTAAAGAGCGAGATGTACGAGAAGAAACGCTCGTAGCCCACCTCTTCGTCGGCCATGTAGCCGATCGTATAGATATGCACCATCAGCGAGACGAAGGTGACGATCACCATCATCATGGCGGTGAGCGAGTCGACCAGGAAGCCGATCTCCATCTTGAGCGGACCGACCGTCAGCCATTCGTAGATGGTCGCGTTGAAGCTCGCGCCCTGCACCACGTCGAGGAAGACGATGCAGGAGAGCACGAACGAGATCATCACGCCGAGGATCGTGATGCGGTGCGAGCTCTTGCGCCCGATCTTCCAGCCGAACAGCCCCGCGATCAGCGAGCCGGCAAGCGGCGCCAGCGGAATCGCGAGCAGAAGGTTTTCATTAAGTGTCGTGGACATAGCTGTCTTGCCTGAAATTAACCTTTGAGCTGATCGAGGTCTTCGACGTTGATCGTGTCGAGACTGCGGAACAACGTGACCAGGATGGCGAGGCCGATTGCTGCTTCAGCCGCCGCGACCGTCAGCACGAAGAACACGAAGATCTGTCCGTGGATATCGCCGAGATAGTGCGAGAAGGCGACGAAGTTCGTGTTGACCGCCAACAGCATCAGTTCGATTGCCATCAGGATGATGATCACGTTACGTCGGTTCAGAAAAATGCCGACGATGCTGATCGCGAACAGGATCGCGCCAAGCACAAGGTAATGGGCAAGACTCAACATGGTTATTTATCTCCTCAGCCTTTGTTGTCGACCGTGCCGGCGCCGGCATTGCCGGTCACGGGCGGATTGGCCGTGGCGTCCGGGGCTTCTGTCTCGGACTTCATCTTGACGATCCGCACGCGATCTTGCGCACGCACCTTGACCTGGTCGCTGATGCGCTGGCGCTTGCTGTCCTTCTTCTCGCGAACCGTCAGCGAGATGGCCGCAATGATTGCCACCAGCAGGATCAGGCCGGCAATTTCAAACGCGAAGATGTAGTCGGTGTAGATGACCTTGCCGATCAGGTGCGAATTCGACATCACCGCACTGCCCGCCGCCACGTTGCCGAGCATCGGGTCGCGCACCGGCGTGATGGTCGCACCGTAGCCGTGCCACAGGATCAGCGCGGTTTCAATGATGATGATCGCGCCCACGATGCTGGCTATGGGCACGAACTTCTTGAAGTCGCCATGCAGCACGTCGAGGTTGATGTCCAGCATCATCACCACGAACAGGAACAGCACCATCACCGCGCCGACGTAGACGAGAACCAGCAGAATGGCGAGGAATTCGGCTTCAAGCAGCATCCAGATCGCGGCCGCGTTGAAGAACGCGAGCACGAGGAACAAGGCGGACGCCACCGGATTGCGCGAAGTGATCACCTTCAGCGCCGACACAACCAGCAGCAGCGCGAAGATGTAAAACAGTACGGTCGTGAATTCCATGATTACCGGTTCATCGTTAGGCTTTGTGTTTTGACACAAGCGCGCCGCGTCGCGTTTTTTCAAGAACGCAACCTACAACCTTGGCGCGCGGGCCGGAACAGCAGGTCAATTCAAATGCAGGAACAGCAAGGGGCGCGGCGATATTCTGCCTGCTCTGCCCCGCTTCGCTTTACCGCGTTTACTGCGTTTTACCGATAAGGAGCATCAGCCGCCTTCGCAGCGGCAATCTCTGTTTCATAACGGTCGCCCACTGCGAGCAGCATCTCTTTCGTGAAATACAGGTCGCCGCGCTTCTCGCCGTGATACTCGAGGATGTGCGTTTCGACGATCGAATCCACCGGGCAGCTTTCTTCGCAGAAACCGCAGAAGATGCACTTGGTCAGGTCGATGTCGTAGCGCGTGGTGCGACGTGTGTTGTCAGCGCGTGTTTCCGATTCGATCGTGATGGCGAGCGCGGGGCACACGGCCTCGCACAGCTTGCACGCGATGCAGCGCTCTTCGCCATTTTCGTATCGGCGCAAAGCATGCAGGCCACGGAAACGCGGGGAAATAGGCGTCTTCTCTTCCGGGAACTGAACGGTCACCTTGCGCTGGAACAGATAACCGCCTGTCAGCGCCAGACCCTTCAACAACTCGGTCAGGAAAAACGTTTTGAAGAAATTCTGTAATGCGTTCATGGTTATTTCATCCGCCCATTATTTCCAGATGTTCAGCGGCGACATGATCCAGAACCCGACCACGACCACCCACACCACCGACACCGGCAGAAAGATTTTCCAGCCGAGACGCATGATCTGGTCGTAGCGATAACGCGGGAACGTCGCACGGGCCCAGATGAACACCGACAGCAGGAAGAAGATCTTCAGCACGAACCAGAAAATGCCCGGGATGAAGGACAGGAAACCGAACGGTGCACTCCAGCCGCCAAGGAACAGCGTGGTTGCGATCGCCGAAATCACGATCATGTTGATGTATTCAGCCAGGAAGAACAGCGCGAACGCCATGCCCGAATAATCGATCATGTGGCCCGCGACAATCTCCGACTCGCCTTCCACCACGTCGAACGGGTGACGGTTCGTTTCAGCAATGCCCGAGACGAAGTACACAACGAACATGGGCAGCAGCGGCAGCCAGTTCCACGAGAGGAAGTTGATGCCCCAGCTCGCGAAGATGCCCTGTTCCTGCGACACCACGATGGCCGACATGTTTAGGCTGCCGGTCACCATCAGCACGACCACGAGCGCGAAACCCATCGAGATTTCGTACGACACCATCTGGGCTGCCGCGCGCATCGCGCCAAGGAACGCGTACTTCGAGTTCGATGCCCAGCCGGCGAGAATCACGCCGTACACGCCGACGGACGAAATCGCCATCACGTAGAGCAGGCCCGCGTTGACGTCGCCGAGCACGGCTTTCGCCTGGAACGGAATCACCGCCCACACCGCGAATGCTGGCACCACGGTCATGATCGGCGCGATCAGGTAGATCCAGCGGCTGGCTTGCGTCGGCTGAATCACCTCTTTCAGCAACAGCTTCAGCACGTCGGCGATCGGCTGCAACAGCCCAAGCGGACCGACGCGATTCGGCCCGAGACGAACGTGCATCCAGCCGATGAGCTTGCGTTCCCACAGAATCAGGTACGCCACGCACAGCAGGATCACTACCGAGACCACGAGAATGCGGACTAACGCCCACACCGTCGGCCAGGCGACGCCGAGAAGCTGCGTCCCGCCTGCGTTGATCGTATCGAACAAGCCCATTTACGCCTTCTCCACTACCAGTTCACCGAACAGAGCCCCGAGCGCTGCACCGGCCGACGTTCCGCTCGACACACGCACCACGCTTTCCGCCAGATTCGCGTCGCGAACTGCCGGCAGGACCACCGCGAGATCACCTTGAGCGACACGCACTGCGTCACCGTTTTTCAGACCGAGTTTCTCGAACAGCGACGTCGGCAACCCGACCACGTTCGCGTCGCGCGCAGCAGCCGTCAGATGCAGCGATTCAGCACGGCGCGACAATGCGTCGGCGTGATAGATCGGCGTGTCGGCGAGGCGTTCGTAGCTGCCTTCCTTGGGCGTGGCCGCTTTCGCCACAGCGTTGATCGCCACGGTCGTCTTGTTCGACAGACGCGCCGTCAGATCGCCCGTGCCCAATGCGGCGTCGCGGACTTCTTCGGCGGTATCGAATTCGAAACCCTTCAGGCCGAGGATGCTGCCCAGCACGCGCAGCACCTTCCAGCCCGGACGCGTTTCGCCCAGCGGACGCACTACGCCATTGAACGTCTGCGCGGTACCTTCGGCGTTGACGAACGTGCCCGCCGTTTCCGTGAACGGCGCGATCGGCAGCAGAACGTCGGCGTAATCGGCACCATGCTTGAATGCGGACAACGCAACAACCATTTCTGCCTGCTTCAATGCGGCGAACGCCTGGGCGGGGTTGGCGGTATCGAATGCGGGTTCCACGTTGAACAGCACATAACCCTTGCGCGGCTGCTCGAATACTTCACGTGCGTTCAGTCCGCCCTCGCCCGGCAGTGCGTCGACGAGATGGGCGCCAACCGTATTGGCCGCTTCCGTCAGGTAACCGAGGGTTGCGCCCGTGTTGTCGGCGATCCACTGGCATACAGCCTGGATCTGCGCAAACTGGGGATGCTGAACCGCGCTGTTGCCGAGCAGCACCAGACGCTGGTCACCCGCCGACAACGACGCCGCGATGTCTTTTGCAGCAGCCGACACTTCATGTCCGGCGAACGCTTCCGGCACTGCGACGCCCCGTGCTTCGGCCACCGCTGCAGCCAGACTGCCGAGGCGGTCGAGCCATTCCGACGGCGCCGCGACCACGCGGTGCGCAGCCGGGATCAGCGAGTCGTCATTCGTCGCGTTCAGGAACGTGAGCTTCGCACCGCCCTTGGCGGCTTGACGCAGGCGTGCCGCGAACAGCGGATGATCGCGACGCAGGAACGAACCGACCACAAACGCCGTGTCGATATTCGTCAGCTCCGCGATCTTCACGCCAAGCCACGGCGCGCTGTCCGACACCGGCGCCGAGAAGTCACTCTGACGCAGACGAAAGTCGACGTTCGGCGTGCCCACACCTTCAGCGAATTGCTTCAGCAGATACAGTTCTTCGACGGTGCTATGCGGCGTAGCCAGGGCAGCGATCTGATTCGCGCCGTGATCGGCCGTAATGCCCTTGATACCCTTCGCCACGTATTCCAGCGCCGTCTGCCAGTCAGTCTCGATCCACTTGCCGCCCTGCTTCAACATAGGCTGCGTGAGACGTTCGTCGCTGTTCAGCGCTTCATACGAGAAGCGATCCTTGTCCGAGATCCAGCATTCGTTGATGGCTTCGTTTTCCATCGGCAGAACGCGCATCACGCGGTTGTTCTTCACTTGCACGACCAGGTTCGCGCCGACGGAATCGTGCGGGCTGATCGACTTGCGGCGCGACAACTCCCACGTACGGGCGCTGTAGCGGAACGGCTTGCTCGTCAACGCGCCAACCGGGCACAGGTCGATCATGTTGCCCGACAGTTCCGAGTCCACCGTCTTGCCGACGAACGACGTGATTTCCGAGTGCTCGCCGCGGCCCAGCATGCCGAGTTCCATCACGCCGGCCACTTCCTGACCGAAACGGACACAACGCGTGCAATGGATACAGCGCGTCATCTCTTCCATCGAGATCAGCGGTCCGACGTTCTTGTGGAACACGACGCGCTTTTCTTCGTTGTAACGCGATTGGGACTTGCCGTAACCGACCGCTAGGTCTTGCAACTGGCATTCGCCGCCCTGATCGCAAATCGGGCAATCGAGCGGGTGATTGATCAGCAGGAATTCCATCACGGATTGCTGCGCCTTGACAGCCTTGTCCGATTTCGTGCGCACGATCATGCCCGCCGACACCGGCGTGGCGCAGGCGGGAACCGCCTTCGGCATTTTTTCGACTTCGACCAGGCACATCCGGCAGTTCGCCGCGATCGACAGTTTCTTGTGATAGCAAAAATGCGGAATGTATGTGTCTACCTTATGCGCAGCCTGGATCACCATGCTGCCTTCAGGCACTTCTACACTTTTGCCGTCGATTTCTAGTTCAACCATGATGGGGAATGGTCCTTGGCCTGATCACTGATCACGCGGTAAGCGCTTCGGACGTGTGCGCATGATGCGCGTGTCCGTCGACGAGACAATGTTTATGCTCGACGTGATATTCAAATTCGTCCCAGAAGTGCTTCAGCATGCCGCGCACCGGCATGGCCGCTGCGTCGCCGAGAGCACAGATGGTGCGACCCATGATGTTTTCTGCGACCGAGTTCAGCAGATCCAGGTCTTCCTTGCGCCCGAGTCCATGTTCGATCCGATGGACCACGCGATACAGCCAGCCCGTACCTTCACGGCAAGGCGTGCATTGACCGCACGACTCTTCGTAGTAGAAATAGGACAAGCGCAGCAGCGAGCGCACCATGCAGCGCGTTTCGTTCATCACGATCACGGCGCCCGAACCGAGCATGGAGCCGGCTTTCGCGATGGAGTCGTAGTCCATGTCGGTCTTCAACATGATGTCGCCCGGAATCACCGGAGCCGACGATCCACCCGGGATCACTGCTTTCACCGACTTGCCGCGTACGCCGCCAGCCAGATCCAGCAAGGTTTCGAACGACGTACCAAGCGGCACTTCAAAGTTGCCGGGGAAATTGACGTCGCCGGCCACCGAGAAAATCTTCGTGCCGCCGTTGTTCGGCTTGCCGATCTCGAGATATTTCTGCGGGCCGATAGCCAGCAGGAACGGCACGGCCGCGAAGGTTTCGGTGTTGTTGATCGTGGTCGGCTTGCCGTACACGCCGAAGCTCGCCGGGAACGGCGGCTTGAAGCGCGGCTGGCCTTTCTTGCCTTCCAGCGACTCGAGCAGCGCGGTTTCTTCGCCGCAGATATACGCGCCGTAACCATGGTGCGCATGCAGTTCGAACGAAAAGCCCGAACCCAGGATGTTCGCACCGAGATACCCAGCCGCACGCGCTTCTTCAAGCGCCTGTTCGAAGATCCGGTAGACCTCGAAAATCTCGCCGTGAATATAGTTGTAGCCGACCGTGATGCCCATGGCATACGCGCCGATGGCCATGCCTTCGATCAGGGCATGCGGATTCCAGCGCAGGATGTCGCGGTCCTTGAACGTGCCCGGTTCGCCTTCGTCCGAGTTGCAGACGAGGTACTTCTGCCCCGGGAACTGACGCGGCATGAAGCTCCACTTGAGACCGGTCGGGAAACCCGCACCGCCGCGGCCGCGCAGGCCCGACGCCTTGACGTCGGCAATGACCTGCTCTTGCGGGATCTTTTCTTCGAGGATGCGGCGCAGCTGGGCGTAACCGCCGCGCGCCACATAATCTTCAAGGTGCCAGTTGTCGCCGTTAAGACCGGCGAGAATCAGGGGCTGGATGTGGCGGTCGTGAAGAGACGTCATTTCGATAGTTCCTCGAGGAGCGTGTCGATCCGCTCGCGACTCATGAAACTGCACATACGGTGATTGTTCACGAGCAACACGGGGGCATCGCCGCACGCGCCGAAACATTCGCCTTCTTTCAAGGTGAATTTGCCGTCAGCGGTGGTTTCGCCAAAGCCGATGCCGAGCTTTTGCTTCAGGTATTCAGCAGCGCTTTCCGAGCCGCCGTCCGGCCCGAGCTGGCACGGCAGGTTCGTACAGAGCGTGATCTTGTGTTTGCCGACCGGCGAGGTCTCGTACATGGTGTAGAACGTCGCCACTTCCTGCACGGCCACGGCGGGCATGCTGAGGTAGTCGGCCACGAACTGCATCAGTTCCGGCGATAGCCAGCCGTGCTCTTCCTGAGCCACGGTCAACGCCGACATCACCGCGGACTGTTTCTGGTCCACGGGATATTTCGCGATCGCGCGATCGATTTCTTTCAGGCCTTCAGCTGAGATCATTTCAGACACGACTCTTTCAGTTCCTACCGAACGAACACCCGCCGCGTTTTTCTTTTGCGGCAGACCTGGCGTCCTGCTGTTGTTGGTTCGCCGGCATGCTCAGCGCTACTGCGCGTGCTTGCCGGCGAGGTGCGGCGCAGATTCCTCGCGACTGCATCTCAGCGATCGATCTCACCGAACACGATGTCCTGCGTGCCGATGATCGTTACCGCATCCGCAATCATGTGACCACGAGCCATTTCGTCGAGTGACGCAAGATGCGCATAACCCGGCGCACGAATCTTCAGGCGATATGGCTTGTTCGCGCCATCCGAGATCAGATAGATGCCGAACTCGCCCTTCGGGTGCTCGACCGCCGCATACGTCTCGCCTTCGGGAACATGAAAACCTTCCGTGAAGAGCTTGAAGTGGTGAATCAGCTCTTCCATGTTGGTCTTCATACCCATGCGCGAAGGCGGTGCAATCTTGTGATTGTCGACCATCACCGGGCCTGGATTCTTACGAAGCCAGTCAATACATTGTTTCGCGATGCGGGTGGACTGACGCATTTCTTCCACGCGCACGAGATAGCGGTCGTAGCAGTCGCCGTTCACGCCGACCGGAATGTCAAAGTCGAGCTGATCGTAGACTTCATACGGCTGCTTCTTGCGCAAATCCCATTCAATGCCCGAGCCGCGCAGCATCGCGCCGGTCATGCCGAGCTGCAACGCGCGCTCAGGACTGACCACGCCGATACCCACCAGCCGCTGCTTCCAGATGCGGTTATCGGTCAGCAGCGTCTCGTACTCGTCTACGCACTTCGGAAAGCGGGTAAAGAAGTCGTCGATGAAATCGAGCAACGAACCTTGACGCGTTTCGTTCATCCGCGACAACGCTTTCGCATTGCGGATTTTCGACGCCTTGTATTGCGGCATTGCGTCAGGCAGATCGCGATACACACCGCCCGGACGGTAGTACGCCGCGTGCATGCGCGCGCCGGATACCGCTTCGTACACGTCCATCAGGTCTTCGCGTTCACGGAACGCATACAGAAACACCGCCATTGCGCCGACGTCGAGCGCGTGCGAGCCGATCCACATCAGGTGGTTCAGCACGCGCGTAATTTCGTCGAACAGCACGCGGATGTATTTCGCGCGAACCGGAATGTCGATACCGAGCAGCTTCTCGATCGCCATCACGTAGCCGTGCTCGTTGACCATCATCGACACGTAGTCGAGACGGTCCATGTACGGTACGGACTGGATGAAGGTCTTCGATTCCGCGAGCTTTTCAGTCGCGCGGTGCAGCAGCCCGATATGCGGATCGGCGCGCTGAATCACTTCACCGTCCAGTTCCAGCACGAGGCGCAGCACACCGTGCGCGGCCGGGTGCTGCGGGCCGAAATTGAGCGTGTAGTTCTTGATCTCTGCCATGGCGTTCTCTTAGTGTTTCAGACCGCCATAGCGGTCCTCGCGGATCACGCGCGGCGTGATTTCGCGCGGCTCGATCGTCACTGGCTGGTACACGACGCGCTTCTCTTCCGGGTCGTAACGCATTTCGACATAACCCGACACCGGGAAGTCCTTGCGGAACGGATGGCCGATAAAACCGTAGTCGGTGAGAATGCGGCGCAGGTCGGGGTGGCCTTCGAAGACGATACCGAACAGGTCGAATGCTTCCCGTTCGTACCAGTTCGCCGACGACCAGACGTCAACAGCGGAAGGCACGATCGGCACTTCGTCGTCCGGTGCGAACACGCGCACGCGCAGGCGCCAGTTGTTCACGATCGAAAGAAGATGGAGGACGGCCGCGAAACGCGGGCCTTCGTAGGCGCCGTCGCCGTACGTGGAGTAGTCCACGCCGCACAGGTCGACGAGTTGCTCGAAGCCGAGCGAACGGTCGTCGCGCAGCTTGAGCACCACATCAGCGTAGTTCGCTGCCTTGACAACAATGGTCAGTTGCCCGAGCGACTCGGTGATGCTTTGCAGGCGGTCGCCGAACGCCGCCTCGAGGTTCGCTTTCAGGGTCTCGAGTTTGCTTGCCATATTGGGGAGGCTCTGGCCTTGGTGACGCTTAATGGGACTTCAGGGACTTCAACAGCGCTACTGGCGTGCTTACGTGCGCCACGACTTGCCGGCGCACTTGGCTGACGGCAATTACTGACGAGCGATCGTGCTGGTACGGCGAATTTTCGCCTGCAACTGGATCACGCCATACACCAGCGCTTCAGCCGTCGGCGGGCATCCGGGCACGTAGACGTCGACCGGTACGATCCGGTCGCATCCGCGCACAACCGAATACGAATAGTGGTAGTAGCCACCGCCGTTGGCGCACGAACCCATGGAGATGACCCAGCGCGGCTCCGCCATCTGGTCGTAGACCTTGCGCAGCGCCGGCGCCATCTTGTTGCATAGCGTGCCGGCGACGATCATCACGTCCGACTGCCGCGGACTCGGACGAAACACCACGCCAAAACGGTCCAGATCGTAGCGGGCAGCGCCCGCGTGCATCATCTCGACCGCACAACACGCCAGACCGAACGTCATGGGCCACAGTGAACCCGTGCGCGTCCAGTTGATCAGCTTGTCAGCCGTGGTGGTGACAAACCCTTCCTTCAAGACCCCTTCGATACTCATTTGCTTTCACTCCAGATGAGCAGCCAGCCATAGCCGCCCAGCAATCCGGTGATCTTCAACCCGCCCGATACTTCCTTACTCCCAGTCCAGCCCACCCTTTCTCCAGATGTAGGCGAAACCAAGCAGAAACTCGAGCAGAAAAACCATCATTGACAGGAAACCGGGCCAGCCGATGTCGCGCAGGGCAACGCCCCACGGAAACAGGAACGCGGTTTCGAGGTCGAAAATAATGAACAGAATAGCGACGAGATAGTAACGCACATCGAACTTCATACGGGCGTCTTCGAATGCTTCGAAGCCACACTCGTAAGGTGCGTTCTTTTCAGTGTCAGGCTTATTGGGACCGAGGATCTTACCGATGCTGACGAGCGCGATACCTAAACCGGTGCCCACGACAAGGAACAGCAAGACGGGATAATAGGCTGAGAGATTCACGACTATCCTCAAATCGGTTTGATCTGGTGTGCCGGCCGGGACGACTGCCCCACCGATTTTCAACTAAAGCCGAGAAACATGCACAAGAGATCTTGAGCAAATTCACTCGCCAGAAGTGACAATGCCAGCCGAAGCAATGCATGCGGCTGGCATTGGATAACTTTTGGTGCCGACGGCGAGACTCGAACTCGCACAGCTTTCGCCACTACCCCCTCAAGATAGCGTGTCTACCAATTTCACCACGTCGGCACTGTCTTGCAATCCGGAAAAACAACTTCTAATTGCCGGGAATCGCTTCAAGAACAAAATTATAACCGGGTTAACCAGTTTGTTCAACGCACAAAAAGCGCTCCAGGCGAAAAATTATTTCGGCACGTCCGAGCCCGGACCCGACGACGCGACAGGCGCCGAAGCCGCGGCCGGAACCGACCCGGCAACCGCCGGATGTGCCGCAGGTGCGGTTACTGCCGCCCCGCCCAGCAAGCCTGCGGAGGCCGCCGGCTTATAGCTGCCGAGGTACGTCAGGGCCAGCGTCGAGATGAAAAACACCGCGGCGAGGACAGCAGTTGTACGCGACAGGAAGTTGGCGGAGCCGGTTGCGCCAAACAGGCTTCCCGACGCGCCACTACCGAACGCTGCGCCCATGTCGGCGCCCTTGCCGTGCTGCAACAATACCAGCCCGATAACACCAAACGCCGACAACAACTGGACGACGATAATCAAAGTCTTTAAATACAGCATTCCGTTCACCCGACTCTTTAATGTTCACGTGACACTGTTGCGTCACGCTTTTGATACTTACATTTTCGAAAGCTTAAACTCGGTTATTAAACCGAAACGTTTTGTGCCGCCTGGCAAATCGCAAGAAAATCGTTCGACTTCAGCGATGCGCCGCCAATCAATCCGCCATCAATGTCTCGCTGGGCGAATAATTCTTCCGCGTTCTCCGGCTTGACACTGCCGCCGTACAAGATCGGCACGTCCGCCACTGCTGTGCCCTTGCCCGCCAGTTGCGCGCGCAGAAATGCATGAACCTGTTGCGCCTGCTCCGTCGTCGCACTTTTTCCCGTGCCGATCGCCCAGACCGGCTCGTACGCCACGACAATCTGCGCCGCCTGGTGCTCGCTCAGCACCAGCAACACGGCTTCCAGTTGCGTGCCGACCACTTGTTCTGTCAAACCGTTGTCACGCTGTTCCAGCGTCTCGCCCACGCACACGATGGGCGTCAGCCCGGCTTCCAGCGCTCGCTGCGCCTTCACCGCGACCAGGTCCGAATGCTCGCCATGATAGGCGCGCCGCTCCGAGTGACCAACAATCGCGAATGTTGCATCAAAATCCGCCGCCATGCCTGCGGCGACTTCACCGGTATAAGCGCCCTGCGTGTGGGCCGAGACGTCCTGGACACCCCACGCGACCACCGATCCGCCCAGTAGCGCCTGCGCCTGCGCAACATACGGCGTGGGCACGCAAACCGCGGTGCGCACGCCCTTCTGCAGCGTCGCGGCACCGGCGGCCACCGCCTGCATCAAGACCGCGTTCTCAGCCAGACGGCCATGCATCTTCCAGTTTCCGACTACCAGTTTTGCGCGCTTGGCTTGTTCTTTCGGCATTTGTCTCGTCGTAGCAGCGAGGCTGCCGATCATTGAAATAGAAAAATGGAACTTTCGGACGCAACGCGCCAGCACAACATGCGATTTTACTGTGCCTGGCGGAAATCGGTCAAACAACGAACCCTGAGCCCGGTCAGTTCAAGTCCCGGACCGGCAATCAGGCGACCTGACCCCAGTCCAGCATGATCTTGCCGATGTGCGTACTGCCTTCCATCAATGCATGAGCGGCGGCGGCCTGATCGGCGGGGAAAACCTGATGAATGACAGGTTTGATCCGTCCGGCCTCGATCTCCGGCCATACGTGCGTCTTCAGTTGCACCGCGACCCTGCCCTTGAACGCGACCGAGCGCGGCCGCAGTGTGGATCCGGTGATCACCAGACGGCGGCGCAGCACTTCGTTGAGGTTGATCTCGGCTTTCGAGCCGCCCAGCGTTGCGATCACTACCACCCGGCCGCCGTCGGCCAGCGTCTTCAGCTCACGCGGAAGATAGTCGCCCGCGACCATGTCGAGGATCACGTCCACGCCGCGGTCGTTCGTCAGCGACTTCACGACATCGACGAAATCTTCCGTGTTGTAGTTGATCGCGCGTTCCGCGCCCAGCTTTTCGCACGCCTGGCACTTTTCGTCGCTCCCAGCCGTCACGAACACACGATGCCCCAGCGCCTTCGCAATCTGGATAGCCGTCACGCCGATACCGCTCGACCCGCCCTGGATCAGCAGCGTTTCTTCGGCACCGTTCTCGCCCTTGCCCAGGTGCGCACGTTCGAACACGTTGCTCCAGACCGTGAAGAACGTTTCCGGCAACGACGCCGCCTCGATATCCGTCAACCCCTTCGGCACCGGCAGGCATTGGTCAAGCGGTGCGCACGCGTATTCAGCGTAACCGCCGCCCGCGAGCAGCGCACACACGCGATCCCCTGCTTTCAAACCGAACGGATTGTGCTTCGGATCGAAGTCGCCGCGCACGATCTCGCCTGCCACTTCCAGTCCCGGCAGATCCGAGGCGCCCGGCGGCGGCGCATAACCGCCCTTGCGCTGGAACACGTCCGGGCGATTCACTCCCGACGCCGCGACCTTGATCAGCACTTCGCCGGCCTTTGGCTCCGGCATTGGACGCTCGCCCAGCTTCAATACGTCGGGCGAACCGAACTGGGTGATTTCGATGGCTTTCATCTGCTTATTCCCTTCAAGTCACACTCGCCTGACACCGATGCATAACCCCATGGCATTGCAGGCTCACTCAGCCGAAACCCGCAATAACATCGAATCACGTTTGAACCGTCACATTCAAAAACGGCCGGCGCGCGGGACTCACGCGCCGGCCATCCCGAACTTACCGCATTACTGCTGTGTCGGCTGGATCGGTTCGATAGGCGCGCCGCCTTCGTTCAGCAAAGCCTTCGCCGACAAACGGACACGACCCTTTTCGTCTGTCTGGATGACCTTGACCTTCACGATCTGGCCTTCCTTCAGGTAGTCGTTGATGTCCTTGATGCGCTCGTTCACGATTTCCGAGATGTGCAGCAGACCATCCTTACCCGGAAGAATATTCACGATCGCGCCGAAGTCCAGCAATTTGAGCACCGGGCCTTCGTAGACCTGACCCACTTCCACTTCGGCCGTGATGTTCTCGATGCGCTTCTTCGCTTCCGCCATGCCTTCGCTGCTCGTGCTCGCGATGGTCACCACGCCGTCGTCCGAAATGTCGATGGTCGTGTTGGTTTCTTCGGTCAACGCACGGATCACCGAACCGCCCTTGCCGATCACGTCGCGGATCTTCTCCGGATTGATCTTCATGGTGATCATGCGCGGCGCGTAGTCCGACAGGTTCGTGTTCGTACCCGGAACAGCGGTCGTCATCTTGCCCAGGATATGCATGCGGCCTTCCTTCGCCTGCGCGAGCGCGACCTGCATGATTTCCTTCGTGATGCCCTGGATCTTGATGTCCATCTGCAGTGCCGTCACGCCTTGCGCCGTGCCCGCAACCTTGAAGTCCATGTCGCCGAGGTGATCTTCGTCGCCCAGGATGTCCGTCAGCACCGCGAACTTGTTGCCTTCGAGGATCAGGCCCATCGCAATACCCGCGACGTGCGCCTTCATGGGCACACCAGCGTCCATCAGCGCGAGACAGCCGCCGCAGACCGAAGCCATGGACGAAGAACCGTTCGATTCCGTGATTTCCGACACCACGCGGATGGAGTAACCGAATTCGTCGGCGCTCGGCAGGCAAGCCGCCAACGCGCGCTTGGCCAGACGGCCGTGACCGATTTCACGGCGTTTCGGCGAACCGACGCGACCCGTTTCGCCGGTCGCGAACGGAGGCATGTTGTAGTGAAGCATGAAGCGTTCGCGATACTCGCCTTCGAGCGCGTCGATGTTCTGTTCGTCGCCCTTCGTGCCCAGCGTGGCGATCACGAGTGCTTGCGTTTCGCCGCGCGTGAACAGAGCCGAACCGTGCGTACGCGGCAGCACGCCGGTACGGATTTCGATGGGGCGGACGGTGCGGGTGTCGCGGCCGTCAATACGCGGTTCGCCGTTCAGGATCTGCGTACGGACGATCTTCGCTTCGATGTCGAACAGCACGTTGCCGATGGTCGCCTTGTCAGCAGGCGTTTCGCCCGCTGCAACTGCGTCTTCGGTCAGCTTCGCGGTCGTTGCTGCGTAGACTTCCTTCAGCTTGGCAGTGCGAGCCGATTTGTCGCGGATCTGGTACACGGCGTTCAGGTCGGCCTGCGCCAGTTCCGACACGCGTGCGATCAGCGGTTCGTTCTTCGGTGCCGGCGCCCAATCCCACTCAGGCTTGCCACCTTCGGCGACGAGTTCGTGGATCGCGTCGATAGCGACCTGCATCTGGTCGTGACCAAACACCACGGCGCCGAGCATGACTTCTTCAGTCAGTTGCTGCGCTTCCGATTCCACCATCAACACCGCGCGTTCCGTACCGGCGACGATCAGGTCGAGCGCCGATTCCTTCATTTGCGGACGGGTCGGGTTCAACACGTATTCGTTGTTGATATAGGCCACGCGCGCTGCACCCACCGGGCCGTTGAACGGCAGGCCGGAGATAGCCAGCGCTGCCGAGGCGCCGATCAGCGCGGGGATGTCAGCGGGTACGTCGGGGTTCAACGACAGCACATGGATTACTACCTGCACTTCGTTATAAAAACCTTCCGGGAACAGCGGACGCAACGGACGGTCGATCAGGCGCGAGATCAGCGTTTCACCTTCCGACGGCCGGCCTTCGCGACGGAAGAAACCACCCGGGATCTTGCCGGCTGCGTAGGTTTTTTCCAGATAGTCGACGGTCAGCGGGAAGAAATCCTGGCCCGGCTTTGCCGTCTTCGCGCCGACAACCGTCGCGAGCACCACGGTATCTTCCACATCGACGATCACGGCGCCGCTTGCCTGGCGCGCGATTTCACCTGTTTCCAGGCGAACGTTGTGTTGTCCCCACTTGAATTCCTTGACGATCTTTTTAAACATTCTCACTCCTTCTTCGTTATGCCTCGCATGTTCCTGACGTGTTGTCGTGGACTCCGGAGCATCCGGAGCCCGTGCACACGGTAAAGAAACGGCGAAGCCAAGCGATGACCGGAACCGCACGAAAGAGGGGTGTATGTCATTCCAACGCAACACGACACGCGATGCGCATGACGCGCTGGAATGACACAAAGCTCCGCCGCGAGGCCCGGCCTGTAGTCGAATCGGTTTCCGATCCGGGGTTGGCCTTAATGCAAGCCTTCGATATTTCCCGCCACTTTCCTTTCTACGCCCATGAAGAGCGCGCCGTTCAAAAACAAAATGCCTGTATCAGCAAACTGACACAGGCATTTCGTTGTGAACGCTAGCCGCTTACTTGCGCAGACCCAGCTTCTCGATCAGCGAGCGATAACGGTCAGCGTCTTTGCCCTTGAGGTAATCGAGCAGCTTGCGACGGCGGCTCACCATGCGCAGCAGGCCGCGGCGGCTGTGGTGATCCTTCGTGTGAGCCTTGAAGTGAACGGTCAGTTCGTTGATACGGGTGGTCAGCAGTGCAACTTGCACTTCTGGCGATCCGGTGTCATTAGCGGCGCGCGCATATTCTGCGACAACGTCGGACTTCTTTGCATGAGCAGCAACTACGGTAGACATTTGATTTTCCTTTGAAACGGACAGGCGGTCACGGAAGAAAGGCCGTGCCGTGGGTTTTCTACGTTACTTGAATCAACCTTTGATTCGCTTGCCGGACGGGGCTCTACAACCCTCCCCAAGTACGGCAAGTCGCGGATTATAGCACACCGGTTTTTGCCGTCGACCCGGTTACGGACGACGGGCGAAATGATGCAATAGTCCTGCGCCCAGGTTGGGTTGTTTTTACGGCGCGGGGCGCTTCATCTGGCAGGTGGTGGGCATGGCCGTCTGCGCGGCCGGGATCTTGAGCAGCGTTCGAAAGCCAAAACCGGAGCCTTCGTTGTCAAAATTCACGCCCGGCGTGCCCACCTTGTCCATCTCCATCACATAAAGGGGCTGGATCAATTGATGATCGGCGACACGCATTTCCGTCGTCTGGAATCCCTTGTCCAGCGTCACGCCTTCCAATGCGCGGGCGACCGCGGTCGGGTCGGCGCTGTGCGCTTTCTCCATGGCCTGCGCCAGCATCTCGATCATGAGCGGCATGCGCAGGAAGAGGTAATCGTCGGCCGCAGCCGGAAAACGGGTGCGAAAAGCCGCGTAGTAAGCATCCGACGCGCTGCCGCCTACGTTCGGATGCCAGTCGGCCACCGCCACGACATGTTTTACGCCCGCGTCGCCCAGAGCGGCGGGCGCACCCAGGCTGTTGCCGTAGAACGTATAGAAATGCGTGTCGAGCCCCTGTTCGCGGGCAGCTTTGACAAGCAGCGTCAGGTCGTTGCCCCAGTTGCCGGTGATCACCGCGTCGGCGCCGCTCGCGCGGATCTTGGCCACGTACGGCGCGAAGTCCTTCACCCGGCCGGCGGGGATGAATTCATCGGCGACGATTGCGATGTCCGGGCGACGCTCTTTCAGCGCACGCTGGGCTTCATGGCTGACGTCGTGGCCAAAGCTGTAGTCCTGGTTGAACAAATAGACCTTCTTCACCGATTGATCGTGCTGGATGACATCGGCGAGCGCATTCATGCGCATGCCCGCGTGGGCATCGAAGCGGAAATGCCAGAAACTGCAATCGGCGTTGGTGAGCGCGGGGTCGTCGGCGGAATAATTGAGGAAAACCACGCGATGTTCCGGATCGCGGGAATTTTGCTTATTGATCGCGTCGACAAGCGCAGCCGCGACCGCCGAGCTGTTGCCCTGCATGACAAAGCCAATATTCTGGTCGATAGCCGCACGCAACTGGACGAGACTGGCTTCGCTGCTGCCCTTGCCGTCGAGGACCACCAACTGGAGCGGATGTTTGCCGTCGGGCAACGCGACACCGCCATTCGCGTTCACGCGCTCCACACCAAAGCGAAGATTCCGCTCGACGGCCGCGCCCGCGTTGGCGAACGGACCGGACATGCCCTCGATCATCGCGATGCGAATGGGGGGCAAACCGGGCGCGACGTCCGCCGCACGCGCGGGAGCAGCGAGCGCGCTGACAACACATGACGCCGCCAGCAACAAACCGCTCAGGCGCTTGCCCGCATGCGATGCGCGGACAAGAAGGCGGGACCGCCGTGTCGGCAGGCGCCGCTCACTGGCCCTGAGAGAAACCACGCGACGCAAACCGAGGCCGAGGCCGAGACCCATACAGTCCATTACAGTCCATCCATGGATAAATGACAGCGAAGATGACAGCAAAGCGAATCGCGGATCATAGGTCGTTCGCCATGCCGCATGCAACCGCCTCGGAAATGCGAACGGAAATGGAATAGCCGCCCGGCCCCGCACGTTCCATCTACATGCAACAAGCGCGCCCTGACGGCCGCGATCAAAACCGCGCGCCTACCCCGCATGTCAAAATAAGCGAAGCGGTGCACGACAGCATAAAAACCCACGGCCGATCGTGGATACGGTCTGGATACGAATACGAAGGAGGCTTCGATGTTGAGCAAGGCAATACGAAAACCCGCGGCGGCAATGGCACTCGCCCTTCTGCTGACGGCGTGCGCACAGCCGTGGCAGAACTACCAGGCAGGCGCGGACTCGTCCACCATCACGGCAAAGCTGGGACCGCCGAGAGAGGTATATGACTTGCCGAACGGCGGCAAGCGCCTGATGTGGCCGACCCAGCCGCTGGGCGAAGTGACCACGGCGGCGGATATCGATGCATCGGGAAAGATCGTGAGTGTGCGCCAGGTCCTCGATGAAAACGAGTTCTTCAAAGCGCAGATCGGCACCTGGACACGCAAGGACGTGCTGATCAACTTCGGGCGACCGGTGGAGACGTCCTACTTCCCGTTGATGAAACGCGAGGTGTGGACCTACCGGTACATGGAGGCAAACGTCTGGTACATGATGTACAGCTTTTACTTCGACGATCAGGGCACGCTGCGCCTGACACAAAAAACGCCCGACCCGCTTCACGATCCCGATCAGCGGAATTTCTTCTGATTTCGCCTTTCGCCTGATTTCACTTGATCAAGCACCGAAGAAATTTTTTGTCGACGAAAAAAAATGCCGCTCGAAAAAGCGGCTTTTTTTATGCCTGGACGGGCGGAACCTTTTAATAGAAAGTTATTCGTAAGGTTTATCGCGGCGCCGCGATGACGCCAGAAATACATTCCCGGCGATAATTTGGCCGTTGCAGTGTTGTGCCTCTCATTACGCTTTTGGAGCTGATACCTATGAATCGACCCAAACGCATGCTGGTTGAAAACGTCGGCTGGGCGGCCGAAATTGCCGCCAGTGACCCGGATTTCTTCAGAACCTTGGCCCAAGGCCAAAGTCCGACCGTACTCTGGCTGGGATGCTCGGACAGCCGCGTGCCAGCCGAAACCATCACACACTCGAAGCCCGGAGATTTATTCGTCCATCGCAACATCGCGAACCTCTTTTCACCCGACGACGACAACACCATGAGCGTCCTCGAATATGCGGTGAGCGTGCTGAAGGTGGACGACGTGATCGTGTGCGGACACTACGGATGCGGCGGCGTACGAGCGTCGTTGCTGCCGTTGTCCGACGCCCTGCCCCACGTGAACCGGCGCATTGCCCCGCTGTGCGCGCTGGCGCGTGAGCACAGCGGCGAACTCGACGCGATCGGTACGTTGGATTCACGCATCGACCGGCTGGCGGAACTGAGCGTGCTGCAACAAGTGCGTGCGCTACGCGATACACCCATCGTGCGTGACGCCGAACGCCCGCCGCGCGTTCACGGCTGGGTCTTCGGTTTGCGCGATGGCCGCATCAAGGTGCTTTCGTCCGGAGATCCCACCGATGCCGATACCGGGGGCGAGCCTGCCACCCCATCAATTGTGGCGGCGGGAATAGTAAAACCCGCAAAACCGGCAGAACCCGTGCCGGCGCCTAGCGCGGTCCAGCGCGTGATCGAAGGCTCCCGCAACTAGCCGTTCAATCCCACGTTTCAACCCTTCACCGTGCGATGCCTCCCGGGCATCGCATGGACTAACTCACGCCCGAAAAAGCCCATGACCCTACGTGAAACGTTTGCAACTTTCCCGCGTGATCTGTTCGCGGGCACCGTCGTCTTCCTTGTCGCCATGCCGCTGTGTCTCGGCATCGCCAACGCGTCCGGCGTCGAGCCGTTTGCCGGCTTGCTGTCCGGCATCATCGGCGGGCTGGTCGTCGCGCTGCTGAGCGGCTCGCACCTGAGCGTAAGCGGGCCGGCGGCCGGGCTGGTCGTCATCGTTGTGGACGGCATTGCCAAGCTCGGGAGTTTTTCGACCTTCCTGATGGCGGTCATGCTCGCGGGCGTGATCCAGTTCGGCTTTGGCATGCTGAAGGCCGGGCGCTTCGCCGCTTATGTACCCTCATCGGTCATCAAGGGCATGCTCGCGGCTATCGGCTTGTTGCTGATCATCAAGCAGATACCGCTTGCGGCCGGTTTTGCCAACGGCGGCGCTCATGTTGCCGCGCAAACCCCGGGCACGTTCGATACGCCGTTCGGCGCGATGTCGCTCGCTGCGTGCGCCGTCGCCGTGCTTTCCCTCGCGATACTGGCGGCCTGGGAAACGAAAGCGATGCGGCGCTTTACACTGGTGCGCGCGTTGCCCGCGCCGCTGGCGGTGGTCTTGCTCGGCATTGCAATTACGCTGGCGCTGGACTTCGCCGCGCCAGGCTTCGCGCCGCCAGCGGAGCATCGCGTGTTGCTGCCGTCGCTCGCTTCGCTTGCTGCATTGAACGCCGCGTTCGACTGGCCTGACTTCGGGCAACTCATCAATCCCGATGTCTGGCGGCTCGCGATGACGCTTGCCATCGTCGCGAGCCTGGAGACCTTGCTGAGCCTCGAAGCCGTTGAGCAGATCGACCCGAAGAAGCGTTCTGCTCACCCGGATCGGGAACTCAAGGCGCAGGGTATCGGCAACATGATGGCGGGCGCGATCGGCGCGTTGCCGATTACCTCGGTTATCGTCCGTAGCTCCGCCAATGTCCACGCGGGTGCGCAGAGCCGCTGGTCGGCTGTCGTGCATGGAGCCCTGCTGCTCGCGAGTGTGTTCGCGCTGACCGCCGTGATCAACCTGATTCCACTGGCCTGTCTCGCCGCCATCCTGATTTTTACCGGACTCAAGCTGGCGAAACCTTCATTGTTCGCGGCGGTTGCGAAGCAGGGATTCGAGCGCTTTGCGCCGTTCATCGTGACGATCGTGGGCGTACTCACGACCGATCTGCTGATTGGCATCCTGTTGGGTATTGCGTGCAGTATCGGACTCGCGATTCACGCGAATCTGCAACGGCCTATCACCATCGCGCAGCATGGCGACCACTTCCTGCTGTCGTTTCGCAAGGACGTTTCGTTTCTCGGCAAGGTGTCGCTCAAGCATCACCTGAGACAAATTCCGGACAACGCGACGGTAATCGTGGACGCAAGCCGTGCCGATTTCGTCGATCCGGACGTGCGCGAACTAATCGATAAATTCGTCGCCGATGCGCCCGAACGCGGCATTCATGTGGAATGCCGCCAGCTTGAGCGCGTGGCGCGGGAACGGCCGGGTTTGCAGCAACGCCTGGCGTTCTTCAGACGGGCATCTGTCAAGTGAGAGTGCCATGAAAAACGGCCCTCGCTTGTGGCGAAAGCCGTTTTTAAACCGATGAAGCGCCAGGTACGCGCTTCATCAATCGAATCAATTCAGGAAAGCTGCGGATTCAGCTTCTCGACCTTCGAATGCAGCTTGTTGAGCGCCGCAAGATAAGCCTTCGCCGACGCCGCCACAATGTCCGGGTCCGTGCCCACGCCGTTCACAATCCGGCCGCTCTTCGACAGACGCACGGTCACTTCGCCCTGAGCCTGCGTACCGGTGGTAATTGCGTTCACCGAATACAGCACCAGCTCGGCGCCGCTCGTCACCTTCGATTCGATCGCGTGCAGCGTGGCATCGACCGGGCCATTGCCACGCGATTCACCCTGCACTTCAATACCGTCGACGGCAAATACCACGCGTGCATGCGGCTGCTCGCCCGTTTCCGAATGCTGGGCCAGCGACACGAAACGGAACGTTTCCTTGGCCTGCATTTCCGCTGATTCTTCGGAGACGATCGCCATGATGTCTTCATCGAAGATCTCGGATTTACGATCGGCGAGTTCCTTGAAGCGCACGAACGCGGCGTTCACATCCGTTTCCGATTCCAGCGTCACGCCCAGGTCTTCCAGGCGTTGCTTGAACGCATTGCGGCCGGACAGCTTGCCGAGCACGATCTTGTTGGTCGACCAGCCCACGTCTTCGGCGCGCATGATTTCGTAGGTATCGCGCGCTTTGAGCACGCCATCCTGGTGAATGCCGGACGCATGCGCAAACGCGTTCGCACCCACAACAGCCTTGTTGGGCTGCACGACAAAACCGGTGATCTGCGAGACGAGCTTCGAGGTCGGCACGATATGCGTTGTATCGATACCCAGTTCCAGCCCGTAGTAATCCTTGCGCGTTTTCATCGCCATCACGACTTCTTCCAGCGCCGTGTTACCGGCGCGCTCGCCCAGGCCGTTGATAGTGCATTCAATCTGACGCGCGCCGCCGATGTGCACGCCGGCCAGCGAATTCGCCACCGCCATGCCGAGGTCATCGTGGCAATGCACGGACCAGACCGCCTTGTCCGAATTCGGCACGCGTTCGCGGATCGTCCTGATCAGGTTGCCGTAGCCTTCCGGCACGGCGTAGCCGACGGTATCGGGGATATTGATGATGGTCGCGCCTTCCGCGATCACCGCTTCCAGCACCCTGCACAGGAAATCGAGATCCGAACGGCTGCCGTCTTCCGGCGAGAATTCAACGTCATCGGTGAACTTGCGCGCGAAACGCACGGCGAGACGCGCCTGTTCGTAGACCTGATCCGCGCTCATGCGCAGCTTCTTTTCCATATGCAGCGCCGACGTGGCAATGAACGTATGGATGCGGAAGTGATCGGCGGGCTTCAGGGCGTCGGCAGCGCGCTGGATGTCTTTATCGTTGGCGCGGGCGAGCGAGCAGATCGTGCTGTCCTTGACCAGGCCGGCAATGGTGTGGATCGCGTCAAAGTCGCCGTTCGAGCTGGCAGCGAAACCTGCTTCGATCACATCGACCTTCATCCGCTCGAGCGCCTTCGCGATCCGGATCTTCTCTTCCTTTGTCATCGACGCGCCGGGGGATTGCTCGCCATCGCGCAAGGTCGTGTCGAAAATGATCAGTTTGTCTGCCATGTCGGGCTCCAGTGGGGAGTTTTAGAGTTTTGAAAACGGTGGGGAAAAACAATACGGAATCCGGGTGTTCGCGCCACCGCTGGCGTCGAAAACCACGAACGAGCAGACGGGAGGCGGGAAGCTTAGCGCGGCAGGCGCGCTAGTAGCGGTAGCGCGCGTAGCGGCGCACCAGCTAGGAAAGACGAGAGGGGATGGGCGAAAAAAATCATTTGGAGACTATAACGAGATTTTTGAGAGCGTGCAATTGGGCTTTCCGATCGATCCGATTGGTGTCATCCGCCGGGTTTGGGGCCATAAGACGCCCAAAAGCAAACAGCGCGCACCGGATTCAAGCCAATGCGCGCTGTGCTTTCAATGCGGTTTTTCAGACGACCTGGCCGGATTCGGCCGGCCGCGCATGGCCATGTACCCCCACCACGCGTAACCGGAGAAACCGTACAACACGAACAAGCCGAACAACATCAAAGGCGGATCCGACGATACCAGCACGAACGCCACCACCACCAGCAACACGCCTGCGAACGGGACGCGGAACCGCACGTCGAGCGCCTTGCCGCTGTAGAACGGCGCGTTTGACACCATAGTGACACCGGCATAGATGGTCAGCGCAAACGCCACCCACGGCAACCAGACCAGCTTCAGCGGCACGCGGTTATCCGTGGCGAGCCATACAAAACCTGCGATCAACGCCGCCGCTGCCGGACTCGGCAGGCCCTGGAAATAGCGTTTGTCCACTACGCCTACGTTCGTATTGAAGCGCGCAAGACGCAACGCCGCCCCCGAGCAATAGACGAACGCTGCGAGCCAGCCCCATCGACCCAGGTCTTTCAGGATCCACTCGTACATCACCAGCGCCGGCGCGACGCCGAAAGAGACCATGTCGGAAAGGCTGTCGAACTGCTCGCCGAACGCGCTCTGCGTATGCGTCATGCGCGCGACACGGCCATCCATGCCGTCCAGCACCATTGCCACGAAGATTGCTATGGCCGCGATCTCGAAGCGCACGTTCATGGCCTGCACGACCGCGAAAAAGCCGCAGAACAACGCGGCCGTGGTGAACGCGTTGGGCAGCAGGTAAATGCCGCGCTTCCTCAAAAACTGTTGCCGCTTCGCACGCCGCGTTTCCAGCACGCCGATGTCCTGCGCCGCCTTGTTGCGGCGAAAAGCCCGCGGGGGTGTTGTCGTGCTTCGCGTCCGGCGCGGTTTGAGTGCCGCCATCGAGTCCTCCGTTGTGCAGCCTGGTTTTACCGCTTTACTTGTGCTGATTACTCTGCAAACTCGGCAAGGATGGTAGACGAGGCCGACACCTTCTCGCCAATCGCCACCCGCGGATGGCTGCCCACCGGCAAATACACATCGACGCGCGACCCGAAGCGGATGAAACCATAACGCTGGCCGCGGTTAAGCGGCTCGCCCACGTGGACATAGCACAGGATGCGCCGCGCAATCAGTCCGGCGATCTGCACCGAGGTCACCGTATGCCCCGCCGCGGTCTGGATCACGATCGCATTGCGTTCGTTCTCGGTCGAAGCCTTGTCGACGGCAGCGTTGAGATACGAACCCGGAAAGTACTCCACCTTGCTGATGGCGCCATCTACCGGCGAGCGCTGCGAATGGACATTGAACACGTTCATGAACACGCTGATCTTCAGCGCTTCGCGGCCCGCGTAGGGATCGTGAGCGGTTTCCACCGCGACGATACGGCCGTCGGCGGGACACAACACGGCGTTCGCCTGAACGGGAATCGGCCGGGCCGGGTCACGGAAAAACTGGACGACGAAGATCGTCAACAGCCAGAACGGCCAGGCAAAACCAAAGCCGCCGATGGCCTGGATCAACACGGCAATGACAGCCGCAATGGCAATAAACGGCCAGCCTTCACGCGCGATGATCGGATGTGGATAGTTCATGAACGAGTTCTATATTTTTAGTAAAACCGTAGGATAGCAAAAGCCGTCCGGCGCCAAGCGACACCGGACGGCTTGCGGTCTTCACTAGGACCGGCGCGCATGGCCGGTCGTTCAGCTTTTTTAGTTCTGAGGCTGCTTAGTTCTTCGACTGATCAACCAGCTTGTTTGCCGCAATCCACGGCATCATCGCACGCAGCTTGGCGCCGACCGTTTCGATCTGGTGCTCAGCCGTCAGGCGGCGACGCGATTGCAGCGTCGGCGCGCCAGCCTTGTTTTCGATGATGAAGCTCTTTGCGTACTCGCCGGTCTGGATGTCCGTCAGCACTTGCTTCATTGCCTTCTTCGTTTCCGACGTCACGATCTTCGGACCCGTCACATATTCGCCGTATTCAGCGTTGTTCGAGATCGAGTAGTTCATGTTGGCGATACCGCCTTCATAGATCAGGTCGACGATCAGCTTCAGTTCGTGCAGGCATTCGAAGTAAGCCATTTCCGGCGCGTAGCCTGCTTCCACCAGCGTTTCGAAGCCGGCCTTGATCAGGTCGACCGTACCGCCGCACAGCACAGCTTGCTCGCCGAACAAGTCAGTTTCCGTTTCTTCACGGAAGTTCGTTTCGATAATGCCGGCACGGCCGCCGCCGTTAGCGACCGCGTACGACAACGCCACGTCGCGTGCCGAGCCCGACTTGTCCTGCGCCACTGCGATCAGGTGGGGAACGCCGCCGCCTTGGGCATACGTGCCACGCACCGTGTGACCCGGCGCCTTCGGCGCGATCATGATCACGTCAAGGTCGGCACGCGGGATGACCTGGCCGTAGTGCACGTTGAAACCGTGCGCGAATGCCAGCGCAGCGCCTTCCTTGGCGTTGTCGTGCACCTCGTTCTTGTAGACTTCGGCGATCTGCTCGTCCGGCAGCAGCATCATGACCACGTCCGCGCCCTTTACGGCTTCGGCCACTTCCTTGACCTTCAGTCCGGCCTTTTCAGCCTTGCTCCACGATGCGCCGTTCTTGCGCAGGCCGACCGTCACGTTCACACCGCTGTCCTTCAGGTTCAGCGCGTGTGCATGGCCTTGCGAGCCATAGCCGATGATCGTGACTTGCTTGCCCTTGATGAGGGAGAGATCGGCGTCTTTGTCGTAGAAAACTTTCATGGTGGTTCCTTTACTTGAATTTAATTTGTGAAATTGGGTGCGAAAATAACGTTCAACGTTCGCGTTGTTCAGCCGCTCTCAGACCTTCAGGATTCGCTCGCCCCGGCCAATGCCGGAACTGCCTGTGCGCACGGTCTCGAGAATCGCCGTTGCGTCCAGCCCCTGAATAAATGCGTCAAGTTTGTCGCTCGCGCCCGTCAGTTCCATCGTGTAGCTTTTTTCGGTGACGTCGATAATGCGGCCGCGGAAGATGTCCGCCATCCGTTTCATCTCTTCCCGTTCCTTACCGACCGCTCTCACCTTGATCAGCATCAGCTCGCGCTCGATGTGGGCGCCCTCTGTCAGGTCGACCACTTTCACCACCTCGATCAGGCGGTTCAGGTGCTTTGTGATCTGTTCGATCACGTCATCCGAGCCAATGGAAACGATGGTCAGCCGCGACAGCGAACTGTCTTCGGTCGGCGCCACCGTCAAGGTTTCAATGTTGTAGCCACGTGCGGAAAAGAGGCCGACGACGCGCGATAACGCGCCCGGTTCGTTTTCCAGCAGCACGGAAATGATATGTCTCATGATTCACGTTCCTGATTTATCCAGTGAATAAGCGTGTTCCCGCAAAACTCACGCGCCACGATCGTCTTTTGTGGAGACGGGCGCGCGTGAGCCGCGCTAGGGAAAACAGCCGTTATAGATCTTCCGATCCGAGCAGCATTTCCGTGATGCCCTTGCCTGCCTGGACCATCGGAAATACGTTTTCGGTGGGATCTGTCTGGAAGTCGAGGAACACCGTGCGATCTTTCAGGCGCAGTGCTTCCTTCAGTGCCGGTTCAACATCACGCGTATGTTCGATACGCATGCCCACGTGGCCATAAGCCTCAGCCAGCTTCACGAAGTCAGGCAGCGCGTCCATATACGAACTGGAATAACGCTTCTTGTATTCGATCTGCTGCCATTGGCGAACCATGCCGAGATAGCGGTTGTTGAGCGAGATGATCTTGATCGGCGTGTTGTATTGCTTGCACGTCGACAATTCCTGGATGCACATCTGGATCGAGCCTTCGCCCGTGATGCACAAGACCTCGTCGTCCGGGTGCGCCATCTTCACGCCCATGGCCGCCGGCAGGCCGAAGCCCATGGTGCCGAGACCACCCGAATTGATCCAGCGGCGCGGCTTGTTGAAGCGGTAGAACTGCGCCGCCCACATTTGATGCTGGCCAACGTCCGAACAGACGAACGCTTCGCCGTCGGTCAGCTCCCACGCCTTTTCGACCACGTATTGCGGCTTGATGATCTGGCTTTCGCGGTCGAACTTGAGGCAGTCCTTCGAGCGCCACGCTTCAATGTCCTTCCACCAGTCGGCCAGCGCCACGGTGTCCGGACCGTGTTCGGCCGTCTGCAGCTGTTCGATCAACTCCTTCAGCACTTCCTTCACGTCGCCGACAATGGGGATATCGACCTTCACGCGCTTGGAAATGGACGACGGATCGATGTCGATGTGAATGATCTTCTTCGCATGCGACGCGAAATGCTCCGGATCACCGATCACGCGGTCGTCGAAACGCGCGCCGATCGCGATCAGCACGTCGCAGTGCTGCATGGCCATGTTGGCTTCGTACGTGCCGTGCATGCCGAGCATGCCGAGGAATTTCTTGTTGTCCGCGCGATAACCGCCCAGGCCCATCAGTGTGTTCGTCACCGGATAACCGAGCAGGTCGGCGAACTGGTTCAACTCACGCGCCGCATTCGCCAAAATGATTCCGCCACCCGTATAAATGTACGGACGCTTCGCCGAGAGCAGCAACTGCACGGCCTTGCGGATCTGGCCGGAATGGCCTTTGGTCACCGGATTGTACGAGCGCAGCGACACCGTCTTGAGCGGTTCGTACTTGCAAGGCGTCTTCGACACGTCTTTCGGAATGTCAATCAGCACCGGGCCAGGACGTCCCGTACGGGCGATATAAAACGCTTTCTTGACGGTCGCGGCGAGGTCGCGCACGTCTTTGACGAGGAAATTGTGTTTGACGCAGGGACGCGTGATGCCGACCGTGTCGCACTCCTGGAACGCATCCTGGCCGATTGCCGCGGTAGGAACCTGACCGCTGATAATGACGAGCGGGATGGAATCCATGTAGGCGGTGGCAATACCGGTCACCGCATTGGTGACGCCGGGGCCGGAGGTCACGAGGCACACGCCGACATTACCCGTGGAGCGCGCGTAGGCGTCGGCGGCATGAACCGCGGCCTGTTCGTGGCGCACGAGAATGTGCTGGATCTCGTCCTGCTTGTACAACTCGTCGTAGATATAGAGTACCGAGCCGCCGGGATAGCCCCAAATGAACTCGACTTTTTCGTCAGCGAGCGCGCGCATGAGCACGGTGCCGCCAATGGATTCAGCTTCGAGGGGGGGAGTCGTATCCGACGTGGAGAATTCCGCGCTGGGCATATTCATACATTCACCTTTCGAATTTTCGGCAAAAAATTGATTGGGTGCTCTCTGCCGGGCTTATGGCTCGGGTTCAAGCGGCGCGTCTAAATGGGAAGCGGGCTTCTTGGGCTCGCCTCAAAGAGACAGTTCACTTTATGATGCGAGTCGGAAACGATAGCCCGAGGCCATAAAGCTCGTCAAGGAAAAATTGCACGATATTCCCCGGAAGCACGTCAAAATCGCGCTCTAAAGGCTCGGATTTATCCGAAATTCTGAAGAAAACTCCGTGTTTCAGCCTGTAACAGCGGCGCATTTCCTCGCTGTTCACTCAAAAGTTTGCTAGCATCCGCAGGTTTTAAACCTCTCACCAACCCTTATCGACGCACGCTCGTTGCGCCGGGCCTCACGGATGGCATCAGACAAGGAACTCGCCGATTTTCTGGCGGGCGTCGAAAGACGCGCGTTTAAGCAGACGGTGTACACCGTACGCGACGACGATGCGGCGCTCGACATCGTTCAGGATGCGATGATCAAGCTCGCCGAAAAATACGGCGACCGGCCTCAGCCCGAGTTGCCCCTTTTGTTTCAGCGTATCCTGCAAAATGCAACGCACGACTACTTTCGCCGGCAGAAGGTCCGAAATACGTGGGTAAGCCTGTTTTCCTCGTTCGGCAACGCTGACGACGACGAATTCGACCCTCTCGAGACCTTCGAATCACAGGACGGCACGGTCGGGGCGGAAAGCAGCGAAAGCCGGCTCGAGCGTGAACAGGTGCTCAACCTGATCGACGCGGAGATCCAGAAACTACCAGCACGTCAACGGGAAGCGTTTCTCATGCGTTACTGGGAGGATATGGACGTCGCCGAAACCGCCGCTGCAATGGGCTGCTCCGAAGGCAGCGTAAAAACACATTGCTCGCGGGCCACGCACGCGCTGGCACACGCGCTGAAGGCGAAAGGAATCACGCTATGAGCAACGCTCTCGATCAAAAGGAAACCGAGTTCGCGCTGAAGGTACGCCGCGCACTCGACGAAAACATCAATTCGCTGCCCGCCGCCTCGCTCGACAAGCTGGCGGCGGCTCGCCGGATGGCGATCGCACGCAAGAAACCGGAAAAAGTCGCTGTCGCGGCGCCGGTTTTCGCGCCTTCGCTCGCCGGCGCGGGTGCGGCCGGCTCCCTGGGCGCCGCCGGGCCGGGCCACGCGGGTAAACGCGGCCGCTTCTCGCGCCTCGCGCTGGCGTGGCCGCTGCTCGCACTTGTGATCGGATTGGCCGGCATCGCTTATTGGGAGGACCAGCAGCGCACCGCGGAACTCGCCGATATCGACGCGGCCATGCTCAGCGACAATCTCCCGCTCGACGCCTATCTCGACCACGGTTTCAACGCGTACCTGACGCGCAATCATTAAGACTGCAGGAGTCATCGGGTGAGTTACAAGCGCGGCCTCGCGATTGTCTTTGGATGCGCAATTGCGGGACTTGTCGCGTTTGCCGCCACCTATCCGCGTTTTTACTCGTCCGCTTCGGCGGTACCCGCTGCCGCCGCCCCACTCGGGGCGAGCGCGGGAGAAGTCCTGTCTCCGCTTTCTTCGCTCGCCTCTCCGCCAAGCCCCATGGCCTGGGCGCGACTCACCGACGTTCAACGGGTCGCGCTGGCGCCGTTTGCCTCGGAATGGGATCAATTCAGCGAGGAACGTAAGCGAAATTGGATCAAGATCGCGTCGCGATACAAGAAGATGTCGCCCGATGCGCAAAAACGCCTTCATGAACGCATGACCGAATGGATCCATATGACCCCGGATCAGCGTAAGGTCGCCCGCGAAAACTATCAGGTCTCAAAGTCCGTCCCCGTTGAGAAGCGGGAACGCGCCTGGGACGCGTATCAAAAGCTCCCGGAAGATCAGAAGAAAAAGCTCGCCGCCACCGAACGCCCCCGCCGCCCGACCGTTGTCAGCGCGCCGCCTTCCGGCAAAACGGAAGTCAAGGATATCGACCGGCTGATGACCGACCGGGAACATGCCCGCGCTTCCGAGGCGGTGGGTGAAATCGGGGCGTCGGGTTCCGCCGGAGCGCCTGCCGCGCCGGCTATTCCCAGTGCCGCCAGCTTTGTGCCGGCCACGCCAATTCCCGTTTCGCCGCAACAGGCGCCATCCGTTTTCAACGGGTCATAGCCAAACCGTGAGCGCCTCCTCTTTGGAATCTGTCGAGTCTTCCGGATTGACCGCGCCCCGGCTACGGCGCCGGCTGGCTACGATGCTCTACGAAGGCGTGATCCTGTTCGGGATCGTTTTTATCGCCGGGTATTTGTTCAGTACGCTCACCCAGCAACGCAACGGGCTCACCCACCATAATATTTTGATGGCGTGGATCGGGTTCGTGCTCGCGGCTTATTTCGTCTACTTCTGGACCCATGGCGGGCAAACCCTGCCCATGAAAACCTGGCGGCTGAAAGTAGTCGATGCGCACGGAGCGCCGGTTTCGACTGCGCGCGCCATCGCGCGCTATGTGTTTGCGTGGTTGTGGTTCTTGCCGCCGCTGGCATTGCACCCGCTGCTCAAGCTTTCCGTTCCGACCACGCTTGTGGTGACCACCGTATGGATCGTGCTCTGGGCCGCTGCGGTCTGGCTCGACCCGGCGCGACAGTTTCTGCATGACCGGCTGGCCGGAACGCGCATCGTGAGTGTGGTACCACCGGCGGCTTAGGCCGGCGTTCTCCGGCTTACGTCAGGTCAACGCCGCCGCTCATGGCAGCGGCGCAGGAATACCTCAGGCATCCGAATCGTCATGCAGGTCCGCCGGACCATTCGCCATGACCTCCCGGGGCTTAAAGCAGCCACTCCGGATCTTCCTTCAGCGCCATATGCAGGTTGTCATTGAAGTGATGAATCCGATAACCCAATCCCGCAAACATGGTCTGCAATGAGCGTCGCGTGTAAAGCGTGATATGACCGTTGCGAGGCGCGATGTACCAGTTGTCCATTCCCCGTGGCGATACATGATCGATCGTCAACGTGGAGAACAGCAACACCCCACGCCCGTTCAGCAGTCCAAGCGCTTCCTGAACCGTCGCCAGCGGTTCGGGCGTGTGCTCCAGAACCTCGAACGCGCTGATGAAATCGAATGTGCCGGACGGCGATACGCCCTCTTCATCCATCGGGTCCCAACTATGTCCGTCCACCCCGCCCTCGCGCAATAACGACGTAAGCGTGCCATTGCCGCCGCCATAGTCGAGACATCTCAACCGGTGACCTTTCTTGATGAAATCGAGAATGAAAGCGGCATTGCCCGCAGGCCGTGAATCAATGTAGTCCGGGTCGACCAGCACGTAGTCATCGTTATAAATGTGTTGCAGATACTCGGCTTTGCTCCAGTGGTCGAACGCGCGGGTGAAGATGAGGCCGCAGGCATCGCACCGGTTGTAATAGACCGGCACGCCGGTGAGCGGCAGATAGCGTCCACGACGCTCTTCGCAACTCTTGTTGAAGTCGGTGACGCCGTAGAGAGGCGCAGGTTCGTTGCATATTTTGCACATCGACATTCGAATGACAGGCCCTACTGTTCCACTATCTGTTTGCATAGGATTCCAACGTAAATACGGAGTATAGGCGATGCCAACACGACAAACGGCCCGTACGCGTTCACCAGACAACGTGCCTTTTCCGCGATGAAACACATCCGGGTAACAGCGATCCATGCATGACCGATCTACCTCGGAGATGACCGCGGGTCGCCTCGGTCGTGGCTTCGCTGTGTGCATGTGCCTTTGTCCACGCCAACCTCGACATGCAAGACGCAACACGTCGGATCGCGCACAAGATAGCGGCTTGTCAGCCTCGCGTGATCTCATGGCACGCGAGTGTCGGAGAGACTCATTGCATCGGCTTTGGATGCGTTCCGAAAAGCGCATCAAAGGTGCCGCCATACCCCCCGGTTTTTCTCGTTCTTCGCAGCCGCTGTACCCGTATCGCAACACTTAGTAATAAGAAGTTTTCGTGACTGTCATGGCTCCGTCACGTGCGCATGGCGCAATGGCCGCACTGCAACCCGTTGCGCGTGCCCATGGCCACTAAATCGTCTGCGAGTCACCTCCTAGGCACTACCCTCCGCGATGCCGAAGCCATCGCGTTCCGCACCGACGTCGCGCCACCCCCTCCTCCTGGATCCACCGGCGCCAGCCACGCTCCCCAGACGATTTCCGAGCCGCCCTCCCGTTCCGACGACGGCCCCGCCGATCATCGCTACCGCACCATCTGGCTGTCCGATATCCATCTCGGCTCCGGCGGCTGCCAGGCGCGCTATCTCCTCGATTTTCTCCGCCACAACGATTCCGAGTACCTGTACCTGGTTGGCGACATCATCGACGGATGGCAGCTTCGCAAAGGCTGGTTCTGGCCGCAAGCGCACAACGACGTGATCCAGAAAGTGCTGCGCAAAGCCCGCAAAGGCACGCAGGTGGTCTACATTCCCGGCAATCACGACGAAGCCGCGCGTCAGTTCTGCGACCTCGCTTTCGGCGACATCCACGTGCGCAGCGAGGCCTTCCACACCACGCTCGCAGGCAAGCGCCTGTGGATCGTGCACGGCGATCTTTTCGACGGTGTCATCCAGCATGCGAAGTGGCTCGCTTATCTCGGCGACACGCTCTACACGCTGATCCTGCTGCTCAACCGCTGGTTCAACCGGGTGCGCAGCCGCTTCGGCCTGAACTACTGGTCGCTCTCGCAGTACCTCAAGCATCAGGTCAAGAACGCGGTGAACTTCATCTCGAAGTTCGAACACGTGATGACCGACGAAGCGCGCCGCCGCGGCTGCGACGGCGTTGTCTGCGGCCACATCCACAAAGCTGAAATCCGCGATATCGACGGTGTTCTGTACTGCAACGACGGCGACTGGGTCGAGAGCCTGTCAGCGCTTGTCGAGACGTTCGAAGGCGAGCTGAAGATCATTTACTGGACCGTCCTGCGCTCCCCCGAACACCATTCGCAAAAGGCCGGAGCAACTGCCTGATCAACCGTCTGCGCGCTTTCACTTATCGAGGCCATCGAATGAAAATCATGATCGTTACCGACGCATGGGAGCCGCAAGTCAATGGCGTCGTGCGCACGTTGAAAAGCACCAGCCGCGAACTGACTGCGCTGGGACATCGCGTGGAATTGCTGACGCCGCTTGAATTCAGGACCATCGCGTGCCCGACTTATCCCGAGATTCGCCTGTCGCTGCTGCCGCGCCGCCGCGTCGCCCAGCGCATAGAGGAATTCGCGCCGGACGCACTGCACATTGCGACGGAAGGTCCGCTCGGCATGGCGGCGCGCTCGTTCGCGGTGCGCAATAAACTGCCATTTACGACCGCGTATCACACACGCTTTCCTGAATACGTTCAGGCGCGGTTTCACATTCCGCTAGCCGCGACCTACAAGTTCCTGCACTGGTTCCACAAGCCCTCGCAAGCGGTGATGGCGCCCACGCCCGTGGTCAAGAACGACCTGGAAAAGTTCGGTTTTACGAACGTGGTGCTGTGGACACGCGGCGTGGATCTGGATATCTTTCAACCGATGGACTCGAAGGTCCTGAACACGACGCGGCCCATTTTTCTGTATGTCGGGCGTGTTGCGGTCGAGAAGAACGTCGAGGCTTTCCTGAAGCTCGATCTGCCGGGATCGAAGTGGGTGGCAGGTGAAGGTCCAGCGTTGGCCGAACTGAAATCGCGCTATCCGAACGCGAATTATCTTGGCGTGCTGTCGCAGGCGGAGCTGGCGAAAGTCTACGCGGCGGCTGACGTATTCGTGTTCCCGAGCCGCACGGACACTTTCGGTCTCGTGCTTCTCGAAGCAATGGCATGCGGCACGCCGGTGGCAGCGTACCCGGTGACGGGTCCGATCGATGTGCTCGGTACAGATGGCCCGGGTGCGCTCGACGAAGACCTGCGCGAAGCGTGTTTGCGGGCACTCAAGATTGAACGCGCCGATGCCCGTGCGTGGGCGGAGAAATTCTCGTGGCGGGCGGCATCGGAGCAATTCGCGTCGAATCTCAAGCCGCTTGCGACTCGCGGTGCGACGCAGAAGCAAGCAACGGCGTAATCTGGCTTTAATCTGGCTTTAGCCGGGACAGCGGCATGATTGAATGCCGCGTGGCTCCCGGCGCAATGTGGCGGGTGTCGGAGCGCGCTGTACGGTTCGAGACCCGCCGGCCACCGAAAGCAACAAGGCGATGTGTCCGCCCGCAGCTGCAACAAGCCGCCGGCGGACTCGTCCCTGGTACTTCTGCACAGCGGTCGCTCGAGAAGTCATCCGCGAGTCATCCCCGCCCCGCGGAGCGGCTTTGAGCGTGACTCGAAGCGTGCGTCAGCACAACCACAGCAAGTTTCAAAGAAGCGCAATGTGAAAGCCAAACCTTCAGTGCAAGCGAAATCCCTGCTCTTGATCCACCGGGAACCCTTCAGCAACGAAGACGACGACATCGAGGCCACGCCGCATCCCAGCGAACCCTTGAGCGCCGACGATCCGCTCGCTCCGTTGCCGTTCAATCCCTACAAGGGCAACCGCGGTCTGACCCGTGCCTGGCACGCGATGAAAAATTCGCTGAACGGCTTTCGCGTGGCGATCCGCGAAGAAAGCGCGTTCCGCCAGGAGCTGACGCTCGCGGCAATCCTGGTGCCGTGCGGCATCTTCGTGCCGGTCTCGCCGGTTGAACGCGCGGCGCTGCTGGCATCGGTACTGCTGGTGCTAATGGTGGAATTGCTGAACTCGAGCGTGGAAGCGGCCATTGACCGGATTTCGCTGGAGCGGCACGAACTCTCCAAACGAGCCAAGGATTTCGGCAGCGCGGCGGTCATGGTCGCCCTGCTGGTGTGCGTGCTCACATGGGGCCTGATTGTCGGCCCGCTGCTGTGGCGCTGGGCCCTGATGCTGTTTTAAACGCGCCTGAACGTGCCTGAGCGAGATTTAACGCACCGCGGCGCCCCGCCGACACCCCTCGCGCAGACTCGGCCCCTACTCAGCCGTTTATAATCGTCCGATATCCAAGATACCCACCGTTTTCCGGGATCGTGACACTGTCGCCCAGATTGTCACGCAGGCCGCACCCGGCCGCCCTCACCCGGAACCGGTCAACCAGGTCCGGACGACATGGAAGCAAAACCTCCCCGCCGCACCCGTGAACGGATTCTCGAACTATCGCTGAAGCTGTTCAACGATATCGGGGAACCGAACGTCACGACGACGACCATTGCCGAAGAGATGGAGATCAGTCCAGGTAACCTGTACTACCATTTCCGCAACAAAGACGACATCATCAACAGCATCTTCGCGCAGTTCGAACAGCAGATCGAAAAGCGGCTGCGCTTTCCCGAAGACCATCGTCCGACGATTGACGAGATGTGGTCGTACCTGCAGTACATGGCGGATTTCCTGTGGCAATACCGCTTTCTGTATCGTGACCTGAACGATCTGCTTGCCCGCAACCGCACGCTGGAAACGCATTTCAAACAGATCATCACGCACAAGGTCAACTTCGCGCAGCAGCTGTGCGAGGCACTCGTAGCCGATCAGGAAATGGTCGCGACACCCGCGGAAATCCAGGTGATCGCGACCAACATGGGGGTGATCGCAACGTACTGGCTGTCGTACCAGTTCGTCATGAACCCGCGCAAATACAACGAGCAGGCAACGATCCGCGCGGAATTGCATCAAGCGAGCCTGCATATCATCTCGGTGATGGCGCCGTATCTACGCGGGCGATCACGGCAGATTTTCGACGACCTCGTGTCGGGGAAAATGCCGGAACGCGTCTTTGCCGATTACCGCGCGCCGAAGGAAGACGGCGCACCTAAGGAACCTACTTAATGAAAGCTGTCTGCGTATATTGCGGCTCCGCCAATGGGGCCAGACCGGTCTATGCCGAAGCGGCAAAAGCGTTCGGCCGCGCCTTGGTGGAAGCGGATCTCGCGCTGGTCTACGGCGGCGGGAGCGTGGGGTTGATGGGCACCATCGCCGACGAAGTGCTCTCGCTTGGTGGCCGCGCCATCGGCGTGATCCCCGAATTGCTGATGACCAAGGAAGTCGGCCATAAAGGTCTGACGGATCTGTACGTCGTGCCCGACATGCATCAGCGCAAGAAGAAAATGGCCGATCTCTCCGATGCGTTTGTATCGATGCCCGGCGGTGTCGGTACGTTCGAAGAGCTGTTCGAGGCCTACACGTGGGCGCAACTCCGGTATCACGAGAAGCCGGTCGCGCTGCTGAACGTGGACGGGTATTACGATCCGCTGCTCGCGATGCTGCGCCATACGGTGGAAGAAGGTTTCATGCGCGCGCCGTTCCTCGACATGCTGCAAGTCAACGCCGATCCCGTGAAGCTGATCGAGGCGCTCACCGCGTATAAACCGCCGCTGGTCGACCGCTGGCCAGAGAAACGCGACGCTGTTTAAACGGGGAATCTCGCGATGTCGAAAGTAGTGTTGATCACGGGCGGCAGCCGCGGAATCGGCCGTGCCGCCGCCTTGCTGTGCGCGGCTCGTGGCTGGTCGATCGGCGTGAATTACGCGACCAACCGCGGCGCCGCCGATGAAACCGTTGCCCGTGTGGAGGCCGCCGGTGGGCGCGCAATCGCGATCCAGGGCGATGTCTGCGAAGAAGCCGACGTGATTGCCCTGTTCGATGCAACCGTGCGTGCGTTCGGCCCTATCGATGGCTTCGTGAACAACGCGGGCATTGTCGCGCCCGGTTCCGCACTCGCCGACATGGACGTCGCGCGCATGAAACGCGTCTTCGATACCAACGTGCTTGGCGCGTATCTCGGCGCGCGTGAAGCGGCGCGACGCATGTCGACGAAACGCGGGGGACGGGGCGGGTCGATCGTCAATGTGTCGTCGGCGGCAGCGCGGCTCGGGTCACCGAACGAATACGTGGATTACGCGGGGTCGAAAGGCGCCGTCGATACCCTGACGATCGGACTCGCAAAAGAACTCGGCCCTGAAGGCGTGCGCGTGAATGCTGTCCGCCCGGGCCTGATCGATACCGAGATTCACGCGAGCGGCGGCAAGCCCGATCGCGCGGCACAGCTGGGTGCGCTCGCGCCGCTGGGGCGTCCCGGAACGGCGGAAGAAGTCGCGGAATCGATTGTGTGGTTGTTGTCGGATGCGTCGGCGTATGTGACCGGCGCATTGCTCGACGTGGCGGGCGGACGGTAGGACGTCAGAAGCCGCCCTTCTGCTTGAGCCACGTGCGTTCTTCGGCTGTTGTCTCGCGGCCGAGGATCACGTTGCGATGCGGAAAGCGGCCAAACCGCTCGATCACTTCAGCATGACGCAGGGCATAGTTCAGCCGGTCTTCGATGTCCTTGTCGCCGGTTTCATCGAAGAGCGCCTGGTGCAGACGCACGGATTCATGCTGGCTTGCCAGCGTCTCGTCGTGCTCGAACGGCATGTACACGAACACGCGATGACGAAGCGTCGGCAATGTGAGTTCTTCGCGTGTATCGACCAGCATACGAGCCAGCTTTAACGCTTCGGCGTCACCGGCGAAGGCACGCGGCGTGTTGCGAAAACAGTTGCGGGTGAACTGGTCGAGCAACACGATCAACGCCAGCGCGCTGAGCGGCGTGGCGGACCACCCGGCAAACCGGCCTTCCAATGCATCGTCGAGCACAGTGCCGAAGCGCTCGTGAAGCATGGCGTCGAAGCTTGAGTCCTTCTTGAACCAGACCTTGCGCGGGTGGTCGAACTCCTCTGAATCCGGCGCGCCGAACCATGCATCGAGCACCGCTTGAGCGCGTGCGTCGAGCATCACGCAAACTCGATCACAAGACGCCGCGTGCGCGCGCTTTTCTTCTCCACCTTCGCTATGCGCAGCTCGCCGATCTCGCTCGTATTGCGCACATGCGTACCGCCGCACGGCTGCAAGTCGATACCCTCGATAAGAAGCAAGCGCACACGCCCCATGCCGACCGGCGGCTTCACGCTCATTGTGCGCACAAGCTCGGGACGCTCTTCCATTTCCTGATCGGTGATCCATTGGGTCGCCACCGGGTGCGCGCCGCCAATCAGCTCACGCAAGCGTGCTTCCAGTTCCTCGCGCTCGATTGGTTCGACGGTCGCGAAGTCCATGCGGGCGTAAGCGCTGGTGATACTGCAGCCATCGACGGGATAGGGCAATGCCGCACACAGCAGATGCGTTGCCGTGTGCAATCGCATGTGCCGGTAGCGCCGTTCCCAATCGATCTCGGCTGTCACCCGATCGCCCACGTTCAGCTTTGCCAGCAGCGCTTCCTGATCCGGCGCGGGCACGTGGACGGCGTCGTCGGGTGTCGCACCTTCGAACCGGGCCTTGCGGGTATCGGCTATTTCAATACGCGTGCCGTCCGCCAGCGTCAGCGATCCGGCGTCGCCGGCCTGACCGCCGCCCAACGGATAAAACACTGTTTGATCGAGATGGATACCGAGCTCGTCAATAGCCGTGATCGACGCCTCGCAACGCGTCAAATAGGCGTCTTCGCGAAATAGCGCGCGTGTGCTCATGGTGAGTCTCCTGGTCTGTCGCCGGCTGAAAATGAACCCGTATTATGCGGGCGGCCCGCCAAGCCTCCTTAGCCCGGGCGATTGCGCATCCAGTCGGCGGTATCGAAGAAGGACGTGAGGAGGCGCTCGCGCAAGGGGGCGTCGAGGCCGATGTCTTCCATGGCCCACGCCATGCAACGCAGCCATTGATCCCGTTCCGGCGATGCAATCGCGAAGTTCATGTGACGAGCCCGCAAACGCGGATGCCCAAAGCGGCTGATGTAATGATCCGGGCCGCCCATCCAGCCGCACAGGAACCAGAAGAATTTATCGCGGGAATTCTCGAGCGTGGGGGGATGCAATGCGCGTAAGGCCGTGAATTCCGGCTCGAGATCCATCAGGTCGTAAAACCGGTCGACGAGTGCACGCACGCGCTCCTCGCCACCAACGAGTTCAAACGCCGTAGGTTGCGGCGCTTGTTCAATATTTGCTTCGGTCATGCGTTTTCTTCAGGGTTGTCGGGACAGGCAGCAATGAATGCTGCGGCAAGCTGCGAAGTTCGTCTTGAGTGTAGCCGGGAGCGCCCGGCCATGCTTTATCCCGTCTTATGCCACTCGATCAGGCATCCCGCAACGATTGCAGCGCTGGCCGCGAGAGCACGCGGCGCAGGCTCATCCAGCCGCCCACGCCCGAACACACGACACCCGCCACGATGCCCGCAGGCACGAGCCACGGGTTGAAATCGATGTGAAATTCGAACACGCGCGACGCCAGCACCCAGCCGATTCCCTGCGCGCCAAGCGCCGCCATCAGCCCGCTCAATGCGCCCACCGCCACGAATTCCGCGGTCTGGACCGCGCGCACCTGCTTGTGCGACGCCCCGAGCGCGCGAAGCAACGCGGACTCGTGTACACGCTCGTCGCGCGTACCGGCCAGCGCCGCGTACAACACGAGCACACCCGCCGCGAGCGTGAAGACAAAGAGGAACTGCACCGCGCCGATTACCTGCTCCAGCACGCGCTGGATCTGCGCGAGAATCGGCGCGATATCAATGGCGGTCACACTCGGATATTTGTTGATCAAGCCGTCGATCAAATTCTGCTGCCCCAGCGGTAAATGGAAACTCGTAATGAACGTGGCGGGTAAATCACTGATGGACGGCGGTGGCATCAGCACAAAGAAGTTGACCTTGAACGAATTCCAGTCGACCTTGCGCAGGCTTGTAACGGGTCCTTCCACCTGCATGCCGGCTACGTCGAAACGCATCGTATCGCCAAGCTTCACGTGGATGGTCTTCGCGAGCCCCTCTTCTATCGATACCTGCGGCTTCGCGTCCGTGCCGTACCAGTCGCCGCCGACCACGCGGTTATCGCTGGGCAGTTCGGTGGTGTACGAGAGATTGAACTCGCGGTCGACCAGGCGCTTTGCGTCGGCCTTCTTATAGTTGTCGGGGCTGACCGGCTTGCCGTTCACGGCGATCAGGCGACCGCGCACCATGGGCGATAACGCCGCGTCGGCCTGGCCATGCTGCTTGAGGTAATCGGTTACGCCGGCGCGCTGGTCGGGCTGGATATCGATGAGAAACTGGTTCGGCGCATCCGGCGGCGTGGATTGCCGCCAGCCCGCGATCAGGTCGCTACGTGTCATCGCGATAAGAAGCAGGCACATGAGGCCGATGCCGAGCGCCGTGATCTGCAGCGCGCTCGCGCCGCTGCGCCGTTCAAGCGACGCCAGTGCGTACCGCCAGCCCACGCCCGCGCCCACGCGTTCGCTGCGAACAAACCGCGCGGCGGCCCAGAGCGCCACACGCGCAATGCCGCCAAACACCACCAGGCCGCCCGCGAATCCGCCCGCCACAATCCCGCCTAGTTTCCACTCGCCCGCCGCGAGCACAAGCAGACCGGCGAACAGCAGCACGCCCACGCCGTAAGCGATCCACGCTACCCGGCCGGCATCGCCAAGCTCCCGGCGAATCACGTGAACCGGCGGCACGCGCGTAAGCGGCAACAACGGTGGCACGGCAAAACCCAGCAGCAACACCAGTCCGGTCGCAATGCCCTGCAACGCCGGCCAGGCGCTGGGCGGCGGCAATTCGACATCGACGAGTGTTCCCAGCCAGTCCAGCAGCACCAGGTGTCCGCCGAAGCCGAGCACGACCCCCACCGCACTGCCAAGCAGCCCAACCAGCAAGAACTCACCGATAAACAAAGACCGCAACGTCCCCTGGCTTACGCCGAGGCAGCGCATCGCGGCACAGCCGTCCAGATGCCGGCGCGCGAAGCGGTGCGAGGCCATGGCGATTGCAACCGCCGCGAGCAGCGCGGTCAGCAGCGAGACGAGCGTGAGGAAATGACTGGCGCGGTCGATGGTCTGACGCACTTGCGGCTGGCCGTCCTGCAGCGATTCCAGAGCGACGCCGCGCAGCTTGCCGTCGTCCACCTTCGCGCGGGCGAAGGTGGCGAACTGCTTGACCTGAGCATCCGGTCCGGCCACCAGCAGCCGATAGGTCACGCGGCTGCCGAACGTGACGAGGCCGGTGGACGCGAGTTCGTCCTCACGCATCATCAGGCGCGGCGAAAAGCTGACGAACGAAAAACCGCGGTCGAGTTCGCGAGTAATGACCGCCGCCACCTTGAACGCGCGCGTACCGACGCGGACGGTGCCGCCGACGGGCACTTTCAGCGCATCGAGTAACGCGGGGTCGACCCAAACGGTGCCGGGCGCGGGAATGGAGGTGGCGGGCGTGCCCGGTTGATCGACGGCCGTCGAGATGCGCACCGCACCGCGCAGCGGATACCCGGGGGAAACGGCTTTCAACGCCGCGAGGCGTGCAACAGGCGGGGTGGATGCGTTGCCCGAAACACCCGCACTGATCATGCTGGGGAAGATTGCGGTGGTGGCCGTCTCGAGTTTGAGTTGCGACGCTTCTGCGGCGAACGCGGGATCGACCGGATGGTCGGCGCGCACGACAAAATCCGCGGCGATCATCTGGCGCGCATCACGCTCCAGCCCCTGGCGCATGCGGTCCCCGAGAAACCCTACGCTCGCGAGAGCCGCAACCGCCAGTACGAGCGCAAGAATGAGCATGGTCAATTCGCCTGCCCGCCAGTCCCGCGCCGTCATTCGCAGCGACTGGCGCGCAATCTGCACAAAACCCAGTCCTTGCTGCTTCGACTCCTGCCTGGAATCCTGCTTCGAAACCTGCTCCGAAGTCTGCTTCTGCTCGCCGCCCACGCCACTAGTACTCAATCGTGCTTGCTCCCGAAGCGGCCGACACCCGGATTCACGCGTGCGCTGACGCTGGGCACCATGTGCTTGGCCATGCGCCCAAAGCCGCCGCGCACGCCTCTCACGAGCCGTGGCAGCAGCCAGCCGGCACACAACAGGAACGCGATGATCAGGACGAGGCACAGCAGCGGCACGAACAACGCGAGCGTGATGCCCAGCAACGCGCCGAAATCCTCGGTCGCCGATGCCACCCAGTTCGACACCGGTTCCGGCGATAAATTGATGAGCGCACGCGTACCGGCTTTCGCCAGATGCGCGGCGCCCGCGAGCGTACCGCCGGCGAGCGCGGCCACGGTCAGCAGCGCCGGATCGGCGTGGCCGAACGCACCCACGGCCAGCACCGCGCCGGCCGGAATGCGAATGAAGGTGTGGATGGCATCCCAGAGGGAGTCGAAGGCGGGGATTTTATCGGCGAAAAACTCGACCACGGCGAGCGCCGCCGCCACGCCGATCACCCACGGCGAACCCAGCACCGCCAGGGTGTCGGGTAGATGCACCAGACCCAAACGCTCGAACAGCCCCGCGACGAACACCGTCAGGTACAGTCGTAGCCCGCTGGCCCACGAAAGACCCGCTGCCAGCGAAAGTGCTTCAAGCATGACCGTCTCCTTGCGCGCTGCTCGCCCCGCGCCCGAGCGCCGGGCAAATTCCGGCACATCTGGCTGCGAATGCCTGACCCGCCGCTCAAGCTGCCCGGCGACGGGCTGGGGATAAATGGATGCGGCCCGGTATTCGATTGGCCCGGCCCACCTTATTCTGGCGCTGTGCCGGATTCATATGGCAAATTCAGCTGCCGAACCCGGTGAATTTTTCAAGACAGCTGAAAGTCATTATAGCCACGCGTTGCCCGTTGATGCATCGCGCCATACGTCAGCGTGTTCAGCATCCAACGTTCCTGATTCCGCCCTTAATCGAAAAACCACAGCGCACGCGGCCGGAACTCCACCCTGTACCCTTTAACGGTCGTTTTTACGATCCCTTTAGGCGTCCCTTAGCGATCCCTTGACGGTCCGCGACAAAAGGCCGCTGCAATGCGCTAAACCGTCATTTTTAATGTCCCGACGACAGTTTCAGTCCGATCAGCCCGACCACGATCAACGCGGCACTCGCGATCCGCGCAACCGTTACCGCTTCACCCAGCATGACAATCCCGAACACAAACGCCCCGACCGCGCCGATACCGGTCCATACGGCGTAGGCGGTACCCAGGGGCAACTGGCGCATTGCCATTGCCAACAGTACGAAGCTGCCGACGGCCGTGACCAGCGTGAATACCGACGGCCAGAGCCGTGTGAAACCTTCGGAGGTTTTGAGACCCGCAGCCCACGCCACTTCTAGCAGGCCGGCGATCAGCAATAGAAACCAAGACATGAGAACTCCCGTCGAAAAACGGGGCCGTCCCCTGTGTGACTAGAAGCGCGCAAGGTCGTCCATGCGGCATGTAATAGAGGCGTAATTATAACGATACTGCATCTGGATCGCTCGCCGACGACGACGCTTCAGGGGGAATTCGCGCCGGGTTACAAGAAATACCAAAAGCTGAAATAACCCGCAGCCGGGTTGCTGACAACGCCTTTATACGCTGCGTTAATCCGTTCGAGCATTGAACGTATCCTCGAATGACGACGCGAAATAAAAACGTCCTTTCACGAAAACCTGCGTTAATCTAAACCAGTACGCAGCGGTCGATGCATGAAACACCGTCGTGACGGACACAACACAACGCCGTATTGGGCGTCTGGACGTGGCTGGCGCGCCGTGAATCAACCCATTTGAAACTTCTCGCACGGAGTGTTCATGGAGTTCGATGCCGTTTTGCTATCCCGTTTCCAGTTTGCCTGGGTGATTGCGTTTCATATCCTGTTACCGGCCTTCACGGTCGGATTATCGTGTTTCATCGCGACGCTCGAATTACTCTGGTGGATCAGTGCACGGGATGTGTACAGGCGGCTTTCTGCGTTCTGGCTGAAAATATTCGCGGTTTCATTCGGCATGGGCGTGGTGTCGGGAATCGTGATGCCGTTCCAGTTCGGCACCAACTGGAGCCGTTTCACCGACGCCACTTCCGCCGTGATCGGCCCGCTGATGGGTTACGAGGTGCTGACTGCGTTCTTTCTCGAAGCGGCGTTCCTCGGCGTGCTGCTGTTCGGGCGCAAGCTCGTGCCGCAATGGGCGCATGTGCTGGCAGCGATTTTTGTCGCGTCAGGAACGGTGATTTCGTCGTTCTGGATTCTCGCGGTGAATAGCTGGATGCAGACGCCGGCGGGCTACAAGCTCCTTCCCGACGGCCGCTTCGAAGTGACGAGTTTCTTCGACGCCATCTTCACGCCCTCCTTCCCCTACCGCCTCGGTCATACAGTCAGCGCGTTCCTGGTGACCGCAGCGTTCGTGATTCTCGGCGTCGGCGCGCTTTATTTACGGCAGCGGCGCGCGCTCGAGGAAAGCCGCGTGATGACCAAGATGGCGCTGATCTTTCTCGTGATCATGGTGCCGGTGCAGATGGTTATCGGCGATATGCACGGTCTCAACACGCTCGAACATCAGCCGGCCAAGATCGCCGCGATGGAAGGCCTGTGGAACACCGGTTCGCGCGTGCCCGCCAATCTCTTCGCGATCCCCGACCAGGCCAACGAGCGCAACGATTTCGAAATCTCGATACCCGTACTCGGCAGCATCTACCTCACGCATGATCCGAACGGCACGGTGCGCGGCCTGAAGGACTTCCCGCGCGAAGACCGGCCGAACGTGTCCGTAGTGTTCTTCGCGTTCCGGATCATGGTCGGCATCGCGTTGCTGATGTTTGCGCTGGTGCTCTCCGGCATCGTGCTGTTCGCACGCGGCAAGCTCGAGACAAGTCCACGCTGGCTGCGTTGCGCCACGTATGGCATGCCGCTCGGGTTTATCGCCGTGCTGGCGGGATGGACGACGACCGAAGCCGGCCGCCAGCCGTGGACCGTGTATGGCCTGATGCGCACCAGCGACTCGGTCACGCCGTCGCTGACAGCCGGCGATGTCGGGCTCTCGTGGCTGCTCTATGTGCTCGCGTATATCGTCATCTTCGGCTCGGGATTCATCCTGCTGCGACGGCTCGTGCGGATCGGCCCCGCCGAGGAACATGTGGATACCGACAACGACCTCCTGCAACCGGAAACGCGCGCGGCGCGGCCGTTGTCCGCGGCGTCCGCCAGTGCATCGGGCGGCGCAAGCGCGGTCAAACCCGTTGGCCCGGACGACGTCGTTCCCCCTTCCAGGAGATCATGATGCTCGACCTCGTACCGCTGTGGGCCGCCATCCTGGCGCTCGCCGTATTCATGTACGTGCTGCTCGACGGCTTCGATCTCGGCGTGGGCATGGTATTCCTGATGCGGCGCGACCCCGTCGAACGCCAGTTGATGATCAACTCCGTCGCCCCCGTCTGGGACTTCAATGAAACCTGGCTGATCCTTGGCGGCGGCGGCTTGCTCGCGGTCTTTCCGCTGGCGTTCGCGATCATCGTGCCCGCGGTTTATTTTCCGATCCTGCTGATGCTGCTTGGCCTGATCTTTCGCGGCGTGGCGTTTGAATTCCGCGAAGTGGTGGGCGCCCGCAAGTGGATTTGGGACGGAGCATTCGGTTATGGATCGCTGGTCGCGACGTTCTCGCAGGGGGTTGTGCTCGGCATGTTCATGCAGGGCTTTCCGATTCACGGACGCGTGTTTACCGGCACGAGCTGGGACTGGTTTGCGCCGTTTCCTTTGCTGACGGGTGTTGGGCTGATTTTTGGCTACGCGCTGCAGGGCACCACATGGCTTGTGCTCAAAACGGAGGGCGAGCTGCAGGAATGGGCACGCGGCATGGCGAAGAAAGTGCTGTTCGGCGTGATCGCGTTTATCTTGCTGATCAGTATCTGGACACCGCTGAAGGACGCGCGCATTTCGGAGCGCTGGTTCAGCTTTCCGAACAGCTTCGTGTTCGCGCCGGTACCGGTACTGACGGTGCTGCTGGTCTGGACGTTATGGTCGGCGCTCGAGAAACGCAAGGAAGTGGTCCCGTTCATGTGTTCGATCGGGTTGTTCTTCCTGGCCTTCACCGGTCTGGTGATCAGCCTTTGGCCATTTATCGCGCCGCCGTCGGTGACGTTGTGGGATGCGGCCACTCAACCTCTTTCGCAGCAGTTCTTGCTGATCGGGACGATGTTCCTGCTACCCGTTATCGTGCTTTACGTGGTGTGGTCGTATTGGGTATTTCGAGGCAAGGTGCGCGGTGACATGGGCTATCACATGTAGCTCTGTCCCCGCTCTCGCTGCGGGCTCGCGCGAACGAAAAACCCGTCACAACGTCTGGGCGGCGGCCTTCTCCAGGATCCGGCACCACTTGTGCGCCTCGCGCCGGTCCCGCATCGGAAGATTCCAGCGCGACTGCGTCGTATCCTTCACATCAAGCGCAACTTGCCAGGCGCCTGATGCTCCCGATGCGCCCGGCTCCATCCGCGCTCCGCGCAGATCGGCAAAAATAAACATGCCGACCTGACCGCCCACTCGCACCTCGCACAACCGCTTGGCCGCGGCGAGCCGCACGCCGCCCCAATCCCGCTTGAGTTCGTGGGTCCAGTCGCCATCGTGAACGTTCGGTGCGACTTCCTTCCACCGCAGCCAGAAGTACACGGCAATGCTCACCAGCGCCAACCCCGCGATCACCGCCGCGCCAATCGCAACACTCAAACCGAACGCCGCCGATATGGCGTGAAACGACCAGAACGCACCGTAGATCACGGCAACCAGGACAACAAGTGCAACAATAATCGGCATCGGTCAAACACCTTGCAAGGCTGGTTACGTTATTGGGTCTTGTGCTTCTCGTTCCAGTCTTTCAACGCCTGCAGCGTGTTCGCCACATGCTTGTCCGGCGACAGGCTCGTATATTCATAGATCACCGTACCGTCCGGTGCGATCACGTATGACACGCGGTTGGCCATGGTACTGACCAGCGGCATGGTCGCATCGTATTGCTTGATGATCGTCGCATCACCGTCCGCGGCAACCGGGAATTTACTCCGGCACTCGCTCACTGAAAACTTCTTCAGCGTGTCAATGTTGTCGTGTGACACGCCGATCACCGTCGCCCCCAGGGCCTTGTATTCATCCACCGCATCGGCAAATTCGTGCGCCTCGATCGTGCAGCCCTTCGTGAACGCGGCCGGATAGAAGTACAGGACCACAGGCCCCTTCTTCAACTCGCTCGCGAGCGAGTAGTCATAGACATTGCCTCCAAGCGAGGCCTGCGCCGTGAACATCGGCGCATGATCGCCCGGTTTCAGGGTTGCATAAGCCACCAGCGCGTAAGCCGCAAGCGCGGCGCCCAGCGACACTCCCAGCATTCTCCCAGCAAACTTTCGCTTCATGAGACTCCTCTAGTTTCGTGACCCGCGTACGTCCGGGCGAACAACCGGAACAACAACCGGACAAACAACGGCATAACCCATTGACACAGCAAACGCGAAGGCTACTCCACCCGATGCGCACCGAACCACGCGGCCGCCTCGACCTGAAGATCGGCAAGCACAGCCGGCGTCAACACTCCAAAATTCACGCTTGAACTGATGCTCGAATCGAGCTCCGGTGCATCGCCCCTTTCGGCCGCCTGCGAGAGTCGCAAGAGCGCACCGAGCGGACCTTCGCCATCGACAATCGCAGCACACATTTCTTTCGACAACTTCAGCAAATCCATGATCTCGACCGGGGGCAAGTCCACCACCACATGCACAAGCGAAAAGATGCCGGTCATGAAGGCGGCATCGGCGAACTCCTCGCTCGACGGCCGCATGATACGCGCCGCCAGCTCCATGAAACGGGCGCGTGTGCCGACCAGTTGCACCAGCGGGTCCGAGCGCCACGGCAAGTGGCGGCCATCGGCATAGAGCAGCAACTGGGTCCAGCGCGAGATCTGCCGGGTGCCCGTCGCGACAATCGCCTCGCGCAACGACGACACCGGCCGGCTCAGTTTGAACGCGCTCGAATTGGCCAGCCGCAGCAACTGCACGACCACGTTCGGATTGAGCTTCAGCTCGGCCTCGAGTTCGCTGATATCGGGCTCACCCGACAGTACACCGAGCAGACGCAGCAATGCAGTGCGCGACGGATTCGAGCGGCGCGTGACCAGCACTTGCGGACGGGCAAAGAAGTAACCCTGGAAGAGGTCGAAGCCGAGCTTGCTGGCTTCTTCGAAGTCCTGATGCGTTTCGATCTTTTCTGCGATCAGCGTCTTGCCATGTTGCTTGAGCGTTGCCGCGAGTCCAGGCAGATCGGCGCGCTGCGTGGCAAGAAAGTCGACCTTTACGTAATCCACGTAAGGCAACGCCTCGTGCAGGGGTTCGGTGAGCGACACGACGTCGTCAAGGGCGAACTGGAAGCCCGCTGCACGCAACTGGGCGCAGCGTTTGAAAAGCTTGGCGTCGAAGGTGACGGTTTCCAGGATCTCGAGCACGAAACGCTCGGGCGGCATGATATGGACGATGTCGTCGAACAGCAGGTCGCGGTTCATGTTCACGTAGCCGCGATGATCCCCCAGCACCGCCGACAGCCCGATCTCGCCAACCGTTCGGGCGACCACATGGGCGGTGGCCTGCACGTCGTCGAAAATGCGTGCGCGATTGTCCGGACTATCGCGAAACAGCAGTTCGTAAGCATGCAGCGCGCCTTTGCGATCGATGATCGGCTGACGGCCGAGATAAACGCTTTCCGGTTCACGGAGAACCGACGGCTCAGGCTTCGCGGCGGTCTTCGCCGCGGCGTTGCGCGGCGCGCGGTGATTGGGGTCCCGGTCAACCGGCGGCATGAATGGACCCGCTGCGTTCATGCGATACCGGCGATACCGCGTGCTCGATGCAATGGACAGCCTTCGCCGCAACCTCGGGCGGCACGATGCGTGCGCTCGGCGCGTTCAATACGCCTGGCTTGGTGGCCGGCTCCGGCAATCGGCTTGGGGACGCAATCATGGCGTGCGGCAATGGAACAGTGTTGACTGAATGGCGACCACACAGCGGTTATCTCAAACGGTTAGCTTGAGAGCTTGGCTTGAGGGCTGGCTTAAGGAGTTAACTTACAAATACGAAAGAGCAACGCAAACGCGCAAGGAGCGGTTGGAGAGCGGCCAGACGATAGCTCGAAACAACCCTCCGAGGCGCAACTGACCGGTTCAGGACTTGACCACTACCAAGCCTTACTCTACCCCAAATCGCAATGTCGACAAATTGCGTCAAACCCGCCGCGGCCATGGCTTGCGGGCGCGCCGCTATTCCTCTAAAGAATTTCGGGACACAACCGTTAACTTGCAAAGAACGCGTCCGACTCGCGGTTACCAGATCATCGGATGGCTCACGCCCGCATCGCCGGCCCATCAATAGCCGGTGGCCGATGCAGCGCGCTTGGCCGGACAGCGTGCGCCGCGCCCCTACCGGCCGGCGTGCAATCAGACAGGCTATAACCGAAACATGCCAGTAAAACGGATCACCGCCCAGCGCTTGAATGCATGGCTCGCCCTAGCCCGCCAAATCGGCATCGCCTTGCGCACGAGCGCCCGGGCGCTGACCGCGACAACGTTGCCCGGCAGCATCGCCAGGTTCGCCATGGCGGAAGCAACACCCGCCACCGCGCTGGCCACGGGCAGCCGCGAACCTCTGCCGCTCACGCTCCCTGGATCAACGCCGCATGGCCCACGGGAGACAAAAACGGGACGCCCCGCTACGGGTTTGTCACGGGCGCAAGCTTCGCCTGCGACGCTTCACGTGCTGCACCCGGCCGCGGAGAATGAAGCTGAAGCGTCCGCGAGCATCGCTTCTGACGCAACGCTCGCCGCCGTCGACTTCCTCGCGCAAGTGGATGCGTCGCTGCGGTTTTGCTATGTATCGCCGAGGAGCATCGACTTCCTGGGTTACCACCGCGATTACCTGAGCTCGCTCACCTTGCACGAACTGGTGCCCTCGACTGAAATCGATGAACTCGATGCGCTCGTCGCGCGCGCCCAGCAAAGCGGCAAGCTCGAGAGCGCCACGCTGCATCTGCTGAAATCCCTGACTACGCCGATTTTCGTCGAACTGCGGGTCCTCGCGACGCACACGCAAGGCCTGCCCGGCTTTGCGCTCGCCGCGTTCGAGGTTTCGCACTGGCGCGACCGCGAAGCTGCCCTGCGGCATGAGCTGCACCACGATCGGCTGACCGGCCTCGACAACCTGACGGCGCTGAAAAGCGCGCTCGATGCCGCCCAGGCGGACGCTGTTCAAACCCACACGCATGCGGCGCTGCTACTGGTGGATATCGACGATTTCCAGCGCATCAACCGTGCACTCGGCTACGACGCCGGCGACGACATGCTGCGCGAGACGGGGCGCCGCATCCAGCACGCCGCACGTGCCGGCGAACGCGTGGCGCGGGTCGCCAGCGACGAATTCGCCGTGCTGTTCTCGGCCGGCTCCTCGGCCGAAGCGGCCGCGACGGCCGAAGACGTGTCGCGGCGAGTGCTGAGCGCGATTGCGCAGCCCTACCGGTATCGCGGGCAACACACGCATTTGTCGGCGAGCATTGGCGCCGCCATCTTCCCCGATGAAGTCGAGCAGGCCAGCAGCAGCCTGCTGCGCATGGCCGACCATGCCCTCGCGCAGGCAAAGAGGTCGGGCGGCAATGTCGTCGTATTCCATGTTCCCGACGACGACCCCCGCAACGCCCAGCGCCTGAACCTGGAAGCCGACCTTTACGAAGGTGTGCGCAACGGCGAGTTTTCGCTGCACTTCCAGCCCATCACCGAAAGCCGCAGTGGCGGCGTGATCGGCGTGGAAGCATTGATCCGCTGGCAGCATCCGGTCCACGGCCTCGTCCCCCCGGGCGCTTTCATTCCGCTCGCGGAGTCGATTGGCCTGATCAACTATCTTGGCAACTGGGTGCTCAAGGCTGCGTGCATGCAATTGGCGCAGTGGGACAGCGAAGGTTTCGTGCTGGACTACGTCTCGGTGAACGTCTCGCCGCAGCAATTCCGCGACAAGCGTTTTACGCAGAACGTGAAAGATGCACTCCAGCTGACGGGCCTCGATCCGCGCCGGCTCGTGTTCGAAATCACGGAAAGCCTGTTGATGCACGATCCGAAAGAAGCCACGCCGCTGCTCGAAACACTGACGGCACTTGGCATTGCGTTCGCCGTCGATGACTTCGGCACCGGCTATTCCAGCCTGGCCTACCTGCAGCGCTTCCCGCTGTCGAAGCTGAAGATCGATCGAAGCTTCATCGAAAACCTCCTGAGCTCGCGCAATAACCAGGCGATCGTGGCGGCGGTCGTGGGCCTGGCTAAATCGCTGGGGCTCGAACTCGTGGCGGAAGGCGTGGAGACAGAGGCGCAGCGCGAGCTGCTGATCGAGATGGGCTGCGACCAGATCCAGGGCTGGCTGATCAGCAAGGCCCTCCCCGCAGGCGAACTGATGCGTTGCTTTCAGGATAAAACGCTCTTTCTCCGGGCGCCTTTATAAGATACCGTCACATTTTTGCGTCGGCACGGCCCAAAACGGGTGCTATTGCAGCGTTTCATTAACGATCTGCGGTAAAGCTTCCGTGTGAGAGCGCCGTTAAACAATTTATGCAGGCTTTTTTCCGCGCATTACACTTCGACTCAGGTCGACGATTCAAGCCGTTCCGGGTGCCCGGTCCGGAACGTGTAAGGCATTGACACCAAACGCATGGCAAGCAATTCCAAAGCCGAATTACTGGACAAGCTGTGGGGCCGCATGAACGAGCGCGGAGACTTTCCAATGCTCTCGCAGGCCCTGCGCACCACCGTGTCCGCAATGAGCGACGACGACCTGGACTTCACCGCTCTGGTCCAGGTCGTGCTGTCCGACTTCGGCCTCACGCAGAAGGTGTTGCGGCTCGCCAATTCCGCGATGTACATCTCGTTCGGCGGCAACATCACCACCGTGACGCGCGCGTTGATGGTGCTCGGCATGGATGCGGTCGGCCACCTCGTGGTCGGGCTGAAACTGGTCGATCACTTCCATCAGAGCGTGCCGCGGCGCATCGACGCCAAGCTCGAACTGAATCGCACGCTGCTTTCCGGTGCGGTCGCGCGGCAAGTCACCGAGCGCAGCGAGTTCCGGGCGTCGGAAGAGGCGGTGGTCTGCACGCTGATGCGTCAGATCGGCAAGCTGCTGGTGGCGTTTTATCTGGAGACCGAGTGGGACCAGTTGCGCCGCAAGGCCACGGCCGAGCACATCAGCGACAGCCTCGCGTGCAGCACGCTGCTCGGCGTCACCTTCGAGGAAATCGGCATGGAAGCCGCGGACCGCTGGCGCCTGCCGGAGACCATCCGCACCGGCATGCTGACCCGCGACCCGCTTGCCCCGATCGATGAAAAAACGCCGCGCCATGTGCGCTGGCTGCAGGCGGTCACCAACTATTCCACCGAAGTCGCCGATGCGCTCACGGCGCAGCATGTCGACGAGACCGATCGCGAAACGTCGCTGGTGGAGATCGCGCACCGCTACAGCCGCGCGCTGCTGACCGACGCATCCACGCTCGCCGCGATGAGTCTCGCGCTCGCGACCGAGGACTCGAACGACGGCGTGATGCGGGAGATCGTGGAACTGCGGGCAGACGCCGATGCCATCGCGCGCGCGGGTTTGTCGGCGGAAGCGCGGATTGCCGAGGGTCTTGAGGACTTGCGCTCGCTGCCGTCGAAGAACGCGCTGGGCGCCGTGCTTGCGCTGGCATCGGAAGCGGTGCTGGCCGGGCTCGCATTTTCGCGTACGGTGGTGTTCGTACGCCAGGCCAGCAATGAGTTCCAGGCGCGGCTCGGACTTGGCGCGGGCGTGGACAAGCTGCTGCCGTCGCTGACGTTTCCCGCGGCGTTCGAGCCTGACGTGTTCCATCTCGCGATCTCGAATCCGGTCGGAATTTTTATCGAGAATGCTCGCGATCCGCGGATTGAAGCCCGCTTGCCGCGCTGGTTCAAACCGTCATTCGGCAACGCCCACGCGTTCGTCCTGCTGCCGGTGAAGGCGCACGGCTCGACCGTCGCCATGCTTTACGGCGACTGGATACAACCGGAGCACGTGCGCAAGATCACGCAGCCGGAAATGGCCGCGATGAATGAGTTGATGCGTGAATTGAGCCGGTTCTTCTCCAACGCGGACTGGAAGGAAATGGAGTTGCTTTAACGCTTTTGAACTTCAGCCTCGCGCTGCTTCATCCGCGCCGCTTCATCAGCACGCACCGGCAGCGCGAGGGTAAGTCGCTCGTCCTCACCCTCGTCCTCAACTTCGTTGTTACTCGCGCCAGAGTATCGCCACCGCCTGGTCGCCGTACTCCACGATGTACCCCCCGTGCTCGCGCTGCCATTCACGCGCAATGTCGGCACCGGCAAACCACACCTTCTCATGGTCGCCAAAAGCGCCCAAATCGAAGCGGTATCGATCGATGACGGCGGACTCACGCGTATCGAGCACCGGCTTGCAGGCGTCCCAGCCGAAATGACCCAGCTCGACCGCCAGCATGTTCAATATGTGCTTGAGCTGAACGTCAGCGCGGGTTTCGTGAAGCTGTGCGAGCGTCTCGGCGCGGGTTACGCCCGCAGCGAGCAAGCGGCGCACGACAGGCATCGCCGTGCTTGTGCTGTCCGCGTGAGCGCGACGAAGCAGCCGGCGCGCGTGGCGTCGAAGAAATTCGGTGTTGGTGAGATCGGAATTGGCAGTGCGGGGACAGGATGTTGACCACATGACGTTTCTCCTTGTTGCGCCGTTCTCGCTGCGGCTAAAGGTTCAACGTTGCGGTTTATCCAGATGAAGCGATAACGCGTGACAGGTGTTTTCACTTTCGCGAGACCGGGCGCCCTGCCGCGCCCATCGCGAATTCTAGAACAAAGGCTCGCGGTTGGGCAAGCCTGCATTCGTCGATCAGCGTGCACACAGCGTTACATCACGCGAGTTGAAACTTCCCGACCAGTTGTTTCAATGCATGTGCCTGATCGTCCAACGACTGCGCAGCAGCGGCGGCCTGCTCGACCAGTGCCGCATTCTGCTGCGTGCCCGCGTCCATTTGCGTCACGGCGAGATTGATTTCCTCGATTCCGCTGCTCTGCTCCGCCGACGCCGCCGAGATCTCGCCCATGATGTCAGTCACGCGCTTGACCGCCTTCACGACCTCGGCCATGGTCGCACCGGCTTCGTGCGCGAAAGTCGAACCATCGGACACACGCGCCACCGACGTGTGGATCAAACCCTTGATCTCTTTCGCCGCTGCCGACGAACGCTGCGCGAGGTTGCGCACTTCCCCCGCGACGACCGCGAACCCACGCCCCTCTTCGCCCGCCCGCGCCGCTTCGACGGCTGCATTGAGCGCGAGAATATTCGTCTGGAACGCAATGCCCTCGATCACCCCGATGATGTCGCCAATGCTCTTCGCGCTCGCATTGATCTGCTCCATGGTCGAGACCACGCGGCCGACCACCACGCCGCCCTTCTCCGCAATCTCCGATGCGTTGTAGGCGAGCGAACTCGCCTGCTTCGCGTTCTCCGCGTTCTGGCGCACCGTGGACGTCAACTCCTCCATGCTCGATGCCGTCTTTTCCAGCGCGACGGCCTGTTGCTCCGTGCGCTGCGACAAGTCCACGTTGCCCTGCGAGATTTCGCTGGACGCCGACGCGATTGCTTCCGCGCTGGCCGCAATTTCCCCGACCGTCGTCGACAAATCCTTTTGCATGCCTGAGAGTGCGTAGAGCATGCTGGCGTTATCGCGTTTGGAGATCGCGATGCGGTTCGACAAGTCGCCCACCGCGATCCGGCGGGCGATTTCCATGGCGTAGACCGGCTCGCCGCCGAGCTGTTTTGCGAGGCGCCGCACGACCCATTCGCTCACCACGAACGCCAGCACGATCAGCACGAGCGTCAGCAGCGCCACCATCACGAACGACTCGTGATAAATGGTGGCCGCCGATTCGATAGTCGCCTTGGCCGCCGCGCCGCGCTGTTCAATGAGTGCGTTCACGAGCTTTTCCAGCTTGCCCGTTGCCACCAGCAGCGAGACGTCCTGCATCCCGACCTGCCAGTTCATCTGCGACAGATCGAGCGGTTGTTCCTTCACCAGCTTGACGAAAGTGCGCAGGTCGGTGCTCCACGCGCCAACGGCCGTCGCCAGGCGCTTCTGGTCGCCGGTCGGGTCCACGTAGTTTTGCAGGTTACGTTGCGCACTGCCGATATCCGCGAGCGCATGCTCGATGTCAGCGCCGAGTTCATCGCGCTCCTTGGCGGTCGTCGCCGTCAGCAGCATCTTTTGCGAGCGGCTCCCGCGCAGCACGGCGCTGCGCAGTTCTTCAACAGCACGGCTGGCGACATACCCTTCACGATAGATGGATTCCGTTGAACCGTTGAGACGGCTGATCTGCGTCAGCGCGATCACACCGATCGCGAGCGCGCCCACCAGCAAAAACGCGAACGCCAGCCGCAGCGAAGCCTTGACTGACAACGAACGGCCGCCTGTGCCGGCGATCTTGGCCACCGCCCGGGCAGCGGCCTTGGCACCGCCTCCGGGAATAAATCCAGCGCCGGGATTACCCCGTAGCGAAAACGGTTTCATCTATTGAATTCCCCAATTTTGATTGGCGCCGCGAGACCTGCTTCTTGGGCCGGACACACGGCTACATCAATGGTCTACGGCGGGAAACGGCGGTTCTTTATAGGTGTTTTCTTCACATGTTACAAAGTTGCAGCGGCTTCACCAAAAGCGGGCGTGCACGCGCCAGGCATGGGCAAGCTCTTGTCCGCTTCGCGACAAACTTTGGCCGGACAATGCATAGAGGACACATTAAAATTGTCAGCAAACGGCGCGTCCGGAGCGCTTCTGACATATAACGAAACACGACGAGACACTACTTCCAGCCACCACCATGCAGACAAGTATCGATAAAAGCGCGCTCGGCGCCGCACCCGCCCTGAGCCCTGTCGTTCCGCGCACGGCGTTCTCCGTACTGGGCGCGATCAGTTTTGCGCATTTGCTCAACGACATGATCCAGTCGCTGATCCTCGCCATCTACCCCATGTTCAAAAGCGAGTTTTCGCTGTCGTTCGGGCAGATTGGCTTGATCACGCTGACCTACCAGATCACGGCGTCACTGCTGCAGCCGCTGGTCGGCTTGTATACCGACAAACACCCGAAGCCGTATTCACTGCCGGTCGGCATGGGCTTTACGTTGTGCGGCTTGCTGCTGATGTCGATGGCCGGGAGCTTCCCGGTATTGCTGATCGCCGCAGCGCTGGTTGGATGCGGATCGTCGATATTTCATCCTGAATCCTCGCGGGTGGCGCGCATGGCATCGGGCGGACGTCACGGTCTTGCGCAGTCGGTGTTCCAGGTCGGCGGCAATGCGGGCAGCTCCCTCGGGCCCTTGCTGGCAGCGCTGGTCGTGATGCCGCATGGACAACGCAGCATTGCGTGGTTCTCGGCTGCCGCGCTGCTCGCCATCTTCGTGCTGGCAAACATTGGCCGCTGGTACCAGCGCCACCCGGCAGTGAAGAAGGCGCGTGCATCGGTCGCGGTGTCGGCATTGCCGCGCAGTAAAGTCATGATCGCGATGACCGTCCTGATGCTGCTCGTATTTTCGAAGTACTTCTATCTGGCGAGCATCAGCAGTTACTTCACGTTTTACCTGATCAGCAAGTTTCATCTGGCGGTGGAAACCGCGCAGGTGCATTTGTTCTGGTTCCTCGCGGCAGTGGCGGTGGGCACGATCGTGGGCGGTCCCGTGGGCGACAGGATCGGCCGCAAGGTCGTGATCTGGGTATCCATCCTGGGCGTTGCGCCATTCACCCTGATGCTGCCGTATGCGAACCTGTTCTGGACTGGCGTGCTGTCAGTGGTGATCGGGCTGATCCTGGCGTCGGCGTTCTCGGCCATCCTGGTTTATGCCACCGAGCTGATTCCCGGCAAGGTCGGCATGGTGGCAGGACTTTTCTTTGGGTTTGCGTTCGGCATGGGCGGCATTGGCGCAGCAGTCCTCGGCCATCTGGCTGACGCGACGAGCATCGACTATGTCTATAAGGTTTGTTCGTTCCTGCCGCTGATCGGAGTCCTGACGATCCTGTTGCCCAACACACGGGATGCCAAGGAAAAAACGGTAACGGCAAAAGCGTGACGATCACGGTCATGTGAGCAGGACACAAACGACCGACGAACGCACAACTCTAAAACGAGTTTTTGTTTCGACGTTCCAGGCGCCTCACAAGGTTGTCAAGTGACAACCTTGTGAGGCGCCTCTACTATGGGGCTAACGATGACTCGATCACAGCATCAGAAGAAGGAAATTGAAGAAGCATTGCGGCACGCGGAAACGCATGGCTGGCGCGTCGAACAAGGAGGAAGTCACGCGTGGGGGCGGATCTATTGCCCATACAACGCGGCCGAGTGCCGCTGCGCGAATTTTGTATTACCAGTGTGTGGAGTACGCCGAAGAATGCGGTGAATCATGCGCGGGCCATCAAGCGCGTGATCAACAACTGCATGTTTCAGGCAAACAAGGTTTCCGGACAATCAACGGTCTCAATCAAGGCAACACCATGGAATACACGTTCACATTGAAGTACCGGTTATCGGACAGCGACTTCGATCACGAAGCGTTGATCGGCGTGGGTCAGCCGGGCCGGGTTGCGCTGGCATTTACGCGGGAAGCGGACAGCGCGCACGCGGCATTAATGAGCGCCTTGAAAGACGTCAAGTCAGCCATTCCGTCAGCGGCACTCGTGGAAGCGTCACCGGATTTTGTCGGCCTGACCGACGTCGCCGACGCAATCGGCGTAACGCGTCAGAACATGCGCAAGTTAATGCTCACGAACCCGGATACATTTCCATCGCCGGTGCACGAAGGCAGCACCGCCATCTGGCATCTGGCGGAGGTCATGGACTGGCTTAAGGCGAAGGGCACGTACCAGCTTGAGCAAGCGGTTCACGACATTGCCGAGACAACCATGCAAGTCAATCTCACGAAAGAAGCGCAGCGACTCACGCCCCGAGCGGAGCGTGAGTCGCGCGCTCTGGTGAAGTAAGCAGAAGAAGCGACTACCGCGCCAAAGCTTCCTTCACCTGCACCAGCGCCCCGGCATCCTCGATCATAGGCAGATCGCCGGGATCACGCCCTTCGGCCAACGCAGCAATCGCCCGCCGCAACAACTTGCCCGACCGGGTCTTCGGCAACATCGCCAGAAAATGGACTCGGGCGGGACGAGCGATCGCTCCCAAATGCGCATCCACGCTGCGAGAAAGTTCGGCTTCAAGCGCCTCACGCGCGCCGGCTGCGTCCAACGCCTGGGCATCGCGTAACACGACGAAGGCCAGCGCAACTTGTCCTTTCACCGAATCGGCCACGCCTACCACCGCCACTTCGGCCACGGCCCGATGGCTGCTTAACGCCTCCTCGATTTCACGCGTCCCGAGCCTATGTCCTGCGACGTTGATCACGTCGTCGGTACGTCCCAGGATGGAGACGTAACCCTCTTCATCGGTCACGCCCCAGTCGAAGGTCGAATACAACTGCCGCCCCGGAATACTCTGCCAGTAGGTCTTGATGAAACGTGAATCGTCGCCCCACACCGTCTGCATGCAGCCCGGCGGCAACGGATAGTCGAGCGCGATCACGCCCTTCTCGCCCGGCGCACAGATCTCGCCAGTCTCCTCGTTGCGTACGGTCAACGCGAAACCCATCGAAGGCATGCCGGGCGAGCCAAGCTTCGGCGGCAACGCTTCAATCCCCCGCGGAATCGCGATCATCGGCCAGCCGGTTTCGGTCTGCCAGTAGTTATCGACGACGGGCTTTTTCAATGCGCCCTGAATCCACTGCGCCGTCGGTTCATCCAGCGGTTCGCCGGCCAGGAACAGCGTGCGCAAACTCGATAGATTCGCCTGCTCCATCAGCTTCGGGTCCTGCTTCTTGAGCACGCGTAACGCGGTTGGCGCGGTGAACATCAGGTTGATCTTGTGCTGCTCGATGATCCGCCACCAGATGCCGCCATCGGGGCGGATCGGCGTGCCTTCGTACATGACCGTCGTCAGGCCGGCAATCAGCGGTGCGTAGATGATGTAGCTGTGCCCGACCACCCAGCCCACGTCCGACGCGGTCCACATGGTGTCGCCGGGATTGCCCTGGAAGATGTGTTCCATCGATGCCGCCAGCGCGACCGCGTATCCCCCCACGTCGCGCTGCACGCCCTTCGGCTTGCCGGTCGTCCCCGACGTATAAAGCACGTACGACGGTTCATTCGATTCGAGCCAGACGCAAGGAATGCGGGCATCGAAGAACTGTTCACGCAACGGCTCGTAGGAAACCAGATACGGCGCCTGCAACCTTTCCGGCGCAAGCTGGCGGTCGATCAGCAACACCTTTGCCACCTTGTGCGTGGCGCGCGCCAGCGCCTCGTCCACGAGCGGCGTGTAATCGATCACCTTGCCCGCACGCGCACCGGCGTCGGCGGTGACGATCAGCACGGGCGTGGCGTCATCAATACGCGCTGCCAGGCTCGGCGCCGCGAAGCCACCGAACACGACCGAATGGATCGCGCCGAGCCGCGCACAGGCGAGCATCGCGAACAGGGCTTCGGGGATCATCGGCAGATAGATCAGCACGCGCTCGCCCTGCGCCACGCCGAGCGAGCGCATCACGGCAGCCATGCGGTTCACTTCGGCATGCAGCTCGGCATAGGTGTAGCGCCGCTCGATACCCGTTTCCGTCGATACATACACGAGCGCGTTCTGCTGGGCACGCGCTGCGAGATGCCGGTCGACGGCGTTGTAGCAGAGGTTGGTCTTGCCGCCGACGAACCAGCGGGCAAACGGTGGATTGCTGCGATCGAGCACCTGCCCGAACGGCGTTTCCCAATGGATGCGCTTCGCCTGTTCGCCCCAGAACGATTCCGGATCTTCGATGGAACGGCGATGAGCTTCACGATAAGTCGGCATTCGAACCCCTGTCTGGTAGCGGAACGCCACGCCTGAATCACGCTCGGGCGCGGGCGAATTGCTCCTGAGCATAGTTCAGGCCGTGGGGCGCTGCTAGAGAGGGACGGCCCTGAGTCGACGAGTGCACAACCGGCTCCGGACATCGTTTCAAACCACGCCGCGACAGGCGCAATACGCCGTTACGGCATTTGCAAACGCGGCTTGCCCGTCGGCCGGGGTTTCTCGAGATCGCCGGCGGAATGCTTGAGCAGCACGGGCGCAAGTTCGCCTGCCACCCGCATACTGGACACGACGACCAGACGCACACCGCTGCCGTGCATTGCGGCACGCACGGCTTCGCGCGTCGACGCCCGTGCTTCTATTCTCGGCTCGATCACAATAAACCCGCGGCAAAAGAGGGCAAGCGTTTCCCGGTGCGACCTCAGCCAGGCGTTGCGAAGGCGCGTGTCGTCGGCGGTTTCGTCGGCGTCATGGTCGGACACAATGACAAACGGCGTCTTCAGCGATAACAACCGCTGCATCTCGGCGCCCCAGCCGAACGCATAGCCCGGCTGCACTGCACGCCGGCGCAAGCGCACGAGCGGAAAACGGCTGGCGTCGTGCATGCGTTGATCGGGTACATCGGACGCATCGATAACGACAACCGACGGGCTGACGGACTTCGCCAAGGAAGATTGGATGGCAATCACAGCGGTCTCGTACTCCAGAAATTCATGGCTAACGCAAGATTTGCGACTATCGGACGACGTGAAAACCGGGGTGGCCGGGGCTGCGTGGCGATATTGCTAACGGGCTGCGCGGCTGCGGCGAGCCATGCCTGGCGCGTCGTCTCGATCACCCGTGCGGCATTCGCGGAGATTGCGCGCTGTGCCCGGCTGGAGTCGGGCGTCGTTTCGGTCATGTGGACCTCCTGTCGTCCCGAGCATTGTAATTGCGAATCATTCTCACTTACAAGAGAGAATTTTGGGGAGCAAGTCAGGGGAAAAACGAAGGGAATAACGGGATGGGCCACGGCGCTGAAGGCGGTGGCAGGGAGAAGATGGATGGGGCTCGTCTGCCCCGCTGCGGCAGCAAGACGCGTAAGGACGCGCCGTGCTCAGAGGCGAACGGTCACGCGTTCAGGAAGGCAGGGGGTCGTTGCCGGAAGAAGCCCACGCAGCTAAAAACCGCCGCAGGATGCCCGACGAATAGGTGCCGCCCAGCGCATGCAGGAACTCGAGGAAGGATTCGTGCGCATCGGCGTCGGCGGTATCCGACACCGTGCGCACGATCGCGCACCGGACACCGTGCTCGAAACACACTTGCGCGAGCGCAGCGCCTTCCATCTCGACCGCCAGCGCATCGGGCAACGCTGCACGCAGCGCATTGACCTCGTCATGACTCGATACAAACCGGTCACCGCTCACGATCAATCCGCGATGCAATTGCGGCGGATGCACGCCGAAACGCGTTTCCAACGCAGCATGTTCATCGGCGAGAAAGGCGCTGCATGCATCCGCCAGCGCGGCATTCAACGTGGTGTCGCCTTGGAAACGCGCGATGTTCAACAACGGCACTTCAAAGCGCGGAAACAACGGCGATGCGTCGAGATCGTGCTGCATCAGCGTTTCACCGATCACGATATCGCCTACACGCACATCCGGGCGAACACCGCCGGCCACGCCTGTGAACACGATGGCGTCAACACCGAACAGATGGATCAACGCGCTCGCCGTTGCAGCAGCAGCCACCTTCCCGACACGGGCCAGCGTCACCACGCACGGCACCCCGTGCGCGATGCCGACGTGGTACTCACGCCGGCCGATGGTTTCGGTGCGCACCTCACCGCCCGCGTGCATCGATTCGATCAGATCGCCCAGTTCCTGCGGCAACGCGGCCATGATGCCGAGACGCTTCACGCCCGCGTTCATTCCACCGCCTGCAACTTGGCCACCGCCAGCGCCAGCCACTTCTCGCCGTGGCGTTTGAAACGAACTTGTGCGCGGGCATCCGCGCCCGCCCCTTCGAGTCCAATTACCGTACCTTCGCCAAACTTGTTGTGAAATACGGGCTGACCGACTTTGAAACCGGTGTCGGCGGCGCGCTGATTGTTGGCGAACGCCGGCAGTGGCTTGCCGGCATCGGGATCGGCGTACGCGGCGCGTTCCTTGTCGGGCCGGGCAAACCAGTCGCGGCCCCAGCCGGCGTTATCCGACCGGCCGCCCCAGCGTGCGCCCGCCTCCACCTTCGGCGTGAGCCACTTGAGCGAGCCTTCGGGGAGTTCATCGAAGAAACGGGAGCGAATGTTGTAGCGCGTCTGGCCATGCAACATCCGGCTCTGCGCGAACGAAAGATACAGCCGCTCCTTCGCCCGCGTGATCGCCACGTAGGCCAGCCGCCGCTCCTCTTCGAGCCCATCGCTTTCCTGCGCGCTGTTCTCGTGCGGGAACAGGCCTTCCTCCAGGCCCGTGATGAACACCGCCATGAATTCAAGGCCCTTGGCCGCATGCACCGTCATCAGTTGCACCGCGTCCTGACCGGCTTGCGCCTGGTTGTCTCCTGCTTCAAGCGATGCGTGAGACAGGAACCCGGCCAGCGGCGTCATGGTGTCGGGATTTTGCGCGGGGTCGGCGAGGCTTGGCCGGTCGAGCACGTCGACGGATGGATCGTCGGTCGCCAAGCCGATTTCCGGCGCGTTCGTCGCGCCCGGGCGAAGTGGGATGGAACGCGCGGGGGTATCGAGCCCGTAGCCCTCCTCCTGCACGAACGCCGCTGCGGCGTTCACCACTTCCTGCAAGTTCTCCAGCCGGTCCTGACCTTCGCGCTCGTTCTCGTAATGCGTGGCGAGACCGCTTGCGCGAACCACGTATTCCACGGTTTCCGGCAGGCTCATGTGCTGGGTTTCAGCGCGCATCCTGGCGATCAGTTGCGCAAACGCGCCAATGCTCGAACCCGCCTTGCCCGTCACATAGGGAACGGCAGCGGCCATCGAGCAGTTGTACAGGCGGGCGGCGTCGGCCAGTTGCTCGATCGACCTTGCCCCTATCCCGCGCGTCGGAAAATTCACGACGCGGGCAAATGCGGTGTCGTCGTTCGGGTTGTCGATCAGGCGCAGATACGCCAGCGCGTGCTTCACTTCCTGGCGTTCGAAGAACCGCAAGCCGCCATACACGCGATACGCAATGCCCGCGTTCACCAGCGTGTGTTCGATGGTTCGCGACTGCGCGTTGCTTCTGTACAGGATGGCGATCTCGCCGCGCGCGGCGCCCGCATGGATCATCGTCTTGATCTCCTCGACAATCCATCCCGCCTCCTGCGTATCGGTCGCGGCTTCATAGACGCGCACGGGTTCGCCGTGGCCGGCGTCGGTCCGGAGATTCTTGCCGAGCCGCCGCGAGTTCTTGGCAATCAGGAAGTTGGCGGTATCGAGAATATGACCGTGCGAACGATAGTTCTGCTCGAGCTTGATCATGTTGCGCACGTGGTACTCGCGCTCGAAGTCGTGCATGTTGCCCACGTTCGCGCCGCGAAAGGCGTAGATGGACTGATCGTCGTCGCCGACCGCGAAGATCGCGTTGTGCTCGCCCGCCAGCATCTTCAGCCACGCGTACTGCAGCTTGTTCGTGTCCTGGAACTCGTCGACGAGGATGTTGCGAAAGCGCGCCTGATAATGCGCGCGCAGCGGTGGATTGTGCGCGAGCAATTCGTAGCAGCGCAGCAGCAGCTCGGGAAAATCGACGACACCCTCGCGCTGGCATTGCTGCTCATAGGCCGCGTACAACTCGACGAACTTCATGTTGAAGGAATCGGTCGCGTCGACGTCTTTCGGGCGCAGCCCTTGTTCCTTCGCGTTGTTGATGAAGTACTGGAGATTTTTAGCCGGATATTTCTCGTCGTCGATATTCAGGCCCTTCATCAGCCGTTTGATGGCTGACAACTGGTCAGATGTGTCGAGGATCTGGAACGTCTGCGGCAGGCCCGCGTCGCGGAAATGCGCGCGCAGCATGCGGTTGCACAGGCCGTGGAACGTACCGATCCACATGCCGCGGGTGTCAATAGGCATCATCGCGGTCAGGCGCGCCATCATTTCCTTGGCTGCCTTGTTCGTGAAGGTGACGGCGAGAATGGTCGTGGGCGACGCGAGTCCCTGTTGGATCAGCCACGCGATACGTGTGATGAGTACGCGCGTCTTGCCGCTGCCCGCACCCGCGAGGATAAGCGCCGGCTCGTTCGGCAGCGTAACGGCGGCTAGTTGTTCAGGGTTGAGATTGGCGAGCAGATCGGGCATGGGGGAGTTTTCCGGTGGGACAGGTATTATAAAACGGCAGGGGAGCGGCCGTTCGCACTTGGGGTTGTTCGGGGGCGGGGGTTGGTCGGTTCCGGGGTTGGTGGTCGGGGGTGGGCCCGGGGTGCCAGGTTCCGGGGTTGGTGGTCGGAGTCAGTGCCGGGTTGCTGCTTTCGGCGTTAGCGGTCTGCATGAGTCGGATTTTCTCTTCATCACTATTAGCCACTGTGCGTGGCGTCAGAGGGTGTAATTAGTTTTGTGTAAACGGTCATTTGGCAGGAGACTGCCAGCATCTAGGAGCAACGATGACCGTAGCGAAACGCACCAAACGAGT